>CAVTMR010000005.1:0-440260 GCA_963735825.1 Candidatus Acidiferrales bacterium
AGAAGATGTCCTCCCGCACGACGTCGTAAACGCCGAAATAGTCGTACGGGTTGTAGCCCTTCACGTAGTTCCACCAGACATCGTTGATCTGCTCCCAGCAGAGCGGCAGCACCGGCGGGTCCTGCTCCATGATGGCCTCGGCCTGCCGGATCAGCGCCTGGCGCTTGGCGGGATCGACCTCGGCGTCGATCTGATCCACCAGGGCATCGAACTTCGCGTTGCTCCAGAACGAATAGTTCTGCGGCCCGCCGGTGCGATACCAGGCGTTGAAGTAGTCCGACGGATCCAGCAGCGTCGAAACGATGGCGCCGACCGCGAGATCGAAATGCCCGTTCGGGGCATCGTCGAACCACACCGATTCCACCACCGTGCGCAGGTTGCACTGCACGTCGAGGCCCTGCTGCAGCATGGCCTGGATCGCCTGCGCCCAGAGCTTGAAGGAGGCGACATCGCGGACCATGAAATCGAGGCCCTTGATGCCGTTGGCGTAACCGGCGGCGGTCATCAGCGCCTTGGCCTCCTTGATCGCGGCGGTCGGGTCCTCCTGGTAGCCGACCCGCTTGAACAACTGATCGGTCGGTGTGGCGAACTCCGAGAACGGATAGATGAACCCGCCGACCCGCATCGGCGTCACGTCCTTGGTGACGTCGACCAGGACATGGCGATCGAGCGCCAGATTGAACGCGCGGCGCACGCGCGGATCGTCGAACGGCTTCTTCCTGTCGTTGGTCCAGGTCCCCTGGATCACGCTCTGATTGAACGCGGTGGTGGACATGCCGGGCGTGGCCTTGGCCTTGCGGGCGGTCACCGGATCGACGATGCGCGCATAATCGACACGGTTGGACAGGATCGCCGCGCCGAGTTCGGGCGAGAACGGAATCAGATTGTAGAACTCGATGCCGTCGAGATACGGCAGACCCTTGTTCCAGTAGTCCTTGTTCTTCTCCATCACCCAGACTTCGTTCTCGACGCGCCGCGCGGACCTGAACGGGCCGGTGCCGGGAATGTTCGACACCTTGCGCAGGTTGTAGCCGTTGTCCTCCAGCGTCTTCCGGCGCAAGATGCCGTTCCAGCCGCTGGCGATCGCCGCCATGATGAAGCTCGCCGGTCGCGGCGCGGACAGCTTGAACTGCACGGTATATTTGTCGGGTGCGGTGATCTCGCTCACCGACTTGAACAGGATGCTGCGCGGGATGCTGACGCCCGCGGCGGTTTGCGGATCCGGTCGAATGTGGCCTTCACGTCGTCGGCGGTCAGTTCGGCGCCGTCGGGAACTGCACGCCCTTGCGCAGGAAGAACGTGTAGCTCTTGCCGTCCTTGGAGATCTCCCAGCTATGCGCGAGATCCGGGATGATGGTCTTGCCGCTGTCGCGCGGATCGTGCCGGATCAGGTTGTCGTACATGCAGCCCTGCGCGCCGAGGCTGCCGACGGTGCCGGACTGGTGGAAGTCGAAATGCGGCAGACGGTTGAGGATGCCCACACGCAGCACGCCGCCGTGCTTCGGGTTCGGCTCCGGCGCGGCGAGCTGGAATTTCGAGCCGTCGTAGACGATGGGAATTTCCGCCAGCGTGTGGGCCGGCCGCATCCCGTACGCCGCGGCCATCGCCGCGGCGCTGCCCTGGAGCAATCCGCGGCGGGTCCATCCCCGGTTGCCGGTGTTCGTATCGTTCATTGGCGTCTTTGCCTCCCTGTGGCACTTCGTTACTTGTCAGGTCTTGTCCATCCAAAAGGTATCCTGTCGGCAGACGTCGTAGGCGCCGAAGTAGTCGTCCGGCCGCAGCCCCTTGACGTAGTCGTACCAGACGTCGTCGATCTTCTCCCACGCCACCGGCAGCAGCGGCGGGTCCTGCTCGAAGATCGCCTCCGCCTCGCGGATCAGCGCCTGCCGTTTCGCGGGATCGACTTCGCGATCGATCTGATCGATCAGCGCATCGACCTTCGGGTTGCTGTAGGATGAGTAGTTCTGCGGCCCGTCGGTGTGGTACCAGGCGTTGAAGTAGTCCGACGGATCCAGCAGCGTCGATACCACCGCGCCGATCGCCAGGTCGAAATGCCCGTTGGCGATGTCGTCGAACCACACCAATTCGACCACGTAGCGCAGATTGCAGGTGATGTTCAGCGTCTGCTGCAGCATCGCCTGGATCGCCTGCGACCAGACGTGATAGCTGGCCAGATCGCGGATCAGATAGTCCAGGCCCTGAATGCCGTTCGGGTGGCCGGCGGCCGCCATCAGTGCCTTCGCTTCCTTTTCGGCGGCGGCAGGATCGTCCTGATAGCCGAGATGCTTGACCAGTTCCGCCTTCGGCGTGGCGAGATCGGAGAACGGATACATGAAGCCGCCGATCTGCATCGGCGCCACGTCCTTGATCGCCTCGATCAGGGTCGGCCGATCGAGCGCCAGGTGCATGGCGCGACGCACCCGCGGGTCGGCCATCGGCTGCTTCTTGGTATTGGTATAGGTCGCATGGATGACGCTCTGGTTGAACGACGAGACCTTCATGCCCTTGGTCGCCTGCGCCTTCTTGAAGGTCACCGGGTCGGTCACGCGTCCATAGTCCACGCGACCCGACAGAATTCCCGAGCCCAGTTCCGGCGAGAACGGCACCAGATTGTAGAACTCGATGCCGTCGAGATACGGCAGTCCCTTGTTCCAGTAGTCCTTGTTCTTCTCGACCACCCAGATCTCGTTCTCGATCCGGCGCACCGTCTTGAACGGGCCCGTGCCCGGATAGTTCGGCACCTTGCGCAGATTGTAGTTGTTCTCCTCCAGCGTCTTCTTGCGCACGATGACATTCCAGCCGCTGGCGATCGCCGCCATGATGAAGGCCGGCGGCCGCGGCTCGGACAGCTTGAACTCGATGGTGTACTTGTCGGGAGCGTTCACCTCGCTGACCGCCCGGAACAGGATGCTGCGCGGGATGCTGATCCCCTGCGGCGGCTTCACGATCCGGTCGAACGTGGCCTTCACGTCCTCCGACGTCAGTTCCGCGCCGTCGTGGAACTGGATGCCCTTGCGCAGGTAGAACGTATAGGTCTTGCGGTCCTTGGCGATTTCCCAACTGTGCGCCAGGTCCGGGATGACGGCCTTGCCGCCGTCGCGCGGATCGCGGCGGATCAGGTTGTCGAACAGGCATCCCATCGAGCCCAGGTTGTTGTAGGTGCCCGACTGATGCAGATCGAAATGCGGCACCCGGTTGGTGATGCCCATGCGCAGCACGCCGCCATACTTCGGATTGGGGTCGGGCGCGGCCAGCTTGAACGAGGTGCCGTCGAACTGATCGGGAATGTCGGCGAGTACCGGGCGCGGGAACAGCGCGTAGCCGCCGGCGGCCATCGCGGCGCCGGCACCCAGCAATCCTCGGCGAGTCAGTCGCGCGCGCGCGGCAGTGCGGATCGTTCATGGTGTTTCCCATCCCTTTATGCTTTCAGAACTTCGGTCGGCGTGCTCTGATGGCGCGCTGAACCGGTCCGTTCCGCCAAAGATAACACGCCGGAATCTTGGGAGTCACGTCTTGAGTGAAGTGCAGTCGCCGACGCGCGGGGCATCCGTCCCCGACGTGCCATCCACCCGTCCGTTGTTGGAGATCGACAATCTCCACACGCATTTCTTCACGCCCTCCGGCGTCGCGCGGGCGGTCGATGGCGTTTCCTACAGCCTGCACAGCGGCGAGACGCTGGGCGTGGTCGGCGAGTCCGGCTGCGGCAAGAGCGTCACCGCGCTGTCCATCCTGCGGCTCGTCGCGAACCCGCCGGGGCGCATCGTCGAAGGCGCCATCCGCTTCGAGGGCGTCGATCTGCTCGGCCTGACCGAGAGCCAGATGGAGGACATCCGCGGCAACCGCATCTCGATGATCTTCCAGGAGCCGATGACCTCGCTCAATCCGCTGCTCACGGTGGGCCGGCAGATCAGCGAGGCGATCGCGCTGCATCAGGGACTGTCGCGCCGCGACGCCATGGATCGTGCCATCGACATGCTGCGTCGCGTGCACATCCCGGAACCGGAGCGCCGCGCGCACGCCTATCCGCACCAGATGTCCGGCGGCATGCGCCAGCGCGTGATGATCGCCATGGCGCTGTCGTGCAATCCCAAGGTGCTGATCGCCGACGAACCGACCACCGCGCTGGATGTCACCATCCAGGCGCAGATCCTCGACCTGATGCGCGAACTGCGCGACACGCTCGGCACCGCGATCATCCTGATCACCCACGACATGGGCGTGGTCGCCGAGAATGCCGACCGCGTCGTGGTGATGTATGCCGGCCGCAAGGTGGAAGAGGCGAACGTCGACGACCTGTTCGAGCGCCCGGGTCATCCCTACACGCGCGGCCTGCTGGCTTCCATTCCGAACCTCGACCTGGCGGCGCGCGCCGATCCAAGCCGCAACCGGCTGAACGAGATCAAGGGCATGGTGCCGTCGCTGTTCAATCTGCCGCAGGGCTGCAGCTTCGCGCCACGCTGCGGCTTCGCGACCGACCAGTGCCGCGCCGCGTATCCAAAGCTGGAACAGCATCGACCCGACCATTGGGTGGCCTGCTGGCACGCCGACCGCCTGCTTGGAGGCGCCGCATGAGCGGATTGCCCTCCGAACGCCACGCCGATGGCAGCGCGCGCCCGCTGCTCGAGGTCGAGAACCTCAAGAAGCATTTCCCGGTCTACAAGGGCGTGTTCTCGCGCGTCTCCGGCCATGTGTATGCGGTGGATGGCGTGTCGTTCCACATCAACCGCGGCGAAACGCTTGGCCTGGTCGGCGAAAGCGGCTGCGGCAAATCGACGGTGGGACGCACGCTGCTGAAGCTGCTCGAACCGACCGAGGGAAAGATCCGGGTCCACGGCAAGGACATCACCGATCTCGATACGCAGCAGATGTTTCCGTATCGCGAGCAGATGCAGATGATCTACCAGGATCCTTACGCGTCGCTGAACCCGCGCATGTCGGCGGGCGACATCGTCGGCGAACCGCTGATCATCCACCACGTCGGCACCAACGCGCGGAACGGCAGGAACGCGTCGCCAACCTGTTCGAGCGCGTCGGTCTGCGACCGGAGCACATGACCTCGTTCCCGCACGAGTTCTCCGGCGGCCAGCGCCAGCGCATCGGCATCGCGCGCGCGCTGGCGCTGGGTCCGGAACTGATCGTCGGCGACGAACCGGTGTCGGCGCTGGACGTGTCGATCCAGGCACAGATCATCAACCTGCTGATGGACCTGCAGGACGAGTTCAAGCTGTCCTATCTGTTCGTCGCGCACGATCTGGCGGTGGTGGAGCACATCAGCCACCGCGTGGCGGTGATGTATCTGGGACGCATCGTCGAGACCACCGACAAGACCAGCCTGTTCGAGATGCCGCTGCATCCGTACACCGAGGCGCTGCTGTCGGCGGTGCCGATCCCGAAGGCCAGCGCGCGGCGGCGCAACCGGGTGATTCTCACGGGTGATGTGCCGAGCCCGATCAATCCGCCGTCGGGCTGCCACTTCCATGCGCGCTGTCCCTACGTGATGTCGCGCTGCCACCACGACGTGCCCGCGCTGCGCGAGGTGGTGCCGGGGCATTGGACCGCGTGCCATCTGCACGATGGCGGGGTGCGGTTTCCGCTGCGGAAGATGGCGGATGCCTGACGATGGGTTTCGCTGCGCTCTACCCATCCTACGTCGACATGCCAATGTTCGTAGCAACTTGTACGGATGGGTAGAGCGCAGCGAAATCCCATGCGTAGCCCGTTGCCGCCTGTCTACACCGCCCCCCTCAGCCGCGGGTCCAGCGCGTCGCGGATGCCGTCGCCCAGCAGGTTGAACGCCAGCACGGTCAGCGTGATCGCCGCACCGGGGAACAGCACCAGCCACCACGGCGGCACCAGCCCCGCGTTCAGCGAATCGGCCAGCATGTTGCCCCAGGTCGGCGTCGGCGGCGGAATGCCGACGCCGAGAAAGCCCAGCGCCGCCTCGATGATGATCGCCACGCCGAGATGCGTTGTGGCGAGGATCAGATACGGCGCCACGCATTGCGGCAGGATGTGCCGCGCCATCATGCGCATATGCGAGGCGCCAAGACCGCGCGCCGCCTCGACATACGAGAGTTCCTTCAGCGACAGCACCACGGCGCGAATCACCCGTCCGCCGAACGGTATTCGCGTGATGGCGATCGCGACGATCACGGTGCCCATGCCCGCGCCGAGCGCCATCGCGATCGCCATCGCCAGGATCAGGTCCGGGAACGATTGCAGGAACTCGATGAACCGCTGGCTGATGATGTCGAAGCGCCCGCCGAAATAGCCGCACGCCAGTCCCCACAACGCTCCGAACGTGGTGCCCAGCAGCACCGCGCCGGCCGCCACGGTCAGCGACGCGCGGCTGCCATGGATCACCCGGCTCAGCGTGTCGCGGCCGATCTGGTCGGTGCCGAAGTAGTGCAGCGCCGATGGCGGCTTGGCCATGTGGCGGAAGTCGGCCCGCGTCGGATCGTACGGCGCGAGCACCGGCGCCGCGACCGCCATGAAGACGATGCCGGCGGCGACACAGCCCCAGAACGCCGACATCGGCGAGCGCCGCGCGAAGGTGCGCAACACGCGCAACATGCGCCGCAGCCACGACGCTTCGGCAGCGCGCGGCCGCTCCGGCAGGGGAAGGGCGACATCGGGCTGGGTGACACTCATCGGTAGCGGATCCTCGGATCGAGCCAGGCGGAGGTCAGATCGACCAAGATGTTCAGCAGCACGAAGGCGATGGAATACAGGAACACCAGGTTCTGCATGACGAAGATGTCGCGCTCGCTCACCGCGGTGTACATGGCATAGCCGAGACCGGGCGTGCCGAACGCGCGCTCCACCGGGATCGAGCCCGCCAGCACGAAGCCCAGCAGGATGCCCGACAGCGTGATCACCGGCAGCAGCGCATTCGGCAGCGCGTGCAGCGCGATCACCAGGCGGCCGTTCAGCCCTTTGGCGCGCGCGGTGCGCACATAGTCCTCGCGCACCACCTCGAGCAGGCTGGACCGCGCCATGCGCGCGATGTAGGCGGCCTGGCCGAGCCCCAGCACCAGCGCGGGGCCGATGACGATCTGCAGGTTGGACGCCGGATCGGTGAAGAACGCCACGTTGGCGAGCGGCGCGCGGTAGCCGAAGCCGAACAGCAGCGCCGAGCACGATCAGCATCGCCAGCCAGAACCCCGGGATGGCCAGGAACAGGATGCTGAGGAAGCGCGAGATGTTGTCGCCGAAGCTGTTGGGTCGCAGCGCGCTGACGATGGCGACGGGTATGCCGACCAGCCACGACAGCACCACCGACATGGCGGCGATCTCCGCGGTCAGCGGTCCGCGCCGCGCGATCATGTCGGCGACGCTTTCCGATCGAAAGAACGAATGGCCGAGGCTGCCGCTCAGGATGTCGCGGATCCAGCGGAAATACTGCACCACCAGCGGGTCGCTCAGGCCAAGCTGCGACATGTAGCTGGCGCGCGCCTCGGGCGTGAGCTTGGTGAAGCCTTCCGGGCCGAAGATGGCGACCAGCGGGTCTCCCGGCAGCACGCGCAGCACGAAGAACACGACGATCGAAACACCGACCACCGTGACCGCACCGAAGGCGAGACGACGCAGGATGTAGCTGTACATGGGTAGCCGGACCGCTTTCTTGTGGCGGGGTTCTTTGACGTTTTGCCTCGGTACCAGCCTGCGGTCCGGCAGGCGCGAAAGTCAAGCTCGGGGTTTCACCCCGAACCCCACCAGAGGCTCCGCCTCTGGACTCCGCCAAGCGCCGGGCGCTTGGAACCCATTATTTCAAGTATGGGATTCCAAAAGCTCCGCTTTGCTGGGGCCCGGGGCAACGCCACCGGGCGGGTTTTCAGAGCGGAGCCCCTGAGCTCCCCAGGGAAGAAGCGATTCTCCGGCCGCGGCAGGCCGAGGTTCTCGCGCAGCGTCGTGCCCTCGTACTCGCGGCGGAAGATGCCGCGGCGCTGCAGTTCCGGCACCACGCGCTCGACGAAGTCGTCCAGTCCCGCCGGCACGAACGGGAACATGATGTTGAAGCCGTCGCAGGCGTCGCCGAGCAGCCACTCCTCCATCTGGTCGGCGATCATCGCGGGCGTGCCGAGCAGCGCCGGACCGGAATAGCCGCCGAGGCGCTGGGCAAGCTGGCGCACCGTCAGGTTTTCGCGTTGCGCCAGTCCGATGGCACGATCGCGGCCGCTCTTGCTGGCGTTGGTTTCGGGGATCGTGGGCAACGGCCCATCGGGATCGAAGCGCGACGCGTCGGTTCCCAGCGCGATCGACAGCGACGCGATGCGCGCTGTCGTAGTGCACCAGGCTGTCCAGCTTCGCCCGCTTCTCGCGCGCCTCGTCCAGCGAATCGCCGACCACGACGAAGGCGCCCGGCAGGATCTTCAGATGCTCGGGATCGCGGCCGAGCTTCGCCATGCGGCCCTTGATGTCGGCATAGAGCGCGCGTCCGCCGTTGATGTCGCCCGCGCCGGCGAACACCATCTCGGCGGTTTCCGCGGCAAGCTGGCGGCCGGCGTCGGATGCGCCGGCCTGCACGATCACCGGCCAGCCCTGGATCGGCCGCGCGATGTGCAGCGGCCCGCGCACCGAGTAGTATTTTCCCCGATGGTCCAGCACGTGCATCCGCGACGGGTCGAAGAACTCGCCGGTTTCCACGTTGCGGATGAACGCGTCCTCCGCCCAACTGTCCCACAGTCCGGTGACCACGTCGTAGAACTCGCGCGCGCGGTGGTAGCGTTCGTCGTGGTCCATCGCCTCGTCCAGGCCGAAGTTCAGCGCCGCGTCAGGGTTGGACGTGGTCACGATGTTCCAGCGCAGCGCGCCCGCCGCTGATGTGGTCGAGCGAGGCGAAGCGGCGCGCGACATGGAACGGCGCATCGAACGTGGTGGAGCCGGTGGCGATCAGGCCGATATGCTCGGTGACCATGGCGAGCGCCGACAGCAGGGTGAACGGCTCGAACGAGGTCACGGTGTGGCTGCGCTTCAGCGCGTTCATCGGCATGTTGAGCACGGCCAGATGGTCGGCCATGAAGAACGCATCGAACCGGCCGCGTTCCAGCGTCTGGATGAAGCGCTTGATGTGCGCGAGATTGAAGTTGGCGTCCGGCCAGGCGCCGGGATAGCGCCAGGCCGCGGTGTGGATGGTGGTCGGCCGCATGAAGGCGCCGAGGTGGAGTTGACGTTTGGCGGTCATGGTATCCTGTCCGCTCCTGGTTCGAGCTGAGGGAAGCTTTATGACAAGTCTTGCCATCATAGGCGATACGCCCTTGCGGCGGGAGGATGCCCGCTTCACCACCGGCCAGGGCGCATATCTGGACGATCTGCACTTCGACGGGCTGGTGCACGCGGTGGTGCTGCGCTCGCCGCACGCGCATGCGCGGATCGGGCGGATCGATGCGACGGCGGCCCGCGCGATGCCTGGCGTGCTCGCGGTGCTGACCGGCGAGGATGCCCGAGCGGATGGCCTGCAGCCCATGCGTCCCACGATTGAAGCCAACGTGCAGACGGGCGAGCCGTTCGCGTTTGCGCCGCAGCCGCTGCTGGCCATCGGCAAGGTGCGCCACGTGGGTGAGCCGATCGCGGTGGTCGTCGCCGCGACGCGGGCACAGGCACTCGGATGCCGCCGAACACATCGCGATCGACTGGACGCCGCTGCGGGCGGTGACCACGTCTGCCGACGCGCGCGCGCCGGGCGCGCCGCAAATCGCCGACGAGGTGCCGGGCAATGTCTGCATGGACTGGCACTGGGGCGACGCCGCCGCCGTCGATGCCGCGTTCGCGTCCGCCGCGCATGTCGTGTCGCAGCGTATCGACAATCACCGCATCGTCACCAACCCGATGGAGCCGCGTGGTGCGGTGGGCACCTACGATGCGGCGAGCGGCCGCTACACGCTGGTCGTCTCCAGCCAGAACATCCACGGCAATCGCGACGCGACCGCCCGCGCTCTCGGCGTGCCGCCGGCGGATGTGCGGTTCATCGCGCCCGATGTCGGCGGCGGCTTCGGTGCCAAGAACTTCACCTATGCCGAACACGCGCTGATCCTGTGGGCCGCGAGGCGCGTCGGCCGACCGGTGAAATGGATCGCCACGCGCAGCGAGGGCTTCGTCTCCGATCACCAGGCGCGCGACCATCAGGCCGAGGCATCGCTGGCGCTCGACGCGGACGGAAAGTTCCTGGCGCTGCGGGTCAGCAGCGTGGCCAACATCGGCGCCTACATGGCAGGCGGCGCCGGCGCGGTGCAGACCAACCAGTATGTGCACCTGCAAGGCGGCATCTACGCAATTCCGGCCATCGCGCTGCACGTCGTGACGGTGCTGAGCAACACCACGCCGATCGGCGTGACGCGCGGCCCCGGCTTTGCCGAGGCGGTGAATGTCATCGAGCGGCTGATCGATGCGGCGGCGCGGCAGTGCGGCTTCGATCGCGCGGAGCTGCGCCGCCGCAACATGGTGCCCGTCTCGGCGATGCCGATGACCAATGCGCTTGGTTTCTCGGTGGACAGCGGCAACTTCGCGCAGACCTTCGATCGTGCGCTGGAGGCGGCCGATGTCGCGGGGTTTGCGGCACGACGCGCCGAAAGCGAGGCACGCGGAATGCTGCGCGGGCTTGGATACGCCTATCACATCAAAGCCACCGGCGGTTCGCCGCACGAGAATGTCGATATCCGTTTCGAGCCCGACGGCACGGTGTCCCTGATCACCGGCACGCAGACGATCGGTCAGGGCCACGAGACCACGTTTCCGCAGATACTTGCGGATCGTCTCGGCATTCCCAATGCGGTCATCCGGCTGCGTCAGGGCGATACCGACCTGATCCCGACCGGCGGCGGCCATGGCAGTTCGCGCGCGACCTACATGGGCGGCACGGCGATCTGGCGCGCATCGGAAACGATCGTGCGGAAGGGCCGGCCGATCGCCGCCGATGCGCTCGAGGCAGCGGAAGCCGACATCGCATTCGCCGACGGACACTTCGCTGTCGTCGGCACCAATCGCTCGATCTCGCTGCTGGACGTGGCTGCGCGGGCACGCGAGGCTGGCACGCCGCTCGATACCTATCACGCGTGGACGCGCGAGCACATGACGTTCCCCAATGGGACGCACGTCGTGGAGGTGGAGATCGATCGCGATACCGGGGCGGTGGCGCTGGTTCGGCTGACGGCGGTGGACGATTACGGCGTGCTGGTCAATCCGATGATCGCCGCCGGACAGGCGCATGGCGCGATCGCGCAGGGAGCAGGACAGGCGCTGCTGGAACACGCGGTTTACGATGCGGACTCCGGTCAGATGCTGGCCGGCTCGTTCATGGACTACGCGCTGCCGCGCGCCGACGACCTGCCGTCGTTCCGGCTGGAGTTCAACGGCACGCGCTGCACCACCAATCCACTCGGCGTGAAGGGCTGCGGTGAGGCCGGCGCCGTGGCGATGCTGCCGGCGATCGGCAATGCGATCATGGACGCACTGGCGCCACTCGGGGTCTCGGAGTTCAATGGGCCGGCGACACCATTCTATGTGTGGCAGGCAATGCGTGGCGTTGCTTGATCGTCAATCCCACGCAAGCGGGAAGCCAGGGCAATCGGGTGAACGTGCAGCCGTCCGAGCGGTCGGATAGCCCGCGAGAAGGGATTCCAACACGGAGAATGAGCGAGGGCACGGAGGACCACGGAGGCCGGATTGAATGCGCTGTACGTCAGCCAAATCGACCTCCGTGGTCCGGCGTGGCTCTCAACGTCCTCCGTGTTGGAATTCTTGTTCTTGCGTCCGGTCGATGGCGCCGGCCGTTCCCCCGATTGCCCTGAGTGGGAAGCCAGGAGCACCTTTCATACCGTTGCCCTGGGTTCTCTCTGGCGCGGGAATGACCGTGTTTTCGGCCTATCCGGGCGATCGCAACCCATTATCCGAAAGGCGTAAAAGTCTCTAACAGGAGATGGCCGAACTCAATATCAAGGACAACGCATGTCACCCCGAATGGAACTACACCATCTCGCGCAATCAACAACCACCTTGCAGTTATTTTTACTGAGACCATTACCGCGCTACCCGGCCGGCGCAGGGGTAGGATCACGATCCCGACGCGGAAAAACTCTGCACCAGACTGCCCGACACCAGCCGCCAGCCGTCCACCAGCACGAAGAAAATCAGCTTGAACGGCAGCGACACGACGCTGGGCGGCAGCATCATCATGCCGAGGCTCATCAGCACGCTCGCGACCACCATGTCGATCACCATGAAGGGCAAGAACAATAGAAATCCCATCTCGAACGCGCGTCGCAGCTCGCCCACCAGGAACCCCGGCACCAGCGCTCGCCATGGCGTGTCGCCGGCAGTCGCCGGCGCGGGCAGATGCGCGATGTCGAGGAAAAGTTGCAGGTCGGCCGGCCGCAGATTGGCGGTCATGAAGCGACGGAACGGTTCGATGGCGAGCCGCAATCCCTCCAGTTCACCGACACGTCCCTCGGAAAGCGGCAGGATCCCCGTGATCCACGCTTCGTTCAGCACCGGCTGCATGACGAAGAAGGTCAGGAACAGCGCCAGCCCGATCAGCACCATGTTGGGCGGCGTTCCCTGCGCGGACAGCGCGCTGCGCAGCAGCGACAGCACGATCACGATGCGGGTGAATGCGGTGACCATCACCAGCAGGCTTGGCGCCAGCGACATCACGGTGACCAACGCGGTGATCTGCACCAGCCGCCCGGTGGCGCCCGCCCCGCCCGCCGCACCCAGGTCGATGTTCACCGACTGCGCCTGCGCGAGCGCCGGAAGCAGCAGGCAGCATGCGACAGCGAACGCGCGCGACAGGATCATGGCATCGGCTCCCCGGGTTCCAGCCAGCCGACCACGACGTCCTGCGGGCCCCCGGTCAGCAGCAACACGCGCCGCTTATCGCACCCGACCAGATACAGTCGGTGGCGCGAATCGAGCACCAGCACGTCCTGCACCACGAGCAAGCCGCCGCTGGCGGGGCGGCGCGCCATCCCGCTGAATCGAGCCATGCGACCGACGAGCCAGATGAGCGCCAGCACCGCGAGCAGCGCGGCGACGGCAGAAAGGATTGTGGTGGATCCGATGACCATGGCGCGGACTTTTTCCGGCGAGGGGCTTGGGGGGTGTTCAGCCGGATGGCGCGGCGCGTGCCGCCAGGACACGCGACAGCGCCTCCATCACACCCGACAGAGCAATGAGCTGCGGACGGATCCGGCGGCCTTCGTCAGGCGGCAGGTCGAGCGACTTGGCGCAGAGCAGGCCGACCTCGTGGTCGAGGCCGCTGAGATCGATCGCGCGGCCGGACTCCGCCAGAGCGCGGGCAAGCTCGGCCGTCTTCCTCAGCTCTTGGGCCATCCCGCGGTACCCGCGGCAATCGGATCGTGTGGTTCGGTTCCGGACATGCCACTGATTAGCCCGACTTTCGCAACTGGACCACGGTTTCGGGAATTTTGCTCCTGCGAGGTGGCAGTAAGTCACTGAAAAGCCGAGGTTCAGCCCACGGGAAACGGCGGCAAGCGCGTGCGGTGCCGACCAAGTATCTTGCGAAACGGCCGCGGGCTTTGGAAGCCTGCGGTGATGTTTCTGCGCCGCAAGATTCGCCGCAAGGACGGCAAGGAGCACCGCTACTGGAGCATCGTGGAAAACCGTCGGGTGTCCGGCGGTCGGACGGTGCAGCGGCATGTGTTGTATCTTGGCGAGATCAATGATGCCCAGAGAGCCGCCTGGTGCCAGACGATCGAAGCGTTTGATGAGGGCGGCCAACAGGCCCACAGATCGCGCTGTTTCCGGAGGATCGTGCGGCACCGGCGCTGAACTGCGATGTGGTGACGATGCGAAGTTCTTCGCGGCGATCACGTACCGCGAAGTGCTTCACCAGAACTTGAAAGTAATGGATGCCACCGCGATTTCCTTGTGCATGGACAATGGCATGCCCATTGTCATTTTCAACATGAACAAGCCGGGAAATATTCGCCGCGCGGTGTTGGGAGAAAGCGTCGGCTCAAAGGTGACGCCGGCGTAGGGGATAACGGTAATTCTGAGTTTTCAGTTCAGAACTTTCAGCACCACGGGATAGTGATCCGGGATTTCGTCAGGGTCAATACTTCATCGAGGATAGAGAAATGACTACGATTGTTACGACAAAAGACGCCATGGCCGCGGCTAAAACGCGCATGGAGAAAGCGGTGGACGACTTCCGGAAGGAACTGGCCAGCGTGCGGACCGGTCGCGCCAACGCTGCGATTCTGGATCATGTGCGCGTGGATTATCACGGCACGCCCATGCCCGTGAATCAATTGGGCAGCGTCACGATTCCCGACGCTTCGATGCTGGTGATTACGCCCTGGGATCCCGGCGCTGTCCCGCTTATCGATAAAGCGATCCGGTCTTCCGACTTGGGATTGAACCCCACCACGGACGGCAAAGTGGTTCGCGTCCCGATTCCTTCGCCCACAGAAGAGCGCCGCAAGGAACTAGTGAAGCATATTCACAAGACGCTGGAAAATCATCGCACCGCCGTGCGCAATATCCGCCGCGACATTAAAGAAGCCATCGACAAACTGGAGAAGGACAAAAAGATCAGCCAGGACGAGCAGAAGCGCGCGCTCGACGAACTCGAGAAAGTCTCGCATTCAGAAACGAAGAAGATAGAAGATCTATCCGCCCTCAAGGAAAAAGAAGTGATGGAGATTAAGTAGTCTTCAGTTCTCGGTACTCAGTTTTCAGCAGAGCTAGCTGGGCGGAGGGAGCCAAACCGGTCCTCTGAAACTGAAAACTTAGAACTGATAACTTCGCTCAGTGCATGACATTCTTGTCCGAATCCACAGCCGGCACCAGCGTGATCTGCTGGGCCTGATCATTCTGCACGGCATGCAGGAAAGCACTGTAGTCGACGGAGCGCTCGGCTGTGACCTCACGCAATAAGAAGTTGATGTGGCGCGAGGCCGTTAGTGTCTCTGTGGTGACCGAATATTTCGAAACATAGGTGGCGTAATCGCGAGCCACGGAAGTCCCCGCGGGCGCCTCCACCTTCGTGCCAGGCGGCAGGTGCAGTGTCAGTTGCGTTTCCACATTCAGCGGAGTGCCCAATTCGATGTTGGACTTCTTCCCGTCTTCAGTGAGCTTCGTCGGAGGCTCTGGCAATCCGATCTGCGGCAGCAAGGCAGGAATACGCACAGGTTTTTTCGACCAATCGACAAATTTCGACTGGGAGAGTTCGTACTCGACGGTGAACGGTTCCCTTGTGGCCATGGGATCCGACGCGTTGACGCTGGTCACCTGTCCCCGGAACCCGTCGGAAATCGCGAGCAAGCTCGCTACCTCTTTCCACTTCTCCTTCGGTGTCTGATGAAACGCCACGCGGAGGAGCAATTCATTATCCCCGCGCAGCGCGTAGTTCACCTTTGCGGTCAGGTCCCCACTTTCCGAAAGCTTCGCGTTCACTCCCACCTTCTGGAACGCCGCGAATGGCAGCGACTGCGGGATCTTTTTGAAGAATTGAGTGTCGCTTTGAGGGAAGGGAAGGAGCGCGGATTTACCGCGCAGATTCGCTGCAATCATGCCAAACGGTGTTACCGGTTCGGATGGATCCATCCAGGTATTCTTCACTCCCTCGGAGGGCCGCACGCGGGGTTCGTGGTTCGGAGCAAAGACTAAAACGGTCGTGAGGAGCGAAGGCACCACTGGCCCATGAACCGACGACGCAGCAGGTCCCGTCAAGGCAGGTTGAGCCGGGAGGCCAATCGCTCTGGCAAGGGAAATCAACAGCGTGCATTTGTCTTCCGGTGTGGCATAGCCAGTCTCCAGAACGTCCTGTGGCATGCGGGTGGCGAGTCCCGTCGCGCTCAATGGCAAATCCACGGTAATAACTTTCTGCGCCACAAACTCGTATAGCACGCGCAAACGGGCCTCGGTGGTCTTCGCTGCCGCCGTCAGCTTCATCGCTTCGTCTTTGATTCCCGGTGCTGCCGGGCTCTCGTAGGGAAAGAATTTCTGTATGGCGACCATGAGCCTCGGCCAGTTTGCAAATGTTGTTACCGCCAAGTCGCCTTCCGTTAGGAAAGATGGAAGACTGCTTTGTGGCGAGCTGCGAGCGGTGACCTTCTCCGGTTTCTTCTCTTCATTTGTACTCACTGAGTGTTTCCAAACATAAAGTATCCGCGGCTCGGCGCCCTCTGTGGATTTCTTTTCTTCGAACGACTGCGAATCTTCAGAAGTTCGGACCGTTGCCTCGCGCGAGGTGGGCAGATCCAACTCATAAACTTCTTCGAGGACCTGGCCGGAGCGGTCGAAGCTATGCTCGAGCCAGAAATCAGGCGCAAGAGGGTGATGTGTTGTCGTCGTAATGACGCGGTATTCGACGGTGTCGCCTTCTTGCAGGCCGAGGAGACGCACGGATTTGACGCGCACATCCTGATACGCCGGATACTTCTCCCCCGCAGGATTCGGTGCGTCGCTGATTGCGCTTGGCAGAACTTCCGACGTGCCGCCATTGGCGTGCGTGATTCGCACCTGCGGGATTTCCAACTGCTGAAACGCGCGATTGTAATCGAAAGCGAGCCTGGCAAACTCTTGCGCGCCAAGAATATTGTTCAGTTTCACCACCGTGTGGACTTCCTTGCGGGAATCCCCATTTGCTTCAAAGCGAACGCGCGTCTCCAGTAACTGAATCTGGAACGGCATGATGGATTTCTCGGCCGGCTTTTGCTTCTCCTCGGACTTTTCCGCCGGCTTGACAGCCGGCTCCTGCGCGGCAGTAGCCAACACGCTCGCCTGCAGGAGGCAAAACATTGCTAGAAATTTCCTGATTTGCCTGAGGACTGTCACGCTGGAAGTGTATGGGCAGGAACGTGGGGGGTAAAGTTCAGTGTGTCGACGTGTTTCGGCCCAGGCACCTGCCGTGTGCCTTGTTTGGCAGCACACTAGCCCGCGCCCAGCTAGTGCGTCTAATAGAGCATGTTAAAGTGAGAGTTCGTGCCTCGACTGAAATTCAAGGAGACTGCAGGTATGAAGATTCGCGTGCTGGGGTTGACGTTGCTGGTTCTGGCTGGGGGCTCCGCGGGCTGGGCCAACGACGTAATGAAGCCCAAAGGACCGGAAGAGGATGGCACCAAGCCGGCTCTCGCCCGGATCGCAGGACAAGGCATGATGGATTCCCACGCATTCGAATACCTGACCGAATTGAGCGATCAGGTCGGCGCGCGCGTCACGGGCTCCCCACAATCGCAGCAAGCCATCGACTGGAGCCTCGCGAAGATGAAAGCCATTGGGCTGCAAAATGTCCATGACGAAAAGTGGACCATGTGGAAGGGCTGGACCCGTGGGAGCGCCGCGGCGGAGCTGATCTCGCCACAGCACCGCACGCTTGGCATCGCCGCCATGGGTTGGACGGGCTCAACGCCCGCAGGCGGCGTGGAAGCCGAGGTGGCCACCGCGAATCTTTTCGATCTCGACGAAGAGATCAAGCACGTATCCAAATTCAAAGGCAAGATTGTTTTGATGTCGCCCGAGGGCAATCCGAAGAAGAGCTTCTGGCTGATTTTCGCGCAGTACGGCGATTTTCTGAACGCCGCGGAAAAGGCCGGAGCCGTCGCCGTGATTGGCGGGCAAGGGGGCTTTAAGGCCGACGGCATGAACCTGACGCACACGGGAATCGTTGGTTTTGCTGCGGATTTCGCGATTCCGGTCGTCGACATGACCCGCGAAGATCAGAGCCAGGTCGAGCGTTACCTGGCGACCGGCAAGCCCGTTCGGCTGCGCATCAACGTGCAAAACTCGTTTAGCGGGCCCGTGGATAGCGCTAATGTCGTCGGTGAAATTGTGGGCCACGAATTCCCGGAGCAAGTTGTCGTCGCGGGCGCGCATCTCGATTCCTGGGACTTAAGTGAAGGCACGACCGACAACGGAGTCGGCTCAGTCAGTGTGCTGGCTGCGGCCGAGGCGATCATCAAGAGTGGTATGAAGCCGCGGCGCACCATTCGCTTCGTGTTATTCATGGGAGAAGAGCAGGGTCTGCTAGGCTCGCTGGCCTACGTGAAACAGCACCAGGGCGAAATGAAAAATCATCTTGGCGACATTGTGCTCGATTTCGGCCAGGGACCCATCAAAGAATTTCAACTCGGAGGGCGCTCCGACCTGGTCGCGGCATTCGAACCTTTTGCGGATTCTCTGTCCAACATTCGTGAAATCAAGGTGAGCGAAAAAATCGAATTCGGCACCGACACAGGCCCGTTCATCCTGGCTGGACTGCCCGGCATTAATCTCGATCAGGATTCGCCGGATTACA
The DNA here is from genome assembly GCA_963735825.1 of Candidatus Acidiferrales bacterium. Taxonomy (GTDB): domain Bacteria; phylum Acidobacteriota; class Terriglobia; order Acidiferrales; family UBA7541; genus Acidiferrum. The sequence goes on from CAVTMR010000005.1 coordinate 18,257, forward strand.
AATACACGCATCATTCCGCGGCGGATTCACTGGAACAAGTGAAGCCGGATGTGCTGGCGCAGGACGCGACCATCTTGGCGTTGTCTGCTTTCTGGCTCGCCGACCGTCCAGAAAGGTTCGCGACGCCTTGGCCTGCGGAAAAAACGGCCAAGATGCTGCGAGACAAGGACCAGTATGACATGCTGAAGTCGTTCAACCTCTGGCCGTTCGGGGATATGGGCCTGGACGGGAAAGGCGCCGCAAGTAATTGAAAACAGGGCGTGTAGTAATGGTAAGGGTATGCTAATGGATCCCAGGAACGGAGAAAGATTTGCGCAAAACGGGCGCGCCTAGGCAGACTTGTTGCCAAACCCACATTTTCCACAGTTTTTTCTACTCGACTGTTTCGAAAGTTGTTTGACAGAACCGCCTTTCTTCTCTATACTTTGTGTTTTGTCAGGGGATTTTTCCCCAAGCAGTGCGGCCACCTCGCAGGTAGGGGTGGTTGGTTGGAAGGGAATTCTTCAGTCCCGGAACATAGATCGACGGAATGGGACAGAAGAGCGGCCGGAATGGGGCGCCAGCCCCGAAAAGCCGAGTAAGCCTCTCCGATTCGGAACCAAGAGCGGAACGTTTGCCTCTTGGAGTGCGTGCGGAGTCTCTTGCTGGTATCTCCGGAGTCGCAGGAAACCTTTCAGCACCTTTGTGTGCTCTCGCGCTTTTCTCTGCGCGCCGCGTGAGCCACGCCAATTTGTGCGCGCAACGTCCGGTGACTTCGCTTCGCTCTTAGTTCTCGCGATACACCGAAGGAAAAAGAGGAATACTGTGCCGACGTTTTCGCAACTTGTACGCATGGGTCGAGAAGGGGTCCTGACGAAGACCAAGTCGCCTGCTTTGGCGGGCTGCCCGGAAAAGCGCGGCGTGTGCATTCGCGTGTACACCCAGACGCCCAAGAAGCCGAACTCCGCTTTGCGGAAGGTGGCGCGCGTTCGCTTGACGAACTCCGTGGAAGTCACCACTTATATTCCCGGAATCGGCCACAACTTGCAGGAGCACTCCATCGTGCTGGTGCGCGGCGGCCGTGTGAAGGATCTGCCTGGCGTGCGCTATCACATCGTTCGTGGAACCCTGGACGCGGCGGGCGTGGAAAATCGCAAGCAGGGGCGTTCGAAATACGGCGCGAAGCGGCCAAAAGCCGGCGCGGCGGCGAAGTAAAACAGTCACACATTGTTAGCAATAGGTTTCAAGTAATGAGAAGTTTTAGGAGCGATGAAAAGCAATGCCTCGTAAAGGAATAGTCAGCCGGCGTGTGCAAGCGACCGACCCGGTCTACGGTAGCGATCTGGTGGAGAAGTTCATCTGCTCGATGATGTGGGAAGGCAAGAAGAGCACCGCGCAGCGCGTGTTCTATGGCGCCATGGATCAGGTGGCCAAGAAGACCAGCGACGACGCGCTGAAGGTTTTCAAGAAGGCCCTGGAGAACGTGAAGCCCGTGCTGGAAGTGAAGACCCGGCGCGTGGGCGGCGCGAACTATCAGGTTCCGGTGGAAGTAAATCCGTTCCGCCGGCAGTCTCTGGCGATTCGCTGGCTGCTGCAGTATTCGCGCGAACGCGCCGGCAGAACGATGGTCGACAAGCTCGCTGACGAGCTGATTGACGCGGCGAATTCCCGGGGCGGAGCCATCAAGAAGAAGGAAGACGTTCATCGCATGGCGGAAGCCAACAAGGCCTTCGCACACTATCGTTGGTAGGACAGGGAGCAGGTTTAACGTGACGGAAGCAGTTGCAACGCGATCAGGGGAGAAAAGGGCTGTTCAAGGGAACATGAGCCGTACATTCAAACTCGAAGATACCCGCAATATCGGGATCATGGCGCACATCGACGCCGGCAAGACCACTTCGACCGAGCGCATCCTGTTTTACACCGGTGTGACCTACAAAATCGGTTCGGTGGACGAAGGCACTGCCACCATGGATTGGATGGAGCAGGAACGCGAGCGTGGCATCACCATCACCAGCGCCGCGACCACCGCTTCCTGGACGCGCTTCGACAAGAAGTATCGCGTCAACATTATCGATACGCCTGGGCACGTGGACTTCACCGTTGAAGTCGAGCGGTCTTTGCGCGTTCTGGACGGCGCCGTATGCGTGTTTGATTCCGTCGCCGGGGTGCAGCCGCAGTCCGAAACAGTGTGGCGTCAGGCCGACAAATACCGCGTTCCGCGCATCTGTTTTGTGAACAAGATGGACCGCATGGGTGCCGATTTCGACCACGTGATTCGCACCATTCGCCAGCGCCTGGGCGCGCACCCAGTGCCCCTGCAGTTTCCTCTCGGCCGCGAAGACAATTTCATTGGGGTCATCGACTTCATCGAGCAGAAAGTGGTTGTGTGGCTCGAAGAAACCTTGGGCGCCAAGTTCGAAATTTTTGACATCGCAAAGCTTTGGGACAAGGACTTCGTGGCGTCGCGTCCCGATGTTGCCGCTGCGTTGAAAGGCTCTGCGATCGACAAGGCTTTCTACGACGAGCATCGCAACAAGATGGTCGAGTACATCGCCGAACACGATGACGCCGTTCTCGACAAGTACCTCACCGAAGGTACGTTAAGCATCGACGAGATGCGCAAGTCTATTCGCAAGTCGACTCTGGCGCTCAAGATCGTTCCTGTCCTCGCCGGTTCCGCCTTCAAGAACAAAGGGATTCAGCCTTTGCTGGATGCCATCGTGGATTATTTGCCTTCGCCGATTGATGTTCCTCCCGTGGAAGGAATTAATCCCGAGAACGATGAACCGATTCTCCGGCGCGCCTCCGACGACCAGCCCTTTGCCGCACTGGCGTTCAAAATCATGTCCGACCCGTTCGTCGGCCACGTTACTTACATCCGTGTTTATTCGGGCGTTCTGAAGTCTGGAAGCTATGTGTTGAATGCCGCGAAGGGTACGCGCGAACGCATCAGCCGGTTGATGCAGATGCACGCGAACAAACGCGAGGAAATTGAGGACGTTTGTGCCGGCGATATTTGCGCCTGCGTCGGCCTGAAGAGCGTCAATACCGGCGACACGCTTTGCGACGAAGCGAAGCCCATCATTCTGGAATCGATTGAATTTCCGACACCGGTTATTTCCGTGGCCATCGAGCCGAAGACCAAGGCGGACCAGGACAAGCTAGGCGTGGCACTGCAGCGGCTGGCGCAAGAAGATCCAACGTTCCGCGTTTCGACCGAGCCGGATACGGGACAAACACTGATTTCCGGTATGGGTGAATTGCACTTGGAAATCATTGTCGACCGCATGCTGCGCGAATACAACGTGCAGGCGAATGTCGGACGGCCTCAGGTGGCCTATCGCGAAACGATTCGCAAGAAGGCGCTTGCCGAAGGCAAGTACATCAAGCAGACCGGCGGCAAGGGTCAATACGGCCACTGCAAGATCGAGCTGCATCCCCTGCCAAGTTCCGATCACGAAAACATGAAGGAATTGTCCACCGACGATCTGGATGAGTTGGCGAAGTCGGTCACCGGCAGTACTCCCGGCAAATGGAAATTCGATAAGGAACACCGCTTCCTGTTCATCGACAAAATTGTTGGCGGCTCGATTCCGCGTGAATTCATCCCGCCAATCGAAGCGGGTATCCGCGAGGCGCTCGATAACGGCATTTTGGCGGGATTCACGATGGTGGACGTTGCCGCGGTGCTGGTCGACGGGAGCTACCACGATGTCGACAGCAACGAAATGGCTTTCAAGATCGCCGGGTCCATGGCTTTTAAGGAAGCCTGCGCCAAGGCCAAGCCGGTTCTGCTGGAACCCATCATGAAAGTGGAAGTGGTGGTTCCCGAGGAATACATGGCGCAGGTGTTCGGCGACCTGAATTCACGGCGTTCCGCGATTCAAGGCACGGAAAACCGCGCCGGCAGCAACGTGATTCGCGTGGAAGTGCCGCTGGCGCAGATGTTCGGTTACGCCACGGATTTGCGCAGCCGCACCCAGGGCCGCGCCACGTTCACCATGCACTTCTCGCATTACGCGGAATTGCCGGTGGCGCTTGCGGAAGAAGTCATCAAAAAGTACCGCGGCGAAAAGTAACGAAACGGATCTTGTTTTTGCTGGATATCGAGTGAGGAGCTGAAGAAGCAAATGGCGAAGGAAAAATTTGAGCGCACCAAGCCGCACGTGAACATCGGGACGATTGGTCACATTGACCACGGCAAGACGACGTTGACGGCGGCGATTACCAAGGTTTTGGCGAAGCACAATCCCAAGGTGCAGTTCCGCGCGTTCGACACCATTGACAATGCGCCGGAGGAGCGCGAGCGCGGCATCACCATTGCCGTTTCGCACGTGGAGTACGAAACGCCCAACCGGCATTACGCGCACATGGATTGCCCCGGCCACGCCGACTACATCAAGAACATGATCACCGGTGCGGCGCAGATGGATGGCGCGATTCTGGTGGTGGCGGCGACTGATGGACCGATGCCGCAGACGCGCGAGCACATTCTGCTGGCCCGCCAGGTCGGTGTGCCGTACATCGTGGTCTTCCTGAACAAGTGCGACATGGTGGAAGACGCGGAGTTGCTGGAACTGGTGGAACTGGAAGTGCGCGAATTGCTGAAGAGCTATCAATTTCCCGGCGATTCGGTTCCGGTGATTCGCGGTTCGGCATTGCAGGCGCTGAACGGCGACGAGAAGTGGGAAAAGAAGATTGACGAGTTGATGGCCGCGGTGGACGCAAATGTGCCTCTGCCGGTGCGCGATGTGGACCGTCCGTTCGCCATGCCCATCGAAGACATTTTCTCAATTTCCGGCCGCGGTACGGTGGTGACCGGAAGAATCGAACGCGGCAAGGTGAAGACCGGGGAAGAAATCGAAATCGTGGGCTTCCGCGCGACGCAGAAGAAAGTCGTGACGGGCGTGGAAATGTTTAAGAAGTTGCTGGACGAAGGGATTGCCGGCGACAACGTAGGATTGCTGTTGCGCGGCACGGAAAAAGACGATGTAGAGCGCGGGCAAGTGGTGTGCAAGCCGGGCTCGATTACGCCGCACACGAAGTTCAAGGCGGAAGCGTACGTGTTGACGAAGGAAGAAGGCGGTCGGCATACGCCGTTCTTTTCAGGCTATCGTCCGCAGTTTTATTTCCGTACCACGGACGTAACCGGAGACATGAAGCTGCCGCAAGGCGTGGAAATGGTGATGCCGGGAGACAACGTAAGCTGCGAAGTGACGCTGATTACGCCGGTAGCGCTCGAGAAGGGGCTGCGCTTCGCGATTCGCGAAGGCGGCCACACCGTCGGCGCCGGCGCCGTTACGGAGATCATCGAGTAACTTTATGAAACAAGGCGATAAAATTCGAATTCGTTTGAAGGCTTACGATCACAGAATTCTGGATCAATCCACGCGGGAAATCGTGGAGACGGCCAAGCGGACCGGCGCGGATGTTGCCGGGCCGATTCCTTTGCCCACGACCATCAATCGCTGGACGGTGCTGCGTTCGCCTCACGTGGACAAGAAATCGCGTGAGCAGTTTGAAATGCGCACACACAAGCGGCTGATTGACATCCTCGAGCCCACTCCAGACACGGTTGACGCGCTGATGAAACTCGATCTACCTCCCGGCGTGGACGTGGAGATCAAGGCCTTCGGACACGCGAGTAAGTAAGGCTGGCAATCGAGTAGTAGGAAAATTTCAACGCTTCACGCAGCCAATACCGAAAAGGCAAGCTGCTAAAAGAGAGACGAGACAATGGCAGTCGACGGGATTATTGGAATCAAGTTGGGCATGACGCAAGTCTTCGCCGAGGACGGCAACCTGGTAGGTTGCACGGTGCTGCAGGCAGGTCCCTGCGTCGTGGTGCAGCGGCGCACAAAAGAGAAAGACGGCTACGAGGCCGCGCAGCTTGGCCTGGTGGAATTCGTCAAGCCGCAGCGCGTGAACAAGGCCATGACCGGGCATTTCAAAAAGGCCAACGTTGCGCCGGTGAAGGTTCTCCAGGAAGTTCGCATTGGAGAATCCAAGGACGAGACGAAGGTCGGCGACCGCGTGCTGGTGGAGAATTTCAAGGCCGGCGAACTGGTCGATGTCAGCGGCGTCAGCAAGGGCCGCGGTTTCGCGGGCGGCGTGAAGCGCTGGCACTATGCCGGCGGCGACGCAACCCACGGTTCCATGTTTCATCGCGCGCCTGGCGGGATCGGTGGCAGTTCGTTTCCCTCGCGCGTATGGAAGAACCAGCATTTTCCGGGGCACATGGGGAATGCCAAGGTGACGGCAAAGAACTTGAAAGTGATCAAGGTGGACACAGACGAGAACCTGCTGTTGGTTCGCGGATCGGTTCCGGGGCCAAGCGGGCAATACATTTTTATTCGCAAAGCGCTGAAGGCGAAGAAAGCAGCAAAGTAAACCAGGTAGTGGATTTACTGACGACTGATTACTGATAACTGAGATCGAGAGAGAGAAAAGCTATGCCGGTCGTAGATGTAGTCAATCTGAGTGGTGAGAAGGTCGGCCGGGTCGAACTGGCGGACGCGGTCTTTGGCGCCGAAGTGAATCAGAACCTTTTGCACGAGGCTTCGCGCTGGTATCTGAACAGTTTGCGCCGCGGCACGCACAAGACCAAGGAAAAGAGCGAAGTCAGCGGCGCAGGCCGCAAGCTGTGGCGGCAAAAGGGAACGGGACGCGCGCGCATAGGCTCGATCCGTTCGCCCTTGTGGCGCCATGGCGGCACGGTCCACGGACCTCGCCCGCGATCTTATGCCTACGCATTGCCGAAGAAGATGTTGCTCGGCGCGCTGCGCTCGGCTCTTTCCGCGAAGCTTGCGGAAGAAAAGTTGACGGTGGTCGAAGCGTGGTCGCTCGACACCCACAAGACGAAGACGCTGCGTGTGGCGTTGGGCAAGTTGAACGCGGAAAAGACCACCTTGCTGGTGGCCAATGGCGAGAATCGCAACCTGGAACTCGCCAGCCGCAATCTGGAAGGCGTCAAGCTGTCTGCTTCGAACGCGCTTCAGCCCTACGATGTGTTGCGCCACGATCGGCTGGTGCTTTCCAAGGATGCGGTAGCGCGGCTGGTTCGCGCACTCGATCCGGATAGCCCGACGGTGCAAGCGCCGCACGTGGAATCGATTGCCCCTGCGCCAGCTCCGAAGAAAGAAGCAGCGCCGAAGGCAGCAGCGAAGAGCACAAAAAAGCCGGCAGCCGCGAAGAAGCCGGCCACTAAGAAGGGGAAGGAATAAGCAATGGCAGCCCCTCACTATCAGATTATCCGGCGTCCTATTATCACCGAGAAGGGACTCGGCGTGAAAGAGACGCAGCACACCGTGGTATTTGAAGTTGCCGCGGCCGCTACCAAGACGGAGATCAAGGAAGCGGTGCAGCAGATCTTCAAGGTGAAGGTTTCGGATGTGCGTACGGCGAATTTCCACGGCAAGATGCGCCGTCGTGGCCAGAACGAAGGGTACCGGCGCGATTGGAAGAAGGCGTACGTCAAGCTCGCCGAGGGCGAGAAGATGATCGAGTACGCGGAGAATCTGTAGGGAATTGGTATCACGGGGAAGGGCCGCCACGGGGCGGAAAGATTTGGAAGGTAGAGGCAGAGATGGGACTCAAGAGTTTTAATCCATATACCGCGTCGCGTCGCTTCATGACGGTGCTCGATAAGAGCCACATCACCAAGCAGACGCCCGAAAAAAGCTTGCTCGAGCCGAAAAAGCGCTCCGGCGGCCGCAATAACCAGGGCGAAATCGTCATCTGGCACCGCGGCGGCGGACACAAGAAGCAGTACCGCACCGTGGATTTCCGCCGCGACAAGACTGGCGTGCCCGCGAAGGTTGCTTCCATCGAGTACGACCCGAACCGCAGCGCCAACATCGCTCTGTTGCATTATGCGGATGGCGACAAGCGCTACATCCTGCACCCAGTGGGCCTGGAAGTCGGCGCCACTGTTTCGACCGGCGAAACCGCGGATATCCTTCCTGGCAATGCCCTGAAGATCCGCAATATTCCTCCCGGCACTATGGTGCACAACCTTGAGTTGTATCCCGGCCGCGGAGGCCAGGCGGTTCGCACCGCGGGTGCTGCCGCGCAACTGCTCAGCAAAGAAGGCGACCTGGCTCTCGTCAAGATGCCTTCCGGCGAAGTTCGCAAGTTTTCGCTGGATTGCATGGCGACAGTTGGCCAGGTTGGTAATCTCGATCACGAAAACGAAACGTACGGCAAGGCCGGCCGCACGCGTTGGCGCGGTAAGAAGCCGACCGTCCGCGGCGTGGCTATGAACCCCGTGGATCACCCGCACGGTGGTGGTGAAGGCAAAGTAAAGGGCAACCACCCGCAAACGCCTTGGGCCTTCCCGACGTTGGGGAAGAAGACGCGGCACAACAAGCGTACCGAACGCATGATTGAGCAGCGCCGCAAGTAAAACGAGTTTCAGTTCTCAGTTGTAAGTCTTCAGTTTTATATCTGAGAAAGACAGCAACAGTCGGATGGTAGTGAAGCGAGAAAGTTTCAGTCTTAAGTTTTAAGTTCCGAGAGCCGTTACTTAGAACTGGCGACTGCTAACTGGACAGACGGGGCGTAATCCTGAACGAGAGCGCCCAAGGTAAACGAAGCAAGGAACGCAGATCCCGGCTGGCGATGGCAGAACTGGCTGGGTGGAGCGGGAACATGCGAGCGACACGGACACGAGCAACACGCGGAACGGGACGCCGGACGCGGCCTGTGAAGCGAGCGGTAAAGCGGACGGCGGCGAAGGCCGCTGTCAAACCTGCGGCGAAGGTAGTCGCACCACTCGAGCCGATGCTGTACAAGCTGTGCAAGCCCGGCTGGGCGGTGATTGTGGATCGTACTCCGAATGCGCTGGGCACGCGATTTGTCTGTCCGTTCTGTCCGAAGTCGCACCGGGTGCCTGGTCCGGTGCGTGGATTTAAAAAGATGCGGCACGCCCAGTGGGGCCGTTTGCGCCGCGTGGAGGAATAGGGAACCGATGGCACGCTCATTGAAAAAGGGGCCGTTTGTGGATGGCCACCTGCGCGACAAGGTCGAAGGACTGAACGCGCGGAATGAAAAGAAAGTAGTGAAGACGTGGTCGCGCCGTTCGACCATCGTGCCGGATATGATCGGGCACACCATCGCCGTGCATAACGGCAGAAAATTTATTCCGGTGTATGTGACCGAGCAGATGATCGGGCACAAGCTGGGAGAGTTCGCGCCGACGCGCTCGTTCAAGGGTCACTCGGTGAAGGCCGCCCTGGAAAAGGCGGCCGGCGCGGCTCCAGCAGCGGGAGGCGGCGCGGCATCAGCACCAGCGCCGAAGGCATAAGCTATGGCAGACGCACAGACACACGCAGGATTGATTGAAGCTCACGCACTGGCGCGGCATGTGCGCATGTCGCCGCAGAAGATGCGCCTGGTGATTGATCTGATTCGCGGGCGGAAGGCGCAGGATGCGTTGCAGTCGCTTCGTTACACGCCGAAACGCGCCGCCAAGCACATTGAAAAAGTGCTGCGCAGCGCCATCGCGAACGCGGAGCGCAAGGCCGAAGATTCCGGCGCGCCGCTGGATGTCGATCAGCTCTATGTGAGCAAGTGTTTTGTGAACGAGGGCGGACGATGGAAGCGGTTGCGTCCGGCGCCGATGGGCCGCGCGTTCCGTTACCAGAAGCGCACTTCGCACATCTGGGTAGGAGTCGCGGAGCACCACACCGCTGCGGCCGAACGTGTTGCCGCGAACCTGGCGGAAATGGAAGCGCAGAAGGGCGTGCGTGGAACCGCGCGTCGTGTGCGCAAGGCACTGACCGGAAAACAGCAGGCCGGGAAGAAGGGAAAGAAGTAATGGGACAAAAAACGCACCCGTACGGATTTCGCCTTGGCTATAACAAGCCCTGGAAGTCGCGGTGGTATGCAGACCGCGATTACGCGGACCTGTTGCACGAAGACGTCAAGCTGCGCAAAGAGCTGAAAGAACGGCTGAAGAGCGCCGGCGTGAGCTCCATCGACATCGAGCGCGCGGCCAACAAGCTGGTTGTGCGCATCGCCACCGCGCGTCCCGGAATCATCATCGGACGCAAGGGCGCGGAAATCGACAAGCTGAAGCAGGAAGTCAGCAAACGCACCAAGCGCGAAGTGCACATTGACATCGTGGAAGTGCACCGTCCGGAGCTGGATGCCACGCTGGTGGCGGAATCCATCGCGCTACAACTGGAAAAGCGTGTAGCCTTCCGCCGCGCCATGCGTAAAGCGGTGGACTCGGCGCTGCGTTTCGGTTGCAAGGGCATCAAGGTGCGTGTTGCCGGGCGTTTGAACGGCGCGGAAATCGCGCGCAAAGAGTGGTACCTGCAGGGCCGTTTGCCGCTGCAGACGCTTCGCGCCGACATCGACTTCGGCACCGCGGAAGCCAACACCACCTACGGCGTCATTGGCGTGAAGTGCTGGATTTATCAGGGCGAAAACATTCCCAAGCGCAACAAGCGAGAGAATGACAAGCCCGAAGCAATAGCTGCAGCATAAAGAGTTGTCCGTTTTCAGTTCTAAGTAATAAGTTTCGGAGCGGTGTACTGAAAAGTGGGAACGGACGGAGTGAAAGAAGAGAGCGCAGCCGGAGGGCACGAAGGTAAGCCGTGGATTTGAATGCTGTACTGAGAACTGATTACTGATAACGGGAAAGAAGAAGAAACCGATGTTGATGCCGAAGAAAGTGAAGTACAGAAAGCAGCAGCGCGGCCGCCGCAAAGGTAAGGCGTGGCGCGGCGGAAGCCTGGCTTTCGGTGAATTTGGGCTGAAGGCGATGGAAAACGCGTGGATCACCGACCGCCAGATTGAAGCGTCGCGCGTGGCGATTACACGCTTCATCAAGCGCGGCGGAAAACTGTGGATCCGCATTTTTCCGGACAAGCCGTTCACCAAGAAGCCTGCCGAAACTCGTATGGGTAAGGGCAAAGGCGCTCCGGAACGTTGGGTTGCCGTGGTGAAGCCCGGCCGCATCATGTTTGAAATGGCGGGCATCGACGAAGCCACGGCGCGGCAAGCACTAGGCCTGGCATCGCACAAGCTGCCGATTCCCACAAAATTTGTGTCTCGCACGGGAGGACTGTAGCAATGCCGCGGCGTATTGAAAAAATTCGCGAAGAAGGCGCAACCGAACTGGTGGCGCGCGAGAAGGATTTGACCGAACAGATTTTCCGGCTGCGCTTTCAGCTCAGCACCGGTCAAGCGGAAGCGTTGAAGCGCCTCCGTGAAGCGAAAAAGGATCTCGCGCGGGTGAAAACACTGTTGCGCGCGCAGGAACTGGCCGGCGAAGCTGTACCGGCGAAGGCAGGTAAGGCGTAATGACAACGGAAACACAACCGGCGGTGGACAATAGCCGCGGCAATCGCACCGTGCTGACCGGCAAGGTCACCAGCGCGAAAATGGAAAAGACCATTGTGGTGGAAGTGCAGCGGCTGGTGCAGCACCCGAAGTACCGCCGCGTGCTGAAGATTTCCAAGAAGTTTTACGCGCACGACGAAAAGCGCGCAGCCAAGCTCGGCGACACCGTACGCATCGTGTCCTCGCGGCCGCTTTCGCGACTGAAGCGCTGGCGCTTGAAAGAAGTGCTGACGCCGTCCGCGTCGGCCAAGAAGTAAGGACAGGGGAGCCGAATCATGATTCAGATGCGAACCTGGCTGACGGTTGCCGACAATTCCGGAGCACGAAAGCTCATGTGCATTCTACCTATCGGAGGCGATGCGGGCTTGAAAGCCGGACTGGGCGACATTGTCACCGCGTCGGTGAAAGAAGCGACGCCGGAAAGCCAGATCAAAGAAGGCAAAGTTGTGAAGTGCGTGATCGTGCGCATGCGCAAGGAACAGCGGCGGAGAGACGGCACCTACATCCGCTTTGATGATAATGCCGCCGTGCTGATCGACGATGCCGGCGAGCCCGTTGGGACGCGCGTTTTTGGCCCGGTGGCAAGAGAGCTGCGCGAAAAGAAGTTCACCAAAATCGTTTCGCTGGCTCCGGAGGTTTGGTAAGCAATGGCACGGACACGGGAAGTGAAGCGGTACATCATCAGCATCCGCAAGGGCGACAATGTCCACATCATCAGCGGGCGCGACGCGGGCAAGAACGGGCGCGTGCTCTCCGTCAACCCGCGGAAGAACACGGTGATCGTGGAACACGCGAATATCATCAAGCGCCATACACGGCCGAACCCGGCTAAGAACATCAAGGGCGGAATCGTGGAGCGGGAAGCCGCGATCAACGTCTCGAACGTGCAGGTAGTTTGCGCCAGCTGCGGCAAGCACACGCGCATCGGCAAGCAGGTTCTGCCGGATGGCAGCAAGGTACGCTCCTGCAAGCGCTGCGGCAATACGCTGGATAAGTAAAGTTTCGGAAGGACAACGGGAATGAAGAGTCGGATGCACGAAAAATACAGCAAGGAAACGGTACCCGCGCTGATGAAGCGCTTTGGCTGGGAAAATATCATGGCCGTGCCGAAGCTCTCCAAGATCACTTTGAACATTGGTCTCGGCGAAGCCAGCCAGAACGCCAAGCTGCTCGATACCGCTGCCGTGGAACTCGGCCAGATCACCGGGCAAAGGCCGGTCATCACCAAGGCCAAGAAGTCCATCGCGAATTTCAAGATTCGCAAAGGCATGCCGATCGGCTGCGCCGTAACGTTGCGCGGAGAAAAGATGTACGAATTTCTCGATCGCTTGTGCAACGTGGTGCTGCCCCGCGTGCGCGACTTCCGCGGGCTGCCTTCCAATGCCTTCGACGGCCGCGGCAACTACACGTTGGGCTTGAAGGATCAGTTGGTGTTTCCGGAGATTGACTACACGCGCGTGGACAAGATCAAGGGCATGAACATCACCTTGACCACCACGGCGCGGAACGACGAGGAAGGCCGCGAACTGCTGAAGGGTCTCGGTTTCCCGTTGCGCGAAAAAGGAGCAGCACAATAAATGGCACGCACCGCAAAAATCGCCAAAACGCTGAAGAAGCCCAAGTTTAAGGTCCGTGTGCGCAATCGCTGCCGTTGCTGTGGCCGCGCCCGCGGATACATTCGCAAGTTCCAGATGTGCCGTATCTGTTTCCGCGGCATGGCGCTCAAGGGAGAAATTCCTGGAGTGACGAAAGCGAGCTGGTAGGAGAGTTATGCAGACGGATCCCATCGCAGATTTCTTGACGCGCATTCGCAATGCGAGTGCCGCAAAGCACCAGCGGGTGGACGTTCCCGTGTCGAAGTTGAAGACCGAGATCGCCCGCATCCTGAAGGAAGAGGGCTACATCTCGACCTATAAAATGGTGGACGAGAACAAGACGCGCAAGACCCTCCGCGTGTTCTTGAAGTACACCCCGGACCGCCGCAGCGTGATTACCGGGATGAAGCGCATCTCCAAACCCGGACAGCGCCGCTATCTCGGTTCCACGGACATTAAGCCGGTGGTCGGCGGGCTGGGCATCAGCATCCTGACCACGCCGAGAGGTTTGATGACGGGCCGTTCCGCGCGCAAGGCCAACGTGGGCGGCGAAATTCTTTGCGAGATTTGGTAGTGGTGTTTGGCAAAGCGCCAGTGAACGAGTTCGAGAGACGAGGATAGAGAAGATGTCACGTATTGGTCGCAAACCGATTCCAGTGCCTGCCGGCGTGAAGATTAACACCACGGACGGCAAGGTCGAAGTGCAAGGCCCCAAAGGGAAGCTGCTTGTGCTCGTGCCCAGCGTGATCAAGCTGGAGCAGAAAGACGGCGTGCTCACGGCCGTGCGCACCAGTGAAGAGCATCGCGCGCTCCACGGACTGGCGCGCGCGCTTCTGGCCAACGCTGTCCAGGGCGTCACTCACGGCTTTAAGAAAGAGTTGGACATCGTCGGCGTCGGCTACCGCGCGGAAGTAAAGGGAAAATCCGTGGCCTTTGCCCTCGGCAAGTCGCACCCAGTAGAATTTTCGATTCCCGAGGGAATCCAGATCGCTATCGACAAGCAGACGCACATTGTCGTCAGCGGCGCCGATAAAGCGCAAGTCGGCCAGGTGGCTGCGGACCTTCGTTCGCTCCGCCCGCCCGACCCGTACAAGCAGAAGGGCGTTCGGATTACCGGCGAGCGCTTGAAGAAGAAGGCTGGCAAGGCTGGGGCGAAGGCTGGAGCAGCGTAAAGAGTTGTCAGTTTTGAGTTATCGGTAAAGAAAGTGGAACTTAAAACTGTAAGGGAGATACGACAGTGGCATCGGTACCAGTTCGCAAGTTGTCCAAGGATGCGCATCGCCAGCGGGTTCACGCCCGCGTGCGCACGAAAGTTACCGGCACCCCGGAGCGCCCTCGTTTGTGCGTGTATCGCTCGGTGGGCCACATCTACGTGCAGGTCATCGATGATCGTGGCGGCCGCACGCTGTGCTCGGCCAGTTCGGTCGACAAGGAAACCAAAAAGGGCTTGAAGGGCGGTGGCAACATCGCGGCTGCCAAGAACATCGGCAAGATCATTGCCGAGCGCGCCAAGGCAGCGGGAGTCAGCAAAGTGGTGTTCGACCGCGGCGGTTATAAGTATCACGGCCGCGTCAAGGCGCTCGCAGATGCGGCGCGGGAAGCGGGGTTACAGTTCTAAATGTCGAAGCAAATTTTGCGCGATAGTCTGGCGGTACGGCGGCTCCTGGAAGTTAATCCTTCCGATTTGAAGGATGACGTGATCGCGATCAATCGCGTCACCAAGGTCGTTAAGGGTGGCAAGAACCTGAGCTTTTCTGCGCTTGTTGTGGTGGGAGACAACCACGGCCACGCGGGTTTCGGCATGGGCAAGGCCCGCGAAGTGCCCATGGCCATCAAGAAGGGCATTGAGCAGGCGAAGAAGAACCTGATCAAGCTCAACCTGAAGGGCACCAGCATTCCCCACCAGGTTACCGGCCGTTACGGCTCGGCGCAGGTTCTGCTGAAGCCCGCATCCGAAGGCACTGGCGTTATCGCGGGCGGCCCCGTGCGCAAGGTGATGCAAGTGGCGGGTATCGCGAACGTGCTGACGAAGTCGCTCGGCACCTCGAACCCGCACAACGTAGTGAAGGCTACCTTCGCGGCGCTGTTGAGCCTGAAGGACGCCAACCAGGTTGCGGAAACACGCTCCAAGACCTTGGAAGAAATCAGCGGCCGCCCGCCAAAAGCAGAGAAGGTAGAAAAGGCGGCAGGGGAATAATTCATGGCAGGCGAAAAGAAAAGCGCCAAGAGCGCGGGAACCGTAAAAGTGAAGTGGGTGGTGAGCTTCATCAGTTGCACCGATGATATGCGGGCGACGATTCGCGGCTTGGGGCTGCGCAGATTGCATCAGGTGGTCGAGCGCGAGGACACGCCGGCAATTCGCGGCATGATCCACAAGGTGCGCCATCTCGTGGAAGTGGTGAAATAACTTATGGCTGACAAAGGCAAGAAAGAACACAACACCGTTTCTCTCTCGGTGCTTCACCCGCCCAAGGGCTCGCGCAAACGCAAAGTGCGTGTGGGCCGCGGTATGGGCTCCAAGCTGGGCAAGACCGCGGGCAGCGGTAACAAGGGACAGAAGTCCCGCAGAGGATATTCGCGACGCCGTGGGTTTGAAGGCGGTCAGATGCCGCTGCATCGGCGCATACCGAAGCGCGGCTTCCACAATCCGTTTGGGGTTTCCTATTCGGTGGTCAACCTCGAGGAACTGAATGTGTTTCCCGCGGGCGAAACGGTCACACCGGAACTGCTGCGCGCGCATGGCTTCATCCGCCGCGCCACGGATCCCATCAAGGTCTTGGGCGATGGCGAGTTGAAGAACAAGCTCACCATTCACGCTCATGCATTCAGCGCCGCGGCCAAGGAGAAGATCACCAAGGCTGGCGGCACGTTTGAGGTGGTAGCGTAATCGGGTTACCCGAGGAATCCGCATGAACCGATTCTTGAACGCATTCGCGAATCTCTTCCGGATCGAAGATCTGAGGAACCGGCTGTTCTTTACGTTGGGACTCCTCGCGGTCTATCGGCTCGGTGCGCACATTCCCACGCCCGGGATCAACACGGGTGTGTTGACGGAATTATTCAAGCAGGCTGCGGGCTCCATGCTGGGCATCTTCGATCTGTTCAGCGGCGGCAATGCCCGCCGCATGACGATTTTCGCACTCGGCATCATGCCGTATATTACCTCGTCGATCATCCTACAGTTGATGACCGTGGTGTTCCCGTACTTGGAGCGCCTGCAAAAAGAAGGCGAACTCGGCCGCCGCAAGATCACGCAGTACACGCGTTACTTGACGATTGTTCTTAGCATCGTGCAGTCCACCACCATCGCGACAGCCTTGCAGTCGCAATCCCTTGCCGGCCAGTCGCTCGTTTATCATCCGGGCTTGCCCTTCGTGCTGATGACGATCCTGACGCTGACCACTGGCTCTGCCTTTATCATGTGGCTGGGCGAGCAGATCAGCGACCGCGGCATCGGCAATGGCATGTCGCTCATCATTTTTGTCGGCATCGTGGTCGGTCTCCCCCGCGGCATCTTCGACCTGTATGAAAAGGCCAAGACGCAGGCCTGGGGCGCGTTTACTCCGCTGGCCATCATTCTCCTGGTCATGTTGATGATTGCCGTCGTGGCCTTCATCGTGTTTGTCGAAGGCGCGCAGCGCCGCATTCCCGTGCAGTACGCCAAGCGCGTGGTGGGCCGCCGTATGATGGGCGGTCAATCCACGTATCTTCCCCTGCGCGTGAATTCCGGCGGCGTAATTCCGCCGATTTTCGCAAGCTCGTTGCTGGCATTTCCTGCGACCGCCGCGCTGATGCTGGGCTCGCGTTGGCCGTTCGTCAAGAACATCGCGGAAAAGCTGAAGTGGGGTGAACCACTGTACACGCTCATCTACGTGTCACTGATTATCCTGTTCGCGTTTTTCTATGTCGGCATCGTGTTCAATCCCACGGAGCTCGCCGACAACATGCGCAAGAATGGCGGCTTCATTCCGGGGATTCGTCCCGGGCGCAGCACCTCGGAATACGTCAGCATGATCTTGAAGCGGCTGACGTTTATCGGTGCGGTGTACCTGGCGCTGGTTTGCTTGCTTCCGGAATGGATGATTGCCGGTATCCACCTGAATCACCTGCCCACATGGCTGGGCGGCAACTGGTTCGACCGTTGGCCGCAGTGGATTTTGAACGGACTTGGCGTGCAGTTTTACTTTGGCGGTACCTCTCTCTTGATCGTGGTCGGCGTGGCGATGGACACCGTGCAGCAGTTGGAGGCACAACTCGTCATGCGCAACTATGAGGGTTTTGCGCGGAAGGGCCGTTTGCGCGGCCGCCGCTAAGGGAGACGACATCGTGGCGCTGCAAGAGCGTCCTGTCGGAAAACTCGACCGCGCGGTAATTTTTCTCGGGCCTCCGGGCTCCGGGAAAGGCACCCAGGCGAAAGAGCTGGCCAGAAAGTTTGGCATTCCGCATCTTTCGACGGGCGACATGCTTCGCGAACACGTCGCCAAGGGCACGCCACTGGGATTGAAGGCCAAGCCGCTGATGGAGCGCGGCGAACTGGTGCCGGACTCAGTGGTTTTGAAGATGGTCGCGGAACGCATCGAGCGGCCCGATTGTGCTCACGGTTGCGTATTTGACGGTTTTCCGCGAACCGTCACCCAGGCGAAGTATCTGGGTGAATTGCTGAAGCAGAATGGCTTGCGTCAGCCGTTTGTGATTCACATGGTCATCGGTCACTCGGTGCTCATGCGGCGATTGACCGGGCGAAGGATCTGTAAGAAGTGCGGCGAGATTTACAATATTTTCGATCGTCCGCCGAAGGTCGAGGGAATTTGCGATATCGATGGCGGCGAGCTGTACCAGCGGCCTGACGATCGCGAAGAAGTAGTAAAGTCAAGGTTGCAGGCGTACGAGAAACAGACCGCGCCCCTGGTGACGTACTACCGGCGGCTTGGGTTTCTTTACGATGTTGATGCGCGCAAGAGCGTCGAGGAAGTGCAAGCGGACATCCTGCAGGCTTTGGCTAGTATTCGCGGAGCGCGGTAAGATGGCCATTCAATTACGGAGCGCCGCGGAATTGGAAAAGATGTACCGGGCGGGCCAGGTAGTTCACGAAGTCCTGAACAAACTTCGTGACGCCGTCAAACCGGGAATGACCACGATGGACCTCGAGCAGCAAGCCGAGGAGATCATCGCCAAAGGCCCGGGCAAGGCGGCGTTCAAGGGTTATCGCGGGTATCCCTGCGTGCTGTGCACTTCGGTGAACAGCGAGATCGTACACGGGATACCGTCGGCCAAACGCAAGTTGCGCGAGGGCGATATCGTATCCATCGACTTTGGCATGGAGGTCAACGGATACTTTGGGGATTCGGCGGTTACCGTGCCCGTGGGACACATCGGCCCTGAGCTGCAGAAGCTACTCGATGTGACTCGCGAATCGCTGGATCGCGCGATCGACAAGATGCGCCCGGGCAACCGCCTTGGCGATGTCGGCCACGCGGTGCAGAGCTGGGTGGAACTGCACGGTTATTCGGTAGTGCGGGAATTTGTGGGTCACGGTATTGGCACCAAGATGCACGATGAGCCCAACCTCCCGAACTACGGTGAGCCGGGACGCGGTCCGCGTTTGCAGGAAGGCATGGTCATCGCCGTCGAACCGATGGTGAACGCTGGCCGTCCGGAAGTGCAGATGCGTGGCGAATGGGTGGCGGAAACGGCCGATGGCAGTGCGTCGGCGCATTTCGAGCACACCATCGCCGTAACCGCGAACGGGCCTTGGATTTTGACCCGGCCGAAGGACATGACCGGGCCGAGCTGGTGAGAAGAAAGTTCTAAGTTGTAAGTTTTAAGTAGTGAGGAAATCGCCTTACTTAGAACCTATTACTTTGAACTTACGACTTACGACAACAGGAGCATATGGCGAAGCAGCCGTTTGAAGACAAAAAGAAAGGCGACTCTGGTAATCCCAAAGAGGACGCGATTGAAGTCATGGCCACGGTCATTGAACCGCTGCCCAACGCGATGTTTCGCGTGGAGCTGGAGAACAAGCACCAGGTGCTGGCGCATGTCTCCGGCAAGATGAGAAAGAATTTCATCCGCATTCTTGCGGGCGACAAGGTCGCGGTGGAGCTTTCGCCTTACGACCTGACTCGTGGGCGGATTGTCTACCGCTATAAGTAGCGGCAAGGTTTTGGGCGTATCGAGTTTTGTAGCGGCTACCTTCCGGCGGCCAAATAGGAGCAGTCAGTATGAAAGTTCGGGCAAGCGTAAAGAAGATTTGTGACAAGTGCAAGGTGATCCATCGCCGCGGCGTGGTTCGGGTGATTTGCGTCAACCCGAAACACAAACAGCGGCAGGGATAGGCAGTTGTCTGTTGTAAGTTTTTGGTAATTAGTTTTTGAGAGGACAGAAAAACATGGCACGTATCGCAGGTGTTGATCTTCCGCCGCAAAAGCGCCTTTGGGTCGGGTTGACGTCGATCTATGGCATCGGGCAGGTGCGCGCGAAGAGCATTGCCGAAAAGGCCAATGTCGATTTCACGAAAAAGATTCGCGACTTGACCGAGGACGAAGTCAACCGCATCCGCAACGTCATCGAGCAGGAAGGCCGCGTGGAGGGCGATCTCCGCAAAGAGATCCAGATGAACATCCGCCGCCTGATTGAAGTTCAGGCGTATCGCGGGATTCGTCACCGCCGCAATCTTCCCGTTCGTGGGCAGCGCACGCACACCAATGCGCGCACGCGGAAGGGGCCGCGCCGTGGCGCCGTTGCCGGCAAGAAGCAGATTAAGGGCAAGAAGGGCTGAGGTAGTTCTTAGTTTAAGTTTCAGGTAACTCAATGGAGTGAAACGTGGCTAAAGAGCAGAACGCAGCACCCGACGCAGCAGCAGTACCAGCGAAGCCGGGAGCGGCTGCGGGTAAACGCAAAAAGGAATTCAAGAAGAAGAAAGAGCGCCGCGTGGTGCCGCACGGCATCGTGTATGTGGCTGCGTCGTTCAACAATACGCAGATCAGCATCACCGATCCGGATGGCCGCACGCTTTGCTGGTCCTCCGCCGGCGCCATCGGATTCAAGGGTTCGCGCAAGGGCACGCCTTACGCCGCGCAGCAGGCTTCGTTGTCTGCCGCCGGCACCGCTCGCGACCAGTTCGGGATGAAGAGCGTGGAAGTCAAGGTGAAGGGTCCAGGCTCCGGTCGCGAGTCCGCCGTACGCGCCCTGGCTGCCGCGGGATTGCACATTGTGGCCATTCGCGACGTCACGCCCATGCCGCACAATGGCTGCCGTCCGCCGAAGCGCCGCCGCGTCTGAGCCCCGCGCCTGTAGCTCAGGCCTTTGCGGCCTGACGTTTTTTGAAAAAGGTTTTCGAACAGTTTGCTGAAGGGAGAATAGAAGTTGGCAAGACATCGAGATGCAGTCTGCCGCCTGTGCCGCCGGGAAGGGCAGAAACTATTTCTAAAAGGTCTGCGGTGCTTCACGGACAAGTGCGCGATTGAGAAGCGTAACTTCGTACCGGGACAGCACGGGCAGTCGCGGCGCGCCAAGGTTGCCGGCTACGGCCTGCAACTGCGCGAGAAACAGAAGACCAAGCGCACCTACGGTTTGCTTGAACGCCAATTCCGCAATTATTTTGAAAAAGCAGAACGCGCCAAGGGCCCGACGGGTGAAAACCTGATCATCATGCTGGAGCGACGTTTGGATAACACGGTGTGGCGCGCAGGCTTGGCGTCCTCCCGTTCCCAGGCGCGCCAACTGGTGCTCCACGGTCACGTGCGGATCAACGGGAAGAAAGTGAACATCCCGTCCTACCAGGTGAACGTAGGCGAAGAAATCGCCATTAAAGAAAAGATGCACCAGAACGCCATGGTCCTGGAAGCGCGCAACGTGGCGCAAAGCCAGAGCGCCGTGCCGTGGTTGGAGCAGGAGCGCGAGCAGTTCAAGGCTAAAGTTGTGGCCCTGCCGAAGCGCGAAGACGTGCAGACGCCGCCAATCAACGAGCAGCTCATCGTCGAGCTGTATTCGAAGTAGTTCTAAGTTTTAAGTGGATAGCGAATTTTTACTTAATACTTAGCACTTATAACTTGGAACTTTGAAAGTTTTTGGCGGTTAGTTACAGCTAACCGCAGAAGGAAGGAACACGATGTGGAAGGGATTTCAAAAACCGAAGCGTCTCGCATCTGAGCCGGAATCGCTCACCGAGCAGTACGGGCGGTTCTCCGCGCAGCCATTCGAGCGCGGCTGGGGCACAACGGTTGGGAATGCACTGCGGCGCGCGCTGCTGAGCTCCATTGAGGGTGCGGCGATCACCGCGGTAAAAATCGAAGGAGTGTTGCACGAGTTTTCGTCGATTCCCGGTGTGGTTGAGGATGCCACGGACATCATCCTGAACCTGAAGCAGGTGCCCATCAAGCTGAACAACGACCTGCCGAAGACCATCTACCTGAACGTCGAGCAGCCTGGCGTGGTCACCAGCGCACAGATCGAGGAAGACGCGGACTTCGCGGTCCTCGACAAGAGCGTGTACATCGCCACCGTCAGTGAAGGCGGCAAGCTGCAGATCGAAATGCGCGTCAAGAACGGCCGCGGATATGTGGCCGCTGACCGCAACTACGATGAAGACTTGCCCATCGGGTATATTCCGGTGGACAGCGTGCACTCACCGGTGCGCAAGGTGAACTACTCGGTGGAATCGGCCCGCCTCGGGCAGATGACCGACTACGAAAAGCTGATGCTGGAAGTGTGGACGAATGGAGCGCTGACGCCGCAGGACGCGATTGGCTATGCCGCGAAGCTGGTGAAGGATCACATGACCATCTTCATCAACTTCGAAGAGCCGGTCGACAATGTCGAGCTGCCTCAGGACATCGTTCACGATCCGCGCCTCGAACACCTGGACCGCTCCGTGGAAGAGCTGGAGCTTTCCGTGCGCAGCTACAATTGCCTGAAGAACGCCAACATTCAGTCCATCCGCGAGCTCGTGCAGAAGAGTGAAAACGAAATGCTGAAGACCAAGAACTTCGGCCGCAAATCGCTCAACGAGATCAAAGATATACTAGTGAAGATGGGCCTCAGCCTGGGCATGAAGTTTGATGAGCACGGCCGCATTATCTGGCCGCCGCTCCCCAGCCAGACTTCTATGCCGAGTTCCGACGAGTCCGTCGGCCTATAGCGAGTCTTACGTTATCAGTTTCGGACGCCTAGGATTTCGAGCGGATTCCAGAGAACACGGGTTCTTGGTTTGACTCAAAACTTAGAACTTACAACTTACCACTGAGAACCTTTTAAAGGGACAAACGATGCGACATCTGAAGTCAGGCTCAAAACTCGGACGCAACCCGTGGCACCGTCGCGCGACGTTGCGCAACCTGGTCACCAACCTCTTCGAGCACGGACGGATCACCACCACCCTCACCCGCGCCAAGGCAACACGGCCCGTAGCGGAAAAGATGATCACCCTCGGCAAGAAAGACACTTTGCAGGCGCGGCGCCAGGCAGCCAGCTATATCATGACGCCCGCCGTTACCAAGAAGCTCTTCAGCGAAATCGCGCCGAAGTTTGCGGATCGCGCGGGCGGCTACACGCGAATTATTCCCGCGGGCATCCGCGTCGGCGATGGCGCGAAGGTAGCGATTCTTGAACTCGTCACCTACGAATTCAAGAAGAAGGAAAAGAAAGAGAAGAGCAAAGTCGAAGAAGCCGTCGAAGCCAAAAGCTAAGCGGCCTCCACAACTCAACATTCTTCAGCCCGCTTCGGGAGACCGCGGCGGGCTTTTTCTCTTGGAGTACGGTGGCTCGCCACCGCTCTTGAAGCGGCAACCATTCGCCGAAACTATCACCGGCGCCGCGGTCAAAACCCCGGAGGACGCTGCGAAGCCACGCCAAACGAGCGTTCCAGCGCCAAGCCTGCCTGCGCTACAGTGCCTTCGTCGAACAGGCGGCCGATCAGCGTAACGCCATGAGGCACTCGTCTTGGCGGCGAGAATTTCGGCAGCGGATGCCGCGGATCAGATGCCCAATCGCTGCGCGCCTCGCCAACTTCAACGAAACCCGCGCGCAAGGTCAGCGAAGGATGACCGGTGTTGTTGGTGATGGTGAGAATCTCGTCGCGCAGCGAGGGAACGAGCAGCAGATCCACTTTGGTGAACAGATCTGCCATTTGTTCGGCTACTTTGCGGCGAAAGCGATCGGTCTGCACAAAATCGACCGCCGATAGAAATCGCGCCTGCCGGAAAAGATTCGGCCACGAATCCAGCGTCTGCATTTTCAGCTGATCGACTTCATGCCCGAGTGTCAGCTCCTCGAATGACGCGGCGCCTTCTGCGAATAAAATCAAATTGAGCGTGCCGTAGGGCCAGTCGGGAAGCGCTACTTCGACGGGAACCATGCCCAGCTTTGGCAACGTTGCCAGCGCAGCACGATCAACGTCCGTCGCCGGATTCTGTTTCATCCAGGCAGGGAAGTAACCGACGCGCAGCCCCTTCACCGGTGCCGCCGCATCGAAATCCAGCTTGCCCGGCACGCTGGCAACATCGCCCGGGTCCGGCCCGGAAATAGCTTGCAGCACGAGCATTGCGTCCTCCACACTGCGGGTCATCGGCCCCAGCTTATCGAGCGACCAGCACAGCGTCATCGCGCCGGTGCGGGGCACTCGGCCATAGGTCGGCCGCAATCCGGTCACTCCGCAACGCATGCTCGGGCTAACGATGCTGCCTCCTGTTTCACTGCCGATTGCGAACCCCACCAGCCCAGCCGCGGTGGCCGCGCCCGGCCCGGCGCTGGAACCCGACGAACCCTCCTCCAGCAGCCACGGATTCATCGTCTGTCCGCCGAACCAGATATCGTTCAGTGCCAGCGCGCCCAGGCTTAGTTTGGCAATCAGCACCGCTCCAGCGTCGTTCAGCCGCTTCACTACAGCCGCGTCGTGCTCGGGGACGCGGTGGCGATAGGGCTCGGCTCCATACGTCGTAGGAATTCCCGCGGTGTCCAACAGATCTTTTCCGCCCCAGGGTATCCCATGAAGGGCTCCGCGATATTTTCCTGCGGTGATTTCCATATCTGCCTGCTTGGCTTGGGCCAACGCGTGATCGCGCGTTAACGTAATCACGCAACGTAGTTTGCGATCGTACTGCTCGATGCGGCGAAGATAGATTTCCGTCAAACGCGTGGAAGTGAGCTTGTGCGACTGGATCCATCGCGAAAGTTGCGCCACGCTAGCGAAGGCGATGTCCTCCTCGCTCGCTGGTACCGGGCCAGGATCGGCTGCGCTACGCACAAATCGATTGCTTGCCGGTCCGGCCTTCGTGCCCGGCAAAATCGAGTCAACATGCGAATAAGGCGCCAGCGTTGGCTCCAGCGCCAATCTCCGCGGCCCGCTGCGTCGCTCGTATAGCGCCGCCATGGTTTGCCGCCAACTGTCCGCAGCCAGTTGGCGGTCGGCGGGAGCCAACTCCACTTGAACCAGCTTTTCCGCTTCGCCAAATGTTTTGGCACTCACTTCGGGACCAACACCGGGACCTGCGCCGAACGCCGACGGCGCGCCGGGCGGCAGCTTGGTGGGGTCCTGCGGTTTGGCGTGAAGCTTGGCGGCAGCGGCGGCGCCGACCAGTCCCAGAGAAGTCTCGGTCAGGAATTGCCTGCGGGATGTGGACATGTTTCCTCCGCAGAGCATTGTAGCCGACACTGCAAGTTTGCTGGTTCTTGTTCCCGGGGGGCTTATTTTTCCGGCGCGGTATCGGCCGGCTGTTTGGACAGTCCGTCTTCCTGTCTGATGCGCCGGGTCCGCGTCCGCGCGGCCCCCCAATTACCTTCTTACAATCCGTGGGACACGCGGAACTGACGAACGACTTCTGCGGGATCTCGCAGCTGGCCTTCGACGGCATAGTTTAGGCGGCGAATATCCGACGCTGAAATTTTGCCAGCGAGCTCCGCAAGCGCTCCGCGAAGTTGCGGAAACCGGGCGAGGGTCGATTGGCGAACGATGGGCACCGCATCATAGGGAGGGAAGTAGTGCTTGTCGTCCTGCAGTGCGACGAGGCCGAGAGACTCGATAAGCCCGTCGGTGGAATTTCCAGCGACGATGTCAACCTGATGATCGACAAGCGCGCGGTAAATCAGGCCTAGGTCCATCACGCGCGGCTTGTCCGCGAAGTGAAGTCCGTACCTCTCTGACCAGCCTCGGAAACCATCCGGCCTCTCCAGGAATTCGTAACCTACGCCGACGCGCCATTTCGGGGCGATGGGCACGAGATCCGACATGGTGCGGAGATGGAATCGCTGAGCATCATCGCCGCGAATCACCATCGCAAACGTGTTTTCAAACCCGAGCGGTTCGGTAACCTCAAGGAGAAATCGTTCGGCGTAGAGCGATTTAACGCGCGCGTAGACAGCGGACGAGTCACCGGAGGGCGTCTCGTTCAGAACGGCAGTGAGCGCCGTTCCCGTGTATTCGACATATAGGTCCAACTCTCCCGCAAGCAAAGCCTTGTGAACCAGCAGTGTGCCGCCCAGGTTTGTTTTGCGTTCAACGGGAATCCCGGTGCGCGCCTCAATGTGTTGCGCCAGAAGCTCCGCCAGAATCACTTGTTCCGTGAAGAACTTGGAACCAATAGTGATCTTTCGTTCGGGCGCCTTGTGGCAGGAGGAGAGTACACAAGCGATGCTGAGCACCACCCACAAGCGATTGCACCGGTGCACGGGATGGCGCATGTCACGTTACCCTCAGCCGACGTTCAATAAGTCCCAGGAGAAAATCAGCAAGAATGGCAAGAAGAGCGGCAGGAATTGCTCCCGCTAGAAGCAACGCGTCATTCACCAAGGCGACTCCCCGAAAGATGAACGACCCAAGTCCGCCCGCGCCAATTGCGGCGGCAATGGTAGCGACGCCGATGGTGAGGACCGTGGCAGTGCGAATTCCGGCGAGTATCACCGAAAGAGCCAAGGGAAAACGTACCCGAAACATGATTTGTCCCCGGGTCATGCCCATCGCTTCGGCGGATTCAAGAATCGCCGGGTCAATCGACGTCAGACCAACGTAGGCATTCCGCAGGATGGGCAGCAGCGCGTAGAGAACCAGCGCGACAATCGCGGTGCGTTTGCCGATGCCTCCAATGAACGGAATGGGAATCAGAAATCCAAACAAGGCCAGGCTGGGGATTGTCTGCAAAACGCTGGCGATACCAAGCGCGAGCGTGCGCAGGGCCTTGTGGTACACAATAAACATTCCCAGCGGCACGCTGATGGCTATGGCGATGAGCATGGCGATCAGCACCAGCCACACGTGATCCAGGGTTGCCGAGAGAATTTCTTCACGATGCTCGATGAAAAAGCGCCAAGCCGTCACGCGGGTTCTCCCTGGCTTAACGCTAAGGAAGCAGCGAAGGAGCGAACTTCGGGATCTGCGAGTTGAAGAAAGTCGCCAGGCGGCGCGCTGGCCACCACGCGGCCAGATTGCAGCAGGACGATCTCAGAAGCCAGGAGCAGCGCCTCTCGCAGGTCATGCGTGACGAAGACAATCGTTTTCTCAAGACGGCGCGCGAGAGAGCGGAATTCGCGCTGAAGCTCCGTTCGCGTGACCGGGTCCAGAGCGCCAAACGGCTCGTCCATCAAAAGTATTGGCGGATCGGCGGCCAATGCACGCGCAACGCCGACGCGCTGGCGCTGTCCGCCGGAGAGTTCGTGCGGGCGCCTTTGGGCGAACTCCGTGGGTTCCATACCAACAAGTTGCAGCAGCTCGTTCACACGTGCGTCGATGCGTTCTCGTGGCCAGTTTTCCAGAGTGGGAACCAGGCCTACATTTTCGGCAACCGTAAAATGGGGAAACAATCCCGCTTCCTGAATCACGTAGCCGATCGTCCGCCGTAGTCGGATGAGGTCCCACCGCCGAGTCGAGCGCTGCTGAACCAGAATTTCCCCTTCCGTGGGAAACAACATTCCATTAATAAGCTTCAGCAGAGTCGTCTTACCGCTTCCGCTTCGCCCCAGCAGAATGATAGTCTCGCCGTGGGGAACGGTTAAGTTGACACGGGAGACGATCTCCCGCCCCGGAGTTCCATTAACGCGAAAAGAAACGCCGCGAAACTCGATTGAATTCTGCTGGGAATTGGTCGCTAGTTTGGTCATTTCGATCAGCAAGATCCGGCCTGGGAAATGTAGTTTAATGGAATTGCGCAAATTGCGCTGATTTTAGTGCCATGATCGCACGCTCGGCGGAGGTAACTTCTAAAAGGCAAGAATCATCGAATTCATAGGGCTCGCGATTTTGTTTGCCGGGGCCATGCGCCTGGAGGGGATAACCGTGCAATCCTGCAAGCATCTCGACCAGATCAAGCAAGTCACGCCGCACACCAAGGGCTGCGAAGAGTGTCTGAAGATGGGTGACAGCTGGGTGCACCTGCGGTTGTGCTTGGAGTGCGGCCATGTCGGTTGCTGCGACTCGTCGAAAAACAAACACGCCACCAAGCACTTCCACCGCACTAAGCACCCGGTCATGAAGTCGCTCGAGCCCGGCGAGACTTGGGGCTGGTGCTACGTCGACGACTTGGAACTGGACTTTTCCTGAGCCACTCAGCTCGACATCCAGCGCGCATTCGCGGCCGATTCGTTCGGCAAAATTCGAGGGTGGGCAACTTGGCAAACATCGCATGGGAAATCACCCATAGCGTAGAAACGACCGCCAGTCCAGCTTTTGCGTGGAAATATTGGACGACGGTTCCCAATTGGTCTGACCCACCTGCAGAATTCGAACTGCAAGGAGCGTTTGAGGCGGGTTCCCGTGGCCTCACCCGATTTCCGGATCAGCCGCCTATCGAATGGTTTCTACGGGAAGTTTGCCCGCCAACTGCCGCTACGATTGCCATGCCACTCGCACAAGCCGTTCTTTGCTTTGCATGGCGGTTCGATGCGCTACGGGAAGGGCGAACACGCATCTCGCAACGAATCACACTCGAAGGCGAAAACGCGGAGGCTTACCGGTCGCAAGTGGCATCTGCGTTCGCAAACAACCTACCCGATGCAATGAAGAAGATTGCCAGAGCGATGGCCGAGGCACATGCGTTCCAGCCAGACGCCCGCGTGTAACGAAGCGGCAACGCCTCGCACCGCGCGCTATTTGTGCTGATGCAGCGACAGCAAAGTACTATGGTGATTGGAACCCCTGAATCGCCCCATACGCCCCACAAGTTGTATCAAATCCCGCTGCTGACTTTCCTTAATTCCCAGATACTCATTATCTACCGTGTTTACAGTTGTTTAACGCATATCTCCCAGCGAAGATCCGCGCCCTCTCTCCGTTTCTTCCCGCAAACGATGGTAACTGTCCGGCTGGAACTCAGGGACGGGTGACTTCGCACTGCTCCGAACCAGTCCCTTCGTCCAGTTGTTGCGCTACAGATCCATGCGTTACAGATACGGTAGGACTGTATACCGGCACAGAGGGTGTACCCGGCGTAAAGCGCTGTCTCTGCTCTCTTTCCGGACTCACGGCAAGTCCAAAGCGCCCACAAAGCGCCCGGACTCGGCCCGCGCTTTTATTCGAACACGGTTTTTGCGGTCAAAAGGAAGTTGCCTATGAGACGTGCCAGAAAGCAAGAGAACGGGTTCAGCTTGGTGGAATCTTTGGTCGTCATCGGAATCATGATGATCATGATGAGCTTCGCGATTTTCCGGTCCACTAACATAATGCCCAACTACAAGGCGGATACCGCTCAGGACGTTGTTGTGAGCTGTCTTCGCCAGGCTCGCCAGTTGGCCATTACCCAACGCCGCGACGTCCAGGTGTCGATTGACCAGTCCTTTACGGGACCGAACCAGGTTCAACATATTAACTATCAGGTCGTAACCATTGCAGGAGATCTACCACAGGCACAGATAAGCGTTGCGCTTCCTGTAGGTACACAGTTTGTACTCGAGGGTGTTGGCGACACCCCGATGGGTTTCGGCAACAGTGCCGCGATCTATATCGGTAGTAACGGCGCCATGGTTAGCGGCGGCCCACCGATCATGAAGTTCCGCTCCACGGGCTCGTTCACGGATTCCGTCTATTCCCCTCTGAACGGCACGATCTTTATCGGCCTTCCCAATCAGGCTTTCACTGCTCGCGCGGTGACCATCTTTGGCGGTACTGGGCGCGTCCGGCCGTACAGCTGGACCGGCTCGGTGTGGGTTGAATAGGAGATATTGCGTATGAACGACATCCGATCGAACAAACGCGAACGCGGATTTACTCTCATTGAGACCATGATCGCCATGGTCATTCTTTCCTTTGGCATCCTATCTGTCGCCGCCTGCTACACCCAGGGCATTCAAGCTTCCAATAGCAACCAGATGTCCTTCATCGCCCAACAGAAGGCCCAGGAAGCGATGGAAACGATTTTTACCGCCCGCGACTCGGGTACGTTGACCTTCGCCAACATCGCCAACGTCAGCCAAGGCGGCCTGTTTCTCGATGGCCCCCAGCGACTTTGTGATGCGGGTCCGGACGGGGTCCTCGGTACGGCAGATGACAACTGCAATCTGCCGAATGTGATTGTCACCGGTCCTGGCAGCGACAATATCCTCGGCACAGGCGACGATACGGTCATTAACTTAAATCCCTGGATGACCCGCACCATAGCCATCACTCCGGTCAACGGCACGCAGCAACTAAATCAGGTGACTATCACGGTCAATTATATCTATCAGGGAAGAACTACCCAATTTGTCCTGGTCAGCTACATTTCCGGGTGGGCATGAGGAATCCTATGAGCCACAACACAAAACGCAAACTTGCCGGATACACACTCATCGAGCTGATGATCGCCATGTCCGTTACCATGGTGCTCCTCTACGCTGCACTGCACGCTTTCAAAGATGCTTCTCAGTCCAGCAAGCAAATCTCTCTGGCCTCGGACATGACCGACAATCTTCGCGCTGGCCTGAACCTCATTCAGCAGGATTTGCTGCAGGCCGGTACGGGGATTCCGCCCACCGGTATTCCCATTCCCAATACCCCCAACGGTGCAGGGACTTGCAACGCGGGCCAGGCCCTGAATCGGCCCTCTTTAAACGGTGGCACCTTGTTCCCGCAATGCAATTTCGTCCTTCCCTCCATTGAGCCCGGTCAGGCCATGGGTCCGCTGATCACTTCTCCAGACGCGACCGCCGGCAATCCTTCCAGTCCGGCGAGTTTCACCGATGAAATCACCATGCTCTACGCCGATAACAGCTCGGGATTGGAGGACAAGCCCGTCAACCAGCCGGCCATCCCTGGCAATCCCGGGTGTCCGGCAGGCTCCATCACCTTGAGCGGCCAGACGGTTACTTTCGATCCTACCTGTGTGGACGTAGCGGCAATGACCGCTTCCGGTGCGCAGATCCAGCCGGGCGATCTCATCATGTTCAGCAACACCCACGGAAGCGCCTTGCAAATGGTCACCTCCGCTGCCGGTAACGTGCTGAATTTCGCCACCGGCGACCCCTATGCTCTAAATGGGCGCAATGATCCCAGCGGCACCATCTTGCAGCTCAAGAACCCCGGGTGCACCACTCAGGCCAATTGCTGGCCTCCCACCACCGTCACCCGTATCTGGATGATCAGCTATTACCTGGACAACCTTGCTGATACCACGCACGTGCGCCTGATTCGCCGCGTGAATTTCAATCCCGGAAGCCCTGTCGGCGAAACGCTTGAAAACATGCAGTTCACCTACAACTTCGTGGATGGCGTGAACAACCCCGTCAATCAGGCCAGCGTTCCTGCCAGCAACACCGAAGCACAGATCCGTTCCGTCAATATCTATCTCGGCGCCCGTTCGAACAGCCTCGTTCGTCAAGGGAACAAGACGCTTTACGCCAGAGACAACCTGGTCAGCCAAGTTAGCCTGCGCAGCATGGCGTACGTGAATAACTATTTCTAAGAGGAGTCTGCAATGAGCTTGAACCTGACAGTGAGATCGAAACGCGTTCGTCGCGACGCCGGGATTGCTCTCATTACCACCATCCTTCTGCTCGTCCTGATGTCTAGCTTGCTCGTGGGCTTCACTGTCCTGCTGTACACGGACATCCAGCTCTCCGGGGCCAGCAATGATCAGGTCCGCGCGTTCTACGGCGCGGAAGCGGGCATGGAACAAATGACCGCGAATCTCGGCAATCTGTTCTCGCAAAACTATTCCCCGAGCATCGGCCAGATCAATGCGATCTCGAGCACACCCCCCGTTCTGCAGGGAATTCAGTACCTGAAGGGTGACGGCTCCAGCGGTTACTCCATCAAGCCACAGGCCTACGACGCCAATGGCAATCCCGCTCCCACCATCAGCACCATCAAATCGGGCGCGTATCAGGGCATGACTGCCATGGCTACCGAGTACACCCTGCTGGTGAATGCACGGACGCTTGCGGGTAAAGAAGTTACGCTGCGGCGCACCACGCAGACAGTCGGTATCCCGATGTTCCAGTTCGGTATTTTCTCTGACACGGACCTCAGCTTCTTTCCTGGCCCGGTCTTCAACTTTGGTGGCCGCACGCACACCAATGGGAATCTGTTTCTCGCCTCAGGGAATGCGGTTACGCTTGCCGACAAGGTTGATGCTTACAAAGACGTCATCCGCACCAACCTTTCCAACGGTTTCCCCACAGCTGCTAGCATACCCCGGCACCGTGAACGTCACCACGTCGCCGGGCTCCGGTAATTTCCGCGCTCTCCAAACCAATGAGGGTAGCTTGGTCGGCACGCTTGGCTCCGGGGCCAATCCCAGTTGGGGCAATATTTCGCTCGGCTCGACCAACTATGCTGGCAACCTGACCAACGGCAAAGGCAGCGCCTTCCCCAATGCGTCAACGGGTGCCAAACAGCTAAACCTGGGCATCGTGACCATCGGCAATGGCACAACCCAGGAGATCGACATCATTCGCCGCCCCAATGCCGGTGAATCCGCCAAGATAACCGCGGAGCGTTATTTTGCTCAAGCCAGCTTGAAGATTCTCCTCTCCGACGATCCGCAGGACATCATGAACCTGCCCTGCATCGACAGCGCAACGCAGCCCTTCGACCTGAGCAAGTTGGCGCAGCCCGTGAACCTGTGGCCAGCGGCGGCTCCTTATAGCACGCTCAAAGCGAATATGACCGCCGCAGGTGCCAACTATGTTCCTCTTCCTCTGGCCGCATCCGGAGCCATGCAAGGTACTACGAACGGCTCGAACTACAGTTCTGCGGATGGCTACTGGTTGCCGAATCCAGGCCCAGGCTTGGCGTATCCAATCGTCAAGGGCTTTCTTAAGATTGAAGCACAGACTTTGTACGGCAACCCTTGTGGGACTTGGCGCGACGTAACCGTGGAAATCCTCGGCCTTGGCTACGTTGGTAAGAACATAAATCCTCTCGCCGGCCTGGTGGCCGCCAACTATGGTGCACCCACTGCGGCCGCTGGTGCGCCCCTCTACCCCGTTCCCGCGCTCGGCAACTCCATCCCAACCGCCGCCCAATTGGGTTTTCAAAACGCCGGTGGTACGTGCCCGGATCCTCATCCCAATGCGGTCATTCGGCTGGAACGCGTTCGGGACAACCCTTCCACTTGGACGAATGCGAACCGTTGCGGTGCCTGGAGCACTGCATCTCCGCCCTCTGACTTTTGGCCCAACACTCTTTTCGATGCCCGCGAAGGCACTCTTCGCGACGTCGCCCCTGCCGCTCCTTTCAGCAAATACCCCACGTTGAACGGCGTTATGCACTACATCGAACTGGATGCCAGGAACCTGACTCGTTGGCTCGGTGGCCAAATTGGCGCTACCGGTACATCCACTAAGGACGGCGTCAACTCGCCCAATAACTTCGTTGTGTATATATCCGATCGGCGTGGCAACTATGTCAAAAACGTGACTTGGCCTGCCGGCTCATGGCCCAAGCTGTCGCCGCAACAACATGAAACCGGCGAATACGGCTGGACCGATTTCGCCAACCCGGGTACCGGTGCGACAGGTTGTCCCAACAATGGGCTGGATTCCGGCGAAGACCTGGACGGTACGGCGCTACCATTCACCTATGGTGCCGACGATTCAACCATCCTAGCCCAGGGAGCTACCCCTGCACCCCCATCCGCGCCCGGGTCCTATGGGCAGTACGGTATATACCTCAATGGGAACAACATGTTCAGTGCGGCCGCCAACAACACTTTCGCACTCAACGGAAATCCCACTTGCGGCATGCCCGCCTACTCCGCCACGAACTCCATTTGGCCGATGGACTATGCCACGAGCGTTAACGCCGCTCGCGAAAATCCTCCACTCTTCTTCCGTCGTACCGTCAAGATCGTGAGCGGCCAGGACCTGACCGCTGTCGGCGGATGCCCTTCCGGCGTTTCCTGCGGGCTGACGATTGCCATGGAAAATCCCGTCTACATACAAGGCGATTTCAACGCGAATTCCGGCGGTGGCGGATGGAACGATCCTGGCATCGCCACCTCGATCGCCGCCGACGCCGTCACCCTGCTCTCGGATAATTGGAATGATGCAAACTCATTTGCCGGCAGCAATGCTGCGGGCATCTACGGCATGTCCTTGCGCAACGGGAATACCACTTGGTACCGCACCGCGATCATCGCCGGCAAGGGAGTCTCCTTCCCACAACCTGCCGGGACTGGCAACGACTACGGCACCGATGGTGGAGTCCACAACTTCCTGCGCTACATCGAAAGCTGGGGTGGCACGCTCAATTATCGAGGTTCCATCGTCAGCCTTTATTACAACCGTCAGGCTACTGGCACCTTCAAGTGCTGCACGGTGGTGTACAGCCCACCGACCCGCGGCTACAACTTTGACACCAGCTTCCTGAACCCGACCCTCCTGCCGCCGCGCACCCCGTTGTTCCGCGACGTTAACACCACAGGTTTCACACGCCTGTTGTTGCCGGGTCAATACCAGTAAATTCCTACGCTTCTCCGCCCAGCGTCCCGGTCCTCGTGGCCGGGACGCTTTTTTTCTGGAAGGCCACAAATTTCCAGCCCGGATCACTGCTCGGGATCGCCCGCTCTGCCATCCCTTGAAATCCTGCCACGCATCCATTTCCCTCCCCGTTCGTGGTACCTTGGATTTAGCGCCTGATTACCGATTTGTGAGTTCTCAAGGCCATGGATCCAATTCAAACTCTCAGTCTTGTCCTTGGCGCCGGTTTTTCCTCTGGCCTGAACCTTTACGCAACCGTCGCCACGCTGGGCCTCCTGCAACGCTTTGGCGTGATTCACTTGCCGGCGCATTTGCAAGTGCTCGCGCACCCCATCGTCCTCGGCATTGCCGTGGCGCTCTATGTGGTGGAGTTTCTCGCGGACAAGATTCCCTACGTTGATTCCATTTGGCAGGCCGTCCACACCTTCATCCGGCCGCCCGCCGCAGCTCTGCTGGCCTTTGGTGCTACCGCCGCGGCTCCCGAAGCCTGGCGCTGGGCGGCAGCCTTGCTGGCCGGCAGCATCGCCCTGACCTCGCATGGCACCAAGGCCAGCGCGCGTGCCGCGGCAAACATGTCGCCGGAGCCGCTCAGCAACTGGGCGCTCAGTTTTGGGGAAGATATGTTGGCGGTCTGGCTGACCTGGTTCGCAACGGCTCATCCGACGATTGCCGTGGTTGTCGTAATCATCCTCGTGGCAATTTCACTTTACCTGCTGTACCACCTGTTTCGCTTCTTGCGCCGCACATTGCAAAAACTCGCCGCAACCTGATTCAAACCTCACCATCCTGCGCCGCGGGTAGTTTTGCGCGCCGAAGGTCTCAACAAAATACGTCGTCTCACCGCCGGATGCAATTACTTCACGTACTCCGCGAGCCAATCCAAAAACGTCTTGTACCAAAACTGGCTGTTCTGCGGCTTCAGCACCCAATGCCCCTCGTCGGGAAACACCACCAACTTCGACGGCACGCCTTGCCGTTGCAGTGCGCTGAAAAATTCCAGTGATTGCGTGTACGGCACGCGGTAGTCTCGCTCTCCGGCCACCACGAGCGTGGGAGTCTTGTATTTCCCCAAGTCCGCCGCATAGGTTGAGGGCGACCACTTCTTGTAGTTCTCCGGCGCCGTCCAGGGAGTGCCTTGGGAGTCGTGCTCCTCGAACCACAGCTCCTCCGTGGCATACATCGAAACCTTGTCGTATACCCCGGCGTGGCTCACGATCGCCTTGAACCGGTCCGTGTGCGTTGCCAACCAGTCCGCCATGTATCCGCCATACGAGCCGCCGGCCGCCGCCATTTTTGTTTTGTCGATGTACGGATACTTGAGGATTGCCGCGTCTATCCCCTTCATCACGTCCACGTAGGCACGGCCGCCCCAATCAGCCGTGATTTGATCCGTGAACTTCTGCCCGTAACCGGTGGAACCGCGCCGGTTGATCATCAGTGTGACATAGCCTGCGCCGGAAAACAGCTGCGCGTTCCAACGATAACCCCACGCGATCGACCACATCGTTTGCGGTCCCCCGTGCAGCAGCACCAGCATCGGATACTTTTTGGTCGGCACGGATTGCGGCGGCCGGATAATCATGGCTTGCACCCTGGTGGCTTCCGCGCCCTCAAACCAGAATGTTTCCGGGGCATTCATTTCCACGGACGCCAGAATCGAATCATTCGCATGCGTCAACTGCTTCAGCCCGCTGCCGTCTGCCGCGGCGACAAACAACTCGCCCGGCATGGTCAGGCTGGTCCGTTCCGTCACCAGGATTTTCCCGTCGCCGCTGAACGAATATGCCGCGTTGTATCCGTCGAGCAGTTTCTTCGGCGTTGCTCCGGCCCGTGGCTCCATCGCATAGATTGGCTGCAGCGTTTCGTTCTCTGCCAGGAAGTAGATGGTCTTACTGTCGGGCGACCACGAGAGCTCGCCGGCGCTGCGGTCAAAGCTCGCCGATATGTTTTCGCTCTGGCCCGCTTGCCGGTTGTACAACATCACTTGCCAGCGGTCGGCTTCGTAGCCCGGCGTCATCTGCGCGTGATACGCGATATATTTTCCGTCGGGCGAGTACACCGGGTTCCCATCGAAGCCCTGATTTGTGGTGATGCGTTTCGGTTCGCCACCGGTCACCGGCACGAGAAACAGATCTCCATTTGTGCTGGTCGCTTCCATCTTGTCGGTCACCGCGGTGTAGCAAATCTCTTTGCTGTCAGGCGAAAAGTTGAGATCCGTGTCGCCGCCTCGCTGGTCGGGCGGCACATCGTAGTCCGCTCCCTCCGTCAGGTCGTGCGCGGCCGGGGTTGCTTCCACAGGCTGGATGAAAAGGTGACTGCGCTTGCCCTCCGACCAGTGATCCCAGTGCCGGTACAGCAGATGCTCCGCGACGTGCGCCTTCACCTTGCTCTTTTCCTTTTCCTCGTCGCGCTTCTTGTTGCACGCATCGTCTTTACAATCGACGTACACCCCTGACGTAAACGCGATGCTCTTGCCATCCGGTGACCATTTGAACAAATCCGCTCCCGTCGACAGCGTCGTCAGCTTCTTCGCTTCGCCTCCTTCCATGGAAATTACGTACACCTGCGAAGTGCCATCGCGTCCCGACAGAAACGCCAACGTTTTCCCGTCCGGTGACCATGATGGCGCCGAATCTTTTCCACTCTGCGTCAACTGAATCGCATCGCCTCCCGATGTGCCCACGAGCCAGATGTTGCTGACTCCCCGATTCGCTTCCATGTCCGGCGTCGAAATTCCGTACGCCACCCATTTGCCGTCCGGCGACACTTCCGGGGCGGAAATGCGATGCAGCTTGATCAGGTCGTCGAACGCCAGCGGATGTTTCGCAGGCGCTTGCGCGTCCGCGCTCAGCGCCATCCCAAGCATCAACAGCAATAACCCACTGCGCGTCGCCGTACGATTCATTTTTTCCTCCAACCAGACAGCCTGGTTCCCACCCATGTCCAAAAGATTTTATGATGTCACGAGCGCTCCGCGAATGCCAGGTTCTTATACTCTTATCGCCGCACGAAAAACCAATTCACCATCGCGATCGTGCAAGTCGTTCCCACCACGATGAACTCGCCGCGATGCATCTGCGTCAACAGCATCGCGGAAAAAACCAGCGCAAAGCCCGCAAAAGAGTATGGGAAGGGAAGCTGGAATCGCGCTTTGTCATCCCGCCGCTGGCGCAGAATCGGCACTGCCACGGCCATCGCGCCATATACCGTCAGCCGCGACACGGCTGAGAGTACCGCGTTCCATTGAAATGTTCCCAATGCTGCGAAGAGGAATACCAGCACCGCGTAGACCACGATCGAGATGTAGGGAGTGCGATAGCGCGGGTGAATCGCTCCAAAAAACGAAGGGAACTCGCCGCCTTCGGCCAGGG
The DNA here is from genome assembly GCA_963735825.1 of Candidatus Acidiferrales bacterium. Taxonomy (GTDB): domain Bacteria; phylum Acidobacteriota; class Terriglobia; order Acidiferrales; family UBA7541; genus Acidiferrum. The sequence continues at coordinate 55,437 of CAVTMR010000005.1, forward strand.
CGAAGGTCAGGCGTGGCGCATGCAGCAGGTTCGCGCTCAAATATCCGTACGCCGACACCAGCGCAGCCACGGCAATTGCCATTGCTCCTGCGGGTCCGAGAAATCTCTGCGAAGCATCCGCGAGGGGTCTCACCGAGGCGGCCGCGTCCGGCAGCGTCTTCAACGTGACGATTTGCACCGCCGTGTAGATCAGCGCAATCAACGCTAGCGCCGTCAACAACGCAATCGGCGTGTCTCGCTTCGGATTCGTCGATTCTCCGCCCACCGACAACGCGCCCTCAAATCCGCCATACGCGTACACCAGCAGCAACATCGCATCGAACCAACTCCTTGCCGAAGCCGCCGGCCAGACTAGCGGCACGCGAATCTCCGGCCGCGCAATCAGCGCTACCAATCCAGCAATCACAAACAGAAGCAGAAAGCCAACCTTCACCGCCGTGAAAAAATTGCTTACGCGCTCGCCAGTCTTCACGCCAGTGTAATTGACGACTGCCAGTTGCCCGATGAGCACCGCCAGAACCGCCAGCTCGCCCGTCCGCGTGCCCAAAACAGGGAAAAACTGTGCGGCATAAGTGCAAAGCAAATTTGCCGCCGCCGCGGGCGCAGCGATTCGCGTCAGCCACGTCAGCCACGCCACCAGCAGCCCCGCGAAGCGCCCCAGCGCATCTCGCGCGTATAGATACAATCCGCCGGTCTCTTCGTAGCGCGAGGAAACTTCCGCGATGCATCCCGCAATGATCAGGATCCCGGCACCCGCCGCAAGGCAGCTCAGCGGGCTATACGCCCCGATTTTTTCCGCCAGCAACGACGGCAAACGAAAAATGCTGACCCCGATGATCGAATTCACCATCAAGGCCGTTAAGCTCCAGCGGCCGATCGTGCGAACCAGTCCGTGCGAGCTCTGCTTCACGCCCGGGCATTCCTCTTTCCCTTACATGTTTCCGTTACGCGGGATCCGTCAGTTTGTCGCCGTTGCTGGAGTCGTCGCCGCCGCTGGTGCTGCCTTCATCCTCGAGATTTCCGCCAGCACATCGGTCTTCCCGCTAGTGGCCTCCAGGTGCGGATACTTCTCTCCGCCATGGTACTCCACGCGATAAGTCTGAAAATAATCGTTGTTCTCTGCCAGCAGTTCGATGGGCTCCTTGTTGTTTCCCGCGCGTTTAATGGCGTCGCGAAGCAATTCCGGAGTCCAGCGCCGTCCGTTCACCGCCAGGAGATGCATTCCCGGCGCAAGCCCGGCCTTGTCGGCAGGCGAGCCTGGTATCACATCGAGTATTCGATCGCTTTCCTCGCCCCCGGTCGCATGGACGTGAAAGCCCAGTGAATATTCCACGTCCGCTTCCTGGCTTACAATTTCTTCCGAGCGCTGGTGCTCGTTCATGGTCTCAGTGAAAACCAGCTTCCAGCCGCTATTAACCACGCCGCCCAGTGGTGCGCCGGGTCCGTGGGTTGTCAATCGCTCCGTGAAGAACGAATTCCAATCATAAGGAGTCAGCTCATTCAATGCCGCGACCACATCGCCAAACGTGTACGGCACCACTTTCGGCGCGCCGTTCTCACTTCCATAAAACTTGCGGCAAAAGTCATCCAGCGATTTCTTTCCGTTGCTCTCTTTTCGGATGATCGTGTCGGCTTCCAACCAGATCAGTGTGCCCTCGTCGTAGTAATCCACGCTGCGCCGCCAGGATGATCCCGCCGCCGGCGCAGTGTAGAGAATTTGCGCCGAGATCGCCGTGTCTTGCAGATCACGCCACGTTCGCCCCGGCCGGTCATTCAAATATGCTGCGGTCGCCGCAAGGTACTCCCGCAATCTTTGCGGCGTCCAGAATCCCGAGCGCGCCGAAAGCATCACGCCGTAGTATTGCGTCAAGCCTTCGTATACCCACAACAAATCGCCCTTTAGTGGCGTCTGGTAGTCCGGCGCCACCAACCCCGCCGGCCTGCGGTACTTTCCGTTCCAGGAGTGCGTGAACTCATGCGCCAGTAAGTCCATCTGCGTTTCGCGGACGTCGGGATCGAGAAACAGCGCCTCTGGTGTGCGATTGTCGCTCGATTCGTGATGCTCCACTCCGTCGGGCGGCATCTTGTCGCTCAATGCCAGCAAAAAATCGTAGCGCCGGTAATGACGTGCGCCGAACAGCGCGCCGGACTCCGCCACCAACTGTCGCAGGTGTTGCACTTCCGCCGTGCTCGCGGCAAGGGCGGCCGGTCCATCTGCGGCTATGTGGATGGTGTGTTCGGGTTTCTGCCCCGGCGCCAAATCAATATTGCGAAAGTACTCTCCCGTGATCAGTGGAGAATCGATGAGCGTTGTCAACGTCGCCGGGGCAAACGCAATTTCTTCGGGAGTTTCCTTTGCCACTGGCAACGCGGTTCCATATTTCCAGCCCGCGGGCAACTGCAAGCTCGCTTCGTATGTCAGATCGTCCGTTTTTATGCCTTGCGGATAGAGCGTTACCAGATACCAGTTCAGTACCGCGATTTTTGCCGTCGCGTCGGAGCGGTCACGCGAACCGCTGCTGTCCGGCGGAGGCGACAAATAGTCCAAGCTCACCTCCAGCATCTCTGCGCCCTGCGGTACATCCAAATGGAAGGCGTACATGTCCACATCGTCGCGCCGCCACGGCACCTCTTTTCCGCGGGCCAATATCTTCAGTCCCGTCAAATTTACAATCGGCCCCGTCGGTGCGTGCTCGCCTTGTATCCACTTTGGATAGACCAGCGTCAGCGGCCCGGGCTTCACAGGGAATTTCAATTTTGCGTGAAATACATGACGCGGCGAATCCCGCAGGTCTACTGCAATCCGCACTGGTTCCTTCTCCGCTTGCGCAAATACAGAGTTGGCGCTCAGCAGGAGAATTGCCGCGCCAAACCTTATGAATCGTCCCCCAAAATGCCTCATGAAGAATTTTCCTCCGAACCCGCGAAAGATTATCACACACCCCGTTGCCTCGGGGCCGTTACGCCCGTCTCGCACCCTTGTTTGCTACAATCTCTGCATGAGCACGGCGATCGATTCCTCTTCCTTATTTTCTCGCAATCTCCGCAAACAATATCCCGTCGCTGTCCGCGGCGAAGGCAGTTGGATCGTTGACTCCAAGGGTCGCCGCTATCTTGACGCCTCCGGCCAAGCCGCCGTCGTCAGTATTGGCCACGGTGTGCCCGAAATCGGCCGTGCCATGGCCGAGCAGTCCAATCGCATCGCCTTTGCTCACACTTCGCAATTCCACTCTGAGCCCGCTGAGAAGCTCGCTTCGCGCGTCTTGGCCATCGCGCCTCGCAATTTCCAGCATGGCGGACGCGTTTACTTCACCTCTGGCGGTTCCGAAGCCACGGAAACCGCGATCAAGTTAGTCCGGCAGTATTTCCTGGAAACGAAGCAGCCTTCCCGCTTCCGTATCGTTTCACGTAAACAGAGCTATCACGGGAGCACACTCGGCGCCATGTCCGTCAGCGGCAACGTGGGCCGCCGCGCGCCGTACGCTCCTATGATTCCGGAGTGGGGCCACGTCGCGCCCTGTTTCTGTTACCACTGTCCTTTTAACAAAACTTATCCGGAGTGCAACCTGGCCTGTGCTGATGATCTCGACGCATTCGTTCGCGCCAACGATTCATCCACCGTAGCCGCATTCCTTTTTGAGCCTGTTGTCGGCGCGACCCTTGGGGCCGTTCCTGCCGTCGATGGTTACACCGCACGCATTGCCGAGATCTGCCGCAAGCACGGCATTCTTCTTATCGCCGATGAAGTAATGACCGGCATGGGGCGCACGGGCAAGCCGTTTGCCAGCCTCCACTGGGGTCTGGAGCCCGACATTATTCTCACGGGCAAGGGAATCGCCAGTGGCTACTCGCCTTTGGGCGCGGTCCTGGTCGCTCCTCACGTTGCTGAAGCCTTTGAAAAGGGCACCGCCGCTTTCCTGCACGGTTTCACGTATCAATCTCATCCTGTGGCCACCGCGGCCGGGAACGCCGTCTTTGATTACCTGGAAACTCACAAGCTTTTCGAGCGCGTCACTCCCGCAGGGGAATGGCTTCGCAAGGCCCTCTCCGCTCTCGAGAATCATCCGCATGTTGGGCAGGTTCGCGGACTCGGCCTGCTGCAAGGCGTGGAATTCGTGAAGAACAAATCCACGCGCGAGCCTTTCCCGAAAGAAACCGGCATCGCCGAAAAAATCCGCCAGGCAGCGCTCGAGAAGAACGTCTTCACCTATCCTTCGCAAGGCACCGTCGACGGTACCCGCGGCGATCACATTCTGCTTGCGCCTCCCTTCATCATCACTTCGCAGGAATGCCAATTGATTGCCGATGCGCTACAATTCGCCGTCGATAAAGTTTTTTCATCCTGATTAGTGCCCGCATCCGAAGGGCTACGCTCTTTTTCCGGGGGATTTTATTCATGCGCCGACTCGCGTCTTCATTCCTATTGTGCCTGGCTCTGATTTTGTGCTTCACAACTGTTTCCGCTCAGGAAAAAGCTCCCGCGAAACCGCGCGCACGTGATCTCGGCGTTCCCTTTGACGGTACGCCCGGCCCGCTCAACGCCATCACCGACGTGCCCGGCGTTACCGTCGGCCACACCACGCTGATCTCCGGCGAAGGCAAGCTTGTTATTGGTAAAGGCCCCGTACGCACCGGTGTTACCGCGGTCCTTCCTCGTGGAAAGGACACCATGATGGATCCCGTTTTCGCCGGCTGGTTCTCGCAAAATGGGAATGGCGAAATGACGGGCACCGCGTGGGTCGAAGAATCCGGCTTTCTTGAAGGCCCCGTGATGATCACGAACACACACAGTGTCGGCATCGTGCGCGATGCGGTGATTCAGTGGCGCGTTAATCACGGCCAGCCTGACGCCAGCGGCTACTGGTGGTCCCTGCCCGTCGTTGCCGAGACTTGGGATGGTTGGCTCAACGACATCAACGGCTTCCACGTGAAGCCCGAGCATGCGTTCCACGCCATCGATTCCGCGCATTCCGGGCCCGTCGAAGAGGGCGCGGTTGGCGGCGGCACGGGAATGGTCTGCAACGGCTTCAAGGGCGGCATCGGCACGTCTTCTCGCGTGCTTCCCGCCAAAGACGGCGGCTACATCATCGGAGTGCTGGTGCAGTGCAACTACGGCTCGCGCCAGAATTTCCGCGTTGCCGGAATTCCTGTCGGCCGTGAAATCAAATCGGAGGATCCATACGCCTACCAGCCTTCGCCAATCTCCGAGCAAGGTTCCATCATCATTGTCATTGCCACCAACGCGCCGCTTCTTCCCACGCAGCTCAAGCGCCTCGCGCATCGTGCCACTCTGGGTATCGGGCGCGACGGCAGCATTTCGGGCAACGGTTCCGGCGACATCTTCATTGCCTTCTCCACCGCGAATTCCGGCGCTTCTTCCGCCACCAAGCCTGTGGACGTCAAGATGCTTCCTAACGATTCACTCGATCCTGTTTTTGCTGCCACCGTCGAAGCCACCGAAGAAGCCGTCATCAACGCCATGATCGCCGCCGAATCCATGACCGGCATCGACAACCACCACGTTACCGCGCTGCCCCACGACCAGCTCAAAGCAGTCCTAAAGAAATATAATCGCCTCAACCAGTGAACAAGACCCGCTTAAACCGTCTGCGCGACCGCCTTCGTTTGTCATTCTGAGGGCATCCGACGAGGATGTCCGAAGAATCTCAATTACTTCGTTACGATCACGTCATGAAACGATGCTGTCCGCCGCACGCTATAATCATCGAGTGAATCTTCCAGGTCTCCGATCGCTGCCTTGTCTCCTGCTCACATTTTTCTCGCTTCAGCTGATTTCCTGCTCCGCGCCGCAACCACAGAGCCTTGCCATTACTCACGTCACGGTAATTGACGTCACCGGCGCGCCTCCGCAACCCGACTCCACTGTCGTTATTGCGGATTCGCGCATCACGGCCGTCGGCCCGTCCTCGCCGCTTCACATCCCTGGTGGCACGCGAGTCATCGACGCTTCCGGAAAATTTCTTATTCCCGGACTCGCTGACATGCATGTGCATCTGACGGGTGCCGGCGAACCCATGGGCAGCCGAGAATTCATTCTTCCGCTTCTCATTGCCAACGGCGTCACCACCGTGCGCGATATGGGCGGTAGCGTCGCTCTTCTGAAACAGTTGCGCCAGGAGATCGCTTCCGGCAATCGCATCGGCCCGCAGATATTCTTCACGGGTCCGTATCTCGACGGCGATCCGCCGTATTTCCAGCCGTCCATCATTGTGCGCAATGCACAAGACGCCATCGCTGGGGTGCAACAGCTAAAATCCGATGGCGTCGATTTCATCAAAGTGCAGTCTCGCCTGCAGCCTGCCGCGTACTTCGCCATCGCCGACGCATCGCGCCACGCGGGGATGCGCTACGTTGGCCATGTTCCAGATGCCATTTCCGCGCGCGTCGCTTCCCAAGCGGGGCAATCCAGCATCGAGCATCTCACCGGGGTGCTGCTGGCCTGCTCCACTCGCGAGGATGAGTTGCGCCGCCGCCAACTTGCCGCCCCGTCGCCCTACGGCTCGGTAAACCAATCCCTCGAGCGTCTGCGCATCTGGCAGCAGGATCTTCTGGATTCACATTCCGATGAAAAAGCTGCGCAGCTGTTTCAGACTTTTGTCGCCAATCACACTTGGCAGGTGCCCACGTTTCCCCTGCTCATACACCTTGCGTTTCTCACACCCGAAAGCGATCTGGCCCATGATTCCCGCATGAAATACGTCCCCGCCGGCGTGCGCAAGATCTGGGACACGAGCCGGCGTGAAAGCCTGGCCAACCAGGGAGCGGCGGAGTTTCAGATGCGAAGGGAACTCGCGAAGCGTTCTCTCTCAGTATTCAAGCAGATGCACGCCGCCGGCGTACCGGTGATGGCTGGTACAGACACCAGCGCGCCAAATGTTTTCCCGGGTTTCGCCTTGCATGAAGACCTGTACTATTTTGTGCAGGCAGGCCTGACGCCGCTCGAGGCGCTGCAAGCCGCAACCGTAAAGCCGGCCGAATTCCTGGGCCGCGCCGCGGAACAAGGGACCATCGCTCCCGGCAAACGCGCCGACCTCGTCCTTCTCAACGCGAATCCTCTGGACGACATTCGCAACACGCAAAAAATTGACGCCGTGATTGTAAACGGGAAATTACTGAATCGCCGAGACCTCGACGCGTTGCTCGCTAAAGTCGCCGCCTTTGCCGCTTCTCACTAGAGCGCCAGCGCGCCAGTCTTTCTTGCAGGATTGAAAAACGGCAGCGCCACAACTTTCGCCGAAACCGTCTTTCTCGCCGCCTCCACCGTCAACTCCATGCTGAGCGTTGCCCCAAGCGCGGCGCTTTCCCGGCTAACCGATGCCAACGCGATCATTCTCTTCAACGTCGGGGACCATGTCGTTGACGTCGCCTTGCCCACTTGCCGCCCAGCCCGATATACCGGCACGGCCACTCTTGAAGCCGTCCCAGGAACTTGCGGCGCCATGCCAATCTTCTCGTACAGCGCTTCCACTTCACTCCAGTTAATCTCCAGCCCAACGAGCGATCTCGCCGGCTCCTTCTTTGCTTCGTCAGCGAGCGCTGCGCGTCCCACAAAATTCTCTTTCTTCAGGTCGACCAGTTTCCCCAGCCCAATTTCACCTGGTGAGTACTTTTGTTCAGAGATCAGTGCTCGCTTGCTCGAAATGTAGTCCACTTCAATCAGAATCAGGCCCGCCTCGATTCGCGCGATGTCCAGCGCCACCATTCCTGCCGGATGAATATCGAACGGCCGGCCCTTGTTCATCAATTCGTCGAACACCTTCACCGCATCGATCCACGGCACCCAAATCTCATAGCCCAGATCGCCTGTGTACCCGGTGCGCGAAATGTCCACTGGCACGCCTGCGATTTTTCCGTGCGCCACGCGAAAATATTTCAGCTTGGCAATATCCGCGTCCGCCACGGCATGCAGCAATTTCCCGGAGGTTGGCCCCTGCAACGCCAGTGCCGCAACCTTTTCCGAAATGTCCTCGATCTGCGCATCCAGGCCGAGCGAATTCTGTTTGAACCATCGCAAGCTCGGGTCGGCAGCAGTCCACCGGTAGTCGTTTTCGCCGAGTCGCGTAATGGTGCCGTCGTCGATCACCTTGCCTTCGGGATCGCACCAGCAGCAGTAGATCACCTGGTCGACCGCCACTTTGTTGATGTCGCGCGCGATGATGCGGTTCACCAACTTTGTCGCATCGCGGCCCGTGACGCGGTACTTGAATAATGGCGAAATATCGATGAGCGCAGCGGAATTGCGAATCGCGTTGTACTCGTGCTCGTGCGTCATCTCGTACGCGCCGACGGTGTAGTAGCCCGACCACTCTTTGAAGTTCAGGCTCTCGCACAGCGCGAGGGTTCTCTCATGGAATGCGGTTCCGACGGGCACGGTCCCTCCGATGGAAATGCGGAAATGAGAATGAGGCCTTGGCGACTGTCGCCAGCGTGTCTCTGAATTATAGGTTTGATTCTCGCGGCACCGCAAGCTGGCTTCGCGATTTATCAATGCGCGTGCGCTTGTGAACCGGGCAGCCTCTCAGTAGAATGATGTGAACCGTGTTGCATTTCTGCTGTCCTCTTCATCTGGAGTCATAACGAATGCCTCAGTCCTATGATGTGGTCGTTATCGGCGGCGGCCACAACGGTTTGGTGAATGCCGCCTATCTGGCGAAAGCAGGCAAGAAGGTGCTGGTACTCGAACGCCGCGGAGTCCTCGGCGGCGCGGCCGTCACCGAAGAAATCGTTCCCGGCTTCCTCTTCTCCGAGTGTTCCTACGTGGTCTCGCTGCTTCGCCCTGAAATTATCCGTGAACTCGATCTCCCGCGTCACGGCTTGGAAATTCTTCCTCTCGACGGCACCTTCTCGCCGATGCTCAACGGCGACTATCTCTGGCGCGTCAACGATCACGCCAAAACACAGCGCGAAATTCGCCGCCATTCACGCCTCGACGCTGAGGCTTACGACGACTTCTCTAAGATGATGACGCCCATGTGCCGCTTCGTGAAGCCCATGCTCTCCATGATTCCTCCGGACCCCACCACGCTGAATCCGAAGGATCTGAAGCAATTGAACTTCATGCTGCAACGCTTTCGTGAACTTTCTTCCGACGAGCGCTACACCCTGGTGCAGTTGATGACCATGAGTTCCGCCGACTTCCTCGACCAGTGGTTTGAGACCGACGTGCTCAAAGCCACCATGTCCGCTTCCGGGATTATCGGCACGTTCCTCGGCATTCGCTCGCCCGGAACCGCCTACGTTTTGCTTCATCATTACATGGGCGAAATCGATGGCGCCTTCCGCTCCTGGGGATTCAGCCGCGGTGGCACTGGCCAGATTTCCAATTCCATCGGTTCAGCCGCGCGCGAAGCTGGCGTGGAAGTTCGCACCAAAGCCTCGGTAGCGAAGATTCTGATCAAGAACAATCGGGCCAGCGGCGTGGTGCTCACTTCCGGCGAAGAAATCAGCTGCAACGTCATCTCCTCTAGCGTGGATCCTTACCTTACGTTTGAGAAATTTATCGAGCCGAAGGAACTGCCTTCCGACTTCCTGGAAAGTGTGCGCCGCTACAAATTCCGTGGCTCCTCGGGCAAGGTCAACCTTGCGCTCGATGCGCTCCCGAACTTCCGCGCGCTTCCCGGTGTGGGCGCGCATTTGCGCGGGGCCATGTCCATCTCGCCCGGCATGGAATACATGGAGCGCGCCTACGACGATGCGAAGTATGGCCATTTCTCCAGAAGGCCGTACATCGACATGGTCATCCCCAGCCTGACGGATCCTTCGGTCGCGCCCGCGGGCAAACACGTGCTCTCTTGTTTCGTCCAATATGCGCCCTACAAGCTCGCCGAGGGCACTTGGGACGATCAGAAGGAAGCCTTCGGCAACAACGTAATCAATACCATCGCCGAGCACGCGCCCAACATCAAAGAAATCATCATCGACAAGCAGGTGCTCACGCCGCTCGATCTCGAACGCGAATTCGGTCTGACCCAAGGCAATATTTTTCAGGGCGAACTCTCGCTCGAGCAACTCTTCTTCTTGCGGCCGGTTCCCGGTTGGGCCTACTACCGCACTCCTGTCGACAACCTCTACATGTGTGGCTCCGCTACCCATCCCGGCGGTGGCATCATGGGCGCCAATGGGCGCATCGCCAGCCAGGTCATTCTGAAAGAATGGAAGAAGGCGGCCAACTGACCATGCCCATCGGACAGAAAGTCGTGCTCATTGGTGGTGGTCATAACGCGCTGATCACCGCATTTTATCTGGCGAAGGGCGGATTCAAACCGCTTGTCCTGGAGCGCCGCGAAATCGTGGGCGGCGGCGCTGTGACGGAAGAATTTTATCCCGGCTTCAAGGCTTCCACGCTTTCGCACACGCTCGGCCCTTTGCGTTCGGACGTGGCCAAGAACCTCCGCCTGGACCGCTTCAAGCTGGAAATCCTGCATCCCGAGCCGCGGCTGTTTGCGCCTGCTCCCGACGGCCGCGCCCTGGTTTTTTACGAGGACGCCGCGAAGACTGCCGGATCGATCTCGCACATCTCTGCAAAGGACGGCGCACGCTATACCCAGTTTGCGGAATCGCTCCAGGAAATGGCGGACGTGTTCGGCCAGATTGCCTCGATGACACCGCCGGGCATCGAAAATCCTTCCCCCGAGGATCTGTGGAATCTATTTAAGGCTGGGCGAAGCATCCGCGGCCTCGGGAAAACCGGCATTTTCGATTTGCTCCGCTGGGGCCCCATGGCCGCAGCTGACTTTGTTTCCGAATTTTTCGATACGGAATTGCTGCGGGCTGTGATTGCGGCGCGCGGCATCTTTGGCTCCAGGCTGGGTCCATGGTCCGCGGGTTCAACAGCTGTTCTGTTACTGCGCGCCGCTGCCGATGCGCATCCGGTTGGTTCCGCGTCTTTCCCGCGCGGCGGTCTCGGTGAATTTACTCGCGCTCTATCGGAAGCGGCCAAAGCTGCCGGCGCGGAAATTCGCACCAGTGCCGAAGTGGCGCATATTCGCACAAAGGATGGCGCCGTCACCGGAGTCATTCTTGCCGACGGGGAAGAAATCGCCAGTGAAGCCGTGGTCTCCGGCGTTGATCCGAAACGCACGTTCTTCGGCCTCCTCGATCCGGCCAACCTCGACCCCGTCTTTGCGATGCGCATGAAGAACTATCGCATGGCTGGCAACGTGGCCAAGGTGCATCTGGCACTGGGCGACTTGCCGAACTTTCCATCGCTCGCCAATGCGGTTGGCCCCGACGGCTTCCGCCAGGCACTCTCTGGCCGCATTCACATTGGCCATGAGATCGATTACCTCGAGCGCGCGTTTGACGCTTCCAAGTACGGCGAGATTTCCTCCGCTCCCTATCTCGACGTCACCATTCCAACCGTGCTCGATCCGTCTCTCGCGCCGGAAGGGAGGCACGTTCTTTCCGCCTACTTCCAATTCGCTCCCTACAATCTGCGAACGGGAAACTGGAGCGACCGTCGCGGCGACTTGGTGAACATTGTGATTAAGACCCTGGGCGCTTATTCGCCGAATCTGGCAAGCATTGTGGAGGGCGCGCATGTCATCACGCCCCGCGACCTGGAATCCACCTACGGCTTCACGGGCGGCCATATTTTTCACGGCGAAATCGCGCTCGACCAGATTTTCACCATGCGGCCAGTGCTGGATTGGGCGCGCTATCAGACACCGGTAAAAGGGCTATTTCTCTGCAGCAACGGCACGCACCCTGGCAATGGCCTCACCGGCGCTTCCGGTGCAAACGCCGCCAGGGAAATCATTCACGAACTCAGATAACTAGCGCGTCAGCCCCTTACGCAAGCTCCTTATGGTCACGATCGATCGCGACAAATTGAACAGACTGCAGGAGCGCGAGTCGCAGCGCTTCGTCACCGAGCACCCCCGCTCCGCTGAACTCTACCGCCGCGCCCAGAATTCACTTCTCGGCGGCGTGCCCATGAACTGGATGAAAAAATGGGCTGGCGCCTTCCCGGTGTTCGTCACCAAAGCCAAGGGCGCTCATTTTCAATGCGTCGACGGCCACGATTACGTCGATCTCTGCCTTGGCGATACTGGAGCAATGACCGGCCACTCTCCCGACGTCGTCGCCGATGCCGTCGCACGCCGCGTGCGCGAGGGCATCACCCTCATGCTTCCCACGGAAGATTCGCTTTATGTTGGCGAAGACCTCAAGAAGCGTTTTGGCCTGGCGCACTGGCAGTTCACGCTGACGGCTACGGACGCTAACCGCTTTTCCATCCGCATCGCTCGCGAAATCACACAACGCTCCAAGATTCTGGTCTTCCACTATTGCTATCACGGCACGGTCGATGAATCCTTCGCTGCGCTTCACGACGGCATCGTTGGCCCGCGCCGCGGCAACATTGGCCCACCAGTGAATCCCGCCGAGACTACGCGCGTCGTCGAATTCAACGACCTCAATGCGTTGGAGGATGCCCTCAAGCACCACGATGTTGCCTGCATCCTTGCTGAACCGGCCATGACCAATGTCGGCATCATTCTTCCCGACAAAGATTACTGGAAGCACGCGCGAGAGCTCGCTTACCGTTATGGCACCATCTTCATCGCCGACGAGACGCACACCATCTGCGCGGGGCCGGGAGGCTGCACGGCGGAATGGAAGCTCGATCCGGACATGCTCGTTTTCGGGAAAGCCATTGGCAGTGGCATTCCTGGCGCGACGTACGGTTGCTCCGAAGAGGTCGCGCAGCGCATCTCGGCGCGCATCCATCTGGAAGACTGCGACGTCGGCGGAATCGGCGGAACGCTGGCCGGCAACGCCCTTTCTCTGGTCGCGATGCGCGCCACGCTCGAAAACATCCTCACGCCCGAAAATTTTGCGAAGATGGTCCCACTTGCCGTGCGTTTCAATGATGGCGTCTCCGCCGAAATTAAGAGACGCGGACTGCCATGGAACGTGCAGCGCCTGGGTTGCCGCGCTGAATACACCTTCTGCGAGAAGCCTCCGCGCAATGGCGGGGAATCGGCCGCTGCTGCAGACTTCGAGTTAGAGCGCTTCCTGCACCTCTACGCGCTGAACCGTGGGGTGTTGCTGACGCCCTTCCACAACATGGCCCTGATGTGTCCGGACACGACTCCTATGGACATCGACCAGCACACGAAGATCTTTGCCGAGGCAGCGGCAGAATTGGCTTAGTGGGGCAATAGTATTCTGAAACAACAACAAGACTAATTGGTCTGACCGGATTGGATCGGACCGGGAGTACTCAATTGAGGCATTTCGTAAAGTATTGATTATAAATGCTTTAGTCCTACGCTAGACGCCTTGGAAGAGCCCGGCAATTTGGAGATCGCCTACAAGGGCAGTAACGCCACCCCAAAAAACGCGATGCACGCAAAACGACTCAACCGTGTTCACCGGATTCCGCTGGGAGAACCGCTTCCCGCTGATGCGGAGTTATTTCATCAACCCGGTCCTCTATGTCGAGTTCGAAGACCTCAACGGAGCCGACCGAAGTTTTCTCGAAGTGGTGAACCACGATTCCGTCGCGGACCTTTACACCAGTAATGCCGAGGCGCGGGCCGAGAAGGAACAAGCCTTGGAGTTGAAGCTCATACTTTCCAGCAACACCCACGGCTGGAATATTTCCGAAAATTTCATGCGGAGAAACCACTGAACTATAGCGATCCTTGGGAATTTTGGTTACGCCTTGGGGGTCGGCCGGCCGCTGACGCTCAAGGCCAAAAGTAAATCATGTGTGTTCTGCCGTGAAAATTTCGTTGCCGGACTCGAGCTATACGGAGGACTCGGCATCACCCAAAGCTTCGGGTTGAACGGAACCTCACACTGTCTGGGGCCGATTGTTCAATTCAATGTGCCAAAGGGTCCTTCCATCGGATGCGAGCCGAGTTTTGGCTTGAACGCAAGTCGCGTCGGGCTTCTCTGGCGATTCAGGGTTTCTTACGAAGTCGAGCCGAACTTCAGCTATTTTCGGCGGAGTTAGCACTAATGCGGAGACATACGATGCAAGCATGCAAGTTCGTTGGATTAATGATCCTGTTGTGCGCCGCGATGGTATCCCCGGCCGCAGATGGGGGGTGGTGCTGAAGACCACTGCGCCAAAGGTCACGGAGAGGATGCCACCGGGCGCGGGAAACGGCCAAGCTTGCGAAGCGATCGCGTGCAGCGTGCCACCGACGGAGAAATCTTCTGGCTATGGCGAAACGGCAACTTGCCGAAGGGTACGCCCACCTGGGCGGCGTTGCCAGAGCCGATGCGCTGGCAGATTATCTCCTACATCTAGAGCCTGGGGCCTGCCACGCCCGCCGCTGCTCCCTTCGCTGCTGATACCAAGCCGAATTAGGTATTATATCGGAATGTGCCGCACGCCCAGGCGGTTAACCTTTCATATCAACTCATGGAGGAGCGCGTGGCAGACTATTTGCTAAAAACCGAGCCCACAGAGTATTCCTTTGCCGATTTGCAGAAGGATGGCGCGACGGAATGGGATGGCGTTTCCAATCCCGTGGCGCTGAAAAATCTACGCGAGATGAAGCCCGGCGACCGCCTGATTATCTATGAAACCGGTGACCAGAAGAGCGCGGTTGGGATGGCTTCCGTGGTTGCGGTGCAAGTTTCTAGTCCAAAGAATCCGGTGGTGAAGATCAAGGCAGGGAAGCCGCTGGCCAAGCCCGTCCCGCTCAGCGAGATCAAGGCCAACAAGCTGTTCTCCACGTCTCCTCTCGTCAGGATCGGGCGCCTATCCGTTGTACCTTTGACCAAGGAACAATATGGCGCGCTTGCCAATTCTTAGCTCTGTTCGGCGCTGGCAAGCGCACGGGTTAGGTGTCGAAATGGCCTGCTTGTAGGCATCCAACCACCGCCCTATAATTGAACGTTACCTATTGAGGAGGAAGACCACTATGGCGACTGCCGAAGCCAAGCTGCATGTGCCCGAATTTACCAACGAACCCTTTATCGACTTTTCGAAGCCCGACAACCGCAAACAAATGGAAGACGCCCTGAAAAAGGTAGCCTCGGAATTTGGCCGCGAGTACCCCATGTGGATCGCCGGCAAAAAGATCATCACCACTGGAAAGCGCAAATCCACCAACCCTTCGCGACCGTTGCAAGTGATTGGCGTGTTCCAGGATGCTTCCAAGGAGCAGGCCGTCGAGGCAATCGAAGCCGCAAACCATTATTTCAATACCTGGAGAAAGGTGCCGGCCGAGCAGCGCGTCCGGTACATCTTCAAGGCGGCGCAGCTAGTCCAAGAACGGAAATTTGAATTAGCCGCGCTGGTCTGCTACGAAGTCGGCAAGAGCTGGATCGAAGCTGACGCCGACATCGCGGAAACCATCGATTTTTGCGAGTTTTACGGCCGCGAGATGCTGCGCCTCTCCGAACCGCAGAGACTCACGCCCATGCGTGGCGAACGAAATTACCTCACCTACATTCCCCTCGGCGTGGGCGCGATCATTCCGCCTTGGAATTTCCCCTGCGCCATCATGGCAGGCTTGGTCGCTGCGTCGCTGGTCACGGGCAACACCGTGGTACTAAAGCCCGCGGCGGATTCACCGACGATCGCGGCGAAATTTGTCGACATCCTGTTTGAAGCTGGTGTGCCCAAGGAAGCTTTGCAGTTCGTCACTGGTTCTGGCGGCGTGATTGGCGACACCATCGTGCAGCACCCCAAGACGCGCTATGTCGGGTTCACAGGCTCGAAAGAAGTGGGCTTGCGCATTTCGGAGTTGGCCGGCAAAGCCTCGCCGGGGCAAATCTGGATTAAGCGCACCGTGCTCGAAATGGGCGGCAAGGACGGCATGATCGTCGACGAAGAAGCCGACATCGACGCCGCGGTAGAAGGCACGGCGCAGGCTGCATTCGGTTACCAGGGGCAGAAATGCTCGGCGTGCTCCCGCGTGATCGTCAGCGAAAAGATCTACGACACCTTCCTGAACAAGCTCGTTGAGCGCACCAAGAAGATCACGGTCGGTCCCAGCGACGATCCCAATAACTACATGGGCCCAGTCATCAACGAATCCGCCATGAAAACGATTCTCGGTTATATCGATGTCGGCAAGAAGGAAGGGCGAGTGCTAACGGGCGGCGGCCGCGCGCCGGGCGACGGCTACTTCATCGAGCCGACCATCATTGCCGATGTGGATCCCAAGGCGCGCCTGGCACAGGAAGAAGTGTTCGGGCCCGTGCTCGCGGTAATCAAAGCGAAGAATTTCGATCACGCCATGGAAATTGCTAATAACACCGAATTCGGGCTCACCGGCGCAGTCTATTCCAAGAATCCCGACAAGATTCGTCGCGCCGAGGAAGAGTTCCACGTCGGCAACCTGTACCTGAACCGTAAGTGCACCGGCGCAATGGTCGGTGCGCATCCGTTCGGTGGATTCAACATGTCCGGCACGGATTCCAAGACTGGCGGCAAGGATTATCTGCTGCTGTTCCTGCAGGCGAAAGCTGTCGCGGAAAAGGTTAGCTAAGCTAGGCCACACGTCATCAGGATAATTTGGGATTACTTCGGACCGGGGCGCGTACGCTGCGCCCCTTTTTCATTCCGCGGAGGCCGGAGACCCTTTGCTGGAGACCATCTTTAGCACGCGGTAGACAGGATAGCTGCAAGCCAGCGCGACCAGCGTCAGGAGGCTGTTCGTGCGGTCTTCGCGGATCGCCTCCACCAGAAAGCCGATTGACCCGAGCAATGCCAGCGCTGTCGTCCAGGGGTATCCCCACGCGCGATACGGTCGCGGCATCTCCGGCTCGCGGCGACGCAGCAGAAACAGTGACACGAACGAAAGCAAATAGTTGGTCACGAAAAAGAACGCCAGCATGGCAATGACACGCTCGAAACTGAAAATAGCAAACGCCACGCCAACCAGTGCGCTCAGCAACAGTCCCACGGTTGGAGTTCCGCCCGCATTGACGCGCGAAACCGTGCGAAAAAACAGTCCATCGCGGCTCATCGCGTAGATCACTCGCGCGCCCATCAGGTGCAGTGCGTTGAGCGAACTGAACAGCGCGACCACCATGATGGAGCGAAAAATGAAATCGCCATGTGCGCCAAATACCCGTTCCGCGGCCAGACCCAGCGAAAAATTGTTACCCGCGATTTCGCTCATCGGCAGGACATAGAGAACCGCCGCGTTGATGAGCAGATAAATCATCACGATGGAAAATAAGCTGGCAAAGATAGCTCTCGGTACCAGGTGTCCGGGATTCTTGATTTCGTCGCCGAAATAAATAACTCCATCCCACCCGTCATAGGTGTAGATCGTTGCCTGAATGCCAAACAACAGCGCAGTGATCAAAGCCGCGCCAACGGGAATGACGACAGGCGCCACATGTTTCGCCGCAATCGCTGCTTCGGCCGTGTGCCGCAGGTCGCCGCCGAAGGCAAAACACGTCACCACCATGATGAAAAACACCAGTCCCTTCAGCACCGTCGTGAAATTCTGTACTTTGCTCCCCATGCTGATGCTTTTCCACTGCAGCAGCGCAAACAAGACAATCGCAGAGACTGCCGTGATCTTGATTCGCAACGCGCCATCGAAGGAAGGGAACAGATGCGCCATATACTCGCCGATTACGATTCCCACCGCTCCGGTAGTACCGCAGGTGGACAGCCAGTCGCTCCACCCAACGATGAATCCAGCGAAATCACCGATGGCCCGGCGCGAAAAATTATACTGGCCCCCGCTTTTTGGAATACACGAGCCGAGTTCGGCAAGTTGGAAGGCGCTCACCAGCGCGTACAGCGCGCCGCCGATCCACACGCTGAAGAACAACCAGTGATTGGGCAGTCGCGCGGCGATATCTCCCGGAGTCCGCACAATTCCCGCGGAGATCGTGTTGCCAACAGCCACAGCAATGCCGAAACCCACGCCCAGAATTTGCAGCAGCCGGCCGCGTTCTTTGCGGGAGGACCTTGCTGGCCCCCTGGCCTCGGTGGAAACCGCGTCAGTCGAAATGGACAATGTGGAGTCTCAAGTGATTTCAGCAGCAGGCGTCATCATACGTTCGTGGGGCCAAAAAGCAAATCATTCCGCCATGGTCTCACGAGTGGTCCCGTCGCGCTGAATCCGTGCGGTTTGAAGGCGTTGGCCCAACGCGACCTAGCTCATTTTGGGCATACGCCGGGAGCGAGAATCGTCCGCGATCTGCAGCACTATCTTGCTGCCCGAACTTTTTGGGTCAATTCGCAGTGAAGCGCAATCATTCGCGATCCAATCCGCGCCGGCGGCGAGAAGCTCTTCATCCCCGGTCGTCGTGCGAACGGCCAGCACCCGGGCGCCTGCCGCTTTTCCGGAACGCACGCCGGATGGCGCGTCTTCGATGACAACGCACTCGGACGGCGGCAGGTTCAGTTTCGCCGCTCCCTTCTGATATGGCTCCGGGTCGGGCTTCCCACGATCGATGTCGTCGGCTGTCACCATGTTCTGCACGTAGGGAAGCAAACCCGCCGCACGCAATCGCACTTCGGCAAGCGCTCGAATCGCGGAGGTAACCACCGCCAACTGGCTCGGCGGCAGCGCACCGAGCAATTCCTTTGTGCCGGGCAGAGCAATCACGTCGCTAAAATCATCCAGTTCGCCTTGTTCCATCCAGTGATTTTCACGGCGATGGACTTCGCTGCCGGCATTCGGCAACAGTTCCACAATCGTTGCCAGGCTCGGCCGCCCATGCGCTTGCTTGACCACGCTCTCTGGATCCAGGCCGTGCATCTCCGCCCAACGCGACCACACCCGCGCGACCGCCGGCGTCGAATCCACCAGCACTCCGTCCATGTCCAACAACAATCCCCGGCATTCAATTTCGGTCATGACTCTCCCAGTCCATCTCGCTGATTGTCTGCATCCGCCATGCCAGCGAACCAGAAATCATATCGCATCGTCGAACAAGACGAACTGCGCCACAACAAGCAGGGCCACGGCAACGAGAGCCACCGCAACCAGAGCTCTGCGTAATCCTTTCATATTATTGCCCCTGTGCGGCTCAGCGCGGATAATCACCCAACTTTCCATCGTCGAGGGGTAGCGCGTTGACGGACGCGTGTATGCAGGTGTGGCCAATCTCCGCCACGCGATTGCATACGAGGGGGAATCGTGAAGCGCACGAAGTGGGCAGGTAATCTTTTTTTGTTGTCATTGATCATCCTTTGTGCTGGCGCCAGCAGCGAAGCGCAGGAGACCACCGCGAGCATTCGCGGAAGAGTCATCGACGCCAGCGGCGCCGTCGTTCGCAATGCATCGATCACGGCCGTTCAGGTGGACACCGACTTCTCTCGCACAGCGCAATCTGATGCTCTGGGTAATTTCATCCTTGTGGAACTCCCCGTTGGCAACTACCGCTTGGAAGCCGAGGCGAAAGACTTCCGCAAGTTTGTGCAAGAGGGCATCACGCTGCACGTCAATCAGACCGCCAGCGTCACGGTGCAGTTGGCGGTCGGCACTACCACGCAGACCGTGGAAGTGAACGCTAACGCTTCGATGATCGAGCCCACAACAACCAATCTGGGCACGACTGTCGGCGACCGCGAGGTTCTGGACCTCCCCTTAAACGGGCGTCACTTCACGCAACTCGGGGTGCTGCAGCCGGGCGTTGTGCCAATCACCCCGGGACTGGCACAGGCAGGCGGTACTCTGCGCGATGGCCAGGCTTACGCCGTGAATGGTCAGCGGCCAGAATCGAACAATTTCATGATCGATGGTTCCAACAATTTCAATGGCGTCGATGGAGGTTTCGTCCTCGAGCCGCCCGTGGACGCGATTTCTGAATTTCGTATTCTCACGCACACGGCCAACGCGGAGTTCGGACACAGCACCGGCAGCACCACGAACATCATCACTCGCTCCGGCACCAACAATTTCCACGGGTCCGCCTGGGACTTCCTCCGCAATAACGCCATGGACGCCAAGAGTTTCTTTGCGGACAGCGTCGAGCCGCTGCACCGCAACCAGTTCGGCGGAACCTTCGGCGGGCCGATCAAGAAGGACCGCACATTCGTCTTCGGCTACTATGAAGGGATTCGCAACAGCCAGGGTGAGACGGCGCGGTCCACGGTGCCGTCGGATGCCGAGCGCCAGGGCAATTTTGGCGACTTATGTCCTCTGAACAATGGGACCTTCAACGCCGCGGGCAACTGCATCGACAATTCCACCGGTCAAATCAGCCAGACCGGCGGCCAGCTCTTCAATTTCTTTGTCCCGCCAAATTCGCCGCCGCAACCACTGCCATTCAATCAACTCCCGTTCATCAATCCCCTCTCCCAGAATTTGCTGCCGTTTTATCCACGCGCCAATTCCGGTCCATTCACCTTTGTCGGCACGGAGACTTTGACGTCGAATGAGGATCAATTCGGTATTCGCCTCGATCAGTACCTCACTGAGCATGATCAAATGGATTTCCGCTATAGCTTCAGCCAGCGTGGCCAGACCGATCCACTTTCCACCGCTGGAGCAAACGTTCCGGGCTTCCCCGTGGGCGAGAATCAGCGCGCGCAGAATTTTGTTGCGCAAGAGACGCACACCTTTGCGCCCACGCTTGTGGGAACGCTGCGCTTCTCCTTCCTGCGCAATAAATTCCTGGTCGACGAGCATCTGAATAACACGACTCCGTCCAGCCTCGGCTTCCAGTACGCACCCTCCCTGGCACAAGCCATCGGGCCGCCATTCATCCAGGTGGCTGGCTATGCTTCCATCGGCGACCCCATCACGGGCCCGCGAAACACGTATCAGAATTCCTATGATTTCTCCGGCTCACTCACCTGGATCAAGGGGCGCCATCAGTTCAAATTCGGCGGCGGCTACCAGTACGATCAGATCGATGTCTTGCAAGGCATCGCCACGAACGGCTTCTTTGTCTTCTCCACTTTCCCATTCAGCAACGCATTCGCCAGTTTCCTGTTTGGCCAGCCCGTTTTCTTCCTGCAGGGCGGCGGCGACTTCTCCCGCGGTTTGCGCGGTCAAGCCTTTAACCTTTATGCGCAGGACACCTACAAGATCACCCCGCGCTTGACCATCAATTATGGCCTGCGTTACGAGGTTCCTTCACCCTATACCGAAGTGAAGAATCGCCAGAATCTGTGGATTCCCGGCCGCCAATCCACCGTATTTCCCACTGCACCGGAAGGGCTGCTTTATCCGGGAGACAAGGGCGTTCCCGGCGGGCTGATTCCCACGGAAAGAACTGCGTTTGCCCCTCGCGTAGGCGTGGCTTGGGATGTGACAGGCAAGGGCAATTGGCTGGTGACCGCCGCATATGGCATTTTCTACGATCCGTACTACACCGGCGAGGGAGGTCCGCTGCAGGCGCCGATCAGCGCGCCGCCCTACCTGCAAACGCCGCAGATCAACGTGCCGAATTTTGCGGATCCGTACAATGGCAAAAATCCATTTAACGGCACTTTCGCACAGCCCATGACTATTCTTACGCTGGACCCGAACCTGCGCTTGCCCTATGCCCAGGATTGGAACTTAAACATAGAGCGCGCCTTCGGCAAGGACTGGCTGCTGCAAATCGGCTACATCGGGACGAAGGGAACGAAGCTGCCGCGTTTTATCGAAGGGAATCCAACCGTCTACGATCCAAACCTGTCCCCGGAGGATAACGCGAATTTCGCGGACCAGCGGCGCCTCCACTCCGGATGCACGGTGGCGGATTTATCGCAGCCCTGCACCTACTCCTCGGCCGGCTTGATTTCAGGGATCGCCAATTCCACCTACAACGCACTGCAAACCAGCTTGCGGAAACAATTCAGTCACGGCGTGTCGTTTCTCGCGTCATACACCTATTCGAAAACCCTCGACGACGTCTCTACCTTCAACATCACGGGCTCGGCTTCGCAAAGCACCGCGGGAGAGAACGACCTGGCGCAGAACCCCTTCGACCTGAAAGCCGAACATGGCCGCTCCATGTTCGACGCCAGGCACCGCTTCGTCATCAGTTATCAGTGGAACCTGCCGTGGTTCAGCCATCCGGAGAATTGGTATGGACACATCCTGGGCAATTGGATGGTGAACGGCATCACCACCTTCATGAGCAACACTCCCTTCACGGTCTACGATTCAGCCAACGTATCCTTGCAGGGCAGTGCGCCGGAAATCTCCGGATTTCCCGGCAACCGGCCCGACGTAGTGGGCAATCCAAATTCCGGGCCGCACACACCGGACCAGTGGTTCAACATCCGTGCGTTCAAGCAATTGGATCCCGTCCTGCAGGCTGGTCAGTTTGGCAATGCGGGGCGCAACATCGTCAATGGCCCTGCGTATCAACAGTGGGACTTCTCCGCAATCAAGATGATTCCGATTCACGAATCGATGAACCTCCAGTTCCGAGCGGAACTCTTCAACATCTTCAACAACGTGAATTTCTTGCTGCCTGTGAACGATATCAACTCACCCAACTTCGGCCAGATTTCCGCGGCGCGACCCGGCCGCATAGTTCAGTTGGCGCTGAAATTCTCGTTCTGAGGGAGCCACCGACGTTTTCGTGTTGTAACGATGTTGTCGAGGGAGAGAAGAAGCCCGGTGCGTGGGAAGGGGATATTTCCACACCGGGCTTCTGTATCTAACTTCCGATTACTCATAGCGCAGAGCAACCATTGGGTCGACTTTCATTGCGCGACGGGCAGGGATGTAACAAGCCAGAATCGCCGCTACCATCAAAACGAGGGAGACCCCCACGAAGATCAGGGGATCGTGCGCGCTGACGCCGAACAGCAGAGTGGATAGCACGCGCATGGCGGCGAGAGCAATCACTAGACCCAGAACAAGCCCGGCGAGTGCCAGCCGCATTCCTTGCCCAACCACGAGCTTCAACACGCGGCCGGTCTGCGCGCCCATCGCCATGCGGATACCTATCTCGCGGGTTTGCTGGTTCACGGAGTAGGAAAGCACGCCATAGACTCCTACCACCGCGAGCAGCAAGGCAAGTGCGCCGAAGACGCTCAGGAGTGCGGCGCCAACCCGCGGCGCCCACAGTCCCTGATCGATCAATTCTTCAATGGTGTTCACGTTCGTGAGCGCAAGATTTGTGTCCAGCGACTGCACCTGACTGCGAACGGAGGCGATGGCGGCTTCAGGCCGGCCGCTTGTCCGCACCTGCATCGTGACCGCGGGGGAAAAGTCCTGCGTAAGAGGCAAATAGGCCAACGGCTGAGGTTCTTCGCCGATGTTGTTCACAACGGTATTGCGCACCACTCCCACGACTTCGCGCAATTGTGTCTCTCCGAAGAAGTGGAAGCGCTTGCCCACGACATTCTGATCGGGCCAGAACTGCTTGGCCATCGCCTCGTTGATTATGGCCACTTGCTTGGTATCTTTGCGGTCGGCATCGGAGAATTCGCGGCCGCTGACCAGCGGGATTCGCAGGGTTTCGAAGAAATTCGGGGCGATGTCGTCGAGCTGGGTCAAAGTGCCCCGATAACCGGACGCCTCGTCCTGCCCTTCGGGGAAAACGGTGCGGGCCAGTCCTCCGCCGAGCGGAAAATTGGAGGCAATGGTGGCCGACTCGACGCCGGGAGTAGCCTTCGCGCGTTCGATCGCGGCGCGAAAATACTGCTGCGCCCGGCCTTCGTCATAATGCAAAGCTCCGAGGTCGAAGGCGAAGACGAAAAGCTTCTTGGACTCGAAGCCCGGATCGATGCGCTGGGCGTTTTGCATGCTGCGAATAAACAGGCCGGAGCCGACGAGCGCGACAAGCGCCAGAGCTATTTCCAATACGACGAGGAGGCTGCGGAAGGGATTGCGCGTCCAGCCGACGGTTCCTCCGCGCCCTCCGACTTTCAGCGTCTCGATCAAATTGGGCTTGGCGGCCTTGATCGCTGGGGCTACCCCAATGAACACTGCAGTAAGCAGCGCTACGCTCACAGTGAATAAAAGAACATGGGAATCGAAACTCAGATCGATGTCGCCATCCGCGATGAAGGGCGGGCGGAAGGACCACAGCGCCGCGCGACCCCCATAAGCGATGGCAAAGCCCACAACCGCCGAGAGAATTGCGAGCACCAGACTTTCGGTGAGAAGTTGGCGGACGACTCGGCCGCTGGTGGCGCCGAGCGCCGCCCGCAGACCGATTTCTTTTTCGCGGCTGGCGGCTTGGGCAAGCAGCAGATTGGCAAGGTTCACACAAGCGATCAGAAGCACCAGGCCGACGATACCCATCATCATTCCGCCGGCCAGCGCGATTTGCGTGCGATTATTTACGCCCACGGCAGCATCGGCGAGAGGAGTCAGCACCACGCTCCGGCTGGCGTTGTCTTTCGGAAAGGCGCTCTCCAAATGCGTGGCCATGGTTTTCAGCGATGCTTCCGCGCCGGCCACAGTCACGCCGTCTTTCAACCGTCCGAACATGGTGGTGGTGAGAAACCTGCGGTCGTTAAAATTGTCCTTGAAGAAACCCGCGAGCACCTGAGGATACATACTGACGGGGATCCAGATTTGCTCGGCATTGCCAAACGTGAACGCGCCCTTGAAGCCGCGCGGGGCCACGCCGATCACGGTATACTGAGTGGCGTTAAGCGTAAGAACTTTGCCGACCGCGTTGGGGTCGGAGCCGAATTTATTGGCCCAGAGGCTATAGCTGAGCACCGCGACGTCATTGCCGCCCAGCTTGGTGTCTTCGTCGGGTAAGAAAAATCTCCCGGCGGCGGGACGCATTCCCAGGATGTCAAAATAGTTTGCGCTGACCAGTTGGCCGAAAATTTGCTTGGGCTCCGCGCCGCCGCTCCAGGTCAAGGGCAGGGGACCAACCGCGCAGCCGAGGGCGGTGAAAACCTGGTTGTCCCGCGCGTAGTCCTGGTAATTAGGAAAGGACATGCCCAGTTTCGTTGCATTCGCCGCAGTGACGCGCGTCTTGGTGTCAATGGTGTCGACCTGCACGACGCGCGAAATATCCTTGACGGGCAACGGGTGTAGCAGAATCGCATTGATCACGGTGAAGATGGTGGTATTCGCGCCGATTCCGAGCGCTAGGGACAGCACGGCAATCGCGCCGAATCCGGGATTTTTTGCGAGCAGGCGCAGCGCGTAACGCATGTCCTGCCAGAGAGTACGCATGTTTCTTACCTCCTCGGCCCTGATGGACGCGGAAGTCGCCGACGGAGCGGTGGAGGGACCGCCAGCGCTCTGCGTACAATACCAGACTGCTTAGACGGATTAATAACCCTTCTGCCTCAGCCCGGGGTGAGAAATTCACCCAATTAAGTCGCGGTACGAAATTTGAAAGGGAATTGGCACTTGGTCAAGTTGGGGGAGAAGACGGGATTTCTCTTTGTATCGTCTCCCCTGTCGAAAATGTAATTATTGAAGCGACTCCCCTCTGAAATCAGCCGCCAAGGGCGCACGATGACATCACGACTGTCCCAAGTGCAGCCTCGGTTGGTTTCACAGGCACATAAAAACGGGGAAGGTTGGTTAGGCTTTCCCTGTTTTCACAAGTATTGTGAGGAGCGCGGCTCGTGAGAACCGCAGAAGTCGGTTAGAAGCTGACGCGCAGGCCGAACTGAATCGCCCGCGGCGTGCTTATCTGCGCCGAAAGCCCATTATAGGCGGCACTGAAGCCGCCCACCGCGCCCCAATCCCCGGTATCGCCGAGTATCAAGTATGGATCAGACATCTGGTTATGGTTGAAAAGGTTACTGAAGACGGTCTGGAACTCCACGTTGACGCGTTCTGTAACTCTTACGTTCTTTTTAACGCTGAAGTCCACGTTCCAGAAGGGCATGCCTCGCAGAATGCCGGCCCCTCCCCCGTTTGAACCGTCGATACCCAAGACCGGGTTACGGAAACAGGTATACGAATAATCTGGGTTCTGGAACATGCTGGGGCCGAAGAAGTTTGAGCCCAAGCCCAATTTGCTGGGCACAGGGTTATTGTGGCGGGAGCTGCCAAAATTATTCGGGCAGATCAGGATAGCGTTTTGTAACGCGGCGAAGTTGCCGCCGTCGCCCTCACCAAAGGATTGGCCGCCTCCATAGATTTCGTTAGCGAAGGCGTCGGTAGGTTGGACCTCTAACGGCAGGCCGCTGCCCACAGTGATGATGGGCGCAAAGGACCAACCACCCGCGATATGTCCCAGCAAGCCATGCTGGTTCTTGTAGAAGGACGGTTCATAGACAAGCCACACGTTCCACAAGAATTTGCGATCCCAAGGCTGCAAGCCGTAGGCGGAATGCAGGTTGTAGGCATCCGGGACGGTGAATTGACTGGTGGCCTGAACCTCCGAACCGGTGCCCAGCGCTTTTCCATACGTGAAGTTGCTCTGCAGTGTTAGACCGTGCCACTGGGACATCTTGAGGGTGATGAACGCAGCGTTGTAGTTTCCGTAGCCGACGCTAGCGTTCATACCTACACCGGAGGTCAACTGTCCGTTACAGCCGATCTCAGTTCCGGTGGGGCAGTTTATGGGAGTGTTCATCATCGTCCGCGGAAAGTTGAATGCGCCGTTGTCCAAGTCACTCCAGAGTGCCCAGAGGTTATTCTGTGTGATGTTGCTTGAGAGTATGTCGCTGGGGTTGGGCTTACCTAGGTTGTAACCGCCTTCTTTCGCAGCCACCGCGGCCGTGCAACTTGCGTAACCCGCGCAGTAGGCTGGGTTCAAGGCGTGCTCAAAGAACGGCTGCGGTGTTAACGAATTCGGGTTCGTGACGTTGGCACCGAATCCACCGCAATTGCCACCGGCAAGACCAGCGTTGCCGCCGCAATATTGCCAGACCATCTGGCCGTAGGCCTTGGCGAACGATTGGCCTCCGATGGTCATCATGTAGGGGACGGCGTTAATGTTGATGGGCTGGAACTCGTGCGTTATTTTCCTACCCATATAACCAAATTCGACCGTAACCTTGCTGTTAATTTGACGCTGGATGGTGAAGTCAAACTGCTGGCTCATACTGGGTCGGAAGTTCGGATCCAGGCCTTCACCGGCACCTGCGGCAATCTCATTAATTCCAGGGTAGTCCGGTTGGCTTAGAGTCTTACTCGCAGCAGGAAGCGGCGCCACCAGACCATTGAAGCCATTGGCGGTCGGGCCAATGCGGAAGGCATTTGCGGGAGTGCCCGTCCCCCCGCTACAGGTACCGTCCATCAACGGACCAAAGCACTGGACTGCTTGGATGAGGCCGGTTCCCAGAAGCGGTACCAACACCAAGCCCACACCGTTCAGGCGCCCGTAGAGAATGCTGTAGCCGCCACGGACAACCGTTTTGTTTCGCCCAAAAACATCACCTAAGAGCCCCGAGTCGAAGCTCGGATTCCAAGCTGCAGCAACACGTGGGCTAAAGGATTTGTAGTACGGATTATAGGGATACTTCGGGTGGCCAGCCACATTATGGACTAGGGTGAAGCCAACGTCAGGGTTGTAAACCTGCCCTGCAAGGGCGGCCTGCTCGCGACTGTCCAAATAGGTCGTGGTGTCGATGGGCTTGTTGTTGGCGTCCACCAGGACGATTTGTTTTCCATTTTTCTCAACCGGCGGCATCTCCAGCGTCCAACCCAAGCCGTAACTGAGCGTGAAGGTGGGCTTCATACGCCAGGAATCGCTGAAATACAAGTTGTAGAACGGAATGGTGCTCTGGTCGTACGCCGGAGTATTCGGAGGGTTCAGCGTGAGGTTTGCACCCGTGCGGGTGTAAGCGATTTGCGTGAGGCTGGGTATGCCCAGCACGATTGCGTAGTCACGCGCCCAACTGGACCCAAGGCCCGCTGGGATATAGCCATTCATGTTCATGCCGTTGGTACTGCCCGAGCCTGCGCCTGCTCCCATCGCGTAGACGGTCTGGTAGTTGATGCCGCCACCATTGTCGGTGCGCTGGTGATAGTTCCAATTGCGCTGATAGATTCCGCCAAACTGGAAGAAGTGTCTGCCCTTCAACCATGTAAGGTCGTCGCGAATCATGTTGTCCTGGCCATCCCAGAACCGCGTGCGGACGTTCTGTGTGTTCAGGTTGTACGGTGCCAGCACATTGGTCCGGTTCTCGCCAAACGGTTCGATGGCCCCACCCAAGCCCGCGACTTGCGGGGGCTGAGCGTTGGATGCACGGGCCCAGAAATTGCGCAAATAGCTGTAATGGAAGCTATTCGTGAGGTTGTTCGTGATGTTTGTCGAAAGACTGGCCGTGAGGTACCAAGGGACCTGAGGGCGATTCGAAGTCGAGGCGGGTACACCCAGTTTGTCACCCGGGAAAAACCCCCCAATGTCCACCTGATCGTTCGTGGCTCGCTCCATGTGGTAGTAGCGGTAAGTGGAGTTGAAATGCCACTTAGGCCCGAAGTCGTGGTCGAGGCGAACCACGCCAAAGTTGTCACTCCAAGGCAGCGCCGCCTGGCCTCGAAATGCTAAAACATTTAGACCGTCGCACCGGGAGAGGCCGAGGCATGCCGTTCCTTGGTTTGATGGCGGCATGTACTGCCACATCGCCTGAACCGTGGGACTGATCCCCAAGCCCCGGGGGTCAAGTGTTGTGCCCGAACCCGGGTATGTCGTACCAGGTACCAGAGCTCCGATGGCCGGCGCGATGGATGGATACGTCGTGGCCGTCGGGTTCAAGTTGTAAACCGTTCCGCCGAACTGCAGCAGTCCCAACTTCATCCCGTCGGAAGGGACCGCTCTAGTCACGGTAGTGGAGTTCGGAAAACGGAAGCCTTCGTAATTGGCGAAGATGAACCACTTTCCACCAAGCACTTCCTTGGGGATCACAGGCCCGCCGACAGCGCCGCCAAAGCGGTTGTAATGATAGCTGGGGATCGGCGTGTTAGAGGCGTTGTTGTCAAAGGTGTTCGCGTTCCAGTTGTTGTCCAAGTAGTATTCATACGCCGTGCCATGCCAGTTATTGGTGCCGCGCTTGGTCACCATCTGCACCTGCGCACCGGCGGAACTGTTGAAATCCGCGGTCTGATTCGTCGTTCCCACGGAGAATTCCTCAATACTATCCACTGGAGTGGGCATCACGCCAGATGGTCCGCCACCGCCAGGGGCCCCGCTAACAGCAGTAACCGTGACATAACTATTTACGACGCCACCGCTCGGGTCACCGGCGAAGCTCGGCGTATAAGTATTCTGTGTCCCGTCCATGTCGCTGGAGTTATTGCCTCCATCTAGCTGGAAGGTGTTCTGATCCTGGTTGGCACCCGCGACGCTGCCGTCCGGGGCCACCCCTGGCTGTAGCGTGACGAAAGTGCTGACGTCGCGGCCGAGACCTGGAAGAGATGACAATGCGACGCCACTGATGTTATTGCCAATGGTGGCGTTCATGGTTTGCAGCTCGGCTCCCGCCGCGGCCTGGACCTCGACGGTTTCAACCTGTGAACCGAGTTCGAGTTTGGCGTCTAAGTTGAGTGTGGCGCCAACCGTGACTTCCTGTTTGACAAACCTTGTGGTGCGAAATCCCGTCTTGGCTATCGATACATCGTAAATTCCAGGAGGAACACCAGGAAAGATGTACCGTCCGGCCTCATTTGCGGCTGCAGTTCGTACGGCGTTCGTGCCCGTGTCGCTGAGAGTTACGGTCGCGCCAGCTACTGCAGCATTGGTCGGATCCGTAACGGTTCCCTGTACTGATCCCGTTGCGGCGGCCTGTCCCCACGTTGCGAGTGCTGCCAGGAGATAGATCATGATTGACAAAAAGCACAAATAGGCCCGGTACTCCTCTCTCAAAAAAGAAGACATGTACACCCCCCATTAAGGAGAAACGTCTAAGCCATTAGAGTTTTGCTAACCACCAGGGCGAGAATTTCTTCGGGGGCTGTCTCCTGCATGAGACTGACCAAAGATACCAAATTGGACCTGTCGACAATCTGCATGTAGTTTCAACTACTTAGCTGACCCCATGGCGAATCAATTAGATAAACAAACGGAACTTTCTCCGAAGTTCAATAATAAATATGAAAATCGAAGACACGCGATTGTCCGCGCCCTGGGAGCGCGCCACCTTCGGTTCGAGTCTTGTTCTCTTTTTAAAACACCGGTTTCAATCCCAAGGTCAACGAACGAATTCCCCCCAGAGGGCAGCGCATATCCTGCGTTATCGTCACTGTGATTGGGCCGGTGGTGTTGAAGACGTTTCTCAATTGCTCAAAGCGTAACTTTTATGATTCAGTACGTTGGAGGCATCCACGCTCGCTTGCAAATGAGTCCACTCCGAGGAATGGAGCGTCTTTGACACCGACATGTTCCACGTGCTGAACTCCGGCGAAATGAACGTGTTTCGCCGGAGGTTTGCTGTTACACCTGTGCCGGCCACGATGTATTTCGCGTGTGGATTAATCAGTGGATACCCGATGGCTGGATCGAAGCCCGGTGGATTGAATGTGTTCGCCGCGCATCCGTTTGTTGTGTTCGGATTATCCGCGTCTTCCACGGTCCGATGTACGTGCGACACTCCGAAGTTCGGGAACCGTGGATCGTCAGCGGCTGCCCCGTCTGTGCAAGAAAGGCGGAGCTGAACTGGAACCATTCACCGGGCGCCTGACCAGCCGGGCTATCGCTCTTGCCGCCGCCACCTGCTAGAGCCAGCCTTTTCCCTATCGACTCACACACCGGCCGCATTCGATTCCAATTCAGCCCCCGGCCTGAATGCGCGTATTTTCCAATCTGACCGCTAGCTTTGCCAGCCGCTCCAGTTCTGCTCGCAGCTTGGTCCAGTAACTCGGTCCGACCGCCGATTGAAACTCCGATTGCATTCTCCGCCAGTATGGAAGTGCTCGCGCTAGCGCTTGTTCCCCATTCGGGGTCATTTCCAGGAAACGTTGTCGCATGGCCGATCGCTTGGAGGTCGTAATCAGGCCCTCCTTCCGCAGCAGTTGCAGGCTCCGCGTCAGAGTTGTCTGCTCAATAACTAGAATTTTCCCTAGCGCCCCGATGGCGATCGGCTGGTTTTTGGCAATGCCTACCAGTATCGCAAACTGCGTCGACCGGATCCCCGATTTCTGCATGGTCGCATCGTACATGCGCGTTACAGCTCGCGCCGTCCTTCTAAAATTGAACGACGCGCAATATCCGGTCCCAGTCAAATCCAGTTTACATTCACCCTTTCGCATCTGAAGGACCCTCGCTCTCTTGACTTGCATATACATCTCAAGATATAAGCGTAATTAACGCAGTGTCAAGTTCCTGCACAGGTCTCGACGGTGACCTCCAGCGAGTGGCTGCTTTACGAGCTCTTTAAGGTGTGTTGACTATGAACACTCGCTTGATTCCCATGCAGTTTTCACAATCCAACTATGATCTGAATCCGCTCGCCAACCCTCCCGCGCGCTATGTCCGCTTCGGCTCCTATGACCTCGATCTGCAACGCCAGGAGCTTTTCCGCTCCGGCATACGCGTGCCTCTGCCGCGCAAGGTCTTTGAAGTCTTGCTGATTCTCATCGAGAAGCCAGGTGACGTCGTGACACGCGAGGCCCTGCGTGCTCGCCTCTGGCCGCCGGATTCGCACGTCAATTACAATGCGAACGTGAATACGACCGTGAACAAATTGCGCCAGGTGCTTGGCGATTCCACCTATCAACCGGCGTTTGTGGAGACCGTTCCGCGAAGAGGCTATGCCTTTGTCGCCAGAACGGAATATTCCAATCAACCCTCCGCGCGCGAGTCCCAGGCTCAACTCGCGTCCGATTCGGAATCCCGTGCGGGATCCCTCCCTGAATCCGGGAATACTTCCTTCCACGCGGTACGGCAATCCGCCTGGTTTGCTGTCGGAGTTGCGGCCATGTTGATTGCGGGAATCTTAGTGGGCGCACTGACAGTCTATATGGCGATGCATCCCTGATCGGTAGGTGTCACTCGCCGCATACCGCTTCCGCTCAATAGTTGCCCTGCCACAAGGCCGCTGAACTTGTTACGAATCTGGCTCGGTCACTCTGGCGCTGGCCCGTAATCATTCGAGGTAATTCCATGCAGTTGGTCACCGGGGCGAGTCGGTGTCCGCTCCGAGCATCAGCACCATTCAGATCCCGGGGGCTCTGGGCACTATGGATGTAAAGCTGATTCCTGGCGATCCGCGAAAGCGGGCTTTTACGGCAGGTATGTTTGACGGAATGGTCTATTTAGTAGAGACCAGGAAGGGAACGTCGCAGATCGTCTTCGACTGCGAGAATATCGTTCCTCACGTTGAAACTCCCGTTCGTGGAGGCATGGTACAGCTACTTGCCATGCCGAGAAGTGGGGACCGGCTCCTTTTCGCATCATTTCAAGCTGGTCAAGTCGGGATGCTAGATGTGAGCGATCCGGAGCATCCGTTCCAAACAGGAATTGTCAACTTTGGCCCGGATGCGGGCCCGCATGCGATTGCGCTAACTGAGGACGACGAGCGGTTGGTCGTCACCGATTACTTTCTCAACGAGGACGATTTCGGCAAGATTCACTTGGAAGGAGATCACCACGTCCGCGTTGTAAAAGTCTCCAAAAATAACTTGGAGCTGGATCAACGTTTTGACGTGGATTTCGATACAGCCTTCTCTACAGGACCGGCACGTCCACACGGGATCGCGATTAAGTAGTCTGTCCCAGTCTAGTGATGGAGCCACAAACTGTTCCTCCGGGCCGGCACCGGTAAGTAGTTCGGGCGAATATTCTTTGCCTCATTCCCACAGGCAAGCAGCAAGGTCGGAATTTTAATCGACGCGGGCAGGAAAGACGCTCGCGAACTGGCACGGCTTCCGTTGGTGCGATGTTGATTAGCTGATGTCGGCCGCCGATATGACTGGCTTGCACTGTCCGCAGATTGTGCGGGCGAGCCCACCAACCTCCTCGGAAGCGAGGCCTAAGACGAGGGATTCCGTTACGTAGGCGCGTTACGTAGGCGCCTAACAAACGCGTGCCGTTAGGCTTGAGACCGAGCGGACCTGTATAGTGACGCGGCCAGGGTAGTTCAAACGCCTCGGGGAGACGGAGATGGCATCGGTACTGATCAGGGGAAGCAGCAAAGGAATCGATTTGGAGGCTGCATTGGCTTTCGGGCGTGCCGGGCACCAGGTCCACCCCACGATGCGCAACCCGTCACGATCACCCGAGCTGGCACGAAGGGTGGCGGAAGAAAAGCTGCCGATTACGGTTACGACGATGGACGTAGATAGCGATGAGTCCGTGCGCGATAACATCGCTGTGATCCAGAAGCAACACGGCCCCATCGATGTGCTAGTCGCTGTGTCCAGCCTTAGTCGCGGATCGCCGTAGTTAAACTTAGTTCGAGGAAACTTTTTTCGGTAGCAGCCCGTCTTTCTCCATCTGCTTCGGAACTTCTTTGACAAGGCCATCGGCGATCTTCTTAGCTGACTTCGGATTGAACGACTTGCTGACGCCGTTCCACACCAGGTCACCGTCTGGCTTGCTTGTGGCGTAGACGTTGGTCTCGACGCTAACGCTCGTATCTTCCCGTGTATATCCCGGATCGTAAACCATGGGATACACAGCGCCCAGGTAACCGTAGAAAGAGTAGTAGTAGGGGTACGGGGCAATGTAGGTCGAGCTCGGGACGGTCGTCACTTTCTTATCGACCTTCAGCAAACGCGAGACGATTATAGCGTCAATATGATTGTCGCGTATCTGCCCACGTAAGTAGTCGAGGTCAAGTTTCACGTTAGGGTCCGGGCGCAACAGGATGTGGTTGCCAGGAATGGTCTCGATGCCCGCACGCGCAATCTGGGCGGCCATTTCATCTTCGAAGTCGGCGCGCACCTCCGGGTTTTGAGCGACGCCGATGACCAGGATTTTGTGGAACGTCTGTCCCTCGTAATTTGGGTTGAACCAACTCGTGATCATCTTGACGGACTTGCCGTCACTTGTAGTGAGAACAGCCAACAGAAAGAAGAAAAGAAGCGCGGAGCGAAAGATCCGACGACTAGTGAAATGTGGAAATGTCATGGATTCATCTTGCTGAACTGAATCGCGCTTAGCAAGTGATTCCGTGCGACACAGAAGGTGCCAGCAAGAACTTGGAAATCTCAAGAGGACAAAGCAGAGCGATGAGATTGCTGTGGCGCGTGCTCATCTTCGGTTCATTTGGGTTTCCAATTGGGTTGCTTGATATATTCCGCGCACACGGCCCGAATTTACGAGGATGTCCGAGTTTTAGTCGATTGCAGCGACTCTTGATGTTCGGCACTGTAAGCCTACCTCGAATCAAGTTCAAGCGACTTCTACGGTGCAGACCTCCTTCTGCTGAATGCGCGAGGGATTCAGGCGTTCCTTCAGCAACACAATTTCTTGCTAGCCTTTGATGCGGCGGAACTTTTTCTCTGCTTCCAACAGCCCGGTGGCGGTCCAGCGCAGCGCCTGATTCCCGTCGCGCCAACGCTTCACGTTTCGCGCCACCCGCTGCACCGTCGACAGGCACGATTCGATCGGATTGGCGGTGCCCGGTTTCCGCCGCAACACCGCTCCGATACCCAAGCGATGCACCGTCAGCGTTTCTTCCAGCCCTTCCTGCAGGCTCCGCGCCGCGCTCGGATCGATGGGCTCCAGATGTAGGAAGATTTTCTGCAACGCCTCTTTGGCCTCCGTGTAGTTGTTCATCGCGTAGGCATTGCGCATCCCCCGATCGTAGTCTTTCTGGCAGTTCTCCGGCAGATTTCGCCAGTGGCACTTTTGACAGTTCCCAGCGGAGCTCGGCAGTCCTATGCTGCAGCCACCTGTAGCCTACAGGAGGATCCTCTTCCCCTAGCTGCCAGGACAGCTAGGAGTAGGCCAATTTTCGCTCTAGGGAGACGCGCGTATGCCTGCCTCGGGGATTGCAGCTATGTCCATGGACGTGAGATCGCAATTTCTCGCTGGATTGATTCCCGCTCATCGCAAGACAATTTTGGCGGCTGCAACACAACGCCGATTCCTCGGCAATACAGTAATCACAAATCAGGATCACCCTGCCGACCATTTTTACCTGCTGACGAAAGGACTGGCCAGGTTTTTCTTTGTTACAGAGGAGGGTAGGAAGCTTCTCTTTCAGTGGCTTGGACCAGGAGATCTGTTTGGGGGTCGGGCCGTTTTGTCGAGCCAATCTTCCTATCTCTTCAGCACAGAAACGGTAACGGACAGCTTGGTGTTAGTTTGGGATCGCGGAGCAATTCGGGGTCTTGTCGAACGGTATCCCAAATTGCTAGAGAACGCATTGTTAACTGCGTCGGACTTCATGACTTGGCATCTCGCATCCTACATAGGTTTAGCTTGCTACACCGCTCGACGTCGGGTTGCTCAAGTACTCGTCACTCTTGGACGGACTATCGGCAAGAAAGTTCCTGGCGGTGTTGAAGTCTGGATCACAAACGAGGAGTTGGCCAACGCGGCAAACGTCACGCCTTTCACAGCAAGCCGCCTTATGAGTGACTGGCAACGTGACCGTGCGTTGGTTAAGCGCCGCGGCGCGATTCTTCTCCGATCGCCCGAGCGGCTGTTCTTGCGCCTGATGTGAGCGCGGTTCAGTTTCCCACCTCTTTTCCCACTACGCTTGAGGTAAACGTGCCTCGCAAGCTCCGATTCGTACCCGGCTCCAATCTCGAAATTCCTAAACGGCAGAGCCGGGATTCTGGCGCCAATCCGCCAAACTTTGGCTAACAAACTGCTGGTTATGAAGAACAGCACGAACACCGGGAACGAGATCCAAGTAGGAATCGGACTTCAGGACGTAGCCAGAAGCGCCAACGTCAAAAGCGGCCTGGATGACGTCGGGGCCACGATGCTCGCTTAAGAACAGAATCTTCGAACCAGGAGAGAAGATGCGAATTTGCCGCGTCGCTTCAAAACCATTCATGCCGGGCAGGCTGACGTCCATCAAAATCACACCAGGCTGCAGCTCTTTGGCTTTCTGTACTGCCTCCAATCCATCGGACGCGACAGAAATGATCCTGAGATCGGGCTCAGATTCAAACATCAGTGAAACGAAGCGCTGCCAGGGCAGGAAATCATCAACTACAAGAATTTGTGTGACGGACATGCTCAAGTTCTTCGGAACCTCTCGTACTGAAACGGCTGCTGAGCGGTCTTACCGCAGTTTCCGCTCCGCGCCGCGCGCCCCGAAATTCTGCTTCGGCCACGGCTATATGGCGCAATTCGACGACGATGTTGGATTTTTCATATTTGGTATGAGTGATGATTGCGCCCCAAACTCCCCGCATTCGCTGTGGTTTTCGATGCGGTAATCTGCCACCAGCGCTCTCCCAAGTTGACTGTTATGATCTTCGAAGGAATTGCTGCGGTAGAGTGAGTGCGGAGACGCCGCGGCCCGCTATCTCGCTTTCTCCGCCGTGCAGTAACGGATCTGATTGTCGGATAGCCCGACGAAGAAGGTACTCAAGTCTTCTTCTGTAGCTACATAAAACTCATTCGCTTCATAGATCACGTACATGGTCCGCTCGATGGCCCGAGCGTACTTGTCGGCAATGGCTCGCGCTTGGTTGAACGAACTGAACGGGTGCATGGTCATCAAGTGCCCCTATACCTAACGTTTCATGATTTCACCTACACGCTTGAGCCGTCGTTGCCCATGGACAATTACGAAATTGCTCTGGAGCAACAAGGTGGCAATGACTATTCCACCCCCGTAGGAACTCACTTCACCGTCAGACTTGAGGACAAGGCTTCTTTTGGTCGGGTGTTGTACGAGGGCAGCAAGATTGTGGGAGTGCCGTTTATGATCGCAACGGTCTTGGAAACCGACAGAAAACGATTCCGCTTTCGGCTAGTTTCCCCCACGACCAAGCACAAAAGACTGAATTTGAAGTTTAGGAGCAACCTCTCGCCAGGAAAGGACTCCCGAATGGCCAACCCGTTGTGATCGAGCCCAATCTATGAAGAAGTGATACCCTTAGCGAATCATTGCAGCAGAGAATAAATTAAGAAAGTAGATCGCCGCAAGGCCAAAGCGCCAAGTAAGCTCCAGGTGGGCGGTAGAAGAAAGTAGTGAAGGAGTGAAGGAATACGCTGAAGAAAGACTACATGGAGTCAGGCATCGTGGCAGGCTACCCGCCAACAATGCAGCCCAGTCTGCTTATCAAGCGATGAAAGGACTGCGCGGGCGTGTCGCAGATCTCCCGGACAACGCTGCACGCAGTGAGCAAGTCGGCATTGAAATGTATTTAAAACCAGCACTCGAGGCGACAGAAACGATCTTCGCGCAAAAAGAGTTTATGGACAAGCGTGAAGTCGTCGCATGGCATCCACGAATTGCGGCACTGCGAACACTGTTCGAGCTGCACGGAAGTTACGCGCGGGCTAGGCAAAACAAAATCGGAAAGGGCTTGGTGTTGAATTGGAAAGGTTTGGGGTGGGAGACGGGGATTGAACCCGCGACATTCGGTGCCACAGACCGACGCTCTACCAGCTGAGCTACTCCCACCACTGACTGACAACAAACAGTTTACGCTACTTTCCCCTTGTGGAAAAGTGGGTCAACTGGGTCAATCACATCAATTTTGTTGCCCACTAGAGAGGGAATTGAATCCAAAACCTGCGAACGATACTTAGGCCGCAAGTGTGTGTAGAGGCGTACCATTCTCTCTGACCCATGACCAATCCATGCCTTGATGTGGCTAGGTTCCTTGAAAAATTGAATCTTGAAGTTGTTATCTTGCATGAGCAAGCCAACAAGGGGCGCACCGTAATTGAGAAGTTTGAGCAGCATTCAGATGTAGGGATTCGCGGTAGTGCTGATGACACCAGATGACATCGGCTGTTTGGTAGCAGACAAGTCAAACCAAAAAGCAAGAGCACGTCAAAATCCGAAAAGCTGAGGAACGCTCTGGTGTGGTGCTCAGCGAAACTGGGTCAGACAATCTGCACGTACATTGCGGGAGAAGTCAGCCGCGTGGCAGAGCACATTAGCTAAAGTACTAATGCCGCTGGTGGCTTGCGCTTTAGGAGGGTTGAGTTTTCGACCCGGCCCTTCGGTGCTGCTCTGGTTGGAAGTAAATAGGGCTTCCCTGTGGATCTGATTCTTTTCTGCTGACACGGCCCGCCGGATGGAATAAAGTATGAGCGTAATTCTGGTTGCCGCCCGCAGCCTGACTGGCCGCCAGACACCGCACAGACTCTATAAGTCTGCAGTACCGTATTCGCTGCTAACCTTTGTTGACCGCCCAGAAAGCACGAAGATGGCAAATATGTCTGCTCACGGGACAGGGCCGCGCTTCTTAATCGCAGATGACCACGCCATGTTCGCCGAAACATTGCGGGTCTATCTGGAAAAGACTTATACCGTTGTAGGGCTGTCGCAAGATGGTCACGCTATGGTGGCGGATGCCATGCGACTCCGCCCGGACGTGATTGTTGTGGACGTCGGTATGCCACTCATGAATGGGCTGGATGCGGCCCGGAGAATCAAAGAACAAGCTCCCAACATCAAGTTCATCTTCCTGACGATGCGAGATGACCCAAATCTTGCTGCCGCGGCTCTTGAACTTGGCCCAATCGGATTTGTGCTGAAACACTCGACCGGACAGGAGTTGCTAGAGGCGGTCGACCATGTCATGCATGGCAAGCCCTATATAACGCCCAAGCTGAGAGCTGAAGACTGGGTTGCAACGAACGCTAGGGCGCGACAGTTTTCCCGGGAATTGACCCAACGACAGCGGGAAATCGTTCAGTTGTTAGCCGAAGGCAAGCCAATGAAGCAAATCGCGGGATTGCTCAAACTAAGTGAAAAGACTGTGGAATTTCACAAGCGTCACATCATGGCAGCTTTCAACCTTGAGAGCAACGCCGCCATGGTCATATTTGCCTTGAAGCAGGGATTGATTTCGCTAAAGCCCTAACAGTCCTGCGCGAATAGCGCCACAGAAGCGGAGTCTCGCTTTCACGGTCACTCCGCCAAGAGTTTGCCCGAAAGTGTTTGTGTCTACCGCTGCACGCACATTGCAGTGATCAGTGATTCCGATCGATCGTGATCACGATTCCGGAATGATCGTGATCAGTTTGTCGTGATTCCCGGAACAGTGATCACGATGAACTTGGAATGAGAGTCGGACCCGGCCAAGTAAAGCTCGGTGGTGCGCAAGTCTTTGTGACCCAGCCACTTTCTCAATTGGGGTTATAGTTTAACATGACCTTATAACACGCGGAATAGCGGCGGGACTTCGTACTGCGGTGGGGCTCGACGACGTCAGATATCAGTGATTTGACATCAGGGGCGGAGAGGAGGCCAGATCCCGTGCCCGCACGAGACTCGCTCTTGAGATGACCGATGGTGGCAGGGTCGACCGAAAAGCGGCCAGCCGCCGCACGCCAAAGTAGCGCCTGTTTCACGAGGTCCAAACACTTGCAGCACGCGCGCCTCTTGGTTCCTGATATCTGATCCCTGATATCAGGCCTGCGTATTAGCAAGCTGGAAACGCCTGGCGCACACGCTCCGGCCAGCCAGCGGTGCCCTTGCTAGACTGAGGCAGGGCGGCGTGTGTCCCCCGCGCATGAACCCGCAACCGACGGATCGCCTCTATTTCGATTTGCAACTCGCCTACGCGCGTCCCGTGATCGCGCTGCTAGCGATTCTGTGTCTGCTCGAGCTGCGCACCGCGCGACAGGCAGAGCGCCCCCTTTCCTTCCTGATCGCCTACCTGTTCCTCGCTGTCGTCATTCTGCTGATCGAGCGTGCCTTGCGTCGCGCCAATTGGCACCTCCCGCTGGTCTGCGACATTCTCGTTGTCGTTGTCTTCCTCTACCTCTCTCATGAAGTCCTGCCGGCTTGGTTCCTGCTGTTCTTTGTGGCTTTCTCTGCAGGCTATCGCTGGAATCTGCGCTCCTCCCTGCTGCTTTCCTTTGGGTTATTGCTCCTGGCGATTGCGGTGGCGATGAACCGCAATGGCCCAGTCGATGGTTCGCGCACGGTCATCTACTCGCTTCCGTTTTTTGGCGCGACGTTCCTCGGCGTTTCCGGCATGGCCTTTCTGGGTGATCGCAATCGCCAATTCGCCTGGCAACAAGCATTTCTGGCGCGACTGTCCACCACCATGCACGTGGAACTGGGACTGGCCGAATCCTTGCGCCTTCTGCTTGAAGAGATCGCCATCGAATTTCAATCCGAGGAAGCGATTCTGGCCTATCGCGATGCGGACCTCGAGCGCATCTTCCTGTGGCGGTTGAAATCCGGCGAAAGCGAGCGTCTGATCCCCGACAACCTGCCCATGACCCGCGCCGATGGTTTCCTCCTCGATGACATGGAAGCCTCTGTGTGCTGGAACGCGGTAGCGGGCCGCGGTTCCGGATTCGGCTGGGATCGCCGCGACGGCCGCTCCCTGAGGTCTGTTCCGAGAATCCCCGGCCCCACTCTGCAGGAGTTCGGCATTCGCAATCTGCTATCGGTGGCCTTCGATCAGGACGGCCATGCCGCCGGACGCCTCTTCCTGGTGAATCGTAAGCCTGAGCGCCTGCCCTATGGCAAGGATGACGTGGCCTGGTTCGAACAGATTTCCCGCTACGTCAGCAGCAGCCTCGAAAACGTCTTTCTCCTGCGCCATTTGCGGGCACGAGCAATCGAAGCCGAGCGCTCCCGGATTTCCCGCGATCTCCATGACGGTATTCTCCAGACCCTGCTGAGCATTGAGATCCAGTTGGACGTCCTCCGCCGCCGCGTTACCACCCATCCTGAGCAAGTGGAATCGGGCCTGGCATCGCTGCA
The DNA here is from genome assembly GCA_963735825.1 of Candidatus Acidiferrales bacterium. GTDB lineage: Bacteria > Acidobacteriota > Terriglobia > Acidiferrales > UBA7541 > Acidiferrum. Next base: position 96,022 of record CAVTMR010000005.1, read on the forward strand.
GCAGACTGTGCGCAACGAGGGCGCGGAACTGCGCCACCTGGTAACCGACCTGCGTCCTCTGCGGGTACAATCCGCGGACCTGGTCGATCTGATGCGCGGTTTCGGTGAGCGCTTCCGTAACGAATCTACCCTGGCCCTCGATTTACTCGTTGATTCGGTTGATCTCCGTGCACCTGACCGGGTGTGCAGGGAGATTTTCCAGATTTACCGTGAAGCACTCAACAACATAAAAAAGCATGCGAAGGCTTCCCATGTCGTGGTAAAACTGTCGCAGGACGACAGCCGACTTGTCCTGGTGGTGGACGATAACGGAGAAGGTTTCAGCTTCGCCGGGCGCTTCACGGGGGATGAGCTCGACCGCCTGCGGCTGGGTCCGATTTCCATCAAGGAACGTACTCGAACGGTCGGAGGAGTTTTGACGGTGGAGTCAAACCCGGGGCATGGTGCGCGTTTAACGATTGAGGTGCCGCTCGGCTGACAGCTCTATGGCTAAGACAAAACAACAGATACGCGTACTGATGGCCGACGATCACGCAATTTTCCGTGACGGCCTGCGAAAATTGCTCGACGGCGACGAAGAAATCACCATTGTCGGCGAAGCGCAGAATGGTGCCGAATGCATCAAGCTGCTGGCCAAACTCAAACCTGATATTCTTCTTCTCGATCTTCGTATGCCGGATAAAGATGGCTTGGCTGTCCTCGAAGAAGTCAATTTCGATCAGATTCCTACTCGCGTGATCGTGTTGACCGCCGCGGAAGATGACCGCGACGTGGTTCGGGCCATGCGCCTCGGCGCACGTGGCGTCGTTCTCAAACAGTCCGCTACCGACCTGCTGGTGAAAAGCATTCATCGCGTGCATGCCGGCGAAATCTGGCTCGACAATCGCATGACTGCCGAGGTCATGAAAGCCTTCGCGAAATCTTCCGAGTCCGGACCGCGTCGGGAGAAGCCGCTGCTCTCCGACCGCGAGAAGGAAATCGTGCAGTTGGTTGCTCAGGGTTTCCGCAACAAGGAAATCGGCGAGAAGCTGTTCATCTCCGAACAAACGGTGAAAAACCATCTGCACAATATCTTCGATAAACTGGGAGTTTCGGACCGCCTCGAACTCGCCCTTTACGCCATCCATCACCGCTTGATCGACCAGTCGTAGTTTCCTGGCCGGGGCTGCTGCCTGACTCTAACCGCCTATGCGCTCTTGCGAATTCGTTGCAGGCTCATTTTCCGGTGCAGAGTTCTGTCTTCGGGAAGCACCAGCGTCTCGCTCATCGCACCGTCCTTAATTTGGAAGGTCCAGTCACGGGGCTTGCCCTCCTTTGGTGCGCAGGTGAGTACGTGGTCCGCGCTTCGGTAGTCGCACAGCAACGTGCCCATCCACTGCTTTGCGCTGTTCACGATCTTGTAGCCTTCAATCTTGAGCTTGCCGGCTGCTCCGTTGTCTTCGGCAATCTCGTAAATCACGTGCTCATCGTGGCGGGGCGAATTGGCGAACTGACAAGATCGATTCGCCCTCCCACGCGCCGACAACCTCGCCCCGATCGCTGGCGCCGGAGGCGTTCGGCCAAAACGCCGCCCCGAAGCAAGCCACGAATGCAATGCAGAGAAGTAAACGCCACATGGTTCTGGTCCTCCTGAAATAGTCTGAATAGCATGCGGCCACCTGTCCGGCAGGGTACCATGCCAATGCGCGGCTCTCCTCAGAGCGCTGCTATTTTCGGCACTTTTGGCCTAATTGTGGCTTGGGTCCTAGTACATTCGTACTTTTTCCACTGCGTTTTATTTTGTATCGCCAGTTCTATTGTTCTCCAGACGGGCCAAGGCTACACTCAGTCCTTCAAATAGGGAGGTCTCCCGTGACTGGCTCAGAACGCCGCACGACCCAACGTTTCTCGATGCGGCTGCCGCTAACTGTCCGCTGGACTACTGGCGCGGCAGTTGGCGAAACCGCGACGGAATCCCGGGATGTGAGTTCCCGGGGCGTCTACTTTTTCCTGTCCAAGGATGTGAAGGAAGGATCACCGGTTGAAATCCTACTGACCTTGCCCAACGAAATTACCCTGGCTGGCCCCGTACGCGTGCGTTGTCTAGGACGCGTTCAGCGTACCGAACCTCGAGAAGAGGGCGCCGTCGGTGTTGTGGCCGCGATCGAACGCTACGAGTTCTTGCGGGGCAGCGAAGAAGTTTAGTTCGCCCCTCGCCGTAATTCGCGGATTTCGGTAAGAGTTCCTTGCTCGCTCACTGCGGAGGCGGGCAGGAATAGCCGGGGTGCCTCGGCCCCTCAGCGGAGCGCCCCGGCTGAATTTTTTTGCCCTCGCCTTAGCCATATCTCCCCACTCATCTTGAACCAGCCCGCACTCACCATTGTCCCACCCGCCGCACCTGTACTTCGGGTCAGGCGATTTCCACAGGTCGCGTAGGCCAAGATGAGTTATCCCGCCCTCGGGTGCTGATCTTTGCCTCTCTTCGGAGAGACGACAGGAAAGACCACTATGCCGGAATTACCGGCGGACCAAAGTCCCGGACCCAACGGGAACGCTGGCAACGTGTTTGAGAAGGGCACACCCGAGCGTCTGGCCACACCAGCGGAGCTGGCCGAATTTGGCAGCGTTGTGGCCAATCCCGAGATCGAAGCGCGCATCTTGGAACTTCTGGAAGCCCAGATGAAAGAAGACATGGCCCTAATTGAACCGATGGATCTCGCAGAGGCTTCTGCGCTATCCATTCCCGAAGCCGTAAATGAATCTCTTGAAGAGCCTGCAGAAAAGAAACTGGAAGCCGTGCCGCAAACCTTCGCAATTGAAACAGTGACGGAAACCGCCCCCGCTGCGGAAGAATTGCCCATTCCTAGATACATTTCAGCGCCTTCCCTGCCGCCAGCGCAGCTTCGCATTCCCAATCCTTCGCCTTCGGCTTCCGATACTCATGTTGAACTCCAATCCTCAGAACGTGTCGATCTGTTGGAATTTGCAGAAGCTTTGGACCAGCACCGTTTGTGGGTGGAGACCGCCGGGCAGGAAGGAACGCGCGGCGATTTCTCTGGTGCGAACTTAAGCGACGCGGACTTGACGGGCGTGAATCTGCAGGGCGCGTCCATGCAAAAGACTATTCTCCGCGGCGCCGATCTCTCCATGGCCAATTTCCGCGGCGCGAATCTGGCGGAAGCGGATCTGCGCGAGTCCAATCTTCTGGGAGCTGAGTTTTCCGGCGCTAACCTGATGGGCGCGAATCTCTACCTTGCGGAAGGTCTATGGGCAGGGCGGCTTGGCGGCACGAATCTGTTCGACGCCACGCTGCCCGAAGGAGTGGCCTCTCAGGATGGTGGCAAGACCATTACGCAGTCAACACAGTCCGCGCGCTGGTTCTATCTGCTGGTGATATCGCTGTGCGCGGCGACGTCCGTTCTTGTCGCTCTCACCACCGATGTTCGCTTGCTGCTGGACAAGGCGGCATTGCCTATCGATCGCATCCCGAATTTCCTTCCTTTGCAGGGATTTTATCTTGGTGCACCGCTGCTTCTAACCGTGTTGTACCTGCGCCTGCAATTTTTGCTGTTACGCTTGTGGGGCAGCATGGGCGCTTTGCCGGCAGTGTTCCCTGATGGGCGTACTCCTGAAAAAGACGGCTCGTGGTATCTGATGGGGCCGATCCGGCCGAATCTGCGGTGGTCGCGCGACCCGCGTTCTCCTCTGGCGCTGCTGGAAAGTTTCATCGCAAAGCTATTGATCTATTGGGCCGTGCCGGCAACGATCTCGTTCATCTGGCTGCGTTATCTGGTCATGCAGGATTATCGCGGCACATTGCTACAGGTGTTTCTCTTCACGCTGGCGGCAGGCGCGGCTTGCGGCTTGCCTCGCGTCGTCGCGCGCGTCCTGCGCCCGGGAGATTGGACCGACGAAACCACCGCAATTTTCATGAAGGATGTGCTTTCCACTTTGCGTGCTCCCGTGGCCGTTGGATTCCTCCTCTTTGCTTTGTCGCTTGGTGTGATTCATGGTTTGCCTTGCGATCCCACCATTCGGCCTGACGTCGGCCGCGGTGATCCCCGGCGCTGGGCCGCTACCGCCTTTCGCATCGTGGGATTCCGCCCGTTTGCCGATATCACGGAGGAGAGTATTGCGTCGCCGGCGGCTAAGGACGACGCGAAAGACTCCAACGCGAGGGACTCCAACGCTGGAGAAGGAACCGGACCACGTCTGAACGAAATGACCCTGCGTTTCGCCCGCGGCTATCGCGCCGACTTTCAAAACGCTCGCATGTGGCGCGCGAATCTGGAAGGCGCTAGCTTATCGGAAGCAGATTTTCGCGGAGTGAATCTGCGCGAAGGGATTCTGCGCTCCGCAAAACTCGACCGTTTGCAGGCCGCGAAAGCCAATCTCGTTTCGGTGGACGCGCAGGGGGCCAATCTCTCGGGCGGAGATTTCCGCAATGCCGACCTCTCATTTGCAAATATGGAAGGCGTGACGTTGACGACGGCGAACCTGTCGCGCGCCAGCCTGTACTCCGCGAATTTACGCCGTGCGAATTTATTGCGCGCCGATCTGTCGCATGCTGATTTCCGCGACGTCAAACTTGAGGAAGCAATCCTTTCCCTGGCTGTGCTGGAAGAGACCGACATGTCCGCCGCAAAACTCATGGGTGCGAACCTAACCGGAGCGCAGATCAAGGGCACGATTTTCCTGGAAGCAGATCTTTCCCGGGCCGACTTGCGCGGCGCCACCATGACCGGAGCGATTTTGCGTCAGGCCAAACTCGAAGGAGCGCGCCTGGATGGCGCAGATCTTCGTGGAGCACTCGGCCTGGAAGCCTGGCAGGTCTGTTCAGCGCAAGGCTGGCGGGGCGCCCAATTTGATCTCGACGTCAAGCAGGCCGTGGAGCAAAGCTGCGGTACCCCGCAAGTATCCACACCACCCCAGGAAACCCGGCGTAAATGATCAGTCCCAAGTCGCCATACGCTCTCCTGTAGCTCAGGCTTTCCAGGCCAGAGGGTTGCACTCGAAGGTGGATCACACTTCGCATGTCTCGGCGCCCACAGCACCGGCAACAATTGAAATTCTGGCGGGAATCGGGAAACCCGCACACCTGAAGGGGTGAGCTACCGTGACTCCTTCTTCTTCTGTTCCCCCGCAAGGCGCTCGCGCATCAATCCGGCCAGCGACGGCGTGAATTGCAGATTGCCCGCCGAAAATATCTTCCCGCAGGGATCGCCCAGCGAGCACAACCCGTACGGAGAGATGCGAAGGGTAGCCGATACGGCTGCAAGGTGATGGCTGTTCAAACTGGTCGGGAACATGAGAGCTTCCCGCCGCGCAATTCAGCCACTCCACCTGAATCCCGGTCTGAGCCAGAATATGGGGCTCGGGCTTCTCCATGAGCGAGAATCTCCGCCGGCACGGAAGCGTCATTGAACACGGAGAGGATCAGCCATCTCGGGTCGGCCTCCTTGGGGCTGGCAAAGGCATTTGTGGTGATTACCAGCAGAATTGCGCCATAAGCCAGGAGCGAGAGTGGCCGTTGACCATGGAAGCCTCCGAGAGTCGCGGCTCCCGGAGTCAAGGTGCTGCGCCACGCCAGCTACCTCAATGCAGGGGCAATCACCGGCATCCGCTGATGTGGGGATGGGAATTCTGTACAGGAAAATCTAAATTACAGAGGCGAGAGTCCTTGGCCCCAGTCCATTTTACAGATCACGTTTTTGAAAGCCGTACAACGCAAGCGCTAGGGCCACCAGCAGATAGAAAACAGCGTATCCCACCATCGCCACGCTGGGAGCAGACTGGGCTCCGAAGGGCGAGAAGTCCAGCCCTCGGCCGATGGCCGACTGCATCACGTAAGACGCGCGCCGCCACAGCGCCTCGCTCGGCATCAGCAAACTGGAAACAATGCCCACGGTTACCAAGCGCTGCGAGTCCGTCACTGCGCCGATTTTTTCCAGCCAGCCGCCGACGAACGCCAGCCCATGAAGGCCCAGAACGATTACACCATTCGTCAGAGTAGAAAGCCACGTCCCGAACAAAAATGTGGCGGTCAGTACCAGCAGGCATTCCAGATAAATCAACAGCGCCCCTTGCAGCACACCGTGTGGAACCACGCCTGCGATCCAGTGTCCAATCGCCAGCACTCCACCGAACAGTAGCGCGACGAACATTGCGATCATCGCCGCAAATCCCAGCCATTTCCCGATCAACAGCTGCCAGCGCGGCTGTGGTTTTGTCGCGATCGCGTGAATCGTCGACGATGCGATTTCGCCGGAGATCGTGTCGACGCTCGTGAGCACGGTCATGATCACGGCCAGCATGTCGACGGCATAAAAGCCCACCTGAAGGACTGTGCTCTCAAGCTGGTAACGCACCAGTGGCGGAATCCTGGAACCTTGGAGGTCTTTAGCCTGATAGTGCATCCCAATCCCGAAAAGCGTAAGGAAAGCAGCCCCGGCCAGAAGCGCGGTCCACAGAATTTTCCGGCGCGACGCTTCAAGAAAAGTTACGCGAGTGATGGTCCAGATATTCATTCAGCGCCCTGCTCATCGCCCATGATTTCCAGGAACGATTCTTCCAGCGAAACGTGCTTTGGCGTGAACTCGTAAACCTCCACGTTGCCGGCAACCAGATATCGCAAGATCTGCGGCGAATGCTCCTTGGAATTCGTCGAAAGGTTCAAGCGCTCGCCGTCGCCCTTGACCGACGAAGCCCACTGCGACAGGCCCGCGAGAATTTCCGGCGAAAGATTGCGCGCGCGAATGGTTACGTGGATTTCGCCCTCCGGCGATTCGTGCAGGTCTCGCATGGCAATCACTTCACCCTGCCTGATGAAGGCAACCGTGTCGCAGGTGATTTCCACTTCGCTCAGCAGGTGGGAGTTCAGGAACACGGTCGCTCCCCGGTTGCGCTGCGAGCGGATGATATCGCGTACCAATCTTCGACCCATCGGATCGAGGCCGGAAGTCGGTTCATCGAGGAAGATCAAATCAGGTTCGTGGACTAGGGCCTGCGCCAAGCCGATTCGCTGCAGCATTCCTTTCGAAAAGCCGCGCAGGCGACGATTCCGATGCGCGGTCAAATCAACGAGTTCGATGTACGCGGGAACGCGCTCACGGAGTTGCGCTGCCGTCAGTCCGCATAAACGTCCGTGCAGCGCCAGCAACTCCGAAGCCGTCAGCCAATCGTAGAATCGGAAATCTTCGGGTAGGAATCCAATCTTGCGGCGCACTTCGACGCTGGAAGAAGGGCACCCCAGAATCGTGGCCTCGCCGGCGCTGGGTTTCACGAGGCCCAACAGCATTTTGATGGAGGTGCTTTTGCCCGCGCCGTTGGGCCCGAGAAATCCAAATATCTCGCCGCGCCGAACCTGCAGAGACAGGCCGCGTACGGCAACCTTGCTCCCAAATACTTTTCGCAGATTCCGCGTTTCAATAGCCAGGCTGTCCGGCGATGGCAGAGCTTCCTCCCCGGTCAATCAAGCGAACTGGCTAATTGTACCGCCATGTTGGGGTCGCCCGAGCCAACCAACCCATAAATGATCCCGTCATCGACCCAGATGAGGGCATAGGATGGCCGGTTTTTGCTGGGGAGGCGCATCAATGTGCCCTGGATTCCGTTGATGCTGACCGGCTCATAGGAACTCACACTTCTGGGAATTGGCAACACCAGCGTGGACTTCCAATCGATGGTCTGGCAAAACTTGCGCGCTTGCACCGGAGTCATTCCCGCCAGCTGCAGGGCCGTTTCGGCAAGCTGCTGCAAATTCAGTTCTGCCGGCATATTGATTGTGGGGCTTGGGGCCTGAATGAGCGCCAGGCAGTCGCTTGGTGGTGCGCTTGGCGGGTTCACATCCATAGAATCCGCCTGAGGCTCATGGTGCCGCGATTTCCGATCGCCGCAGTTTCCGTAGCTCACTTCCACCGAACGCGGCACTTGCACCGAAACCTGTGCGCCATCGAGATTTGCCGGAAGAATCAGGTCCGTGCGACCGGCTTCGTCCAGAACTTCCTGCAGCCGCGCGCGGTCAACGGTCATATGGAACGCGTGCGCGCCCGACACGCGGAAGTTCGGTGAATCCTGGCGTGAAGAAAGCACCTTGACGGAGAAGCCGGTCAACTTGCTGGCGGCATCCTGCGAGGAAGCGTCCATCTCTTTTTCGTCTGTGGTCACAACCACGTTGTCGGAAATCATCTGGCCGAGGCCGTGCTGCAGCTTGCGATTGCTGGAACTATCCATGGAGGCAAAGTCGAGGCTCACGGTTTGCACTTTTTCGATTCTCAGCGTTGCCAGGAGTCGCTGGGCAAAGCTGCGGGCCGAAGGAAACGCTAGAGAGACTGCCAGGATTACAGCCACCAGGGAAGCGGCCCAGGCGAACCGCCAGCGCGGTGCGAAGATTCGAGTCAGCAACGACACGCGTTCCTCTTGCGGCTTCAGCCGCGCCTTGAAGCGAGCCAGCGCCATCTGCGGATTGCTCTCGGCAGAGGATGCGGGGCCATCCAGGGAGCCGAGCAACGTGCCAACCCGCGCAGCGGTCCCAGACACAGCCTTGCTGCGCGACTGGCAGGCAGGACACTCCGCGATGTGCTTGTCTACCGCAGCCCTTTCCGCCGGAGCCAGTTCTTCGTCCACGCGTGCACGCAAGATTTCATCAGTTGGGCAGTTCATAACGCCTCCGATTCTTTTTCCCCAAAAAGCTCGAGATAACATTTTTCAAAGGACGCTTCCGCTCGCATCAGCATTGTTCCCACGGATCCGGGTGACAGATCCAGCTCCTCCGCTAATTCCCGGTAGGAATGTCCGGCGGCGCGCAACACCAACAGTTGGGCCCACTGCGGTTTCAGCTTCGCCAGAACGGCGCGGACGCGCTGTTGCTTTTCCGCGCGCAGCAGAAGTTGCAACCCGTTGTCGTTCCGGCTATTTGAAGCCGCAGTGGCACTTGCTTCCCGCTCCAGACGGTCGTGGCGCGTCCGGGCGCGAAGGTCGTCGATGCCAAGATTCATAGCAGTGCGGTAAAGCCATCCGGGCACATTCTGACTGGCGGAGGGTGGCAGCACCGTGGAATACAGGCGCAGAAACGCTTCGTTGGCCAACTCTTCCGCGCGGCCGCAGTCGCCGAGCATGCGGCGCAAAATCCCGACAATACTTGGGTAGGTACTCAGAAAGAGCTCATCGAAGGCCTGGGGTGAAATCGACCGGGAGGTTGCGCCGGGCTCTTGCATAGTTGGTTTGGACGCCTGAATCTCTTGAATTACGCCCTCTAACACCGCCGCCTCCCGCTCTCTTCATCAGTTATACGCCCACCTCGGCAGGTTTGTGACACCAGGCATGTCGGCGGGCCGGCAGCGAACGTGATCTGTGATTCTGACCCGTGAAAAGCAAGTGCGCGGTGGCCAGCGCCGAGTGAAATGGATCCGTGGTAGACCCTCACCTCGAAGAGATGATCCGTGAAAAGATCGCCTCTGGTTGTTGTAGCTCTGCCAGCGAGGTCGTCCGTGAGCAGTTACGCCTCCTGGAGCAAGCGGATGAGTTCCCCGCCCTGGAACTACAGAAACTGCGTGAGGACATACGCGAAGGCCTGGATAGCCACAGGAAATCAAACGTGCCGCTCGCCAGAGGACCTTAAAGAAGAGTGCGAAATAAGGTCCCAATTCCTTGTCAGCCCTCGCGCAAGAGCGAATTTGATCGAGATTGGAGCTACATTGCTGATGACAGTGTGGCAAACACACACGCGTTTATCGACAAACGCTACGAAATGCTGCAAGTGCTGGGCAGTCAGCCAGTTCGGGGTGCCGCCGCGAAGAGTTGGCTCCGGGTATGCGAAGTTTTCCGTTCGGCCGCTACGTCATTTTCTACCACGTGGTCACAAACGCGATTGAAATTGTCCGCGTACTGCTTGGCGGTCGCGACACCGAGAGTATTTTTGAGGGTCACGCAAAACACTCTGATCCGAGTTCGTGATGCGAGTGACATCCGTCTGAAACGGTGGAAGAATTCTTCGTCGCGGGCCGACCTGCCGGATTGATTTAGCGTTCGTCGCCGAACATTTTTATGTCTTCGGGGCCTTCGTTCAGGGGCAGGATGTCGCGGCCCTGAACCAACTGGCGCACTTGTTCGACGATATCCGGATTGGCCAGCGTGGTGATGTCGCCGGTGTCCATGTGATTGGAGATAGCGGCGAGCACGCGGCGCATGATCTTGCCGGAGCGCGTTTTGGGCATGTCGGGGACGATGTGGATGCGCTTCGGACGCGCGATTTTGCCGATCATGGTCTCAATGGTTGACGTGACCTTTTCCAGGATGGCTTTCTTCGGCAGAACACCCGGCTTCAGTGAAATGTAAATCTCCGGCACCCGCCCCTTCACTTCGTCGACGACGGGAACGACAGCGGCTTCCGCAATTTCGTGAATCGTCAGGCAAGCCGACTCCAGTTCTTTCGTGCCGAGGCGGTGGCCGGCAACGTTGATGACATCATCGACGCGCCCAAGGATGCGATAATAACCGTCCGGTGGAAGCACGGCGCCATCGGCGGCGTAGTAAGGCCAGTCGCGCCAGTCCTTACTCTGCGGATTTTTGTTGTATTTTTTGTAGTAGTTGCTGACGAAGCGGTGCGGATCGCCCCAAATCGTCTGCATGATTCCTGGCCACGGATTGCGAATGCAGATGTTGCCCGCGGCGTGGTCAGCGGTGACCAGCTCGTTTCCTTTCTCGTCCCAGATGACCGGATAAATTCCCAGGCAAGCAGGACCTGCGCTGCCCGGTTTCATCGGATCAAGAGCCGGCTTGGTGGTGCAGAGGAAGCCGCCCGTTTCAGTTTGCCACCACGTGTCGACGATGACCGCTTCGCCCTTGCCAACCACCTCGTAATACCAGCGCCACACTTCCGGCTCGATGGGCTCGCCGACCGTGGTCATGTGCTTGAAACGGTAGGTGTGCTTTTTCGGTTCGTCCGCTCCGGCCTTACGCAGCATGCGAATCGCTGTGGGTGAGGTGTGAAAGATGTTCACATCCAGACGCTCGGCAATGCGCCACGGCCGCCCGGCATCAGGGAATTGCGGCACGCCTTCGTAGAGCACACTGGTGGCTGCCAGGGCCAGCGGTCCGTAGACGATATAGGAGTGGCCGGTAATCCAGCCGATGTCTGCCATGCACCAATAAACGTCCTCGGGATGAATGTCCTGGTAGAACTTTGCCGTGCCGGTGACGTAGGCCAGATAGCCGCCGGTGCGATGTTGACAGCCCTTGGGCTTGCCGGTAGTGCCGCTGGTGTACATGAGGAAGAGTGGATCTTCCGCGTCCATGGAAACGGGTTCCACAACGCGATTGCAAAAGTCTTTCAGCAGGTCATTGATGAAAAAGTCGCGTTCCATGATCATCGGCGCATCGGAAGAATAGCGGTGCGGATAGCGCTTCCACACCACGACTTTGTCAATATGCTGGCCTTCTTTTTTGGCGGTTTGCACCGCGAGGTCGGCGCTAGCTTTGTGATCCACCCAGCGGCCGTTGCGGTGGTAACCGTCGACATAGATGAGTACGCGGCTGCCAGAATCGGCGGCACGCAGGCCGCAGGCTTCTCCAGAAAAGCCGCCGAAGACCACCGAATGGATTACGCCCAGGCGCGCGCAGGCCAGCATGGTGATGGGCAATTCCGGGATCATGGGCATGTGGATGGTGACGCGGTCGCCTTTCTGCAGGCCGGCAAATTCGCGCAATATCGCCGCGACTTCATTCACGCGCCGGTACAGTTCCTGATACGTGATCACCACGTGGTGCTCGTCTTCCGGTTCGGGAACGAAGATGAGCGCAGCCTTGTTCTTGTACTTGGCCAGGTGCCGGTCCACGCAGTTGTAGCAGGCATTCAGTTTGCCGCCGACGAACCACTTCCAGAATGGCGGATGATCGCTGTCTAAAGTGGTGTGCCAGTATTGGTCCCAGTGCAAAAGTTCCGCGTACTCGCGGAAGCATTCCGGGAAATTCTTCTCGCTAAACCGGTCGACGATACTCGGATCGTTGAGGTTCGCTTGTGCGATGAAGCGGGCAGGCGGGCGAATATACGCTTCTTCCTTCCAGTGCACGGCGATCTGCGCTTCAGTCAAGCCGTGCTTCTTGGTTTGGGTCTTCTTCTCAGCGTGCTTTTTTTCGACGGTCGCCACGATACTCACTCCCTGGCAAGATCCAAAGCTGCCACTGCCGTAAGGTAAGCAGGCGAAAACGTCGAATCCTGCCAAACGCCTGCCTCACCCAAGGCAAGAATCATGCTACCAGGAGAGTTGTGCCGTCAATCGGCGGTGGGTGAAGGTTGTTTGGCCTGGTTGTACTCGTCCCAGATCAGGGTGCCGTGCGTTTCCTTCAGGAGCAGGCTTCCCGTCACCAAGGTGATGGCGGCCACGATCATGGGATAGTACAGACCAGCGTAAATGTTGCCCGTACGCGCGCAAAGCGTCAGGCCAATCAGCGGCAACAAACCTCCAAAGACACCGTTGCCAATGTGATAGGGAAGGGACAGCGAGGTGTAACGAATTCTCGCAGGGAATGCCTCGACGAGATACGCGGCAATTGGCCCGTAAATCATACAGACGAACATCACCTGGATGAAGACCAGAAGAACTAGCAAGGGGATGTTTGGGTTGGCCGCTTCCTTTGCGGGGACTTGCTGGCCGGCTGCGTCGATGGTCATGGGAGTGAGGCTAATGGCGCCGGTGACTTTGTTGGTGGTCGACCGCACAGTGACAACGTTGTTTCCCGTGGCGGCTTGCATCTGCTTGTAGATCGGGATGTAGGAGACGATGGAGAGAAGGCAGGCCGCCATCATCAGCCACTTCCTGCCCACGCGATCAGAGAGCGCGCCGAAAAGCGTGAAGAAGGGCATGGCAAGGAGCAAAGCAATGGCCACGATAATATAGCCAGTCCGTGCATTGATCTTCAGGACCGCCTGAAGGTAGAACAACGCGTAGAACTGACCCGTGTACCAGATCACGCCCTGGCCGGCGGTTGCGCCGAACAAGGAGATCAATACCCGTTTCAGGTTCGGCCACACGGTGAAAGCTTCCGTCAACGGCTTTGCGGACGTCATGCCCGCCGCTTTGATGCGGGAAAAGATGGGGGATTCACGCATCTTCAGGCGGATATAAAGGGAAATGCTGACCAAGATAACGGACAGCAGGAAAGGAACGCGCCAGCCCCAGTCGGCAAGTTGTTCCTTGGTCATGGCTGATTGCGTGCCCAGGACCACGAGGATGGAGACGAAAAACCCAAGTGAGGCGGTGATCTGGATGAAACTGGTGTAAAAGCCACGCTTATTGTCGGGTACATGTTCGGCGACGTAAACCGCAGCGCCGCCGTATTCGCCGCCCAGCGCAAGGCCCTGCAGGACGCGAATCAAAAGCAGGGCAATGGGAGCAAACCATCCCGCAGTCTTATATGTTGGCAGCAAGCCAATGAGGGCAGTCGCTCCGCCCATAATGCTCAGCGTGACGAGGAACGCATACTTGCGGCCTACCAGGTCGCCAATCCTCCCGAAGAAGAGCGCGCCGAATGGCCTGACAATGAAGCCGACGGCGAAGGTGGAGAGATAGGCGATGAGGGCCAGCGTGTCATTTCCGGGAGGGTAGAACTTCGGTGAAAGGTAAACCGCCAAGCTGCCGAAAATATAGAAGTCGTACCACTCGATCATGGTGCCCACGGACGAGGCCATAATCACTCGCCAGATTCCGTATTCGGCGTCACCGGGTGTGAGTACGGCAGCTTGAGTCGCCATGAAACCCCCGTTTTCAGTGTGGATTCAGAAGACCATCACAGGCCACCGGACCATTCGAGCCCTCAAGTTCTGGGCCATGGCGCTAACCCAAAATGGAGTGAAGAACTTCACCGTTCATATATTCGGCAGTCGTGAAAGTCAAGTTGCAGGATCGCTACAGAGGAGTTTCAGATGGAGCGGATCGCAAAAGCCAAAAGCGTTATTTCCGCGGCTACTTGGCTTGGTCTTTGATCCACACGGTTTTGATGTTGGTGAACTCGCGGATGCCGTAAGGCCCTAGCTCGCGGCCGTGGCCGGAAGCCTTGACGCCTCCGAAGGGTACTCGTGGATCAGAAGCCACCATTTGATTGATGAAGACCATGCCCGCTTCCAGTTCGTTGATGAGCTGCTCGCGTTCCGCAGGGTCGTTCGTCCACGCGCTCGCGCCCAATCCAAAGCGGCTGTCGTTCGCAATCGCAATGGCTTCGTCGAGATTCTTTACGCGGAAAATGCTCGCGACCGGGCCGAAGAATTCTTCGCGGTACGCGGGCGAATCTTTCGGAATATTCGTTAGCACTGTGGGCAAGTAGAAATTTCCCGGACCGTTTACAGGTTTTCCTCCGGCCAGCAGTTTGGCGCCTGCGTGCAGCGTTTTTTGAACGTCGGCGTCCAGATCCTTCACAGCGTCGCGGGTCGCCAACGGGCCAACGTCGGTTTTCTCATCGAAGGGATCGCCGAGCTTCAACGCCTGCATGCGACTTACGAATTCTTTTTCGAATTTGTCGGCAATTTGTTCATGGACGATAAAACGCTTAGCGGCGATGCAGGACTGCCCGTTGTTGATCACGCGAGCCTTCACAGCGGTGGACGCAGCTTCATCGATATTCGCGCTGGGCATCACGATAAACGGATCGCTGCCTCCCAATTCCAGGACCACTTTCTTGATGCGCTTGGCAGCGGAGACGCCAACTTGAATACCCGCTTGTTCGCTGCCGGTGAGGGTTGCCGCGGCGACACGCGGATCGTTCAGGATGCGATCCACCTGCGAAGCGCCGATCAAGAGGGTCTGAAAAACACCCGCAGGAAAGCCGGCGCGAACGAGGATCTCTTCGATTTTCAGGGCGCACTGTGGGACGTTCGACGCGTGTTTCAGCAGCCCGACGTTTCCGGCCATCAATCCGGGAGCAATGAAGCGGAACACTTGCCAGAAAGGGAAGTTCCACGGCATGACGGCGAGGACGATGCCGACCGGCTGATAATGAATGTAGCTTTTGGTGGCGGATGTTTCGATCACTTCATCGGCTACGAATTTCGCCGCATTCTCTGCGTAATACTGGCAGGCACTGGCGCATTTGGCGGCTTCGGCGACAGCCGAGGAAAACGTCTTGCCCATTTCCAGGGTCATCAGGCGGCCGAGTTCTGTTTTCTCCGCTTCCAGAATCTCACCGGCTTTCAACATCCATTTGGCGCGGTCGGCAAAGGAAGTTTTGCGGAAGCTTTGGAAGGCCTTGGCAGCCTTCGCGATTCGTCCGTCCACTTCAGCGTCGGTAAGGGCCTGGAATTGTTTTACGACTTCGCCAGTCACCGGATTGATTGTGGCAATCGCCATGTTGTCAAATCTCCGCAGGAAAATGTCCGCGGGCTATTGTAAACTCAAACCTTACTTTTTTACAGTAGAGATTTGTTGCAGGCGGGCTTCACTGCTGAAAAAACAAGGTTTTCAACTGTTGCAACTCTGGGAGCGACACATCGGAAACTGCGCAGAACGTGAATCCATCCTTCTTCCAGGAAACCCAGTGATACCCTTGGCGTTCTCCAGAGTCGGAATAGGGAACGGTGTCCTGGGACTTCCAAACAAATACATTCACCATGTGCTTGCGCCGGCCATAGACCAGAGCGGCAACGGTGCGGCCTTCGATCACGTCGAGCCTTCCACCCAGCAACGGGAATCCATCGGCGGCGAAATCGCGCACCGGCGGCGCGATGTCCAGCTTGCCGTCGAACCACGGCTTCACAGTGTGCTGGTCCGTCGATTCCACGTCGGTCAGGTGACCGGGTTGCAAAGAACGAAGATGCGCGTCCAGAAGCGTGGTTGTCCAAGCAGCTTGCTGCGGAGATTTGATCGTCGGGGAGAATGATCGCGAGCCCCACAGGAACGCGATGATCAACGCGGCAGCGACGGCGAGCCAGCGCCATGCTCCGGGATGAGCGGAAGCGCGGGCAGGAGTTGGAGCAGCAATACGAACCTTCCTGCGCAGGGATTCCGGGGCGCGTTCGTACAGTTCTGCCTGCCGCAACGAACGGCGAAGACCTTCTTCCGCATCCAAGGCCGCGGCACAGTCCGCGCAGGTTTCCAGGTGCCGCTCAAAAGTGGCCATGCCCGCCGCGTCCAGTTCAATATCGAGGTAGGCATGCAGATGAGTTTTAGGTTGCTCACACGCCATGGCCAACCTCCTCCTGCGCGGATTTGGTTAGCGCCGTTCGCAGTTGTTGGCGAGCGCGTGCGAGCCCAGACATTACTGTGCCGATCGGACGCGCGGTGATTGCGGCAATCTCCTTATAGGAGCAGCCTTCCAGTTCACGCAATACCAGAACCTCGCGGAAAGCCGCCGGCAATTCCTCGAGCGCGCGCGACAGGCGTTCGCGATTGTGGCTAGCGATGGCCAGGCTTTCCGGCGTCGATCGTTCCTGCGGCATGGATGCTTCGCTCAATTCTGAGATGTCCTCCAACGGACGATTCTTCTGCAGCCAGGTGTAGCTGCAATTGCGCACGATCTGGAGAAGCCACGCCCGCGCGTCTCCCGAGCGATAGGTACCGAAGAAACGATACGCGCGCAGCAACGCTTCCTGCGTAACGTCCTCGGCGTCGGCGCGGCTTCGCAGCAGCCAGCGCGCCAAGTTGAAGGCCGCGTCGAGGTGCGGCAACACGCTCTCCTCGAAGCGCACCCTATCTCGTCCCTCCAGCACCTCGGAACCTTCCTTCCATCTATTGATACTAACCGCCGCAAGCCCGATTTTATTCCCGTGTTTGCGGTCAGTTACAAGGAAACGCATACTTCCGGGAATAAATCAGCGAGCCCACAGTCGACACGATTGAACACGTCCGCAAAGCGGTGCGGGCTTGGTTGCCTTCCTTTCAAGTTCGCGCCGCGAATGTTTGGTGAAAATTGTTGCGCGATGGATTGCAAAGTCACGCGTGCGACGTGGCAAGCCCACACTTCACCGGTTTCCGCCCATGGGGATCACCGTGCCCGTTATTTGCGCGGCTTTTTCATGGGCCAGCCATAGGATTAGTTCCGTCACACGTTGCGGACTCAGCCATTTAGAGAAATCTGCGTTCGGCATAGCCTGGCGATTCGCCGGCGTATCCATGGTGCCCGGCAGAATCACATTCGCAGTAAGGCCCGCATCGGCGTTTTCCAGCGCGACGGTTTGCACCAGAGTGGCGAGCGCGGCTTTGAAAGTGACGTAAGCACCCAGATTGGCCTGGGGCTCTTTTGCGGCGAGGCTGCCAATCGCCACGATTCTGCCGTTGTTCGATTTACGCAGGTGAGGAATGGTTTCGCGGAAAACGTAAAATGCGGAGGTCAAGTTCAGATCCTGCATACGTTTCCAGGTGGCGTCATCAGTGGTGGCGATGGATTGTCCGCCGGCAAAACCGCCGAGGACATGCACCAGGACGTCGAGGCGACCGAATTCGGCGATGATATTCGCGATCGCGTCGCGAACCTGCTGCGCATTGGTGAAATCGAGGGACATGGCGCGAAAATTAGCGCTCGGGAATTCGGTTGAATCCACGTGCCGCGATGCGCCGATTACCTTGTCACCCTGCTGCAGGAAGGATTCAGTAACGAACGTTCCAAGGCCGCCGTTTGCCCCGGTGATGAAAACGATTCTCCCGCTCATGTGCGCTGTGCCCCCGGATGTCGCTGTTTATCTGAGTGTGAGAACGGAAAAAAGGTTTCAAAACCGGGCACGCTTACCTTCCACTCCACCATACGATCGTCACGCCGATGCACACCACCGTGATGCCCAGCCAACGATTCCGGCTGATGCGTTCACCGAGAAATGCCTTGGCGCCAAACGCCCCGGCGGCATAACTGAGCGCGCTGACGGGCACAACGAAACTGACTTCCAGGAACGAGAGAATGGCGAGCAATGAGAAAAATCCCAACGCCATTAGCGAAACGCCGAGCCACATCCAGGGTATGCGCAAAGCCTGGCCCACGAAGTGCAGGAGTGCTCTCGGACGAAAGTCGTGCACCTCGCCGATCCCTTTCATGGCGCGGCTGACGCAAAGTTCACCGCCGGTGCCGGCCACCACGATGAAA
Source organism: Candidatus Acidiferrales bacterium (assembly GCA_963735825.1). GTDB lineage: Bacteria > Acidobacteriota > Terriglobia > Acidiferrales > UBA7541 > Acidiferrum. The sequence continues at coordinate 114,061 of CAVTMR010000005.1, forward strand.
AAGAAGAGCAGCGCCTCGAGCATTATTCGAAAACCCCCGTGGTGCTGGGAGCGGTGCGGCCCACAATAAATACGCCAAAACAAATCACGGCGATGCCCAGCCATCGCAACGGCGTGACGAGTTCACCCAGCAGGAAGTAGCTGAGCAATGCGACCGTCGCATAGGAAAGGGAAGTGGCCGGCTGCACATAGCTGTAGTCAGCCCAGGTGAGCAGCAACATGTGCACGATCATGAATCCCATCAAGCTGGCGATTCCCAACCAGATATAAGGAGAGGTGAGCACACTGCCCGCAACCGGAAAAATCTCGCCAAAGTTCTTCAAGCTGACAGGGCCAATTCCCTTCATGCCCTTGCCCAGCATGACATTTCCCAATGGCCCAAGCACGATGCTGAGCAGAATCATGGGAATGGATTTAAGGTGAAGCCGACGAGTGTGTGTCACGCGATGAGTTGTTCCAATAACCGAACAGTGTGCGAGCCGTGAGAACAGTTGATTCCTAACAAAAAAGTGCTAAGTTCCAGTTTACGCGAATTGGCCAGCCGCGCAAAGGCGAGCGTGATTTGCCGTTCAGGTGGCTTCGTGGTCCGACAAGCAGGCTATGCTAGTATCAAAAGATTACGCGAAATTTGGCAGTGAGGTGCTGTGCTGGTGACGCTCTTCGTGTATGCCATCCTCTTTTTGGGCGCCATTCCCTTTATCTACTATTTCCTGGCGATCTTCAGCGCCACGCGTTACTTTCTGCAAGCCCGGAAATATTCTTTTCAGAACCGCGATTTCACGCCGCCGATCAGCAATCTGAAACCAGTCCGCGGCCTCGATCCGGAAGCGTACGAGAATTTCGCCAGCCTGTGCCGGCAGGATTATCCCGAGTATGAACTGATTTTCTGCGCCACCGACCAGAGCGACCCGTGCGTTCCGGTCATCGAGAAACTGATGCGCGATTTTCCGGAGCGTAAGATTCGCCTGCTGTACAGCGCAGGCCACACCGCGATCAACGACAAGGTGGCCAAACTGGGACTGATGGTGCGGGAAGCGCAATACGAATATTTGGTCTTCAATGATTCGGACGTGCGCGTGGAACCGGGATATTTGCGCAAGTTTATTGCGCCGTTTCGCGACAAGAAAATCGGTGGCGTGACGTGTTTTTACGTTTCAACCGCAGACAAGAACATGGTCGAACGGCTTCAGACCATGGGTATGATCTCCGATTTTTATGCCGGCATTCTGGTGGCGTGGCAACTCGATGGTGTGCACTTCGCTCTCGGCCCGTCGATGGCGTCGAGCAAAGAGCGCATTCGCGGGTTCGGCGGCTTTCAAGTGCTCGAAGGCCGGCCGGCGGATGATTTGCTATTCGGGCGGTTGATTGCCGAGCAAGGCGTCGAGGTGAAGCTGCTGCCGTACGCGGTGGAGACGGTGCCCGATTTCGAAGGTATTGTCGCGCTTTTTTCCAAGCGGGTGCGTTGGATGACGGTGATGCGCAAGATGCGTCCTTGGGGGCACCTCGGCCTGCTTTTTACCTGGGGACTGCCCTGGACCACGCTTGCCGTGGCCGTGCATCCCACACTTCCGATAGCAACGGCCTACTGGGGAGGCTATCTTGCCTGCCGAGTTCTAATCACCTGGCTGATCGGGGTGTTTGGATTGAAGCAGACAACCCTTTGGAAAAAGATGCCGCTGATCCCCGTGTGGGACGCCATGGCGTTTCTTGTGTGGCTGACCAGTTTTACTAAGAAATCGATTCGTTGGCGCGGCGTTGACTATCAACTGGAAAGCGGCACCGGGCATTTCGTTGTGTCCTCTGCGCAAGGTGCTCCCCATGTTTCCACACACACCGAATGAAGGGCGAAGCTGAAGCGTCTGTATGAGTACTACGAAAAACAGCCCTCAGGGGCTGCTGCGGCTCCTCTGCAAATTCTCACGCCTACTCTGACGCTTGGCGCAGGCCACAAAACCAGGATCCATGGCTGCGTTCGAACCTGTGCCCGTTTCAAGCGCGCAGTCAGCGAGTTTGCGCGTTCCTGGGTGTTGCGTAGAGAAGCACCCGATACACCCGCACTTGGTGAGCCGCCATTAATAGCTGCCGCCCTTGATTCGTCTGGTCACCGTTGAGCCGCCGCTGCGTGTTCCAGTTGCCGCTCGACCGGCTGACCTCTTCGATGCTTTCGATTCGGGCCACCGCCGAGTCGACGTCAGGATTGCGGAAGAACGATACCGTCAGCCCTGTCCCGGCGATGTAGAACTCGTTTTCAGTCGATTGCACGATGATCATTGCTCCGTTGTCCGTCAACAATGTCTTCGCCGGCCAGGATCGCGAAAGCGTGGCCTCGAACAGGTAACCGCCGAGGGCCACCGTCTGCGTCGCGCGGGGACTATTGCTGTGAAGCACCACACCTCGCGTGCCCTCCGAAGCCTGATGCGAAAGGAGCACGTCGCTTATGCTGTCCAGCACCTCGTATACTTCCTTAATCGTTGGTCCTGAACCGCTCGCATCCGAAGTATCTCTGGCTTTCGATTCCGAATGGAGAAAAGCCAAACGCCCCGGCCTTTCCATAAGCGTAGAAGGCATTGTAAGGCGCGCTTTCCAGCCGCGCCTCCGGCACAAACACCGCATTCCCGCTGAACTTGTATCGATCGATCCAGTACTCGAAATTCGGCCAGTAAATGTCCGGCGAGTAGAAATCAATCGTGGACGCGGTCACGCGGTAGACCTCCAGGTAGTAAGGATGCGGGCCTCCACTCGGATATTCCCCCGCTCGCTCTCCAGGCGCCGGCAGTTGACAGTTCACGTACATTGGCAACGCATATTCCTGTTTCCCCTTTGCCGCCACCTCCTCAATGTACCTCGCATAATTCCACGTCATGAATACTTCGTCCGCGGCTTCTCCGAACACTTCCGTCCACGTCTTTCCCGCCGCGTTGAAGTGCGCGCGAAGCTCAGGTGAAAACGAATCCTGACGGCTCTGCAGTTTACGAATGAAGTCCGGCGGCACGGCGCTCCGAAACAGGCGATTCGCTGCTTCTGATCGGTCGCGTCCTCGCCCCAGATACCCAACCTCGTTCTCCACCTGCACCATCAGCACCGTCTGCTGATCCGCGTCCTTTTCGCGAATGTGCTTCATCAACTCGGAGAACGCCCGGCTGTCGCTCTTCACGGTTTCTGCTCCGAGCGTGGAGAGGATGTCGGTCTCATCCCCGTCGGCCGAGACGGCTCTCTGGTAGCGTTTTGTATCTTTGTTCACCCACGCAGGTGCGTAGCTGGAGACGCCGTTCTTCCAGCTTCCGAACCACAAAACCACCAGGTGCAAACGCTGTTCCCGTGCCACCCCCATCCAATGGTCCAGAATGCTGAAATCGAAGCTTCCTTCCACTGGCTCGATCTGCTCCCACGCCACGGGCATCAGAACTGTATTCACGTGCATCCTGGCAATCTGCGGAAGGATGCTGTCTGCCTGCGCTGCTGTCCCCGCGGACGAGTTTCCCAGTTCGCCTCCCAGAATCAGATAAGGCTTTCCGTTGACGACCAGTTGTCCCCCGGCCCCAGACTTCGCGATCCTGGGTACCTCCGTTGCGTTTGCAATCAGCGCACCCAACAAACAGATCGCAACAACACAGGGAAGCCTCGTCAGTAGCAAAGCAGCATCTCCCTCAACAAGAATTACTGCGCGAACAGCGCCAGCGAAACTGCATTGCCCATCGCCTTGTAACCCGCAGGCGAGGGATGAAGGTGGTCGCCGCAATCATACGCAAGCCAGAGTCGGTCGGGATGCTCCGGATCACGCAGCACACTGTCGAAGTCGATCACCGCGTCGAAGTGCCCCGCATCGCGAATCCATTGATTTACCGCCTGCCGGTCGGATTCGCTCAAAGGGCCGGGATGGTAGTAGGTTGAACCCACGTATGGCGTAATGGTCGCTCCGTAAACGCGCAGGCCGTGCGCATGCGCGCGTGCAATGATCTGCTGATACGCAGACAGGACCCGTTTTACCCGAACTGCGTGTTCTGCCGCAGACACCTCACCATCCCGCGCCAGTCCGCCCAGATCGTTCACGCCCTCAAACACAATCACCCATCGCACACCTGTGGGCCCCAGCACATCGCGATCGAAGCGCGCCAAAGCATTTGGCCCCAGCCCGTCTGTCAGCAAGTGATTGCCGCCGATACCCTGGTTAGACACTCCGACGTTGCGTGTATGCGGCCAGCCCTGCAGTCTTTGTGCTAGTACGTCCGTCCAGCGATCGTTTCCGTTCGTCGTGGTCCCGTGTCCATCGGTGATGGAGTCGCCGAGGGCCACCACAGTTCCCGCTCCCGCACCAGCCTGCACGTCGATCTCTGAAATCTGGTACCAGTGCTCTACATGCTTCGCGTCCGTCAGATTCGCCACGCTCACCGCGTTTCCGTGTTGGTAGTACGAAGTGGCACGCGATCCCGGATGCCCCGTCTCTCTCGACGGCGGCATTTCCATGTAAAACGTTACTACCACGTCCGACAACGGCGTCACCGCAAACTGCAGCGGGTCCGAGACCAACTCCGCCCCTGCCGGAACCGTCACATCGGTCGCGCCTGCGAATGTCAGCGGCCGATCGCTGGCAACGTCGATCGCCGACGATGAAGACGAAACTGCTCGCGCCATGTGCACGGATGTGAAGTGCAGTGCCTCGGTTCCGAACGCATTCGATACAAACACCCGCACGGCCGGACCGCCGGCGGACAGGTGGAAGATCTGCCGCACCGTGGCATCACGCAGGTCGTCAGACGGCAATGCATTCTGCGGTTCCGGGATCTGCTGCGAAGTTCCCCAACTGGCCACCCACACCGTTTCCTTGGCCACAGGCTGCGGCAAAGTGCCAGCCAAAATGCAGCTCGCAACGAAACCCACGATTCCTAGAAATCTTAGTCCCTGTTTCATGGCTGGCAGTTTACGATGAATGCGCTAACCAAGTCGCTCTTCAAAAGCGTAGCCAGCTATTTCGCCCGGAGTATTCGCGCGCCTCTTGCTTTCAAGCAGGTAGTTGGTTCTTGGCAAGACAACACTTTGATTTCAGTTTGCTTGGCGCATGAATCGGAAATTGCGGATACGCCCCGTGCTAAGCAGGAAACCGGAGACATGATTGTTGGAATCGCGAGTAAAACGGATCGTGCCGACCTCCCCTGAAAAGACATCGCGAGTTCTCGGCTCCAGGGTGTCAGGATCGTTCTTCAGCCTCAGGAGGACCAGCTTTCCGTCTTGAACGGCCACCCGATAGATGGGCTCGATCTCCTCGCTCACGTAATTTCCCGCATACTCGCCGCTCTCTGCCGCGCTCGGCAGGAAAGGCGCGACAGAATCAAAAACTCCAGGTTTTCCATCACCGAAACTGTTCAAAAGACGGCGCGGATTGTTTCCTGCCGCAGGCTCGAAGTGGAGATTTGCTTGATCGCCCCAAGGGACATCGGCGATATGAAAGAATGTCACGCTTACTGGCTTCAGAGCATAATCATTTCCGAGATCAAACGAAACTCGCAGCTTTCCGTCTTTCAAATACGTTTTCACGAATTCGTCGCCATCAGGTTTCCAGTAAAGTCCTGCGAGGCCAGCAAGTTGCTGGCTCGTCAGCATAATGCCAGCTCCTGGGGTGGCCGCCGCACCTCCCGCCGATTTCTCCGGATCCTTGAGGTCCTGCGCCAAATAGACATCGGCGACTTTGCGGACCAGGCTCGCCGGACTTGTATCAGCGGAGTTACACAGCACCGCGGCAGAAAAGTGCTGCTCCGGAAAACGCGTCATGTCCGCGCGGTAACCAGCATCCGCACCACCGTGATCCACCGTGTCCAGCCCTCTGTACTCTTCCAAGACCAGTCCGAAAGCATAATCGAGAGGCTCGCCGTCGTTCAGTTTTCCTCGCTGCAGCATTTGTTCACGAAACGACGCCCCGCCAACGCGCGGTGATAGAAGTTCTCATCCCACAGAGCGAGATCTTCAAGTGTCGTGTGCAGACTCGTCGCACCCGCAGTGTCAAAGTTGGTGATGCTGAGGCGGAAAGTTTCACCCTTGGCTGGCTCGTATCCATAAGCATTATTCTTCACAATCTCCCCATGGTCGTCGCGAAAGGACATCCCGCTGACGCGTTTGACGATGATCGCCAACAGCGTGTAGCCCGTGTTGCAGTACACATGTTTCTCGCCGGGTTTGAAACTCAAATCCTTCTGCCTCGTGAGCACGGACATTACGTCATCATCTGTAATCAAGTCCAGCGAGTACCGCCATGCGGCCAATTGCAGGAGACTCCACTGATCGCGAAGTCCGCTGGTGTGATAGATGAGATGACGAATCGTAATTACCGATCCAAAATCAGGCAACTCGGGCAATACTTGCGGACATCGTCATCCAAAGACAGCTTTCCTTGTTGCGCCAGCAGCAGGATAGATGCCGCCGTAACTTGTTTGGACATGCTGGCTACGTGGAACACGGTCGCGGTGGTAATCGTCACGTTGTGATCAAGATCCGCCATTTCCCATCTACATGCGGCGGCCGAATGGAATGGTTTCATGCTGAAGAGCAAATTCACCAGAAACTGTTCGACAAAAAACAGTCACGAAAAACATCGTGCCGCTAGCACTAGACGGGCACTTTTGGTTGGGTTCTTGTGATTTGCCCCACACGGCCTAGCCGGTCCAACACGCTCTTGCCCCCCGCTACCTGTCATTTCTGACACTACCAACCACTCGTGGCCAGTGGAAGCATGGGTAAACGCGACGTTTTTCGCGCATTCGCGTGTAGGGAGGGATTTTATGAGATTCGCTGTCCTTTGCCTCTTAGCATCAACGCTGCTGCCGTCACCAGCTCAAGACAAAGTTCCTGTTTTCGTGATTACGCCGGAAGATAGCACGGTTCAGTTCTCCGTGAAGGCCTCGGTGGCCCTTGAAGGTAAATTCGACAAGTGGGACGCTTCACTGACATTTCCGTCTACCGATGTTACAACCGGCGTTCTGGACATCAAGATTCAGGCTGCCACTGTGAACACCGGAAGTGGCATGAAAGACGACAAGCTCAGGAGCAAGGATTTCTTCGACGTCAAGCAGGATCCGTTCATCACGTTTCACTCTAACAAGGTTGTGCAGACTGGCCCCACCACCTTTAATATGCCAGGCACGTTTACCATTCGCGGCGTCTCTAAGCCCGAGACCCTCACCTTTACGGTTACCGGCAAGGGTACAGGGGCAGGCGACATTAAAGGGACGATGGCATTCGACCGTAAGGAATTCGGCATGAACTCCGGCATTCCCTTCATCAAGATTGCCGACCGCGTCGAGGTGACTGTCGACCTCCATGGCAAGCGCGTCAGCGGGCCTCCCTTGGTCTTTAAGGAATAGCCGGTCTGGCAGAACTCCGGTCGCAACCACGAGTCAAAGAAAAGAGGCGGCTATGAGTTCCATCGCAGTTAGTTCGATTGTGTTCGCGTGCGCGTTCGGCGGTGCGATCTTGGGCATGTCCATCCGCGCCAAACTGCCTCAGCCTCATCTGAATCCAGAGTCGAAAGACATTGTGAAGCTTGGCATGGGACTGGTCGGGACATTGTCCGCCTTAGTTTTGGGTCTTCTCATCGCTTCGGCAAAGGGTTCCTACGACGCGCAGAGCAGCGAACTTACCCAGATGGCCGCTAGGGTTGTGGTCCTGGACCGCGTCCTCGCCCACTACGGCCCGGAAACCAAGGAAGCTCGCGCTCTCCTGCGTGGCTCCGTCGTTCGCATTCTCGATCAGGCGTGGTCTAAAAGGCATGCAGACACTTCCCAGTTGGAAGCACCGTCCGGCGGCGAAGGTCTCCTCGACAAAGTACAGGAACTCACGCCCAAGGATGACAAGCAACGCCTGCTGCAAGCTCAGGCAACGAGCGTCGTGTTGAGTCTCGGAGAAACGCGCTGGTTGCAGTATGCACAAGGAGCCGTTTCGGTTTCCATGCCGTTACTGATCGTCCTGGTTTTCTGGCTTACCACCATCTTCGTCAGCTTCGGCCTGTTTGCCCCTGCCAATGCGACCGTGCTCACCAGCTTGCTGGTATCCGCGCTCTCCGTCTCCGCCGCCATCCTGTTGATCCTGGAGTTGTACTCGCCTTACTCGGGACTGATTCGGGTTTCCAGCGCGCCGCTGCGCGGTGCTCTTACGCAGTTGGGCAACTAGGGCGGCGCACAAGTATCCTCGGAAAACCGCCGGGCGGCCTACCCTTTGCTGCCGTTGCAAGGGGTGGGTCCACCCTTTCGCGTTGCATTTCTTGAACTAGCCGGTGGAGCAGAGATAGGTTCGGAAACGACGTTGCGTGCCGCACCCTTTGGTTCATAAAGAGTCCGGTTCTGACTTTTTATCCAATTTGGCAGCCTTGACTTGCATTCACCTGCGCCCTAGAATCTCGAGGTTTCCCCTTGGAAACTGTATGGGCCACTTCATGCGTAGTTTCGTGGCGCTGGTGCTCGCGCTGCCACTTCTGATACCAGTGGCAGTGGCACAGAAGCCCCCGGTTCCGGCACCTTCTCCTGCGCCTTCGACGCCTCCAAGCCGCTCTGCGAATCCCCCTCTCCCGAGTTCGCAGCCAATTCAACCGATGAGCGATCTCGTGATGTTCCTCCGGGGACACGTTGCAACCAACGACGGCACACCGGTTCCAAGCGATGTGTTGGTTGAGCGCGTTTGCGACAACCAGGTGCATCAACAGTTGTATGCCTCTCTTCGCGGCGATTTCAGTATGCAATTGGGATCGCGAACTGATTCTTTCGTGGACGCTAGCGGCGATCCGACCTCCCGATCTGCCCTGGGCGGCAAGGACTCGTCCATGGGAATTCCACGTAGCAACTTGCGGAGATGCGAGTTACGGGCCTCGACCTCTGGTTTTCGCGACGGCGTCATCAGCCTGGTCACCCTTGATACTTCCGGCAGTAATGTCGACGTGGGCGTCATCGTTGTACAGCGAGTTGCGAAGATTGAGGGCATGACGCTGAGCGCCACTCCCTACAGGGCCCCCAAAGATGCCAGAAAAGCGTACGAGAAAGGCCTGGACGCCGAGAAGCACAGCAAACTTCCTAATGCGCGCAGATATTTCGAAAATGCGGTGGAGATTTACCCCACTTACGTAAACGCCTGGTTCCAGTTGGGCGCTGTTTTAGAGAAGGACAACCAGAAGGATGCGGCGCGCGCCGCCTATACCCGGGCCACCACGATCGATAACAGGTTCCTCCCGCCATATCTGTCGCTCGCGTCGATGGCATTCCAGGCGGAAAACTGGACCGAAGTCCTTAGACTTACCGCTCATATCTTTGATCTCGATCCCTTGAATCGCTCTGCTGTTACTGGTTACATCGTGGATTCCGATCCATTCAATTGCGCCGACGCCTATTTCTATAACGCGCTCGCAAATTACAAGCTCAACAACATCGCAGAGGCTGAAAAGAGCGCGCTTAAGGCCGAGCACATGGCCATGCTCAGTGCTTTTCCGCAGTTGCATCTCTTACTGGCTGAAATCTTCGCTCGAAAAGACGACTACGCCACTGCGATCTCAGAGCTGCAAATTTACCTGCAGTTAGTTCCGAATGCCAAAAACGTGGAGCAGGTACGCGTACAGTTGGCAAAATTACAGAAATTGAACGACTCAGCATCACCCACCGAAAAACCCGATCCCATGTAGGTATCGGGCGGGTGGCCCGGTTTGAACCGCAGGCGACGAACACATTAGCTGAAACAGGTTCGCCTTTTTGAACCTGGGTCTTGGGGTTTCTTCTCTGACTCCATTCCAATTCAACGTTCGCGCTGCGTTCGAACACTCCCCGGTTCTATAACCACCTTGTTTCCTTCTAGATACGCCCCTCTGTCTCTTTACTGACTGTTAAACTTTGCTCATTTCGAGCAAGCGCATCGCTCTCCCCGACGATCCCTCTGCCACTTCCCCTTCGTTGATGGTGCACACAACCCGCTCACCCTGCCCACGACGGCCTCCGCATCCATCACGCCACTCTTCCTCCGCGTGCTGCTCGTAACAAAGATCTTCTTCTCCAATTCGAGCCCCTCATGCGCAAAGGTGTGTCCGAAGTCGAGCTTCGGATGGGTCGCAAGAAAGCCGCCACGCTCGTTTATCTCGGCTTGGTCCTTTTTCGGTCCGATCAGATGATCACCGAGAAGAAAATCCGCACTGGCGCCGGTCCCTGCTGGGATCGCATTGGCGCACTCCTCGACGACCGTGACCCCGCCACCGGCGTGCTGACGTCATGCCTGCCATCCCCGCAAGCTTCAATCGTTCCTCTACCTACAACAGCCCTTTAGCTATCCTATGTCTCTTCAATCACTTGCGCGCCTGATAGGGAAGTGCCCTCCCGGTTATGGTTAACCATTCACAGTATCTCCTTTCCCTGCAACCCTCCCGTACCTTCCCCGTACCCAGACCCATTGCGCGTATCACCACCTCATGCCACAATGCACTCGTGGGGCGCATCTATACCCAGGGAATTACCCGCGCCGGCTACTTTCGACGCTCCTGCTGAAGCGCAGGGAACCAGTCCGTCCGCCTCGGTGTCTAATATTATGAGCGGACAAAGGTTGGGCAGTTCCTGCCAACCAGCTGAGCCATCAGGCCGCACTTGAGGTTGGCCAGAAAGGCAAACCGTGTCCGATTGGGCTAGTGTGCTCTCGTGGGGCCGCGACGAAAGCCAACTCGTCTCCGAGTTACAAGCGGGCTCGGAAACCGCCTTCGACTGGCTCGTCACCCACTACCACGGACCGGTTTACAACCTCATCCTGGGAATGCTCGGTGATACCGCAGACTCCGCCGATGCCGCTCAGGAAGTTTTCTTGAAAGCCTTCAAAGGAATTCGCAATTTTCGCCAGGGCAGCTCCCTCAAGACCTGGCTTTATCGCATCGCCATTCGCGAAGCTCTCAACAATCGCCGCTGGTTCAAGCGCCATCTCCAGAAAAACATCTCCATCGACGCTGAACCCGAAGAGGGCCAGGCGCAAATCGAAATCGAAGATCTCGCCGGCACTCCTTTCGATCAGCTCGCGGCTCACGAAATACAGCAAGCCGTGCAAGGGGCTCTGCGGCAGGTACCCGACGTTTTCCGCAGCGCGGTCATCCTGCGCGACCTCGAAGGTTTAAGTTACGAAGAAGTTGCTGAAGTGCTCGATTGCAGCGTCGGCACCGTCAAGTCGCGCATTTTGCGCGGCCGCCGCGCCCTAAAGGACATCCTGGAACCGCTACTCGGAGACAAGGAAGTATCGCGGCGGCGCGAAGTCTCGGCAAGAGCAAACCTCGCGAACCACTCGCAACCCTCTCGAGTATCCACGGTCCACAACACGTCTAGCGCACAGATTGGGCTGCCGCTCGCTTACGTGCAGAACTCAACCGGAATCACAGCTCAGGAAATGTCGCGTCCCTTGTCGACGCGCGAGGAACTCTCATGACTTGCGAGAAGGTTCATAGCCGGCTCGCTGGCTACCTGGACGACGCCGTCGCAACGGCAACTCGACCCGGTGATCGTAACGAGATGCGCGACCATTTGGAATCCTGCGCCTCTTGCCGCGAGGAATTGCAGCGCTACCATAAATTGAGCAGGTTGCTTTCGCGTATGCCCCGCTCGGTTCCACCCGCCGATCTGGCGGTCCGAATCAAGGTCGCTGCATCGCAAGCGCAAACTACAAGAGATTGGCCCAGCCGCTGGGAACGCTTCAAGGTTCGCCTCGAGCTGGTTATGGAAAATTTCTTCCGGCCGCTGACTCTGCCTGCTACCGGCGGTCTATTCAGCGCCTTCGTGATTTTTGTTTTTGTGCTGCACTTGATCATGCCCGGCATCACCGTGCAAGCCGATCCGAATGATGTGCCTTTGGGTCTGCTGCGCCCGGCAGAGCTAATTTCCTTGGCGGATTATCCCGGTGGAATCACGCCGGAACTTTTGCACCCCGACGTGGCGCTGGAACAGGACTTGCGCATTGACGTAACCGTGGACGCGCAAGGAGAAATGGTCAAGTACGAGATTCTCAACGGCGAAGATACTCCCCAGATCCGCCATCACTTGGATCAAATCCTGATTTTCTCGCGCTTCCGGCCAATGCTCAGCTTCGGGCGTCCAACCGCTGGTGGGCATGTGGTTCTCAGCTTCAGCTCCGTATACGTTCGCGGCTGATTCTTTCATTTCAGCGTACCCGGCGGTGTTACTCGTAAGCATCTGAAAACCACGTACCTCCGGATCCTGTCCACCCGGCCAGCTTCATCTTTCAGCCTGTCCTGTACCTTGACCCGCTAACTTTTTGCTTCTCTCTCGTGTTCAATGGATGCAGGAGTTCGCCAAATGTCCACCATGCTCCGCCGCTTCGCCATTCTCACGGCACTCGCGCTGCTGGCGCTGTTCGTAACCTTGACCTCACACGCCTCCGGTTCCGCTGCTCGCTCTGCACGCCCGCAAGCAGGTGCGCCGGAATCCCAGCTACTCGAAGCCGCCAATCGTGATCGCGCCTCCGCCGGCTTGCACCCTCTCCAGTGGGACATGTCGCTAGCCGCCGCCGCTCGCCAGCACGCGCAACGCATGGCGCAGGCAAATACTCTCTCGCACCAGTTTCCCGGTGAACCGCCGGTGCAGCAACGCGCCACCCAAGCGGGAGCGCGTTTCAGCATGATCGCGGAGAACGTTGCGGAAGGGCCCAGCGCCGCCCATCTCCATCAGCAGTGGATGCATTCTCCGCCGCACCGCGCCAATCTTCTTGATCCAGAGTTGAACGCAGTGGGCATCGCCGTCGTGCAGAGTGGGGGAATGCTCTTCGCCGTAGAAGACTTCTCCGTCGCCGTACCTACGTTGAATCTCGACGCGCAGGAACTGCAGGTAGCCGGGCAGTTGTCCGCTCGCGGATTGCGCTTGGTTAACGCCACCGTCGACGCGCGCAAGACCTGCGACATGGATCGCGGCTGGTCCGGACAGAGGCCGGCAAGCGTGGTGCGCTACGAAACGTCAGACCTGGGTCAGTTGCCCGACGACGTTGCGCAGAGACTGCAGAGCGGCAAATTCCATAGCGCCGCTGTGGGTGCATGCGACGCCGGCTCGCCAGCTGGATTTACGCGATTCCGCATCGCCATTTTGCTCTTCTAGCGCCGTTCATTCGCATGCCTAATGTCCGGCTTAAATGATTTCTGGCTTGCGTTTTGCACGGAACACGGTAAACTGCCCTCCATGAAGTTCACGGCCTATTCCTATTGGTGGCGATTTACGTACCGGACCTACAACCGGCAGCGAGGGGCCATCATCTAGGCAGAGTGAAATCAAGAACTTTCGGCCCACTCGCAAATGAGTGGGCTTTTTTGTTTTTTAGGGACAAACGCTGGCCCGCCGGGCCGAGGGGATCGCCATGATTATTTCGATGAAGCTGCACTCGACACGAGAAGAGATCGACGATGTCTGCGCCATCGTCAAGCACTTTGGCTACAAGGTGCACTCCATCGAGGGAGAGGAACGCGTGGTGATCGGCGTGGTTGGCGTTGGCGATGTAACCGCATGCCTGGAGTCGGTGGAGGCCATGCCTCAGGTGGACAATGTTGTGCGCATCACCGCGCCCTACAAATTTGTCAGCAAGGAATTCCGCAAGGGCAAAACGCACATCAAGGTTAACGGTACGGAAATTGGCGGCGATGAGTTCATTGTGATCGCGGGTCCGTGTTCCGTGGAGAGCGAAGAGCAGATCATGCGTTCGGCGGAGGCGGTGGCCAAAGCGGGCGCGAAACTGCTGCGGGGTGGTGCGTTCAAGCCGCGTACTTCTCCGTACGACTTCCAGGGAATGGAAGAAGAAGGGCTAAAGCTGTTGCAGAAGGCCAAGAAGGCGACGGGGTTGGCGATTGTGACGGAAGTGATGGGCGACCGCGATGTGGATCTTGTGGCGAACTACGCTGATGTGATGCAGGTTGGCGCGCGCAACATGCAGAACTTCATGCTCTTGAAAGCGCTGGGAAAATGCGGTCGACCGGTATTGTTGAAACGCGGGCTCAGCAGCAGCATCAAGGAATTGCTGATGAGCGCGGAGTACATTGTGGCACACGGCAATCCGGACGTGATTCTCTGCGAGCGCGGCATCCGGACGTTCGAGACAGCCACGCGCAACACCTGCGACATTTCCGCTATCCCGGTGCTGAATGAATTGACGCATCTGCCCGTGGTGCTGGACCCGAGCCACGCGACAGGGAAGCGCAGCCTGGTGCCCGCGTTGGCGAAGGCGGGAGTCGCCATTGGCGCGGACGGATTAATCATTGAAGCCCATCCCGCTCCGGAAAAAGCCGTGAGCGACGGTGCGCAGTCTTTAGACCTGACGCAATTCGCTAAAATGATGGAGGATTTGAAGCCCTATATTTCGTTGTGGGGGCATTCTCGTCAGGCGCAGCTAGCGGCCGCGGCGCGCTAAACCGGTGGACGCCAGCTCACGCTTTTAAAACATTCGCGGCAAGGCCGGTTCCTTCGACGCGGCTGCGAATCTTTGCAAAAGCCGTTTCGCGGGAGGTTGAGACATCATCGCAGAACGGGGAAAAACCGCAGTCGTCGGTGGTTCCGAGCGCTTTGATGGGAATAAATTCCGCTGCTTCGACGACGCGATCCCGCACTTCGCCGGCAGATTCCACCTTGGCATTAATCGGATCCGTGACGCCGATAAACAGCATCTTGCCCGGCGGCAGATGATCGCGGAGCAACCTCAACACGCTCCTGCGGTCCGGTTCGCTGGCCAGTTGCACATAGAAACGCCCGGCGTTCAGGCGAAACAGATCAGGTAGGAGCAATGCGTAGTTCACTTCTGCGCTATGCGTGGAATCCTTGTCGGCGCCCGGGCAAGTGTGCACCCCAATTTTGCTGCGGTCCTCTTCATTGAAGCGATTCAGGACGCGATTATTCAGTTCGATGAAAGAGTTCAAGAGCCCACCCGAGGGGTCGAGTTTCAGGGCCAGGCGCCCCTCGGTGAAATCCACCTGTACGCAATGAGCGCCGGCTGTGAGGCATTCCCGGATGTCGCGTTCTCCCTCGGATACCAGATCGTCCAGGAATTTTTCCCGCGGATAGCCCGGCAATTCGTCTTTCGGATAAAGCAGGCTGAGAGCAGACACGGAGATCACCGCTTGCTTCAACGGCCGCTTGGAATAGCGACGGGCTGCCTGCAAGAAGGAAGCGGCATGCACGCCATAACGAAAAGGTCCGGCAGTCAGCCGAGGGAGTTGCCGCGTGTGCCCATCCGCAAAAGGGATAACCACGCCGTCGGGAACAATTGAAAGGCCCGCGAGCGGATAGGTGGCGAAACTCGATTTGCTCTGTTCTCCGTCGGTGATCACGGGAGAACCAGTCTGCTCCAAATGGGAAATGGTGTCTCGCAGCGCGGCTTCCTCAGCAGCATGGAATTGCTCTTCGAACATTCGACCTGCGGCGTGAGCGGTGATTGCCGCAAGGAGCTCTTTCGAGCGCGGGATGCTTCCAATTGGTTCGGTCGGTAGGGACATGATTTGCTGGGCTCCTAGTCCGCACTGGAACGCTGGCCAAGACGGGACATCAGGTCCGGCCCTCGTGCACGCACACGAATGCAAGTCGTGCGGTACTTTGCAAGGTGGGGAGAAGTACCGCAATACTACAAAAACATTATTGCTAGTGAAATCTCCGCTATGGTCAACGCGGTTCGCGACGTACGATTGCTCTAGCAGCGAAACGTCAAATGGAGAACTGCAGTGATCAAAGATGAGGCTTGGGACCTGGCCAGGCATTGGGTTGCGGCCTGGAACGCTCATGATCTGGACTTGATCATGACGCACTATGATGAAGCGGTCGAGTTGGCTTCGCCCGTCGCCGCCCAATTGTTGAAGAAGGCTGATGGCAAGATTGTTGGGAAAGCAAATTTGAGAGCTTATTTCCAGCGAGGACTGCAAGCTTACCCGGACCTGCAGTTTCGGCTTGAGGACGTGCTTTGGGGAATCAATAGCGTAATTCTGTACTACACAAATCAAAAGGGGACGCGCACGGGAGAGTTCATGGAGTTTTCAGCGAATGGAAGAGTCATTCGAGTTGTGGCGAACTATAACGCCTAAGTAGGGTACGCATCGTGGCCGCGACTCTTGGAGTGCGGGAGCTTGCTCCAGCTGTTGCGGCCTAAGCCGTCACTCGCGTAGTGGGCGATCAAGCGCAACTGTTGCAGTCAAAGAAAGGCGGCGGCGAACCGCCGCACTCCGAAACTTATGGGCACATCGGCATTCGGGCAGAATGCACCTGAAGGTTGGCCACTACACAATCGTGGCCGCGCGCACTTGCACTGGGAGTGGGGGCGTGACTACACTCAGGCACGCTCATACTTCATCCAATACACGCTCAGAATTTGGAAAGAGAAAATACAAACATGCGAAATCTGACGAACGTTGTGGTGTTGGTTGCTGCCTTGCTGCTTGTTGCTGCGGGAGCGATGGCTGACGACGCGAGAGTCTTGAGCAATCATGTGGGGTACGAACGAACGGGACCGAAGCGCGCGGTGGTGCAGGGCAAGGCGGGCGATAGCGTTTCCAACTGCGTATTGAAACGCGAGGGAAACAATGAAACGGTACTCGCTCTGACCGCAAAGCCAGTGGGCCCTGTGAAGAAATGGAAAGACTGGACATTCTGGACCATCGATTTCGATTCGTTTGATAAGGAAGGGAAGTACTACATCGGTTGCACGACGGGACAAGAAGCGGTGCGGTCATATCCGTTCAAGATCGAATCCTTGCTTCTTGAGCGGCAAACCCTCTCCGACGTGATCTATTTTTTCAAGGAAGAGCGCAGCTCCGGGCAATTCGACAAAGCGGACCGGCACCTGCCCTTTGACGGAAAGAAGAAAGGAACGCTGGACGCGCATGGCGGCTGGTGGGATGCCACCGGAGATTACGGGAAACACTTGTCGCACCTGTCGTTTTCGACCTACTTCAATCCGCAACAAATTCCGTTCACGGTGTACTCGCTGCTGAAAAGTCACGAGCTATTGGAGACGAGTGGAGTGCCTGAGTTTGCGCGCTACAACACGCGGTTGCTCGACGAAGCCCTGTTTGGCGCGGATTATCTTGTCCGCCTGAAGGATCCAGCAGCCTCGTTCTACCGCTCCATTTACAACGGGGGGGTGAATCAGGTTCCGTCAGAGCGAAAGGTTGCGGGTGAGATGAAGAGCTTCGGAATCTACCAGAACAGCACGCAGAGACCCGGCGGGATGGTGGAGCAAGCCAACAACGAAATGGAATACGAAGTGAGTTACCGGTCGGGCGGAGGTTTGGCAATCGCGGCGCTGGCGATGGCCAGCAAACTTCCGGTCTCCGGCGAATTCGCAAGCGCGGATTACTTGAAGGCGGCGGAAGATGCGTTCACGTTTTTGGAGAAGAACAATCTGAAAATGGTGAACGATGGCAAGGAAAATATCGTTGACGATTATTGCGCGCTGACGGCAGCCGCCGAACTCTACAAGGCCACGAAAAAGGAGCAATACAAGCAGGCAGCGGGTCGCCGCGCCAAAAGCCTGGTCTCGCGATTGGTGTCCGCCGGGCCGTACCCGAACTATTGGCGCGCCGATGATGCCACGCGGCCGTTCTTCCACGCTTCAGACGCGGGGTTTCCGGTGGTGAGCCTCTTGTACTACACGGAAATCGCGGATTCCGGAATGAAGGAAGAAGTGCTGGATGCTGTGAAGAAGTCGCTGCAGCATGAACTTGCGGTAACCGCAGAAGTGAACAATCCTTTCGGCTACGGCAGGCAGTTGGTGCAGGACAAAACTGGGAACCGCCACACGGCGTTTTTCTTTCCGCACAACTCAGATGCCGCGCCGTGGTGGCAAGGGGAAAATGCGCGGCTGGCGTCTTTGTCGGCAGCGGCACGACTGGCGAAACCGCATTTTACCGACGACGCTGAGTTCTCGCGGCAACTGGGCACGTTTGGAGCCGACCAGCTCAACTGGATCCTGGGCCTGAATCCGTATGACTCTTGCATGCTGTACGGCGTGGGCCACAACAATGTCGACTATCTCTTTTTCGACTCGTGGGAATTCACCAACGCACCCGGCGGAATTTCCAACGGCATCACCAGTGGATTTCGCGACGAAGACGACATCGATTTCAACCTTACCTACAAACAAACCGGTGCGGACAACGATTGGCGCTGGCAGGAACAATGGTTGCCGCACGATTCCTGGTATCTGCTGGCGGTTTCCGCGCAAGCCCGCGCGGCGAAGCCATAGCGAGGAAGTAGCGCCACCAGCGCGCCCGTCCTTGGTCCATTGTCCGCTCGTTTACAGGGTCTGCCCTTCGGACCAGTAGGCTACGCCGTTTTCTTCAGTTAGGCTTGGTTCGCTTGGCGGTGCTGTCTTCGGGAAACGAAGCGAGGTCGCCGTGTACTGTGAGCATTGCGGATTGAAGATCCTGCCGGAGCGACCGGTCTGCACTCGGTGTGGTCGAGCGCCACACGAATGGGTGCAGCTGTTCAGCCTATCGATATTTCTGCTGGCCGCGATTGGCAATTCCGTTTGCCAGCTGTATTTGCTGCCCAAAGCATACGCCGCGCATCCGTCATCTCTGTTTTTCCGTGGGTGGCTGTGGGCCGACCGCGAGAGTTCACTATACGGGTGGATGCCGCTGGCTGCCGCGCTTCTGTTGTGGGAATTTTTTGTTTGGCGCAAGATGCGCAGGCTAAAACCCGTAACCAAGATCAAAGGCTGGGTCAGCCGCAAGATTCTTGCCTTCGTGCTTGCGGCCGGATTCGCGCCCATCCTGCCGTGGTGGATTCCCGCCAGTCAACCGTCGGAGCGGACCCTTGCCGCGCTATCGCAGTACCCGGGATTGCCATCCGGAATTTCCTGGGGGGCTGTCTTGATCGTGGCAATCGTTCTGTGCGTCAAGGCGGAGACGCGCTACATGCTCTTAGGTAAAGGCAAAGTTCTGTCACTGGTAAGCCTTGGCGTGCTCACGTTGTTCCTCACGCTCACACTGCTTGGCTGGTCGTTCAGCTGAGCTGCATCCGTACCGTGTAAGCTGCAAAAATTCCAGGAAGTCAAAAATCCGCAAATTCCGAGACTTGGAACCGCGCTGGCCGTCTATGCGTATACGGGATGAGTCTGGCTAAAAAGATCAAAGCCCGGGGTGGGCCCGGGCTTTGTCTGGTTCAGGGACCGAAGAGCGGCGCCAGGGAATGGTACGCCACCTTCGGGTGGGTTTTACGGTCGGTCATTGGGTGACCAATGGGCGCAGTTTGTCAGAGAACACCGGGCAGGACAATGCACGTGGGGTGAACTGGGGGTGGACGCGAGGTGAACGCAGGCATCATCGTAAGTTATTGAAATTGAATATATTAAGTCGCGGCGCGACACCAGTAGGTTCGTGGTTCGCGCAGAGTTTGCTATAGTCGCGAGAACAACTTGGACGCGTGAGCGCAAGGTCAAGCACGATTTCAGGGACAAGCCCAGATGATACTCAGATTCGGTTCTTTCGCCGTCGACGGACGCGCTAGAGAAATCTTCAAAAAGGGCAAGAAGCTGGAAGTCCAACCCCAGCCGATGCAGGTACTCGTCTCGCTGCTGGAGAATGCCGGTGAAGTGGTGACCCGCGAAGAGTTGCGGCAGAAGATCTGGCCCGCGGATACCTTCGTGGATTTCGAACACAGCTTGAACACCGCGATCAAGAAACTACGGCAAGCCTTGGGAGATAACGCCGCGCGCCCGAAGTATATTGAGACGCTGCCGCGGAGAGGTTACCGCTTCCGGGAAAAAGTGGAAGCGAGCGGCGAAAAAGCGGGGGCCAATGTTGCAGCGAATGCAGACGCGAATGCCGTGCGGCAGGGGCAACTGGCAGGGAAAGTGTTCACGCTGGAAGCAGAGAAGGGCATTCCCTGCGTGATGGCCCCAATGGATGAGAACTGCCGCAAAGAATGGGAGCGGCTGCAATCGCTGGAAGATGATGTAGGCATAGCGGTGATGATCGCGGAAAAGCGATTGATGCTGGTGGAGGGAGGGCATCGCGTGCGCGTCCTGGCCGCGGAAGAAAAGACGCAGTGGTGCGAAGTTAGAATCATGGACGGGGAACACTACGGGCGGACGGCGCTGGTGGAGAGGAAAGCGCTGGGCCGAGCCGGAGGATAAAGCACTATTTGCTCGCGGCGGCAGCTTCCTTTACCGGGGCAGCAAGCTTGAGAACCAAAACTTGGCCGTTGGAATGAAACGAACCGCCGGTTGCGGTTCGCGCTTCTTTCAGAGGATTGCTGGGCGTGAAGTGCGAGACCTCCGCCACCAGTCCGGTACTGGACAGTGTCTTTTCGACGTAGTCGCGCTCCAGGTCGATATCGGGGTCGATCTTGTGGGTGATGCCGTTGTTGCGCTGATCTTTCTCGAAGCCAACGTCGTGGGTAGCGGCGCCTACCCAGAGCGTGTGTCCGTCGACGGTGAAGGGAGCCTTCCAGATGCGAAGGTGGTTGCGCGAGGCGACCACGGCGATGGGCTCGGCGTGGGCCCAGCCATAGTCCTGGGTGCGCCCGAAAAGGTACAGCGGGCTCATAGGCATCCTAAGGTAAGACTCCTTGGAGATGCTGGCGATAATCCCGGCGACGACGGCGGATTCCACGTTGGCGTCGACCTTCACCCAGCCCGCGGTGGTGAACACCTTCTTCATCTGATCTTCATCGCCCAAAATCAGGAAGTTGACCATGTCTCCGGGATTGCCTTCCTTATCCCCAATTCGCCGCGGAATCTTGGCGAACAAAGAGTTATCAATGCCGGGCATGGTTTGAACCGCGCGTGCGACTACACGCGGAGTGATGTCGGTGGACGCGTAGACCAGCAAAGTTACCTTGTATGAGCCATCACCCGTGTCGCTGCCAGCCTGATTAATCCCGAGAAACAGCTTTCCGGTGATGGGGGAGATCACCTCTTTCTTGGCGCCCAACAGAAAAGGCTGCGTAACGTCGGCGTCGCCGATGCGACCGATCAGAGCGCCACGGCCTGCCTCATTTAGCGGCAAGATGCGGAGCAGGTCTTTGAAGTTGCGGGCAAGGCCTGCCGGACCATTGTCGGCCTTCGCGTCGGTATAACGAAGCGTGCCCGTGGCGGTAACCACGATGCGCTGCCCAGGCTCCAGAGTGATGCCGGTGTCGGTCCAAATCTTGCCGCCCTCGAGTGTGAATTCCTTGGACTGCAGTTGCTTGCCGGCTGCCCCCGCATTGAGGGCCGGCGTCTGTCCGGAGGGAGCGGGAGGAGGTGCGTCGCCAACAAGTTGGGCGGCGGAGGAAATCGCCCCGGCCAGCAATGCTAGCAAGGCAATCGTGGGAAGTGAGGCTGCGAATCTGCCAGTTGTCCTCATCGCGTCGATCCTTTCGTGCAGGGCAGATCCCCTATTGTATGCAAAACAGTGACGTAGGAGACAAGCGGCGACTCAAGGCGACTGACACAGCCTAATGTGGAGCTACCGGGAAGCGACAATTGTAGGCCTGCGCCCAGGGAACGGCTGGACCACCCTTGCGGGTGGCGCGGTCATCCAATGGGTAATGGGTGGCGCGCGTCCAGGCCGCGTTCCAAGGCAGGGGACATTTCTAAAGAGGCTTGACAAAGGCAGGGGCGTTTCCTTGACTCATCGAATGGGCGCCTGTACATTGGCAGATGGCTGCAGCAGCGTCAGTCATGGTCGTCCTTACGTGCAGGCTTCACCGCCAGAGACCCCTCATGATCCGGCCTGAAGTGCCCCTGAATCGTAGGAACTGCTGCACCGCGCCTAGCTCGATGATGAAACAGACGTTATCAAAATTTGGCATGGCTTTGCTTTTGCTTGCAGTCTGCGCCGCGGGAGTGCGGGCGCAGAAGCCTGCGGAACGCGCGCGTCGCCCGGCAGCGGCGGTCACTCCGGTGCGCCTGGACGGCAGCGAGGCGATGTTCACGACCATGTGCCTGCTGTACGCCTCGGGATTCGAGGTGGACGTTAACGCGGATACGTGGACGACCTTTCGGGCGCAGATGCGCGAAACGGCGAGAGCACAGAAAGGGCCCGCGGTGGAGGCGGCTCGAGAATTCTACCGCCAGCACCGGTTAAAGGATCCTGGAGCGACACTCTCTCGCTACATTTGGTTTGGCCTTGTTTCCGGGTCCGCACCGGATTTTCAACCCGTGTTGACGCGAGATCAGCTCCCTCCCGAAGTGCTCCAACTGGAAGGATTCAGCGAAATCCTGTCGGCTTATTACAAAGAACAAAACATCGGCACGCTGTGGAGGCAAGCCCAACCAGTGTACAACCGGGAAATCGAGCAGATTCATGACAGCGTCACCCAAGTGGTGATGGTCTCGACCGCTTACTTGGGCGATGTGCTGAATCCTTCCGAGGAACGCACCTTCAACATTATCGTGGACCCGCTCGTGGGACGTATCACCAATGTGCGGAATTTCGGCGATCACTATGCCATTATTTTGAGCGGCGCCCAGGATGTTCCGATAAGCGTGGTGCGGCACGCCTTTCTGCACTTTCTGCTGGACCCGTTGCCGCTGACGTATTCGCACGTGGCAATCGTGAAGGAACCGTTGTTCGTAAACGCGGCAAAAGCTCCTCGCTTGCCCCCTGAGCTGCGCGACGATTTCTTTTCCTGGTTCTCCGAATGCTTGGTGCGGGCCGTGGAGCTGAAGTTGAAACGCATGTCTCCTGGCGAACGGGAAACCGCATTGAATGGAGATGACACTGACGGCTATACGCTGGTCCGCCCGATATTTACCGGGCTTACGGCGTTCGAGAATTCTGCGTCCTCGATGAAGATCTATTTTCCGGAGTTAGTGCGCGGCATTGATGTGAAGGCGGAATTGCCACGCGAAACGGCCATCCAGTTCGCGCCAGCGAAAAGCCCGGAGGATTCCGAGAAACTAAGCGCCGAGGAAGTGGCGCGCACGCGGAAAGCCGAGGCGCCACCCGCAGTAACGACGGTGCCGAATGATCAGGAGGCCATCACGCTGCTGACCGAAGGCGAACGGCGAATTGCAGAGCGCAATCCACGGGCTGCGGAGGCTTCGTTCAAAAGCGTGCTGACGAAGTATCCGGAGGCGGCGCGCGCGTGGTATGGACTCGGATTAGTGGCCCTGCTGGATCGCGATGCGGATCGCGCAAAGTTCGTGTTTGGCAGGCTCACCGCCGGAGAACATGCGGCTACCAAGGATCCCATGGTGCTGGCGTGGTCGCATATTTACCTTGGTCGAATTTATGATGATGAAGGTCAGGTGGAGAACGCCAAGACAGAATTCCAGGCGGCGCTTGCAGTGAGTGGGGCCCCGGAGCAAGCGCATCAGGCGGCACAAAAGGGGCTTGGAGAACTAGACACCAGAAAGCCGACGGAGCGGCCCTAAGGAGAAGAAACATGGGGATGGGCAAAAATTCGGTACGCATAATGGGAAGTCTGATACTGGTCGCGGCTTGGGCCGCGGCCACCAACACCTGGGCGCAGACGCCCACGGCCGCGCCCGGGCAGCAGCAGACGCCAGCTCCGGCGCAAGGGGAAAAGCCGAAGGACCAAGTCGAACCGCTCACGATGGCTCCTGCGGCTCCGCCGGTGAACGCGGAAGAAGACGCAGCGATCAAAGCGTTTCGCGATATTCCAAACACCAACGCCGATCTGCAAAAAAAGATCCAGGCCGGTAATGACTTTGTGCAGAAATATCCGACTAGCCGCTACCGCGCAGAGGTTTATAACTGGTTGGTTAGAGGCTATATGAGCGCGGGCGACGTTCCAAAGATGCAGGCGGCGGGAGAAAAGGATCTGGAACTGAATCCCAACGACGTGCAAACCCTGGCGATTCTGGGTTCAGCTTTGCCGCGATCACTGGCTTCGAATCTTTCGCCTGAGGAAAAGGAAAAGGTCCTGACGCAGGCCGAGCAGTACTCCAACAAGGCGATTGAACTGGCGCCGACAATCACCAAGCCTGCGGGAATGGCTGACGACATGTTCATCGGAGCAAAGAACCAGACCATGGCGATGGCGTATAGCGGCTTGGGACTGGTGGCGTTCCGACGCGGTAAGTTCGCCGATGCCATACCGAATCTGGAGAAATCCGTAGGACTGGAACCGGAACCCGACCCGGTGAATTATTACGTGCTGGCGTTGTCCAATGAAAAGGCCTCGCATTTCGACGATGCGGTCACGGCGTTCACCAAATGCGCCGCGATCCAGAGCGGGTTGCAGGCCACCTGCAAACAGGGAATCGACGAAGCGAAGAAACTTAGCACTACGCAACTGAGTGTTCCCAAATAGATCCTCGCGTGCCGCCGGAAGGCGGAGGTACGAAACATGGCCCGCGTTAGTGATGAACAACTGGTGGGGCGGCTCGGCTACGAGTTCCGGAATCCGGGCTTGCTGGAACGCGCTCTGACACACAGTTCGGCGGTGCCGGAGTTGCGCTCGGCGCGTGGAGAGGAAATAACTTTCACCGCGTCGACGGTCCAGGACAATGAGCGGCTCGAGTTTTTGGGAGACGCCGTACTGGAATTGCTTACCAGCGAATACCTGCTGACAAATTTTCCGGAATGGAGCGAAGGGCAACTTTCCAAGAGCCGCGCCCGGATTGTAAATGCTCACTCCCTGGAAATCGCAGCCCGCGGCCTGGGGATCGGCGAGCATCTGCGCCTGGGTCGCGGAGAAGAAAAAACCGGCGGAAGAGACAAGCCCGCGCTGCTGGCCGACGCCTTTGAAGCTGTCGTTGCGGCTATGTACCTGGACGGCGGGTTGCATCCTGTGCGGGAACTGCTGAAACGCACGGTGTTTTTACAGGCGCTGGAAAATGGCGAACGCATTTCCGAGTCCGACAGGAAAAGCGCGCTGCAGGAGTTTTTGCAGGGCAAAGGCGACCAGCCGGCAGAATACCGTCTGGCGGGTGAAACCGGACCGGATCACCAGAAAACTTTTCTGGTGGAAGTGTGGATCAAAGGAGAGCGGATGTCGAGCGCGGAGGGCAGCACGAAAAAGGAAGCGGAACAGAAAGCTGCTCGCAGTGCGCTCGAGAAACTGATGGTGCCATCCCATAGCGAACCGCAACAGGCAGGTCCGAATGCTGGATGAACCGCTCGCTACGGAAGCGGCCGCGTCGCGGGATGAGGTAAAAGTAGAACCGGTGGCGGAAGCGGCTCCCAAAGAATCTCCTGAAGCGGTGGAATCCCAAGCGAATCAGACGACCATCAGCGAGTATCTGGAATCGCTGCTGGTAACCGTAATCCTGGCGCTGTTCGGCACGAGTTTCGTGGTGCAAGCCTTCAAGATTCCCTCGCAATCGATGGAGCGAACCCTGCTCGTTGGCGATCATCTGCTTGTGAACAAGTTTATTTTTGGCGGGCGCGGCCAGTGGTACGACAAATTCCTGCCGTACCGGACGTTGCAGCGCGGCGACATCATCGTTTTCAAATATCCCTACCAGGATCATCCGCACTTTGTGAAACGCGTGATCGGCTTGCCCGGGGATCACTTGAAAATTGTGGACCAGCAGGTGTACATCAACGATAAGCCGCTGAACGAGCCGTACGTCGTCCACGATCCCTCGTCCGGGTACGACCCTCTCAACTATTCATTCCCGCCCGTAGGCAGCCAGATCTACATGTCGCCGCTGCAGCCCGAATGGGCGCACGAAATCCGCAAATACATTCAGGGTGACGAACTGGTGGTGCCGCCCGATCGCTATTTTGCGATGGGCGATAACCGCGATCACAGCCTCGATAGCCGCTACTGGGGATTTGTGGACCGCGATGCCATTATGGGGCGGCCATTCCTGATTTATTGGTCCGTGGACGCCAACAGCACGGACTACGGAGAGATTTCGTTTGCGCAAAGGATTCTGGGAATCTTTGATACGCTAATGCATCTGCCCGCGCGCACGCGATGGGGCCGGATGTTGCACACGGTGCATTAGGATTTGCGGGTAAATCGCAACGCTGTACTACTACGTTGCGGGTCTCAGGAACTCACCTCAGCATGAATCGCTTCCGCAAATACCTGAAAATCGCTGCGCTGCTGTTGGTGCTGCTGTTGGCGGCGCAAGCCGGGGTGTCTTTGCTGGTGAAGACGCATCGCGTGCGAGAGTATTTGGTTGCGCATCTATCGAGAGCGTTTGGAAGACCGGTGACCGTAGGCAGTTTTTCCGCTCAATTGCTGCCGATTCCGCGCCTGAACGTTGACGCAATCACCGTGGGCGAAGATCCCACATTTGGGAATGAATATTTCCTGAGGGCCGAGCGTATGACCGCCAGTTTGCGCTGGTGGGGTCTGCTGAAAGGCGACTTTGAGTTTGGCACCATGTCGCTGACGCGCCCGCACCTGATCCTGGTTCGTAACAGCTCGGGCGTATGGAACCTGGAGGGTTGGCTGCCGCCTCCTCCCTGGAAGGCAGTGGGAAACTACGTTACTTACGGCCCGCGGCTTCCGGCGGAATCCACTCATCACCTGCAGAAGATCGAGTTTGACGAGGGGCGCATCAATTTCAAATTTGGCGCAGACAAGCGGCCCTTCGCGTTTACCAACGTCTCCGGAAGCGTCGAACAGTTGGGCGCGGGACGATGGCGGTTGCGAATCGAAGCCGTACCGTGGCGCAGCGGTGTGCAATTGCAGTCCACGGGAACCTTGCAGGTCAGCGGCGACGTGGCCGGAACGCTGGCACGCTTGCAACCGGCCGAGATCCAGGTGCATTGGGAAAAAGTGTCCTTGGCGGACTTGTTCCGTCTAATCACTGGGAATGACTACGGAGTGCGCGGGCAGCTTGCGGTGGATGGAGCGGCGACCATCGGCAAACCGGTGACAGGGCAAAGTTATGAAGAGGGGAAATGGCAATTTGC
Source organism: Candidatus Acidiferrales bacterium (assembly GCA_963735825.1). Lineage (GTDB taxonomy): Bacteria > Acidobacteriota > Terriglobia > Acidiferrales > UBA7541 > Acidiferrum. The sequence goes on from CAVTMR010000005.1 coordinate 140,857, forward strand.
GCTGCAGGTGCGAGCGTCGCAGATCCATCGCTGGGATTTGACGGAGCGCGGTGACAATCCACGAATTGACGTTAACGCCAAGGGTCAATGGGATCTCGCTGCGGGTGAGGGGCGCGCCGAAGAATTGCACATCGATTTGCCGCACTCCAATCTGCAAGCGTCGGGAAAGTTGCGACTTGCGGAGAGTCGTTTTTGGAACGCGCGTGTTACCAGCGCCGCCGTGCAGGCCGAGGATCTGTTGGCCTGGTACAGAGCGTTTCAGCCTGACATTGCAGAAGACTTGGCGATCGACGATTTGTTGACGGGAAACGCGACGGTGAGCGGCTGGCCGTTGAAGCTGGACGACGCGCACGTCGCCGGCACAACGGGAACGCTGAGCGTGCCGGGATTCACGCGGACGGTACGAATTGGCGAACTGCATAGCGAATTGCGAAAAGGGATTTTCACGGTCGAGCCGGTGCGATTTTCGTTGAGTGAAGCAAGAGTGGAGCAACCTGCCGCTGGGAAAGCGGAGAAGACAGCAGCGAAGCCGCCGCGGCCGATGGTGGCGGAAACGCAGGACGTAGCGGAGATTCGCGCATCGCACGACTTTACCGCTCAGGCCGGCAGCCTGCGCATAGATGCGCGATTAGAGAAAGCGCAAAATCTGTTCAAGCTTGCCGCGGCATTCGGAAAAACGTTGAATCATGGCTGGGAATTGACCGGTGGGCTCACTGGCACGACGACGGTGGAATGGGATCATGGCCTGCTTCGCAACACCCGCCGCAGCGGTTCCATTAATGCGGTGAAGGCGGAGTTAGAGGTTGCGGGATTGAATCTGCCGATCCATCTGGACGACACGCGATTGGAGTGGGACAAAGGACAGCGCAACACAACGGTGAACAAAGCAGGAGCATTCGGGGCCAGTTGGAATGGAACGATTAGCGAGACTCTTCCGGTGGACGGAAGGGAACTGCCGCGATGGAAGTTCCAGCTGCATGCAGACCGGCTGGATGCCGCGGAACTGGACCGCTGGGTTGGGCCGCGGGCGCGCCCCAACTGGTTGCAGCGGCTATTGCCGTCGTTGCTGGGAAAGTCCAATACGCAGGCGAAGGCAAGCGAGCTCTTGCGGCGCGTGTCGGCTGACGGCGACCTTTTCGTCGACACGGTGGTGATTGAGAAGATCAAGCTTTCGAAAGCGCACGCGAATTTGCTGCTGATGGATTTGCATTTGGATGTGCGCGAAGCAGAAGCGCAGTGGGCCGGGGGAGACGTTCGCGGATCGATGCTCGCGGTATTTGGAGCGGCACCGAAATACGAGATTGCAGCGGAGATCGAACAGGTGAGCCTGGGGCAATTACCTTGGGCCGCGCGTTGGGCCGAGCGATGGGGAGGGACGGCCTCGGGAAAAATTCATCTGACGACCGGAGGGGTTGGGCGCGAGGATTTGTTGAAGCAGATCACCGGCAACGCCGAGTTCACCGCAAAAAACGTGGAGTTTCGCGGATGGGACGTCGCGGGAAGCCTGGATGCCGGAGCGCTGCGAACGGGCGCGTCGCATTGGGCGAACGCTGACGGACAGTTCTCGCTGAAGGACCGCGTTATCACCTTGGACGCGATTCGCTTGAGTGGGCCGCGCGGAAAGAACTTGCTGGCGGGAACCATTGATTTCGCGCAAGCCGCGAATTTGACGTTTTCTGAAGCAGCGACGGATAAACGTGCGGCTGCCAGCCCGCTTCCGGGGCATCACCTGGAATTAAGAGGGCCGCTGGATGCGCCGCAGGTGGCCGTGAAGGCTACGATCGCGGAGCAGGCGAAACGCTGATGGGTTCAGGGATTGAATTGTGCGCAAATCAAGGCGGGGGAGACGCGATGAGAAGAGTGGCGTTGTGTGTGATCGTGCTGGGCCTGATGTTCGGAGCGAAGGCGGCGGCGCAGGATGCGTTCCCGTTGGAGCAGGTGCTGAGCGCGCCCTTTGTGTCGAATTTGGTGGCGGCAAAAACCGGAAGCCGCTTGGCCTGGACGCTGAATCAGGAAGGGAAACGAAACATTTGGGTTGCGGAAGCGCCGTCGTTCACGGCGCGGCAGTTAACCACGTACAACTCGGATGATGGCGGAGAACTCTCGGACGTGCAATTTACCGAGGATGGCAGTTCGATCGTTTTCACGCGGGGCGAAGGCAAGAATTCTGCGGGGCAATACGCCAATCCCACAAGCAATCCCGCCGGCGTCGAACAAACCGTATGGATGATTGGCTGGAGCGGTGGGACGCCAACGAAAATCGACGCAGGCAATTTCCCGATGGTATCGGTGAAGGGAATGATTGCGTACGAGCGCGACGCAAATATCTGGCTGGCTGCTACGCAAGGCACTGAGAAGCCAAAGCAGATTGTGTTGCGTGGCAAGAATTCTCCGGTGGCGTGGTCGCCGGATGGGACGCGGCTGTTGCTGGTTTCCGATCGCGGCGATCACAGTTTCATTGTGATTTACGATACCGCGAGCCAAAAAGTGGAGTTTGTTGAGCCGAGTGTGGATTCGGACTCCGATCCTGTCTGGTCGCCGGATGGAAAGCGCGTTGCGTTCGTGCGCCAACCGGCGGTGACCCGCGATTCCCCGGAGGGCTATTTCATTGAGCCAGACCGGTCGCATCCGTGGGCTATCTGGGTGGCAGACGCGGCGACGGCGAAAGGACACGATGTTTGGCAAAGCACCGCGTCGCTGCAAGGGTCGTATCCGTATATGGCGAATGGCACGGGCGGCGGCGTGCTCAATTGGGCAGCGCAAAACAATCTGGTTTTTGCTAGCGAAGAGGATGGATGGCAACACCTGTACACAATTTCGGCGGAGGGCGGCAGCGCGAAGCCTCTGACGCCGGGAAATTGCGAAGTGGAGCAGTGGTCGTTCTCGCGTGACAAAGCGACGATCGTGTTCAATTCGAATTGTGGCGACGTCGACCGTCGGCACATGTGGCGAACAGGGTTGACAGGTAGTAGCCCGCAACAATTGACCAAGGGAGAAGGAATTGAGTGGGCCGGCGTGTTTGTTGGCGACGAGCAGCACATTGCTTATCTCGGATCCGACGCGCAGCACCGCGGACAGGCTTTCGTTCTCGCGGCGGAAAGTGAGGCGACCCCTGTGGTGATGCCGGCAGGGGCGGTGCCTTCCACATATCCAGCGGAGAAATTGATAGCCCCGCAGCAGGTGATCTTCAAATCGGGAGATGGCCTGGAGTTGCACGGGCAATTGTTTCTGCCAAAGAATCTGAAGCCCGGAGCGAAACGGCCGGCGCTGATTTTTCTGCATGGCGGCCCAATGCGGCAGATGCTGCTGGGCTGGCACTACATGTACTACTACTCGAATGCATATGGGATGAATCAGTATCTGGCCAGTCGCGGCTACATTGTGCTGGCGGTGAACTATCGCAGCGGGATTGGCTACGGCCGCGCGTTTCGTGAGGCCGCGGGACGAGCGGGACGCGGGGCGAGCGAATATCAGGACGTCGTTGCCGCCGGGAAATGGCTGCAGGCGCGCGCCGACGTCGATGGCAAGCACATCGGAGTGTGGGGCGGAAGCTATGGCGGTTATCTGACGGCCCTGGGATTGGGGCGCGACTCGGCGCTGTTTGCGGCCGGCGTGGATATGCATGGAGTGCACGACTGGCCGACAGACAACTGGGAAGGCAAGAACATCAAGCCTGAGTTGACGAAGCTCGCGCACGATTCTTCTCCCGTGAACTTCGTGGACACGTGGAAATCTCCGGTGCTCTTCATCCATGGCGACGACGACCGCAACGTGATTTTTTCGCAGACCGTGGACCTGATCGCGCGCCTGCGTCCCAAAGGCGTGTTTATCGAACAACTCGTGTTTCCCGACGATGTGCACGACTTCATGCTGAACAGCAATTGGCTGAAGGCCTATCACGCCACAAGCGATTTCTTTGACCGGCAATTCGGCATGCCGCAAAAATGAGGGCACAAAAAAACAGGCCGAACGTTTTCGCCGGCAGAAAGGTGTGGCTTGTTTCGGCCGGGGTTGCGCTGTGCCTGGTCGCCGCAATAGATTCTTCCGCTGATCATCGAGTGGCGCTGATTCCCCGATTGCACGCAGGTCAGGCGCTGCATTACCAGATTCATGGACGCGTGCAGCGCGACGTAACCACAGAGAGCCGAGTAACTTCAATGGCGAAACCAACCGATTTGAAAGAAAACATTTCGTTCGAGCTGCAAATCACCATTAAAGAAATTCGCATGCAGAACGGTCGGCCTGTGATTGTAGCTCGCGCAGAATTCGAGCTCCCAAGCGATGCGGCAGGCAAGAATGCGCCCGCCACGAACCCTAAGGTGGAGTTCACCATCGACGGTGCGGGCCAGGTGCAAAAGGTGGAAGGCATGGACAATCTGGAACCGGAACAGCGCATGGTTTGGCAGTTCTGGATCGCGCGATTTGCCTATGGCTGGACCCTACCCGCGGACGGCGTCAAACCCGGACAAACCTGGAGAAACGAAGAGCCGGAGCGCAATTCCGGGCCCATTGCCAATCTGGTGTGGGATCAGCAGACAACCTATGGACAGAACGACAAGTGCGCCACCGCGCCCACAGAAAAGTGCGCGGTTTTCCTGACCACCGCTAGGCTGAAGCAAAGGTCTTCCCCGAAAGACGCGACGCCGGAGGAGTACAAGCTGCATGAATTGAAGACCAGCGGCACCACTAGCGGCACGAACGAGATCTTTACGTCCATATCGTTGAGGAGCGGGCTGGTTTTGCGCGCAACGGAAGACGGAAGGCAATCGATGGACGTCGAAATCGCCAAAATCGATAAGAGCAACGCGGTTCACTACAAGCTGGATGTAACCAGCCGCTTCGAGATGGTGATGGTGCCGGACGGAAGCATCTCAAAGCACTGACGAATGCCACTAAGCTCGTTTAGTCTTCAGGTCCGCGACCCGAATGATTACGCGCTTGCCGAGCGCCCCGGCCGCGCGCGCGATGGTATCGAGCGTCACGGAAGTGTTTTGCGGATCGAGAAGACGATCCAACTGTGACCTACTGGTGCGAAGCTGCTTTGCCATCGACTGTTTGGTCTTCTGCTGTTCCTGCATGGCTCGTTCCAGTTGCCCAGCCAGCACTCTCTTGATGGCGACCGCCTCTACTTCTTCGCGGATTCCCTGTTCCTCAAGAAAACTATCGAAGGTCGAGCCATCGTGATTCGTCACCTTGTGATTCCTTCGCCGTTTCATTTTCATCCTTTCACCTGAGTGCTCGCTGGTGCTTGTTCTTGCTTCCTTGCCAGCTCTAAATCCTCTTCTGGGGTTTGCTGAGTCTTCTTGATGAATCCGTGGAGCAGGACCATCCGCCCTTTCTTATGGATATAGAACCGCACTCGCGCGATCCGGTTGTGGATCAAGTTCGTTCTGACTTCGTAAATTCCATTGCCCATGGCTTTACAAACAGGCATCCCGATGGGCCGCCGAAATTCCAGCGTCTTGATGTCTTCTCCGATGTGTTTGCGGTCTAATGGAGCTAGCGCTTTCAGCCAATCGCGCCTGGTTCTCCGCCTGCCCCCGTCGGAAAGAAAATTACCGCAACCCGTGTTCCCCGGCGTTCGATTGACTCGACTGGATCATTCAGATCCATCGAAGACCTGGGTTGTTTGGCCACGCTGGTAGTGTACCACGTACGGTACACAAATCACGGAGGGAGCTTGCCAAGCGGAGTATAATGAACGTTTCGGCGGAGGCCGCAAAAGCTGCAGGAGACGCTAGCCATGAATTTCAAGCTGAAAAGCAACTATCAACCTCGGGGTGACCAACCCGCCGCGATTGAACAGCTAACCAGCGGGCTGGACTCTGGCGACAAGCATCAGGTTCTCCTGGGCGTCACCGGCTCGGGCAAAACCTTCACCATGGCCAAGGTAATCGAGCAAACAAACCGCCCGGCTCTGGTTTTAGCGCACAACAAAACGCTGGCGGCGCAGCTCTATCACGAATTCAAAGGCTTTTTCCCGGAGAATGCAGTCGAATATTTTGTCAGCTACTACGATTACTACCAGCCGGAAGCGTACGTGCCCGCGGCAGACATCTACATCGATAAGGAAGCCACGATTAACGACGAGCTGGACAAGCTGCGCATGAGCGCCACGCGTTCGCTATTTGAACGGCGCGACGTCGTGATCGTGGCTTCGGTCTCGTGCATCTACGGCATCGGTTCGCCCGAAGCCTATTACGGGATGCTCGTAGTCCTGGAGAAAGGCCATCAGACAACGCGTGAGGCGTTGCTGCGCCGTTTTGTGGATATTCAGTACGAGCGCTCGGAGGACATGCGGCGCGGGTCGTTTCGCGTTCGCGGCGACATTATCGAAATCTATCCAACCTATGAGGATCAGGCGTATCGCATTGAGATGTGGGGCGACCAGATCGATACCATCCGGCAATTCGATCCGTTGACGGGAGAGATCCGGAGCGGCCAGGAAAATTTGGGACGCGTGACGATTTACCCCAAGACGCACTACGTGATGCCGCAGCAGCAGCGCGATCGTGCGATCATCACCATCCAGGAAGAACTGGATTGGTGGAAGAAAGAGCTGGAGAAGCAAGGGAAGTTTGTGGAAGCGCAAAGAGTAGTGCAGCGCACGATGTTTGACATCGAAATGATGCGGACCATCGGCTACTGCCACGGGGTGGAGAATTATTCGCGACATTTGAGCGGTAGATTGCCGGGAGAAGCACCGCCAACCTTGCTGGACTATGTGCCGCAGGACTATTTGTTGTTCATCGACGAGGCCCACGTCACGGTGCCGCAGGTCCGTGGCATGTTTCACGGTGACCGTTCACGAAAGCAGACGTTGGTGGATTACGGTTTTCGCATGCCATCGGCTCTGGACAACCGTCCGCTGACCTTCGAGGAATTTGAGCACCGCACGAATCAAGTGATCTATGTTTCGGCGACTCCAGGGCCGTACGAGCTGACGAAATCCGGCGGTGTGGTGGTGGAGCAGGTGATACGTCCGACGGGGCTGATCGATCCGGAAGTGGAAATTCGTCCGGTAAAGGGCCAGGTGGATGATCTTCTGGAGGAGATACGCGTTCGCGCGCAAAAGAACGAACGCGTGCTGGTAACGACGCTGACCAAGCGCATGGCGGAAGATCTGAGCGAGTATTTTACGGAGATTGGCGTACGCAGCCGTTACTTGCATTCGGAAGTGGAGACATTGGACCGCATCAAGATATTGCGCGACTTGCGGAGAGGCGAGTTCGACGCGCTGATTGGAATCAACCTGTTGCGCGAGGGCCTGGACTTGCCCGAAGTATCACTGGTGGCAATCCTGGACGCGGACAAGGAAGGGTTTCTGCGCAGCACCACGTCGCTGATTCAGACCATGGGTCGCTGCGCGCGCCATCTTTCAGGTAAAGCTATTCTATATGCCGACACGCGGACCAATTCGATGAATGAGGCCATCGCCGAAACGAATCGGCGGCGCGACAAACAGCGGGAGTACAACAAGGAAAACAATATTACGCCGCAATCGATTGTGAAAGGGGTGGACATGGAGCTGGCACGCATCGTGGAAGCAGACTACGTGACCGTGCCGTTGGACGAGGCAAAACTGGACGCGGCCGCGTCGAATGTGAGATCCGAAGCGCAACTGGCGGAATTGCTGCGCCAGATGGAAACCCAGATGCGGGAAGCGGCTAAGAAATTCGAGTTCGAGAAGGCCGCACAGCTGCGCGACCGCATCCGTTCCTTGAAGCAACAGGACCTGGCGGGAATGTTCGGGAAAGAGAGCGCGGAATCGGCCACCAACGCATGAGACTGTAGCTCACCCCTTCAGGGGTGAGGGCTTTCCACTCTTGATCACACACTCCCGCGGCGAAGTTCATCGAGCGAATAGAAGGTTCCTCGCCAGAAGATTCCCCGCTGGCGCAGCGTGACCACCGTCGAGCGGAAAAGGATAAACGCGAACAACACGGCGCCAAGCGGCAGCGTCAAACAATAGAGCGGCGAGACGCGCATCACGATGTCCACGCCGGCGTGAAAGCCTAGGGCAATGAGCACGGCAATGGCGCAGAAAATACGCACCCAGCCGTGGCCGAAGAGAAGTCCCGCAAAGGGCAGCACGTTGAAGATGAGCAAGCTCAGAATCTGACCCGTCACCAGCAAGGAGCTATATTGCGCAGCGGCAAAGAAGTTTTTCTCCAGTCCGCGAACGAGATTGCTCATGCCAAGGTGCCATTCAACGGAGACGGCGTCTTGCGCGACGGCGATGCCGGAGCGGAAGCGGGCGCGTTTGACGAGCTTGCCGAGTTTCATGTCGTCGACCACTTCCATGGCGAGACGGCGATGTGTACCCAACGATTCATACGCGGAGCGTTTCAGGATCTGGAACGCGCCAACGCCCGCATACGCACGGGAATTGGGATTACTGACCTGATAGGAGTCGGTGGCAAGTTGAAAGCCCATGGCAAAGAACGTGAGCAGCAGGGTATCCCAGAAATTGCTGCGCTCGACGTCGCCAAGCAGCGTGAGATGATCAAGGTTTCGTTCCCGCACAAGTGTGATGACGCGGCGCAGTGCGTCGGGCTGGAATTTTACGTCGGCGTCGGTAAAAACGAGGTACTCGCCGGTGGAAGCCTCGTAGGCTTTCTGCAACGCGTGCGGCTTGCCCAGCCAGCCGGCAGGCAATTCGCGAACATGCACGGCCTTGAGGCGGTCGTGCGTGGCGGCGAATTCGTCAAGGATGCGGGGAGTGGCGTCCGTGGAGCGATCGTCAACCGCGATAATCTCGAGTTTGGGATAATCAATCGCCATGAGCGTGGCGAGAGCGCCAGGGAGCTTCTGTTGCTCGTCGCGCGCGGCGAAGATCAGCGAGATACTTGGGCACTCGGGGTCGGCAGCCTGAACGCATTTCTTCAACCAGGGCAAGCGACTCGCCCCGTAGGCAACTTTCAGTCCGTAAGTCAGCCAGAAGATGGCAATCAGTCCGAAGAAAACCGTCACGAAGAGATGCATGTAAATTGGAGTCGCAAGCCAGCCTCGGGGTATGCTAGCACGAATGGTTGAGAGCCTCTCGATCGTCGGAGCCGGGCGTGTGGGACGCGCATTGGGCCGGCGGTTGCGCGAGTGGGGTTGGAAGATTGGCGTGGTTTACGCCCGCAGCGAAGCCAGGACGCGGAAGGCGGTGCGGTTTATCGGTGCGGGACGACCCCAAGCGGGCTTAACCGTGCAGGCTCTGACGAGCAGGGTTGTGCTGCTCACGGTGCCCGACGACGCGATACCAGCGGTCGGCAGTGAGCTTGCTCGAATCGGCGGCCTCGCGTGGCGCGGGCTGATGGTGTTGCACACCAGCGGGGCGACGCCCTGCAGGAACGCCGGTCGGAGTTTCTGGTGGCCTACCGTCGGTGAGCCGGCTGGCGGCGCGAGTATTGTCTGAGGAAACGGAAACGATGCTGAAAGAGCTGGAGACGATTTCGGGACGTGGGCAAGTTTCGCAAAAGCAAAAGGGAGATGACGCGTGACTCGATTGCAAGTGCCTATTCACAGCAGCACCTTGAAAAACGGTTTGCGAGTGGTTATCGCGCCGGATACAACCGCCCCGGTGGTCACGGTGGGCGTTTATTACAAGATCGGATTTCGCCTGGAGCCGCAGGGGCGCAGCGGGTTCGCGCATCTGTTCGAGCACATGATGTTTCAAGGCTCAGAGAATGCCCCCAAGATGCAGCACATTAAGCTGATCAATTCGAGCGGCGGCGTGCTGAATGGCTCGACGATGTACGACGTGACCAACTACTACGAAGCGGTTCCCTCCAATGCTCTCGAGCGTGTCTTGTGGCTGGAGGCGGACCGCATGCGCGCACTGAAGGTGGACGATGAGAATCTCCGCAACCAGCGCGACGTCGTCAAAGAAGAAGTCCGCGTCAATGTGATGAACCAGCCCTATGGCGGATTTCCCTGGCTGGATATGCCGCCGGTGGCGTTCCGCAACTGGGCCAATGCGCACAATTTCTATGGGGATTTTGCGGATCTGGATGCCGCGACGCTCGTGGATGTGCAGAAATTTTTCCGAACTTATTATGTGCCGAACAACGCTGTCTTTTTGTTGTTGGGCGACATCAAATCGGAGGAAGGCGCGGCGCTAGTGGAGAAGTATTTCGCGGATATTCCCAAGGGCGCGACGCCGCCATTCGCGGATCCCGCAGAGCCGCCACAGAAAGAAGAGCGGCGCGGAAATGTGGAGGAGAAATTCGGGACGCTGCCAGCCATGGCCATCGGCTATGTAATGCCGCAACGGAAGACGCCGGAATGGTACGCGATGGCGCTGCTGGACCAGGCGTTGCACGGCGGCCGAGCCGGGCGAATCCATCGTGAACTCGTGCTGGAAAAACAGGTGGCCGTGGAAGCCGATGGCGGCATCGACGACATCTTCGGCTACAACGGCCCAACGCAGATGACCACGCGGATTCTGCACAAGCCGGAATACTCCAGCGAAGCGACGTTGGCGGAATTCGACGCTGTGATTCGGGAAGTGCAGGAAAAGGGCATCAGCGAGGATGAATTGCAGCAATTGAAAGTGAAATGGCGCTCGGATTATTACTCGACGCTTGAGGGCGGCCGGGGCGGCTACATGCCGCGCTACGGGCTGATGCACTTGCTGGCGTGCTTCACGCTGTTCGATAACGAGCCGCAACTCGTGAACACCATCCTGGATGGATTCCTTGCCGTGACTCGCGAACAGGTTCAAGAAGTGGCGAAGAAATATCTGCGGCCGGAGAATCGCGCGATTGTATTCCGTATGCCAGCAAAGTCCGAAGTGAAGGAGGCAGCGTGATGGCGACGAAGGCGGCAGAAATTTCAAATCTGGTGCCGGCCCTGACGGCCGAACGCCCGGTAACGTGGCCGAAGCGAACGAGAGCGCGGCTGTCGAACGGGCTTCAGGTGGTGTTGGCGGAAGCGCACTCGATTCCAAAGTTTCACGGGGAACTATTCTTCCGTGCGGGAAATGCGCTGGTGGTCGATCGCGCGCCATCGCTGGCGGAAATGACCGCGACAGTTGTACGTACGGGAACGGCCAAGCGCGCAAGCCGCCAGATTGAAGAAGACCTGCGGCGGCTGGGCGCGGACCTGGGCACGAGCGCCGGGCAAGACACCAGCGCCGTTTCATTCGCCGGGCTCAGCGAATTTGCCGAGCCGTTGCTGCAACTGGTGAACGAACTGGCGCGCGAAGCATCTTTCCCGGAGGGCGAGTTCGAAAGAGAACGGCGGCAAAAGCTGGAGGAAGTGAAACTCGAGCGGACCTCGCCGGGCTTCCTGGCGGGCGAGCGTTTACGAAAAGTATTGTTTGGCGTGCACCCGTACGCGCAGATTTCGCCCAGCGAAGCGCAGGTTGCGGGCTACAAGCGTGAGGATCTGCAGTCCGTCTATAGCCAGATCTACACGCCAGAAAACGGCTTGCTGATGATGGTAGGTGATTTCGACCCGCAAGCGATGCTCCAGGCCATCGAAAAAGTATTCGGTGCCTGGACAGGAAAAAAGCCCGCTGCGAAGGAAACTATTGCGCCGCCGCAATTGCGCGCGCGCCGCGTCTTCCTGGTTCACAATCCCGGCTCCGTGCAAACGCAAATTCTTGCCGGTTGCCACGCCATCACCAGGAAACACCCCGACTGGATCAGGCTAGGGTTGACGAATAGTTTGTATGGCGGCGCCTTCAATTCGCGGCTGGTGATGAATATCCGCGAGGACAAAGGCTATACCTACAGCCCGCGCAGCAGCGTGAATCCGCTGAAGCAGCATGGATATTTCTCGGTGTCGGCGGCCGTGAGGAACGAGGTTGTGGCGGCCTCGTTCACTGAGATTTTCTATGAAATTGACAAGCTGCGGTCCCTACCGGTGCCGGAAGCGGAACTGGCCGACGCGCAGAACTATCTCACGGGAGTGTTCTCCATGGGACTGGCGACACAGGAGGGGCTGCTGTCGCAGTTCTCCACCGTGGAGCTGAACGAATTGCCCGTCGACTATCTGGAAACCTATCGCGAAAAGGTGCGCGCGCTGAAGCCGGAGGATTTGATGGCCACGGCGCGAAAATACTTCGATTCGGCGAATATGCAGATCGTGGTGGTGGGCGATCGCGAGCAGATTCAGGAACAGGCCGCGCTCTTTGGGGACATCGAGGTCTTCGACACACAGGGTCAGCGCCTGGACAAGTAAACGGTGGCGCTTCGTCGCGCGAGTAAACATACCTGGTGGAACTAGTCTTAGCTTTCGTAAGCCGAGGTTTGTTTCTACCCCATATACTGCAAAACGCCGTCATCCCGAGAGACGCGTAGTTTGCGTCGCGAAGAATACATAAACTGGTAGCCGCGCGGTGGTTGTGGGCGCATGCAGATGCTGGCGAATCCGCTCGAGCCGCAGGCACGTAGCTTAACCTAGTACCGGATTATGGACTTCACTGAGACATTAGCAAGACTTATGAGATGTGCGCGGAACGTCGCGCGGTTGCTTGTTGCAGTGACTTTTTGCCTGGTGCTCTGCCCGATGCAGAACCTGCTCGCAAACAAAAAGCCGCCGGTTCATGCGGTGAACCTGAACGCGCCAGTTCCGCCGAACTGCAGGCGTGTTTCCGGAATTGGCCCATCTACAGCCGACAAGATCCTGCAGCTGCGGAAGTCCTATGGCGGGTACAAGAGCGTCGACGATCTCCTCGCCATCAAAGGCATCGGGCAAGAACGGCTGGACAATATGCACAAGTACCGGACCGTCGGCAAAATCCCACCCACCAAGCCGGCATCCACAAAGCCGGTAACGCCACCGAAGCCCCCTCCCACCAAAACGACGGAGAGGGAAGAGCCATACTGCCAGCCTTGATCGCGCGCCTGTAGCTCACCCCTTTCATGGTGAGAGTGGACGGATCGGTGGCGGCAACCATGGAATGGGGGCTCGGGGACCCATTTGCGGCGGCGCTGACGGAAAGCCTCAGGCCTGAAGGCCTGAGCTACAGATGGAAGGCCCGATGAAATGCCTGTCTGTTACTCACTCGTTTGGGGAGTAAGGGTGCTCCTGTCCTTCTACACCGTAGGCAGCGCCGCGAGCGCTGGCTAAAACCGCTGATGCGTGGGCTTGGGCGACGTAAGCTCGAGCGGAACCTGATCGGCGATGCGAATGCCGTAGCCTTCCAGCGCGACCACTTTCTTCGGGTGGTTGGTGATCACGCGGATATCCTTGAGGCCGAGGTCAATCAGCACCTGTGCGCCGATGCCGCTCTCGTGCTGCACCATGCGCTGGCGCGCCGGCTCGCGATCGAGTTGCCCGCGAGAATGAAAATGAATCTTGGGCAAGGTGCCGGGAGTTTCCGGCGTGTCGATGGTGTAGCCGCGGCCGGTGTGGTGGAGATATAGGAAGACGCCGCGATCTTCCTCGGCTATTTTCTGCAGTGATTTGGCAACCAGATCCGGGCAATCGCAGGACATCGAGCCGAACACATCTCCCGTGAGGCAGTGCGAGTGAACGCGAACGAGCGGAGGCGTTGGGCCTTCCAGTTCGCCGCGAATCAGCGCAATATGCTGGTCGTGATCCACGTCGCTGGCATATGCAATCATGCGGAAATCGCCGTAGCGCGTCGTCAGAACGGTCTCCGCAATCCGCCGCACATAGCGCTCGTGCTGCATGCGATAGCGGATCAGGTCCGCCACCGTCACCATTTTCAAATTGTGCTCGCAGCAAAATTCGGCCAGTTGCGGCACACGGGACATTGTGCCGTCTTCATTCATGATTTCGCAGATCACGCCGGAGGGATTCAGCCCCGCGATCCGCGACAAGTCCACGGAAGCTTCGGTCTGCCCGGCACGCACAAGCACGCCTCCATTGCGCGCGCGCAACGGAAACATATGGCCGGGGCGCGCAAGATCCTGAGGCCGGGTCTTCGGGTCGATGGCGGTCAGAATGGTGATGGCGCGGTCCGAAGCGCTAATACCCGTAGTGACGCCGACACGCGCGTCGATGGCCTCACAGAAAGCCGTGCGGTGCAGCGAAGTGTTGATCGGCGACATCAACGGCAGGTTCAGCTCTTCGCAGCGCTGCTCGGTTAGCGTCAGGCAGATCAGCCCGCGGCCGTATTTAGCCATGAAATTGATCGCTTCCGGCGTAATTTTCTCGGCGGCCATGGTCAGGTCGCCCTCGTTTTCGCGGTCCTCGTCGTCCACAAGGACGATCATGCGGCCTTGGCGAATTTCTTCGGCCGCTTCTTCGACGGAACAGAAGGGCAAACGCGTTTCAGTCATGGGAAGAAATCCTCTCCCCAGTATACGGTATCCCCCGAATATTTTTGGAGTGCCCAGTCGAAATTGGGAACCGAACCGCGGCCGCGTGCATCTCACGAGTTGGAGGTGACACGATGGCCAAGTTTGCTTTGTGGGTGGTTCTCGAGAGTAAAGCTGGTAAGGAGAAAGAGCTGGAGGAATTCCTGAAGTCGGCGCAACCCCTGGCGGAAAGTGAGGCGGGAACTCAGACGTGGTACGCCGTGAAACTCGCTCCTTCCAAGTACGCCATTTTCGATACGTTTGCCGATGAGGGCGGACGAGATGCCCATCTAAACGGCCCGATTGCCAAGGCCTTGTTCGGCAAGGGCAAAGAGTTGTTGGAAAACGACCCCGCGGTGCTGCAATTGAACGTTCTCGCGTCGAAGGTGCCAGGAACCGAAACAAAGAAGTCTGGCGCGCACAGTTCCTGACGCCGCGACACGCCCCAGCCCGTCCAAAATTCTGATTCTGGTAGCCAAGACGCGTAGACGAAGCGATGCGCGTCCATCCCTCGTGGCGGATGCGGTTTCTGAGTTCCTAGATGAAGAGGATGATGAAGCGCAATTAGTCGGAATCGACAGCCTGTCGGATCTTCAGGGGTTGCGCTTGCTGCTCTTGGGAATCGTGAGAGCTGTTTTCCGCCACCGAGGGCTGTAGCCGAATCCCGGTTTGCACCGGCAATCCCGCCGAAGCATTGATCATGCCAAGCACTTCATGCAAAACCTGCGTTGTGCCGCCGGGCGTTTTCCACCAGCGAGATGGGTTGTAGTCATTGCTCACGCCGTGGACGATTGCATTGCCGCGACCCGCGTCGAATTCCTTCCAAAGGGTGTACACGCGCCGCGTGTGTGGTTTGTCCGTCACGACAATCACCGATTGGCTGCCGGTGTCCTGCAGCGCGGCACTGATCACGTCCAGCTCGTCGGCTGTGTTCAATATCGATGATTCGAGGATATGGATCGCTTTTGCGGGGACTCCCCGCTTCCGCAGAACTTGGTAGTTGCGGTCATCTTCGCTGGGATAACGAATCCCGAATTGCTTCAGAGCGTCAGAAAGAGCGCCCGGGTGTGTGAGCCAGATCTCCTTCGCGTAACCCTCATGATAAAGCTTGGCCGCCTCCATTGCGCGAGCGGGAGAATTGCCGCTCAATACCGCAATCGCGTCGGCTTTTTGCAGGGGATCTTCCTTTACCAGCCAGTGACCAATTGCGAGAAAAAAGAAAAACACGGTGACGACCGCGAGGAGCGCCAGTGCGCCTAGAATTGCCAGAAGGCGTTGAAGATGCTTTGCGATTACGCTTACCTTTCTCGTGGCCTTCATCTTTCAAAACTCTCTTCCGCTATTGCCATAAGTCAGTGCCGCCGGTGCTGGAGCACTTCATGGGCCAAACATTGCCGCGTGGCCACGGCGCAATCGACGCACTCATTCAGAAACACCCAAGAATCAAGCACTTAGAAGGACTTTGTTCGGATGGTGCCGCGAATGAGTAAACGGCTTTTTGGAGGATGTAAATCCGTCATTGAGAATGCAAACTTGTAAAAAATCATGCCGAGTTTTCCTATAGGGTTCACTCGACAAATCTCTGAGCGCAACAGCGAGAAATCTGTGTGCGCGGGAATTTGAATTCAAGCTATCGATAAATCTGGGTGTATAAGGCTGCACCGAACTAGCGCAGCAGCGCCGCCAGCAGATGGAAAAATGCCCGCTCCCAACAGCGTGTGGGTCGTACGGACCGCAATACCGAAGTGCGCTGTACCCATCAGCGTGATGGCCCCGGCAGTTTCTGCGGCGAATCCTCCGAAGGGCGTGACTTTGGTGATGCGCTGGCCCATGGTCTTGATGATACGCCAGCCGCCCGCCATGGTTCGCCGCCCATCGCCAAGTGGCAACAGATGATCACCCAATATGGCACATGGTAGGTTTTCATCAGCCGCCGGCCACCAGCGCTGCGGTGATGATGCCCATGCCCTTTTGCGCATCGTTGGTGCTGTGCCCGAGGCTATAGCCTGCGGCGGACAACAATTGTGAGCGGCGAAACCAGCGGTCAACCTTCTTCGGCCGTTGGTCCTTGGCGATCCAGGTCGTCGTAATTGTCACTGTAATTCCAACAATCATGCCGATCACGGGCGACAAAAAATAGACAGCACCGGCAATTTCCACCCGCTCATGATCAGGGTCAGAAATCCGGGTAATGCCACCGCGGCGCCGCCATATCCGCCCATCAGTGCGTGGGAGGAGCTGGTGGGCGAGCCCAAAGTAAGGGTGATGAGATTCCAGCTGATCGCGCCCAGCAGTCCCGCGAGCAGCACTTTCGAGTTCAGCATCTCGATATGCGCCAGGCCTTTGCTCATGGTCGAGGCGACGGGGGTTCCAAAAGCGAAAGCGGCAATGAAATTCCAAAAGGCGGAGGCGGCCCATAGAACGGCGCGAAATGGTTCAGCTTGCGGAATATCTGGTGCGTAATTTCTTCGCTATTGTGCTCGATGGCTTTGATGATCTGGACCTGCTCCGGCACTCCGGCGTAGTGGGACAGCATCTTCGTGAAGGCTTGCGCGCCGGCAACAATGTTTTCCGCTATGTTTCTGGAACAAGATGAAGAACTACCGTCGCGTGGCATCAACCGCTGGAAGAATCCTGGCATGGCAACTCGCTCCCCCTGAGGAGCGCACTGGCAGCGCAGGTAGCGCAGCGGAGCGGGGGACGATGCGGCAAGGAAGGGGGGCACATCGGTGGGTACGGGCGGCTCGATGGCCTCGCCTTGAGTAAGTTGCCTGGCGAACGGACGGGAGCGTACGACGGGTCCTGCGCGCCCACGCCCCCGTAGCTAAGGTTCAGAGCGAGCGAAGGAAGTTCAGCAAGTCTTGCTTCTGCTGAGTGGAAAGCTGATTGAAATTGGAAATGACCGTATTGGCTTCAGAGCCGCTACTGGCGTGCTGTTCAATAGCGTGCACCAGTCCGCCATTGTCTGGACCGGAGCGGCCATCGTGAAGAAAGAAAATGCGCTGTCCCAGCCCCCACAGAGGCGCGGTGCGGAATTCGTCGGGGCCTGCGGAGCCTTGCGAGACGTTGTCGGCCAGTCCGGTACCCATATGGTGCACGAGCAGGTCTGAGAACAGGCCGGCGGTCTGGTTACTTAGTGCGGGTGTGAGTTTTGAAGTGGCGGTTTGCATCGCCGGAGTGTGGCACGTGTCACAGTGAATCTGGCTGAACAGTGCTCGTCCGTTTTGAATGGACGACGAGGGAGGATTGCCCGAGATGCCTTGCGAGGATTGCGCCGGAGGCGCCAGGAATCGCATGAAATGGGAGAACCCCACGACATCACTGGGAATCTGGTCGCCTGACAAGTCAAAGTTGGTCACGTCCTCGGGCGTCGGATTGATGAGACAAGCCGCTGGGGGCGTGCCGCGCTCGTCCGGAAAGAGTTCGTTCGTAACACCCATCTCGACGTTGTAAGCCTCGCCAGTGAAAATTTCCAGGGACTTGTTTTGCGCTTTCCACCCGAACCGGGTGATCGTGCCATCGTTCCCACTGAAGTTCGGGTGCCCGGAGATTCCCAAGCGCCCCTTGAGAAAAGAATTCGCCCGCATATTCGCGAGGATGGTGGCATCGGCAATGTTCTCGATCAGCCCAGCGCCGAAAACCGGCGTTGGAATTCGAAAGATCAAATTGTGAAGCTGCGCCATTTGCTCGAAATTGGGTTGCGCCAGGGAACAACTCCCGGCGTCGCCGCGCCCGGCGATGGTGAACAACGCATGCACGCCGCCGTCCGGCGTTTTGGTGAGGGATCCGCCGGAAGTGACGACGAAGGGGAAGCGAGCCTCACGAACCGGGCCGTCCGAAGTAATAAAGAATGGGACTCGGTTCGTGGCGCCACCGGCAGAAGCTGCCTCGATCTGCGGATTGGGGCCGATGTTGGGATATTGGTCAGCCCGCGGGCTGGAACCGCCCGCCGCAGGTTGCCCATGGCAACTCGCGCAACTGTTGGAGTTGAATGTCGGGCCCAGACCGTTTTCTACTTGGTCCACTTCGTTGAAGCGCACCAGACCGTCTGTGAAGTATTGTGATTGGCCCGGACTGAGCGTGGAAAGAGCCTGGCCGGCGTTGACAGAACCAGCGCGCACTCCAGGATCCTTCGCTTGCAAGCTGAGCTGGCTTTGCGCCAGCGCCGGTAGATAGAACAACAGCATGGCAAAGAGCGTGGCAACGGCTAAACACACCACAAGCGTGACGATTTTTCTCATCTTTACTCCCCTTGTGAATTTTTCGAGCGGGGCTAGACACACCCCAAGCTGCGAGCTGGGTTGGGTTGATCAAATGGGGATCGACTTCGGAAATGAACCTGGGTTTCAGATCATCATTTTCCGCCAAACGCTGAACCAATGTTTTTCAGGGACCTGATGGTTAAGTAGTGAATCGACCGCCGACCCGCCTTCCTGAGGGCTGTTGATTCGCGACGCGCCTAGGAATAAGTGGCTCCGAAATGACCCGGTCACGCGCGAAACAGATCATCGGCTGGGAGAATTGCATGGCACACTATTCCCGCGGGTGTGAAGCGTCAAGCCTGGTCGAGTACAGTTCTCGTACAGGAAACAGGCGCAGAAAAAGCGGTATCGTTATTACCCACTGTAGTTTTCACGCCCGACGCTTCAAATGAACTATTTATGTATAATAACGAACCAATTAACTATTTTTGGCGCGCGGAAATCCATCGACCCGTTTCGTCAAAGGAATGCAGGCAAATTGGCGTTGCGACGAAGAACCACGAGGCCCAGCACTACGAGCCAGAGAAGCGCAGCGTAGACGGCATACCAAAACGCCTGCTGTATGGGCGACACGCCTGCCAGGCTGCAAGCGACCAAAGAACCAGGCGAGCTGACGTGCAAGAGTTGAGCCAGCGGGAGACTCTCGGTGTTGGTGTACACCCACGCAATGATCACGCACATCCCCATCATGGCCGCCTGTGAACGCCGGGAAGAACGGAAACCATGCGGCTCGATGTGGCGTGGCAGCTCCCAGAAAATCGATCACCGGCAAATGCCCCAGAGAAGGCCAAGAAAGACCGCGGCACGAAATGGTGAAAACCTTTGACTCATTTTTGGGTAAGCGAAACCCATCCAGCCAATTTCCTCAAGGATTCCAGCGGCAACGCCGAAAAGAACCGTAAAACCGATTCGGTGTGTAAACGGGAGAAACGAAGGTCTTCAAGATGGATAAAATCAGCAGAACCGCGATGGGAGGAACCAGCAGCCACGCATACCACTGCAATGGCACACGAAACCGCGTGCCACGCGCTACCAGATCGCGCAAACCCCCAGCGCCGTTGACGATGCGCGTCAACAGGATTCCACAACTGACCGGCCCGAGCACATCGCGGGAAACATCAGAATGCCATTCAGCGTTGGCAGCGGTTCACCGCGCAGGAGTTTTGGAGCAGCAAGCAAAAACGCTGCGGTCCAAGAGACGGCAAAGGTCGGAACGAAGTAACTGGCGGTCGGATTTAAATTGGAGGTTTTTGCCGGTGACGAAGCGACTTGCCTGTCGTCTCGGGTTTGAAACTCGCTCATCGATTGCGCTGGCACCGGAAGTTTGCGTGCGTTTCGCGGGAGAGTTTAGCGCACAACTGTCGTCTTGTGCTGATCGACTCCACGGAATATTTAGCTGCGTTTCCAAAACAAAAGGGCGGCCGCATGAACGGTCGCCCTTTCTTGGATTGAGTTTTCTGGGCTAGCTGGATGAGCTTAGTACATTCCGCCCATGCCGCCTGGTCCGCCAGGACCGCCGGCTGCAGCAGCCTTCTTGTCGTCTTCCTTCAACTCGGCCACGAGGGCTTCCGTGGTGAGCATCAGGCCGGCGATGGACGCGGCGTTCTGCAGCGCCAGACGAGTGACCTTGGCCGGGTCGATGACGCCAGCCTTCACTAGGTCAACGTACTCGCCGGTGTCTGCGTTGAAGCCGAAGTGCTCGTCCTTGGAGTCGCGGATCTTGCCGATCACTACCGCGCCTTCAAAGCCAGCGTTGTGCGCGATCTGCCGAGCGGGCTCTTCCAAAGCGCGGCGAACGATGCCCACGCCCACGAGCTCATCGCCCTCAGCCTTGATTCTTTCAAGAGCCGGGAGCGCTCGGAGCAGCGCAGCACCGCCGCCGGGAACGATGCCTTCCTCAACGGCCGCACGAGTGGCGTGCATGGCGTCCTCTACACGAGCCTTCTTTTCCTTCAGCTCGGTTTCGGTTGCCGCACCGACCTTGATGACGGCGACGCCGCCAACCAGCTTTGCCAGGCGTTCCTGGAGCTTCTCGCGGTCGTAGTCCGAAGTGGTGTTTTCCACCTGCTGGCGGATCTGCTTGACGCGGCCTTCGATTTCCGAAGCCTTGCCCGCGCCTTCGACGATGGTGGTGTTGTCCTTGTCGATGGTGACCTTCTTGGCTTTTCCGAGATCCTCGATCTTCACGTTCTCCAGCTTGATACCCAGGTCTTCGGTGATAGCCTTACCGCCGGTCAGCACCGCGATGTCTTCGAGCATGGCCTTGCGGCGATCGCCAAAGCCAGGAGCCTTGACGGCAGCGCACTGCAAGGTGCCGCGCAGCTTGTTCACCACCAGGGTCGCCAAGGCTTCGCCCTCAACGTCCTCCGCGATGATCAGCAGGGGCTTGCCCAGCTTGGCAATCTGCTCCAGCAATGGAAGCAGGTCCTTCATGGAACTGATTTTCTTCTCGTTGATGAGGATCAGCGCGTTTTCCAGCGCGCATTCCATGCGCTCCGGGTCGGTAACGAAATAGGGGGACAGGTAGCCGCGGTCGAACTGCATGCCTTCCACGACTTCCAGGGTGGTCTCCATGGTCTTGGACTCTTCCACGGTGATGACGCCGTCCTTGCCAACCTTCTTCATGGCTTCGGCGATGATGCCGCCGATTTGACGGTCGTTGTTGGCGGAGATGGTGCCAACCTGGGCGATCATGTCGCCCTTCACGTCTCTGTGGAGCTTCTTGATTTCCTCGACGGCAACTTCGACGGCCCGGTCGATGCCGCGCTTGAGGGCGGTGGGACTGGCGCCGGCCGCAACCGTCTTCACGCCTTCGCGGAAGATGGCCTGAGCCAGAACCGTGGCGGTGGTGGTGCCATCGCCGGCGACGTCGCTGGTCTTGGAAGCCACTTCACGAACCATCTGGGCGCCCATGTTCTCGAGCGGATCCCGCAGTTCGATTTCCTTGGCCACCGTGACGCCGTCCTTGGTGATGATGGGAGCGCCGAACTTCTTTTCAATCACCGCATTGCGGCCCTTGGGGCCGAGGGTGATTTTCACTGCATCCGCGAGGGCATTCACGCCGCGTAGAATCGCTTGGCGGGAATTCTCTCCGGTAACAATCTGCTTCGCCATTGCTTAATTCCTCCTGAGATTTGATCCGAAAACTTCTCAAGCCCGGGGGCCTGACCTACAACGATTGCGTAGTTCTCTGAATTCTTTACTTATGACTGATAACTGAAGACTGACTACTTTTTCGCTGCCTTCGCGGCGCCGCCGAGCTTCGCGAGAATTTCTTCTTCGCGGAGGATCAGGAGCTCTTCGCCATCGATCTTGATTTCGCTGCCGCTATACTTGCCGAACAGCACGCGATCGCCAACGTTGACGTCCAGGGGAATGCGTTCGCCCTTCTCACGCTTGCCAGCACCGACGGCAATTACTTCGCCCTCTTGCGGCTTTTCCTTCGCGGAGTCGGGGATAATGATCCCGCCCTTGACGGTTTCTTTTTCTTCAATGCGCTTCACGATTACACGGTCGTGCAGCGGGGTCAGATTGACTGCCATCTCGAAAAACCTCCATAAGTGATCTAGCGATGTGACTGACAAAACGGTCGGGGAGAGCAAAGAGGACTTAGCACTCCTCACAGCCGAGTGCTAATATAGCAGAGAAACGCATCAAGTCAAGCAAATTTCTTGCAACCTGAGTGCCTCTCACTCATATTTCTGCGTCCCTTGTTCCAGTTTAAGTATCCTATTATCAATTGCCTTGCTCCTGCCAGATTTTCCTTACACTTGGCAATTGCCCTGCTCCTCCTTCCGGCTTAGACTTTCCGGAAACGCCTCATGCATCTGCTGCTCAACCTCCGCCTTGTTCTGCTGACCGCTGGAACGCTGCTCCCGTTTTTCTGGATGGTGGTGATTCTCGGTCACCGTCGCCAGCGGAATTTCGAGCGCGTATTTTTCTTTTTATGTCTGGCGCTGACGCTTTTTTTCGGGAGCAGCCTGCTCGCGCTGAACGCAGAACTCTACTACGGCACTCCGCCGCCCGCGCTGCTGCGTTTCGCATGGACGTTTCTCTGCCTCGGGCTGTGGTTTATTCCGCCGCTGGTGGTTCATCTCCATGCCGAGTACGCCTCGATTCGCAACCTGGTCGCTCCCGGCTCGCGCAAGATGGCCTGGCTGGTGTGCGCGTGGTTGCCGGCGATATTGCTCGTTCCGTTTTTGATCGCCGCCATCGGGCCGCGCCGGACGTATGCATTCTCCAGTCCTTCGCGGCAACTCGGCCTTCCATTTCAAATCTGGCTCATCGGCGCGGTCCTTTGTGGCGTTTGCTGGCAAAGGCGATTTGCGAATGCCTCGGCGGATGGAGAGCAGCGAGGTTTTCACAAAAACCTAGCGCGGATTCTGGCTTTGCTATCGGTCTTGTTGGTCATCGTAGTCGCGCTTGGGCGCTTTAACCCTTGGCAAGCGCCCTGGAGCTCTTTCGTTGTCATGATTTTTGCGCTTGTACCGCTGGTTGGGTTGATCGGCCAGGTCCAGCGGTTCAACTTCTTACAGATTGGCCGGCAAAGGAATCTCACTTACGCCGTGTTTATGGTGTTTGTGGCGTTGTTGTATCTGAGCTTTGTTCGCCGCGCCGGCCAGTGGCTTGATCCATATCTCCCGCCCGAGGCTTCCGCCGCACTGCTGCTCTTTCTCCCGGTGGTCTTTTTTGAGCCATTGCAGCGGGTCATGGGAAAGTTACTGCGCAGGACAGCCCAAAGGGAAGTGGATCGCGCCCAAAGACTGATGGGACCGATCAACGAAGTGGCGCGGAGCGGCGACCTTGAAAAGCTCAAGACATTCAGCGAGCTCTGGATCGCGGAGCAATTGCAGTTGGCAGAAGTGAAGCTTGAAACGCCTCTGCCAGATACCGCCGCGGAGTATGCCATAGCTGCAAAAGGCAGCTTGGAAGAAGTCTTTGTCATCGCACGGTCAGGACAGTACTTGGGCCGGCTGCGAGTGAGGCCCCATGGCGCGATGGTTTCCGGTGAGACCTATGCGGCGTTGGAATTCGTCTGCGAGCAACTGCCCGCAGCCTTCGATCTCTGCCGCCTGATCGAAGAAAAGCTGGAGCTGGAGAGGGAACTGGCGGAGCGCGAGCGTCTGGCGCTGGTAGGACAAATGGCGGCGAGCATTTCGCACAGCCTGAAAAACCCGCTGGGCTCGATTAAAACCATTTTGCAGGTGCAAATGGAGAGCTCGGAGCTGCCCGCGCCGATGAGGCAGGAGATACAGATGGTGCTCGATGAGATTCGACGGCTCTCGGAAACCCTGAATCAATTGCTGCAGTTCAGCCGTCCGGGAGTGCACAACCGCCGCCCGGCCGGAAAGTGCGACGCGGCTGGAGTAGCGGAGAGCGTGGCCGGCATGCTTCGACATGAAGCGGAGAATCGCGGCATCGCGCTGGAAGTGAGCATGGACGGGCAACCGCTCGAAGTGGCGGCAAGCGCCGAAGTGGCCAACGATATTCTGTCGAACCTCGTGCTCAACGCGCTGGAGGCTACCTCGCGAGGCGGGTACGTTCACGTCTCTATCGGCTCGCAGGATGGCAGCTGCTCGGTTTCCGTGGAAGACAACGGCGTAGGCATTCCGCCAGCGCTGAAAGAGAAGATTCTTCAGCCATTTTTCACCACCAAGGCGCGTGGAACCGGGCTAGGCTTGGCAATCGTCTCGCGACGTCTGGAGGAAGTCGGCGGAACGCTTTCGGTATACAGCCCGATCCGCGAGGAGCGTGGGAGCAGATTCCGTGCGTTGCTGCCGCTGGTAGTAAGGGACAGTCGATCATGAAAACAATCCTGATTG
Source organism: Candidatus Acidiferrales bacterium (assembly GCA_963735825.1). Lineage (GTDB taxonomy): Bacteria > Acidobacteriota > Terriglobia > Acidiferrales > UBA7541 > Acidiferrum. The sequence continues at coordinate 165,205 of CAVTMR010000005.1, forward strand.
TGGATGACGAACCGGCGGCGCGCTACGGCTTGCGTCGAGCGTTGGAGGGCCGCTACCGGGTCGTTGAGGCAGACTCAACGGCGGCCGGGCGCTCGTCGCTGCTATCAGAGAAGCCGGATCTTCTGCTTCTGGACGTTGTACTGCCGGAGGAGGACGGGCTTTCGTTTCTCAAATGGCTGCGCCAGGAGGGCTATGAGCTACCGGTTCTGATGGTATCGGCTCTGGACACAGCAAAATCGGCGGTGCAGGCGCTGCGACTGGGCGCGGCGGATTATCTAGTGAAAGGCTTTGAGTTGGACGAATTGCGGCAGCGCGTGGCCAATCTGCTGAAATTGGCAACGCTGCAGCAGGAAAACATGTCGCTGCGCCGGCGATTGGCAACAGAAGGAAATTTTGGCCCAATGATCGGGCGGTCAGCCGGGATGCGTCGAGCCTTTGAGATCGCGGACCGCGTCGCGCCCACCGATTCGACGGTACTGATCCTCGGTGAGAGTGGAACCGGCAAGGACCTGTTGGCGCAGGAAATTCACGCTCGCTCGCCGCGTAACGGCAAAGCCTACGTGGCCGTGAATTGCGCCGCGCTGCCCGAAACGTTGATCGAAAGCGAATTGTTCGGCTATGAACGCGGCGCGTTCACCGGCGCAGCTCAGCAAAAGAAAGGGAAGTTCGAGCAGGCCAGCGGCGGAACCCTGTTGCTCGACGAAATAGGTGACATGAATCCGGTTACGCAATCGAAAGTGCTGCGGGCGCTGGAGAATCGCACCATCGAGCGACTGGGCGGCTCGCAATCCATCCCGGTGGACGTGCGCGTAATCAGCGCAACACATCGCAACCTAAATCATGCGATTCGTGACGGAAAATTTCGCGAGGATTTGTTCTACCGTTTGCGCGTCGTGACTATCGAACTTCCCGCGCTACGCACTCACAAGGAAGATATCGCTGCACTCGCCGAGGCTTTTCTTCAGATCCATGGCACGCGGCTCGGTCGCACCGCCCGGCTGATCAAGGAAGCGCTGGCGACCCTGGAGCGCTACGATTGGCCAGGGAATGTGCGCGAGTTGAAGAACGCCCTCGAACGCAGCCTGGTTTTGTGCCGCAACGAGGAGATTGGCGTGGGAGACCTGCCGGAAGAGGTGGTGCACGGCTCGCCGGTGTTGCCGAAAAGCGGAGACGGCGCGGCAGACTATGGCTTGCAGGAAAAAGATTTTCGCGACGCCAAGCGCAAATTCGAGATGGCTTACCTATTGCGCCAACTGGTCGCGCATCGCTGGAATATTTCGCGCACCGCGGCGACGATTGGCTTACACCGGCAAAGCTTGCAGGAACGCTTGCGCGAGTTGGGAATCCGCAGGCCAGGCCAGGAAGCTCCCGAGGACGACGAATGAGCATTTTGGGCTACGTTCAGGCGGGTGGCGCCAGCACGAGATTTGGCAGGGATAAAGCGCTCGTCGGATTTGGCGGACGCACCATGCTCGCGCAAACCACTGGGCTCCTCGCGTCCGTGTGCGGCGAGGTGATCATTGTCGCCGCGGAAGGCCAGTACCCGGATGTGCTGGTACCGCTGCTGGCGGATCGCTGGCCAGGCCAGGGTCCGCTTGGTGGGATTTTGACCGCACTGCAATCGTCCGCGCTGCGAGGTACCGAATCCATTTGGAACTTGATCGTAAGTTGCGACATGCCTTTTCTTACGCGCGACTGGCTGGAATTCTTATGCCAACGTGCGGAGCGAAGCGCGGCGCAAGTCGCCGTGGCAGAATCAGCAAATGGTCTGGAGCCGCTCTGCGCCTGCTGGAAGACGACCTCCATGCCGAGCGTTCAGGCGGCCTTCGACTCGGGAGTACGCAAGGTCAGCGACGCCATGAAACGCCTGCCCATGGAAGTGCTTGACGTGTCCGTCTGGAAACGATTTGATACGAAGGGCCGCTTATTCTGGAACATCAACACGCCGGCGGACTACGAAGAGGCAAAACGCATCCTGGAAGTGCGCCAGCCATGACCGAAGAGTTGCAAAATACCGGCGGCTTGACCGACGAACGCAAGCAAGATGCGGAGCCGATTTATTTTGAGTTTCGCAATGTGAATAAGGCGTTTGACGACCGCCCCGTGCTGATTGATGTCAGCTTCAAAGTAAAGCGTGGTGAAACTTGCGTGATCATGGGGCGCAGCGGCGTGGGCAAATCCGTCTCCCTAAAACACATCATGGGATTCCTGAAGGCAGACTCGGGGCGCATTCTCATCGACGGAACCGAGGTGACGGATTTCACCGAGACCCAATTTGAAGTGATTCGGGGAAAAGTGACTATGGTGTTCCAATCGGGCGCCCTGTTTGATTCGCTGACGGTCGCCGAAAACATCGCGTTTCCCTTGGAAGATCAAGCGGGGTTGACGGCAGAGGATGTCGACGCGTACGTGGCCAAGTTCGCGAAGATGCTGGAAGTAGAAGAAGTGCTGGACAAGGTTCCCAGCGAGCTTTCCACCGGCATGAAGCGCGCCGTGGCGATCGCCAGGGCGTTGGCGCTGAATCCGGAGGCCATCCTTTACGACGAGCCCACAACCATGGTGGATCCGATCATGGCCGGCCACATGGGGGACTTGATTTTGCGGCTGAAAGAAATGTTCCACAAAACTTCCATCGTCGTTACTCACGACACGCATCTGGCGAAGCGATTGGCGGACACGATTGTGTTCTTGCAGGACGGAAGAGCCCATGTTTTCGCGTCCTGGAAGGATTTTGAAAATTCCAAAGATCCCTTTCTGGAAAATTTCCGCAGGCAGGATGAATTGATACCGGCGTTGGACGTGACCCTGTGACCACTTCCGTTTCCGTTGCTCCCGTCGCTGCCGTGGGCGACCCCAAATCTCAACTTCGCAAAACAATGGGCTTCTGGGATGTGTTGCTGTTCAACATTGCAACTGTGCTCGGCCCTCGCTGGATTGCTGCCGCCGGTCACAACGGGACTTCCTCCATCAGTTTGTGGGTTATTGCGGCGGTGTTCTTTTTCGTTCCCGGCGCGTTGGTGATCAACGAGCTGTCCTCGCGCTTTCCGGAAGAGGGCGGCTTATACGTGTGGTCCAAGGAAGCATTCGGCGATTTTCATGGATTCATCGCCGGATGGACATATTGGATTTACACCGTCTTTTATTTTCCCGGGCTTTTGCTGGCCAGTGCGTCGATGAGCGCCTACATTTTTGCCGGGAGAGGCTCGGAACTGGCACAGGATCGCACGTTCCTGCTGACTGTTTCGCTGGTGCTGCTGCTGGTGGCGGTGGTTCTAAATATTATCGGCCTGAACATCGGGAAATGGCTGCAGAATGCCGGTGGCGTCGGCACCTACGTCCCGTTGCTGTTGCTGGCGGGCGTCGCACTGCTGGTTTATTTCAAACACGGATCGATGACCCACTTCACCTGGGCCAACATGGCGCCAACCTGGAACTGGGACACGGTGAACTTCTGGTCGCAAATTGCTTTCGCCTTCACCGGGCTAGAGCTGGTCTCTTCGATGAGCGAGGAGGTTCATGATCCGCGCCGCACGCTTCCTCGCGCTGTATTTGGAGCGGGCGCGCTAATCGCCTTCATGTACATAGCAGGAACCTTCGCGATTCTCACGCTGGTCCCGGCTGCTGACCTGGATCCGAGAAGCGGCGTGTTTCACGCGATCACCGCAGGATCGATCGTCCTGAAGATCGGTTTCCTTGGCGTACTTGCGGCGCTGCTGGTCTCGGTCGGGAATGCTGGAGGCGTCGGCAGCACCGTCGCGGGAATTGCTCGAGTTCCGTTTGTTGTTGGCATCGATCGTTATCTTCCTCGTGCGTTTGGGAAGATTCATCGAAAGTGGAAAACGCCGTACATTTCCATCCTTGTGCAGGCCGGCGTCTCCGGAGCAATCCTCCTGCTCAGCCAGATCAATCAGACGACTCGGGGCGCGTATCAGATTTTGATCGATGCCGCGATCATTCTGTACTTCATTCCGTTCTTGTACATGTTCGCGGGCGTAATCAAATTGGCGTACCGCAAAGATCGCGCCGCGAATGAACACGCCGTGCTGGTGCCGGGTGGCATCCCGGGCGTATGGCTGATGGGCGGCTTGGGATTTGTGGTTGTGCTGGTAGGAATTTTTGTGTCACTGGTCCCGCCGGGAGACTCGGCGAATAAATTCAGCTTTGAGATGGAGCTGATTGTGGGGACAGTCGCGTCAATCCTTCTCGGCCTGATTCTGTACTGGCGGGGCGCGCGCGAGAAGAAAGCAACCGTCTGACTGTAGCTCTGGCCTTCAGGCCTGAGGATTTCCGTCAGCGCCGCCGCGATGTATCCGCTCGGCACTCATACCATCGTTCGTTTGGTTCGTGGCCGCCGATCGAAACGGCCTCACCCCCGAAGGGATGAGCTACAGGACGAGCCACAGAGCGCCGAATGATGCAACCGAGTCGTCAGAAACCCTGGGCTACGAGTTGTTCTAGGCTGAAACTTGTCGCCGGTTTCGCGGCGCTGCGCGCTTCCAGATATCGCTCTACGTATTTTCCCAGAACGTCGCCTTCCAGATTCACAGCATCGCCGATTTTCTTGCCGCGCACGTTGGTGTGTTCGTAGGTGAACGGAATGATCGCAATTTCCGCCACGCGGCCATTCCATCGCGCCACCGTCAGGCTGATCCCATCGATCGCAATCGACCCTTGCGGAACGATCGACGGCGCGAACGATTCCGGAACGTCGACGCCGTACCACCAATTTTCGCCTTCTGGTTCGAGCCGGGCCACTCGTCCAATGGTGTCCACGTGGCCGAGCACGAAGTGCCCGCCAAATTCCTTGCCGGCGGCCATCGGTTGTTCCAGGTTCACACGCAGGCCGGCTTTCCATTCACCCATCGAAGTCTTGCGAATGGTTTCCGCGGACAGATCGGCGGAAAACCGCTCGTTCTGCAGAGCGACAACCGTAAGGCAGCAGCCATTCACGGCGATGCTGTTGGCGACGGCGAGATGCGGCGTGACAGACGGAGCGTGAATGGTCAGACGGCCGCCCTCCTCATGCAGCTTCATGGAATCCACAGTGCCAAGATGTTCGATAATGCCCGTAAACATTGAGAAACCTCGCAGGAGAGTGGCCGCAAAATGCGCCAAAACACGCCGATCTGAAGCGCTGACCTAGGATACCCCGAAACCGTGAGCGAAGTCCTTGACGCCTGCAAAAGAGGTAAGAGAATCTCGACATGACCACGCTCCTGGTTGTTCGTTGATGCCCAACGGCGAAATCGATTGCGCCATGACGTGTTTGTTGAAAGAGACCGATCCTTCCAGGTAGTCCCCGCCTAACAAGTGCCTCGAACCGTGTACCACTCGCTGTCATCCCGAGGCGCGTGGAGTTTGCGCCCGAAGGATTTCAACCGCTACACCTGCAGCGCCGCCACATTCGACCCGCGACGATGATGCGCCGCTACGAAGCGGGAACGCCGGCCAGCGCCAGTTCGCGTAGCTTTCGCAGGTCCAGTTTGCCCGTACCAAGATAAGGAAGTTGCTCCACGTGCAGGAATTGGTCGGGCTTCGGCTTCCACAGAGCCGGCAAATCGCTTTTCGAAAGCCGCTCGACGCAATCGCGCAGCACATCTTGCGACAGGGTATGCACGACGATCAGGCGCTCGCCTTTCTTTTCATCGGGTATGGCGGTAATTGCCAGCACCTGGCCGTCGGCTCGCAGAAGTTCGTGAAGTTTTTCCTCCACTTTGATATGCGGAACCATTTCGCCGCCGATTTTGCTGAAGCGGCTCAGGCGATCGGTGATGCGCAGGAAACCGTCTTCATCGACGGTGGCGATGTCGCCGGTGTTGTACCAGCCGTCCTTCAGTACGTCCGCAGTTTTGTCGGGACGGTCCAAGTAACCCACCATAATGTTGGGCCCGCGCACCAGCAACAACCCGGGTTTGTCGACGGGAAGCGTTTCGCCAGACTCGGGATCAATGATGCGCACGCCGATGCCCGGCAACGGATGGCCGATGGTGCCGCGTTTCGCACCGATCTGGCGGAAATAGGCGGCGCGAAAATCGTAGGTGTTCACCGCTACCACCGGAGAACATTCCGTGCAACCGTAACCCTCCAGCGGGCGGATCCCGAAATGATCTTCAAACGATTGTGCGATGCGCTCAGGTAGTTTTTCCGCTCCGGCCATCACGATGCGCAGGCTTCCAAACGCTTCCGGAGGGCAACGCCGCGCGTACGAATTCAGAAAAGTGGGCGTCGAAAGCAGCATGCTGACGGAATACTTGCTGACCAGAGCGCCGATGACTTGTGCGTCCAGCGGGCTGACATGGAACACAACCCCGATGCCGGTGAGCGGCGGCAGGCAGAGCGTGCCAGTGAAGCCGAAGGAGTGAAAGAAGGGAAGGATGCCGAGGATGCGATCGCCGTCGTGGAGATGGAAGACCTGCTCGATTTGTTCCACGTTGGACGCAAGATTGAAATGCGAAAGCACCACGCCCTTGGGTTCGCCCGTGGAACCGCTGGAGAAAATGATTGTGGCGGTGTCATCGAGGCTGGGCGTGTGCGAGACACCCAGGAAAAGCTCTAGAAGGCGCGCAGGAAAGAGTTTGGCTGCCAGTAGTGCGGCTACTTTTTCGCCCAGGCGCGGATTTTCCGCGAGGTCCTCGGCGTAAATGAGCTCGCCGGGAGGCTCGAGTTTTACTTTCTCAAGAAACAGCCGCGAGGTGACGACCGTTTTCAATTCACACTGGCTTGCACAAGAAGCCATCGATTCTTTTGATGTCGTGTAATTAAGATTGATGGGCACTTTACCCAGCAGCAGCGCGGCCCAATTCACCAGCGCGCCGGGAATCGACGGCGGCAGAAGCACGCCAACCATTTTTTGGTCCTTCCAGAGCGGACGAAGGCGCCGCGCCAGGAACACCGTTTTGACAAGCGAAGCACCGAACGAAAGTTTGGGCGTGCGCCCATCGGCCATAGCGAAGTGGCGAGGATTGCGTCGCGCCGCGCGCATGAATGAACGCGAAAGAGGCTGCATGTAGCGCCGGCGGCGTTGGAAAGCGTCGACGCCAAGTTCCTGTACGGCTTGGCGCACCTCCGTGGCGGTAGACGTTGCTGGAAGGGGCTTGCCGAACGTTAGCCGAACAGGGTACGGAATGCGGCGCGGCCATTTCCACAGGAAGTGGCCGCCGGAAAAACTGAAAATGGAGCCCCAGATGCCGTCGATGTTCACCGGGACGATGGGCACGTCGATGCCCTTGACGATGCGCTCGAAGCCGCGGCGGAACGGCAGCATCTGCCCGATGCGCGTGATCTCGCCTTCGGGAAAGATGCACACAACTTCGCCATTGCGCAACGCTTCGGAGGCTTCACGCAGGGAATGAATCATCTCGCGCGGGCCTTGATCGGAGGCGATGGGAATAATTTTCAGAATTTTCGCGAAGGGCTTGATCAGCGGATGCTCGTACACGCCGCGGAACATCAGGAAGCGGATGGGGCGGTCGGTGGCCGCAATCAGCAGAACGGCATCCACCCACGAGGAATGATTCGGCGTCAACAGGGCGCCGCCGCGAGCCGGAATGTTTTCCTGGCCCTTCAGATCCAGCCGGTAAATGGTGTGCGCGGCAATCCACAGAACCAGGCGAATCAGCGAGTCGGGCAACAGCCACAAAACGTAAGCGAGGGCGCCAACCGTGGCGAGCGCGCTCCAGAAGAAGATTCCCGCCGGACCGAGCTGCAGATAGTGCTTCACCACGTAGTACACGGCGGACGCGGCAAAGAACCCGATAAACGACAGCAAATTCGCCGCGGCCAGCACTCCGCCGCGATGTTGCTCTTCCGGGCGATGCTGGATCAGCGCGCTGATGGGCACGATGAAGAAGCCGCCGAAGAATCCAAGGGCCGCGAGAAGCCACAGAACGGTGTGGAACTGCAGTCCGTGCAGCGCCAACAGAAAACCAAATACAGTGATTCCGGTGGCGCCGAGGGGAATCAGACCGTACTCGATTTTGCCTCCGGAAAGATATCCGGCGGCGAGGCTGCCCAGCCCGATTCCAATGGCGATGGACGCCTGAAGAAAGCCGCCATGCGTAGCGGATAGATGAAGAAGGTCTCTTCCGTAGAAGACGATGTCGAATTGCAGCAGGGCGGCGAGAAAGAAGAAATATGTGTTGCCGGCGAAAGCCAGCCACAAAACACGATCCTGCCGGATGAGCTTGCCCTGCGTCCATAGATCCGTGAGGAAATTGAATTTGAATTTTCGCGCTGGGTCGGCGGCGGGAACATTGCTGATGCCCAGGCTGGTGATCAGCCCAACGATCGAGCAGCCCAGAAAGATGAACCCGGAAATTTCCTGGCGCCCCGCGAAGGCGTCGGAAAGATACGCTCCGATGACCGTTCCGGAAATGGCGGCGAGGAATGTGCCGAGTTCGATGACACCATTACCCCACGAGAGCTTTTTTTCCGGCAAAAGCTCCGGCAGCAGGCCGTATTTGGAGGGGCCGAAGAGAGCGCCCTGTGTGCTGGCTAGGAAGAGCGCAACCAGAGACAGTTGCAAATTGTGAACCGCAAAGCTGGCGATCGCGAAAATCATTACCGCGATTTCGAAGATTTTGGTGGCAATGGTGACGTTGCGCTTGCTGTAGCGGTCGGCGAAATATCCGCCAGTCATCGAAAACAGAATGAACGGCAGCGCGAACAGGATGCCGACGAGCAGGACCTTCAGTTCCTCTTCCTCGGGAGTGAGGTTTTTCCCGATGATCAGGAAGATGACGAGGAATTTGAGGGCGTTGTCGTTGAAGGCGCCCTGAAATTGCGTGGCGATCAGGCTCCAGAAGCCAAGTCGCCAGGAGCGGGGAGCGTCGTTCATCCCGAAATTAACCTCCGGGGAATGCGGAACGCGAAGCATATTTCGATGAACGATGGTCGCAAAGAATAGCCCGATTGAGTAGCTCTTTTTCGAAGCGTTGTGCAACTCAGCCAGGCGCGGTGATTAGTGCAGCGTGTACGGACACAGGCTGAAATCCTGGGCTACTGGTGGAGAATGAATTCGGCGGCGAGATCGGCGCCGAATTGTTGAAACGAACGCAGGCGAATCTGCGGAACGTTGGCGGAATGCAGCGGTGCGAAGGGAGCCTTCGTTCGTCCCGCGAACTTGGGCGCATAGAACAGAACCATTTTGTTCACCAGGCCCTCTGCAAGCGCCGCAGCGTTCAGGCGCGGGCCGGCTTCCAGCAAAACGCTGAGGATTTCGCGTCGGCCCAGTTCTTTAGACACGGCACTCAGATCCATCTTGCCGTCGCGAGGTTTCAGATGAACCAGTTCAACGCCGGCATCTTGCAGCTTGCGCGCTTTCGGAGATTTCAGCGATGCGGCAGTAAAGAGCCACAGATCATCGTCGGCGGTTTCCACGATGCGCGACTTGAGCGGCAGGCGCAGTTTGCTGTCGAGAATCACGCGGCGAAGCCTGCGGCGCCGGTGCAGGCCGCTGCGATCCGTTAGCAGCGGATTATCGGTGAGGATTGTGCCGATGCCCGTGAGCAGCGCGTCCGAGGCGTGGCGCATGCGTTGCACCTCCGCACGCGATTCTTCGCTGGTAATCCACACGCGCTTTCTGCTTTTGCGCGATTCCGGCAGGGCCAGCTGCCCATCCAGGGTTAACGCTGACTTCAGAGTGACGAATGGCTTGTGCGTGGTGATCCAGCACGCGAAAGCTTCGTTGAGTTTCTGCGCTTCGGATTCCATTACGCCGGTGATGACCTCGACGCCATTGGTCCGCAGTTTGGCGAAGCCGGTGCCGCGCGTCTTGGGATTGGGATCCTCCATCGCCGCGACAACGCGCGCGATGCCCGCCTTCAGAATCGCTTCGGTGCAGGGGCCGGTGCGCCCGGTGTGGTTGCAAGGTTCGAGCGTGACGTAAAGCGTCGCGCCGCGCGCGCGGTCTCCGCACTGTTTCAGCGTGACGATTTCCGCGTGGTCGCGCCAATCGTATTGATGGAAGCCTTCGCCGAGGATGGTGCCGTCTTTGACGATTACGCAACCAACCGTGGGATTAGGGCTCGCCAGTCCGACGGCTTTCGCGGCAAGGTCCAGCGCGTGTTGCATGAAGTGTTGATCGTGAGTATTCACGGCGTCAGTTGAACAGCGAGTCAGCGTATGTTTGCGCGTCGAAAGGCACGAGGTCGTTGAGTTGCTCACCGGTGCCGACGAAGCGAATGGGCAAGCCCAGTTCACGCGAGATGGCCACAACGATGCCGCCCTTCGCGGTGCCGTCCAGCTTCGTAAGAACGATGCCGGTCACGCCGACACTGGAAGTGAACTCGCGAGCCTGCGCCAGGCCGTTCTGCCCCGTCGTTGCGTCGAGGACAAGCAAAACGTCGTGCGGTGCGCCGGGGATCACCTTCGCGGCGGTGCGCTTCATTTTTTCCAGTTCGGCCATCAGGTTGGACTTGGTGTGCAGGCGGCCAGCGGTGTCGACAATCACGGCGTCGGCGCCGCGAGCCTTGGCTGCGGTCATCGCGTCAAAAACAACAGCGGCGGGATCGGCTCCGGATTTCTGCTTGATGACGTCAATTCCGTTGCGCTGTGCCCAGATTTCGAGTTGCTCCACTGCGGCGGCGCGGAAGGTGTCCGCGGCGCAAAGCACCACACTGCGACCTTCCTGGCGAAGGCGATTGGCGATCTTGCCGATGCTGGTAGTTTTGCCAGCGCCGTTCACGCCAACAATAAAAATGACGCGGGGATCGTTGCCATTCGCGGCGTCGGCAAGTTTCGGAGAAGCGCCGAAGACATTCAGTGTGCGGAAGACGTGGGCTTTGATTTCGTGCTTCAGCTGCTCGCCGTTGTTCAAGGCGTTGCGCGCCATCTGTTCCTTCACCGAGTCGAGGATTTCGCGCGTTGTCTTCACGCCAAGATCGGCGGACAGCAGCGCATTCTCAACTTCCTTGAGCACCGAAGGGTCGATTTGCCGGCCACCCTGGGTAATCGTATCGAGTGTATCGGCGAGGGCGTCCTTGGTCTTGCTGACGGATTCCTTCAGGCGCTCGAGCAGCGTGGGTTCGGGTTTGCCGAAGAGTGTAATCATACGAGTTCGCGCCAGCAGAAAGGGGCGAATGAAAAGTGTAGCAGAAGGAAGTGCGGGGGGCATAAAGGCGAACGCGAAGGAGAATCGGCGACTTTGTCGCGTCGGACAGTTGAGATCCTGCGCTTCGCTCAGGATGGCAGCGCTGGCTCACTGTTGCGTTGAGGTAACGGCAAGAAAAGCCTCATCCCTAAAGGGATGAGCTACAGGAATGCACCAGTAACGCTAGACGTGGACTTCTACGGCGGAGAGGCGGAGCTTTCCAGCGGTGACGGCGGATTCGAGCGCAGTGACAACGGTTTGATCGAATTTGGATCCAGCAAGCGCCTTGATGCGGCCGAGCGCGTACTCCAGATCCATGGCGGACTGGTATGGGCGGTTCGTGGTCATGGCATCCAGCGTATCGGCAACCGCGATGATGCGGGCCATCACCGGAATCTGCGGGCCGGATAGTCCGTAGGGGTAGCCGCGGCCGTCCATATGCTCGTGGTGGAGTTCGATGCCGGGCAGCATGTCCTTCAGCTGCGAAACCGGGCGCATAATGTTGGCGCCGCGGGTAGTGTGCGTCTTCATGATGTCGAATTCTTCGGGGGTGAGTGAGCCGGGCTTCTTGAGGACGCGGTCGTCAACGCCAATCTTGCCGACGTCGTGGAGCAGTGCAGCAATTTTAAGTTTGTCGAGCTCATCGGCAGACAAGCGCATCTCTTGCGCGATCAAAGTGGAATATTTGGCGACGCGGCCAGAGTGACCCCGGGTGTACGGGTCCTTTTCGTCGATGGCTGCAGAGAGCATGCGGATGGAGCCGATGAACAACTCGCGATTTTCCTCGGCGGCTTCCTTCAGGCGCTCGATGTATTCCTCGATGTCGCTGGCCATCAGATTGAAGTTTTCGGCAAGCTCACTGATTTCCGCGGCGCCACCCACGGGCGTGCGCTGGTGGAATTCCCCACGGCTGATGGCGCGCGTGGAGGCGGCAAGGCCACGAATTGGCTCGCTGATGCCCACGGCGAAGAAGTAACCAAACAGCACAGCCACCAGGACCACGATGCTGCCGAACGCGAGCGCTTGGCGGTTCAGCTCGGTGACGCCGGCGTCAGCGCGGGCCTCATTCAAGCTGCGTTGCGCCACGATGGCCCAGTTCACTTCGGGGAACGTACTGTAAGTGCCCACCATCTCGATTGGGCGATTCTTGTCCTTTTCCGGGAAACGAAGCGTTTCGGTATTGCGCAGTTCCTTCGGCAAGGACTTGATTTTGGCTACGAGCGTCGACTTGTCGCTTAGGTCTTCACCGGGCACGAAGTTCTTGGTGTCGGGATGCGCCACGATGTGACCGTAGTGATCGACAACGAAAACGGTGCGCCCGCGCACGCTGGAATCCTGCAAGCGGTGAAGAATCGGATCGAGAGAAACCATCGCGGCCAACATTCCCGTGAAATTGTCCCGAAGGTCCTTTAAGGGCACCGCGATGACAAACGCCGGGCGATTGTCGGGAGCCAGCGCCAGAGGATCGCTGCGAAACTTGGTGGATTGCATGCAGCTGACGAAGGCGCGTTGCAGCGCCTTGGCCACGAAGGGATCCTGTTCGGCGCGGAAATTTCCTTGCGAGGCGCTGGTGCCTTTGCCGTCTCGACCCACTGCGGTGAGGTAGATGAAAGTGTTGCGATTGGACTCGACGAAATTTTCCAGCAGCCGCGTGACTTTGGGCTCCGCGACCGGATCTTGCACGTTTTCGCTGAGGCCGGTGAGGTCGAGAATCTGACGCTGGCTGATCAATTGTTGCGTCAGGTTGGCTTCAAAGAACTGCACTTCCTGGGAAAGCGCGCGGGTCAGTTCGGTTTGCTGCACCCGCTCCATGTCGACAAGCTTTTCCTGGCTGAGTTCAAGCACCTGGCGATGGTACAGACCGATAGGGAGGGCGCTGACCAGCAGCAGCGCTCCGAGCACTAGCCAGAGAATGCGCACCCGACCGGAGCGCAGGCGCGCAATCAGGATTGAAAGCGAGGCGGCCATTGCAACATATAGATTTTACGAGACTAAGAGGTGGGAACGGGCTGGCCGAAAGGACAGGAGGCGCGGAAGTGCAACTGGGACGGAAGTACTAGCGAAGAAGGAAAAAGTTGTATCGGTTCTCAGTTATAAGTGAAACCGAGCCTAAATCGACGGACGCCGCCTGGAGCCTTGTCATGCTGACGCGCTAGCCTTTCAGCGCCCAAGCATCTCAACCTCTCGTTTTTCCAGGGTGTTTTGGCTGGGATCGTTCGCCGCGCAAAGGGCGCGCCTCAGGATGACGGTTCGTGTGATGGCGGAGCAAGCGGCGTGCGCGGGTCTGGTGCTCTGGGAGGGTCGCCTTACTTAGAACTGAAAACTGATAACTAAAAACTTGTTACTCCCGCTTTGGTGGGCGGTCCATGATGTCGCGGATGGCTTCGGCAGGCGACTTCCACTCTTGCAGGATCGCGTTGATCTGTTCGGTGATGGGTAGCTCTACGCGGTGGTCGCGGCCCAACGCCAGCAGAGCAGCGGCGGTGCCAACGCCCTCGGCGATCATGGTCATGCCCGCCAGGATGTCGTCAAGCGAGCGGCCCTTCCCCAGTTCAAAACCAACATAGCGATTGCGGCTAAGCGCACCGTTGCAGGTAAGGACCAGATCGCCCAGGCCCGCCAGGCCACCCAGGGTTTCCGGCCTGGCGCCCAGCTTGACCGCCAGGCGAGTCATCTCGGCCAGTCCCCGAGTGATGAGCGCCGCGAGGGTGTTCGCACCAAAGCCCAGCCCCTGGCAAGCGCCAGCGGCAATGGCCATGACGTTTTTCATAGCGCCGGCAAGTTCCACGCCGAGCACGTCGTCGTTGGTGTACAGGCGAAACGTAGGTCCGGCGAATTCTTCCTGAAGAAAAGTGGCAAGCGAGTGATCGTGAGAAGCAAGAACCACGGCGGTGGGCTCGCCTCGCGCGGCTTCCAGGGCAAAAGATGGGCCGGAGAGAACCGCGAGTCGGGGAACGAAGCGGATCGAGAAAACTTGCTCCAAGACTTGGCTGGTGCGCAGGTGCGTGGCGGGCTCCAAGCCCTTGGCGGCGCTTACGATGATGGCTTCCGGCGAAAGATGCGGAAGCGCTTGGGTGAAAACTTCGCGCGCGTGTGCGGACGGGACCACGCCGACGACGATGTGAGCGTGGCTGAGAGCTTCAGCAACGTCAGTGGTTGGCACGACGCAGACAGGGATGGCGACCCCGGGAAGGTAGTTGGCGTTTTCACGAGCTGTTTTGATGGACTCCGCAATTGCGGGTTCGCGGACCCACAGCGCGATGTCATGGCTGCGGCGGCTGTTGGCCAGCACAACGGAAAGCCCCGTGCCCCAGCTGCCTCCGCCAAGAATCGCGATCTTTGTCATTCGGACATATCCTCGGATTTGCTGAAGGCGAAACGCGGCTCGGTGCCATCCAGTAGCCGCTGAAGATTTGCGCGGTGTTTGAAGATGACCAAGCCGGAGGCGAAGAGCGTGCCGAAGGTTATAACCAGGGGCGGTGCCAGAGGAGGCGCCCAGAGCAGGTACATCACCAATGGCATGGCAGCAGCGGCGGCAACGGAACCGAGCGAAACGTAGCGCCAAATCGCGACCACGAGAAGGAAAACGGCCAAGGCGCTCAGAGCAGCCAAGGGAGAGAGCGCAAGAAAAACGCCGAGCGCCGTTGCCACGCCTTTGCCACCTTTGAAGCGCAGCCAGATGGGATAGCAGTGGCCCAGCAATGCGGCGATGCCCGCGTGCATCATGGCACTCGCCTGATGGTCCGTGAAGTGTCCGGCGAGCCAAACCGCGAGGGCACCCTTTGCGGTGTCGAGCAGCAGGGTAAGGGTGCCGGGAAGCGGACCAGCGACGCGCGCAACGTTGGTGGCGCCAATGTTGCCGCTGCCGGCTTGCCGCACATCGGCCTTTGCGAATAGTCGCGCGAAAATCAGGCCGAATGGAATTGAGCCAAGAAGGTAAGCCAGCAGAATCAGAAGTAGCGTTCGACCTGAAAGCCAAACACTGGTCATGAACGGCTATGCCTCCGCGACAAAGGGAAATGAGTGGAGAGTAGTGTACTCCGCTCCGGTGGATTTCAGCGTGCTTTCGATGAGATGGAATTCGCGAGAGGTGAGCGAGCCGAAGGAGCGGGTAGCGTTTTCCTTTGAGGCGGCAGCGAGTTTTGGGGGAAGACCCGGAATATTGAATCGGGCGAGCGTCAGATGCGGGGTAAACGGGCGGTTCTCCAGGGGGAAGCCGAGTTGATGGAGCGAATGGTCGATGTCGGCGGCCAGCGTTTTCAGATTCGGCGACGATTCCGTGCCAATCCAAAGAACCCGCGGGCGCTTTTCACTGGAGAAGAAACCCACGCCGCGGAATTCCAGGATTACCGGTTGATCGGAACGGATGCTGGCCAGGGCAGATTGGATGCGGTGCAAGTTCCCAGGATCCGTTCCGCCAATAAATTTCAGGGTGATGTGCATGTTTTCAGTGCGCACCCATTTTGCCTGGGGCGCGACGGGCCGGAGCTCCTGAATAAGCGTGGCGATAGCGGAGCTGATATCGGGAGGGACTGCGACGGCGACGAACAGGCGCATGGTGTTTGCCTAGCGGCGAGGCTGCGGATTGCCGTTGTACAGGAAGTGGATGCGGACCATGTCGAGGGCGATTTGGCTGGCGTAAAAACGGATCGCGTCCCGATCACCGGGCAGATTCGCGAGGCGTTCTTTCACTCCCTCGGCAGACGACAGCGCGATGTGCACAGTGCCGACCGGTTTTTCCTCGCTGCCGCCACCGGGTCCCGCAACGCCGGTGATGCCGACACCGAGCGTGGTGCCAACGTTGCGGCGAATCCCATGCGCCAGGGCCACCGCGACTTCGCTGCTGACGGCGCCTTTCGCGGCAATGACCTCCGCGGGCACTCCCGCCCAAGTGGTCTTCAATTCGTTGCTGTAGCAAACCACTCCGCCAAGGAAATAGTTGGAACTGCCTGGGATGCGCGTGAGGCGTTCGGCAAGCAAGCCGCCTGTGCAACTCTCGGCGGCGGCGATGGTGGCGCGATTGGTGGTAAGAATTTCAGCGATGACCTGTTCGAGGGGAGTCGCGGAGTGCGCGAAGATGCGATCGCCGAGGGCCAGTTCAAAGCTGCTGACCATCTCTTTGAGTGTCGATTCGGCGTGTAGGGTGTCTTCCGTCCACATACGGAGGTGAATCTGGATTTCGCCGGGTGTGGCCAGGATCGTGGTGTTCACATCGCCGTAACGGGTGTAGATCGGACGGATTCGTTCTTCGACGTGCGACTCGCCAAGCCCGGTAACGCGTAGTTCGCGTTTGAACATGCGGACGCCAGAGGCGCGACGCTGCAGGCGCGGAAGCACCTGCTCGAGGAACAGCGGTTTGAGTTCGCGCGGTGGTCCAGGCAGAAGCGCGATCATGCGGCCTTGGTCTTCGAGCCACAGACCGGGGGCAGTGCCGCGAGGATTCTCAAGGACTTCCGCGCCTTCGGGAACCATCGCCTGGCGCAGGTTGACGGCGGGCATGTCGCGCTTGAAGCTGCGGAACCGCGCTTCGATGTGGCGCACCACGTCGTCGTTGCGTCGAAGCTTGCGGTTGAGGAGATCCGCGACAGTTTCGCGCGTAAGGTCGTCTTCCGTTGGGCCGAGGCCGCCGCTGGCGATGACGACAGGAACACGGTGGAGCGCGTCGCGAAAGGCTTCGGCGAGAAGTTCATGATTGTCCCCAACAATTGTTTTACGAAGAACCTCGATGCCGAGCTTGTTCAACTCTTCGGTAAGGAAGAGGGAGTTCGTGTCGATCCGATCGGGGGTAAGCAGTTCGGAACCAACGGCAATGATTTCGGCTTTCATGTGCAGATTTATTGTAGCTCACCTGCCAACGGCGTGGATTTGCGCGGTAAGGTCGGCGAACTAGCCCAACAGTGGCACGCCGTGAACGTCCCAGTCGAGAGTGAAGAGAGCGCTGTTGGCGGCGACGATGGCGCGACCGCTGGGGAGCAGAGCAAGGCCGACGAGCGCGGGGCCGTTCAGGACGTGCTCGGCGCGGCCATCAGGCGAAATGCGCACGATGCCGCGGCGTCCGCCGAGCGACGCGGCGATGTAAAGATTCGACTCGCGGTCAAAGGCCATGCCTTGCGGGCGGCCCAGTCCGCGGTAGAAGACGTGAACTTCGCCTCCTTGCGTAATGCGATAGACGCGATCGTAGCTGGAAGTCGTAGGTCCGGAAACGTACAAGTCGCCACTGGGGTGAAACACCAGATGATAAGCGGCGACGGACGGTTCCAAGGTGGCAAAAACGAAAATCTCGCCCTCCGGGCTGATTTTGAAAATGGTGCCGCTGCGATCGCCAACAAATAAATTCCCGACGCGATCGAACGCGATGCCGGTGGCCACGCCCATGCCTTCGATCCACTGCTGAGAGCGGCCGTCGGGCGTGACGCGATGAATAGTGCCGTCGTGGCGGCAGGAGACGAAGAGGTCACCGTTGGGTCCGAGGGCCAGGCCGGTAGGATTGATCAGCGAAGTGACGTAGGGCTTCACGCTGTAATTCGAGCCAATCTTGTAAAGCGAAACGGGAACGCGCTGGCCCCGAGGGCCGCTGAACGTGACGTAAATGTTGCCGCTGGAATCGACCACTGGATTCGCGACCGGATGAAGATTGTCGGCGATCTGAAATGCCACGCTAACGGGGAAGGGCTGGCTCTCATTCTCCGATTGCACCACCTGAAGCGAGTTGCCTGTGGGATTTTCCGGAACGCGCACGATCAGGCGATTGCGGCTGACAAGAGAAAGGGCGGCTTCTGCTTCACCGAAGCGCACCACGGGGCGGGCTCCGTGGCGCGACGCGAAACCGCTGCCGTGGATGGTGATTTCGCCGCCAGGAATGGCCGCAGTGGGAAAGATGCGGTCAATCCGGGGAATGCCGTTCTTTTCTGCCGTGGTTCCAAACCCGAATTTCATAGCAGGTGCCCGGACAACAAATCAAAGTGTAACGCGAGACGCATGCAAATGGCAGCGTACACGCCAGCCATCCAGTCGTCCGCCATGACGCCCCAACCGCCGGGAAGCTTCTCGAGGCGGCGGCAGGGAAAAGGCTTGGCGATATCAAAGATGCGGAACAGCACGAAGCCGGCGAGGAGATATTTCCAGTTGAGTATGCTCATGCCGGTGTACAACGCGAAGGCAGCAGAGTCGGAGGAGTTGAACAGGCTGGCGGGAGCGGTCAAGGGCGCGAGGCCGAGAATGAGAGCGAACTGAACACCGGAGACTTCGTCGATGACGACGAACTGAGGATCACGGATGCCGGAAAAATCTGCGACCTTGGTGCTGCTCCAAACGCCGAGCCACGCGACCACCAACCAAACCACGATCGAAGGGATCAGAAGAAGCGCGGTGCCCCACGGGCCAGACCACAAAGGCGCGTCGGTGCCGGAACTGAGCAGGATGGCGCGGCCGAGCACGAGGAACCACGTGAAGGGATGAGAGACGACGGCGAGCGCCAGGCCGACAAGGGAGCCCCACGTACCGGGTGCCGGCTTGAGATAGCCGACACCGAGAACAGTGGCAAAAGCGTAGGCGAACAGTGGCTTCTTGCCCGGAGCGGGAGCGGCGATGGCGTCAGTTTTTGTGTTCATTCGGCTCGTCGAGATCGAGTGTAAAGGTCTTGGGCTCGGAATCCGCGAAGTCATCTTCATTGAAGATGGGTTCCGAGACAACGTATTTTTCCGAAGCCCACGCGCCGAGATCGGCGACGCGGCAGCGATCGCTACAGAACGGGAAGTCCGCGTCGTGCGCAGAGTCAGTGGGCTTCTTGCAGATGGGGCATTTGTGTTTCATAGCGAAAATAGAGTTTTACCACAGAGCGCGCCGAGGGGCCACAGAGGGAACGGCGTAGGGAGTCTGGTCGAGGCACACGGTACGAATCTGCAGTTGAGTTCTTTCGGGCCTGCGAAATGCGCCCGTTCCTCAGGACGACAAATTCTTGATGTTGCGGACACGAAAATTGCCGTGGCAGGCGATTGATCTGGCTCATCCGAGGACGCGGAGAGGGGCGCCGGTGGAGATGCGTGTTAGGGTTTCGGCGGGCGGAGCGATCGGGACCGGCGGCATAGGGCGAGCGTCCGGACGAGGGAAAATTTCGACGACGCGGCCGATGAGATCGTAGGCGTCAGTCTTGGTGATTTCCACTCGAGCGACGTCGCCGGAAGAAGCAACTTCGCCGGAAGGAAGTTCGATGTCGGTGAGGTAGAGCTTGCCATCGATGTCGGGAGCCATGGATTCCAAGCGCGCTTCCCAAACGAGGGGATTGTCCTTGGAGGGACCTTCGACTAGAGCGGTTTCGGTGCGGGCCTTCAGGCGGCGAAGTTTTTCGCGCGAGATTTTCTTTTGCAGGGCCATGAGGCGATTGCGGCGATCGGTGATCGTGGCAGAGTCGACTTTGCCGTCGAGCGGGAAACTGGCGGCATTGTCGACGTCGGAGAATTCAAAGACGCCGACCCAATCGAGTTCCGCGGCGGCAACGAACTGCAGAAGTTCCTCGAAGTCCGAGTCGGTCTCTCCGGGGAAGCCAACGATGAAGCTGGTGCGGAGGGCGACGCCGGGAATGGTGGAGCGCATGCGGTCCAGGAGCTTCAGGAAGGCGTCACCGTGAGAGCCGCGCTTCATGCGGGCGAGAACATTGCGGCTGACGTGCTGCAAGGGCATGTCGATGTATTTGGCCAAGCGCGGGTGCGCCGCAATGGTCTCCAGCATTTTCTGCGTGACCCGGTTGGGATAGGCGTACAGGAAGCGGACCCAGAGCAGATCTTCCACTTGAGCGAGTTTTTCCAGGAGCTGAGCGAGGCCATCGCGCAGGCCGAGATCTTCTCCGTACGAGGTGGTGTCCTGGCCGATCAGGGTAATTTCGCGGGCCCCTGCAGCGGCGAGATTCTCGGCTTCGCGAATCACGGAGGCAAAGCGGCGGCTGCGGAAGTTCCCGCGGAGCTGCGGAATGATGCAGAAGGTGCAGGGATGATCGCAACCTTCGGCGATTTTGATGTAGGCCTGGTGCTTCGGAGTGGTGACGATGCGCGGGGTGAAGTCGTGGTACAGGAAAGAGGGTGGCTGAGCGGGAAGGACTTTCAGATCGCCCTGCACCGCTTCAATGATGCGCTCGACTTCACCGGTGCCGACGACGGCGTCGACTTCCGGGACCTGCTCGAGGATTTGATCGCGGAAACGTTCGACGAGGCAGCCGGCAACGACGAGTTTTTTCGCAGCGCCAAATTTCTTGTGCTCGGCCATTTCCAGAATGGTCTCGATGGATTCTTTTTGCGCTGATTCGATAAAGCTGCAGGTGTTGACGACCAGGATTTCGGCTTCGTCGGCGCGGGGGGTTAGCTCATAGCCCTCGCGCGAGAGAAGACCCATCATGACCTCGCTATCGACGAGGTTCTTGGGGCATCCGAGCGAAATGAATCCTACCTTGGTCATCGTTGGGAATTGCGCTGATGTGCAATGTGTTTATTTTAGCATGGAGTCGTTGGGAGGTGGTGCGAGGGTTGGCAGCCAGCGAAGCGGGTGAGATCCTCCGCTTCGCTCAGGCTGACACGTAAAGAAAGGCAGGATCAGAACTCGGACGAAGGCAGGCGATTAGTGGTGGCGTGGGGCGGTGCGGATTTGGTGGAGGAGAGAGCGGAGGCGGAGGGCGTCGCAGGGGCGGTCTCCAAAGCGGGCTTCCGTGTACAAGTAGGTGAATTCCCGGACCGCAGGAACGAGTTCGGGCTGGAGCCCGGACGAAGAAGCGAACTCGAGGGGAGTTTGCGCGGTGCGACGGGCGTAGCCGCGCTTTTCAAGAAGGCGAAGAAGTTCGGCATAGAGGCGGGAAGCGAGCAGCGGATTGGATTGGCCGGAAGGGGTGCGGCGGAGTTGCAGAGCAAGACGGAGCCACAGGAAAAGTGAACGAATCCAATCGAACCGGAGAATGATGAGGAAGAGAACGAGCACGGCGGGAAGAAAGATTCCGAGGAGAGGGTGTTTTTTCTGCCAGCGCGTGATGGCTCCGACGGTGTGATCAGAGAGTTTGCGGTGCCAGTTGTGAGCGAGGGCGCTCCAATTGCGGGTAGTGCGCTGGGCGTTTTGCGCAAGAAGCGTCTGGCGAGAAAAGTCGTAATTGATGACCCACTCATTCCAATTGAGCTGGATCCAGTCCAGGTACATGCCGAGGCGAGAGAAAAAGCCGGAGCCGGAGTCCTGTGCGGGAGGCGTGGGATCAAAGGTGATCCACCCACTGCCGGGAAAATACGCCTCGACCCAACTGTGGGCGTCGCTGGCGCGAACGATATAGTCGCCGCCGACATCGTTGAATTCGCCGGGAAGGAAGCCATTGACTTCGCGGGAAGGAATGCCCAGGGTGCGAAGCATGACGGCCATGGCGGAGGCGAAGTATTCGCAATGTCCGGCGCGCGACTCAAAAAGGAAATGAGCAAGAGGGTCCTGGCCGGCTCTGGCGGTGAGATTCAAGGTGTAGGCGAAATTGCGACGGAGGTAATACTCGAGAGCGACGGCTCGGTCGTAGGGATTGTTCTCTGAGCGGGTAATCTGGTGGGCGAGTTCGGGAATGCGCGGGTCGAGCGAGTGAGGTAGCTGGAGATACGTGGTGCGCAACTGCTCGGGATAGTCGGTGGAAGCGACACGAGCGACGTTGGGCTGAACGGTGGGGAGAAGCGATTCAGCCTGGTACTCGGTCTGCACAAAATTGCGGAAGGAACTGAAGATGGAGCCGGTGGAATCGCGCAAAAGGTTGCCGCGGTGAAGGTAAGGACTGTAGCCCTGAGCAGCGCTAACGAAAGCGGGGTGAATGGCGAGGAGATTGGCGGGTGCGAAGAGCGAGTCTGTGGCCATGGGTTGCAAGAGCACGGTGAAGCGGAGGTCGAGGGAGGTTGGTGCCTCCATGGAAACCTGCGGATTGATGAGTATCCAACCAGTGCCGGAGGGATAGACCTTTTCCTTGGGGCCGGCGTTGGAGAACCAGCGATGGCCGTCGAAGGTGGTGAGGGCGATACCGCGCCAGCGCAGCATTGGGTAACGAACTTGCGAGCCGGTCTTGACGCGCATGACTACGGTGGAGTCTTTCTTGATTTCGCCAATCTCTCCCAGTTCCACGCTGTTGGTGAAGCCGCTCATGAAAGTGGTTTGTAGACCGGCACTGGAGAGAAATCCGGCGTTGAACCGCGGAAAGAAGAAAAAGAGGATGGAGCCGAGTATGATTCCGCCGAAGGCGACAGAGAGAGTGGCGAGGGTGAGGGCGCGATAGAAGCGGCGTTCGCGCAGCGGGTCGGCCTGGAGCGGGGGCATAATGGCGCCCGTGGCGCCGCGACGAACCTCGAGCCCGACGAAGGTGGCCACGGCGAAGACGAGGAAAGCGAAGAACAAGCCGAGGAAATAGGTGTCCACGGTGAAGACGGCGGAGGCCAGAACACCGGAGAAAGAAAGCATGGCGAGGAAGGTGGCGTCGCGATCAGTAGTGGCGCTATAGAGCCGCACGATGGTGACGATGAGGAGGAAATGGACGGAAGCGAGCAGCGCGGAATAAAGAGCCGGGTTGGAGCTGTTGCTCGCCAGGCCGCGGGAAACGAACAGGGCGTCGAAGGGCAATACGAACAGATAAGCGAGAACGATACGAGTTGCGACTGACTGGCGCATTTCGGCGGGATAGCCGCGCCACCAACGGAACCCTTTGTACAAAATAATGGCTGGCACCAGAACAGTGGTGAAAGGATCGAGCTTACCGGTGGAAACGAGAGTGACCACGGAATCGAGGACCAGGAAAAACAGCGCGGTGCGGTAGAAGCGCTCAGCCGGCAGGGTAGAAGCGAGTGTGGTGGCGGAGGTTGCCATGGTCGAGATGAAGAATAGCACCGCGGCTCGGGGAGTTCACCGCATGCAGCGCAGGGAGTAACGACAAGGTAACCTACCCCTCTGCCTATTTTTGAAAGTATTGATTCTAATGGAATGAAGGTGTCTGTTTTCTGTCAAATTGTAAGTGTTGATTCTGCGGGAGTTAGAGCTGGGGGAGGGACGAAGGATTAGTTCGGCGACCAAAGGGCGTATAGAGCCACTCGTTGTGGCAAAGGCGTTGCGGATCGGTTTAGGTTCTTCGGCCCGGCAAAAGGCGCCGGGTCTCAGGGTGATGGCGTGCAAATTGCGTCTGGCCTCGAGTTGAAAAGCGGCGGCGAGCCGCCGCACTCCAAACTCTGGCATAAGAGCCATGCGCTACAGAGAAGAGAAAGGCATTCGCCGCAGTTTAAAGGCCGCGGGCAGAAGCCGGGTAGTAGAGAGGCGCGAGCGACTGGCGGCGTAAAGCCGCCTCTACAGAGGAAACATCTAGATGGAAGAGGGAAGAGAGGCGGAGCGGGCGACTTTGCGGGTTAGGTTGGAGATCGGTAGCGAAGAGAGGTCAGCGAGGGGGAGAGCTTTCGCGGAGGCGAGGCGAGGGAGCTTGGGGATGTGGATGCGGAAAGGGAGAATCGTGATGCTGTGGAAGGTGACAGCATGGCGGGCTTTAGGGGCGGGAACGAAGTGGAGTTTGGCGAGAGCGGGGAAAAGCTTGTGTGTGTGTTGGCGCAGTTCCAATTCGGCGTTCTGGTGGACCTGAATCGTGGGGAAGTGCCACATGCGGGAGAGCAGAGTGGCGACGTCCGTGCGCGAGGTGGATTTTTGGCGGGACTTCGGAGGAGGAAGGAGCAGTGTGCGGCCCTTAGGGTCGATGAAAACGAGAGAGGCCAGAACGATTTCGACGGTGTCGCGCTTCCTGCGTTTTTCGGGGATAGAGCCGGCGAGACCGAGCTTGCGGGCTTCGCAGAATTCGGCGACGGGACAGAGGAGACACTGCGGAGAGCGCGGCGTGCAGAGGGTGGCGCCGAGTTCCATCAGCGCCTGGTTCCAGTCTCCGGGGCAGCGTGGGTCGAGAAGGGTGCTGGCGGTTTGCTGGAGTTTTGGCCAGCGGCCGTTTGAGCGGAGATCGCCCGTTACGGCGTTGAGACGAGCGAGAACGCGAGCGACGTTGCCATCGAGAACAGCGAGTTTTTTTCCGTAGGCGATACTGAGGATTGCGGCAGCGGTGTAGACGCCGATGCCGGGGAGGGCGAGCGCCTGCTCTTCTATTTGCGGAAAAATGCCGTGATGCCTCGACACAATTTCCTGCGCAGCTTTCTGGAGATTGCGGGCGCGAGAGTAGTAGCCGAGACCGGCCCAGAGGCGAAGCACTTCTTGCGGTGGAGCTTCGGCGAGGGATTGCACGGTGGGGAAGCGTTCCAGAAAGCGCTCGTAGTAGGGAATGGCGGCGGCAACGCGGGTTTGCTGCAGCATGATTTCGGAGAGCCAGACGCGGTAGGGATCTTTATCGCGGCGCCAAGGAAGATAGCGCTGGAATTGCGAGAACCAGGCGAGAAGATTTGTGCGGAAGCGGGAGAGTGAAGAAGAGGTGAACATGAGGAGTAGTTTCGCATGGAAAAGAGGAAGCAATGAAGTGAAGAAGTAATGAAGTAATGAAGAAGAAACGATGAAATATGCGAGCCGGGCTATTGACAGTGTGTCACCAACAAAGGTGCCCTCAGCGGCTAAAGCCGGGTTGGAGGGCAAGCACATCTGGCACGGCTGAAGCCGTGCCCTCCTGCGCTAGCAAGGTTTTCACACAGACTCTATTGGTCGGAGCCGACTAGTTGGACGGCGTCGATTTCGTTCCAGCCGGAAACGACCTTGGTGGCTAGAGTGATTTTGACGCGAGCGGTTTTGCAAGCGGTTTTGGGCGTTTTGAGGATGAGATAATTCAAATCCGTGGTGGGATCGTTGCCGGCCCAAACGGTGTGCGCCGCGCCCTGTTCATCGAAGACTTCGACTTTGATGACAGCGCCAGAGCCACAAGACTCGCGAATGCGAACTTCTTCCGAGTGCACCCAAGCGCTCACGCGCTGGGCTAATTTCTCGCGTACCTCCGGTGCTGGGTCAGGAGAGATCTTGGGAAAAGACTACGTAGGAGGAATTCCAAATGGCGGCGGGGACGGAGCCGCGGGGCTGCGAGGTTACAAGGATCTTGAAGGATTCAGGATCGGCAGCGAGGTCCGATAAAAGAGTGGCGTGCGGGTCGGGCGGTAGAGGCTGAATGCTGGCGAGATGGCGAAGAATGAAGAAGATGTTGTCGGATGCGGGAGCGAGAGGAGCCTCGGCTCCAACGCCGCGAAATTCCAGCAGAGCGCTGCGCTCGTGGAAACTCCAGGCCACTGCGGCGCAAAGGGAAACCGAGCGCTCGAATCGGTCTTTTTCGGCGCGAGAAGAAGCGGGCAGAGCGGCAAGGCTGTAGGGATCAAAGACGAGGAGGACACTGCAATCATCTTCGCGAGCGAATTCGCGGACCATCAGGGAGCCGAAACGAGCGGTCGCTTTCCAGTGGACGTGGCGAGCGCTGTCGGTAGGAACATAATCACGGAGACAGTAGAGATCCTGGCCGCGGCCTTTGGTGATGGTTTCCATAGCGCCCTGAATGCCGGGGAGAACTTCGAGGAATTCCGGAGAGGCTTCGACGGATGGATAGACGAGAGCTTCGGTGGCGAGATCGAGGCGGCGCGCTTTTTGCAGAAATCCAAAAGGGAAACGGGTGACGATACGGAAGGCGTCCTGGCGGTAGACGCCGCGCTTGGGAAAGAGAAGCGGCACCGTTTGCGAGACGGCTTCTTGCCGGGGGAGATATGGAAAATAGACGGGCGTTTCGAGCATGGCGGGCGCGGAAGTGTCCTTCTTCGTGACGCCTTCAACGCGAAGAGAGAGCGAGGGGAGAGTCAGCTTTTCGTTTTTGAGTTCGAGGGAGGCGCGAACGGGTTCGCCGGCGAAAATGTGTTCGGGAAGCTGCAGTCGCATTTCGACGCCGGCGAGTGTGATGGAAGAGAGAATGCCGGACATGAGGATGGAAGCGATGAGGCTGGCGAGAATCAGGAAGAGAAGGTTGTTGCCGGTGTTGAGGGCGGCGAGAGCGACGAGGACCACGCCGACGATGTAGATCCAGCCTTCCATGGTGACGCGGTACTCCATGCGATAGCCGATCCAGCGAAGAGCGGTGCGTTTGGCGAGGACAGGAACCAGGGTGACGGCAACCCACGCGGCCACGAGCAGAGCGATGAGAGCGGAAGCGCTGGCCAATGCCACGTTGCCAAGTTGCGCGGCTGCGCCGGAATAGAGGGCGAGGACGAGGGCGATGGCGAGGGCGGTGATGGCGAGGAAGAACGCGCGGATGGCGGGGCGGTCCGCTTTCGAGAGCAGGGCGTTGAGGGTTGAGGTGAGGGGTGCCATTGGAGCGTGACTCGCTATTCGTGAGTAGTCATCAGTAATCAGTTATCAGCAACCAAAAAAACAGGAACCCGGTGAACTTTACGCTGCGATCCTTCGCTTCACTCAGAATGACGCGTGTTTGCTAGTATCGATCGCTATTCTCAAGCAATCAACGGATATCAGTGATCAGCGATCAGGAACCAAGAGCCAGCTACGACAAAACTTGATTGCGGCACAGCGTCACGCCGCGCCATCGCGTCACAGAGGGACGGGGACGGAGTCGACGATTTCGCGAAGGACATTTTCCGTGGTCTCCGATTTTTTCTGCAGCGAGGCGTGGCGTGCGCTGGCGACAACGCGGTGAGAGAAAACGGCGACCGTGAGGTGCTTGAAATCATCGGGGAGGCAGAAATCGCGACCATCGAGAAAGGCACGAGCTTGCGCGGCGCGCTGGAGCATGAGTGTGCCGCGAGGGCTGACGCCGAGCGCGAGATGATCAGATTTACGGGTGCGATTGACGATTTCGAGAGCGTAATCGTGAAGGCTGGAATCGACTTTAACACGCGTGACGGATTCCTGCATGGCGAGGACGTCAGAGACATCTGCTACGGTTTCTAGAGTGGCGACCGGATCGTCAGAAACGCGGCTGCGAAGAATTTCGCGCTCGGTTTCATGGGAGGGGTAGCCCATTTTGACGCGCATGAGAAAACGGTCCAGCTGGGATTCCGGAAGCGGATAAGTGCCGTGATGCTCGACGGGATTTTGCGTAGCGACGACGAGAAAGGGCTTGGGGAGCGGAAGAGTGCGGCCATCGACGGTGACTTGCGCTTCGTTCATAGCTTCGAGAAGAGCGGATTGCGTGCGTGGCGTGGTGCGATTGATTTCATCAGCGAGAACGACGTTGGCGAAGATGGGGCCGTGGCGGAACTCGAACTCGCGAGACTCAGGATTGTAGACGCTGACGCCGAGAACGTCGGAGGGGAGAAGGTCAGAAGTGAACTGGATGCGCTGAAAGGTGCAGTGAAACGATTTGGCGAGCGCCTGGGCGAGGGTAGTTTTACCTGTGCCGGGAACGTCTTCGATGAGGAGATGGCCACGAGCGAGAAGAGTGACGAGGGCAAGTTGGATGACGTCTTCCTTGCCATAGATGGCGCGGGCAATGGAGCGCTGCAGTTGCGAGACAACGTGAGACGTGGCTACGGCCATTGGTTGAAAACCCAGGGTCTTCCTGTTACAAATAGAAGAAGGGAGCGACGCCGGCGTTTTGCGGCTGGCGAAACTGCCTTCCACCCGTTCATAGACGGGCGATTAGCTCAGCGGTTAGAGCGCTCGCCTCACACGCGAGAGGTCAAAGGTTCAAATCCTTTATCGCCCACCACTCTTTGCTAAGTCTCTATTGAGTCTCTCATCTTAAAGCCCAAAGAAGACAGGCGCAGCATGTATTTTGTGCCGAAGTTGCTATTTGGCCGAGGGAGCAGCTAGCGACTGGAGCCAGTCGAGGATGGCGATCTGCAAGGCGATGCGATGGTCGGAGAAGGAGTGGTCGGTTTCGGTGAATTTTTCGGTCACTCGTAGATTGCCGGCTTTGCGGAGGGCTTCGGCCATAGCCTGGTTATCGCCTCTGTTGCGATCGTTTGATTCCATAATGAGTACGGGGCGATTGTTGAGAAGTGGTGCATGGTCGACGTAGTTCCACTTGAGTGCATTGTTCTTCGCCTCTGACATCAATCCTTCAGGTGTGGTGCCCGCCAGGCGAGGAGAAGAGTTCTTGTAGTTTTCGGAACGGCCATTATCCGCGGCACGCAACGCGGTCGGGCCGATGTTCCACGCACAGATCATGACCAGAGCGGCAACTTGCGGGTCGTGAGCAGCCACATACGCGGCCATAAAACCACCCATGCTGTGGCCAACCAGCACAATGCGTTTCGAATCGATGCGGTACTTCTTGACGTTCGCGGGATCGCGCAGAAAATCAACGGCGGATTGAGTGTCCTCGATGGCATTGGCGAAGGAAAAAGTGCCGGCGCTTCCCCAAGAGCCGCGATAGTTCGGGAACAGGACATTCCAGCCGGCACGTTGCAGGACGTAAGCCAAATCCATGTTCTTTTCGTTACCCGGGAATCCGTGGAGAAGGAGTGCCGTCGGATGTGGTCCGCTACCGGAAGCGAGATAAAAGACGGCGTTGAGCCGGGAGCCGTGGCTCAGAATGTCAGGGGCTTCCATGATTGCGGGGGAGGCCTTGTCGGGCAGGGGATCGGTGGTGATGGCGGAAGGGAGTTGCTGCGCTGAGGCGTTGCAGGCGACGAGGAGAAGCAAGACGGAGAGAGGCAACGAGAATTTGTAAGTTCGCATGGCGGCATTTTGTTCTAGTTGGAGGGGTCTTGTATAGTGGCGGCATGCAAACTTTTTTGCGGGCGATTGAGTTTTTGAGTTTGAGCTTGTGGCTGGGCGGCGATGTGTTCTTGAGTTTTGTGGTGGCGCCGGGGGCGTTCTCGATTCTGGGGAACCGGGACGTGGCGGGGATGATGGTGGGCTACGCGCTGGGGCGACTGCACTATGCGGGAATCTTTTTGGGATTGCTATTTCTGGTGGCGCGACTGTTGCGGACGCGGGATTTTGGGAGTTTCACGACGGCAACGGCGTTGTGCGTGGTGTTGATGGTGGTGTTAACGGTGGCGTCGCAATTCATGGTGAGCAATCGGATGGAACGGTTGAAGAGGGAAATGGTGTCGGTGCAGAACACGCCAGAGAGTGATCCGCGACGAGTGGAGTTCAACCGGCTGCATCATGTGTCGGTGGGATATGAGACGGCGGTGTTGGTGGCGGGATTGGTGGGGATGATTTTGTTGGTGAAGGAAACGGTGGCGAGGCCGTAGGAAATCCAAGACAAGAAACCTAAGGAATCTGTTCAGGTTTGGCAGATTTTGTAGGGACCGCATTCTGAGGCGGTCCGCCACGCTGACGAGTTTTCCGATCAAGGATGGGGGCAGTTCCGTCTCTTCCATGGTGGACACCAATTGAACCCACTCCATGCCGTTGGCATCTTTGTACCTGTACAAGAACCCGCAAACGGATATTCGTGCGGCCTCTCGACCAAGTCTTTTCGCACCGAATTCAACCAGATGTGCCAGGCGACGGGTTCAACGGATTCCAGTGCGCGAAGAACATGGTCGTAAAATTTGTTTTGCCCCAGGACGCCTCCCGGTTGAGCAGCGTACTGTCGGCTACTTTTAATTTTGAGAATCTTTACAGAGTGGAACAGGTCACTGGTGGGTTCGATGCCCTCCGCCAGGAAATGGAAAGGATCGGGCATAAGGCAGTAGGCGTGCACATGGAGAGATCTATGCAGCAGATCGTTACGAAGTAGCAACACCTCGGAAAGTCAACTTTGCTTGCGTTTGGGGGGCTTGGACGATGCGGGCTTGCGTTTGCGGGGTTTGCGGGGGCGGATTTTGTTGGTGACTTTGTAGCCGGCACGTTCGAAGGCGCGCCACATATACCAACTGGCAACAGTGCGGTAGGGACGCCAGCGTTCGCCGAATTTGAGGAGTTCTTTGGGCGTGGGCATGTGTCTCTTGCCGTAAGCTACGGACCAGCCCTTCTTTACACCGAGGTCGTGGACAGGAAGCACGTCGGGGCGACCGAGGCGGAAAATCAGAAACATTTCGACGGTCCAGGCGCCGATTCCGCGGACGGAAACCAAGCGCTCGACGAGTTCATCGTCGGAGAGCAAGAGAGCCTGCTCGTGCGTGGGGACGATGCCTTCGATGGTTTTTTTGGAGAGATCCTTCATGGCGGCGACTTTTGCGCCAGAGAGACCGGCTTTGCGTAGTTTGGCACTGGGGATTTTCAGCATTTTTGTTGGCGTAGGAGGGCGGCCGTTTTCGCCGAGGGCCTTGATGCGACCGAAGATGGTGGCGGCGGCTTTGCCGGAGATGGATTGGTAGGCGATGGACTCCATGAGGACTTCGTAGGGAGATTGCGCGTCAGCGACATCAATTTCGAAGGGGACGGTTTCGGCGACGAGGCGCTTCAGGCATTCATCGCGCTCGCAGAGATGGCGAACGGCTTCGGGAAGATCGAAAGCGAGATTGGATGGGAGCGCGTTGGTAGTCATGGCGGCAGAAAACCATAGCACGGAGGCGGTGGAGTTGGTAAGAGGGCGTTTGCGGAGGCGAATTGATCGAAGAGAGACCCTTCGCTGCGCGACCCGGCGCGCCAAACGGCGGCGCGCAAGAAAATGCCGGGTTGCTCCGTTTGGGTTGACAATTTGGGTGCGTACAGAACACCGTGAGGGCTGGCATAAAAGCCAGCGCTACATCGAGGAGAGAATTCCGTGGGGCGTGCGCGTCGGGATATCCGGTCGACAACTTGGGACGCCCGAATGGCAGGGATGCGGGTGTGGTAAAATTTGGCGTTTGGGTGGGCGAGAAATAGTGAGCATGGCGAGTGAGTGCGGAGCAGAATGCCTTCCTGAAGACCGCAGCGAGCGAAGGAACCCTAGTTAAATGCAAACAGGAATTATTGGACTACCACAGGTAGGAAAGACCACGCTGTTTCGGATTTTGACAAAGGCGAACGTCGAGGCCAAGGGCGGTCAGTCGACACACGTGGGCGTGGCGAAGGTGCCGGAGCCGCGGCTGGTGGAGCTGGCGAAGCTGTACAACCCCAAGAAAATTACCTATGCCACGGTGCAGTATGTGGACTTACCGGGCGTGCAGAAGGAACGCATGCGCGAGAGCCTGGCGACGTTGCGCGATGTGGACGCCATCGCGCATGTGATTCGCGTGTTTGATGACCCCAGTGTGCCGCACTCGGAGGGAAGTATCGATCCATTGCGGGATGCGACGAACCTGGATCTGGAACTGATTTTGTCGGACCACGACCAGATCTCGAAGCGGCTGGAACGCGTGGAGAAAGACTTGAAGAAGAAAAAGGAGCCGTTTCTGGAGCACGAGAAAGGCGTGCTGGAAAAGTGCAAGGCGCACCTGGAAGCGGAAAAACCGCTGCGCGAATTGGAATTGACCGCGGAAGAGCGAAGGCCGATCAGCGGATTCCTGTTTCTATCGCAGCGGCCGATGCTGTACGTGTTGAACCTGGGCGACGATGAGGCTGCAGAGATGGACAAGGCCATCGAGAAGCACAAGCTCGGCGCGCTGCAAGGACGGCCGAACACGGCGCTGGTGGCGGTGTGCGGACGTTTGGAAGTGGAACTGGCAGAGATGGATGAGAAAGAGACGACGGAGTTGCTGGCGTCGTATGGATTGAAAGAGCCGGGGCTGAACCGGATGATTCGGGCGACGTATGATTTGATGGGGCTATTCCCATTTTTCACGGCGGGGGAACCGGAAGTGCGCGCGTGGACAATTCGCAAGGGATCGACGGCGGTGAAGGCGGCCGGCGAGATTCATAGTGACATTGAAAAGGGATTCATTCGCGCCGAGGTGGTGCAGTGTGACGACCTGTTGGCGGCGGGAAGTATTGCGGCGGCGAAAGAAAAGGCGCAGGTGAGATTGGAAGGGAAAGAGTACATCGTGAAGGAAGGGGATGTGATTTTGTTCAGGCATAGTGGGTAAAAGAGGAGTTAAGTAAGGAAGTAACGAAACAAGAAACGATATGCGTGCCCGTTGCCAACTGTGAGAGGAGTCGTTTCGGTGTTGCCATGATTGCTCCACTCCGAGCCGCGAAAGCGCGGCTCTCCGGTCGGGATGACAATTTTCCAATGGTGGAGCCGCCAGAGTGAACCATGAGGCTGGCATGAAAGCCAGCGCTACAGTGAAGAGAAAAGCGGTCGCCTCCCTCTTGCGGTAGGCAAGCGGAACGGGAACGGCACAAAAAATCGCACTGCCCCACCGCTGAAGGGGTGAGCTACGGGCGCACGACGAGCCGCTACACAGACAATGACTCATGAGCTTCCATTCCGGATTGCGTTGGCGGCGCTGCTGGGGTTGGTGGCAGCGGGAGGCAATCTTTTGGGCGGGTACTTTGTGGTGTACCGCGAATGGCCGCGGAGATACCTGCAATATTTTCTGGCCCTGGGCGCGGGGTACATGCTGTCCGTGGCGTTTGTGGAAGTGATTCCGGAGTCGTTGCGGCTCGCGGGAGAAAATGCGCTGCTGTATGTGCTAGGCGGATTCTTCCTTATCCATTTATTCGAACACACAATTGCCCGGCACTTTCATTTTGGCGAAGAGACGCACACGGAAGAGATGCACGGGCACCACGCGCGCAGCACGGTGCTGTTGGGGCTGGCGATTCACACGTTTTTCGATGGCGTGGCGATTGCCGCGGGCTTTTTGGTGTCCAATTGGCTTGGAGCGGTGATCTTCGTGGCTGTGTTTCTGCACAAGCTGCCGGAAGGGTTCACGGTGGCTTCGGTGGTGTTGGCGAGCGGCCAGGGGAAACGGCGAGCGGTGCAGGCGGCAGGACTGTTGGGAGCGGCGACGCTGGCGGGGGTATTGCTGACGAGCCTGCTGCAGGGGCAATTAGAGTATCTTTTGCCGCTATCGGGAGGGGTAACGGTGTACGTGGCGGCCACGGACCTGTTGCCGGAAGTGAACCGGGAGCCGGGTTGGCGGATGCCGCTGCTGGTATTTGTGGGAGTCGCCAGCATGTTGATTTTAAGAGGGTTATTCAAGCTGTAAGCGGGCCGCGTGACGGCCCGTTGCCTACCTTGGTTATGCCGAACAAACTGCAACTTTCTGAGGACAAACGTGTTTGTTAGAGTGTGGGTGCTATGGCCAGGACCGACGTCCAACTGATGCTGGACGTGAAAGCTGGTGACGAAGCTTCGTTTGAGCTTCTATTGCACCGGTATCGCACGCCACTCGTCAACTTCCTGTTCCGGATGGTGAGGAACCGGGAGCAAGCGGAAGACCTCGCGCAAGAGGTGTTTTTGCGGGTGTACCGCGCGCGAGCGGATTACGTGCCAAGCGCGAAGTTTACAACCTGGATGTTCCGAATCGCGACGAATTTGGCATTGAATTCCGTGCGCGATAACCGCTATCACAAGCGGGAAGATTCGATTGACGCGCCGGTGATGGTGGATGCCGAAGGGGGAGACGAGAAGGTGCTGGATGTTGCGGACAAACACCCCAACATCGAGCAGCATCTCGTCGAGGATGCCCGAGTGAAAATGATTCGTCGCGCGATCGACAAGCTCCCGGAGAAGCAGCGTGCGGCGGTGCTGCTGCACAAATACCAGGAGTTGGATTATGCGGAGATTGCCAAGATTCTGAGTTGTTCCGAGAGCGCGCTGAAATCGCTGCTGTTCCGGGCATATGAATCGCTGCGAGTGGAACTAGCCCCGCTCGTGGCCGTTCAAGGCAGGCCGTAGGGCAGGGAAAGAGGGAAGTGTTATGAGTTGCGAAAAAATGGAAAGCCGGATCCTGGCATACGTGGATGGACGGCTGAAAGAAAGTGAACGGCCGGATGTGGAGAAGCATGTGGCGGCGTGCGCGCCGTGTCGTCGGCGTGTGGAGGAATTTCGCGCGGTGTCCGGGCTGCTGGAGGAACTGCCGGTGTTCGAACCATCGCCGGCGTTCGATGCGCGGGTACGGGCGCTGGTGGCAGCCGAGCCGGCGAAGAGCAATTGGTGGGCGTGGCTGAGGGTTCCGCCGCGCGTGGCGTTTGCGGCATCGGCGCTGCTGGTGGCCTCGTTGTTGTTTGGGTATCGCTCGCGGATGGTTGAGCCGGTTGTGCATGTGGACGACGCACAAATGATGCAGGATCTTCCGGTGCTGGAAGATCACGACGTATTGACGAATTTTGAGCCGCTGAAGGAATTGCCGCCTCCGGCGGACGATGATTCGGATTCGGGTAGTGTGCCGCAGCAGATGTGAAAGAAGTATTCAGTTATTAGTTTCAGTTTAAGCAAAGAGGCGGAAAGAAGTAAGGAAGCAGCGAAGAGAGAGCGTGAAGAAGAGATTCGAGGTCGGATTGGCGGTGCTGACGGTGGCGGGCTGCACCGTGCTCACCGTGTGTGCATGGGCGCAACAGAAGCCGAATCCGAACAGGCCACCACAGCAACCAGCGCAGCCGCATGTGTCGCAACCACATGTGTCGCCGCCGCCGCACCCGCAGAATCAGACTGCCAATCGGCCTCCGGCGAATACTCGGCCGCCGGCGAATGCTAACCGGCCTCCGGTGAATCAATATCATGGTGGGGACCGTCCGCCGGCAAACAACTTCAATAATGCGAATCGGCCTCCCAATGGAAATGGCGCGCAGTTGACGCCGAAACGACAAGTGGGTGGGGCTGCAGCGCGGCCCTGGGTGGATCAGATGCGTTCGCTGACTCCACAACAGCGGGACAAGGTGCTGCAGAATAGCCAAGCGTTTCAGAATCTTTCGCCGGAAAAGCAAAACAAAATTCGACAGCAGTTCAATCAATGGGACAAGATGACGTCCGCACAACGTGTGGATCTCCAGCAGAAGGAACATGTCTGGCAAGAGTTGTCGCCGGCGCAGAGAGATCACATCAAGAATAATGTGCTTCCGCAATGGAAGCAGATGCCTTGGGACCGGCAACAAGTGATGAAGCAAAAGTTGGGCGTGTTGCAGAACATGCCGGAAGCGGCGCGGAATCAGCGGCTGAACGATCCGAACTTTACGAAGGGCATGAGCGATGAGGAGAAGTCGATGTTGAGAGATTTGAGCCACACACATGTGGGTGGCGCGCCGGGGCCGCCGGGGGAGTGAGGCAGTTGTCAGTTATAAGTTGAAAGTCTCGTCTCCGGCCGGTTGAATTGATTCAGAAACATGCGGTTGAGATCCTTCGCTTCGCTCCGGATAACACCTGCGAACTGATGGGCCACCCGGAAAAGCGCCGGGGCTCCGGATGACAACGCAATCCTTCATCTACTAGAAAACGCAATGTCGGTTGCGCGCCATCTTGGAGCGGTTGTGTCGCTGTGCGTGCGTTGACAAGGGGCGAAGATTCGCGGCATGGTGACTAGTTGGGTTGGGACGCATCGAATCAAGGGGAGATCTCCATTCTCGCTCTGTCGACAAGATTTCGCGCGCTGAAGCACCGCAACTTTCAGCTGTTCACCATCGGCCAACTGATTTCGCTAATTGGCACGTGGATGCAAACCACGGCGCAGCAGTGGCTCGTCTACCGGTTGACGAAATCGGTGGCGCTGCTGGGTATTTTTGGATTTGCGAGCCAGGTGCCAATGCTGTTGCTGGCGTGGATGGGCGGGTACATGGGAGACCGCTACAACCGACACCGCGGCGTGATTGTGACGCAGACGTGCTCGATGATTCTGGCCTTCGTGCTGGCGGCGCTGACGCTGACGCATGTGGTGGACAAGTGGCCGTTGATCGTCATTTACATCGCGTTCCTGGTGGGGATTGTGAACGCGTTCGATGTGCCGATCCGGCAAGCATTTTTCGTACACATGGTAGGAAGGGAAGACCTGCCGAATGCGATTGCGTTGAATTCGTCGATCTTTAACGGAGCGCGGGTAGTGGGCCCGGCGATTGCGGGGTTTGCGATCATGGCGATCGGCGAAGGCTGGTGCTTTTTTGTGAATGGACTGAGTTTCATCGCGGTGCTGGTGGCGTTGCTGATGATGAGAATCACTGCGACAGAGATGAAGCACGACGGAGAGTCGCCGGTGCGGAGTTTTGTGCAGGGATTCCGCTTTGCGATGGCGGACCTGCCGATCCGGTCGGCGCTGCTTTTGTTGTGCGTTCTGAGTATGTTTGGGTTGCAGTACTCGGTGTTTCTGCCAATTTATGCGCACGATATTTTGCATGGCGGGGCCAAAGCGTTGGGATTGCTGATGAGCGCGGCGGGAGTGGGAGCGGTGCTGGGGGCGCTGCAATTCGCGGCACGCACGGAATATAAGGGATTGGCAAAGTGGATTGGAGCGACGTGCACGACGTGCGCGATTGGACTGATCGTATTTTCGCAGGCGAGGGCGTTCTGGTTGTGCGCGGTGGTGCTGTTTGCGGTGGGGTTTGCGGCGACATCCCAAATGGCGGCAACGAACACAATCATTCAGGAGCGCGTGCCTGAGGCGATGCGCAGCCGGTTGATGGCGGTGTACGCGACGATGTTCATGGGCGTGATGCCGATTGGGGCGCTGATCGCGGGCTACGTGGCGAAACATGTGGGAGCGCCGCGGACGATATTGCTATTTGGGATTTTGGTGCTGGCGGGATGCATCGTGTTTTTGTGGCGCGTGGCATTTAGGTTGAGAGATACGAGTGGGGCGGCGGTGGGAGCGGGAGTGATTGAGGGGTAGGCGAGGATCGCGCGAACACCCGAGTGAGGGAGCAGAGGAAACACCAAGCAACAGCCTCACCCTTGAAGGGGTGAGCGACCGGAGCCGCTAGACGAGGCCGGTAGACAACGTATAGCCGCGAATCAGGCGGGGTTGGGGCGGTAGAGGTACTCGGGTTTTGTGTTGGGGATGGTGGGGTCGAGCGGGTTGGTTGCGGAGAGGATGGCGTTGACTAGGGGGCGAGTGGGGGCTAACGAGCAGACGGGATCGGTGGAGGCGGCGTCGCCTGCTAGAAGGAAAGCCTGGCAGCGGCAGCCGGCGAAATCCAGGTGCCGGCGGTCGCACGATTTGCAGGGCTCCGGCATCCAGTCTTCGCCGCGGAAATGACAGAAAGCTGAGGAAGTTTCCCAGATTTCACGCAGGCTTTTTTC
Organism: Candidatus Acidiferrales bacterium; assembly: GCA_963735825.1. Taxonomy (GTDB): domain Bacteria; phylum Acidobacteriota; class Terriglobia; order Acidiferrales; family UBA7541; genus Acidiferrum. The sequence continues at coordinate 202,233 of CAVTMR010000005.1, forward strand.
GTTTACATTGTCGAAGCGCAATCCTGGAATGACATTGGCGGCGTGGCAGGGTAGCGCGGTGCCGTCGGGCGAGATGAGCATGAGCTTGCGTCCCCAACCGCCGACGCAAGGCTTGGGAAACTTGGCGTAGTAATCCGGAACAACAAACACGAGACGAGTCTTGCCCGTGAGGCGCTCTTCAGCTTGCTTGAGGGTGGCGACGCAATAGTCGAGCTGCGTGCGGGTGGGAAGCAGATTGGCGCGATTGGCGAAGGCGTAGCCGTAATACTGAACGCTGGCAAATTCCGCGGAGCCAGGCGAATATTTTTCAACGAGGGCGAGCATTTCTTCCAGTTCGTGAATGTTCTGGCGGTGAATCACAAAATTCAGGGTGAGGCCGATGCGGTAGCTTTTCAGCCAGTCGAGGACGCGAAGTTTTTGCGCGTGGGTAGAGGTGCCGGAAATTTCTCTCGCCGTTTCTTCACCTGCGCCCTGGAAGCTGAGCTGAAAATGGTCGAGGCCGGCGGAGACAAGAGCGGCAAGCTTGGCCTGGTCGAGCGGAAGGCCGCTGGAGATGAGGCTGACGTAGAGTCCGGCTTCGCGGGCGGAGCGGACGAGGGCGACGATATCGGTGCGAGCGAGAGGTTCGCCGCCGGTGAAATCGACCTGAAGGATGCCGAGCTCGGCAGCTTCGCGGAAAAGGCGCGACCAGGTCTCGGTCGTAAGTTCGCTGTCGCGTTTCGCGAGTTCGATGGGATTGGAGCAGTACACGCAGTGGAGCGGGCAGCGATGGGTGAGTTCGGCGACGAGGGCGAGGGGAGCGGGGATGGTTTGGGTCATAGAAACCTGGATTGGTCGGAGTTCATGAAGTCTGGGAGAGATTCCTCACTCCGCAGACTCCGTTCGCAATGACAAATGTCTTGCACACTCGTGGATCGGCAGATTCCTCGCTTCGCTCGGAATGACCAACTTTTTGCGCATCGCAAAACAGTTGAGTTCTCGCCACGCTCGGAATGGCAAACACTGCTTCGCGCTCTCGTTGTCGAGACTGCAGAGAACATGAAATTGTAAAAGCGGCGGCGAGCCGCCGCACTCCTAAAAGTCGATAGCGCGCTGGTCGTGGAGGAGCGCGAGGTAGCCGAGCAGGTCGTCGGTGATGCGCTGGGGTTCAGCTTTGGCGTAGAGCGCGTGAAGTTTTTCGGCGATTTGCTGGACGGTGTGCGAGCCGTCGCAGAGTTGCACGATTTCCAGGCTGGGACCATTGAGACGCAGGGCGCGTTCGGGCATGAGGAGCATACGCGGCTGCTGCGATTTTTCGTTGAGGCGACAGCCGGGAGCGAGGCTGGGAGTGGCGGTGAGTTCGGGCTTCATCACGATTCCTTGGCGGGCTGGAAAGCGCCGGGAGGCGGCCAGCCTGGACTGACGTAGGCGAAATAGAGCGCGTCGAGCTGAGCCCACAGAATATCGCATTTGGCGCGAAGTGCGGCGTGGGCCAGATCCTGCTGCTCGCGTGTGCGGGCGTGTTGCACACAGTAGGCGAGGGCAAACTCCGCGTCTTCGGGAGCTTGCGTAAGGCGGCCCTGGAAATAGTCGAGCGCCGGAAGGAGCCAAGGATAGTGCTGGCGCATGCGGTCCATGCGCAGAGCGATGAGTTCGTGGCTGAAGAGTTCGGTGAGCGACGAAGCAACCGCTTCGAGGTGGGAACGCGTGGAGACAAGTTGCACGTAGGCATCGACGGCGAAGCGCGTGGCGGGCAAGATGCCAACGCTGCGAATAGCTTGCTGGCGCGAAAGGCCGGTGGCTTCGACGAGCTTGAGCCACTTTTCAATGCCGCCGGGCTTGGCGCCGTCGCCATCGTGATCGAGGATGCGCTTGCGCCAGGCAAGGCGGAAGGCCGGATCGTCGCTGCGAGCGAGGATGGCCGCATCCTTGATGGGAATGTGTTCCTGATAGTAGTAGCGATTGAGGGCCCAGGCCTGGAGCTGGCCGCGGGTGAGTTTGCCTGCGTGCATTAACAGATGGAAGGGATGCTGGTGGTGATAGCGCTCAGCGCCGATAGCGTGAAAGCCGGCAATGAAGTCGGCTTCGGTGAGGGGTGGATTGTCGGATATGGCCACGGTCATAAAGTGATTTCGAGACCATCGTAGGCGATTTCAAAGCCGGCTTCCAGTGCCAGGCGATGTTCGGGTGAGTCTTCGTCGAGGATGGGATTGGTGTTGTTGATGTGGAAAAGGATTTTGCGGCCGCGGGCGTTGGGCGGGAATTGTGCGAGAAGGCCATCGGGGCCGGAGCAAGGAATGTGGCCAATTTCCGTGGCGCTTTTCTCGCTGCGGCCCGTTTGCTGCATTTCGTCGTCGGACCAGAAGGTGCCGTCGATCAGGACGAGATCGGCGGAAGCGGCAGTCTTGGCCCAATCGGAGCCGCGGCCGGAAAGAGAAGGCGCGATGAAGATTTTTTTGCTGGATTGTTCGAGCAGCAAGCCGACCGTGGCTTCATCGGGCGCAGCGCTGCGACGGAAATCTTCGCTGGCAAAATCGGGATAGGAGCCATTGAGAGGGATGGAGCTGTAGAAAAATGTGGGTGCGTCGCCGGGATTCTCCGAGAGATGGCAACCAATGCGGCCGCGCGAAGAAAGCATCTGCCATTGGACCGGCGGATCGGCGCGGTCGAGGACTTTGAAGATACGGCTTTCGTTCTTGAGGAGACGCTGAACCGCGGGGGTGGCAAAGACGAAAAAATTCTGGAACTCACGCAGATGAAGCAGGCCCATGACGGCGTCAACATCAGCAGAGAGAAGAAAGACGCCGGCGATGGGGAAGTGTCCCGGCAAATCGGGATTGGGAGAAAGCTCCGGGGCGGCGATAATTTGTGAACGGAGATCGGGGGAAGCGCCAACCAGAAACCAGAGTCCGGACAGAGGAGAGAAAGCAATTTGCGCTTGCGAGCGCGCACGTGTTCGCAACGTGCCTGCGCGGAGACCAGAACAATTGTGGCAAGCGCAATTCCATTGCGGAAACCCGCCGCCAGCGGCTGAGCCGAGGATTTTGATGTGCATGAAGAGAGGCTCCGTAAGACGAGACGCGGGGACGGGCGGGAAAATCGCGCGACACCTAGCAGTATAAACGCAAAACAGCCCGCCTCAGCCCCGGGTGAAGCTAGGGTGTGAAAGGCGGGCTTTAGGAAGAAATGCGATTAGAGTTCGGCGTTGCCGTACGAACTGATTTCGCAGTTGAGGTCGATCTCTTCGTGCTGCGGTGTGGTCCATTCCATAGGCGCCGCTCCTTTAGTCTAGTAATCCAAGACGAGGAGAGAGTATCACAGCTCACAAAAGAAGGGAATAGCCCCAACGCCCCAAGACGCCGCGACGGGGCGGTTGCGAACTGAGGACGAGCTACCATATATAGACAAAATGAAGAGAGGGAATCGCAGCGGGTCGTAGTGGTGTTGAACAGTACTGTTGGGAACGAAATTCAACAAAATTTGCACAGAGGAAGAGAATTTCCCTTGACAACTTTGCGAATAAGCCTAAGATGTGGCAGAAAGTGGCAAAAAGTGGTTGATAGTAGAGTCAAGTAGGGCACCCTAGAGGGCAGTGGTGGATTTGGGCATACTCATCCTCCAAAGAAGTGGGCGAAATGAAGCTGCGGGGCAATTGTCAGGCAAAGGTGGACGAGAAGGGTCGGTTGAAGATACCCGCCGTGTTTCTTGAAGCGCTCGAGGAGTATGGGAAACAGTTTTACATCACCAGCACGACCGGTGATCGAGCACGCATTTACCCGATGCCGGTATGGTCCGAGATTGAGAACAAGCTGGAGAAGCTGCCCAGCACGGACAAAGTAAAGCGCAAATTTCTGTTTCACACAAGTTATTACGGGCAAGCGGTAGAGATTGATGGGCAGGGGCGAGTACTGATACCGACGGTTTTGCGGGAGTCGGCGCAGACCAAGGGCGATGTGGATGTGTTCGGCCAATTGGACCACCTGGTGGTGATGAACCACACGAGGGTCCTGGATGAGATGAAGAGCGAGCCGTATACGGATGCGGATGACGACGCGCTGAAGAGTTCCGGGATTTAGCAGGGGCAAGTTGTAGGCGGGGCGGCAAGGCAAGCAGGGCGAGGCAATTGGGCGCACCACATATACCGGTGCTGTTAGATGAGGTGCTGGAATGGCTGGCCATAAAGCCGGAAGGAGTTTACGTAGACGCCACGACCGGAGCGGCAGGGCATTCGGCAGCCATCGCCGCGCGCTTATCGTCGGGCCGGTTGATCAGCCTGGACCGGGACGCACAGGCGCTGCAGATCGCACGGGAGCGGCTGAAAGAATTTGCGAGTCGAGTGAGTTTTGTACACGCGCCGTTCTCAAGGATTGCGGAGGCCGTACAAGGGTTGGGGATAGCGATGGTGGACGGGGTCTTGGCCGACTTGGGAGTTTCGAGCATGCAGCTTGACCGTCCGGAGCGAGGGTTTTCGTTCCGCGAGGGAGGGCCGTTGGATATGAGAATGAGCAGCGGGGAGTTGGAAGAAGACACGCTGACGGCCGAAGAGATTGTGAATCGATGGTCGGAGAAGGAATTAGCCGACCTGCTCTACCGGGAAGCGGAAGAGCACGATTCCAGGAGAATCGCCAGAGGGATAGTGAAAGCGCGACCGATCAGGGATACCGCGCACCTGGCAACGGTTGTGGCAGGCGTCCGGAAGCAATGGGGAAGGCAGAGACTGCATCCCGCAACAAAAACGTTTCTGGCGCTGCGGATAGCGGTGAATCGAGAGTTGGAGGAACTCGGGCAGTTTCTTTTTCGGACTCCCGCCACAATAAATTCAGGGGGCCGGTGGGTGGTGCTGACGTACCACTCGAGGGAAGACCGGCCGGTGAAGCACGCGTTCCAGGAAGGGCAAAGAGCGGGAACGCTGAAGGTGCTGACGAAACACGTGATTGTGCCGAGGCCAGCAGAGCTGGAAGCGAACCCGAGATCGCGAAGCGCGAAGCTCCGGTGCGCGGAGAAGGTGTGAGATGGTACGCAAGAGCAAGAAGAAGCCGGTGATGATGGAGTTTCAGACCGTGAAGCGCATTGATAATTCGCGGCTGGTGCGGCACGTGGAGCCGGCGAAGATGCGCGGTCTGTACAAGACGGCGGCGCTGGGCGGGATCGTGGCGATCTTCTTCCTGCTTTACATCTACCAACACTTCCGCTGCATCGATTTGAGCTTCCAGCTAGAAGAGATGAGGGCCAAGCAGCAATCGGCGCAGTCGTACAACGGGCAACTGAAGCTGGAAATCGCGACGCTGCGGGATCCGCGGCGAATTGATTTGCTGGCGCGACACCAACTGGGATTGACGCAACCGATTCCGTCGCAGGTGCGCGAGTACACGAATCTGGATGAGGCGCAGGTTGCGGCGGTGCGTTACGTGCGGCCGAATCGAGCGCCCTAGATTCAGTCTGGCCCTCAGCGGCTGAAGCCGCAGGTTATGGCATGCCGGAAGCCGTGTCCTGACGAAACCCAGAGCCGAAGGGTGGACAGGCGCAGACCGGTGAGTTTGGAAACGAGTGTCGAGTCCGCCAGAACGCGAGCCAACTGCCTGAGCCATGCAGCAGAATAAAGCTGACGTCCGTTTACTGATTCTTGCCGGCGTGGCGCTTTTTTGGATACTCGCGGTATCTGGCCGGCTTGCCTACCTGCAATTATTCCGACACAGTGAATACCTGATGCGCGCTTCGCGGCAGCAGCGGCGCACGCTGGACATCACGCCGAAACGCGGAGCGATCTACGACCGGAACATGCGGCCGCTGGCGATGAGCGTGCCGGTGCAATCGGCGTTCGCGATCCCTGCGGAAGTGAAGGACGTGCCGATGGCGGCGCGGTTGCTTTCGGGCGTGTTGGACGCTCCGCAGGAATACGTTCGAGAAAAATTGGAATCGGGAAGCACCTTTGTGTGGATTCAGCGGAAGCTTCCACCAGAGAAGGTGCAGTCGATCAAGGCGCTGAATCTGACGGGCATCTATTTTCAGGAGGAGAACCAGCGGTATTACCCGAAGAGGGACATGGCCGCGCACGTATTAGGCTTTGTGGACGTGGACGAGAAAGGGCTGGGGGGAATTGAACACGAGTACGACGGGCTGATCCGCAGCAAGGGCGAGAAGATCGTAGTGATGGCGGACGCAAGGCAGCGCTGGTTTGACGGGGGAGAAGCGCAGCGTGACCAAGGCGTGAACGTCATTCTGACGATTGACGAAAAGATTCAATACATCGCGGAACGAGAGCTGGCAGCGGCGATTGAGAGAACGCACGCGCCTGCGGGAACGGTGATCGTGCAGGATCCGAATAGTGGGGCGATCCTGGCACTGGCAAACTGGCCAAAATTCAATCCGAATGCAGCGGTGGACGTTCCGGCAGAAGCACGAATGGACCGCGCGGTGAGCGCGATTTATGAGCCAGGATCGACATTCAAGCTGGTGACGCTGGCGGCGGCAATGGACCAGAACCTGATCCGTTCCGAAGACGTGTTCGACTGCGGAAACGGCGCGGTGGTAGTGGCGGGGCACACGATTCACGACCACAAGAAATACGGGATGTTGACGGTATCGGAAATTCTGGCGAATTCGAGCGACGTGGGCGCTATCAAGATTGCGCTGCGGCTGGGCTCGCCGAAGTTTTATGAGTACATCAAGGGATTCGGATTCGGCTCGTTCACGGGCATCGACTTGCCGGGAGAAAGCCGCGGGAAACTGCGGCGGTACGAGCACTGGGGATCGTACTCGATTGGATCGATTTCGATGGGTCAGGAAGTGGGAGTAACGCCGCTACAAATGATTTCGGCGGTGTCGGTGATTGCGAATGGCGGGCTGCTGTACAAGCCGCGCGTGGTGCGAGAGATGCGCCGCGGCGACGAGATTCTGGTGCTGGATGGACTTTCAGGGAGCGCGGAACCACGACGCGTGATTCGTCCGGAGACGGCTGCAGCGATGCGGCGGATGATGGAAAGGGTCATACTGCAAGGGACCGGGAAGAAGGCACGGCTGGATGGATGGACGGCAGCGGGAAAAACGGGAACGGCGCAAAAGATCGATCCAGCGACGGGGCGCTATTCGCGGTCGAATGTGATCGCGTCGTTCACGGGATTTGCGCCAATCAACAATCCGGCGGTGACGATACTGGTTTCGATCGATTCGCCTGCAGGATATCCACACGATGGAGCGACGGTTTCCGCGCCGGTGTTCAAGAGCATAGCGGAGCAAGTGCTGCCGTATCTGGATGTGCCGCGCGATGTGCCGCTGAGTCCGCAACTGTTGCAGACGGCGTATAAGACGGGGAAAGAAACGGACGACGCTTCGCTGGACGATTTGACGCCGGTGGATTTTTCGGCGCAGCCGGAACAAACGGAAGAGAGCGTGAAGCCAGCGGCGAGCAAAGTAATCGAGCAGAAGCCGCCGGAAGTGACGTTGGCGGTAGATGAAGGAGGAGATATCGCGGTGCCCGATTTTGCGGGCAAGACGATGCGCGAGATCACGGAGGCATGCTTGCGGCTGGGGCTGGACCCGGTGCTGGTTGGCAGTGGTGTTGCATCGGAACAGACACCAGAGGCGGGAACGAAAGTGCGCCGGGGAACCAAGGTGACCGTAGAGTTTGCGACGGCACCGGCCCACACGGGCAAACCGCGCTAAAGAAAAGGACTTAAGGAGCGCATGAGCAGAGGACTGAAACTGGCGGAGGAGATGGCGAAAACAGGGACTCGGCTCAGAGAGGACGAACGGAAACAGACTGTGGCTGAGCAGAAACACCCAGCCGGCAAACCACTCCAGGTTGTTTTGGAGGGAGTAGAACTGCGCGCCGGGGTGCCCGCACGGGATCTGCTGATTGAGCAAGTGACGTGCGACTCGCGGAAAGTGCGCGAGGGGGCGTTGTTTGTGGCCGTGCATGGAGTAGCGACGGACGGCAACTTGTACGCGAAGGACGCGGTGGCGCGCGGGGCAAGGGTGGTGTTGAGCGCCGATGCTACGCCTGCGGATTGGCCGGGAACACGCGTGGATTCAAGTGAGCGAGCCGCGCAAGGCGCTGGCAATTGCTGCGGCAAATTATTTTGGCAGGCCGGCGGACGCGCTGAAATTAGTGGGCGTGACCGGGACGAATGGGAAGACGACGACGGCTTCGCTGATTGATTCGATTGTGAGGGCTTCGGGAGCGAAGACTGGATTGTTCGGCACGATTGCGTATCACACGCCGCGAGGTGAATACCCCGCGCCCAATACGACGCCGGAATCGGCGGACTTGCAGCAGTTTTTCGCGGAGGTACGCGATGCGGAAGGCACGCACGCAGTGCTGGAAGCAAGCTCGCACGCGCTGGTGATGGACCGCTTGTGGGGCTGCCACTTTGCCGTGGCGCTATTCACCAATCTGACGCGCGACCACATCGATTTTCACAAAACATTTGACAATTATTTTGAAGCGAAACGGCGGCTGTTCGAAGGCACAGGCGCAGGCGCGCCGGACACGTCGGTGATCAACACGGATGACGAGTGGGGCAAGAAGCTGGTTGGATTAGGGAACAAGACGCTGACGTACGGTTTGCAAAACGGCGCAGACCTGAAGGCCAAGAAATTCCAGCTGACATTTAACGGGTTGAACTTCACCGCGCAAACGCCGAATGGCGCGATGCAGGTGCAGTCGGCGCTGGTGGGGCGAATCAACATTTACAATATTCTGGCGGCCATCGGAGCAGGAATCGGGCTGGGCTATTCGACTGAAACTATTGAGGCGGGAATCCGAAACCTGGAAGCGGTGGCGGGGCGATTCCAGAGGGTCGATCAGGGACAACCGTTCCTGGTGGTGGTGGACTACGCCCACACGGATGACGCGCTGGAAAACCTGATTCGCACGGCGCGGGAGCTGAATACGAAGGGGCGCATCGTCACGCTGTTTGGATGCGGCGGATCGCGTGACCGCACGAAGCGGCCGATCATGGGGGAAACTTCGGGGCGGCTGAGCGATCTATCGATTCTGACGAGCGATAATCCGCGGCAGGAAGATCCACTAAAAATCATCAGCGACATCGTGGTGGGTATGCAGAAGTCCGGCGGGAAGTATTTGATCGAACCGGACAGAGCCAAGGCGATCCGGCGGGCGATTGAGGAAGCGCGCGCGGGAGATATTGTCCTGCTGGCAGGAAAGGGGCATGAGGATTACCAGATTTTCGCGGACCACACGATCCATTTTGACGATCGCGAGCAGGCGCGAGAGGCGCTGCGCGATCTAGGGTATACGGAGCCCATTGGCGCATTGGGAGGGCGCTGACAAAAAAGGCGAAGATTCCTCCGGGGTTGCAGACCCACGACTTGCGAGGATAGCAATGTCGGAGCTAAAGAGTCTCTGTGAGGACTGCGGAAAGTGGCCCGCAGCGGCTAAAGCCGCGTTGAATTTTCGGGAGGGGCAAGAGTTATCGCACAGACTCTAAAGCTCCGACCCCCTGAGAGAGTAGCCCTGGGAGCAGACAAACAGAGCGGGCCTGAGAGTAGGCCTTCCGAGCAGCCCTGAGAGAGTCGGTTGTGACGGGGCACCCCGGGTTTGGCACGTAGCGCGCTCTGGTCTCAGGTCGCAAGGGACGAGGGGCTGCGGGCCAGGATGTGATCAGCAGATGAAGGAGGGACCCTCTACCGGTGAACACGCGCCAAGCAGTGCTTTACGGACGAGGCGAACGCTTCGCCCGAACCCTTGGGAAAACCAACGTACTGAGGCAACTATGCGGTGGACGATTGAACAGGTGGCTGAGGCAGTGGCTGGGAAAGCGGGGCATGGACTCAACCCCATGGCCCGGATGGCCGGCGTCTCGATTGATTCTCGCACGCTACGTGACGGAGAACTGTTCATCGCCACACACGGTCCGAATCACGACGGACACGACTACGTGGCCGCAGTTATGGAGAGCGGTGCCGTGGCGGCGGTGGTGGCGGAACCGCTGGTGTCGAAATATCCCGGGTGGATGCAAGACCGATGCATCACAGTGCCAGACACACTGGAAGCACTCCACAACCTGGCGCGAGCGGTGCGCAAAGAGTGGGGGCGGAAGATTTGCGGGATCACCGGGTCTGTCGGCAAGACCACCACGAAGGAAATCCTTGCGGCATTGCTGGGCACGAAGCTACGGGTCCTGAAGTCCGAAGGCAATTTCAACAATGAGTATGGATTGCCGCTGACGCTGTTTCGGCTGGAAGAAGCGCACGACGTGGCAGTGCTCGAGATGGGCATGTCGTATCCGGGCGAACTGCGGCGGCTGGCGGCGATCGCGCGGCCCGACGTGGCGATTGAAACCAGGGTGGCGCCTGCACATTTGATGAATTTTTCTTCCGTGGAAGAAATCGCGATGGCGAAGCGAGAGCTGGTGGAAGGGCTGAACGGCGCGGGCTCGGTGGCGGTGTTGAACGCGGACGATCCGCGCGTGGCGGGAATGGCAGCGGCGGCGCCGGGGCGCGTGATTTTTTACGGAGTGGAAAAGCCGGCGGAGTACAGCGCAGAGGAGATTGAAGATCGCGGGGCGTTGGGGTCGGCGTTCACGCTGGTGCATCGGGGAAAGAGGACTCGGATTGAGATGTCGTTGCCGGGGCGGCACGTGGTGGCGAACGCGTTGGGAGCGATTGCGGCGGCGAGCGTGTGGAATATTGGAATCGCGGACGCTCAGAAAGTGTTTCCGAATTTGCGGACACCCACGATGCGCGGGGAATTGATCCGCTTCACGAATGGATTTGCGCTGATCAACGATTCCTACAATTCGAGCCCGGCAGCACTGCACGCCATGATTGCATTGTTGGCGGCCACTCCGGGCTTTAGGCGACGGATTTTGGCCGCGGGGGAAATGCGGGAATTGGGGCCGAGTTCGGCGACGCTGCACCGGGACGGCGGAGTGATCGCGGCAAAGACGGGGAAAGTGGATTACGTGATTGGGGTGCAGGGAGACGCGGCACAGATTGTGCAAGGGGCAATAGCGACGGGATTGCCGCGCGAGAATACGAAGTTCTTCCAAACACCGGCGGAAGCCGCGAACTTCCTGGTGGGGTTCGTGCAACCGGGCGATTTGCTGCTGGTGAAGGGATCGCGCAGCGTGAAGATGGAGCGTATCGTGGAAGCGTTGTTGGCACAATTCGCGCCGGAAGACGCGCGGCCAAGCACGGGGTCGGGCCACTGAGATGCTCTACTACCTGCTCTATCACGTGCTGCAGAAATATTTCAGTCCGCTGAACGTCTTTCGCTACATTACCGTGCGCACGGTGTACGCCAGCTTGACGGCGATGTTTCTGGCGCTAGTGTTCGGGCCGTGGCTGATCCGAAAGTTGCGAGAACTGCAGATCGGGCAATTCATCCGTGAAGAAGGGCCGCAAGAGCACAAGAAAAAAGCAGGGACGCCGACGATGGGGGGCGTGCTGATTGTGCTATCGACGGCAGTGCCGACACTGTTGTGGGCGGACCTTTCGAACATGTTCGTGCTGCTGGGACTGTTTGCGCTGCTGGCGTTCGCGGCGATTGGATTTGTGGATGATTATGCCAAGGTGGCCAAGCGGCAGAATCTGGGATTGACGGGGAAAAAGAAACTCACGCTGCAGATATTGGTGAGCAGCGTGGTAACGGTGACGCTGCTGGTGCTGGCGACGCATAGCGCGTACTCGACGCAACTGATCGTGCCGTTTGTGAAGCGATTCCGGCCGGACCTGGTGATTCATGGGCTGATGAGTTCACCGCACCTGTGGCCGCTGGCGTTCATACCGTTTCTGATTTTTGTGGCGGTGGTGATTACCGGCAGTTCGAACGCGGTGAACCTGACCGACGGACTGGATGGCTTGGCGATCGGGTGCACAGTGATTGCGGCGGGCGCTCTGACGGTGCTGACGTATGTGAGCAGCAATTTTCGTTGGGCAAATTATCTGGAGATTCAGTACATCCCGCGCGTGGGAGAACTGACGGTGTTTTGCGGTGCATTGGTGGGGGCGTCGCTTGGATTCCTGTGGTACAACGCGCATCCGGCGGAAGTTTTTATGGGAGACGTGGGCTCGCTGGCGCTGGGGGGCGCGCTGGGGACTATCGCGGTGATCATCAAGCAGGAAGTACTGCTGGTATTCGTCGGCGGAATATTCGTCGTGGAAGCGATGTCGGTGATTTTGCAGGTGGGTTCGTTCAAGTTGCGCGGGAAACGGATTTTTCGCATGGCGCCGATTCACCACCATTTTGAGTTGCTGGGCTGGAGCGAAAGCAAGGTCATTGTGCGGTTCTGGATTGCGGCTTTGGTGTTCGCGCTGTTTGCGCTGACGACGTTGAAATTGAGGTAGTACTTGAGAAAGGCCGCCTCGGAAGGCGGCCGCTACAAACGCTTAGCTGAGGCAACACAGAGAATGCCCGGATCGATCGAACTACGGGGAATGCGCGTGCTGGTGGTGGGACTGGCGCGGACGGGCGTGGCCACGGCGTTGTTTTGCGCGGGGCGGAACGCGAAAGTGACGGCAACGGAAGCTCGGCCGGAGAGCGCGCTGGGAGATGTGCCGGCAAAGTTGCGTGAAGCGGGCGTAACGCTGGAGTTGGGCGGGCACACGGAGAAAACGTTTCTGGCGCAGGACTTGATCATTCCGAGTCCGGGAATGCCGGCGGACGACCCGTTTCTGGTGGCGGCGCGTTCGAAGAAAATCACCATCTGGAGCGAAATTGAATTGGCGCATCGGTTCCTGGAGGGGAAGCTGATCGGAATCACAGGATCGAATGGGAAAACGACCACAACGACGCTGGTGCACCACGTCCTGGCGAATTCGGGCGTGGCAGCGATTCTGGCAGGGAACGTGGGGACGGCACTGATTTCAGTTGTGGAACAGACAAACGCGCGGACCGTGGCAGTGGTGGAACTGAGTAGTTTTCAGTTGGAGTTGATCGAACGATTCCGGCCGGACATTGGTGTGCTGTTGAATCTGACGCCGGATCATCTGGACCGGCACAAGACGATGGAAGCGTACGCGGGTGCCAAGGCGCGCATGTTCGAGAACCAGACCGAACTGGACGCCGCGGTGTTGAATGCCGACGACGCGACGACAGTTGGGTATGCGCCGAAAAAACCGCAGCTATTCTGGCTCAGCCGGAAGCAAGCGGTGAAACAGGGCGCGTACCTCAAGGGCGAAGACATCGTGGTGACGCACAAGGGCGGAGAGGAATTCGTGATGAAGGCGCAGGAGATTCCGCTGGCGGGCGCGCACAACCTGGAGAATGCGCTTGCGGCGGTGATGGCAGCGCGACTGGCGGGCGTGGATGCGGCATCCATCGGGAAGGCCGTGAAAACTTTTGCCGGCGTAGAGCACCGGTTGGAATTCGTGGCGGAGATCGATGGAGTGAAGTACTACAACGATTCGAAAGCCACGAATGTGGACGCTACGCTCAAGGCATTAGATGCGTTTCCCGGGCGAATCCTGATTATTCTTGGCGGCAAAGATAAGGGAAGCGATTACACAGTTCTGCAGAAGCCGTTGCGAGAGAAGGCGATTCTGGCGCTGTTGATCGGCGCGGCCAGCGAAAAGATCGAAAAGCAAATCGCGGGAAGCGTGGCGATAGAGCGAGCGGAGACGATGGAACGAGCTGTGGACATTGCTTCGCACGCGGCGCAAGCTGGAGACACGGTGGTGCTGGCGCCAGCTTGCGCGAGTTTCGACCAGTTCCAGAGCTACGAGCATCGCGGGCGCGTATTCAAGGAACTGGTGCGGCAGATTCAGCGGAAATCGAACGGAACGCTTCAAGGATAGGGGTGAACGGTGGCGAGACGCCTGGAAACGGACCGCTGGCTATTTGGAGTGACGCTGGTGCTGTGCCTGATGGGCGCGGTGATGATTTTCAGCGCTTCCGCGATCACGGCGCAACAAATGTACGGCCACTCGTACATTTTTGTGGCCAGGCAGGCGGCGTGGCTGGTGATGGGGCTGCTGGGAATGTTTGCGCTGATGAAACTGGACTATCACCGGTTGCGGGAGCCGGCGGTGGTGTACACGGTTCTATGCTTGGTGGTGGTGATGCTGGTGGGGACATTTTTTCTGGATAAGTCGCACGCGACGCACCGGTGGATCAAGCTGGGTCCGCTGAACTTGCAGCCTTCGGAGATGGCCAAGCTGGCGATCATTCTGTATCTGGCGTGGTTTCTGGATTTACGGCGGCGGCGGGAGACAAGCCTGGAATTCAAGAAGCAGGATTTCCTGCAGACGATTCTTCCGGCGGTGGCGCCCATACTTGTGTGCGTGGCGCTGATTGTTGCGGAACCGGACTTGGGCACTTCAGTGGATGTCGTGTTGATTATGGCGGCGATTTTGTTTGTCGCGGGGCTCAGCTGGAAATGGCTGGCGGTGGGAGCGGCAGCGGGATTGCCGGCGTTGCTGCTGCTGATCATGAACGCGTCGTACCGGCAGGCGCGGCTGATGGCGTTTCTGCACCCGGATTCGGACCCGCAGGGCGCGGGATTTCAGTTGCTGCAATCGCTGATCGCGGTGGGCTCGGGCGGGTTCACCGGTGTGGGATTGATGGAGAGCAAACAGAAACTGTTTTATTTGCCGGAAGCGCACACGGATTTTATTTTCGCAGTGATCTGCGAAGAGTTGGGATTTTTGGGCGCGACGATAGTGATTGCCCTGTTTGCGATGTACGCGTGGAGAGGGTTGCGCGCGGCTTTCAATGCGCCCGACGCATTTGGAAGGATGGTGGCGCTGGGCGTGACGGCGATGGTGTTGTTCCAGGCGCTGATTAATTTTGCCGTGGTGCTGGGGATGATGCCGACGAAAGGAATTCCGCTGCCCTTCGTGAGTTACGGGGGATCGAGTTTGCTGGTGATGTTGTTGGCAACCGGTGTGCTGCTGAATATATCGCAACAGGCAGCGCCAAACTCCGGGCTGCGGGATTGATATCGTGAAATTGCTGATTGCGGGCGGCGGGACGGGCGGCCACGTTTTCCCGGCGCTCGCGATTGCGCAGGAATGGAAGTCGCGAGGAGCGCAGAGAGAAGTCGTGCTGGTGGGAACACAACGCGGAATTGAAATGCGGCTGGTGCCGCAAGCGGGGCTGCCGCTGGAGACATTGCGCGTGGCGGGGCTGAAGGGCAAAGGGGGTACAACGCTGCTGAAGAATCTGGCGATGCTCGGCAGCGGGCTTGTGGATGCGTTCGGAGTGATCAAGAAGCACGAGCCTGCGGTGGCGTTTGGCGTGGGAGGATACGCGGCGGGGCCGATGCTGCTGGCGACGTGGCTGCGGGGGATACCGAACGTGATCTTCGAGCCGAACGCGGAACCGGGATTCACGAACAAGGTGCTGGCACGCTTCGCAAAGAAGATAGCGACAGGGTATAGCGTGTCGGCGCGAACGTGGGGCGAAAAGGTGGTGGTTACGGGATGCCCGGTACGGCAGGAGTTTTTCCACATTGCGTCGCGCGTGCCGGAGAAACCGTACCGTTTGCTGGTGACGGGGGGAAGCCAGGGAGCGCAGCCGGTGAACCGAGCCTTTATTGCCGCAGCGGGACTGCTTGCAAAGCGAAAAGATGAGTTGCGGATCGTGTGTCAAACCGGGGAGCGCGATTATAATGAAGTGAAGGCGGCATACGAGCGGGGTGAATTTCCCGTGGAAGTAGTGCCGTTTCTGGGGAATATGGCGGAACGTTTTGCCTGGGCGGACTTGATCGTTTGCCGGGCGGGAGCCATCACAGCGGCAGAGGTGGCGGCGTCGGGACGTGCGGCAATATTTATTCCGTTTGGGCGAGCGACGGACAGCCACCAGTTACGCAACGCGCAGGAAATGACGAAGGCAGGCGCGGGCAGGGTGCTTACCGAGCCGGAGCTGACAGAAGAACGATTGACGAACGAGATTTTTTCCCTCCTAGACCAGCCCCGGGAGATTGAAAATATGGCGATGAAGGCGCGCAGCCTGGCGTATCCGCATGCGGCGCGCGACATCGTGGATTTGATCGAAGAGGCCGCGCGGCGAGCCCCTGCAGTATCGGGGCAAGCGAGCCCGAACAGACTGGGAAGAACATGATGGTATCGTTTCGCAATTTTCAGCGCATACACATGGTGGGAATCGGCGGAATCGGCATGAGCGGAATCGCCGAAGTGCTGCTCACGCTGGGCTATTCGGTTTCCGGGTCGGACACCAGGCCATCGACGATTACGGAACGGCTGCAGGATCTGGGTGCGACGGTGCATGAAGGGCATCGAGCCGAAAACGTGGAAGGCGCGCACGTGGTGGTGATTTCGTCGGCAGTGAAGGCCGACAATCCGGAAGTGGGGGAAGCGCACAAGCGAAAAATCCCAGTGATTCCGCGAGCGGAAATGCTGGCGGAACTCATGCGGCTGAAATACGGGATCGCAGTGGGCGGGGCACACGGAAAAACGACGACGACGTCGATGGTGGCCTCGATTCTGGCGACCGCGCACCTGGATCCCACGTTCGTGGTGGGCGGAAGAGTGAATCAAGCGGGAACGACGGCGCGCGTGGGGCGCGGAGAGTATTTTGTTGTGGAAGCCGACGAAAGCGACCGCAGCTTCCTGATGTTCGCACCAGTGGTGGCGGTGGTAACGACGATTGACCGCGAGCACCTGGACCAGTATTCGTCACTGGAAGATATTCAGGACGCATTCTTGCAATTCGTGAACCGCGTTCCGTTTTATGGAGCGGCGATCCTGTGCCTCGATGAGCCGAACGTGCAGGCGCTAATGCCGAACGTTAAGAGGCCCATCATCACGTACGGGACGTCGAGCCAAGCGGACCTTGTGATCGGCGACATCGAGTTGCTGGGACTGGGGAGCCGCTTCCGGCTGACGTACAAGGGAGACGACCTGGGCATGTTCGAGTTGCCGCACCCGCCGGGGATTCATAATGTGCGAAATGCCGCAGCAGCAGCGGCGGTGGCGTTGTATTTGAATGTAGCGACGGATTTGATCCGCGAGGGATTGGGGAAGTTTGCGGGAGTGGGGCGGCGCTTCGACATCAAGGGAGTAGTGAACGATATCGTGGTGGTGGACGACTACGGACACCACCCGACAGAGATTCGCGCAACGCTCGAAGCCGCTCGGGGATGCAAGTACAACCGCTTGCTGGTGCTGTTTCAGCCGCACCGCTACACGCGTACGCAGCAATTGTGGGACGAATTCTCCCGCGCGTTCAACCAGGCGGACGTGCTGGTGTTGACGGACATTTATGCCGCCAGCGAAAGCCCGATTGCGGGAGTAACCAGCGAAGCGCTGGTGACAAGCATCCGCGAAGCCGGACACAAGAATGTGCAATACATCGGGTCGATGCAAGCCGCGGTGGAATTCCTGCTGCGGGAAGCTAGGCCGGGCGACGCGATTATGACGATTGGCGCGGGAAATGTGAGTCGGGCGAGCAACGAGTTCATGGTGCTGCTGGGCACGGAATACCGCGTGAGTGATGGGCTGAGAGATGCGCATTAAAGATCCAACGGTGCTCGGAGCGCTCCCGGAGCTGGGAGTGGAGCTGGAGCATGGGGTGTCGCTGGCGCAGCTGACGTACCTGGGCATCGGCGGAACCACGGACCTGTTGCGCATTGGGCGGCACGAGTCGATCCCGGAACTGGTGAATTTGCTGGATGGCAGCGGAATTCCGCACAAGTTTTTGGGTGGAGGATCGAATCTACTGGTGGCCGATGAAGAATTGCCATTTGCGGTGATGCAGCTGGCCAAGCCGGAGCCAGAGGTGCTGGTAGAGGGAAACACCGCCCGTGTGGACGCGGCAGCGGACCTGGGACGAATGGTGACGTTCTGCGCGAAAGGGAACCTGGGCGGTATGGAAGGACTGATCGGAGTGCCGGGAACGGTGGGAGGCGCGTTGCGGATGAACGCGGGGGCTTACGGTACGCAGATAGGATCGTACGTGAGGGAAGTTAAGGTGTACCGGGCGGGCGAGCGGAAGATCGAAACTTTAAAGGGCGAGCAGATTTCCTTCGAATACCGGCACACTTCATTTGGACCCAATGATATGATGCTGTCAGTGAAGCTCGAACTTCCTACCAAGCCGTACGAAGAAATCATCAAAGGTATTCGCATCTGTAACGAAAAGAGGCGATCCAGCCAGCCCTTGGGGCAGAAGAGCGCGGGCTGCATCTTCAAGAACCCTCCGGGAGCGTCGGCGGGTCGGATGATTGATGAGCTGGGGCTGAAAGGTTTCTCGGTAAGCGATGCCCAGGTGAGCGATCGCCACGCCAATTTTTTCATCAACGCAGGCCAAGCATCCGCGGCGGACATGCTGTCGCTGATCGCCAATGTACGCGAGCGGGTGCGCGCGGCTTATGGGGTAATTCTGGAAAACGAGGTGGTGGTTTGGAACGCCTGAAACCTATCCAGCGGAATGCCTCCGCCGCGGCAGCTGCGGAGCAGGAAAGTTACCGGCCGGAACTGGTGACGGACGAAGAGCCGCGCTATTTGAGGCGGCAAAAGCCGGTGGAGATTCGCCGAAAGAAACTGGGCGGGAAGACGTGGCCGTTCTACCGGCGGGTGTTCGTGTGGACGCTGGTGGGCGGGACGCTGACGACTGGCGTGGTGTTTGCGGCGCGCTTTGCGTTGTACTCGCCGCAGATGTTGCTGATTAAGCCAGACCAGATCAGCGTCACGGGGAATCACGTGGTACCGCGCGAAGAGGTGCTGAAGCTTTTCGTGCGCGACCGTAACCGGAGTGTTCTGCGGATTCCGTTGGATGCAAGGCGCACGCAGTTGCAGGAAATTCCCTGGGTGCAAGAAGCCAGCGTGCAACGCATCCTGCCGAACCACTTGCGAGTAGAGATTACGGAACGGACTCCCATCGCGTTCTTCCGCAATGGAACGGACCTGACGTTGATCGACGCACAAGGCGTATTGCTGGATCGCCCGGATGGAGAGGATTATCACTTCCCGATCGTGACAGGGCTTTCGGAGAACATCTCGCGGGAAGAACGCGAGAAGCGCATGCAGACGTACCAGGAATTTATGAAGGCAGTGGATTTGGTTAAACCCGGAGCAACCGATCGAGTGAGCGAGATGGACCTGGGCAGTCCTCGCGATCTGCGCGCAGTGCTGACCGGATTGGAAGCCGGCGACCCGGGCCAAGCGGTGACGGTGCATTTTGGGCAGGGCGATTTCACCACCAAGTACCGGATGCTGGTTGAGAATTTTGCGCAGTGGCAGGCGAATGCAGGGCGCGTGCAGTCGATCGATCTTCAGTACTCGAGGCAGGTGGTGGTGAACCCCGACACCAGCGAGCCGGTCGCGAGGCGAAAATAAGGAACAGGCGGGAGAGCGTTTTGGCGAAGAAAGATAAATACATCGTGGGGCTGGACATCGGGAGCACAAAAACGTGCGTGCTGCTGGCGGAGATGGATAACGATCAGCTACGGTTCCTGGCACTGGGAGCGGCGGAATCCAAAGGGCTGCGGAAAGGGTTGATCGTTAATCTGGATTCCACGGTGAGTTCGATTCGGCGCGCGGTGGAAGAGGCAGAAGGCGTGGCCAACGTGCCAGTGGAGACGGCGATCATTGGTGTGGCGGGAAGCCACGTGCGCGGAGTGAACAGCCGCGGGGGAGTGCCGCTGGGGCCGAGGCCGCGGGACATTGAACGCGACGACGTGAGGCGAACGATCGATGCGGCGCGGAATGTGTCACTGCCAGACGACCGGGAAGTGCTGCATGTGTTGCCGCACGAATTCAGAGTGGATGCCCAGGAGGGAATTCGCGACCCAATCGGGATGGTGGGGCAGCGGCTAGAGGCTAACGTTCACATTGTGACGTCGTCGATTTCCGCGACGCAGAACCTGGTGACCGCGGCGAACAAAGCCGGAATTCTGATTAACGATACGGTGCTGGAGCCGCTGGCATCGGGCGAAGCGTGCCTGACGCAGGATGAACGAGATTTAGGCGTGTGCCTGTTGGATATTGGGGGCGGCACGACCGAATTGATTGTGTATGGTGGCGGAGTGGTGCGGCATACCGGAGCGGTGGCGGTGGGCGGGGACCACTTCACAAACGATTTGGCCGTGGGGCTGCGGACGCCAATTCCCGAGGCTGAGCGAATCAAGCGGCAGCACGGGTGTGCCGCAGCGCACCTGCTGGGCCACGAAGGGTCCATCGAAATCGCCAGCGTGGGAGACCGGCCGCCACGAACGATCTTTCCACGGAATCTGACGGAAATTACCGAGCCAAGGGCGATGGAGCTGCTGTCGCTGATTGCCGACAACTTGAGGCGCGCGGGGCTGGATTCACAAATTCCCGCGGGATTTGTGCTGGCGGGAGGCGGAGCCCGGTTGAATGGGCTGGTGGAATTGATGGAGCAGTTGTACCACCTTCCGGTGCGAATTGCGGAACCGCGAGGAATCCTGGATTTGCCAGAACAGGTGGCGCAGCCGGAATATGCCACGGTGATCGGGCTGGTGCTGTACGGGGCGAAGGCACGGAAGGCGGCGCTACCCAAGTCCGGGACCTTCGTGTCGAAGCTGAAATCGATGTTTGCGGGGGCTTGACTGCAACGATGGGCCCATTGGTGGGATAGGCGGGCGAAGAAGGGGCGAGGCTGAGGGGAGTTTAGTACCCCTAAGAGGGGAAATGAAGTGTTTTTCCACAGGCCCGTAAATTGCTTGTGGCACAGCCGTAACACGGGATTTATAAAGGAGTTTCACCAGCCGGACAGGGGGCAAGACATGACAGCGAAAGATGCAGGTATTCGGATGAGTTTTAGCGAGGAGCTACAGCCGGCAAAGATTAAAGTGATCGGTGTGGGCGGAGGCGGCTGCAACGCCGTGAACCGCATGATTCGCGCGAAGGTTGAAGGTGTGGAGTTCGTGACGGCAAACACCGACCTGCAAGCGCTGAAGCTCTCGCAAGCTCCGGTGAAACTGCAACTCGGCGCGAAGTTGACGAAGGGATTAGGCGCCGGGGCCAATCCTGAGATCGGGCGCAAAGCGGCGTTGGAAGATACGGACAAAATTATTGAGGCGCTGGAAGGTGCGGACATGATTTTCATCACGTCCGGGCTTGGCGGCGGCACGGGAAGCGGAGCGGCGCCGGTGGTGGCGTCGTTGGCGAGCGAGATCGGCGCGCTGTCGGTTGCAGTGGTGACGAAACCGTTCGCGTTTGAAGGCAAGCGGCGCATGCTGCAAGCGGAACAGGCATTGCAAGAATTGATCGGCGTGGTGGACACGGTGATTGTGATCCCGAACGAGCGGCTGATGGAGACGGTGGAGCGGGGCACGAGCTTTTTCGATGCCTTCCGGATTGCGGACGATATTTTGAGGCAGGCGGTGCAAGGGATTTCGGACATTATTACAGTGCCGGGAATTATTAATCGCGATTTTGCGGATGTGAAAGCGATCATGCACGGGCAAGGCTATGCGGTGATGGGCACGGCAGTAGCGACCGGAGCTAGCCGCGCGGTGGATGCGGCGAATCGGGCAATCTCCAGCCCATTGCTGGAAGACAATTCGATTGAAGGTGCGCAAGGAATTCTGATCAATATTTGCGGGAGTTCGTCGCTTTCGTTGCATGAAGTTCATGAGGCTTCGAGCGTGATCCAGAAGGCCGCGCATGAAAATGCGAACATTATTTTCGGTGCGGTGATGGACGACAATATGAAGGACGCGGTGAAAATCACCGTGATTGCGGCGGGGTTCAAGGACGCGGGGAAAAAGAACATGGTGCAACAGCAGAAGCCGTCGTTCCTGCCGCGAACCTGGAAGGCGGGGCGAGATGTGCCGGTGCAACAGGAGTTGCCGCAAGCGCCGCCGCCGCAGCTGCCGCCGAGCGTGGTGCATCAAGTGACGCAGAACGTGCGCGACGTGGCGCCGGAAGTTTCGAAGGACGATTTAGATGTGCCGACGTTTTTGAGAAGGCAGGCGCAGAAGGCCTGAGCGGTTGACAACAAATTGAAATTCAGCCGGGGCGTGAAGGTCGCGCCCCGTTTTTATTTCTGGGGACGCGGCGGTGTTTGAGGAGATGGGAGACGTGTGGGCACGCCGCTTGAAAGCGGTGACGAGCCACCGCACTCCAAAATGCTACGCTCGAGAGCTTTTGCAGAGCTGGCATAAAATCCAGCGCTACCTTGAAGAAATCAGGAATCTCACCCCTGAAGGGGTGAGCTACAGGTTGCGCGATTTGTGTTGGGCGAGAGCGCGGACGGCGGCTTCGAAGCGGGCGAAGTCGGTGGAGCCGTAGGGGAGGACGCTGCTCAGGCCAGAGTGATATTCGCGAGCGTTGAGTGCTTGCCGGACCACGCCGAAGTTTTCCGGTTGGATGCCACTGCCGGGCACGATGATGATGCGTCCGCCTGCAATCTGGACCAGTTTGGCGAGTGTGTCGAGAGCTTGCGGTGCTTTGCTGGCGCCGCCCGAGGTGAGGATTCGAGCTGCGCCTACGGAGGTGACGTCTTCCAGTGCGCGGAACAAATCGGGTGTTTCGTCGAAGGCGCGATGAAAGGTAAGGGGGAGCGGCGCGGCGAACTCGACCAAGTTCTTCAAAAGGGAAACGTCTACCGTGTTGTCTTCGCGGAGAACGCCCAACACGATTCCGTTCATTCCCAAGGCGCGGGCCTGGGTCATTTGCGATTTCATGAGCGAGATTTCGCCGTTGGTGTAGACGAAGTTGCCGGCGCGAGGACGAACCATGGCGAAGATGGGTAGTCGCACGGCAGATCGCGCATTGCGCATGATTTCCGGGGCAGGAGTGAGGCCACCGCAACGCAGATCGGCGCACAGTTCGATGCGATCGGCACCACCGCGCTCAGCAGCTGACGCAGCAGCCACGGATTCAACCGTGATTTCCAAAAGAAAATTGTTCCTCATGGAGTGGGGAGTCGCACAGGTCAGAAACGCGCGGGCAAGACGGCGTAGCGGGAAATGACGTAGCCCATCGCGCCGCCGAAGACGACGTCGGCGGGGAAATGGTTGCTGGTGGTGATGCGCGAAAAGCAGATAGCGCCGGCCATTCCATAGGCACCGAAAGCCACCCAGCGATGATTGTGGTAGCGGCGCGCGATGACTGTGGCGACAGCCATTGCGCCCATGGCGTGAATGGAATAGAAGCCGCCATCATGAAACGGGTTGTGCGAGCCATGGAAAAAACTGTCGGCGTAAGGTCCGTTGCCGGCGTACTGCAGCGGCTGCTTTCGCGCAGTGATGGTCTTCATGGGAAGATCGAGGAGAAAGCCGTCGACGAAGGCCTCACCGGCAAGCAGCGCGGTATTTTGCGCGTAGGAATCCTTGCGCAGCAGGCCGACGCCATAGATCGCCGCGGGGACGACGACGATTATCGCGGCCGTGTTCGTGCCACTGAAAGCGCTGTTGAATCCGCTAAAGTCGTTGGTGGTGCGGAATGGCGGTGCGCTGTAGGGGTCGGAGGCAAGGAAGCCGGCTGATATTCCGAGTACACCGATTGTTGGCCACCAATGTTTGCCCTTGGCAAGCTTGGTGGGGAAAAGCCAGATGTCTTTTTGGTCGGCGAGGAGATTGCCTGGGAGTTGGCGCGGGGAAACGCTGCGGTCGATCGCGGTAGGCGTAGGGGTGGTCGCGGAGGGAACTTGTGCCCGGACAGAAGTTGATGTCAGGCAGAAGGAGAAGAACAGGGAAGCAGTTACGGGCGGGAAATACGCTCGAGCGAAACGACGCATCGCCATAGTTTACCGCAGGACGCGAGCAGGTCGAGAGTGAACTGTAGGGACTGGGTGCGCCAGTTTCCCGTACGGCCTTGGTCAGGCTGTGACTCGGGAAACTCAGATTTGCCGCGCTGCTCGCATCCAGATGTACGAGTTGTGGACCACATGCTGCCCTGTTCCCCACCCCAATTGCGTCGTTTTGTCCAAGCCGGCATCCCCATGCTGTTTGATTACCGCCGCCCCATCGGCGACGGCCTGCTCAAGCAGCTTCACTACGTCGGCTTTCGTCTTGTAAAGGTCTTGCGACGGGTTGTGTTTGTCCTTGCCGAAGTCGGGGCTGCGGTTCGATCCGGAAACGCTGCCGATCAGATCGTAATCGACGGCAGCGACGTGCAGAAGATTTTGCGCAAAGGTGCGCTCGTCTTGCTGCACTTTGAAATCGTACTTGTCTTCGGGAAAATCTTTGGCCATGGCGAGCAGCTTGTTGCCGATCTGGTTCCACCATTCCAAGGTCTCGTCCGCCCTGGAACGCACGGACCCCGCCGCTTGATTCTGCGTTTGGCCTGGGCTGTAGGGAGACGTTCCGGCCAATGCAAGAAGGTGCAAGATTGCCTTCCACGTTCACAAAGCCGGCGATTTTACTTGGATTTTGTTCCGCATAGAGCAATTCGACCAAGCCTCCCATGCTGCCTCCGACGAGCCGGAAACGGTTGAGCCCCAAATGAGTCACAAGGCTCTCCATCAGTTCCACAACTCCATCAATATTCAAGGGATGGTTGCCGTCGTAAGGGGAAACGCCGCGACCGGGGTTATCTGCGGAGACTAGACGAAATGATTGAAGCTCGGGAAGCGAAGCCACTTCCATGAAATCCGCTTTCGAGCAGCCCAGTCCGTGAACGTAGAAGATGGCGGGCGCGGAGGACGGCCGGTCAAAGTAGTTTAGCGTGGGAGCGTCTTGCGGTTGTAACCGTCAACGCTGAAAGTTGTGGCGAGTTATTTGCCATGTTTCAGATTCGCGCCTTAGTGCGGTAGAAGATCGTTCCTGACCAGTTCCCCACCCTTCATCACAAAGCGAACGCGCTCCAGTTCGGTAATGTCGGCAATGGGATCTCCGGAAACGGCGATGAGATCCGCAAATTTCCCGGGCTCAACAGCGCCCACGCGGTCCTGCCAGCCCAGCACTTCCGCGGCGTTAACGGTGACCGCGCGAATGATTTCGAGCGAGGGCATTCCGGCGTCATGTAAATTGGCAAACATCGTTGCCGTAGCCTGGCCCCGCGTTTTTCCCGGATAGAACCAGCACATGTCTGATCCAGCGGCAAACTTCACTCCCGAGTTCAATATGCGCTGAGTGAAACTTGCCACCTTCTGCCGGCTTCGGTCGCTGGAGGCCGCCAGGTCAGATTTCAATGCGGGGGACAACACGATGGTGGGCTCAGTAATCTTCGCAAAAAAGCCGCTCCAAAAAGTTGGGGTGATGTCGAGGAAGATGCCCTTGTCGCGCATGGTCTTCAGTTGCGCGTCGGTGACAGCGTTGCCGTGCTCGATGCTGTCTGCGCCTCCATCGATTGCGGTTTGAATGCTGCCCGTGTCGCTAGCATGGGCCGCAACCTTCAGGCCCTGACGGTGAGCTTGTTCAACAATCGCGGTCATTTCCGCAGGAGAGATGTCATTGTCGATCGTAACCTTGATAACATCGACGTTATAGAAGATGTTCTGTCGCACTGCCTGCCGTGCCCGGTCCGGGCCATCGATCGGCAAGAATTCCTGTTGCATGATTGGCTCGGCAACAGCGAGATCGAGTCCCTGGATATATGAACCCAAGGCAATAAGTTTACGTCCGGACGCCAGGATCCTCGGACCGGGTACGTGGCCTGCGTTGATTGCGTCGCGCAGCGCAGCATCGCCGTCAACGCCGGAGTGCCCCAGATTTCGTGCCGTCGTGAAGCCGCTCTCCAGATCTTCGTGCGCCATCCGCGCGCCCATCAACACACGTTTACCGGGCGACTCGGTCATCGCCAGCAACAGCCCCGGAACAAATAAGCCATTGGGCCGGCGCGCGCTCTCTGATTCGGGGGGCACAATGACGTCGAGCAGCAGGTGCGTGTGACTGTCGATCAGCCCGGGCAGCAAGGTGGCGCTGCCCAGGTCGATGATCTTGATGCCGGCCGGGGCATTGGCTTGCACTTGCGAAGGCGGACCAACTTCCTTGATCTTGCCGTTTTCAATCAGCACGGCGGCGGGCGAAAGCACATTCCCAGTCCGGGGATCGAGCAGGCGGCTAGATTTTACGAGAGTGACGGGAGCGGGCGATTGGGCCGCGAGCTGAACGGCTGAAAGCAGAGCGCAGAAGAATGCCGCCAGCAGCAGAAAGGCTTGGGTTCGTTTCATGGGAGCGACTCTCCTGAATTTGTTTGCACCCGACGGTGAGCTATTCGTGCCTCAGCGTGACCAACGGATCGACGCGTAGCGCGCGACGCGCCGGGAGATAACAAGCAAGCAAGGCGACGCCGATGAGAAGAATGGCGACAGCCGCAAACGTGAGAGGATCAGCCGGCCTCACGCCGTAGAGCAGTCCTGCCATCAAGTGCGAAACGATCAGCGCGCCCGCAAGTCCAAACACAGCGCCAGCGAGGGCCAGCCCCAATCCCTGGCGCACAACCATGTGCAGGATGTTCGTGCTTTGCGCCCCAAGAGCGAGACGAATGCCAATCTCGTGGGTTCGTTCGCTGACGATGTAGGAAATCACGCCGTAAATTCCAAGCGCAGTGAGAAGTAAAGCGGTGAGCGCGAACAGCGCAACTATCTCCATCGAGAATCGTCTCTCGGAGAGAGAGGCGGAGACCGTTTCGTTGAGCATTTGGGCGCCAAAAACGGGGAGCGCTGGATCGACGGATTGCACCTGCTGGCGCAGTTCGTCTGGAATCGCAGCGGCGTCCAAATCTCCGCGGACAAATATCGCCAAGTGTTTCGCCCCAGTCTGGTACAAGTCTAGATAGATTTTGGGAACGCCGGCTTCCGCCAGCGATTCTGTCCTTGCGTTGGCGATGAGGCCGACCACGGTAATCAAGGGCGAATCGGCTTTGGCTTTCCTGAAACGCTTGCCGATGGGATTTTGGTTTGGCCAGTACATCCGCGCGAAGGCTTCATTGATAACCGCGACTTGCGGGGCTTTATCGCTGTCCGATTCGTCGAACAAGCGACCGCGCAGCAAGGACATTTTCAGTACATTAAAATACTCTGACGTAACGCTTGACCGTTCCGCGACGGCAGGCTCGTCGCTCTGTATGTCGCTTCCCTCGACTGTGAATAAGAACTGGCCCTCGGATATCAGTTTTAGATCCCGCAGACTTTCGTCCAACGGAATAGACGCGGTATCTCCGATGGCTGCTTCTTTGACTCTGGGCAGCGCTCTACTTCGGCGAAGCAATTCACGAAAGAACGGCGCCTGCTGCGCAGGGGTTCTGTAGTTGTCGCTATTCAAATCATTGGGATAAGGCAGCCTCGTCCGAACCGCCATTACATTTTGCGGAGTGAATCCGAGCCGCACATTTACTAAGTCCCGGAAACTGCGCAGCAGAAGGCCGGCAGCAACCATCAGCACCAACGAGAGCGCAAATTCGACTACCACCAGAATGCGGCGAGTTCGCGCTTGCTCCCCGGAACCGGTCGAGCCGCGTCCTTCCTGTTTGAGCATATGAGTCAGATCCAGCCGGTCCGCTTGTAAAGCGGGAACCAAGCCAAAAAACGCGCCAGTGACAACGGAGGCGCCGAGAACGAAAAGCAGAACGGGCGAGTTAATCGAAATTTCATTGAGCCGCGGCAAGCTTTCCGGCAGGAGCCGCAACAGAAATCCCTTGGTGCAGAAAAGAATCGCCAAACCGGCGATTCCGCCGAGCAGGGAGAGAAGCACGCTCTCGGTCAGCAGTTGCGACATCAGCCGATTCCGCGCGGCCCCGAGCGCTTGGCGAACAGCCATTTCGCGTCCTCTCGCACTGGCGCGCGCGAGCAGCAGATTTGCGACGTTCACGCAACCGATCAGCAGGACCAATCCCACGGCGCCAAGGAGCAGAATCAGCGATTGTCGAATATTGCCGACTATCCTTTCCTTGAGCGGCAGCAATCGCACAGTCCACGAGCTCGCCTTGGGATAATCCTCCGGGAATTCCTTCTGTAAAGCGGCGACAAGCGTGTCCAGCCGACTTTGCGCCGCCGCAATCGTCAAACCAGGCTTCAGTCGGGCTACTGCTGTCGGGAGGTTTCTTCCGCTCCGCGGCGGGTGATCAGACATAGGCGGGCCGTAAAAACTGGTTGCCGCCCAGACCTCTATATTCCTTTCTTCCGCGGTTCGCCCCGGCGCGTCGAAACCCGGTGGCATGACGCCGACGATCCGATACAAGTCGGTGTCGAGCCGGATGCTGCGGCCCAAAATAAGCGGGTCGCCGCCGAACGCCCGCTTCCAGAGGGCGTCGCTGATGAGCACTTCCAGCGTAAGACCGGGCGAGTGGTCCCCGGGATTGAAGGGGCGGCCCAACTGCGGCTTGACACCCAGCAGCGCGAAATAATTCGGGGCGACGATAAGCAAGCGAACGCGCGCCGGTTGAGATGATCCAGTGAGATTATTTTCGTCGAACCACGTTGGCGAAACGTATTCGAAAATTCCGGAACGCTGAAGGTCCTGCCACTCGGGCTGGGACATTCCCACGTCCTGCGCGCCCATGCCGGGAAGATCATCCTGGATACTAACGAGTTGCTCGGGGTGTGGGTACGGCAGGGGGTGCAACAGCGCGGCATCAACGACGCTGAAAATTGCAGTCGTGGCTCCGATGCCCAAGGCGATCGTCAACACAGCGATAGCGGTGAAGCCCGGGGACTTGCGCAACATGCGCAGACCGTAGCGAACGTCTTGCCAGAAGCGATCCCACGCGAGCCAGTGGCTGGATTCGTAGAAATGTTCTTCGGCATGCAGGAGGTTGCCGAACGAGCGACGCGCGGTTGCGCGGGCTTCCTCTTCACTTAGCCCCTGCTCCCGCAAGCGGTCGATCTCGAGCTGCAGGTGGGCCGCGATTTCGGAGGTGAAGTCGTGCAACTTGCGCTTGCGTCCGAACACAGCTTCACGTCCCTTCACGTCCAAGAAGCTGCGCGGCTGCAAGCGAAAGGGGCTTTTCTATGGGCTGGCGGCTGTCTTGGGTAGACATATCACCCGAGAGTATCAGCACGTTCGGGTAAGATGTCAACCTGAAAACGCATGGCTTTACAGGACTGGGCAGTCTGATGCGCGACGGCGGCAGCGGGATGGTTGGCTAAGTTCGCGGTTAGAGGAGGCCGTACGAAGCAAAGGCTACGAGGGAAGCGACACCGAGCGCGGAGCCGAGCAGGGCCCCGGCAAGGACGTCACTGAGGAAATGCATACCAAGAACGACACGAGAAACGCCGATGCTGATGGCAAGAAAATAAAGCGGCGCCTCCAGGGAAGGATAGAAATAACTGACCACGAGCGAGATGGCGAATGCCGTCATGGTGTGACCGGACGGGAAGGAGAATTGGTCCGGGGGAAGAACCTTCGCCCAGCAATGAGGTTCGAATTGGCAAGGACGCTGGCGATGACTGATGCGCTTCAATGCCTTGAACAAGAAGACTCCGACGATGGCCGCGGAACCGGCCGCACCGACGGCCGCGTAACGGTTGACGCCACCACCCAGCAACAAAATGGCCGCCAGGCTATACCAGATCCAGCCGTCTCCCATGCGCGTGGCGGCCAGCATCCAGAACCGAATCCAGCGTGGGGCCTTCCACTGGTTCATGCGACGCATCACGCGGTGGTCGCGATTCTCGATGTATCCCCAGAGGGTTTTCGCCCTGGTCATGACGTTCCTTCAATTGGCCCAGTTCGCCTTGAATGCCGAGTCGATGTCCCAGATCATGCGAGGCTCGGTCTCGGCGCGTTCCAGTCTTGCCATCCATTGCTTGCAGAAGCGGATCTCGTTGAACCAGTGTGCCGCGGTAACCGCAGGAATCAGAACAGCTGCGATTACGAGCGGCGCGCACCACGGCTTTTCCTTCAAGAGCGCTCCGGCGAAAGAGAAAATGTCGGCGGTGAGCTTGAGGTAGCGGCCATGCTCGCCGTGAACTATGCCGCGCCCGGCACGCAGTCCGGTCAGATACTCCTCCACGGTGCGGGCTCCGGGAATTTGCGTGTAGGTGAGTCCGGCACCGGCGAGGGTGTGGGAATCGCTGCCGGCAATGGGGATTTTGCGGAGATTCCGGGCCAGGCGCTCCGCTGCGCGATTTGCTTCCACCCACATCAGGCCGTTGCGCACTTCCAGCCCGGGGACGTAGGAGGCGAACCAAGTGAAATCTTCCTCGTCGCGGTGGCCGGTAAGTCCTGAAAATACGTGATTCACGCTGAAGAAAAGCTTGCGCTCGGTCAGGTACATCAGGAGCGCAATAAAATCGCTGCGCCGGCGCTGAATTTCGGCATGATCCCTTTCCGTAATGCCATAAACGCCCAGGTGCGCCTCGGTGCCGCTCGGCATGCTGACGGTGACTTCTTCGCTGAGGAAGAAATCGGGATGCTTGCGGAGGGCTTCCGCGCCTTCGATGGAGTTGTGGTCCGTCAGGGTGACGATGGACATGCCGCGCTGCTTACAGCAGTCATAGACGGCGACGGGCTGATTGTAAGATTCCTTGCAGACCCGAGTAAGACCCGGGGTATCGCACATGCCAGAAGCGGTGGAGTGGAGGTGGAGGTCGCATCGCATGAGTTATATGTTGGATACGAGATATTAACAGCACATGAAGAGTGGGCGAAATGAGCATGAAAGCTCGGACGGAACTCATTGAACACAAATGACTTTTTGAATTTTCCACATGGCATGGCCGGTGCTCTTGCACGGATTGCCTAAAGCTGTGCGACAATGCGCAAAATGAAGAAAATTCATCTCCTCTTCCACGATGCAGGAGGTGGTCACAGGAATGCAGCTGTCGCGCTACAGGCAGTGATTGCCGAGCAGAATCGGCCGTGGAACGTGGGGTCGGTGCAATTCCAGCAGCTCACCGACAAGCTTGACGTCTTTCGCAAACTAACCGGGATTCGGATCGAGGAGCAGTACAACTCGCTGCTGCGGCATGGCTGGACGCTGGGATCCAAACAACTTCTTCGCGTATTGCAGACCACTATTCGCGTGTTCCACAAGCCGCTGGTGAAATTGCTGGGCGACTATTTTCGGGAAAATCCCGCGGACCTGCTGGTATCGGTGATTCCGCATTTCAATCGGGAAATTGGCGAGGCGTGGACGAAGGTGTATCCGGGGCGTCCATTCATGACCATCATTACGGATTTTGCGGATTATCCGCCGCATTTCTGGATTGAGCCGATGAAGGAGCAGCATGTAATTTGCGGCACGGAACGCGCGGTGCAGCAGGCGCGTGCAATGGGAAAAGACGCCGGGCACGTTTTCGCCACGTCGGGCATGATCCTGCGGCCGGATTTCTATGTTCCGGACAACACGGACCCGGTTGCGCTACGGCGTGAACTGGGATTGCAACCCGACCGGCTGACGGGAATGCTGCTGTTTGGAGGGTTCGGCTCCGGGGTGATGTACCAGATCGCTGAACAGCTGGAGGAAGCGCGCTTGCCCGTGCAGCTGATCGTGATTTGCGGACGCAACGAAAAGCTTGCGAAGAAATTTCGCGCGCGAGGCTGGAACCTGCCGTTGCACGTCGTGGGATTCACCAAGGAGATACACCGCCTGATGCGGGCCGCAGATTTCCTGATCGGGAAGCCTGGGCCGGGAAGCATCGCCGAAGCCATGGTGCGGCGACTGCCGGTGATTGTGGAGTGCAATGCGTGGACGCTTCCGCAGGAGCGCTACAACACCGCATGGGTGAAGGAAAAGCGCGTGGGGATTGTGCTTCATCATTTCACGGAGATCGCGGAGGGCGTGAAGCAACTGAGCGAACCGGCGACGCTGAAGGAATTTCGGCGGAACGTGGCGAGGCTGGAGAATCGAGCGGTGTTTGAGATACCGGAGATCTTGGCACGGTTGCTTGAAGCAGACAGATACCAGGGATCAGTGATTAGGGATCAGGAACCAAAATCTGCTGGTGCGTAAGTGTGCGGTTGAGGGGAACAGACGAAGTAATGAAGCAATGAGACAACGAAGTAAGGAAATGCCTGGACTGCGGACTACTTGTTCGAGGCGCGTTCGGCGCGGCCTGGATGCGGCAACCTTGGCCCGGCGCCGGACTTCTCGGTGGGAGTGGTCATGTGCGGCTTGGCGCAGGTGACTGCCCACCAACGCGAGGCGTACTTGGGCAGTTCGCACATTTTGGTGCAGCCGGCCGACGTTTTCGACTGGGCACAGCCACAGTAACAACCTGCCGGAGTGATTTGACGGAGACGTCCGGAAGTGTCGGCGAGCACGGAAACAGAGACCGCCGCGATGAGCACGAGGAATTCGACGAAGAGCCAAAGAGCCAGGCGAGAGAGGCGGCGAGTAAAGGAGGGCTTCATGGAGCTGAGTTTCAGTCTGAAACAGAAAAAAACCGATAGCTCGTTGCTCCCAAAAAGCGGCATTACCCGGGTTATGAGCGTACTGGAACGTAGAAGTTGACTGCGGCGTTCCGATTCTGCAAAGAGGTTATTTTTGGACCGGGGCTGCGGCATTCTTGATGGACTATGTGATGGAAAATGAGCGCTTTATAAAGATTGGGAGGCTGGTGTTCACCGTGCCTTAAAGGGATGAGTGGGCACGTAACACTAGACGAACTGCCCTGGATTGCAGGCGAGGGCAAGAGGTTTGCTTGCGATTTGAGGGGATCGTTGACCACCTGCGTCGGAGAGGGAAGCGGGGATGGATGACCCCCCGCGCTGGTGTGAAAACGACACCGGCATCTGAGACGCGCCTTCCGGGGCTTCCGGTCCCAAGCGGGGGCCCATTTTTTTTCAATCGTCAGATGAATTCATGGGTAGCTTCGGCTCAGGTCGTTTGCCAAGTGAGTGAGAGCGCGAGTTCCAGGATGCGAAATGTACGAAAGCCACACGATCTTCTCATGGTCACTTTTGCTTTGTTGTTCAGTCCCTCAAGCACACCGCTGGAAATCTGTTTTCTGGCTTTGAAATGGTTGAGCAGCAGCTCGCGATGAGAGCGCAACGTTCGGGCGATCTTCTTCATCGGCTCGATGCGGGATCGCACCGTTTGACGGCACCAGGAATCCAGGAACATGCCGGCACAGGTGTGCGTTTGTATTCCCAGTACTGCTGAAAATCTTCTTTGAGCAGATAGGTACGGACGGTGTGGAGGTTGTGGTGGAGTAGATCTCGCAGACGGAACTTTTGCTGCGAGGTGAGATTCTCTTTGCGCTTGAGCCCACCCCAGCGCGTCTTCTTCAGTACCGACGGGTAGTCGTCCTGGGCCATCTTGCGCGACTCAGCGGCGCGGACATCATCCAACGCCTTATTCATCTTGGCAACGACGTGGAAGCGGTCGAGGATGTGCAGCGCCTGGGAACACTTCTGGCGGATCACATCCAGGTAAGGCTGCCACATGTCCGAGCAGACAAACTCCGACGAGGATCCGTGATTCTTATAGTTGGAAGCAATGGACGAAGTGAAATACTTGCAGCTTGCTAGAAATCTAAGCGCCTTTAGGGAAAAACTGCAGGTATGCGCGAGACGTTGGATGTTCGTGAACGTCAACAAATTCTGCGGTTACTGGTTAAAGAAATTCTGGTCGATACGCAAAGCATTACCATTCGCCACTCCATCCCGATTCCCAGGCAGAAAAAAGTCCTACTCAGAGCGGATCGCCAGCGTCCCAACTCATTTCCCTGGTTCTCGGCAACCAAGTTATCTTTTGCGTCCGAGGAGTAGCTACACCACCTTGCAGAAACATGTTGGGCTAGGGATTCAAGTTTAGGTAGGTGTACTTCAGGGTCTTGGTGCGCTCTTGATTCAGGGTGACGCGGCACTGAGTGAGGGCTAGGGGAGCGGCGGTGCCACCCGCGAACATTTTGTAGTCGGCTTCGCACTGGGCGTCGCGATAGATGAGCCAAGCGCGCTGCGCTTTCTTGAGCAGGGCGGATTGCTCTGGGTTGAGCTTCTTCAGAGACTCCTGGTAAACACGGTTGAGTTCCGCGTTGGACTTTTTCCACTCAGGTTCCATGCAGTCTTGCATCTCTTTGGTGCAAACCGCATCTTTGCATTGCGCGGTAGTCAGCGTCGGAACGAAGAAGAGAAGCAGCAGGACAAGATATTTCATGGACGCTCCTCAGTGCGCCACCGAATCAGCTCTCCTGGCGCGTGACGGCGATTCCCGCTTGTCCCAAGACGTGGGCAATCTGTGTTTCGCGGAGGCGGGAGGCATCGTATTCAAAAGAGATCTGATTTTTCTGTTCGTCCACGTGCACGCTGCGCAGGCCATAAGTGTTCGCAAATTCGCCAAGCCGCTCCAACTGCTCGTGGCTCAGGGGGGAGTGCAGGTTATAGGTAATTTCGAGAAGCGTCATGTGGGGGATTATAGCAGCGATGAGCTGCCTTCGGAGAGAGGTAGGCAAATATAACGGTGTAGCATCTAAAATAAGATAGGCTCACACGTACCAAGGATTGCGAATGTCCACACCAACGGTGCCGGGATTGCCGATTTTGCTAGCTGCGCCGCGAGAGAAGGATCCGGTGTGCGGAATGATGGTGGACCCGGAGAAAGCGGCGGGAAAAGTCGAGCACGACGGAAAAACGTACTACTTTTGTTCGGCGCGATGCGTGGAGCGGTTTCGGAATGAGCCGGAAAAATTTCTGGCCGCTCCGGGGACAGCAGGAATGGAACACAAAGCCGCGCCGGTTGCAGTGCCAGCTGTGGCCAAGAATGTCCGGTACACCTGCCCGATGCATCCGGAAATTGTGCAGATTGGCCCGGGAACGTGCCCGAAATGCGGCATGGCGTTGGAGCCGATGGACATCCTCGCCGAGGAACAAGCGGACCCGGAATACGAGTCGATGCGGAAGCGGTTTTGGGTGAGCGTGGCCTTTTCGTTGCCGCTGCTAGTGCTGTCGATGTTTGGAGAAATGCTAGCACTGCGCCTGCAGCCGGGCACAAAAAACGCGATTGAATTGTTGCTGGCCACGCCGGTAGTGCTGTGGTGCGGTTGGCCGTTCTTCCAGCGATTCTGGGCTTCGCTGGTGAATCGCAGTCCGAATATGTTTACGCTGATCGGCTTGGGCACGGGCGCGGCGTATCTTTACAGCGTGGCGGCGACACTTCTTCCGCAGTTTTTTCCGGCATCGTTCCGCGACCGGCAGGGCGGTGTGACGGTTTATTTCGAAGCGGCGGCGGTGATCATTACGCTGGTGCTTCTGGGACAAGTGCTGGAATTGCGAGCCAGACAGCGTACCAGCGGCGCGATTCGCGAGTTGCTGCACCTGGCGCCACAGATTGCGCACCTGGTTTCCGGCGGAACAGAGCGAGACGTCCCGCTGGAACAGGTAAAGCCGGGTGATGCACTACGGGTGCGGCCGGGCGAACGCGTTCCAGTGGACGGTGCAGTGTGTGAAGGGACGAGCGCGGTGGATGAATCGATGGTGACGGGCGAGCCGCTGCCGGTGGAAAAATCGGCCGGAGACAAAGTCACCGGAGGGACGTTGAATGCCAGCGGGAGCTTCTTGATGGTGGCGGAGCGCGTGGGAAGCGACACGCTGTTGGCGCGGATTGTGAAGTTGGTGAGCGAAGCGCAACGAAGCCGCGCACCGTTGCAAAGGCTCGCCGACAAAGTGGCGGGATATTTTGTGCCGGGCGTAGTGGCGGCGGCGATTCTGGCTTTTCTGGGCTGGGCGATTTGCGGGCCGGAGCCGCGCATGGCGCACGCGCTGCTGGCGGCCGTGGCGGTGCTGATCATCGCTTGTCCGTGCGCGCTGGGCTTGGCGACGCCGATGTCCATCATGGTGGCAGTGGGCCGCGGAGCGTCGGTGGGCGTGCTGGTGCGCAACGCTGAAGCGCTGGAAACCTTGGCGGGTGTGGACACGCTGGTGATCGACAAAACGGGGACGTTGACGGAAGGCAAGCCGCACCTGACCAGCATCCGTGTTGTCGAGGGAACGAAGTTAGCGGAGAACGCGCTATTGTCGCTGGCGGCGAGCGTTGAACGAGCCAGCGAGCATCCACTCGCTCGTGCGATCGTGCGAGCCGCGGAAGAAAGGAAGCTGCCGCTTGCGCCGGTAACGGAGTTTCAGGCCAGTCCCGGAGGTGGAGTGAAGGGGCGGGTCCTTGGTAAGCAGGTGCTGGCGGGGACGGCGCGATTTCTTGGCCAACAGGGGATTGTTCTGGACGCCGGAGGCGATTCTGACGTTCCGGGATCTGCCTCGACAGCAATCAACGTGGCGGTGGATGGGCGATTGCTAGGCGTGCTCTCCCTTTCGGACGAAATTAAGGCGTCGACGCCAGAGGCGATTCGCGCATTGCGGGAGCAAGGCCTGCGTGTGGTAATGCTGACTGGCGACCGGCGCGAAGCAGCGAAAAACGTCGCGGCCCAACTGAGAATCGAGGAGTTTGAAGCAGAAGTCCTACCGGAGCAAAAGACGGAGGTCATCGAGAAGTTGAAGGCGGAGGGCCGAATCGTGGCCATGGCCGGAGATGGGATAAATGATGCCCCCGCGCTGGCCGCGGCGCACGTCGGGATTGCCATGGGTACCGGAACCGACGTGGCTATCGAGAGCGCGGGAATCACATTGGTCAAGGGAGACCTGCGAGGGATTGTGAGGGCCCGGCTGCTGTCGCGCGCCACGTTGCGCAACATCAAGCAAAACCTCGGCTTTGCTTTTCTGTACAACGCCCTGGGAATCCCGATCGCTGCCGGAGTTTTTTACCCTGTGTTTGGATGGTTGCTGAGCCCCATGATTGCCAGCGCGGCCATGAGCTTCAGTTCTGTGTCCGTCATCACCAACGCCCTGCGGCTGCGGCGCGCCCCTCTGTGACCTTGCCCGCTAGGATCCACCTGACCAACCGGCCTATTGTTTCGTCTATAGCAGCAGGCGGGGAACATTCCTAGTGCGTGTGCGTATCTACGAGTGGGTTTCCACAATCCCGGGTGCGAGGGTCGGCTATGGCAAGCAATGGCAATGGTTTAACCAACGGCAAGAATGGCAAAAACGGCAAGAAGCGCCGCCGCAGAATCATCATCGGTTCGGTCGTTCTGCTCATCCTGATTGGCGGAGGCTACGGCGTGTACGCGGCTTTGCGCCCCACGCACGAAATTGATCCGTCGAAGATCGCGTCGGTGGAACGAGGCGACCTGGCCAAAGTGGTGGTCGCGACGGGAAAGATTCAGCCGTTGTCGAAGGTGGAAGTGAAGTCGAAGGCGAGTGGCATCGTGAAGCAGTTGTTTGTGGACTATGGCGACAAAGTGAAGCAGGGGCAGGTGCTGGCCGAACTCGACAAGGTACAACTGGAAGCGGGCGTGCGGGCTTCGCAGGCAAATTACCAGGCGGCGCAAGCGGCCAGAGATTCCGCCACCGCCACGCTGGAACGCAACAAAGTTGACGCCGAGGGGCCGGATGTTCCGTACCTGAAATTGAACATGGAACGCGCGCAGCAGATGCTCAAGGACGGGGTAATGTCCAAGAGCCTGGTGGAAGACGCGGAAAAGAATTATCAACTGGCGCTGAATAAGCAAGTGAGCGCGCTGAGGACCCTGGTTGTGTCGCGCGCGGAGATCGCCAAGGCGGAAGCGCAAGTGGCACAGGCGAAGGCGGCGCTGGAAAACGCGGAAGAGGATTTGAGGAACTCGACCATCGTCAGCCCGATTGACGGGCTGGTGCTGTCGCGCGACGTCAACGTGGGCGATGCGGTCAGCTCCATCCTGGTGCTGGGTTCGCAGGCCACGTTGATTTTCACGCTGGGAGACATCAGCGAGGTGTACGTGCAGGGAAAAGTCGATGAAGCGGACATCGGCAAGGTATTTTTCGACCAGCCGGCGCGCATCGTGGTGGAGTCGTTCAAGGACAAAAAATACACGGGGAAGGTGACGAAGATTTCACCGTTGGGAAAAGAAAAGGATAACGTTACCACGTTTGAAGTGCGCGTTTCGATTTCCAATCCCACGGGCGAGTTGAAGGCCAACATGAGCGCGAACGCGGAAGTGGTGCTGGAAGAAAAGAAAAACGTGCTGATGGTGCCGGAAGCTTCGCTGATTTACGACAAGGACCGCAAGGCTTCTGTGGAATTGCCCGATCCGAAGGCTGCGAATGGCCGCAAAAAAGTTGACGTGAAGCTGGGAATCTCCAACGGAGTGAAGACGGAGATTATTTCCGGACTGACCGAAAAACAGCAGGTCGTTCTCCAATAGCGAGGGACGCTCATGACCTTTCGTGACCTCTTGCGGGACACGTTCGCGACACTTTGGGGCCACAAGCGCCGGACCTTGCTGACGATGTTCGGAATCGCCTGGGGAATCATCTCGATCACGCTGATGGTGGCGGCGGGAGAAGGCCTGGGGCGTGGGATTCAAAAGCAACAGGAAAACTTCGGCAAGGACGTGATGATCGTTTTTGCGGGGCGCACCAGCATGCAGGCGGGCGGCACGCGGTCTGGGCGAGTGGTGCACTGGATGGAGGACGATTACAAAGAAGTGGCCAAGGAAGCGCCTGCGTGCAAGTACGTGATGCCGGAGCTGGGCAACAACGTGAAAGTGCACAGCGCGTACAACAGCGGAGACCTGGATACCGTCGGCTCGCTACCGCCGTTTACGATTATCCGCAGCATTACCGTGGCACAGGGACGTTTCTACAACGAAGAAGACAACGAAGAAGGCCGGCGCGTGGCGTTCATTGGGAGCGATACGAAGAAGCAACTGTTTGCGGAACGCGAAGCCATGGGGCAGGTCATCGAGTTGAATGGCATCCCGTATACGGTTATCGGAGTGATGAAGACGAAGGATCAGAATTCCAGCTATGACGGAGTGGACGTCCGAAAGATTTTTATTCCGTTTAATTCCATGAAGCGCGATTTTCCAAACAAGCCTCCTGCCGTGGAACACAGCGTGGACCGGTTGCTGGTTGCGCCGTGGTCGCTGGAAACGCATCCGGCTTGCGTGCGTCAGATTCGGCGGGCGCTGGGGCGCTTGCACAATTTCGACCCGCGGGACGAAGTAGCAGCGAGCATCTGGGACACGGTGAAGAACGCGCAGGCCAACCGGATGATTTTTGTGGGCATGGAAGTGTTCATGGGCGCGGTAGGAGTAGCGACGATTCTTCTTGGTGGCCTGGGAGTGATGAATGTGATGTTGGTGAGCGTGCGGGAACGAACACGAGAAATCGGAGTGCGCAAAGCACTGGGCGCGACGAGGCAATCGATCCTGCGGCAGTTTTTTCTGGAGACGGTGATCTTGGTATTCATCAGCGGAGGAGCGGGGCTGATTATCTCGTATGGATTTTGCGGGCTGGTGAACCTGTTGCCGAAGGTTCCATTTTTTGACGGGCTGGATACGAGTTGGAAACTGGCGGCGCTGACGATCAGCTTGCTGGGAATTATCGCAGCACTTTCCGCGCTATATCCGGCGAATCGTGCGGCGTCCGTTGATCCGATTGAAGCGCTGCGCTTCGAGGCTGGTGGCTAGAGGGGGTTTTCAGTGCTCAGTTTTCAGTTTTCAGTTGAAGCAAATGTGCGCCCCGCACTCTATTGCGCAGTGGGCACAAACCATACTGATCCGCTGAGCAAGTCGGTTTCACGATTTCTTAATCCTTTCGATCAAGCCAAACAGCATCCGTTTGATCTCGGCGATCCGGGGATCCAGAACTGCGAATTGCTTGTCGGAAAGCAGGTTCAAGTCTCGAGTGAGAAGAACGTGGTATTGCAATTCGCTGGCAGACCCAAGAGAAATGAAGGGAAATTGCCGAAGTTCAGAATTGGCCGCGCGGCCACAACCTTCGGCGATGTTTGCAGGGATGGAAGCTGCACCACGCCGGATTTGGCTGGTCAATCCGAACAGTTCCTGTATTGGAAAGAGGCCGGTAATCGAATACGGGCTCAACGTCAGAGCGTGACCTTTCCGCCAGACGAGCAACGTGGTGAAATCCTGCACGAGAGACCTTCTCGCGAGGAGGTATATTGCATTTACTTGGAGCTTAATACTGATAACTGTAAACTACGGCGGAGCGGCTATGTTCACTGAAGTGTTCAAAGAGGCTTGGGCGGCGTTGGGGCGGAACCGAGTGCGCAGTCTGCTTACGATGACGGGAATCTCGTGGGGAATTGTGGCGGTAACGCTGTTGCTGAGTTACGGTTCCGGATTCCGTAGCGTGCTGCTTTACACATTCGAAGTGTTCGGCAAAGGGGCAGTCATCTGCTGGCCGGGAACTACCAGCGAACAAGCGGGCGGAGAACGAGCCGGTAAGGCTGTGCGCTTCGAGCAAGAAGATGCGGACTGGGTGAAAGCGCAATCGCCGCTGATCAAGCGCGTAACGTTGGAGACCGTGAAGTGGAAGGGCATTTCGCACGAGGAGCGGCTGTCGGATTCGGCGACCCGCGGTGTATACGCGGAATACGGTGAGATGCGCAACGAAGTCCCGTCCGAGGGGCGATGGATTTCGGCGGAGGACATTGCCGAACGGCGGCGTGTGGTGTTCCTGGGAGCGCGGCTGAAGAAGAAACTGTTCAGCGGAACTCCCGCGGTGGGCGAGACCGTGCGAATTAACGGCGTGCGGTTCACGGTGATCGGCACCATGGACATGAAGTTCTCCGACAGTTGCTACTTCAACTGCGACGATGAGTCCGCGTTCATTCCCTACAGTGCGGCCGCGGACATCTGGGATGCGCACTATGCCAGCGTGATGATCTTCGAGCCGGTGGCGCCGGAATTTGAAGCGCAGGCCATGCAGCAGTTTCGAACGGCGGTGGCGAACCGCCAGCGTTTTTCGGCGAATGACAAGCGTGCCATCACGATGTTCGGACGGCAAGAGTTCAAACCGATTTATGACGGCATCACACTGGGAATCGAAGGGTTGCTGTTCCTGATTGGCGCGATGACCCTGGGAATCGGCGGCGTTGGCGTGATGAACATCATGCTGGTGTCCGTGGATGAGCGGGTGCGCGAAATCGGATTGCGGCGGGCGCTGGGTGCGCGGAAAATGCACATCCGGTGGCAATTCTTGCTGGAGGCGCTGGTGCTGACGCTGGCTGCCGGCGCCATCGGAATGCTGTTTTCGTGGATTTTGACAGCGTCGATCGGGACGCTGCCGTTTTTGGGTCCGGCGTATGAAGACGACTCAGGAAAAGTGGACATCCACCTGAACTTGTCACTGATGACCATGGTGCTATCCACGCTGATTCTGGTGGTTGTGGGAGTGATCAGCGGCTGGATCCCAGCAATGCAAGCGGCCAAGCTGGATCCTGTGGAAGCGTTGCGCTACGAATAGGTCGTCAATTGCACTGAGCCAGCGTGGACAAATACAAGAGCGATCCCTCGCTTCGCTCGGGATGCGGGCTCGCAG
Source organism: Candidatus Acidiferrales bacterium (assembly GCA_963735825.1). Classification (GTDB taxonomy): domain Bacteria; phylum Acidobacteriota; class Terriglobia; order Acidiferrales; family UBA7541; genus Acidiferrum. The sequence continues at coordinate 243,305 of CAVTMR010000005.1, forward strand.
CCTGCACCCGAGAAACTAGAGCCGCAAGCCGCGTAGAAGAACGGCGGCGCGGGCTCGTTCACCGGACAAATCGAACCTACAAGCAAATCAGCGTCACCTTCGATGGGCTACGCTTCCTGCCGTGCGAGCGGGCCGGCCTGCTATAGTTGTTGTGGTAGCTGTGGCACACAAACTAGAGAATGGAAGAGTTGGAGAGAACGATGAATCGAGGCAGTGTAAGTCGCGCGGCGATGTGGGGTGCAGCGATAGTCGCACTATTGTTGGCAGGGTACTTGGCGGAAGGGCACGCCATTTTGAAGGAAACGTCGCCGGCGGCGGGTAGCACGGTGAACGGGCCCGATGTGCCGATCATGTTGAAGTTCAATGTGCGAGTCGATGCGACGCGCTCGAAATTGCAATTGATGACGCCGGATAACAAGATGGTGGACTTGAGCGTGGAACAGCAGAATTCACCGGACACGCTGAACACCAAGGCCACCGGATTGAAGGCGGGAGAATACAAGATTGCATGGCAGGTGCTCGCGCCCGACGGACACATTACTCGCGGGTTGGTGCCCTTCAAAGTTGCGGGATCGTAGAGAGAAATAATGGTTCAGCTGATCGGCATATTCAGTTATTTGGTGGTGTTGTTACGCGCGGCGACGCTGTGCTTTCAGAGCCTGGCGGTCGGCGGGATTCTGTTTCTGCTGCTGGCAACGCGAAGCGAGGAATTGCGAACGGACGGGTTTTCGCGATCGGCCTGGAGGCTAGTTCGCTGGAGCGGGCTGGGGATGGCCATCGCGCAGGTGCTGTTCGTGGTGAGCAACTCGATGGTGCTGACGTATTCCGCGGAAATTTCGCTGAGAGAAGTGCTGGGAGCGAACTACGTCTTTGCGGGACTTTTGGGGGTTGTCGCTGGAATAGCGCTTGCTTATTGGCCTGCGGCGATGCGGCGGAACATGAATCCCGTGGTGCTGCTGCCGGCGGCGATGATGCTGGCAGCGACAGTGATGACCAGCCACTCCGCGTCGCGCATGGAAGGGCGAGGGTTGCTCGTCAGCCTCACGACGCTACATTACCTGACCACCGCGAGTTGGATTGGGGGCTTGCCGTTTCTGCTGCTGGCGATGAAGCGAGTTTCGGACGTGGAGAAGAGGGCGCGCATCAGCCAGAATTTTTCGCGGATGGCGCAGATCAGCGTGGTGCTGTTGTTTGCAGCAGGACTGGCAATGAGCTGGGTGTATGTCGGTTCCTGGAACGCGGTTTATGGCACGGCTTACGGGATCATGGTGAGCACGAAAGTGGTGTTGTTCGGATGCTTGCTGCTACTGGGCGCGGCGAACTATTACATCGTGAAGGGAATTGGCCAAGGGCATGGCCAAGGTGCGCGAAGCCTAGTGCGGTTTGGCGAAGCGGAGGTGGGGATTGGGCTGGCGGTGATTCTGACGGCAACTTCGCTGACGTCGCAGCCGCCCGGCGTGGACCTGACGCAAGATCGCGTGTCGTGGCAGGAAATTGCGGAGCGCTACTCGCCACGTGCGCCAAGGCTTTCCAGCCCGGAGTGGAAGGAATTGTCAGAGTCCACGCAGGAGACGTTGAAGAAGGCCGCGGCCGCTGGGCAAAGTGTTCCGGTGTCGTTCGTTCCCGGACAATTCGCGGCGGGCACAAACGGCCCCGCGGATCGCGCGTGGTCGGAGTACAACCACAACTGGGCCGGGCTAATCGTGTTTCTGATGGGGATACTGGCGTTATTGTCGCGCAGCCGATATTTTGCATGGGCGAAAATCTGGCCGCTGGCGTTCTTGGGGCTGGCTGTTTTTCTCTTTTTGCGAGCGGATCCGGAAAATTGGCCGCTGGGTCCGAATGGGTTCTGGGCGAGTTTTGGCGAGGCGGAAGTATTGCAGCACCGGCTGGCGGTGTTGTTGCTGATCGCGTTTGCCGCGTTTCAGTATTTAGTCGAGACGAAAAAACTGAAATCACAAGGGGCCGCGCTGGTCTTTCCGATTGTTTGCATCGTTGGCGGCATGGTGTTGCTGACGCACTCGCACTCGCTGGGAAACATCAAGGAAGAGTTGTTGGCGGAGATGAACCACACGCCGCTGGCGGTGTTTGGGATCATGGCGGGGTGGTCGAGATGGTTGGAATTGCGGCTACCGCCGGAGAGTAATGCGAAGAAGTATTTGGCGTGGCTTTGGCCGGTGTGTTTCATCATGGTGGGATTTATTTTGATGGATTATCACGAGAGCTAGCGGACGTTTTGGCCCGGGTTGCGTTGCATTAGCGGACGGCCTCAGAAGGCCGCCCCTACCAGGGCAAGATAAGGCGCCTGCAAGGCGGCCGCTACAAAGCGAACGCAAGACAACCCCAGAACACCGACTGAAGTCTGTGCTACCAAACCCAACAGTTCCACAAGTGTGTTTTCCTCGACGAGTTAGTTTTGAGCGAGGACGCTGTCGAAGTAGGCCGTCATTTCGGGGGAATCCCAGTCCTGGGGGCCGATGATCTTGCGGACAATCTTTCCCTTGCGATCAATCACGTAGGTTTCCGGGTACATCGATGAACCGTAGCTTAGAGCGATGGGCGAGCGATGATCTTCATTTGTGCCTGGATCGCGGTACGTTGGGAAATTCACGCCATGATCTTTCAGAAAGCTTTCGTACTTCGCCGGATCGTCGTCGGCGGCGATACCGAGAACCACACCGTTACGAGAGGTAATGTGCTGCTGCAGCGCGACGAGACTGGGGACTTCGGCTACGCAGGGGCCACACCAGCTTCCCCAAAAATTCAAAACCACTACTTTGCCACGAAAGTCGGTGAGGTGCGCGGGCTTGCCATCGAGCTGCATTGCGAAGTCCTCCGCGGACTTCCCGGCGATAGAGGATTCGCCCTGGCGATAATGCGGGAGGGAGAAAAACGCGAGGATCGCAAAGGCAAAACCCATGCTGCCCCAGGCGAAGAATTTGCTGAGAGGGGGAATCATATGAAGCTATAATAGCGCACACAAGCGACAGCGAGAAGTCTGCACGCGCATCCATCCGCGATGACACCCCTCCCACAAAACTTTCCGAGCATTTCTGTCGTTGTACCGGCGCGCAACGAAGAGCAGGTAATCACCGGGTGCGTGGAATCTCTGGTTCAGCAGGAAGAAATCGCGGAAATCATGGTGGTGAACGACCAGTCGACAGATAGGACCGCGGAAATTGTGCGCGGGCTCGCGACGAAGTATTCCCGGGTAAAGATGATTGAAGTAGTGGAATTGCCAGCGGGTTGGGTGGGGAAGAATTACGCAGTGTGGCTTGGCGCGCGAGAGGCGAAGGGCGAGTGGCTGTTATTCACCGATGCGGATGCGGTGCACGAAAAACATGCGGCAGCGAGGGCGGCAGAAATTGCTCGGGAGCGGGAAGCTGCGCTGGTTTCGTTTTCGCCCGAGCAGATCATGGAGATGTGGTATGAGAAGGCCCTGATTCCGTATGTCTACTGCCGCCTGGCGAAGAAATTTTCGTATGAGCAGGTGAATGATCCAGCAAAGACGGCTGCTGCAGCGAACGGTCAGTTCCTGCTGATTCGGCGTGACGCGTACGAAACGGTTGGCGGACACGCCGGCATCGCTGGGGAAGTGCTGGAGGATGTGGCGCTGGCGAAAAAAGTGAAGGGCGCCGGTTACCGGATCTGGTTCGGGAGCGGGAAGGAAATCGTGCGCGTACGGATGTACCGATCGTTTCGAGCGATGTGGGGAGGCTGGAAAAAGAATCTGTACCAGTTGATGGGCGGAAGCAGTGAAGCGGTGGCTCAGGAAATGGTGGCCGCGTTGGCGCCGGTGATTGCGGTGCTCGTGGCGGCGACCACGGTGTGGGGATTCACAGAATCAGCGATTCGCGGCTTGGCCACGCTGGCTGTCGGCATGCTGATTATTTATGTGGCTTATGATGGGGAGTTGAAGCATAACGGTTTCCCGACGCGCCTGGTATGGTATGGAATTCGCGGCAGGCTGCTGTATGCCGGGGTATTGCTGGCATCGTACCGCAGCCATGTTCGCGGTAAGCTGGAATGGAAGGGAAGGACGTATCCAGTGGGTACCCCTGGAGCATCGAAGGGATAGCGACACGCATGGTCTACTTGACGCGAAAGATCGAGTTTTCTGCCTCGCACCTGTATCACAATCCGGAATTGAGTGCGGAGGAAAACCGGCGGATTTTTGGCAAGTGCAATAACCCGCATGGCCACGGGCATAACTACACGCTGGAAGTGACCGTAGCGGGCGAAGCGGATCCCGTGACTGGGATGGTTTTGGACTTGAAAGAGCTAAAGGAAATTCTGGAGCGGGAAATTACGCAACGGATGGACCACCGCTTTCTGAATTATGAGGTGGCGGAGTTGCAGGGACAGATTCCCACGTGCGAAAACATCGCGCGTGTGATCTGGAATTTGCTGGAGCCGAAGATTACCCAGGGCCGTCTACATAAGGTGAGGCTCTACGAAACACCGGATTTGTTTGCGGACTGTTATCGCAACGGAGCCAGCCAGACATGAGCGACGGTGTGAAAATCGAACTGGGCAGGCGGTACTGCTTTGCCGCGTCACACCGCTTGCACAGCAAGAAGTTGAGTGCGGAAGAGAATTCGCGCGTTTATGGGAAGTGCAACAACCCGTACGGGCACGGGCATAATTATGTGGTGGAGATCAGTGTGTCGGGGCCGGTGGATCCGGCGACCGGGATGATCGCGAACCTGGCGGACCTGGATGGATTCGTCGAGCGGGAAGTGATTGAGGCGTTCGATCACCGATCGTTGAACGAGGAGGTGGCGGCGTTCCGCGATAAAGTGCCGACGACGGAGAACGTTTGTATCGAGATTTACGAGCGCCTGAAACAGTTCCCCAAGGTGAAGCTCGAGCGAGTTCGCATAGAAGAGACCGCGAACAATTCGTTTGAGTACGCAGGGGAAGAATCGAAGGTCGCTTAGCGATCTGTCACAAGGGAAAGGACCATGACGAAGCCGACTGAGATACTGCTGCACGACGCCAAAGTAGAAGCCCCGCAAGAAACGATCGCGGAACTGATGCGCAAGGTGATTGTGTTGCTGGGCGAGGACCCGAACCGCGAAGGATTGCGCAAGACGCCGGAACGGTTTGAGAAGGCGTTGAAGTACCTGACCAGCGGGTACCAGCAGAACATGGAAAGTTTGCTGAATGGCGCGACGTTCAGCGTGCACTATGACGAGATGGTGGTGGTGAAGGACATCGAGTTCTTCAGTTTGTGCGAGCATCACCTCCTGCCGTTTTTTGGCAAAGCGCACGTGGCGTATCTGCCAAACAAGCGCGTGCTGGGGCTAAGCAAGATCGCGCGGCTGGTGAACATGTACGGGCGACGGCTGCAAATTCAGGAACGCATGACCAGCCAGATTGCGGAAGCCATCCAGGAGAAGATCAGTCCGGAAGGCGTGGGCGTGATTATTGAGGCGCGACATCTGTGCATGCAGATGCGCGGAGTGGAGAAACAGCACGGGCAGGCGGTGACCAGCGCGATGCTGGGATCGTTCCGGCACAACAAACAGACGCGCGATGAGTTCCTGTCGCTAGTGCGCTCCAATAAGACCTAAGGCATCGGGCTGACCGCGACAGCTTCCTGAGTTGGTCGACACCACTCGCATCGAGACGAGGCAAGCGTGAGAAAACGCCAGATACTTTCCATTGTTACCGCTGCACTGTCCCTCTTTCTGTTTTTAGGTGCGCAGGCATCCAATGATGAAGTTCGGCGGCTTGCGCAGGTGATGGAATGGAAAACGGGACAGACCATTGGCGACGTTGGCGCGGGCAAGGGCGAAATTGGGATTGCGGCGGCGTCCGTGGTCGGAAAAACGGGCCGTGTTTACCTGACTGAACTGGACGAGGAAAAGCGAAAGGCGCTCGAGACTGAAGTTAAGGGCCGTGGACTTGCGAATATCGTGGTGCTGCAGGCGGTAGTGAAGCAGACCAACCTGCCGAACGAGTGTTGCGACAGCATCGTGCTGCGGCGCGTCTATCATCATTTAACCGCGCCGATGGAGATGGATGCGAGCCTGCTGCGATCGCTAAAACCGGGCGGTGAACTGGCGGTGATCGACTTTGCACCGAGGAAATGGCTGAGCGAGAGCGATCCAGTCAAAGGCGTACCCGCCAATCGCGGCGGACATGGGATTCCGAAAAATATTCTGATTGAGGAATTAACAACTGCGGGGTTTAGGGTCGACAAGATCTTTGATGATTGGTCCGAGGACGGTTATTGCGTGGTGTTTCGCAAGCCGGGTTAGCCTAAAGCGTGCTGGCCACGCCTGAATTATTGCCCGCGGCATCCATATTGGCGCTGGATGAAATGTTGAGGGCGGATTATGCTTCTGCATGGCTAGCGCTTCCACAACCCAAGTCGTCGCCGTCGCATCCGCAAAAGCCCCTGGAAACCGGCTGCTGGTCATTTTCTGTTTCTTTGCTATCTACGTCATTTGGGGTTCGACGTATCTCGTCATTCGTTTCGCCATCGAAAGCATTCCTCCACTATTTACCGCCGGAATCCGTCATCTGGCCGCCGGGACAATCCTGCTGACGTGGGCGTTGTGGAAAGGCGCCAGGCCCACGTGGGTGCAGATGCGGGCGAGCGCAGTGATTGGCTTTTTCTTCTTCCTGGTCGGTCACGGATCACTACACTGGGCAGAACAAGTGGTGCCCAGCGGTCTGGCAGCCCTGCTGATTGCCATCGAACCCATTTTCGTGTTCGTGCTTTCGTCCGCTGCAGCAAAGGTGTGGCGATTGAATGGAATGCTGTTGGCGGGAATCCTGCTGGGGCTGGCAGGGGTAGGCGTGCTGGTCGAGGGAACGGCATTGGAGGCTGGGAAAGGGACGACACTCGCGTGCGTCGCCATTCTTGTGGGGGCGTTCTCGTGGTCGGTCGGAATCATTTATTCGCGTCGCTCGCATTTGTCGGGCAGCCCTCTGCTGCTCTCGGCGCTTTCGTTGCTTTCGGGTTCGGCGATGTTGCTGATCACGGGATTGTTGGCGGGAGAGGCGAAGGGTTTTTCTTTCGCGCAGGTTAAACCCAAGTCGTGGCTGGCGCTGGCCTACCTGAGTCTGTTCGGATCGGTAGTGGCATTCACGGCGTACAACTGGCTGCTGGAACATTTTTCGCCGACTCTGGTGGCAACGCACACGTATGTGAACCCGGTAGTGGCGGTGACGCTGGGCTGGCTGTTTGGTGGAGAAGGGCTGACCGTGCGAGTAGGAGTGGCCGCCGCACTGGTGGTCTGTGCCGTGGTGATGGTGGACCGAGGAACCAACAGGCTGCACGGCTTGTAGGCCAGGTGTGCTGCAAACAATAGAAATCAATCGAGTTTTACTTGCTCTGAATCTACTAATGTGGTCCACTCTCCGTTAAGCAACCATCATGATCGGTCAGCGAATTGGCCACTACCTCATTGAAGAGAAGCTCGGCGAAGGTGGAATGGGCGTCGTATATCGTGCGCGTGACGAGAAGTTACGTCGCGATATTGCGCTGAAGTTTTTGGGAATTTTGCCGTCAGGCAGCGCGGTAACCCACGAAAAAGTCTTGGAAGAAGCGCGGGCCATTTCCGCGCTGAACCACCCGAACATCTGCACCGTGTATGAAGTCGGTGAGGCCGACGGAAAGCCATACATTGCGATGGAGTTTGTGGAGGGGCGGCCGCTTAGCGGAGAAATACTTTCCACCGGTATGTCGCTGGACCAGGTGGAGCGGTACGGGATGCAGTTGGCCGACGCGCTATCACATGCCCACAGCCGGGGCGTGATCCATCGTGATTTGAAAGCCGCGAATGTGATTGTGACGCCGTCGGGCCGCTTGAAAGTGCTGGATTTTGGCATTTCCCGGCGAATCGCGCCCGGGGGCGGAGACGAAACCACGCGATTCGACAAATCGTGGGACTCGCAACACACGTTCACGGGAACGCTGCCGTACATCGCTCCAGAAGTCTTAAAGGGAGTGCAGGCAGATGAACGCAGCGACATCTGGTCGCTGGGCGTACTCTTATATGAGATGGCGACGGGACGCCGGCCGTTCCGGGGAAATACGGCGTATGAGTTGAGCGCGGCGATCCTGAGGGAACGCGCGCCGGCAATCACACCGCCGTTGCCCCCGGCGCTGCAAGGGGTGATCGACAAATGCCTGGATAAGGATCCGGGACAGCGCTACCAAAGCGCCGGGGAAGTACACGCGGCGCTGGAGACGGCGAGCACAGCCTCTCGTACGAACCAGTTTTTGACAGGAGGCGTGACGCCCGCCGGTCCGGCGCGCATTTGGACCTGGAAAAACATTCTGCTAGTGGCTGCGGTGGCGGCACTTGCGCTGGGTGCCGGGTATTGGCTGAAAACCAAGAAGACACTGAAGCCGCCGGTGGCGGGCGCCATCCAATCGATTGCCGTGCTGCCGCTGGAGAACCTGTCGGGCAATCCCTCGCAGGAATATTTTGCGGACGGAATGACAGATGCGCTGATTACGGAGTTATCGCAGATCAAGAAATTGAGGGTAATCTCTCGCACCACGGTGATGCAGTACAAGCACGCGAAAAAGCCACTACAGCAGATTGCGCAGGAGCTCCACGTGGATGCCGTGGTGGAAGGCTCCGTAATGCAAGACAAGGGGCGTGTGCGCATCTCGGCGAAGCTGTTCCAGACCAACATTGAGGGCGCGCTGTGGGCCGACAAGTTCGATCGCGATTACACCCAGGTGCTGGCGTTGCAGAGCGACGTGGCCACGGCCATTGCCAGAGAAATCCAAGTGCAACTTTCGGGAACGGAACAGTATGAACTGGCGCGAAGCCGTTCCGTGGTGCCGGAGGCTTATGAAGTTTATCTGCGAGGAAGATACGAAGCAGAAAAGCGCACGCCGGAAGGATTTCTGGCTGCGGCGGAGTTTTATCAAAAAGCGACGCAGAAAGACGATTCCTTTGCGCTGGCGTGGGCGGGATTGGCAAACGCCTACATGAACATCAGCAATTACCAGTTGCAGCCCGCCGGCGTGATGATGCCAAAGGCTAAGCAAGCCGCGCAGAAGGCACTCGAGTTGGACGACCGGCTGGGAGAGGCATACACGTCGATGGCGGCCATCCGTTTTTATCACCTGGAAGATGGCGATATCGAGGGCGAGTTTCAAAAGGCCATTTCGCTGAATCCGGGCTACTCCACCGCGCTGCACTGGTACGCGTTGTTCATGGCCGCGAAGGGACGCCGGGAGGAGTCCATCCGGGAAATAAAGTTGGCGCGCGAAATTGATCCGCGGTCGCTGATCATCAATGCAAATGTTGGCTGGTGCCACTACCTCGCAGGAGACTACGACCATGCCATCGAGGCGGAGAAGGTGACTTTGCAGATGGATCCGAGCTTTGCCATTGCCCACGGGTATTTGGGCCAATCGTATCTGGAGAAGAAGCAGTACGAAGATGCCGTGAATGAATTTCGAACGTTCGTTTCGCTGGCGCCAGGGGATGCCTCACGCGAGGCGGAGCTGGGTTACGCCTATGCGATTTCCGGGAAGAAGGATGAAGCCGAGCATATCTTGCGCGAATTCGAGAATGCTGCCGGGAAGAAGTACATCTCCAACTACGACTGGGCCATTCTGTACGCGGGATTTCGCGACAAAGAGAAGACCATGAACGCGCTGGAAAAAGCGTACGAGGAGCGGAACGGGAGGATGCCGAATCTGGCCGTGCATCCGCAGTTCGCGTTTCTGAGGGAAGATGCGAGATTTCGGAAGTTGCTGTCGGAGATGGGATTGTTGAATGTCTTGCAGAATGAGGCTGTGTTGCGGGTTCCCCGAAGAAATAGATTCGACCAGGTAAATAAGCATCGGGCGGCTTGACGGCCCTCTCCCCCCTTGGTTAGACTCCGCGAGCACATGCAGTCGAGGTCTCGAATGTTCGGAGTGAAATCGTCAAGGCAGCGTTGGGGAGGATGACATGGCGAAGAAACAGCTCTCGCTGAAACCGGTGGAAGCGGCCTTAAAGAGCATCGTAAAGCAGCTCGAGAATGAGATCACGCGCGCGTCCGACAAGAAGAAACCGTTGATTGTCGATGAAATCTGCAAGATCAAAGCGCTGATTGCCCAGGTGCCACCTTCTTGCAGGAAATACAACGTGGGATAAGGCTCTGGATTCCGCGCAGGCTCAGATTGGAAATGACGAATCGGCGGCGAAGGCAATCGCGCGACAAGCAAGCCGGAGGCTCGCCGCGTTATCGCCGTTCTCCCTTTGTGATCAGTTACTGGCTCGGGCCAGTTCTTATTTTTGAAAACTACCTTACGCATCAGAGAGTGGCTGGCGACTCATTTTTCTGCGATCTCCTGGCATGGTGTGACGAGCCTCGCGGCGTTGCGGAAATCTGCTCGAGGTTCCCGCGAGAGAAACCAAGCGCAATTCTGGATGGCATCCGGCGACTGCAGAAGTACTCGCTGCTGCAGGCATACGCAGGCAAACGCCGAGACACAAGCGATGTAATGCACGGCTGGAAGAAGTGGAGTCCCAGCGCCAGCCACTTTCACTTCGGGACAAAAGATGTGAAGTACGAACGAAACGACGCGGAGGATTTTTCTAGTCTTCGGGAACTGGTAAAGCGGAAGCCCCTTCCACCACGACGCAAGCAATATCCTGGCGTAAAGCGTGTGAAGCTTTCGATACCGGATAGGACTGACGAATTTAGCCGCGTCTTGCAGGAGCGCCGGACGTGGCGCGAGTTCTCCAGAAAACCGCTGGACCTTCGCCAATTGGAGACGCTGCTCTGGCTCGTCTTCGGCGTACAAGCATGGGCGAGAATCCCAGGCGTGGGCCGGCTGCCGTTGAAGACGTCACCATCCGGCGGAGCGTTGCATCCACTCGAGGCGTATGCATTGATTCGCAACGTCAGCGGAATCGCGCCGGGAATCTACCACTATGACGACGAAGGACACAGCCTGGAGTTGTTGCGAGCTGGCTGCAGAAGGGCGGAAATCCAAAAGCTCCTGGCGGAGCAGGACTGGTTTTGCGATTCCGCCTTTGTTGTTTTTCTAACGGCCGCATTCCAGCGATCTCAATGGAAGTATGAGCATCCGCGCGCGTATCGCGTGGTGCTGGCCGAAGCGGGGCACGTCTGCCAGACGTTTTGCCTGACGGCAACGTGGTTGAGGCTGGCGCCGTTTTGCACCATGGCACTAGCGGACACGAAGGTCGAGCAGGCGCTCGGCGTAGATGGGATCACCGAGTCTGTGGTGTATGCAATGGGCGTGGGGCTGCGGCCGAAGCGCGCCGCTACGGGGGATCGGTTACGCCAAACAGCCGGTGGGCTGTAGCGGAGTGGAGTTGAGGTCTTTCGGGGCCCCAAGCAACGCGCCCCTCAAGATGACAATCTGTCGCAAAGGCTAGATGGTGAAAATTAATTTGCGAATGGCGGAAAATTTCGCCAAGCCGTCGTTACTTCGCGGTGATGGGAACCGAGGCCCGCGTGGTATCCCAATCCATATTCATGTTTGCGCCGGCGCCGGTCTTGTCGAAGGAAATGGTGAAATTCTCCGCGGGAGAAGGAAGAGTGGAGACTTTCATGTCGACCCGCGCGAGATCCTTATCGGGACCGGGATAGTCGGTGCCCCACTCGCCGGTGGCTTTGCTGATGACCAACGTCCACTTGTCCTTGTCGGGAATGGTGAAGATGGTGTAGCTGCCGGCGGGCACTGGTTTGCCGCCAACAACGATGTCGCCGGTGGTCACAAAGCTGGTGGCCTCATTTGCGCCGGCACGCCATACTTTGCCATAGGGAACCAGTTCACCATAAATCTTGCGGCCCTTGGCCCGCGGGCTGGAATAATCCACGGTAACGGATTTTCCGCCTCCAAGGTCAACACTGGCTTTGGCTGGTGGGCTGGGGCGCTTCGATTTGTCCTGCTGGGCATGGGTGCCCGCGGCAAACAGGGCAAGGCCAAGAAACAGCGTGACGAACGTTACAGAAACCTTGCGCATCAGTATTCTCCTCAGTTCGATTACAGTTGATGATCTTCCGGGAAGCTGCCAAACAGCGGAAAGCTTACCGTAGGCATTGAACCGGATTTGCGGACAGGATGCAAGTACAGAGACGATAATCCAAACGACTGCGCGTTGCAGCTGGGCGGAAGCGTGTGGGATCCTAGCAACGTAATCCTGCCCACCAGCGGGTGACTACTTTTCGTGGCCCCAGGGAGTGGCAGAGCGAAGAGGGACTTGCTTCCGTTTGAGGCGACAGTACAACCCTTTGAAGCACCTATCCCAATGGACAGTGTTTCGCAAAACACACCTATAAGCCTGTAACGCTGCTCGAACGAGCGATTCACGCTAGATTAGCGTTGACACTATAAGCATGACGCACGGCACAAGTGTTTCTGGGGTTTCCGCTTCAGTGAACGCTGCTCCCAGCACAAAGAGATGCCCGAGGATCAATAGGTCCAAGCTAGCAAAAATAGCGGCGCGCAGTTTTTTGGCGATAGCCCTGATGCTGTCAACGGCGAATCTGCCGGCGCAAGTCGCTCGCAAAGCGATTACAAATCCTGCACCGCCTTATCCCGAAGTGGCGAAAAAGTTTCGCCTTACTGGCATTGTGAAGGTACAAGTGGTGATCGCCGCCGACGGACACATCAAATCGGTGCGAGCCATTGGCGGTCATCCGGTGCTCGTCGATTCCGTCAAAGAGACGCTGAAGGATTGGAAGTATGCACCAGCCGGCAGCGAAACAACGACGGCGCTGGAGTTCGACTTCCACCCGTAGGAAGTCAGCCAGGCTGGTTGGAACCCACCAAATCCCCTACCGATGTGTAATGCATTAAGCGGTGCGGAAATGCCAAAAAATGGGGACTGGACCGGCGCTATATTGCGCTATATTACGAGCGCTTTACAGTCAGAATGGTACTGTGCTACCTTTGAAAGGTCGAAGAAAAGAGGAAATTTTAAGGGACGACGGTGAGGGGCACTTGAGCGACGGCAAAGTAATGTTGATTGAGCAATTCCGGACACATGTAAAAGATACGGGATCGCCAGAAGTGCAGATAGCACTGCTGAGCGAGCGCATCAACTATTTGACGACGCACCTGAAGTCGCATGTGAAAGACCACGCATCACGCCGCGGGCTGATCATGATGGTGAACAAGCGACGGCGCCTGCTGGACTATCTCAACCGGCGAGACCCGGATCGGTATCACCAGATTGTGGAACGCCTTAGCCTGCGCAAGTAAGCAGTTATCCCGCCTAAAGCGGCAATACTTGCAAATTCACGAACGAACAAATTCCTATAGGGGTCTGTCCGCCAACCGTGGGGTTGGACGTGAACGCGTTGTGGGTATGCAAACACGGGCCGCGGCATTTCTGTTGGTGTAGCCAGTTTCGGAAGAATCCTTCCGTGACAACAACTCTTCTCTTTTCTTTCATTTAGCCGCAAGCAGGACCCTGCAGGCGCGCTCCTCTCAGGGAGACAAAGGAAGAAACACATGTCAGAAAACAATCACGTACCCGCTCCACATCAGGTCTCGCTCGAAGTCGGTGGCCGCAATCTAATTCTGGAAACTGGAAAGATCGCCAAACAGGCCAATGGTGCCATTACGGCGCGTTATGGGGACACCGTCGTCTTGGTAACGGCCTGCATGGCCTCCAAAGCCAACGACCGAGACTTTCTGCCGCTTACCGTGGACTACCGGGAGAATACCTACTCTGCGGGCAAAATTCCCGGCGGCTTCTTTAAGCGAGAGGGACGTCCCACCGAGAAGGAAATTCTGGTATCCCGCCTGATCGACCGCCCGATGCGCCCGCTATTCCCGGATTCCTGGAGGAATGAAACCCAGATTATTGCCATGGTGCTGTCCGCGGACAGTTCCAACGACCCCGACGTTATCGCGGTGACCGCGGCCTCTGCGGCGGCCTATTGCTCCGACCTGCCGTTTACCGACCCGATTGCGGCGGTGCGCATAGGCTTGCTCGACGGAAAGCTGGTCGCCAATCCGACCGTGGCGGAGCAGAAGGTCAGCAAGCTGAACATCGTTGTGGCGGGCACCGAAAAGGGCATCGTGATGGTGGAATCGGGCGCCTTTGAGGTTTCGGAAGAGAAAGTGGTCGAGGCGCTGGAATTCGGGCACGACCAGGTGAAGAGAATTGTTGGCGCGATCAAGGAGCTCCACAACCAGTTGAAGCCGAAGAAGGTGGTTGTCGAGCCGCTGCCGTTCGACCAGAGCATTTATGACAGCATGAAGAAGACCTATGGCGCCAAGCTGCTGGATGCGCTGAACACCCAGAAACACCCGAAGAAGGAAAGCTATCACTTGGTAGACGACCTCCTGGAAGAAATCGTGAAGCCAATTCCGGAGGACGACGAAGAGAAGCTAGCGTTGACCAAGCGCGCTTTCGAACGACTGCGCGAAGATTTCTTCCGCTCCGAAGTGCTGAAGGCCAAGCGGCGTCCCGATGGCCGCGCATTTGACCAGATTCGCCAGATTACGTGCGAAGCGGGCTTGCTGCCGCGCGTGCATGGCTCCGCGTTGTTTACCCGCGGGGAAACCCAGGCGCTGGCAACTCTGACGCTGGGAACCAAGGAAGACATGCAGCGGCTAGACCTGCTGTTTGAGCAGGACACCTTCAAGCGCTTCATGCTGCACTACAATTTCCCGCCATTTAGCGTGGGCGAAGTGAAAATGCTGCGTGGAGCAGGACGCCGCGAAATTGGACATGGAGCCCTGGCGGAACGCGCTCTGGCCAACCTGTTGCCGGCCGAGGTGGAGTTCCCGTATGCCATGCGCGTGGTCAGCGACATTTTGGAGTCGAATGGTTCATCGTCGATGGCGACGGTGTGCGGCGGCTCGCTGGCGCTGATGGATGCGGGTGTACCGATGAAGGCGCCGTGCGCCGGTATCGCCATGGGCCTGGTGGTTGGAGACGGCGGCACGTACTCGATTCTGACAGACATTGCCGGCGCCGAAGATCACTATGGCGACATGGACTTCAAGGTAGCGGGCACGCGGGAAGGTATCACCGCGCTCCAGATGGATATCAAGGTGACCAGCATCAGCATTCCGATGATGCGCGAAGCGCTGGCGCAAGCAAAGAAAGCACGCTTGCAGATTCTCGACATCATGGAAGAGACGCTGAGCGCGCACCGCGAGAACATCTCGCTGTACGCTCCGCGCCTCTACAAGCTGAGCATCCCCACGGACAAGATCCGCGACCTGATCGGCCCGGGCGGCAAGAAGATCAAGTCGATTATCGAGCAGACCGGAGTGAAGATCGACGTCCTCGAAGACGGCACCGTGCACATCTTCTCCACCAGCGGGGCTGGCGGCGACCAGGCTTTGCAAATGGTCCGCGATGTTACCGCGAGCGCGGAGATTGGCAAAACCTATCTCGGCAAAGTTGTGCGGCTTGCGGAATTCGGCGCCTTCGTGGAACTTTTCCCGGGCACCGACGGCCTTCTGCACATCAGCGAAATTTCCGAGCATCGCATTCGCGACGTTCGCGATGAACTGAAACTGGGCGACCAGGTTCTGGTGAAGGTGCTGGCAATTGAGGGCAACAAGATCCGGCTTTCGCGCAAGGCGCTCATCAAGGAAGCACGCGAGAAGCAGGCGAAAAAGCAGGAGACGCCTTCCGGCGGAACTCCGGCGCCCGCGGCTACCGAAGGCGACTGACAGTTCAGCGGAGCTAGGTGGGCTGGCATAAAAGCCCGCGCTACAGGGCAAAATTGAGAGAAGGCGCAGAAGGCGGCGCTACACAATCGAGCGAAAAAGCCCCTGAATTTCGGGGGCTTTTTTGTATTGCGACGATGAACTTCTTATGTGCTGCTGGAAAACAACGGTACTTTGCTAACTGATCAGACATATTGAAACCGAAAAGAATAACGTTCCGCGGCGCGGGTTCGTATGCGTCAGTTTGCGGCTTGGCGCCCACTTCCGGCACAAAAGCAAGAGGCCCCATCACTGGGGCCTCTTAAGCAACGGGTATTCTAGTGGAAATTCCTGTCAGGCGTGGGCGCAGTGGACCGCGTCGAGGGCTCCCCAGAGGGCATCCAGTGCTTCGTTTGTGGTGGCGAGAATTTCGTCGTCGCTGCCGGAGGCGTGGTCTACGAGCCAGTTACGCCAAGCGGCACGGTGGGCCTTGTCAACTTCCTCGTGAACGGCGAAGTAGGCGAGGCTCTTGGGCGAATTGATGGAGTAATACTTCTTCAAGCCGTCAATCTTGGTGCTGGCGATTTCGGGCACTTGCGCTTCGTAGGCGTAAAGTGCCGCGACGGATTCGGCTACCGGACGATCACCCACGATTTCACGGAATGTCTCGACGACCGCTTGGGTTCCGGGCAGCGCCGGGCAGCAGGTGATGTCTTCCTCGTTGACGCCCAGCGCGGCGGCAAAGTCGCGCCAGAGTTTTGGGTGAGCGTTGGCAGGGTCTTCCTCTTCCGCGAGATTTTCCAGGACAATATCGCGTAGAGGTCCTTCAGTGCGCGCCGCAAGCACTCGCAGATGCTTGGGGAACGCTTCGACGTGACGGTAATACTGGGCAGCGTAGAGTTGGAGCGATTCGCGCGTGAGCTTGCCGGCCTGCCAGTCTTGGTAAAAGGGATGCTTTAAGAGATTTTTTGCCGCAATGGCGGCATCAATCTTGTCGAGCAGTTCGGTGTTCCGCATGGGTCCTCCCTCAGGTCGCAAAATCGATTGGAGGAGTGTACCAGAACGCGAGGAAGTTTGCCGTGCAGGATTACGTGGCTAAATGGACCTGCCCGTTGCGGACCAGTCACCTGTCCAACGTATGTTTCCCATGGTTTCTCCCGCCGAATGCCGCCACCAATTGAGTAGGAATAGAAGCGCGTAAAGCCATTACCTGCGGGCTCAGTTCCCCGTATCCCCAAATCTTGACCTTCAGGGTTTTCCTCCCGCCCGTCCCAGTTTATCGCCTCAATGTAGACGTGATGATTGCTTTCCATGAGTCTTCGTTCCCTCGGCGCGACGCGTTTCCGAAGATCGGTCTAAACGTCGATCGCAGGCACTTTTTATCGACATATACAATGCTGCAAAGCGAGTAATCGCTTCCTGCATGGTCGGTCAGTGCGAAGGATTGGCTGTCTGGTTCCAAAGACGTCGATGCCTCCGCCATAGTGGAAGAGCTCGCGTCGAGTCTTGAGCTTGCGATTTTCAAGAAGTACCGTGTGATACGGCTCGGTTTCGCGATCGACGTTGACTAACGCATAGTCTCTGTTTGGGGATGTGGCGCGGGAATGCTCCGGGAAGCCCATAGGCCAGGTTTGGGATTTTGCGCGCCAACCTGACGCACCCAGAGAGCAAGGAGAATCCCCGCCATTAGGATTCGCGTTTTCGGCCGATTAAACATGTGAAAGTGTCACTGCGCTGTGGCGTGGAGGCGCTCGATGTCGGCGCCTAGGGCGCTTAGCTTTTCGACGATGCGTTCGTAGCCGCGGTCGATGTGGTAGACACGGTCAATGATGGTTTCGCCCGAAGCTACCAAGCCAGCCAGAACCAAGCCGGCACTGGCCCGGAGGTCGGAGGCCTGCACGGTAGTGCCGGAAAGTTGCGCAGGTCCGCGAACGACGGCGCGACGGGCATCGATGGATATATTCGCACCCATGCGGATCATTTCGCTAGCGTGCAGAAAGCGATTCTCAAAGATGGTCTCGGTGATGACGGAGGTGCCTTCGGCTTGCGTCGCCAATGCCATATATTGCGCCTGCATGTCGGTGGCGAAGCCGGGATATTGCTCGGTTGTGACATCGGAAGCGACCTGCTCGGAGGCGCCGCGGACACGCAGTGTGGCGCTGTCAACGCATTCGACCGGAACGCCGGCCTGTTGAAGTTTTGCCAGGACGGCGCCCAAATGGGACGGATCGCAATTCGTAACCTGCAAGTCGCCGTTAGTGATGGCCCCGGCGATGAGGTAGGTCCCCGCTTCGATGCGATCGGGAATGATGGAATGCTCCGCGCCGTATAGTTCTTGAACGCCGCGGATGCGCAAAGTGGGTGTCTCGTCGCCACGGATGTCGGCGCCCATCTTGCGCAGTAGGTGAATCAGGTCGGTGACTTCGGGTTCGCGAGCACAATTTTCCAGGATGGTTTCGCCGTCGGCCAGAGTGGCAGCCATCAGGATGTTTTCCGTTCCGGTGACAGTGATTTTTTCAAAGACGATGTGCGCGCCTTTCAAGCGACCGCCATTTTTGACTTTTGCGCCGATGTAGCCGTGTTCCGTGGTGATTGCCGCGCCCATTTTTTCCAGTGCGGTGAGATGCAGGTCGACAGGCCGGGCCCCGATGGCGCATCCGCCGGGCAGGGAAACGTGGGCAACGCCGGATCGCGCGATGGCTGGACCCAGCGTGAGGATCGACGCGCGCATGGTTTTCACCAATTCGTACGGGGCCACGGCATCATTCAACGTGTGCGACTCGATGGTGTAGGCGGTGGAGGGCAGTTCCGCGGTGGAAACTTTGGCGGACATGAAAGCCAGCAATTTGCCCATGGTGATGATGTCGCGAACCATGGGAACATTTTGCAGCGTCACGGGTTCGGCGGTAAGCAGCGCGGCTGCCATTGCGGGCAGCGCTGAATTTTTTGCGCCGCTGATCGTTACCGTGCCATGCAGTGGCCTCCCGCCTCGAATTCGAAACTTGTCCATTCGTCTATTTCCTGTTCACTCGCCCAATGCGCGCCGCAGATCGCCCTTTGCCGCGGCCAGTTGGCGCTTGGCTTTCTGCGCCGTCAGTCCGCGTTTGAGCATGATCAACGCCAGGCGCAAATTGTGTTCGGTCTGACGCAAAGCGTGTTCCACGGCAGACACATCTTTCCCACTGCTCTCCATCAGAATCCGCTTCACGCGATTGCGAAGTTTCTGGTTTGTCAGCGCGAGATCGATCATCAGGTTGTCGTATCCGTGACCGAGCCGCACCATCGCTGCGGTAGAGAGCATGTTCAGGACCAGCTTTTGCGCAGTGCCGGCTTTCAGGCGCGTGGAACCCGTCAATACTTCTGGCCCGACTTGTGGAGTGATGGCAATCGCCGCGGTTTTCCCCAGCAGGGAATTGCGATTCGAGGAAATCCCAATTGTCAGGGCTTTGCGCTTTTTGGCGAAGGCTACGGCCGCCACAACGTACGGAGTGGAGCCGCTCGCGGCGATACCCACGACGGTGTCAGCTGCTGTTAGTTTGAGGCGTTTCAGATCGCGGATGGCGTTCGGTCTGCTGTCTTCCGCGCCTTCCACAGGCTTGGTCATTGCTTTCTTGCCGCCGGCGATCAGTGCTCGCACGAGACCCGGCGAAGTTCCAAACGTGGGCGGACATTCCGAGGCATCCACGACTGCGATGCGCCCGCTGGATCCCGCCCCTACGTAAATCAGTCTGCCGCCCACTTGCATCCTGGCGACAATTTCGTCAACAGCCCGGGCAATCCCGGGCAACTCGCGCCCCACGGCTGCCGCCACCTTGCGATCTTCGCGGTTCATTAACCGCACGATTTGCAGCGCGGTCATTCGGTCGAGGTTTCTTGATGCTGGATTTCGCAGTTCCGTCAGCCGGCGTTCCATTTGGGTGCGCCGTTCATTCAAAGAGGCCATTGTTTAATTATAGTCGGGGACGGAGCACTCGTAATGATGTGCCGGGCGAACAATGCGCCTGCTGACGCGAGAGCGTTAACGGGTCGAGGCTCGTACTTTGCTGCGGAGGCGTGGCCTGTCCAGGATGGCGAATTGACCCGAACGACATCAAGCCGGCGTCACCTACATGCAGGCTGGCCGGAATACATCTATGATGGGAAGTACGGCTCTGGGGAATTTAGCAGCGAGGATTCTGGCAAGCGATTTATGGACATTCTTCGAAAACTGTTTGAGCAACATTTTCACGCGCCGCCGACGCGCGTGCAGCCTCTGCAAGGAGAATTGGGGGGGTCAGGCCGCAAGATCATCCGTCTTGCCAGCGACACCCAGAGTGCCGTCGGCATTCTCTATGGAGTCCGCGAAGAGAACATCGCCTTCCTGGAATTCTCCCAGCATTTTCGCCGTCATGGCCTGCCCGTGCCGGAAATTTATGCCGCGGACCTGGATGAAGGCGCGTATCTCGAGGAAGACCTGGGTGACACGACGCTATTTGAATTTTTGTCAAAGAATCGCAGCGGTGCGAATATTGCACCCGAAGTGGTGGACGCCTACCGCAAAACGGTGGCGGTTCTGCCGCGGTTTCAGGTGCAGGCCGGGCGCGATCTGGACTATTCGGTTTGTTATCCCTGTGGCAGCTTCGACGGCCAATCCATTGCGTGGGATTTGAACTACTTCAAGTATTACTTTTTGCGTTTGGCCGCGATTCCATTCAGCGAGCAAGCCCTGGAGAATGATTTCAGGCGACTGACCGATTTCTTGCTGAGCGCGCCACGGGATTATTTTTTGTACCGCGACTTTCAATCCCGCAACGTCTTGTTGCGCAGTGGCGAGCCGTACTTCGTCGATTACCAGGGCGGGCGCAAAGGCGCGTTGCAATATGACATCGCTTCGCTGCTGTTCGACGCCAAGGCCGACCTGCCGCCGGACATTCGCCAGCAACTGTTGGAGGATTATCTGGATTGCCTGAGCGGTTTTCTGGACCTCGATCGCGAAGCGTTCCTGCATTATTACTACGGCTTTGTTTACGTGCGAATCATGCAGGCGTTGGGCGCATACGGGTTTCGCGGTTTCTATGAACGCAAGACGCATTTCCTGCAGAGCGTGCCGTATGCGCTGAAGAATGTGCGCTGGCTGTTGCACAATGTGAAGTTGCCCATCGATCTGCCAACGTTGATGGCGGCATTCACCAGCATGCTGGCTTCCGAAAAACTACTGGGCCTGGCTTCCGAAGCGCAAAACCTGGTGCTGCGGATTTTCAGCTTTTCGTTCCACAGCGGCGCGCCCGAGGACGATACCGGAAATGGCGGCGGTTTCGTGTTCGACGGGCGCAATTTGCCCAATCCCGGGCGTGAGGAGCGCTTCAAGCAGTTGACGGGAAAAGACGCGCCGGTGATTGACTATCTGAACCAGCATGAAGGCGTGCACCAGTTTCTCGCGTCGGTGTTGTCACTGGTGGATGCCAGCGTGAGCAACTACCAGCAGCGCGGATTCAAGAACCTGATGGTTTCGTTTGGGTGCACCGGCGGCCAGCACCGCTCAGTTTTTCTGGCGCAGCAACTGGCGAAACGCATGCGCGAGCGGAACGGACTGGAAGTAGTCGTGCGCCACCTTGAACTGGAAAAGATGGGCAAATGAAGGCCATGATCCTGGTGGCCGGATTGGGCACGCGCCTGCGACCGCTGACCGACGATCGCCCGAAAGCGCTTGTGGAAGTGGCTGGGCGGACGCTGCTTGAAATCACGCTTAGTCGTTTAAGCGCCTTCGGCATCCGCGACGTGATTATTAACGTGCACCACTTCGCGGACAAGATCGTCGACTACCTGAGGGCGCATAAGAATTTCGGCATGCGCATCGAGATGTCTCGTGAAGATATGTTGCTCGATACCGGCGGAGGGCTAAAGAAGGCCGGCTGGTTTTTCCTTGAGCATTCCGCAGCGGATGAGTCATTCATTCTGCACAACGTGGACGTACTCAGCACCATCGATCTCCGGTGCATGATGAGAGTGCACCACGAGAAAAAAGCCTTGGCGACACTGGCTGCGCAACAACGGGACAGTTCGCGGCTACTGCTTTTTGACGAGAATCTTCGGCTCTGCGGCCGGCGCGCTGGGCGGGATCTGGAACCTGAAATTGTCTGTCCTTCGGCGAATCTGCGGCCACTGGCTTTCTGCGGTGTCCACGTGATTTCGCCGAGGTTTCTTCGGATGATGCAGGAAGATGGGGTTTTCTCCATCATTGATTCCTATTTGCGACTTGCCGCGCGAGGGGAAAGCATTCTGGGCTTTCCGGCAGATGAATATTACTGGCGCGATGTGGGCAAACTGGAGCAGGTTCAACAGGCGGCCGAGGACTACAAACAGAAGCTGTTTTCGTAGCGCCCGCCTCGAAGCCCGAGAGGCGGGCATAAAAGCCAGCGCTACATTGAAGAAAAGAGGAAAAGGCCTCACCCCGGAAAGGGGTGAGCTACAGGTGAGAGAACAGCGAAGACTTAGGTCCTTGCTGTTAGTCCGGCTGGTGGGTGCGAATGCGAAAGCGGCGGCGAGCCGCCGTACTCCACATGCCGCTCAGTGGGACGCGTCGGTGGCTAGGCCCATGGCCTTCATGACGGCGTCGTGAACCGCGGGGCGCACTTCGGCGATTTTGTGATTGTCGCGGGTGGGGTTCACGCGATTCGTCAGTAACACCACGAAGAGTTGGCGGTCCGGGTCGATCCAAATGGTTGTGCCAGTGAAGCCCGTGTGGCCATAACTATGTGAGGAGAAGTAGTGACCGCTGGAGCTGCCTTCAGTGGGCACAACCCAGCCCAGGGTGCGCGTATTCTGTGCCAAGGGCTGAGGCACGGTGAATTCCGCAATCGTCGCGCGCCTCAGGACACGGTTGTGCGCGTAGACGCCGCCGTTCAGCAGCATCTGGCAAAATGCAGCCAAGTCCGGGGAAGTGCTGAACACGCCTGCGTGCCCGGAAACACCGCCAATCGCATAGGCGTTTTCGTCGTGCACCTCACCCTGCACCAGCCGGTGGCGCATCTGGTTATCGATTTCCGTCGGCGCAGTCTCGCGGCCATAGCGTCTTGGCAGGGTTATACATCGTGTTTTTCATGCCAATGGGATTGAAGATGTATTCGTTGGCCAGTACATCTAGCGGCTTTCCGGTCAAGCGCTGAATAATTTCCGCCATCAAAATAATGCCGAGGTCGGAATAAACCACTTTGGTGCCGGGCTCGTACTCCAACGGTTCCGCGAAAATATCCTGCAGCGTATCGGCTTTGCCCTTCGACGTGCGCCAATATTCCTTGAAGGGAGGCAAGCCTGACGTGTGTGTCATCAGATACCGCACGGTGACCTTGTGACGCCATGCAACTTGCCGCTGTGTGCCCCAATCGTGGAGTTCCTGCGGGCTTTTCACCGTAACTTTATGCCGACTTTCGGCTGGCGGCCCGTCAATCCATTCCGGAAGGTAGCGCTCGATGGGCGCGTCGAGATCAAGCGACGAAGGGAAGTCGCCTTCAACAAGTTTTTCGACCAGTGTAGTGGTAACCACAACTTTCGTGAGCGACGCGAGGTCATACATGGTGTCGACCTTGGTCGCCGGAGCACCCGCTTCGTAACTCAGTTTTCCGAACGAGTGATAGGAAACCTTGCCGCGATAGCCGATGGCGATGGTCGCGCCGGGAAACGCTTTGCCCGCGATAGCCGTTTCGACCTCGGCGAATGCAGGCTCCAGTTGCGCTTCGCCGCGCACGTCCATCGGCTGCAACGTCATGGGATTGGCAGGAACTTCTATGCCGTAGCCGGCCTTCAGGTCGAGGCCAGGAATCGTGACCGGAAGATGACCGCGAATGGGAATCTGCCCGAACAGGGCGCGGGCGACGGAGATCTGCGCGACGTCGCTGATGCCAAACGCCGCAAGCCAGGTCTGCGCCTGGGGAAAACGCTCAATCAGGTAAGGGCTGCCCATGCTGACGGTGATGACGGGCTTGCCAGAATTGTAAATCTGATCGATGAGCGGCAATTGATCGGCGGGGACGTCGACGTCACCTTTGCGGTCGCTGACGCGCACGAACAAAGCCAGGATCGCGACATCGTAAGTGTCGGGCACGGGAAGCTTCAGCATGTCGGCTTTCACAAATTTCGTGTCGGCGCGAAGCGTGGTGAGCGAGTCAAAACGCGATTTGAGTTCGCGCTCCAGGTCCTCGCCGGGATAGGGCTCCGGGTCGGCGTATAGAGAAACCAGCAGCGCGCGAGCCGGCTTCGTTCCGTCGAGTGGCAAGCGGTGCGGCGTATCACGAAGCAGCGTAATGCCGCGATCGGAAATATCCTGCGATTCGGCCTGCCAGGCAACGCTGCCGAACTTCGCGTTTAACGCGCTTAGATCCACCAGGCGATTGGCGTTCAAGCCAAGGCGCGCCTTGGCTTCCAGAATTCGCCGCACAGAGGCGTCCAAGCGCTCCTGGGAAATTTCGCCGGATTTTGCCGCGGCCAGTAGCGCATCGTAGGCGGCATCGGGAACCGGCGGCATCAGCAACGCATCCGCGCCCGCAAGAAACGCGCGGACAGCGGCATCCCCTGGGGCAAAGCGAACGGTGATTCCACCCATGTCCATCGCGTCGGTGACGACAAGCCCCTCAAAACCGAGGTGCTTCCGAAGGAGATCGGTGAGGATAGCGGAAGAAAGAGTCGCGGGAGTGTTGGGATCCGGCTCGAACGCGGGCACATTCAGGTGTCCGGTCATGATGCTGCCGACACCAGCCGCGATGGCCGCGCGGAACGGGACAAGTTCGAGATGCTCCAGGCGATCGCGGTTCGCTCTGATGATAGGAAGATCGATGTGTGAATCGGCGGCAGTGTCGCCATGCCCTGGAAAATGTTTTGCGGTGGCGAGGCCGCCATTTTCCTGCACTCCGCGAACAAACTCGGCGACATATTCGGAAACCGAGGCGGGATTCTCGCCAAACGAGCGCGTGTTGATGATGGGATTCCCCGGGTTGTTGTTCACGTCGGCCACCGGCGCGTAAATCCATTGGATGCCCGCAGCGCGTGCTTCCAGCGCCGTGATTTTCCCCATGGTGTAGGCGTCCTTGGGATTTCCGGCGGCAGCCAGAGCCATCGCTGTGGGGAACGAGGTGCCTTCATCGAGACGCATGGCCGCACCACGCTCGAAATCCGCGCCGAACAAAAGCGGCAGCTTCGATTTGGATTGCAGTTGATTCGTGAGCACCGCGGTGGGATAAGCCTGGCTCTTCACAATGCCGAGCGGCGAGCCATGCGTGATGGTGATGAATCCGCCGACGTGCAACTCGTTAATGCTGTGGAGCATCTGCGCGTACGCGGGAGAATCGGTGGAGGTGAAGCTGCCGTGGTAAGTGGCGAACAGCACCTGGCCCACTTTTTCCTCGACGCTCATCTGGCGAAGCGTATTTTCCACCCACTGGGCTTGTTCCGGCGTAAACTTCACCGTGGCAGACTCCTGATCCGCGCGAATGCCGTTACTCTCTGCGGAAGTTCCCGCAGGTTCTGCGCTGCGGCTGTGCTTTCGAGCTTTCAGTGTTATCGAGAACATAAGCAAAATAGGCAGAACAACTGGTCCGGCGTACCGCCATCGCATGTTTAGAAAGTCCCCCGGCCGTTGCGCCCGGTGCTTTGACTGTATATAGCACGCGCACTGTGCGCTCACAATCCAAGTGCAATCGGCGAGTTCCAGAATATCATTGGGGGGTATGAAATCCTCGCAAAGGTTGGCTGTGGTGTTTCGCAACGCTGGCGTATGCCTGATTCTGGTGCCGATGATTGCGGCGGCAGCGCCCGGTGAGGGGCCCGCAGCGCAGAAGCACGGGAGGCCGCCGAAAGGCCACGTGGCGCGCGTGCAGACGGGCCTGGACGTTTTGGAAGCGCAGAAGTTTGCGCCCCTTCGCGGGAAGCGTATCGGGCTGATCACGAATCACACCGGCGTCGATACCCAGGAGCGCTCGACGGTGCAAGTTCTCGCGCACGCGCCCGGAGTGCAACTGGTCGCGCTGTTCAGCCCGGAACACGGCATCGCGGGACATGCCGACGACAATGTGTCCAGTTCGAAGGACGCTTCTACCGGATTGCCGGTCTACAGCCTGTATGGTGACCACAAGCGGCCGACCGACGAAATGTTGGACGGCATCGACGCGCTGGTCTTTGATGTGCAAGACGCCGGCGTGCGTTTCTACACCTACACGACTACGATGGGCTACTGCATGGAGGAGGCGGCAAAAAAGGGAATCACGTTTTACGTGCTGGACCGGCCCAATCCGATCGCGGGCGATATCGTCGAAGGGCCCATGTTGGACGCGGACAAAACGGCATTCGTAGCTTACTTTCCACTGCCGGTGCGCTATGGCCTGACCGTCGGAGAACTCGCGCAGCTCTTCAATACGGAAAATCACATTAACGTAGAACTGCACGTGATTCCCATGAAGGGCTGGCAACGCAACTACTTTTTCGAGAGCACTGGGCTTCGTTGGATTCCACCCTCGCCGAATCTGCGCACGCTGAAGGGATCGATTCTTTACCCGGGGCTGGAGATTTTGCAGAACGCCGGCGTTTCCGTGGGTCGCGGCACCGAAGCGCCATTCGAAGAGTTCGGGGCTCCGTGGATTGACGGCGAGGAGGTTGCCGCGGAGTTGAATGCGAAGAATTTGCCGGGCTTGCGCTTCGCGAACCAGCGATTCATTCCGGTGAGTGGATTGTACGCAGGCAAGCGTTGCGGAGGTGTGGGTATCAAGGTGACCGATCGCGTTGCGGTGCGGTCGATGCGCATGGGGCTGGAAATTGCCGAGATTCTGCAGAAGAAATATCCGGCAAATTTCGAGACGGCAAAAATGGTGCTGCTCCTCGGCAATGACGAAACGGTCAGTCAGCTTCAAGCGGGAACCCCACCGGCGCAGATCATTGCCGGGTGGGCAAAGGACTTGGCCGCCTACGATCAGATGCGCCGAAAATATTTCCTGTACCAGTAGAGTTGCCTGCCGGCCCAGTAGCCCTAGCAGACCACGCCGGCGTGGGCTCCAATCCATGAATTGAGGGCATTTTGTGGTAGAGTCCGGGAATGCGCATTGTCTCTCTTCTACCGTCGGCCACGGAAGTGCTGTTTGCGCTGGGGTTCGATCGAGAGATTGTAGGTGTCAGCCACGAATGCGATTTCCCTCCGCGCGCAAAGACGAAGACGGCCGTCATTCATTCGCGCTTGCCGCACGATGCCAGCCCCGCAGAGATTGATCGCCTGGTGCGCGATTACGTCGCGCGCGGCGAAAGTCTTTACGCCGTGGATAGCGATGTACTCGAAGCGCTGACGCCCGATTTGATTGTTACGCAGGATTTGTGCCACGTTTGCGCCGCCTCACCGGACGATCTAGCCAGTACCCTTGCGCGCTTTCGCAAGCGCCCCGAAGTACTATGTTTGAATCCGCAGGACCTCGGAGATGTCTGGCGTGATGTGCTTAGGATGGGAGAAGAGACGCTTCGTTTTCCGCGGGCACAGGAACTCCTGGAGAAAGTCGGCACGCGGCTCGGCGAAATCCAAAAAGATCTGGATGGTCAATCGGAACGGCCCCGCGTGGTGCTGCTGGAATGGCTGCAGCCATTTTACGTGGGAGGCCACTGGGTACCGGAGATGATCCAGTTCTCGGGCGGAGTGGATGTGCTGGGAAAGCCGGCTACTCCTTCGCGACGCGTCACCATGGAAGAGGTAGTCGAAGCGGCGCCCGACGTATTGCTGATTGCTCCTTGCGGCTATCGAAAGGACCAGGCGGCGGCGGAGTATTTGTCCCTGAGCCTGCCGGACGAATGGCGCAACATACCGGCGGTGCGCGCGGGGCGTGTTTATGCGCTGGATGCGAACAGCTATGTTTCCCGGCCAAGCTTGCGGCTGGTGACAGGAATTGCGGCCATGGCCAAGGCGATGCATCCTGCGATGCGCTGCCGTCGGGAGGTCGCCTCGACCATGCGGCAAATCACGAAGAGCGGACGAAGCTTCCACACAGCCACGGCCTGAGTTCCCACAAGAGGCCAGTGTCCATTTCCGAAACAGAGGTCACCGCGTACTATTGACACCGCAGGTCTTATATATAAGACTCTTATATATAGGGCGGTGACTATGATTCGCACGGAGTTGAAGCGAGGGACCGCGGAGCTGGCGATCCTCAGCGTCCTGGAAAACGAGCCGCTGCACGGCTATGAAATTGCCCGCCAGATCGAGGAGCAGTCCAAGGGCGCGCTGCAATTCACCCTCGCGGCGCTCTACCCAATGCTCTACCGCATGGAGAATCGCGGCTGGCTGAATGGGACTTGGGAAACGGCCGCAAATGGCCGCCGGCGCAGGTGCTACCGCCTGATGCCGCGTGGACGCAAAATGCTTCAGCCGATGCGCGAGGAATGGGCCGACCTTTTTCGTGCAATGCGCCGCGTAGCGAAGGTCAGCCATGCCTGATTGGAGCCGTCTGATTTCGGAACGAATGGGCGTATTAGCGCTGTCAGGGGCCGTGCGAGACGAGGTCGTTGCGGAGCTTGCCACCCATCTGGAGGAACTCTACCAGGCGTGCCGGGCCCGTGGCGCCAGCGAATCGCAGGCTATCGAGATTGCTTTGAGCCAGGCGACTGACTGGCAGGAGCTGGGACGCGAGATCTCCGATATCAAAAACGAGGAGGCTGGAATGAATGACCGGTCAAAACAGTTCTGGTTGCCGGGCTTGGTGACGCTGACGGCGTCGATGGTCTGGCTCATGATGCTTCAGCGAGTAAATTGGAATCTTGGAAGCAGTTGGTTTCACGAAAGCCCACCGCTGATGCCGTATCTGATTTGGCTCATCACGCAGCCTGTCTTCGGTGCGGCGGGCGCGTATTTGTCTCGCCGCAATGGAGGAACTCGCATAGCGCGGCTTGCCGCAGGAATATTTCCTTCCATTGCCTTGTTGGGCTTGCTGATCTTCATAACGTTCACGGGATTCTTTGTGGAACGAAACCCGTTCCTCTGGAAGCATCCCGCATTCTTTGCCCTCGTGGTTTTTCCCTGGGCAATCCTTCCCGCGATCTCGCTGCTGATTGGCGTCGTCCCGTTCGTCAAGATGACCAAACCCAAACAAGCATAGGCCCGAACGTCCCTTCAGATGGCTGAGCGAGCCACCCTTATACGTTCGAATTGTTAAGGGTCGATGAATCGATCAAAAAACGCGACCCAATTGGAAGAACCATTTGTGATGGCCGGTGTCGCCGACGCTGCCGCCAATCAGGACAGGACCAAACCTGGTCTCGGCGAGAAGTCCCAAAGCACCGTCACCCGAGAGGCGCGGGGCGGTGGGATCGCCATACATTTTGCCAATTTCGCCGGCGGCGTAGATGTACACCTGTTTTCCCACGAAGGTGGGCAAGGTGAAGACCTCGTGAAGATAGCCGACGCGGCCGAGGAAATACTGGTTGCCGAAGAGTTCGTTGAGGCCGTAGGCGCTGAGGTGACCGGGCCCGCCAAGGAAAAACTGCGGTGTGCCGGTGCCGTTGGAACCGAACGTCGAGCCGCCACGGGCAATCAGAAAGACCGAGTCTTTGAGGAAGATCGGACGGAAGAATGCGGCGTAAAGATCCAAAGAAGGGAACTTCTCTGTCGCTCCCGGGCTCGTGTCGTACCAGAAGAATTTCGATTGCAGGTAGTATCCGTTCGTAGGGATTACCGGCTCGTTGGTGTGGTCACGAACGTAACTCATTTGCGCGCCGCCCACGCGCCCGCTGTAGGAAGAGAATTCCGGCTGGCCCAAGCGCAGGGTTGCCTGCTCGAAGCCGATTCCATAGCCGACATAGAGCTGATTGAAGCGGTTGAAGGTGTAGCCGACATTGACGCCACCCAGAACGCGATCGGTGCGATAGTCGGCGCGAGGATTGTTTTTGTGATAAATGTTGAAGGTGGTCTGGCTTCCGCCGGCGAACGGCTCAAAGAACCAGTGGCTTTGCGTGTAGAACGGTTTGTATAACTGAGCCTGCAGGCCATAGATTTCACCAAACTGAAAATCGGTGCGCAGTTCGGACCGCTCTCCCCACACGTCCATGGCAGTGATTCTGCCGCCTAATGTGAAGGTGACGTCCGCTGGTTCCGAGCCGTCGATGAAAAACGACGGCTGCAGCAATGGAGGAGCATAAGATTTCTCGCGAATCTGGACGAGCAGTCCATCGCGGCCATCCTCGTGAATCATGCCGTAAGTGACGCTGTCCCACCGGCCAATGCCGACGAGCCGCGTGAGATGGCGGTCGATGTCGTCAGGGTTGACGGGCTTGCCGATCAGGGGGCGCAGAAATGACTCGACGTCGCGGGCCGATTCGAGATTCACTCCTTCGACCTTTACAAACTGAGGGACGCCGACGTCGGTTCGTTTGCGGGATTGCTTCCAGTCCAGATATGCGGCCCAGGCTGCATCGTCGAGTGAGTACGCTTGCAGAATCCGCGCTTTTTCGGCGGCAGCATCGTAGCCTTTCTGAACGAGCTCCTTCGCCTTCGCATAATCCATGCTGCTGAAGTCTTCCACCTTCGCGGTGACGATCACGTCGGCCCCGGCCATGCCGCGAAGTTCGGTCTCGGCAATTATGAGTTCCACGGAGCGGCCCAGCACTTCAAACGCGGATTGAATGTCTTTTGCGGAGGTTTTGGAAATCTGCAGATGGATCGCGATCACCACGTCCGCGCCCATGTTGCGCACCACGTCGGTAGGCAAATTGTCCACCAGTCCGCCATCGACGAAAACCTTGTCTCCTTGCCGCACGGGATCGAATACACCCGGAATGGACATCGTGGCGCGCATCGCCTCTGAAAGAGAGCCGTGGTCAAAAACGTAGGGCTTGCCGGAAATCAGTTCCGTGGAAACGCAACGAAAAGGAATGGGGAGGTCGTTGAAGGATGGGAGCGTGGAATAGTTCAGTGTTTCCCTATCAATCAGCAAGCTGATGTGCTCGCCGGTGCTCAGTCCGGGAGGCAATCGGGGTCCATTTTTCAGGCCGATTTTGATATTATTCGGAACGTCGCGGGCGTCTTCCTTGCGGCGAAATGCAAGATCCTGGTAGGAAATGTCTCCGCCCAGCAACTGCGGCCAGTTTGCGTGGTCCACAATCTGCTTCAGCTCATCCGCGCTCTTTCCGCTGGCGTAGAGTCCGCCCACCAGTCCGCCCATGCTTGTGCCGGCAACGTAGTCAACGGGGATGTGATGTTCCTCAAACCATTTCAAGACGCCCAGATGCGCGATGCCCAATGCGCCGCCACCTTCCAGGGCCACACCAATCTTCAGGCGAGTGTTCGCTGTTGGTTTTGTTTCGGACTGCGCTGGCGCGGGTTCGACGGGCTTTTCTTGCGCGTGGCCTGAATTGTACAGCAGGAGCATTGTCGCCAAAGACACAATGGAGGAGCATAGCCGCATATCGGTTTTCCCCTTGGAAATAGTTGCGTGCGGTGGGCAAAAACACGAACAGTTTCCCGCACCTGCGGTCGAGGAGCAAGCTGCTAATTTCAGCGCGAGACTTTACGCCGGAGAAAAATCTCGGAAAAGCTCGCTAAAGGTTGGCTTCTTCTTCAGGATGCCGCTGTCGGTGGGCGAGCGCAACGCCAAACAGCACGAGTGCTCCGCCCACAATTTGCGGCAGCGTGAGCGGTTCACCGAGCAGGACTGCCGCCATCGCCGCGGTCAGCGGTCCCTGTGTCAGCAAACTGATGGAGGTGATGGTTGCGGGCAAATGTCCCAGGGCGTAAGTCAGGGCCAGGTAGCCGCCGAGTTGAGAAACCAGTCCCAAGCCGAGCAAGGCCCACCAGGTGTGACGCTGAGGCAGGCGCAAAGAAATGCCCATCGTGAAATTCAGGAGCAGCAGTACGAGCGTACTGGCAATCATGGACAAGCGAAGAAATGTGAGCGTGCTCGTCGTGGCGCGCACTTTTTCCGTGGCCAAAAGATACACGGCGAAGCACGCTGCGGCTCCGAGCGCCATCACGTCGCCAACACCGAACGGCGCATGTCGTGCCAGATCGGCCCACAGAATTACCACAGACCCGCCAATGGCCAGGATCAGACCCAGCCAGAACGCGGGCTGCGGCCTCCGGCGGAACACCATCCACGTCAGCAGGCCCACGACGATGGGCGTGTTATTCCCAAGCAAGGTTGCGTTAGCGGCAGAAGTGCGCAAAATTGCGGTGTTGTATAAAGCCAGATCGAGCGCGAAGAACAAGCCACCCAAGCCAATGATCAGCCAGCTGCGGCTTGTGACGCGTTCACGCTTGCGATCGGTCGCAAACGTTGGCAGCAAAACCATGGCGGGAATCAACATGCGGTAGAAGGCTGAAGCCGGGCCGGGAATGTCGGTCCAGCGAACGAAGATCGCCGACCAAGCGATACACACGATGCCGACGACGAGCGCCAAATAGGCGGCCACGCGGCTTTGGGCAGCGGCTTGCTTGGTCACGATGGTAGCGTCAGTAGCCACGAATCATCCCTATCCTTATCGCTCGTTTCAGCAGTATCCCACACGACGCGCGCCGGCACAGGTGCCGAATTGGCTGGTTCGCGGTACGAGTGAGTCAGCGGCGTAAGCCTACTAGAATTGTGTAAAGATCGCGTTCCCGCGCTATACTACGCGCCTTGCAAGGCTTCGAGGGCGACGCATGAACGACGAAAGAAAAGATCGCGAGCTGGGAATGGCGCGCGAAATCACCCGACGCGATTTCCTGAACGGAGTGGCCGTGGGCGCCGGTGCCAGCGTGCTGGGTGCGGGCTTCAGCGCAGAGTGCCTGCTGGCGGCGGCAATTCTCGACGAGCCAGCTGGCGAGCAGGCAGAAGAGTACTACCCGCCCGCAAAGATGGGGTTGCGTGGGGACAACGACGGCTCCTACACCTACGCCCACAAACTGCGGGATGGAGAGAGCCCCAACGCCAGGGGCGAGCCCGTCGACACCGGGGAATCCTACGACCTGATCGTCGTCGGCGCTGGAATTAGCGGACTGGCGGCTGCTTATCGTTTTCGGCAAGAGTCGGGCAAGAGGGTCAAGATTCTCCTGCTCGACAATCACGACGACTTCGGCGGTCACGCCCGGCGAAACGAGTTCCAGGTTGCTGGTCGTCTGCTGTTGAGCAACGGAGGAACGCAATCCATCGAAAGCCCCGGCGAATACAGCGCGGAAGCGAAGGGCCTTCTGAAAGAGCTGGGCATCGACACGAGCGTTTTCTATCAAGCCTACGATCGGAAACTCTATTCGAAGCTCGGAACCGCCGCGTTTTTCAACAAGGAGACTTTTGGCGAAGATCGCCTGCTGGCCGGAATGAATACCACGCCATGGCCGGAGTTTCTGGTGAAAGCGCCGCTGAGCGATGCCGCGCGCAAAGACATCATTCGTGTGTACACGGAGAAAGTCGATTATCTGAAGGGGCGTTCACAAAAGGAAAAGATCGCCTACCTGAGAAAAACCAGTTATTCCGATTTCCTGACGAAAGATTGCAAGATGACGCCGGAGGCGTTGCCGTTCTTCCAGACGTTTACCCACGACCTGTTCACGGTGGGAATTGAAGCGGTGCCCGCCATGGCCTGCTACGAAGCTGGCGACGACTATCATTCATTTATCTACGCAGGTTTTGATGGACTGGGCCTGCCTCCGCACGAAAAGGCGGAACCTTACATTTTTCATTTTCCGGATGGAAATGCGTCGATCGCGCGCTTGCTGGTGCGTTCGTTGATTCCCGGCACGATTCCCGGAAGCACGATGGAAGATGTCGTCACCGCCAAAGCAGACTACGGCCGGTTGGACCGCGCGGAGAACGCGGTACGTCTGAGGTTGAACAGCACAGTCGTAAATGTTCAGCACTCTAGTGCAAATGCGAGCGCAAAACACGTGCAGGTGTCCTACATTCGCGAGGGAAAGCGGTTCGTCGCGAAAGGGAATTACTGTGTTCTGGCCTGCTACAACATGATGATCCCGTATCTCTGCCCGGAATTGCCGCATCAGCAGAAAGAGGCGCTCTCGTATCTGGTAAAGGCGCCCCTGGTCTATGCGCGCGTGGCAATTCGCAACTGGACGTATTTCAGCAAGCTTGGCATTTACCAAATTGTTTCTCCCGGTTCTTACTTCACTTATACGGCGCTAGATTTCCCCGTGAGCCTGGGCGCGTACAAATTTCCCAGCAAGCCGGAGGAGCCAGCCGTGCTCTTCATGCTGCGCACACCATGCCATCCGGGTTTGCCCATGCGCGATCAGAATCGCGCAGGCCGCGCAGAACTATTGCAGACTCCCTACGCCAAGTTTGAGCGCAACATCCGCGATCAACTGGAACGAATGCTCGCCAGCACGGGATTCGACGCGCCAAACGATGTTGTCGGCATTACCGTCAATCGCTGGGCACACGGCTACGCCTACACGCCCAACTCGCTCTTTGAGCCGGACTGGAAAGAGGGTGAGCAGCCGTGGATTGTTGGCCGCAAACCGTTTGGCCGCATCACCATTGCCAATTCCGATGCCGGCGTCAGCGCGTATACCGATGTCGCCATCGATCAGGCCTACCGCGCCATCGGCGAATTATTCGCCCAGAACCAATAGCTAAGTCAGAGAAAGCATCCGCCGCTGGTTGCATCACGAGAAACTGCGCGCGTCGAATTTCGGCGCATGGAGAATTCTTGCTCTACTCTAAATGCGTATCCTTTCGGAAGAAAATCGCTGCTTGAAGTCGGGAGGTTGTGGCCATGAAACGTACCATCATTGCCGGAGGCCTTTTGTTGCTGGCTGTCGGCATTTCACTGGGGCAACAAAACAATGTCAGCGATGAAGGGGGCCGCGTCCTGGCGCTCGAAACGGCTTGGAACCACGCGCTTGAGAACAAAGATGCGAAGGCCTTGGACATGCTCCTCGCTAACTCCATGGTGTCCGTGGACATCGATGGAAGTGTTTCCAACAAGAGCGATTTTCTGGCCAGCATCAAAGCGCCGGATTATCAACCGAGCCAGGCCGTCACCGAGCAAAGCAATGTCCAAGTCTATGGCAATGCGGCGGTTGTGGTCGGCATTTTTCGGATCAAAGGAACGGAAAAAGGGAAGCCCTATGTGCGTCGCGAGCGTTTCGTCGACACTTGGGTGAAGTTTGATGGCATGTGGCAATGCGTGGCTACGACCAGCGCGCTCATCACGGCGAAGCAGCAACCTGCGGATTGATTACGCCATTGCAGGGAATGGCTCCGGGGCCTGGACTCGAACCAGGATTCTAGGCTCCAAAGGCCCATGTGCTACCAATTGCACCACCCCGGAGTAGGAGGCAACCCTACTAGTGTACTTGAGACCTCGCGGTGCGCCAAAGCCTGAGGTTAACCTGATTAGCCTGCAGCGCAGTTCGGTGAATAAATGTGCTGTTTCATCCGGACACGTTCCAGAACGCTTACCGCCACGCGACATGCACGACGGTTCCGTTTCTGCTAAAGTAAAAAGGTTGAGCACTCACTTGGAGAGGTGGCCGAGTGGTTTAAGGCGCACGCTTGGAAAGCGTGTGTAGGTTAACCCCTACCGTGGGTTCGAATCCCACCCTCTCCGCCATATCCTTAGAAACACGCAAGAAGCCAAGAAAAACGCCCTGTACTGGCGTACTATTGTGCCTTGTGCCTAGCATGTGCCAAGCTAAGCCCGTAATTACTTCACAGGGAGAAGGCACACGAAATGGCCAAAAGACGCTGGGTGGCGCAAGTCAGCATCATCGTCAGAATGAAAGACGCAAACGGCAATTGGGGCTTTCACACAGCTCAGAAACCCGCTGACAGACCAGAAACCACGCACGTGCAAGACGGCACCAGTGTGCGAAGAGTTCAAGCTGCACAACTTCAGGAAGACTTACGCAACGAAGCTGCACCATCACGGCACTTCGCTCAATGACTTGAAAACGTGGCTGGGTCACAAAGACCTGAAGACCACGCAGCTTTACCTTGCCGGGTCTGAGTCTCACGCACCGCATGTGCGTGCCGCTGTTGACGCTGCCTTCAGCTTCTGACAATGTTCACACCAAGCATGTGCTGAACCTCTTTCCTTAACCTTTCGCTGTACACAGGCTGTCCATTGTGCTTCACTCGTAGCTACCAGACTCAGCTAGTCATGGATGGTAGCTATGATTGCTCCCTTTGACATCTTCAGGGTTGAAGCACCCAACGGCCCGTCATCAATTCGCATTCTCGCTGTTGACGATTTCAAGGATTGGTTACGCCAAGTCCGTTTGCTGCTTCAGCCCCGCCCAGAATCCCAAGTCATCGCTGAAGCATCGGATGGACTAGAAGCCGTTCAGAAGGCCGAAGACCTGAAGCCGGACTTAATTCTGCTAGACATCGGTCTTCCCAAGTTGAATGGAATCGAAGCCGCCCGGCGGATACGACAACGCTCCCCCAGCTCCAAGATTGTCTTCCTAAGTGAGAACAATGACCTTGCCGTCATTCGGGCAGCTTTGGGCACGGGCGCGTTGGGTTACGTTCGTAAGATAGATGCCGGACGCGAATTACTGCTTGCCTTGGATGCGGTTCTTCGTGGTGAGCAATTTATCAGCAGCTCAAACGGGCACAAATTTTCATCAAGCCCACCGATGGTCAATCGTGAGAGGTAAGTATGCCATACGCCAGTGGCGAAATGCCTAAAGTTGGTGATTACGTTAAGAACCAATGCGAACAATCGGGCACTGTGACTAGAGTTCACGCAGCACAGGACGAACAGGAACGGGTCTGCATCATGTGGAAGGACGGTGGGATTTGCCTTCTCTTTTCTCCTGCTTCCGAACACACTTTAGTCTCGCGAAAAATTGCGTGACTTTGAATGGTTGCCGCGTGAACCCGCCTATTCATCAGAGGTGACTGTGCCATACGCAAATGACGAAACCACTGTTCTGGGCGATTACGTCAAGAATGAATTTGGACAACCGGGAACGGTGACCAGAGTCAGGATAGCGTTCAACGGACATGCCCTTGTCAGCATCAGATGGGACGATGGTGGCCTTGACTCGCCTCTGACGCCTGCCACGGAGTTTACCCTGATTTCTAGGAAAGCCTAGCCGGGCTGCTCGGACGGCTCAGATGTCTTTCTTTCTTCCTCTGCCATTTTCAGGACACCCTTAAAAGTGCAGGGAACTCCGTCAATGCAGATTCCCATCACGTATCCGTTCTGCTTCTGAAGCATGTCTGTGTCACCTATCTGGTGACCTGCGTCTCTCAGAATTGTAAAAGGGCGTCATTCAGATAGGGTCATACGTCATCTTGACCATCGATTCCCAGTTGTGCTGCAATTTTACCGAAGGGGCGGCTCTCGACAGATGAGGAAAACCAGCTAAGAGGTAAAGTCAGGACTTAGCATCCACTTTTTCCGGTTGAGAACGTAACTTAACGCATGAGAGGGGGCAGTATTCCCTGCAAGTCGTGTGGGTCAGTCAACCAGAAGAAATTCAGCGCGGAGATGGGCATCCATTTTCCCGAACTGAAAGATATTGATAAGCCCGTCGTGTGGGTATTTCCTGAGGTTGTTGTCTGCTTGGATTGTGGCATGGCGGAGTTCTCTGTGCCGAAAGCTGAGCTGCGCCAGCTCGAACAAAGCGACTCCGCTGCTTCGGGGTGACGTGGAACAGAATCTTCGCGTCATCACAACAGAATCGAACCTCGCTTTGGCTTTTCACTTGAAGCCGTTTGAGCGACTGCTGGTAAATTGTTCACCACTAAGAACCGCATCCATGGCAAGCAGTAGTTCCCTTCGGGCATCGCTCTTATGAACATAACCCAACGCGCCCGTGCCCAAAAGCTGCCCGGACGACGTCGAGGTCACTGTTCTGACTCAGGAAGATAATCTTGGAGCTGGGGGAGCGTTGTCGTATCTGCCGGGCGGCTTCGATTCCATTTAATTTGGGGAGGCCGATGTCGAGCAGAATTAAGTCCGGCTTCAGGTCTTCCGCCTTCTGAACGGCTTCTAGTCCATCCGATGCTTCAGCGATGACATGCGATTTTGGGCGCGGCTGAAGCAGCAAACGGACTTGGAGTAGCCAATCCTTGAAATCGTCAACTACGAGAATGCGAATAGATGACAACGGGTGCAGGTCCATTTCTGTACTTTGATTGACTCCCGAACGTAGAGTGAGGTTTGTAAGCCAAAGGGTCATTTGTTTCTTTTTGCACACATCCCTCGTGCCCGGCACGTATTTGGCCGTGCCCATTGTGCCCATATTTTGCGTGATGCAAAGCTCTGCCACGCGGCTGACTTCTTCGGCAATGACGTGCAGATGGTCTGACCCAGTTTCGCTGAGTACCACACCAGAGCGTTCCTCAGCCTTCTGAAGTGCTGGCCCTGTCATCCTCAAGACGCGGGCAAACAGAAGTTCACGCATCTCTTTCATCTCTTCCTCTGGCACGTCTTCTCGACCAATCCGGTGATAAGCTCTGGAACGCCATGAAAACAATTCTTCTTCTTATCTGTTCAAACATCTTTATGACGTTCGCTTGGTACGGACACCTAAAATACCGTAAGGCACCACTTTTCACCGTCATCGTTGTGAGTTGGCTAATCGCGTTCGCCGAATACTGTTTCCAAGTTCCCGCCAATCGCATTGGCTACGGCCAATTCACTGGGTTTCAGTTGAAAATCATCCAAGAGGTAATCACACTCTGCGTGTTCGTGATTTTCGCGTGGTGGTATCTAGATGAACGTATCAGATGGAATCATGCTGTCTCTTTTCTATTTCTGGTCGGAGCCGTGACATTCGCGTTCTGGGGAAAGCTGTAACTGCCGAAGCGCGTATCGGCAGGTCGATGGTAATGAACGTTGCGCCAGCACTCAACATTCTCATATCCTGCCCAATGCAAAGATATGCCTCGAGGATGCCTGTTCGCTCTGCGAAGTACTTCGATTCATCGATTCAGTCCTAATTTGTGCAATATCTGCCGGAAGCGTGGCTCGATGAGGTCCAAGCCGGTGGCTCTCTTACTCGCCGATATGGGGTGTCACGAAAACGCATAGTCGGCCTCACGTGTCGGACGACAATCCCTTTTCCGAGAGCCAATTCCGAACCATGAAATATCGGCCGGAGTTCCCGGACCGCTTTGGGTGCATCCAGGACAGTCGTGCTTTCTGTCAGGGATTTTTTCGGTGGTACAACGACGAGCACCGTCACTCCGGCGTAGGCTTGTTGACGCCAGCGACGGTTCACTATGGCCAAGTGGAAAACGCACTGCGGCAACGCCAGGATGTACTCGATGTTGCTTACCAACGTCACCCGGAGCGTTTCGTACGAAGCACTCCAAAACCACCGGCTCTTCCCAGCGAAGTCTGGATTAACAAGCCGGTTTCCACTCCGGAATTGCTACCGATGGGAGGAGGCCGATGAAACAGCGGCGACAAAAGCGGGGATGCTGTGGGTCGACCGAGATGGCGATCGTCGTTGCGAGGCGATCCTGGCGCGAAATTTCTTCCTGAAAAACCCAACACATGAAAAACTCACTAAATTTCGTGAGCACCTGTCTCAAAGTCGTTGACACGCGCCCGTAACGACTAAATACGTATGGAATTCCGTCGCGCGCACTGATCCGGACGGAATTGACCAAACCCCACTTCCTTTAGGCGGCATTCTCTTCCCATGCCATCGCGCAGTTGACGCTCATTCATCATCCTGCGATGAACCGCTTTTGGCACGGCTGGTAATTCCGTTTCCAGTTCCAAGGAGAGACCAGATATCTAGGTCCTCTGCGGCGTGTAGGTTGGCACGGGCTTCATTCAGGCGTTCAGTGCAGCCTTTTAGCCACTCTTCTTTGCGTTGATACAGAGCCTTTGATTTTTCTTCGGTCCAGTTGGGATCAAGTTTGCGATCTATTTCGATCCACTTCTCTACAGACTGATGTTCTATTGCGGCCTTTTCCAGTTCACAGATTCTTACCCATTCTCTCGGGGTCGGCATCTTTCCACCTCCGAAAAGCATTGATGGTAAAGGAATGGGGAGCGGGTGTCCAGCCCACTGCGACGCCCCCCCACTGCGACGCCCACTGCGACGAGTATGTCCCCCCTGCGACGAGTACGCCGCCTCCCTTACAAGCGAATAGCCACGAGGCGTTCCACGTGATTGAGCCAAGAACTGCTGGTGGGGGTAAGTGGAAATGAACGCGGCGGCGCTTTCCAGAAAAACGCGTTTAGATGCAAACGCGGACGTCAACTATCGACTGCTGACTTTCCTTCTCACTAGTCACGAGTGACCTCTTCCGCTCATTTCTTCGGCGCCTGCGGCGGAGCGGGCGGCTGCTCGCTGCTGGGCGGCACGATGTTCTTCATGCGCATGTAGGTGGCCAGATTGCCGTAGTGCTCCAGGTCATGCATGTTGTTGACGGTCAGCGCGCTGAGCCGCGGAGCGTCGTTTCCGAAGAGCCTGATGATCTGCACGGCGGAGGCGTCGGTCATGGTGTCGTAGGCCTTGTCGCAATAAGCGAAGGCGGCATTGAGCGCGGCGATGAGATCGGCTTTGGAGGTTTTGGTGTGCTCGATGTCCAGAGCCGGGCCTTTCTCGCCCAGCGCCACGGAACAGAACATGTATTGCGCATCAGCCAAGTGTCCGATGATCTGGCCGTAGCTGCGCACGGTGTCCACGGGCTTAAAGCTGTAATTCTCCTCTGGCATTTTTTCAGCGGACCGCGCCAGGATGCCCTTCACCCGGGTGTAGGCCATCTTGTTCCAGGTGCTCAGGGGATTCTCCGGTGTAACCGCGGGTTTCTCCTGGGCCGGTTTGTCCTGGGTCAGGGCGACCCCGGCTGGCACCACGAGGCATAGCACTAGCATTCGCACAAATGTTTTCATGGGTTCTCCTCCCCACAAGCTATTACGCAACGCCGGGAGAGAAGTTTCGTTGCATGGGCCGGGAAGAGGCTGCTTATACAGCGATCTTTCCCGCTACATTGCCGATTGCGCCTGTCCGGTCGCCGGCAGAGCCCGATCCGCGCCCATCACCTCCGCCGTGCGACGGGCTTTCCATGTTCGGGTTGTTAGACTACCGGGGCTGGCCCCTGCAGGGTCCACAGTCGGCGCCGAGAGGATGACGGAGAAGAGCGCAGTCACGCCGAGTGCGATGAGCGTCCTGACGACGACCGGCTCCGCTGGATGGCGACGTTGCCGCCGACGCCGACACCCTTCCCCATCATGTGGATGACGGGGAATTACGCATCCCGACCAGCCGGCTCGGCGGCGCAGAACCTACATTGCCAAGTTCCTGAGGGTGCCAGTTCAGTCTAAGCATTGTATGCCTAGTCCGGCCGTTCAGGTTCGAGATCGTTAGCGGCGTTGATCACGTATTGCTGATGCTCGATACGGAACACTCTCGTACCATGGATCTTAAGTTCGACGATTGTTTCATCCAGTCGGGGCAGCCAAAAACCCTCAACCCTTTGAAATTCCCGCACAAAGTCCGCACGGGTGATCCAAAACGACAGCTTTGCCGCAGGGTGGCCTGAGATTTTTGCGATCCCAAAATCCTGTGCATCGATCCACAATTTCCCTACAAACAGGTACTTATCTGTTCGCTTCGGTTTGGCCTCGACGATAAAACAACGACGGGTCCCCAAATTCTCCTCCCCGATTATCGTGAACTGATAGTTATTGTCTGAAATCGCAGAATCGTGCCGCTCCTGGCCGGAAGAGGTCTCTTCCTCAGTTTGCAATAGACGGTCAAATACCAAACGTCGCACCACCCAGGATCCTTCTTCGGAGACCTTTTGAAACGTCTTCTTGCCTGGCGCGCGATAATCCACGCGCACAATGGCCTCGGCAGAGACGCGACCGTCGGGATTTCGGATTTCATACTTGCGAACCGCTGAGTAACTCTGCAGATGCTCGTTTCGCAGCCGATTACGTTCGATCATTCGCGTAACGACTTCGTCTCCCGCCAGTCCATCAACAGTTCGAGAATTCGCCGAAGCTTCTTCCTTG
Source organism: Candidatus Acidiferrales bacterium (assembly GCA_963735825.1). Lineage (GTDB taxonomy): Bacteria > Acidobacteriota > Terriglobia > Acidiferrales > UBA7541 > Acidiferrum. The sequence goes on from CAVTMR010000005.1 coordinate 284,838, forward strand.
GCCGTCTCACCAACGAAGCTCTGTCTCGCTGCGACTGGCGCTATCATCAAAACTCCTAGCAACAGGGCCAGGGCGAGTAATCGCGTAAGTTGTGCCTGACGTTGGCTCATGGAACCACCTTGCCAATCCTCTGCGTTGCTACCTTGTCGGGCACTCCCAATTCGCGCAGGGTCGCTACGGATGGCACTTGAGAGTTTTGCGAGTACTTAACTACCTTCTCGATCGCGCCGATCACCAGATCAGGATCTTCTTGCATGATCCAATGGTCGCTGTTTTCTGCCAACACATGATTCCCAAGAGGCAAGCGCCTCGCCATCGCGGCATGCTCTTTGCGTCGATGCTCAGGCGCAGTGCCTGCTGACAGAATCACCACCGGCTTATCACAGAAATTATCGAGTTCACCAATCCGCGCCGCACTTGCTGGCAGATTTTCCAGTTGGCTCGCGATCGTCAGTGCAAATTTCTGCTGCACCCAAAAGACTGCGGCCATACCTTTCTCATTTGCGGGTAGCGCCGAAAACCACGGACTCGAAACAGAACCAGAGTCGGCGGGCGTACCTCGACTGATCAGGCGAACGAGATAACCTGCTGGTTTCTTTACACCGCTGGTCAGAAGAAAAGCAACGAACCGAATAATTCCAATGCGCGAGAGCAGTGCCGCGCGTCGGCACACCTTGGCTCCAATTCGCGTGAGCTTCCAGTCATGTTCCGAAGGTGGATTCCATTCCGCTGGCGCCACCGGATCTACAAGCACCATTCCGGCTATTTCCTCAGGGAAGCGCGCCGCGAAAAGGGGCATGGTCAATCCCCCGAATGAATGCCCCACTAGCACGTAGGGAGGTGGTATTGCCGCTCGCTCCAACATCGCATGAAGCTCCTCGACGATACGATCCGCCGTTCGCGGCATTGGACCTAAATCGCTCCAACCCAGCCCAGCTCGGTCATAGCTGACCACGCGATAAGATCGCGCCAACTCCCGCTGCAGATCGTTCCAGCTCAGAACCGTGGACATTAATCCCGCTTCCAGCACAATGGTCGCGTTCCCGCGTCCCGACTCGAAAACGTGCAGTCGATGACTTCCTAAATCGATTAACCTACCAGGGGGCGGATAGACTTTGCCATCCCTGCGCGTCCCCAGCGTCTGGTAAATCATCCCCAGCAAGGCGCCGAGCAATGCAAAACCCAAACACCACGGCAGTACAGGATGCACCTTCCCGGCTCCTTCAAAGAATGTCCACTCTTAGATGCCTTGGCGCTCTACTTGGCTATGTACGTCTTCCGCCACACGGTTTGCAACCTCGACGCAATCACCTATGGACCTGCCTCTCAAAAAGTTACCCGCTAGGTAAAGGTTTGGTTGCGTCGACAAGATGCTTGAAATCTCCGCCACTCGTCGCGCATGTCCCACGTTGTATTGCGGCAGCGCTTGTGGATCCTTCCACACTACGTGCTCGACCGGTTTAGCCGTAATTCCTAAAATCCTGGCATTTTCCGCTTCTACCACTTGTGCACACTCTTCCTTGGAAATCGCCCCGAAACTGTCACTCAACTCTCTTCCGGCAAAACTGGTCATTACCACTTGGCCTTCCGGAGCGCGCGCTCCAAATAAAGAAGAATTCCAAAACGTACAGATTGTTTTTAGCCCTTCCCTGCGCGGAACCATAAATCCAAATCCATCCAGTCTGTTTGCCACCGTGGAGCGTGCGTAGGCAGATGAGACCACACACATTGGCGCATACTCAATGGCCTTAAGGTGGGCAGCAAGTTGCGGAACGCTGATTTCCACCAGTCCAGCTGCAACGTACGCCGGCACTGCCAGAATCAGATGGTTGGTCGCGATTTCCTCGTCGCTCGATAAGCATACTCGCCATTCGCCCTTCGATGTCCCGTCGGCGGCGGGAAACGGCTCCACGGATACAATCCGCGTTCCGTAGCGGATCTCTGCTTTTGACGTTTCCGAGAGTCTCTCCGGGAGTCTCGCCATCCCTGATCTGAAGGAACCAAGCGATGGCAATGCTTCCGTGACGTGAAGTGTCGCGCCGTTTCTACGAGAGCCTGCTGACAATCCATCGGACGTTTGCGCGTCTCGCTTTGCCTTACGCGCTCGAATGGCGCCTCGCACGAGGCTCCCCCGATCCCGTTCCCACTGCACCAAAGCAGGGAAGGCGCTTTCCATGCCCATCTTGTGGGAATCGCCGAAGAAAATTGTCGAAACGAAGGGGTCCACCAAATTATCCAAAACGTCCGCACCAAATTTCCGTTCGACGAAGTCAGATAGACTTTCCTCATGGGCAGGCGGCTGGGAATATCGGAAGGCCTCGCTGAGGATTCGAATCTTGGACGTGACCCCAACCAAACGAGTCGTAAGCAGCGCAGTCGGTGAGAACGGGGCTGAATGTAGCCGTCCGCCGCTGAATATATAGCGCTTCGCTTTCGGGTCACCTGCTATAAACTCGCTTTCCAGATTTAGTTCGCGCACCAACCGCCAAACCGATGCGGGAAATCGCGGGCATTGAGCTCCGGTCTCAAACAACAAGCCGTTTCTCCGCACCGTCGCAATCAAGCCGCCGGCACGTTCCTTGGCTTCGAGGACCAGACAATGAATCCCCAACTGTTTCAAGTGATAGGCGCAAGCCAGGCCTGAGATTCCGGCGCCGATCACCACAACTTTTTCCTTGTATCCCACGGCAACCATAGCCTATCAAAACAATGTAAAGTCTCTGAGCTGGCGCAAGCTCCTGCTCTTCTGAGGATAGATGCCTAGCATGCCCTTGGAGTCACTATCTAACTTCGTCAAAACCTATGCGACACATGGCGACGAGATTGCCGTGCGCCAGCGGCGCGGCTATCGCATGGAGACCTGGACCTATAGGCGCATTGCCGAAGAGGCAAACCGCCTGGCTCGCGAGCTCGAGCTCCGCGGCTTAGCAAAGGGCGATGCGGTCCTCCTCTGGAGCGAAAACTCTGCGGAGTGGATCATCGCATTTCTCGGCTGTCTGCTTTGTGGGGTTGTCATCGTGCCGATCGATCACGCTTCCACAATGGAGTTCGCGTGCCGTGTGGCTCGGGAAGTAAATGCAAAACTCATCTTTCGGGCGGGCGCACAAAAGGACTGCGCGGCCATTCCTTCCCTGTCATTGGAGTCGCTTCCCGCGGTCCTGGCGCGACACGACTCCTCCCCATACGCACCGCCACCGCTTTCGCGCCAAGACACCTTGGAAATCATCTTTACGTCCGGCACCACCGCGGAGCCCCGGGGAGTCGTGATCTCGCACGGAAACGTCCTCGCGAATATCGAGCCTCTCGAAAAAGAAATGCAGAAGTATCTCCGATACGAAGAGCTGGTTCACCCACTACGTTTTTTGAACCTGCTTCCGCTTAGTCATGTCTTTGGACAAATACTAGGGGTCTTCATCCCGCCGATGTTGGCAGCCACCGTTGTTTTCATCGATTCGCTAAAACCTTCAGACTTGATGGATATGATCCGGCGAGAACGCGTCTCTGTCCTGGTCGCCGTTCCTCGATTTATTGAATCTCTCCAACGGGAGGTCGAGCGCCGAGAGGAGCGTTGCGGAAACACAGAGCGCTTTCGGAACAATTTCGCGCTGGCGGAAAAAGAACATTTCCTCAAACGCTGGTGGCGATTCCGGTACATCCACTCTCATCTTGGCTGGAAATTCTGGGCCTTCATCTCTGGTGGCGCTGCTCTTCCAGAGCAGGTCGAAACTTTTTGGAACCGCTTGGGCTACGCCGTGATCCAGGGATACGGCATGACCGAAACGACTTCACTCATCAGCCTGAATCACCCATTTCGCTCGGCGAGGGGCTCGATCGGCAAAGTGTTTCCAGGTATGGAAGTCCGTGTCGACGACGACGGTGAGATACTGGTGCGCGGCGAAAACCTCGCCAGAGCATATCAGCAGCACGGCCAGATCCAGCCAGTCGCCGACCCGAATGGATGGTTCCGAACAGGGGATGTCGCGGAGAAGGACGAGAATGGCCGCCTATATTTCAAGGGTCGCAGAAAAAATGTCATCGTCACACCGGCCGGCATGAATGTATACCCCGAGGATTTGGAAAGAGCCTTGCGCGCGCAGCCGGACGTCCGGGATTGCGTTGTGATCGGCCTCGAACGGGACGGAAATTCGGAGCCTTACTCCGTACTCTTGATGAATGGACCCGCTCCGGATCCTGCTAGCGCTGTCGAACGCGGGAATCAATCGCTGGCTGACTATCAGAAAATCCGCCACTGGTTTTTGTGGCCGGAGCCGGATTTCCCCAGGACACCAACCCAGAAGCCCATTCTTCCCCTCATTCGCGAAGTCATCAAGAACGCAGGCGGCACCGTGCCTGAAACTATTTCGGATGGCAGCTCCATAACTGGGCTGATCGCACGGATTACAGGCCGTCCCGTTCAACTGAACACAAAAACCATGAACCTTGAGGCCGATTTGCAGCTTACATCACTCGATCGCGTTGAGCTTATGAGCGTTCTTGAAGAGCGCTATCAAGTGGACCTGAACGAAGCTCGCTTTGCCGATGTTGCCACCGTCGGGCAACTTCAGAAACTGATTGCAGAAGGCGCAGTTCCGACAACGGAGCACATCTTCCCTAGCTGGCCGCAAAATTCGCTCACCACCGCTGTTCGGCTTGTCGTCTATTACTTGCTCGCTTGGCCTGCGACCTATCTTCTTGCCGCCCCACGAATTCGCGGAGGTGAGAATCTCCGTGGACTACATGGTCCGATCCTCGTGATCTCCAATCATGTCACCTATCTCGACATCGCTTGGATCCTGCCCGCGCTACCGGCCAGATTGCGAAACCGACTCGCCACCGCTATGGGCGGTGAGAGGCTCGCAAGAATGAGGCGTCCCTCGCACCGCTTGAACCTCTTCCAGCGTTTCCTCGAGCGCCTCAGATATTTTCTCGCCTCAAGCCTCTTCAATGTTTTCCCACTGCCGCAAGAATCGGGATTTCGCAAGAGTTTTGCTTTTGCCGGAGACCTGGCGGACCGTGGCTGGAACATTCTGGTTTTTCCCGAAGGCCGAACAACCGACGACGGGCACATGGCTCCCTTCCGGTCGGGAATTGGCCTTCTTGCAAAAGAGCTGAATATCCCTGTGGTTCCCATGCGGCTCGACGGACTTTTTGATTTGAAGCAGCAAAATCGCATTCTCAACCGTCCGGGACACGTGCAGGTAACCATTGGGCGGCCGATTCGTTTTTCGCCCGATCAGGATCCAAATGAGATCACTCGCGAACTCGAACGGCGCGTGGCCGAGCTTTAGTCGATTTGTGAAGGTTGGCTTCTGCGACCGAACGGCCGCATGCGAACGATAAGGAAGACTGCCACTAGTCCGAGAAGGATGCCCAGCGAAACCCATTTTTGATGCAACACGAACTCCTTGGCGGCTGCGCCATAACGCACTCCCAAAAGGCCCTCGATGAAAAATAGCGTCCCGCGCCCCACAAAGGTACCCACCAAAAATGGCAGAAACGGTACCTGAAACACGCCTTGCGCGATCACAAACGGTTTGAACGGCACAGGAAACGGAGCAACCGCCGGAAGCAATACCGATGCGAACGGATACTGGTCAACCAACTTCCGAATTCGGCCCGGCGCGTGCCCTTGCTTCTTGCGATAGTAGGCTTGGCCGCCTTTTCGAGCCAACACGTAAATCCAGATGCAACCTGCCAGCGAACCTAAGGCCGCCATGAACGCATAGTACGGCATACGCGCCGGAGTTCGGCTGGACAGTTCAATCACGATCAGATCCGTGATCAGTGGAAGCGGAAGAAAGGAAGAGTCCAGGAAAGCCGACAGGAACACTCCGACCCCGCCGAGTGCGGGCAGCGTCGCCTTTACCCAGCCGCCGATCGCAGTCCATTTCAATATTACCAAACTCCCTGAATCGTTCGTGGCTTGCCAACATCGAAATTCAAAGCATACAAGCGGTACTTGTCCTGCTAACGCCCAGTACTAGTCGCCTCCGTTAGAGGCTTCTTCGGCGCGGGAATCGCTTGCTGCGGAATCGCCCTTTTCTGATGGTTCCTGTGCCCGGCCAGGTAGACCGGAACTCAAAGTCAACATTGAGTTTATGAGAACAAGGTTCCGTTTTCCCGCGTTCAGGAGTCCCGTTCTCCTCCTGTTTATAGATGCATCCGAGGCCCCCAAGGACACGAGACCGACACCTTTCTTCTCCCGAACCAGCCTTGTGACGTATTTTTTGACAGTAAATGTGTATCTCTTTGATAGGTTTATGAATCTGATTTTATGTTCTAGGCCATGTGGTTGGCCCGACGGTAGTTTTTCGCTCCCTGAAGAGGCACGGATCATAGGGTATGTCCCAAGACTGGTAAAACCCTGAACGGCGAAGCCGTCGAGCCTGACAGCCGCGTCACGTTTTTGTGCTCAAGGAGAGATTCATGTCCGATGTGCATCAATCGCTTCCTACTGTTCCTTCTTATCCTTTCCGCCTCGATGTGCCGTTACATAAGTTGCTGCAGGAACCCCCCGGGGAACGTTCGCCGCTTCCTTCCACAGACCACAAGATTTTACCTGCGCCAGTTTTTCCGCAGCACCCGGAGCTCTTGCATGACCTGGATGCCGACGATATCGCCGCCCACGATCAAGTTCTGCGCACCGGCAAACGGCACTGGCCGGTGTCTCGGATTGTCCAGACCATGCGCGGATGGATGGTTCCCTATTTGAAATCACGCGTCCTGCCGGGAGATTTTCAGCCCATCATTGCTTATCTCTTCACCGAATGGAAATGCAATCTCGATTGTCACTACTGCTGGTCCTACGACAATCGCATCAAGGGTATGACCGAGGATACGGCGCGCCGCGCCATAGACTGGCTTTATTCCACGCCTTGCCGCGTGCTCGCTCCCACCGGTGGCGAGCCCCTTCTGCGTCCGGATTTTGTGCACAAAGTCGTTTACTACGCCGCAAAGAAGGATTTTTGGGTTTATCTCGCAACGAATGCTCGCTTGCTGCGCCCTGAAGTGATCGACCACCTCACCGATGCGGGAATCGCCACGATCAATTTCGCAGTCGATACCGTCAAAGAGAAGCCGGGCCTGCCGAAAGCTTTCGAACATGTGAGCTCTTACTTTGACTATCTCGTAAGGCGTCAGTACCGCTACGGCTACACCGTTTTCTTCAACACAAATATTTGCCGAACCAACATCGAAGATGTCAAGCAACTCGTGGAAATCGCCCACGACAACGGAATTTCCCTTACCTTCCACATCAACGAAGCGCCCATGATGGAACAATCCCATTTCAAGCATCTCCACGAAAACGATACCTACATCCGCCCGGAAGATTTTCCGATGGTGGACGATCTACTTGACTGGCTCATTGACAAGCAGCGCCAAGGCTACAAAATGGTCGATTCCATTCCCCGGTTGCAAAACATGAAGGGCTTCATGCGCGGCGTGGGCGAGCACTGGGGTTGCCGCGCCGGTCAAAACTGGCTGATCATCCGCACGGACGGCACGCTCGCGCCCTGCTTTCCAATGTACAATGCCAAATACGACTGGGGCGCAGTCGAAAATCAAAAGTTCGATCTCAAGCAACTTGCCGAAATGAAGCAAGGTTGCGAGCCCCACTGCTTCTCCACCCTTGGCTACAATGTCGCGTACTGCTACGACGCTGCCCGTGTAATGAAGTGGCTCCTTAAGCAGGCACGCCACGGATTCCAAGGTGTAACGGGGAGCTTCGAGTAAATGCCGAGACCGGGCTGCCTACTTTGGGACCGGGGAGCTTCGTCACTGTGATCCTGCGTTCCAAAAACGTGTGCCGCAGAACGGGCCAAGAGCATCCAATTTAGTTCGTGGGATATCCAAGGATGTAGGGTAAGTAATGCACGTGGATTCTACGAAAAAGAGATTGCCTTTCGGTCTCGGAAATGTGGTTTGCCTAGGCCTGGGCATCCTGCTTTGCGGCCTCCCGTGCCGGTCTCAGCAAGCCGCTGTCGCTCACACCACGAAAAGTATTGTACCTGGCTCACCGAACACCGAGACTTCTACCCATGGGCAGCAAACCAATCAGCAACCATCAGGAAGCATCAGCGGCAAAGTCGTCGATCAAACCGGAGTCAATATCTCCGGAGCTTTAGTGAAACTTACGCAACAGGGCCAATCCTCGAGCACCGAGGCTTTATCAGAGGACGATGGACAGTTTTCCCTTTCCAATGTTGCTCCAGGCCCCTTCCAGCTCACAATTACGTCCCCGGGTCTCGCCTCGCAAGAATTCTCCGGGATCCTGAGCCCCGGAGAGGCTTACGTAACCCCGATCATCATGTTGGCGATCGCCACCCAGGTGACCGAGGTGCACGTCGGACTTACGCCCGATGAACTTGCCGAAGTGCAGGTCAAGGAGCAAGAGAAGCAGCGCGTGCTCGGCTTTATTCCGAATTTCTACGTCAGCTACGTTCCCAATGCAGCTCCGCTCTCGCCGAAACGTAAGTTCCAGCTCGCCTGGAAGTCCGCTAGCGATCCGGTCACGTTCGCCGCAGTGGGTTTCGTGGCCGGACTGGATCAGGCGGGAGATCGTTGGGGTGCGTACGGACAAGGCGCGCAAGGTTATGCCAAGCGCTTCGGAGCAACCTACGCTGACGTTTTTGTAGGCACGTTCATCGGAAGCGCCGCTTTGCCGTCGCTGCTCAAACAAGATCCGCGGTATTTCTACAAAGGGACTGGGACCAAGCGCGCTCGGATTCTCTACGCCTTAGCCAACTCCGTTATCTGCAAGGGCGACAATGGAAACTGGCAGCCGAATTACTCCGGCATCGCCGGAAATCTCGCCGCCGGCGGAATCTCCAATCTCTACTATCCAGCCAACGATCGCAACGGAGTCGGATTGGTGTTCTCGAACGCACTGATCAGGATTGGGGAAACGGCTGTCGCCAATATCTTCCAGGAATTTGTTGCCCCGAAGTTGACTCCGAATCTCCCGCGTCGCGCCCCAGCCCAGCCCTAAGGCCCTTCGCGTCCCAGGTCCCCGCGCGAGCCATCGAGCCTCCGGGCTTCTTTACTGCCCGATTGACGGATAACTAGAAAGCAATCCACATGCCTGATGAATGTAATCGGAGACGTTCATTGTCTTCCATAGCCCGGCGCGTTCGTTGTCAACCGCTTCGAGAGAAATTCTCGGATCACGGAAGCCGGATCGAATGTGCCTCGTGCAGCGAGCGAGAATTTTTGTTTCCAAGTGAGCGGCGCGGCGTCATAGATGTAGCTTGTGCAGAAGTTTGGGATGACGCCGATCATACGCTGCTTCTCTTCCGATTTGATCCTGTTCAGCGGCAATCAGGTCGGTTGGACGGACCGTCACCTCAATGCGCGCCGGAGCAGCGGACAATAAGACGTCAGGAATCTCATACGCCTGCTATTCCGTGACGACGAACGCGGCAGATGCAAAGGGCACAAAACCCTCAGCGTTGACGAGCACGCGGTAGGAACCGGGAAGAATGTTCATAAACTCAAATTCGCCGTTCTCCGCAGACTCCATCGTGTGCAACGGTGTCCGGTCCCCATTCGTCAAGCCCACCGCTGCGCCGGGTACGGTGGGGTTCGCTTGCGTCCAGCACGATGCCTGCGACGCTGGCTGACCCCTCCGCAGAGAGTAATGGCCGAGCCGAACCCAGTGGACCTGACTTGGCTAGAGGTGCCTCTGGGAGGGAGCGGGCGCTGATCCCGCTCCCAGCAGTTTGTTGCTGCGCGAGTGCGCTCGCCTATCGCGCTTGGCCACGCCTTGGCCATTGGCTGCGTGGTTCTTGGCGCGGCACTTCTCGGCATGGCGCTGCCCGGAAGGCAATCCGCTATCCCGTCGCGGCGCTTTTGTTCGGTCTTGGAATCTACTCCCTGGCGCGGCATCGCCACCCGCGATGGGTCCGTATGCAGATGGGCTTTCGCGACTTGACGGTCTGGTCGTTTCTGATGGCATCGGCGCACAGTGCTGGTTTAATGTTGCTTCCGGTGTTGCGGGGCAGCCGTGCAGTCGAAGCGGCTGACCACATGGCAGGTCACCATCACGTATCCGTAGCCGCCAGCTTGGCAGCACTGCTCGCCACCGCAGTCCATGCTGCTGCCTATCTTGCTGTCACTGGGATCATCGCATGGGTGGTCTATAGCAAGTTTGGACTCGCGATTCTTCGCAAGGCCTGGCTCAATCTCAACCTGGTATGGGCTGCAGCGCTCGTTGTGACCAGCGTGGTCACTCTGCGGATGTAGCCTCATGAATTTTGGCGGCCTACACGCGAGGTAATGGAATCAAGAGAACTTATCCGCCACATTGAAGAAGACGCCTGAGTGCCAACGGGCGGTTGCCAGCGAACCGCAGGCTACGCGGTGATCGGTCTGCCCTTTCACTCCGGGCACGTCCTGGTATTGCGACGGCCGGCCTATTCGCGTTGTGAAGTCGTCGGGCGCAGCTCAGCATCCACCTCGCGGCCGATTCGCGCAACAATGTTCGGCACCGCTTCCACATCTGCTTGAGTGGTATGAAAGTTGACAATGCAAGCGCGAAGCACATAGTGGCCGCCGACTACGGCGTTGGAGATGAATGTCTCACCTCCGCGCTGCAGCCGATCGACCAGCTCACGGTTGAGCGCCTCGAGATGAAGTTCAACCTCTGATTCTTGCAGTTTCGCTCGAAGATTGCGCGGCACGTAACGGAAGGTTGTTATGCTCAATTCCTGGGTCATGAGCTGTAGTTCCGCATGGCGGCTGACCGCCTGAGCCATTGTCTGAGACAGGCGTATATCCTCCGCGATCATGTTGCGATACCCCGCGGCTCCTACGTGCTTTAGGGCAAGCCAGACTTTCAGGGCACGGAAGCCTCGCGAGTTCTGGGGGCCATAATCGACAAAGTTCGTCACCCGCTCCTCGAAATGGTAGTAGGGAGGGTGATACGCGAACGCCGCGCGCAGCATCTCCGGATCGCGTACCAGCGCGCATCCGGCCTCGAGCGGCGCGTAGAGCCATTTGTGCGGATCAACCGCGACCGAATCAGCTAGGGTCAGGCCACGTAGATCATCGTGCGCATGGGGAACGGCAGCCGCAAAGCCACCATAGGCTCCATCAACGTGGAACCACAGGCCGTACTCCTTGCAAAGCGTGCTGATTTCCCTCAGAGGATCGACCGCACCCGTGCTGACTGATCCCGCGGTTCCCACGACCAGGAATGGCAGATCTCCCGCGGCGGTATCCGCTTCGATTTGACGGCGTAACGCGGAGATGTCCATCCGGAAATTGGAATCGGTGGCGATCCACCGGACCGATGCGGTACCGAGGCCGCCAAGGTCTGTGGCTTTTTGAATCCACGTGTGCGTTTCGACCGAACAATACACGCGAAGCCTGCGTCCCGAATCTTCAGAAACGCCGTACTTGCGTACATCCCAGCCCGCCTTGGCGGTACGCGCAGCTAGGAAGCAGACGAAGTTCGCCATATTGCCGCCGCTGAGGAGCAGCCCGCCGCAATTCACGGGGTAGCCAATAAGCTCGGTGATCCATCTCACGGTCTGGGACTCGATCTCGGTGGCAGCTGGCGAGAGCGTCCATGCGCCAACGTTCGGGTTTACCGCCGCGGCGAGAAAGTCACCGAGAATTCCGATCGGCGCCGGCGGTGCGGTGATGTATCCGAAGAAACGCGGGTGTCCGTTGAATAGCGAGTGAGCGAACAGCAGCTGTGCCGTCTCTTCTAGCAGCGGCCCAGGGTCTGTCCCCATTTCCGGTAGCGCCCCCGTGAGGCCGAGTGCGTCGCGCACCACCGATGGGGATTCATCACGGGTTACGGGACCAAGTGGCAATGATTCCAGGAACCCCGCGAGTTGGTCCACGAGTCGATGGCCCAGCTTGCGGAACGTCGCGGCGTCCATCGCGAGCGGCGTATGCCGACCGGAATCGCCATTCACGAATGTCTCCTTTGTTGCCGATTCTATCGTCATGTATGTATCCCTTCCAGGAGATCCGTTTCGCGCACTCGGCCGCCGCTCACGGTGCTGAATACCCGATAGAACGACTGCCGCCCCCACAACGCTGCGTGATCGTGCGGCGACAAATCCTTCAACCGCTCGTACGCGGTCACCTGTGATTCGTGGCAGCAGATCGCCCGCCACACTGTCGACCAGAAGCTGCGCGTATCAATTACTGTGGTAATCGCCCATTCTGGCCACGGCACGGCCTGCCTCTCAATGCCGTCGACCGTCGATACCAATTTCCGGAAGGCTGACTGGTAAGCTTTCCACGTCGATTCCGGCCAGGCTATGTAATAGAGCTTCGACACCGCATGGGGCTGCACGGCTTCGATCTCATCGCATGAAAACGCGGGGTCGGCTGCGGCGACAATGGCCGCCGTGGTGAATTGGGAGATCGCAATATGATCGGGATGCCCGTAAGCGCCGTCAGGTCCGAACGTCACGACGACATCGGGTTGGACCCGCCTCATGTGCCCTACAATGGCGGCGACAGCCTCGCGGGGGTTCGCACGGTCGAGATGCTGATCTTGGTAATTGAGGATTGAGACTTCGCGCACACCCAAAGCTGAGGCGGCGGCGCGCAGCTCACCCTCACGGATGTTCGCCAGTGCGACTGGGCCGGGATGCTGATGATCGTCCAGACGAAAGCCGCGGAAGCGGCCACTATCGCCACGCGTGGCGGTCAGTAGAAAGACGTCAACGCCTTCGGATGCATATTTCGCAAGCGTGCCACCCACCCCCAGGGATTCGTCATCGGGGTGCGCGAGCACGGCCATCAGTTTCGGAGTCCGCATGATTTCTGTGATCCTTAGCGGCGAATTACCTGCCGCGCCAATACGCGTCGAGGGCTCGAACCTAATTAGTGATCAGGCACCGCACGGCTGCGGAATTACCGGCCCAGAGCCTTGCGCATACGCGCCAAGTGGTGCCAGCTGTGCCGTAGTGCGTGGTCCTCAATGACGAACTGCGCGGTGACTGGCGCGCCGAAGCTCAATGAAAAGGGAGCTGCGCGATCCAATTCTTCATCCGTGAACGCGCGTACTGCATTGGCCGCCTCATGACTGTTCTGACGCAAGAGTTCGAGCGCGGCGGCCTTCGTTACCTCAGCATGCTCGCGAGCATGCTTGGTATTCAATTCGGCCACTACATCCCACGTGACGTCCGTAACGGGCTTGCCGCTGGCGATTGCTCGCGCAACATCAATCTCGATCGGGTACATACTGGCAACATGATGCACGATGACGCCGACCGAACGACGGTCCGTACCTGATACCGGTTCAAGCCATTCTGCTTCCGAGAGTCCTTCAGCAAAGGCAGCCAAGCCGGCAGCGCCTTCCTCGATGCGGTCCGCCAATAATTCCGCGCGACGACCTACGGAGCCTCGGATTTTGTGAGTGGTGGTTGTCTGTGGTGGCATACTTTATCTCCTATGTTTGAATTCTAATCGATCAGCGACTCGCCACCTCGACTTTGCAGTCGTAATTACCACGCGGCAGCGAACCTTGTTGATGAATCAGTTGCGACGAGCAGTCGCCGTCCGGATCACGGTGCCCAATGGCGGTGTATGCCGGACCGAACGATGAAGCCAGGACGTGCCGGCTACACAGGATATCGCCCGAGGCGAACGGGCACGACTCGACGCCGTACACGGAAAGGATTTCGCCATCACCCTTGGGCAATTGGGGGTTCTTTTCAAAGCGTTGGACCAGATCATGTGGCTCGTTCATTAGACCTCCAGTATAAACGGCTGAAACTCTAATTCAAGATCGAACGCCGATCACTTCCAGATATTCAGCGAAAACCGTGGTACAGCCCACGCCGGCGCGATTTTGAGAAGTCCAAAGTACCTCGAGTTCCCGGCGAAGATGCTCACCATCGGTGGCATCGAGGGAAGCAAACGCCTGATGGGTGGGTCCGTAGTAGAGGCGGAAGAACTCCACCACCTCCGAGGGAGGAAAGGGATAGCTGAACGTGTAATGGCGGCGGACCAGAGATAGATCCGAGAGTCCTTCGCCGAGCCTTTCACGAACTGTGGCTTCGTCGCCCCACAGCACCGGCGCGGGCATACCGGACGGCGCAACGAATTTCGATACTGCCTTGAACATTTGGCCGATGAATCCCTGTGGGGTCCAATTGACCATGGCAATAGTCCCGCCCGGGCTGCACACACGCAGCAGTTCCTGAGCGACAAGGTCCGGCCGCGGCGCGAACATCGCCCCGACTAAGCTGGCCACGATATCGAAGCTGGCGTCCTCAAAAGGGAGTGCCTCGGCGTCGGCTTCCTCGAAGTGGATGGGGAAACCCTCGGCCTGCGCCCGCTCCCGTGCGCGTTCTACTAGATTACGGGCGATGTCCACGCCGGTAACCTCCAGACCGTCCCGCGCAGCAATCAGAGCCAGTTGCCCTGAGCCACAGGCGACGTCCAGGAAATGGGCTCCAGGAGCGGCTCCCAGCCGTTCGTAGAAATCCCGGGCACCGTTCTCCATGTAACGCGAGAACCGATCGTAGTCGCCGGCCATCCAGGTTTTCTTGAGGCGAGCTTTCAGATTTACAAATTCGGATGAGATCGCAGTGGCGTGCATGGTTTGGTCTCCTTTATTTTTGAATTGCGGTCGATCAGCGATTCGTTGTTGTGTTATATCGACGGAGCCACTATGCCGCAGGATGCGGCAGGGATACTTGTCCACGCGTCTGGTTCTCTTGCTCGGACGCGAGTAGTATGTGGTTTACTTGACCCAACGTCCGGACCAGTTTGCCGAAACTCGATCGCCGCAGTTTGGAGCCCTACATGGATGTTTTGTCCGAAGTCCTGAAGGCCGTCAGACTCGATGGCGCGTTGTTCTACAATGGCGAGTTTTCAGCGCCCTGGTGTTTCCGGTCGCCAGCCTCGCGCACGGTAGCTCCCTATCTCTCGCCGGACTCCGGGCACGTGATCATCTTTCATCTGCTGACCGAGGGCCGCGGCTACGCGCATGTCGAGGGCGAGGGCCGGCCGGTTCCTCTAAACGCAGGAGACATCATAATTCTTCCGCATGGCGACCCCCACTTCATGGGAAACGGTTCGGCCGTCAAGGCAGTGGACCTGGCGAAAGAGTTGGAACGAATATCGTCTCAAGGTCTCAAAATCTCCCGCATGGGCGGAGGCGGCGAAATCACCAAGTTCATTTGCGGCTACATGGCTTGCGAACCGCAACTTAGCCAGGTCTTCCTTGCCGGGCTGCCACCCGTTCTGAAGATCAATATCCGTAACGACGCCTCGGGCCAATGGCTGGAAGACTCGATTCGCTATTCGGTGGGTAACGCGGATGCATCTCGGCCCGGCGGTGAGGCTGTGATCGCCAAGTTGTCAGAAGTGCTGTTCGTTGAAGCTTTGCGACGTTATATCGCGCTGCTTCCGCCGGAACAAACCGGATGGCTGGCTGGCGTCCGGGACCCGGAAGTTGGGAAAGCCCTGGCCTTGCTGCATCGCAAGCCAGCGCATCCTTGGACGATTGCGGCGCTCGCGAACGATGTGGGAATTTCTCGTTCCGTTCTGGCCGAGCGCTTCCGGCTTTATCTGTCGGAGACGCCCATTGCCTACCTGACCCGCTGGCGGCTTCAGCTCGGCGCGCAAATGCTCAAGTCTATGAGCAGTAGCGTCGCGCAGATCGCTGCTGAAGTTGGCTACGAATCCGAGCCGGCGTTCAACCGTGCCTTCAAACGTGAGTTTGGTCTTCCGCCAGCCCGATTTCGCAACCAAGCGAAATTAGGCCGCGGTAAGCCCGTCCGCAACACATCGACGACAGGTCGCCGCAGTGCGAAACGATAACCGACTCCCAAGCGCGACAGCCAAAGTTGTCCAGAAGTCCTAATGTTGTATCGAACGCGCGCAATCCCACCGCGCCACGATGATCGCGACGAGTAAAACCTAGAGAATAGTGCTCCGGATCCTGAACAGCTTCCGGAGATCAAACGGACTCAAGCGATTGCTCCATCGAACGGGCAAGACCGGATGATGTTTCTGTTCTGCTCTGAGAGCTACCATCGGATCGAGGCGCGGTCGCCAGGCCGATCACCGGGACAATTACGCGCAAGAATGCGGCAGTGTTGACCGAGCCAGTCGTGGTTTTTGGACAGGCTCCCAGTATTTGACTCTACCGGGTACCGCCTTTATCGGGCGCTACCGCTACAAGGTCAAGACGAGGCACGTCGTTGTTCCGTGCGCGTACAGGATTCCCGCTGAATCAAAGAGCCGTCCTTCTGCGGTAGCGATCCGCTTTCCTGAATTGATGACTCTTCCTTCCGCTCGTACCTCACCTGTTTGAGAAGTAATTGCTCGCACATAGTTGATCTTAATTTCTAGTGTTGCATAGCTATATCCGGCCTCAAGGGTGGAGTGCACAGCACACGCCATGCACGAATCGAGAAGTGCGGCGGTGTATCCGCCATGAACACATCCGAGTGGATTGTAGTACTCGAATTTCGGAGTACCGGCAAATGCCGTATACCCTTGCTCGACTTGCACGAGGCGGAAGTCGAGCGCCTGCTGAATGGGAGGCGCAGGTTGCGTACCATTCATGATTTCAGTGAGCAGTTGCAGGCCGGGCATGGTCTTTGCAGTCATCTGCGGCACTACACCATACTGGATTGCACGGTTAGCACGACTTATAAACTCTTCGTCCTGCAGGGCCCCTTCCTCAGATTGGCTCTCCCGGCTGGAGATGGCCGTCGTGTCGATTCCTTTGGCCACCCCACTTCTCCGACTGAGTAACGTAAATTCAGAAGCAGAGGCCGAGGGAAGGTCAACTCCGCCATCATCCCACCTGATGCTTATCTGCTCGTGACCGCCCTTTGCGGCGTGAACAGCGGTAACGGTTCCCGGTTGCTCCCACTGGTTTTTGACATAATCGCCAACCTCGGGAGTTTCGCCACTTGTATACGGCATGATTAACTCCGTTCAGAAGATCCCATAGATATGCACTATCCGGGCAGGTAGAAGCAAGACATTCAACCGGCGGCAGCTCACGATTGGATTGCCGCAAGACAAGCGCAACCGGTTTGCGACGCTGTACCGACCAGATCAGCAAGGTGAACTGGTGGCGGACGGGACAGCAGGCACGGCCCCCAACGACTATGGGACGCAGCCGACGATGGCTTCGGGCGGTGGCGGAATGGTGTCGACTGCTCAGGACTCTCTAAGGTTCGCGCAAATGCTGCTGAATGGAGGCGAACTGGACGCCGTGCGGATTCTGGCGCCTGCCACGGTGCAGTTAATGACCGCAAATCACTTGGCGCCTAGTCTCATGAACAACGAGAGTGAATTAGATCCAAGGCCCGGGCTGGGATGCGGTTCGATTGCGCGGTGTTTTGGGACCCGCAGCTAGCGGGTGAGGTGGTCGGCAAGGGTACGTTCTTCTGGCAAGGAGCGGCGGACACGTGGTTTTGGGTGGACCCCACGAACGACCTGATTTTTGTGGGGATGACGCAGCGAATGCTTGGACCCGGGTGGCCGGCAGCGGCAGCGTTGAGCCAACCCGTGGTGTATCAAGCGCTGGTGAAACCGAAGATGTGAGGCCTCTACTTTTTCATTCAATTCTCAAGAATTTACGATCGCCGTAGCTGCAAAAAAGCCAGCGCACCGGGTGATACGCTGGCTGAACAATGCTTTTTGAGCGTTCTATTGGTGCATTTTGTAGATGAAGTTTTGCGGGCCGTCTGCAACCTTAAAATCCGCCGGCACGGTGAAAAGCGACGCGTCCGGCTCAGCGCGCGTGATGTTGGTCAACTTGAAGGTTTGCTCGCCCATTCGCGGGTCGCTTCGTTTGCTGTAGACCACGGTTTTCAGGTCCGGCGAAGTCCACACCTCGGTCACAATCACGATCGGTTTTTCGTTCCCGATTTCTCCCGCAGGAATGGTGCGAGTGGTGCGCACTCCAGTCACTTGCACTCCTTCCATCGTCTGGGTTCCCAGATCCTCCATGGTTGCCTCAGAGTCGTCCCCGGCAATCATCGTCTTCTGGATGAACATCGGCGGTGGCGGCGCAGGCAAGGGGCCGCCCGCCGCGGAGACGCCCGCGCTCTGTCCGAAGAATGCTTTCGTGCTAATCACCGGCCCGGTTCCTACGGTGCCGCCGCCTCCCACTACAGCGGCCGAAGGCGTCGTAAGTTTCTGCGCAGTCTTATCCGTCAAGTTCAAGGTGTACGAAATCTGCGCCACGGGATCCATGATGAACACGATGTGCGGAGCGTCGGCGGCGGACAGGTTGCCAATCGGCGGTAACGCCGCGTCCTGCCGGGTTCGCCCCTCGGAGTCGCGCGCGGTGGTTCCGCTGTTGTTCTGAATAATGCGATTGCCGTCCGCCAGCGTCTGCACCGATTCGTTGGTGATTGTGGCGGAATAGGGCGCGCCGTGAACTGCTGCGCCAAACGCCCTCATGGCTCCGGCGGTCACGACACCGGTCCCGGAGGTTTGATACAGCACGTTTGTTTTCACCGTATCCTGGGCAAACGTGCAAAACGACGCTGCCAGAAAGACTACCAGTGCATACTTCATGGTTGTCTCCTTTGAACTTCCATCAATCGCGGCCGCAGCCGAATTTGTTCCGCCGATCCATCCGCCGCAATACTCAGATCCACAATGAAGTTAACACCCTGCGGAACAGCCCCGGGAGGAAACATGGAATCCGCGGGAATGGAAATCTGGATGGCGCGCTCAGTGGGCTGCCAGTTTGCCGTTTGGCGGAGTGTACCGGGGGTGGTGGCCCGCGGCCGATGCATCGTCTTGCCGGGGGCTGGAGTTGGCGCCGGGACGTTTTCAAGAACCACAGCCGACCGGTGCGCCTGCACCTGTACCGGCACCGGGCGAGGAAGCGCGGGCGGCTCAACGCGTGCGCGCAGCAACACCAGCACAACTGTGGCAGTGATAGCGGCCGCCGCAGCCGTCGACAGCACCGGAACCCAACGCGGCACTCTTCTCCGGTGCGTCTGCGCCGATACCACCGCATCGCAGTAGGCATCAAAGGTTGCGCTCGAGTGCTTATAGGACTCGAGTCGACTGCGGCATTCGCTGCAAGCGCCGATATGCCGCTCGAGCTCCACCATTTCATCATTGCCGAGCTCGCGATCGAGCCAGGCCATCAATCTTCCTGAATGATCACACATTGCATTTCTCCGCTAATTTCCGGATCGCCCGTTCAATCGTATCTCCGACCGTGGAGGTCGCCATCCCCAGCACCTCGCTGATTTCGCGATAACGCAAGCCACCGGCGCGAAGCAGCAGGCATTCTCGCTCGGACTCGGACAGCAACGTAATGGCTTGTCCCAAGCGCCGCAACTTCTCTTTCTCCAGCACCAGGCCTTCGGGCGTCGTTTCGTCCAGCCGCACGTCAATCTCCAAATCAAGCGGTTCGCCGAAGCGTCGATGATAGCTGCCCTGCCGGTTTCGTGCCTGATTGTGAGCCACGCGAAACACCCAGCCGCGAACGTTTTCCTCCGACCTGCCCGAAGCCAGGTGCCGGTGCAAGGAAAGGAAAGCGTCTTGGACCACGTCCTGGGCTTCGTCGCGGGAGAGCCCGAGACATACCAGGTATCGAAGCAGAGGTTCGCGCAGTTCGCGATACAGGTCGGTGACCTCACAAGCGCCAGTCGCGAAGCGCGAGAGCGGCAGTGCCAACGGTAACGAATCGCCACTCATAGGGTCCTCAAAATCGCGCCTCTATTCATATAACAACTCAGAGGTGTGGATTTCCGGCTGGGATGCATTGCCGCCCGACAATTTCCCACACAAAAAATCACAAAAAGGAGGCGACTTTTCGGCCTTGACGGGGTTCTAAATAGCGACGGCTATTGCCTGCCAAGCAAATACCCGTCACAATCGAGGTTCGCCACCTCCGCCCCAGAGGACCCCATGTTCTTTCGGACCATCGAGCAGGTTCGCCGCTTCTTTCGTATTCTCGCCGGGTTTACGCTTCTCCTGGTGGGTGTCATTATGCTCTTCACACCCGGCCCAGGGTGGCTGGTTGTTTTTCTTGGACTCACGCTGCTGGCGGCGGAGTTCGTTTGGGCCAAGCGTCTGATGGACCGCATGAAGCACGAGAGCAATCGCCTGAAAGATACCGTGCTCAAGCTCAGCAGGAACTAAACTGTTCCCAGGGATTCCCGACATGTCGAAGGAATGGCAAGGCAAGTGGGCGCTGGTTACCGGTGCGAGCGCGGGTATCGGCGTGGCTTTGGCGAACGAACTCGCCGCGGGCGGCACTCACCTGGTTCTCACAGCGCGGCGTCGCGACAGGCTGGAAGAGCTTGCGCGAACTTTGGGGCAGCGCTTCGGAATCCGCACCGCCGTATTCGACGCCGATCTCGCGAAATCCGACGCTCCCCAGAAGATCTACGATTTCACAAAGCAACAAGGTTTGGACATTGATCTGCTCGTCAACAATGCCGGCTTCGGGCAATACGGCGAACTCACCCAGGTTCCGGCGCAGCGCCTTCTCGATATGGTGCAAGTGAATTGCGCGGCGGTGGTTCATCTCTCGCGGCTGTATCTCGCGGACATGGTTGCCCGCCGCCGCGGAGATGTCCTGATCCTCGCCTCCACCGCTGCTTTCCAGGCTGTTCCTTACATCTCCACCTACGCCGCTACGAAAGCCTTCGACCTCTTGTTTGCGGAAGGACTTGCCGAAGAGATGAGGCCGCACGGCATTCGTGTCTGTGCCCTTTGTCCCGGTTCCACCGAATCGGAATTCCACGCCATCGCCGGCCAGGAGAAGTTCACCAGCAAGAACCAGGAGACCGCGCAGAAGGTTGCCCGGACCGGCCTGCAAGCTCTGGCCGCCGGCAAAAGCTATGTAATTTCGGGACTCGGCAACTATCTGGGCGCGCAATCGCAACGAATTGTGCCAAGGCGCCTGGTGACGCGCATCGCCGCCAACATGTTCCGGCCGGACAAGGACCGCTAGCCGTCCGAAACGGACCACTCTCAGCGGGACTGTTTAGGTCATCCAGCCCCAAATTGACTGACACCGGCGAGCAACTTTGCGCGTCTTCTTAGTGTTGTATTGGTGTAGCCTCTTGAATAGAAAGGGCTTGTCTCTTCGTCAGCGAGGGGAACTTTTCTTGTCTCCACGGGGAAATACCTAATGAAAACAGGGCGTCAACCAGGAGAGATGCAAATCGATTCTAGAGAACGCGATGACGTTCTGCTGCGGCGCTCCGCGAATGGCGACGAGGAGGCTTTCACGCTCCTTTATCGCCGTCACCAGGCGAATATTTATCGTTTTGCCCTTCGTATGACGGGAAACACCTGGGCCGCTGAGGAAATTGTTCAGGACGTCTTCATGACTCTGGTGCGCGAGCCGAAAAAGTACGACGCCGAACGCGGCGCGTTGGGCGCATTTCTTTACGGCGTTGCCCGTAACCGCATCATGAAGCATCAGGAGCGTTTGCCTCGGGAAATACCGCTGCTGAATCCGGAAGACGAGGGATTCGCGGGATATCCCCGGGCTGTTGATTCCGCAACGCCGGCCCATTGGGCGGAGTTGCGCGAGCGTCGCGAACATGTTCGTGCGGCAGTATTGGAATTACCCGCGGATTTTCGCGAGGCTGTTGCTCTTTGTTTGCTCGAAGAAATGAGCTACGAGGAGGCCGCGCAGTCCTTGCGATGTCCGGTGGGAACGATTCGTTCCCGGCTGCACCGCGGTCGCGCGTTGTTGCTGGCAAAGCTGGAAATGCTGCGCGACACGCCGAAGCGCGCGATTGGCACTCGGTGAATAGGAGCAGGAGAAGCAATCCATGACCTGTGAAGACTTCCAAATGGCGGATCTCGATAGCGGGCTGACCGCGGAAGAAGGACCGCTACAGCAAGCGGCCCGGCAGCATCTGCTGGAATGCCCGCACTGCGCCGCACTTCACGAAAACTGGCAGGTGCTACGCACCGACCTACATGCCCTTGGCGCAGAAACTCGGGAAGCTGAAGCGCCCGCTCGCGTGGAACTGCGCCTTCGGCAGGAATTTCGCACCAAACACAAGACCCTGAAGAGGCGGCGAATAGCTCTGGTTGCAGCGTGGGCGTTAGCAGGAGCCGCGGTGGTGGTGTGCGCGATTACGTGGTTTAACTGGCGTCTGCAACAAGGCCAAATGGCGAACTTGCAGCAGACGCGGGGCGTCCAGGGCACGCTCACAGCGGCGAATTCGACGGATTCCATTCAGCACGTCAACCCCGCTGGGCCGGAGCTTGGTGAAGCCCTGATGGCTTCCAATGACTCCGGTGAGTTTACGTTGCTGCCCGGCACCATGCCCGGCTCACTGGATGACTCCACCGTGGTTCACGTTCAGATGCAACGCGGCGCTCTCGGCGCTCTCGGCCTGACCGTGAACGAGGAACATGCCGCGGATTGGATTCAACTGGATTTGCTGGTCGGTGACGATGGGCAGGCACAAGCTGTGCGGCTTCCGGCATCCAGCAACTAAGTTTCCTGCGGTCCATATGACGCAGATGGGGAGAGAAGAGGAGAAATAATAATGAAGAAGAGCACGTGGATAGTTCCCCTACTGGGTTCGGTGCTGGTGTTAAGCGCAGGTGCGTTGCGCGCTCAGGAGCCGGCACCGGGACCGGGCCCAGGACCGGACATGATGGGACCAGGAGGTCCGATCGGCGGGCGCATGGAGATTCTTGGCTTCGGAGAAATGCACCCGGGAAAAGTCGTCACCGGTGCCCCGTATAGCGCGGTTGCTGTGATCGAATCGACGCAAACCTTGAGCGACGGCAATAGCATTAACCGCAAGGTGCAAACCAACGTGTTCCGCGACGGTCAGGGACGTACGCGCCGCGAAACCACTCTTCCTGCGGTGGGCCCTCTGGCGGCCTCTGGCCAGCCGAGAACATTCATCATGATTTTCGATCCGGTGGCCACTACCGCTTATGTGCTGCATCCCGACACCAAAGTTGCGAACAAGCTTCCGACTCCGCAGGGCAAAGGGAAGGATCCCGCCAAATTCGAAGGCAAGTTTGAAGCGCGCATGCAGGAAGAGATTGCCAATGGCACTCTGAAGAAGGATGACTTGGGCACGCAGACCATCAACGGGCTAAGTGCGCAAGGGACACGGTATACGCGGACGATTCCCGCAGGCCAGATCGGCAACGGCAAGCCCATTGTTATCGTCAGCGAGCGCTGGTACTCACCCGATCTGCAAATCGTGGTGAAAAGCACGCGCACCGATCCACGGCTCGGCCAAACTATCTACACGGTCACGAATATTCAACGTACGGAGCCCACCGCGACGTTGTTCGCTGTCCCGGCGGACTACACTGTACAAGACGCCAAGCCGCGTTTCCATGGTGCCCGCAAAGGACTGGGCGGGCCGGCCTCAGCAGGAACCCCTGCCGATGCGACTCCGCCACCTCCTGGCGAATAGTTTCGCTTGTAACGATCTTCTCTCCTGAAGACGGCACGCCCTTTTCGCAGCGACCCCCATTGCTGCGGACGGGGCGTAGTCGTGTTTGGGCCGCACATTTCGCATCCGCCTTGCGGTTCCCATTGCGCTGATTGATTTCATTGCTATCTCAACGCCGCGACTCGCTGCCATCCTGAGGCGCGCCCCGTTTGCGCCCCGAAGGATCTCAACCGATAGGCGCTGCGCAAGCCTACAAAGTTGACCTGCTAAGCCTTGCGCATGGCGCGATCCAGCAGTTCAATGACGTGCAACACTTCCTGCCCAGTGTGGTGTATTTCGGCGCCCGCGCGGATCTGCAGCAAGCATCCGGGATTCGCCGTGGCAATGATCGAGGCGCCCGTCGACTTTGCGTAGTCCACCTTCTCCTGTAACAATTCCAGCGCGGCTTCCGTCTGCGTCACATTGTAAATACCCGCTGACCCGCAACAAATATCCGAGTACGGCAGTTCGACGAATTTCAGTTCGGGAATTGCGCGCAACAATTGCCGCGGAGCCTCGCGAATTTTCTGGCCGTGCAGCAGGTGGCAGGAATCCTGGTAGGTCACTCGCGCGGCTATCGGCTGAAGCATTGCGGTCAATCCCAATTCCGCCAGAAACTCGGTAACATCACGCACCTTTTTCTGGAATACCACTGCCTTGGCGTGTTCCGGCTCGTTGTCGGCAAATAGGCGATCGTATTCTTTCAGCGTTGACCCGCAGCCTGCCGCGTTGGTCAGAATTGCATCGAACTGGCCGCCCGCGAATGCCTTCATATTCTTTCGTGCCAGTTCCCGAGCCGTATCCCTCACGCCTGCATGTGCTGCGAGGGCTCCACAACAACGTTGCTGGTCCGGCACGAGGACTTCGCAGCCGTTCGCCGTCAATACGCGAATTGTCGCCTCGTTCAGTTTTGTAAAGGTCACATTTGCGATACAGCCAGCAAAGAAGGCCACTCTTGCGCGGCGTTGCCCTCGCTCGGGAAATGTTTTGCCTAACTGCTCGAAGAAAAAGCTCTTATCGATCGCCGGCAACAGCTTTTCGCGATCCGCCAGCCCCACTAGCTTCAGAACGCCCGTTTTCCTCACAAGTTGCTGCAGCCGCGAACGTTGATAGAAACGCAGTAGTTTCGCGGTGAACGCAATGCGAGCCGGGTACGGAAGCAAGCGCTCGATGAAGAACTTGCGTGCTAAACGTGTAGCGAACGGACGCCGATATTCCTTCTCGATTCGCGCCCGCGCATGCTCGACCAGTTTTCCGTACTCGACTCCCGAAGGGCACGCCGTTTCGCACGCCCGGCAATCCAGGCATTTATCAATGTGCTCAACGAATCTCGCGGACAGCGGCAACTCCCCCTCGTTCACCAGGATCATTTGGCGAATCCGCCCGCGCGGCGAATCCGCTTCCAGTTGCCACAGGCGATAAGTTGGGCAATTGTTCAGGCACAATCCGCAACGAATGCACCGCGCAAAATCTTCGTAGATGGGAACCGCCCCGGGAATGGAATCCTTCATGGGCAAGGCTCACAGACCTCCCCAGAATCGTCCCGGCGCGAACAAACCTTGGGGATCAAAAGCTTGCTTGACGCAGCGCATCAGGCCGGTGTCTTCGTCAACTCCTGCCCCCATGTTCGCTCGCGATTTCAACGCTAACGGCGCATGCAGCTGAGTCGTGTGTCCTTGTTTTTCCGCGACCAAGCGTATGACGTCCCTTGCTGTTTTCGCCAGACGATCCAGCGCCGCGCCCTCTTCGGTGTCGTCCTGCGCCAAAAAGTAAATTACCCCGCGAGCGCGCAACAACATGGTGCCGCGCAGGGAATTCGCCTTCAGAATACCCGACAGCCTGGCGCTCATCTCGACGGAGAACTCCGGCAACGCGATCCGCAACAGCAACACCGCCGGAGATGCGAAGCGCAGCCATTCGAAGGCCTCGCGCAGCATACCGCCGAGACTTTCATCGGTGGATTTGTCCAGGGGTTCGAAATTCGTGGCATCTGTATCGTGCGCGAACTTTTCCAGTTCCCATGAAATCCGCTCCACTACCGCAGCATCGCCCTCATAGGAAGCATAGACGCACCACCGGCCCTGCTCCAGCCCCTGCGGAACGCCGCTTTTGGCACTGCGCAGAATCGCTACAAGAATTGCCGCGATCCCGGGGCTGAGCACTTCGAGGTTGGAGAGTGGCAGGCCGGCCGCCTCCAGTCCTCGCCGGAACGCAAGCGCGCCCTCTACGCTCGCAAAACTCACAAGTTGACCAGCGCTGGCATGCGCCAGCGGAAACGTGCGGAAGTTCAGTCGCGTGATGGCGCACAACGTTCCTAGCGAGCCGATCAACAGTTTGTGCAGGTCGTATCCCGTAACATTCTTCACCACGCGCCCACCGCTTTTGCAGATTCTTCCGGTGCCATCCACAAACTCCGCACCAATCAGGAAATCGCGTGCGCTTCCATACTGCTGGCGCAGCACCGAATCAATCCCGGAAGCGACTGCACCGCCCACGGTGGAAGTTTCAAAACACGGCACCGCCAGCGGCAGAAATTGCTGCTTTTCCGCCAGCGCTTGTTCCAGGTGCCGAAGTGGCATGCCGGCATCCACACTCAGCGTCAGGTCGCCCGGGTCATAGTGAGCGATGCGGCACAAGCCAGTCATGTCCAGGGCGATGTCGTAACGCGCCGGAGGCATGCCCAGCTCTAGCTTGCTGCGCGATCCGCAGCTTACGATAGTCAACTTTTCGCTAGCGGCAAAGCGCACGACTTCCGCCACTTCTTCGGCTGACGCGGGCTGTATGATTGCAGCAGGTGAGATGCCGTCTACCGCAAAAGAAGGCAGAGCGTCCTCCTCCGCAGCAACGCGGGTCGCGCCCAGCAGGCTTTGCAATTTCGCCGCGAGATTTGCCGTCAGCATTATCGATTGTTACCCATCGTGTCTTTTGCTTTGACGCGGATTTCGCCGCAGCCCTTGCTCAGCGGGAAAATCTTACCCGGATTCAAGGACGAATCCGGATTGAATGCATCGTGCACGCGCCTCATCAAGTCGAAATCCGCTTCGGCGAACATCAGCGTCATCAACTCGTTCTTTTCCATTCCCACGCCGTGTTCCCCGGTCAGGGCGCCGCCCAAGTCCACGCAGTAGCGGATGATTTCTTCCGACGCGGCAATCGCATTTTCAAAGGCTTTTGCGTTACGCGGGTCATACAAAACGATGGGGTGCAGGTTTCCATCGCCCGCATGAAAAATATTTCCGATTGCGAAGCCGTACTTCTTGCCGATCTCCTGAATGTGCTGAAGCGCCTGCGGTAGCTTCGAGCGCGGGATCACGCCATCCAGCACGTAGTTGCTCGGCGCCACGCGGCCCAGCGCGCCGAACGCATTTTTGCGCCCCTTCCACAATAGTTCGCGTTCGCGGTCATCTTTCGCCACGCGCACTTCCCGCGCATAATGCGTCCGGCAGACTTCAACAATCGCGTGCGCTTGCGTTTCCGTCGCTTCGCGAAGCCCTTCCACTTCCAGAAGAAGCACGGCCGCGCTATCTCGTGGGAAACCCGCGTGCACGTAATCTTCGATCACCCGCAGCGTCCAGCCATCCACCATCTCGCACGCCGCCGGGGTTATGCCTCGCGCCGTAATATCCGCCACGGTCAGCGAAGCGTCGTCCACGGCATCAAAAATCGCCAGTAGCGTTTTTACCGCCTCCGGCTTGCGCGCCAGTTTCACGGTTATCTCCGTGACCAGGGCAAGTGTGCCTTCGCTTCCTACAAACAATCCGCAAAGGTCGTAGCCGGATGCATCGCCATGCTTGCTGCCCACGCGTACAATTTCGCCATCCGGCAGCACTAATTGCAGCGCCGCAATGTGGTTGACGGTCACCCCGTAAGCCAGCGTGTGCGGTCCGCCCGCGTTTTCCGCCACGTTTCCCCCGATGGTGCAGGACTTTTGGCTGGAAGGGTCCGGCGCAAAATACAACCCCGCCTTCTCCACCGCTCGCGTGATGTCCAGATTCACCACGCCCGGTTGCACTACGGCCCGTTGATTCTCCACATCGATTTCCAGAATGCGGTTCATGCGCGCGAATACGATCATTACGCCGCCGCCTCGCGCCAGTGCGCCTCCCGACAGACCCGTTCCCGCGCCTCGACCGACGATGGGCACCTGGTGCTCGGCGGCGAGTTTCACGATGCGCGAAACTTCTTCGGTTGTGTGTGGAAACACCACCACATCCGGACGACCTTTTTCTACCGAGCCGTCGTATTCATACAGCACTAAATCTTCCTTCTGGTGGAGGACGTTGCCGGGTCCCAGGAGGGAGTTCAAGTCGCGGAGCAGGGAAGCGGTCATAGGGTTCTGTTGTGGCCTTACCTTTTCACTATAGTGAGACCTGCGGCATGCGGCAATGGCAGTCTGCGCTGCTTGGTTCAGCTATGTTAGTGTAGAGGTCCATAAAATAATGAGGGCGGCTGATGCCAAAACCTAAGGTCTTTGCGACTCATGGGCTGTTCGAAGATGCGCGGGAAATTCTGGAAGCCGTATGCGACGTCGAATATTGGAGCCAGCCCGAGCGCCCTCCCCGTGAGGAAGTGTTGCGCCGTGTAAAAGACAAGGAAGGCCTCATCTGCCTGCTCACGGAGAAAGTCAACGAGGAGCTTCTTCGCAACGCACTCAAACTACGCATCGCCGCAAATGTTGCCGTGGGCTTTGACAACATCGACGTAACTGCCTGCACCAAACGGGGAGTGGTCGCCACCAACACGCCCGGCGTGCTGGACGAAACGACCGCCGACTTTGCCTGGACCCTGCTGATGGCCGTCGCGCGACGCCTCGGCGAAGGCGAGCAACTTGCCCGCTCAGGGAACTGGAAGGGTTGGAACCTCGATCAATTGTGTGGAGCGGATGTCTGGGGCAAGACGCTCGGCATTGTCGGTTTTGGCCGCATCGGACGCGCCGTCGCTCGGCGCGCGCAAGGTTTCCAGATGAAAGTGATCTACACCGATGCCATTCGCGCGGCGGAGGACGTGGAGAAGGCCGCCCATGCGGAGTATCGCGATTTGAATGCGCTGCTCGCTGAGTCTGATTTCATCAGCATACATGTGCCGCTTCTTTCTGAAACTCGCGGATTGTTTGACGGCCCCAAGTTCTTTCGCATGAAGCCCACCGCGTATTTGATCAATACCTCGCGCGGACCGGTGGTAGACGAAGCTGCGCTGGTCGCCGCACTGGAAGGTAATAAGATTGCCGGAGCGGCGCTGGACGTCTATGAGAACGAGCCGTTCATCCATCCGGGCCTGAAGCGCAACAATGTGGTGCTCGCGCCGCACCTCGCTTCCGCTTCCATCGAAACACGCACCAGGATGGCGGTCATGGCCGCGAGCAATGTCGTCGCGCTATTCAAAGGGCAGCGACCCACGAACATGCTCAATCCCGATATTCTGAAACGCGCTTGAATGCTCTGGTGGTCGAATCATGCCGGACAGGAAAAACATTGCCCGCGAAATCTTCCGGCAAACGGGTGCCTCCATCGATATACCGGGCACGATGGAACGCAAGCTCTTTCTAGAAGGGAAGCGCCTGATCCTTCCTGCTGCATCCGTTGATCTCTCGGAAATCTCCGAAGTTCGGGTGGTGGCCATCGGCAAAGCGGCGCACTCGATGGTTGCCGGCCTCCCCTGCATTCTTCCGGATGGACTTCCTGTGTGTGGAGTCGTCTCCGCACCCACCAAACCGGAAGTTGCCCGGCCCGGCTTGCAATACTTTGTGGGAGGGCATCCTCTTCCCAACGCGGAAGGTTGGCGCGCCGCCGAAGCCATTCTTGAGCTCCTGCAACCTTGCACGGCAGAAACACTCACGCTCTTTCTCGTTTCCGGTGGCGGCTCCGCGTTATTGGAGCTGCCTCTCGACGCAACTCTCAGCCTTGAAGATGTGCAAGCGATTTATCGTGCGCTCGTAACTTGTGGAGCTCCGATCGACGCGATGAACACGGTTCGCAAGCATTTCTCTGCGGTGAAGGGCGGGCGCCTCGCAGTCGCGGCTGGCCCGGCGCAGAAAATCACTCTCGCAGTTACCGATGTACCCGTGGGAAGCGAGTCTGCGCTGGCCTCTGGTCCGACGTTGCCAGACCCGACAACGATTGCCGATGTCGCACAGAACCTAAAGCAATACGGCCTGCGCAAACGCTTTCCCCCAGCATTCCTCCGGTGGCTCGATGCCGGGAACTTGCCGGAAACGCCCAAGGCTGGCCACCCGGCCTTCCGTAACGCACATTTCGTATTGTTGTTAGGGATGGATGATCTTTTCCATGCCGCGCACCATGCCGTCGAAGCACACGGCTACCTCAGCTGTTGTGATAATTCCACCGACGATTGGCCGCTGGACAAGGCCGTCGATTCTCTGCTGGTGCAGTTGGCCGATTGGCAGCGCGAAAATGGCGGCCAGCGTGTCGCAATCATCGCCGACGGGGAGGTCAGTTCGCCCGTCACGGGAGATGGCATCGGTGGGCGTAACTCCGCGTTCGTTCTTGCTTGCGTGCAAAGAATCGCTGGTGGAAACATTACCGTCTTCAGTGTGGGAACCGACGGCATCGATGGAAACAGTCCCGCGGCGGGCGCCATCGCCGATGGCCAGACCCTTGCTCGCGCCAGAGCCGCCGGAATGGATCCCACGGATTTCTTCCGCCGGAGCGATGCCTATACGTTTTTCAACCGGCTTGACGACGCCATCATCACAGGCCCGACAGGAAACAATCTGCGCGACCTGCGCATTTTTCTCGCCGAGCCGCTAGCCTGAACCTCTCCGCTCTCTATTTCGTGGATACCGGCGGCGGCAACCGGCTCTCAATCGTTTTGAGCCGTTCGTTCATTTCCTTCACCAGCTGCTCAATCTGTGTGAGCCGCTGGTCCTGCCCCGGCTTTTCTGCGTGTTCTCCGGCTTGCGCCTCTTCGTCATCGTCTCCCCGCCACATGCTCGGATTGGCCTTGGCGGAAGGATTCTTCAGCCGCGCAATTTGTTCCTTGATCGTGGGCGCAAGCTCAATGCTCAGATCGTCGCGCTTCAACATTGCTTCCAAGGCTGGAATGGCGGAAGCATCGCCGCGCGCGCCCAACGCAAACACCGACGTGTAGCGGATCTGCGAGTGCTGCTCCGCAAGGTAGCCCGCAATCTGGTTGGTGATTTCTTTGTTGTTCTTGTCCACGTGCGCCAGCGCGCTGATGGCCGCCTGCCGCGAATTCAGGTCCTTTCCCGGCATCGCCCATTCGCGCAGCAAGGAAACCGCTTTATCATCGCCAAGCGAGCCCAGCCCGCGCAGTGCCGCGTTTCGCGTAATTCCGTCGGGTGAATCGCTCTTTACCGCCGCAGCCAACGTTTCATACGCACCGGGCGATTTCATTTTGCCCAAATCTTGCAGCGCCGCCGCCCGCGCGCGATAAGAGCTATCGTCTCGTGCAATCGCCTCCAGTTTTGCGGTGACCGTTGCGTCACCCTTGAAATTGCCAAGCGCTTGCACGATGGCGGCTCTCACCCACGGTGCCCTGATGGATCCCAACGATTCCAGCAGTTGTTTCGCGGCCGCGGGCCCTCCCAGCGTGCCCAGCGCTTCCGCCGCCACTCGTTGCACGCCGGAAGACTTGTCTGTGAGTAACGCATCACCCAGCGCGGCTGCCACCTCGTCGTCAGCCTTCAACTTTCCCAGCGCTACCGCCGCGTCCGCGCGGTCCGCCACTTCGCTCGCATTCTTCAATTGGTACGACCACTCGTTCTTGTCCTTCTTGAATTCCACCGACTTCAGAATCTGGTTGCCCTTGTCGAACAGCACCATTTTTGGCGCCGATTGTGAGGGAAACGTAAACGTCTCGGATTCCTTGGAAACTACGATCGGAAAAAGCTTCGGGCCGGTCTCATTCGTGACTTCCACTTCCACAGGCACGCGAAACAATCCCACGTGTCCTTCCACCTTTTGCGTTTGTTTTGCCGTCAGCAACACCTGCTTCTTGGCGCCATCGTAGGTGTAGCTCAGTTCGAATTTTGCCGCGCCGGCACCATAAACCCACTGGTCGAAAAATTGGTCGACGCTTGTATGCGTCGATTCGTCGATCGACCTCACCAGGTCCGAGGTCATCACGTTCTTCCCGCGGTTGACTTCCAGATAGTGTTGCAAAGCTGCGAAAAACGCCCGCTCCCCCAATTGATTCCGCAGCATGTACAGCACCCACGCCCCTTTATCGTAGGCGTTTCCATCAAATTCGCTGGAATCGTCGAAGTCGTGCCGCACAATAGGTTTTTCATACAGATTGTGCGACGCGTTCCAAAACTTCGCATTTTGCCAGCGCTCGTAATCCGCGGCATCTTTTCCGAAGTGGTGCTCAGTCCACAGGTACTCCATGAACGTGGCAAAGCCTTCATTCAACCAGACGTTGCCCCAGTCTCTCGTCGTCACCAGGTCTCCAAACCACTGGTGCCCCAATTCGTGGGAGATCAGCCCGTCTTCTCCGGTATCGTATTCCGCCACCAGCAGCGGATTCCGCAGCGATTCCGCGGTATTGGTCGTTGCGCTGGAGTTTTCCATTCCCCCCGCCACAAAATCGTCCACCATGGCCTGGGAATATTTCTCCCACGGATAATCCACGCCCAGTTTTGTGCTGAATAATTCAATCATTGCCGGTGTACGGCTGTAATTCACCGTCAGCCGGTCCGCGCGATCCTTTGGAGCGTAGTAGGTCACCGGCATCTTCCGCCAGGTATCCTTCACTTCGGTGAATTCGCCCGCCACCACCGTAAACAGGTACGTTGAGCTCGGCTGGGATTCGCGCCACGTCCAGGTCTTCATGCCGTTGCCGGAATTCGTTACGCCGATCAGTTTTCCATTCGAAATCGTCAGCCACTCTGCGGGAACGGTCAAAATCGTTTCGGTCGTCAAGCGGTCGTTGGGATAGTCGTAAGTCGGCAGGTAGTAGCGGGTGTCCTCCGATTCTCCTTGGGTCCACACCTGGGTCGGGCGATTCGGGTAGTCCTTGTCGGGCAGGATGAAATACAGGCCTTTTTGCGGTTTTCCCTCATACTTGATCTCGATGTCGAATTTGTCTCCAGCTTTCGCTACTTTTGGCAGAGAGACGTACAGTTTGCCTTCGGTAGTCTCAAACTTCGCCGCGGCTTTGTTCACCGTCACGCTCTGGATCTGCAATCCCACGGAGTCAAACCACACCTTATCCAGGCCGTCGCGATAGAGATCGATCGAGTGCGTAACATCTCCGATCACTTTTCGCTGCGGCAAATCGAATTTGAGCGCAACCTTGGAGTGTTGCAGGTCGTAGTCCTTGCTCCGGGCAAAGGGCTCATCCGCGCGGAGGAATGCTCCGTCGCCGATCAAAATCAGCAAGCTGCCCAGTACCACGCGCGGCACTACGCGCCAACCACGCCAATCTGACATTCGCATTTTCATCCTTCTCTTTCTCCTCGCATTGCACAAATCTGTTTGGCAAATCCGCGCTGCCAACTTGATCCTTCATCACTGAAAACGCGGATGGATTCAACTGAGATTCCGCCGATCTACAAAAGGCTTCGCGTTGTCCCGCCATCCACCGTCAGGGAGACTCCATTCACGTAGCTTGCGCGTTCCGACGCCAGAAACGCTACCACCGCCGCAAATTCTTCCGGTTTGCCCAGCCTGCCTGCAGGAATCAATTTTTTCCATCCCTCAAAAACTTGTTCCACGGTGGACCCGGTCCGCGCGGCCATCATGCCTGCCAGATCATCCAGCCGGTCCGTACGGGTGTAGCCAGGGCAAACATTATTCACAGTGATCCCGTGGCAAGCATATTCATTCGCCAGCGTGCGCACCATGCCGGTTACCGCCGCGCGCAACGAATTGGAAAGCAACAGCCCCTCCACGGGCTGCTTTACGGAGTACGACGTGATGGTGATGAATCGCCCCCATCGCTGTTTTTGCATGCGCGGCAAAACCTGCTCGGCAAAATAGACCGTGCTCATCAGCAATTGGTCGGTCCACGTTCGCCAGTCCGCATGCGTGGTGGCCTCAAATAATTTAGACGGCGGTCCGCCCGTGTTGGTAACGCAGATGTCCACGTGGCCAAAGCGCTGCTCCACGGCTTGCGCGAAGGCCGCTACCGCTGAGGCGTCTCCGACGTCGACCGCTTGCCAGAACACTTCGCGGGCGCCAGCGGAGCGGATGCGCTCGGCCGCTGCCTTCAGATCCGCCGCCGTCCGCGCGCAGATCGCCACCGCCGCACCTTCGCGCGCCAGTTCTTCTGCCACAGCACGGCCCAAGCCTTTGCTGGCCGCTGCAACGATGGCCACGCGGCCACCCAGCCCCAGATCCATCCAGCCCTCCACTCCAAAACCTTCATGTTCTCGCGGAACCTCACCAGCCGTCAAATTATGAACGCCGTGTGGGCGGCCACGAAACGACGTCACCAAATCTGCGAAATCGTTTGCGCGAATCGTTCCCGCGCATTAGGATGACAACAGAGAAAGTCTCACTCCGACAATTTGAAACAGGAGGTACGTATGTACCGCTCCCGACTATTTGCGGGCCTGTTGCTCCTCCTGGCGTTCCTCGCTCCCGCCTGCAAGGCACAACTTGGCAAGAACGTTATGATTCCGGCTGGCTCGGAAGAAGATCACGCGCTCACGGCGATCAACAACGCCACAGAACCCGATAAAAAGCTCGAGTTGATCGAACAATTTGCCACGGGACATCCCGACGGCGACTTTGCTATCGTCGCCGACGAGCAATTCGTCCTTTACTACATCAACGCCAAGCAGTACGACAAAGCGTTTGTGTATGGCGACAAGCTGTTCGCCATCGACCCAGACAATTACAGCAATGCCATCAACATGGTGCGCGCCGCCAATGAAAAAGGCGACGCCGAGCGCGTCTTTTCTTATGGACAGAAGGCCAACGCCATTGTGCAGCGCTACAAAGCTGCCTCCCCTCCCGCCGGAACGCCCGCCGATACCTGGGAACAGCAGCGCACGCAAAAGCTCGAGGCTTTGAAGGAAAATCAGCAATATGTTGAGCAGTCTCTTCTGGGTGCCGCTTATCAGCAGAAAGATCCCACAAAGAAGGCCGAGTATCTTCAGCGATTTGCGAAGGACTATCCCGACTCTCCCAGCGGCGAACAAGCCCTGACGCTGGCGGCTTTTTCCTACCAGCAGGCCCAGAACCGGCCAAAGATGCTGGAACTCGCCGATAGCGTGCTGGCCAAAAATCCCAACAGCATTGGCATGCTGCTGCTTCTTGCCGATGACTATAGCGAGAAAAACGAGCAACTCGACAAGGCCGAGGCATACGCCAAGAAGGCCGCCGGGCTTTGCGAAACCGCCAAGAAGCCCGAGGGCATCACGGAGGAAGACTGGCAGAAACAGATCACCCTGCAGAAGGGCTTAGCTCTCAGCGCGCTCGGCCAGATCAACCTGGAGAAGAAGGACAATGCAGCAGCGGCTAAGAATCTGACCGCGGCCACGCCATTGCTCAAATCCAATGCCGCCAGCTACGCCCGGAATCAATACCGCCTGGGTTTTGCTTATGCCAACCTGAAGAACACGCCGGCGGCGAAGCGAGCCTTCACCGAGGCCGCTTCCGTGGACAGTCCCTATAAAGCGGCGGCGCAGGGCAAATTGAAAGATATCGCCGCGGACAAAACCGTCCACAAGAAAGCTTCATAAGCCGCAATCGAATCCAACCATTCCCCTCCGGCATCTAAGCGGGTGTATATTCGTCTGCATTTCCATCACGAGGGGGGACATCATGCCGGAAGTTGCCACATTCGGCGCTGGCTGTTTTTGGGGCGTAGAAGCCGCTTTCCGCCGTACCCCCGGCGTAATCGATGCCGCTGTCGGTTACTCGGGCGGCGATCTCGAGAAGCCCACTTACAAAGACGTGTGCACCGATGAGACTGGCCACGCTGAGGTTGTGCAAGTTACGTTCGATCCGCAGAAGCTCAGCTATTCCCAACTACTCGATGTGTTCTGGAAGATCCACGATCCAACCCAGGTGAACCGCCAAGGGCCGGACTTCGGGAAACAATACCGCACCGTTATCTTTTTCCATTCGCGAGATCAGGAAGAGATCGCCCGCAAATCAAAGCAGGCGCTGGAATCCAGTGGAAAATTTCGCCATCCAATCGCCACGGAGATTTCTCCGGTAAAAACGTTCTGGCGGGCGGAAGAGTATCATCAGCGGTATCTGGAGAAGCGCGGAGCGGAAAGCTGTCATATTTGAAATGGAATCTGCATGGTAAGGTCGTGGCCACCTGTGAATCGGAGGCACGTCATGCTGGAATCCCGTCGTGAACTTCTCGTGGGGTTGGTCGGCGTCACGGGCCTTATATCATCAGCCAGCTTCCTTGCGGGCGCGGAAGCGCAATATCCGCCGCCTCGCCCGACTCCTCCGACTGGCGACCCAGGCGCGCTCTCCGGCCAACCCAGGCATGCCAGTCCCCGCGTATTGTCGGCGAAGGACAAGGAACTCTTGAGAACTGACCTGGACCAACTCTATCGCCTTGTTTCCGAGCTGCTGAAGGAATATCAGTCGTCGGATCCCAATACCGTGTTGTCGGTATCTTTCGTAAAGAACGCCGAGCAGACAGAAAAACTTGCCAAGCAAGTGAAGAATCTCGCTAGGGGATAGTTGCGGCCTTTCGCGAGCAAAACGTTTAAGTGCTGGTGACGAGCCTTGGTCTAGCGTGTTTCGGGGCAGGTGGCGGCCCACTGCGCAACGGCGTGGAGTTGTGATTGGCTAGCCCGTAGGCTTGCCTGCTGCAAGCAGGGTCGCGCGGCTCTGTTCCAGCGTGGCCTGCAATTCATTCAAGTGTGATTTGAAGAGGTCGAGAGGTGCGCCAAGTTCCGGCTGACGGCGTCGCAGCTAGAAAGATTGGGCCACGATCGGCGCCATGGCATCCATGGTTTCGCGTAGTTGCCCAATGTCCTCGGGAGTGAAATCACGTTCGCCGCGCAGGGTACCTTGGGCATTTTTCAGAAGCTCTGCCATATCATGCGCTCCATCTGCCACTGTGGGAATCGCTTGAATTGTCAGCGGCCGGTGCATTTTGCGAAAAGCCGGAATACGCCTCGCTGGAGATGCGCAGCCGCTCGTCGGTTCGGTCGCGCCGATGGTCCGCTCCGCTTTCGCCCATGCGGCACGGATACGTGTGAACATCCCGATCAGGTCTTGAAGTTTTTCGCGCCAACCTATCATGCTGGTTTGTGTGATTAGCACGCGCAACCGTATAAAAGTCACTCAGGTTAGGCGCGGCCAGGTCTCCGCGCACGTAGTCCAGGGCTCCCTGCAATTCGCCAACGAAAAGCGAGTGAACGCGCTTATCGCGCCTTGGTAGTCGCGGTCTGCCCGCCGCCCATGGCCATCTCGCTTCAGCCACGAAGAGTAGGTCGGAGTGAAGTGCAAGTGAACTTTGCGATACACCGCCAGGAAGTCCGTGACCGCCCTGCTCTTGTGAGCTGAGAGGTTGTCGGCAATCACATGGATCTCTTTGCCGCGGGGCTGATCGATCACAATGTCGGTGAAGAAGGCAACGAATCCGGCCGAGGTATGCCGCGCAGCCGTTTTGCCGAGCACCTCACCAGTCTTGGTGTTGAAGGCGGGGCGTACAGCGACAAGGTGCCGTGACGAAAGTATTGCGCGTGCTTCAGTGGGTTTCTCGACCCACCGGCGCGCGCCGGGTCGCCTCCAGAATCCGTGCTTCCAGTTCCGGGGTCAGCACCGTGGCGACTTGCCCCAAATGCCGGCTGTAGCGTCCGGCGATGCGCTGCTCGGTAAATCGTCTGCTCCAGCTGGCCACAAAACCGCGGCTGCAGTCGATGCGTTCGGACACTTCATCCCAGGTATGGCCTTCGGCCAGAAGCAAGATAAGCCGCGCCCGTCGGGCATCTTCCGCCCGATTCGTACGGCTATTGGCTCGCCGCGTCAGTTCCATAAGCTCGGAATTCGTCAACGTGATCGTGTCTCTCAATTGGACACGATTATCGTCTATACATGGTTGTTACTGATACCACCACCGTTATGTTTACCCCAAGCCACCTCTTCTCCTTAGTTTCTGCGCCAAAACCGGCTTCTGCGCCCGAGCAACCGTCCGACCCTGAATCGCTTAACTTCGACCTGTGACGGGTTTCCTTGACACAACTGCCTCTCTTCGACACACTTCTTGTATCCCCTTCCGATAAAGAAATATGTTAACTGAGCGACTATGCGCCTACTTGTAGCAGAGGCTGATGCGTCTCTGGCACAGTTTCTCCAGAACGTCCTCCAGCAAGATCACTTTGTGGTGCAATTGATTTCTTCAGGAAACGCTTTCGCTCATCTTCCGGAAGATTCCTTGTTCGATTTGATTCTCTTTGATTTGAGCCTCCCTGGGGTTTCCGGTTTGGAATTTGTCGCCACTCTTCAGCAGCGCTGGCGCGACGTCCCTCTCATTCTTCTTTCCGCTCCCGCTACTGTTGAGGAGCGCGTCGCGGGCCTGAATGCGGGGGCGGATGACATCATTCTCAAGCCCTTCTCCGTCTCTGAACTGATCGCCAGAGTCCATGCGGTGTTGCGCCGCCGCACTCGCCCCGTGCGCGATGTCTTTGTTTTTGAGGACCTGGAGATCGATCGCGTTTCTCATCGAGTCAGCCGTGGCGGACGCATCATCGACCTCAGCCCTAAGGAATACGCCCTGCTGGAGTTTCTGTTGCGCCATCCCGGGCGCCCCGTCACGCGCTCCGCGATCATTGAACAGGTCTGGCGCATGCACTCGGAATCCATCACCAATGTTGTCGACGTCTATATCAACTACCTGCGCCGCAAGATCGACACCGGCGCGGATCGCCCACTCATCCGCACCATCCGTGGTGTCGGCTACCAGATCGGCAGCGATCATTCCGCGCAATAACTCCCAATAAAAAAGGGCGCCCCGAGTACCTCGGGACGCCCACCATTCACAGAAGGGAATTTGATTCTGTTCTAACGCATCGATGAGCCATTCGAACCACTGGCCGACTTTGCGTTCGGGTCCAGGCTCAGCATACCTTCCGTCGCGGATACCGCCACCAGCGAACCATCGCGCCGTGTGCGAATCACCGGGAAGTAGCCTTGCGACAGCGGATCGTCCATGCGTTGCCAGGATTTCCCGTTGTCGAATGACGCCAGGAGTCCCTGCTTCTGGAGCGAAACCACCAACGCATTGTTTGTGCCCGCCACCGACTGGAACGACAGCTCGCGAACATCAGCGCGGTTCCACGTGCGTCCCGCGTCGCGAGAGCCGTACAATCCCATATTCGTCGTGATGAATAGGGAAGTGTCATCCACGCGGTGCAGCTTCAGGTTGCCAGCCGCTGCGAACGACAGTTCCTTGGCATCCCACGTTTGACCCTTGTCTGTGGAATACAGCAGGTTGCGCTCGGCTATCGACCAAACCTGATTGCCATCACCGGAGAGTTCCACCGACTGTGCCGGCTTGCGTGACAGCGGATCCTTGCTCGCCGACTTCCACGTCGCGCCTTTGTCCGTCGAAATCAGCACGCCGCCTGCAGTCGCTGCATACCACGCGTCGTTGCCGAATGCCATGTCGTTCACAAGGTAAGCGGAAAGTAGCGGCGTCGCTTTCTTCACCACGGGCTTTGCGGGGGCCTTTGCCGCCGCGCCCTTCTTGCCTTTGGCGCTCGCGGGCTGCGCTGCGGGCGCCGAGACCGGATCCGCAACATACAACCCTGCGCGTGTCCACTTCTTCGTCGTCTCGTCGTACTTCGACCAGCCGCCGTTGGTCAGTG
Source organism: Candidatus Acidiferrales bacterium (assembly GCA_963735825.1). Lineage (GTDB taxonomy): Bacteria > Acidobacteriota > Terriglobia > Acidiferrales > UBA7541 > Acidiferrum. The sequence goes on from CAVTMR010000005.1 coordinate 324,000, forward strand.
TTGCCAGCCAGCCGCTCGGCGAGGCATACACGTGACGCACTTCTGTGCGCTTTAGTCCAGGGCCCAACGTGGTCCAGGAATTTCCGCCGTCCTTGGTGGCCATGAATGCGTCGTTGTCGAATGTCAGCACCACCAGCGCGCGATCCGGATGTTCGCGGTCAATCGCGACGTCCGTGATGTGCTGGTGCTGGAAGCCCGTGTTGGCCGAGATGAAGGTCGCACCGCCGTCGGTGCTCACTTGCACGCCCTGGCGTTCCGTTCCGATAATCAGCTTTTGTGTATTCTTCGGGTCGATGATCAGCGCATTGATAATCCAGTCGCCCGGAGTTACGCGCTTGAAGTCTTTCTCGTTTACCGTCTTCCACAAGCCGCTGGTGGTTCCGGCATACAGGATGTTGGCGTTCGTGGGATCCATGCGGATCAGTTGCGTCCGGCGGAACACGCTCGGAATGCCCTGATACTTCACCCATTGGGTGCCGCCATTCGTGCTGTGGTAGATACCAGAGCACGCGGTGGCATGCACGTTGTCCGAGTTCGCGGGATCAACGATGATGCTCATCACATCGGAGTCATCGATCATGCCCTTCACCACCGGAAACCAATCTTTCCCGCCATTCGTCGTCTTCCACGGCAGGTGGTACGTTCCGGCATAAATCGTATTGTTGTCTTTGGGGTCGAATGCCACGGAGTCGAACCTTGTCAGGTCCGAGTGATTATCCGGAGTGATTTTCTGCCAGCTCGCGCCTTCATCGGTCGAGCGATACACGCCCGACAACGCGCCTGCCAGAAGCAGCTTCGGATCCGTCGGCGATTGCGCCAGTGCGCGCACGGTTTCGTGCGCCAGCCCGATGATGTTCCACGAACGTCCGCCGTCGTCGCTGCGATATACTCCGCCGCCGCCCGAATACAGTGCCCATGTGCTCGCGTACAGCCTCTTGCCATCGCGCGGATCCACGATGATGTGTGTGATCACGTCATCCTGTCCCGTCCCGATGCGGCTCAGCAGTTGCCAGTGGTCGCCCTCATCGCTGGAGGTAAACACGTGGCCATCCGCCGTTCCCAGATATAGCTTGCTGATGTTATTAGGGTCGGCAGAGAGAGAAATAACAGTGCCACCCGAAGGTCCCACCTGTCGCCAGGTTTGCGTCTGTGCATTCACCGTGCTTGCGGCTGCAAGGACGGCGAGCCCCAAAAGTATGCTTTTCATGTGCATGTATTCTCCCAGATGCAACAGTCACTCTACAAGTCGTTAGTCTACGGAAAGATCTTTACGACCGTGCCTGTTCTAAGGTACAGATTGCGGACAAGTTACCTTTAGTACTGGTACTGACTCTCCGGCCGGATCCTACCCTCTCCCAAAGCAACTTTTTCCCCCCGCCGGGGTTCTACCCCGTGGAGACCTGGAAGGTCCATAATGGTAGACAGGTTTCTGGAACCCAAAATCGAAACCTTGGGCTCCTCCAGGGGAAACCGTTATGAAGTCCACATTTACCGGCAAACGCATTCTTGCCTCGTTTCTCTGTTTCGCCGGATTCTTGTTTCTCTTGTCTCCGCTGCTTCAAGCACAGGACGATATCTCTGCGCCTCCCGGCGCTTCCGCACCTATGGCGCAAGACGACTCGCAGAATCCTCCTTCGCGCGTTGCGCGCATCAGTTATCTGGACGGCTCCGTTTCCATGCAACCCGGTGGCACCGGCGACTGGGGCTCAGCCGCTCTGAATCGTCCGGTCACCATTGGCGACAAAATCTGGACCGATCAAAACTCCCGTATGGAATTGCAGGCTGGCGCAGCCAACATCCACTTGGGTGGCATGACCGCGCTCTCCTTCCTGAACCTGGACGAAAACATCACGCAGATGCGTTTGGCGGAAGGCCAGCTGAATTTCCGCGTTCGCGAACTGCGCCAGGGCGATGTCTATGAAGTTGACACGCCCAATGTTGCGTTCACCGTTCGTGAAGCCGGCGCGTTTCGCATCAATGTCAGCGAAAACGGCGACTCCACCAGCATCACCGTAATTCGCGGACAGGGCGAAGTTGCCGCCGCGGGGCAAACCTACCCCGTAAATGCTGGTCAAACCGCCAACGCCACTGGCACCGATAGCAGCGTTCAAGTTCAGCTCGGCGCGGCACCACCACCTGATGCCCTCGACCAGTGGGCTCAGCAGCGCGACCTTAAAGAAGACGATTCTGTTTCCGCCAAATATGTAAACCGCGACACCGTCGGCTACAGCGATCTCGATGACTATGGCACTTGGAAAGAGGAGCCCACCTACGGCTCCGTCTGGGTGCCCAATAATGTCTCGCCTGGCTGGTCCCCCTACAGTGATGGCTACTGGAATTATGTTGGACCTTGGGGCTGGACTTGGGTCGACTACGCTCCTTGGGGATTTGCTCCTTACCACTACGGCCGCTGGAATTATTTCGGTAGCTATTGGGGCTGGTGCCCTGGACCGATCTACGCGCGCCCATTCTACGCTCCCGCTTTCGTCGGGTTCGTGGGCGGCTTTGGTTTCGGTTTCGGATTTGGATTCGGTGGAGGAATCGGCTGGTTCCCGCTAGGTTGGGGTGAGCCGTTTCACCCGTGGTATCACTGCGGTCCGGGTTACTGGCACAACGTCAACGTGCGAAACACTTACATTCGCAACGTCAACGTCATCAACAATCGCAATTTCAATAACTACGCCTATGCGCGCAACGTTCACGCCGTTACCGCCACCACGCGCAACGGTTTCGTCAACGGTCAGTCCGTTCACAATAATCGTTTGGCCGTCAATGAAGCTTCCTTGCGCAATGCCCGGGTCACCAATGGCGCCGGCGTTTCGCCCAACCGCGCCAGTTATCTCGGCGCGTCGCATGTCAACGGCAGAGTCGCGACGCCCGCGGCCAACATTCAGAATCGCAGCGTGGTAGCACGTACAACGCCCGCTGCTGGCGCGTCCCATCTGCAAGCGCGCACCATGAATAACGGCGCACTCACGCAGGGGCACTTTGCAAACGCATCCGCGATGGGATCCGCGCGAACGGTTGGAACGCCTCAGGGCGTCAACTCCAACCGCGCGGGCTTCAATAGTTCGTCCACGCCTAACGCGACCCGACAGGGACAACTCTCCGCCAATCGACCGCCTTCTGCGATGACGCAACAAGGCGCTCGTCAGGGCACTACTCCTCGCACCTGGAACGCCCAGGGCAACACCACAGATTCTGGCCGCGCACCGCAGAGCTTTGGCGCCAACAATCGTCCGTCGAACACTATGCAATCGACGCACACAAGTGATGCCAATCGTCCGCCGTGGGCACGCGGCGGCGCCACGGGTGCAAACCCGGGCATGCCGCAACAGCACAACACCGTCAACCGGCCGCCAGCCAGCTCCAACGGCAACCGTGCATACACGCCGCCTTCTTATAACGGCAATCGCAACGTTACTCCGCCTTCATACAATGGCAACCGCAGCTCTAGGCCGCCCTCCAACAACGGTGGCAATCGCAACTACTCTGCGCCTCGCTCCTACAGTCCTCCCTCCCCGCGCATGAGCGCACCACGCAGCTATTCGGCACCCAGTGCGCCGCGCAGTTATTCCGCGCCTAGTGCGCCGCGCGGCGGTGGTGGCGGTTACAGCGCTCCGCACTATAGTGGCGGTGGGGGCAGCGGTGGCGCTCCCCGTGGCGGCGGTGGTGGGAGCGCCCCTCATGGTGGTGGAGGCGGCGGAGGCGGGCATCCGCATCGCTAAACCGCAAACGTACTGACCTGGAGTCCCCAGGCGCTTGCCAATCCGCCTGGGTTTTTCTCTTGCCCTTTGCTTGCCCCTTTGCACAGTACTTCTTTCGTGTCTCGGGTTTTCCCCCGACAACTCTTAGCGCTCCCCCGTGTTACATATAGTGAAGCAGGGATGTTGAACGGTTTACTTCATTCCTGATGGAGTCATCCAGATCCCGCGTCAGAGTCCCGGCTCCTCGACGCGACTTGTCTCCATCGGGTCGTTCTCGGGGAATCCTTTTTACTTCAATCGGGAACGCCTTGCTCACCAGGAGAGAAGAGAACTTATGCGTACACGTGCACAACGCTGGCTGCTGCCTTCGCTAGCCCTTGTTTTTGCCGCGCTTTTACTAGCCCCCAATCGCGCTGTGGCGGACGACGACGATCCTCCCAGCCGCGTTGCCCGTCTCAGCTACTCCAAAGGCGATGTTTCCTTCAGTCCATCGGGCACCGATGATTGGGTTTCTGCGGTGCTCAATCGGCCTCTTACCATCGGCGATAAGCTGTGGACCGACAAAAATGCACGCGCTGAACTTCAGGCCGGCTCCGCCGTTCTGTACCTTTCCGGTGAAACTGGTTTTTCTTTCCTGAATCTCGACGACCACATCATGCAGGTACGCCTCACCGAAGGTACCTTGAACCTGCGCGTTCGCCGCCTCGGTGACGACGAATCCATCGAGGTCGACACTCCCAATCTTGCTTTTTCCGTACTGCGCGCCGGTAGCTATCGCATCAACGTCAACGAATCCGGCGACACCACTGTCATCAACGTTCGCGAGGGCCAAGGGGAAGTTACTGGCGGTGGCTCTGCGTATACGGTGCATCCGGGCGAACAAGGCTATTTTACCGGTACCGAGTCGCTTTCTGCCGACATCCAGCCGCTACCCGACGAGGATGATTTCGATACCTGGTGCACCGAGCGCGAACTTCGCGCCGAACATGCCCCGGCTCGTCGCTATGTCTCCGACGATGTGATTGGCTATGAAGATCTCGACGATTACGGCGGCTGGCGTCCCGAACCGGAATACGGCACCGTCTGGTTCCCGCATACCACCGTCGTGGGTTGGGCTCCTTACCGCTTCGGCCACTGGGTTTGGATTTCTCCATGGGGATGGACCTGGGTGGATGATGAACCTTGGGGCTTTGCTCCCTTTCACTATGGCCGCTGGGTCTTTGTTCGCGGTGCTTGGGGATGGGTGCCGTGCCCGCCGCGCGCCGTAGCCGTTGCTTATGTGCGCCCCGTGTACGCTCCTGCGCTCGTCGCCTGGGTAGGCGGTCCGCACTTTGGCGTCGGAGTCGCAGTCGGCGGCGGTGTTGGAGTTGGCGTCAACGTCGGCTGGTTCCCGCTGGGTCCGCGCGAAGTTTACGTGCCGTCTTATCACGTCAGCCGGGCCTACGTGAATAATGTGAACATTTCCAACACCACCGTGAATCAGACGGTGATCAACAACTACTACAACACCACCGTCGTCAACAAAAATGTCACCGTGAACAACACCAATGTCACCAACGTTCGCTATGTAAACCAAAGCGTTCCCGGCGCCGTCACCGCCACTTCAGGCCAGACATTTACTTCAGCGCGTCCCGTGAACTCCAACTTGGTGGCCGTCGATCGCAGGCAGATCGCTTCCGCTCCGGTGGTTGTTTCTGCGCCGGCTGTCACTCCTCCGAAACAGGCGGTCCTCGGCGGCGGTGCAGTCAGCAATGTGCGTCCGCCAGCGGTGCTTCAGACACGCCAAGTCGTCGCTAAGACCGCACCTCCCCCGGCTCCGCTTCCGTTCGCGCAACGTCAAGCAGCGATTCAGGCCAATCAGGGCCGTCCCATTTCCATTGCGGAATCGCGCCAGTTGGAAATGCAGCGTGCGCACACCAACAACGTCGCTCCCGTTCGCATGGCCCCGGCAGCCGCCGTTGCGAACCCACGCGTCAACAATAATGTTCCCAATAATGCCAATCGCCCGGCTCAGATGCAGAACAACAACAATCGGCCGCCAGCTGTCAACACACAGCAACAGCAAAACGTTCACGCCGCTCAGCCAGGGAACGTGCAGCAAGTGAACCCCAACAACAACCGGCCGGCCAACATGCCCGCAAACACGCAACAGGCGAATCCCAGCAATCAGCCTGGAACAGTGCAACAAGGCAATCCCAATAGTAGGCCCGCCAACACTCCGTCCAATACCCCGGCTAATTCGCGGGTCAATCAGGACCGTCCGCCGACTGCACGAAGCGTCACCGCTGCTTCACCAACCGTAAATCCCCAGCTTGAGCAGAAGCACGAAGTCCAAAATCAGCAGCTGCAACAGAAGCAGGATCAGGAACGCCAGAAACTCGAGCAGAAACAATTCAGCCAACAGCAAAAGATTCAGCAACAGATCGAACAGCAGAAGGCAAATGAAGCGAGGGAGCAGCAACTCCAACAAAAGCAGCAGCAACAGCTTCAGCAAATGGAGCAGAAGCACAACCAGCAACAACAACAGCTGCAGCAAAAGCAGCAGGTTGAGCACACTCAGGCTACAAAGCAGCCGCAACCACAGACACAGTCCAAGCCGCCTAAAACGGAAGACAAGCCTCATCGCTGAGGACGAAATCTTCCACTTCAACTCTTGCGAAGCGCTCCTGAATCCCGGAGCGCTTCTCTTTTTTACTATCTCGTGCGTGCGCTATCTTCGCGTGGCAGGCGTCGCTGGCCGGCTTCCCGCTTTTTGCCGCCCTTGTGTTATCTTCAAAGAATTCAGCCTATGTCTACCACTGCGCTCACATCCGCCGATTTTCGGCGCGTCGTCGGCAACTTTGCCACCGGCATCACCGTCATCACGGTTGAACGCGAGCCCGGCCATGTCCATGGTATGACCGCGAATTCGTTTGCTTCTGTTTCCCTCGACCCACTCCTCATCCTCGTTTGCATCGATCATAATGCCCGCCTGCTATCCTTCCTGAAAGAACAGGGCCGCTTCGGCGTCAACATCCTGAAAGACTCCCAGCAAGCGGTCTCCGAGCACTTTGCGAAACCTCTGCAGGAACCCGAAGCTACCACATCCCTTGGCATTCAATTCCTTTGGACCTCTTCCGGGATTCCACTAATCCATGATGCCCTCGCTCATCTCGCCTGCAATGTGGCCGCGGAATATCCTGCCGGCGATCACACCCTGTTTATCGGCGAAGTCGAAAGCATGGACGTCAGCCCCGGCGAGCCGCTGCTTTATCACCGCGGCCAGTATCGCCGCGTGCAACCGTAGCCCAATGTGTTCGACGATTCGCCGCGACCCGCTGCGCCGTTCTCTTCGGCGGGTGACCCGCCCCTATGCCGATCTTGTCGGCTTAAAGGAAATACGACGCCGTGGAGTGCTTTCTATTACCATCTCTTTAAAACCTATTTCGGAAGCATCTTTGTTGCTATGTGACAATCGGCGCACGGGCAACGCCGGCAAGACCAAACACCCGCTGATAGCGCTGAATCTCACCGCGGCGGCCCAGCGCTTTTTCAAAGTTGTCTGAAAGCTTCACTGCAGGTTTGCCATCGGCATCGTTGAGCTTGCACACCAGACTGATGGGATCGAAATCGCCACCACCCTGAGGATTGCAGTTGCGAAAATCATTGGTCAGCAACGTGCCCCAACCCGCGCTGAAACGGATGCGCTGTTCGGGAATCCATTTTTCTGCATCCAGGAAGTCGCTCGCTTCCCTAAAATCGGCAGGAGAAGCGCCGCTGCGAATCGTCCCGGAAAAATGGGCATGCAACCCCAAAATCGTGTCGACATCGAGGGAATCGGAAGCAATAAATAGCTTTTGCCGCGGATCGCGCTTTCTCTGTTCGAGCCACGCAATGTATTCGTCGCCCGCCAGGAAAGGGTCTTTGCTGTCTGCACGCTGCCCCGTCCAGTCCGCCACCCAATCCGCAGCATTGCGGAGAAACTGGCTCGTGCCAAAGGTGTCTGGAAGCAGGATGAGTAACTCACCCTGATAGGTCTGCTGCCAGAGTTCCAACAAGCGGTATTGCGCCACTTTCAGTTCTTCGTCGTCCTTGGACATCGCTGCCAAGGCCATGGGCAACTCATGCGCATTTGTACCGATCGCTTCCAAGTCATGTTGATACGCGAGATAGGTATTCGAGGTTCCAGTAAAGCTGCTGCCAAGTACGTTATCCATAGCTTTTACGACGTACTCCTGCCACAAGAAGCTGTGCCGTCGCCGCGTTCCAAAGTCGCTCACTTTCAATCCTGGGATGCCGCGTAACCGCTCCATCTTTCCCCAGAGTTTAGTTTTGGCCCGGGCATAGAGAATATCGAGCTCGAGCTCGGTGAGGCGTTTCAGGCTGGCGCGTGTCTTCAGTTCGCTGATGGCCGAAAGCGCATAAATCTCCCACATCGTCGTGTCTGTCCACAGGCCGTGAAACGAGAGGGCCAACTGTCCGTCTTGAACGGACAACTCATAATCTGAGAGCCGGAAGTCGCGTTCGAGCCACTCCAGGAAAGTAGGTTCAAAGATACCGCGACGTCCATAGAACGTATTGCCGGCAAGCCAGATCAGTTCGGACTTATGAAATCGCAACTTCTTTGTCTGTTCCAACTGTTCCCGAAGCTCATCCGCATCGATCAAATCGGCGAGATGCACGTCAACGGAACGATTGATGAACGAAAAAGAAGCGCGTGTCTTCGGGAACTGTTTCCAGATGAACTGCAGCATCAGCAGTTTGTAAAAATCAGTATCCAACAGAGACCGCGTAATCGGGTCCAATTCCCAGTTGTGGTCATGTGCACGCCGTGCCAGGTTGATGATCACGATGTCACCACTTTAACTCACCCGGAACGCTCTTGGGCAATAAGGCCCGGTTGCACCCTTCGGCGGGGATGTTCCATGTGCAACCCGAAAGCGCAGCCTTGGGAGGTGGTCACGGAAGTCACGGCGTTAGACTACCGGATCTTGAACAGCCTCACCTCGGCTCCTACTCGCCCGCTGACTTCACATTACTGCCCCGCCTGCAATGAGGATAATGGTGATCTGGCGCGATCCACAATCAGTGATCATTCGATATTCTTTCCTTTTGGCTCGCCATCAGTGCGACGTTTGGTTTTGAGACCTGCTTCGTCGCAACTAGAGTCGCAATTAGGCCGTTCCGGCCAGCGACACAGAGGGGCGGCTGCCGGAATCACCATGGGCAATGAATGTAGTCTGCTATTCGTTCAATCTTCTGGCCGGTCACGTTCACGCGAATGACTGAGTAAGACGTCCAGGTGTCCGCACCCCGTCGAAGCGTGACCACCACCGGTTCACCGTCCACTTCACCCGCGGCCAATTTCGAGGGCCAGCGGTTGTAATTGGAGAAATAAGGCGCGTCCGCAAACTTCCCGGCGAACCTATCGGCAACACCCAGCCGGGCGTCGGCGCTAATCAATTCGCGCACTCCGTCCCAGTCGTGTCGATTAAATCGACCAACATAAAGCTGGATAGTTCGTACCCACTCTGGACTGGCACTTCACGCTGACTGCGACGCAACAGGTGACGGCCAATTTCGTCCGGCCGCGGTTGAGCGCTGCCTTGACGCCTCCGACAGTGGTATCAACCAGTTCCGCGATCTCCTCAAGCGAGTAATCAAATACATCCTTCAGCAGAACGCATGCGCGTTCTTTCGGAGCAGGGACGCGACGGGGTGCTCGACCGCCTTGCCGATCCCCAGTGTGCTCGGCTCAACTGGCGGGACCGCGTCCGGCACAGCTGCAGCCGCCTCGGCTTCGCCCGGGCCTTGAATGACCACTTACAGCCAGCCGAATCGATGAGCTCGAGGCCCGCTGCGGGGTGGAAAAACCCCGCCACTAGGTTACAAGGAAAAGCCGCTTCTTGTTCGGCATGCTCCGCCGGTTAGTGATGTGGATGTTCACCTTGGGCATGGTCAGATTTCGCGGTGCTGTTGTGTTGCTGCACCGCGTGATCGGTCCGGCTGTTGTGCTTGTCGTCGTAAATCTGTTTGCTCGTTTTGTTCTGCTGCTGATTGACCTGCGCGCGCTCCTGCTGCGTGAGCTTGCTCCCGTTGGCTGCACGATCATTGTGCACTTCGTGGCTGATGTTCGCTTCTCGGTTTTCGAGGTGCCTGGCCTCATGAGGAGTCAACTGCCCCGACTTCACCCCGTTCGCGATGCGCGCTTGTTGGTTTCCTTCGCGTGTGTTGACCCGGCTCATTGCCGCCGTCGTCGGCTTACCATGATTCTCGGACGCGAAATTCCCACGATTTGTGCTCGCCAGATGCTCGTGAGAAGTCTGCACTGTCGTCGGTCGAATACGCGACTCGTGGCTGGCTGACATTTCTCCACGCGTCGGCCGCGCGGCGATTCCGCCTGGGCCTCCGTTGAAGCTGGTCCGGTTTACCGTCCTGTTGTTTACGATCACAGTTTTGTTGATGTAGGTATTATGAATTACAGTGGTGTTGACGTTCACTACCGCGGTGTTGTACGCGAAGCGTCCACCGTGCCATTCTCCACCCACGAACCCGACGCCGTTGTATCCGAATCCGTAATTCACGCCGCCATAGAAGCCGATATGCGGACCCCAATACCCGGCGTGGAACACATAAGCGCCTTCATTCCAACCCCAATAGCCCGGCGTCCACAGCACTCCCGCCCGCGGCGGTTCGACCCAGACTCCAGGCACCCAGTAATATCCCTTATGGCCGTACGCCCAATACCCCGGCGTCCACAAGTAGCCCTCCACCGGACAAGGCGGCTGCTCGTACACCGGCAGAGCCGGTGGTCCCACGCGCACGGATACTCCCACGGAAACCTGCGCTCGCGAAACAGCAGGCACCAGAAAAACCAGCAGTGCCAGAAACAACGCTCGCATCGAGAACAATCTGCGCATGACGGGATCCTCCTAATGAGGTACTCGTGCTCATAACGCATGAATTGCCGAGTACCGCCAGGAACTGACACTCGTTCGACACGCCGCAATCACACAATTCCCGGCTTCTTCCATGGAAACATGGTTCCGGTTGATTTGTTCGTTCTCGAAGGCCAGTGTTGAGTGAACGTAAGGACAGTGAAGTACAGGTTCGCCTGGTGTTCTCTACGTAAAGTTGCAGTTGGCCAGTCGCTGCCAAGTCGAAGTCTCAACCCGCTCCGTAACGCCCTTCCGGGTAGTCTGCAAGTCCATTTTTGGCTCCCCGGGAGAATCCTCATCGCGCTCTTAGTGACAACCAGCTTCCTGGCTAACAACGTCGCCACCGAGCTGATAATTCCCGGATCGTCGCCAATTCGGATGTTGGCTCGTTCTCTCGTCACTTCTTATTTGTCAATGGTCTGGCCTAAGACTGGAGCGTTGCCGCGGTTAATCCCTGCCCATGACCGCCGCAGATTGAATCAAGATTGGCAATCAGTTCGAAGCAAAGATGCGGGATGCGAAGACGAGTGTCGCTCTTAATTCGGTAAGCTCGGACGGACGGAGCGAAGATCGTGCGGCAGGAGCTCCCGCGAACCGGTCGCGAACGATCCACCCGCCACCATGCGAATCTGGTATTTTCCACCCGGCCCCGGAAATGGAACGACGTAGGCTCCTGTCCAGTCTCATCGGAAAAATAGGCTAACCAGTGGCCGTCCGGCGAAAAGTTCCCATCATACTGACTGCCGCCACCCACCGGAGCGCGCTGAAACGGTTTGCTCTCGCCAAACGGAGGCAGAATCCAATTTTCCCTGCGCCCCTGATTGGTATTGAAACGGCGTGGGACAAATACCGGCCGTCCGGCGACCAGTCAATCACCGGCGACGGCGCAATCTCTGGTCCCTAAGTCAGCAACGTCTCTTCGGCGCTCGACCCGTCGGACGGTTTGCGCGCCATGCTGACTTTGCCCTCCGCTTTCACTCCATAAGCGATGTACTTTCCATCTGACCATACGTCCCTCCCAAAAACGGGATGGCCTTTTCTGTCCCATTTTCGACAGTTTACGGTCTTTCAATCGGTAAAACATATGCGAGTATCATAAATGCTAGCCGCAGAATCGAAGGCATTAAATGTCCACTGTTAGAACGGCACTTCTGGTCGTTGATGCGCAGGAGTCTTTTCGACATCGTCCCTATTGGAACGATCACGATGTGCCACTGTTCCTGCTCCGGCTCCAGGCGCTCATCGATGGTGCCAAGGCTCGCGACATTCCAGTCGTGCAGATCTTTCATGTCGAAGAGAGCGGGGCGTTTTCGGTCACATCCGGCCACGTGAAGACAATCGACGGTATCTCGATTATACCTGGCGTCGTGTTTTACAAGCGCAGCCACAGCGCGCTCGTGGGCAGCGGGCTTGATGTCTGGTTGGTGCAGCACGGCATCCGCCGGCTGATCATTTCGGGGATTCGTACGGAGCAGTGCTGTGAGACTACGACACGCCATTCATCCGACATGGGCTACGAGGTTAACTACGTAACCGAAGCCACGTTGACTTTCCCGATGACGGATCGCCGTGGGAAACATTGGAGCCCAGAAGAAATTAAAGCACGGACCGAACTCGTTTTGGATGATCGCTTCGCTCGGATCGTGACTGTGGAAGAGGCCCTGGCTCGGAACGTGGCAGAACTAGTCGACTGAATACTCGCGTTCCCGGCGATCTGGGTCAAATAGCGAGGAGGCCAGACATGAGACGAATACAAGTCTACGTGGTACTTCCGCCGCGACTTACCCTGCTTGACATCGCGGGGCCACTCGAAGTCCTGCGTCGCGCTAACCGAGAGCAAAACAATGTGCGCTTCGACGTGCGCTATATCGGGGCGTCCCGTTCGGTACTCACGTCGATCGGCGTCCCGGTGACCTCAATCGACCCGCTGCCAGCGAAACTGCCTGACGGGGCAATGATCGTTGTTGCCGGCGACGTGGACGAAGTAATGATGCCAAGCAACCGAACTCATCGTGATACGTCAAAGACAGACAAAAGGCATGAGTCTGCCATTGTGGAATGGCTGGGAGCCGTAGTTCGGCCTGGCCATAAGCTCATAGCGATATGCTCGGGCGCGCTCATGGCCGGAGAGGCCGGACTCTTGGATGGATATAACTGCACGACGCACTACCTATGCTGCGAAAAGCTCGCGGCCATTGCGCCGAAAGCGAAGGTTCTCGAAAATCGCCTGTATGTGCAAGATGGCGAGCGCTACTCCAGTGCTGGAATCACGGCTGGCGTCGACCTGATGCTTCATATTGTCGGTCAACTCACAGACGAATCTTGCGCCGCAGCCATCGCGCGCTACCTCGTCGTTTATCTCCGGCGCAGTGGTGCTGATCCACAGTTATCGCCCTGGTTAGCGGGCCGTAACCACATTCACCCGGCCGTGCACCGGGTGCAGGACGCCATTAGCCACAATCCCGCACAAGACTGGAATTTAAGCGAGCTTGCGCGAGTCGCCGGCGCCAGCAATCGCCATCTCTCCCGATTGTTCCATGAATACGCGGGTATGAGCATTACCGATTACAGAAACCGACTTCGCGCTACTCTGGCGCATGAACTGATCAGCCAGACACGGTTGGATGTTGAGCAAGTGGCCGAACGTGCGGGCTTTGGTTCGACGCGGCAATTGCGCCGTGCTTGGCGAAGACTATACGGGACGACTCCAAGGCAAGCGCGGACTCGCTGAGTATTCAGGTATGATTCAAGTCCGCGCATTTTGTTCCGCCCCACTGGCTTTGCAATGACCACGCCTCCGTCTCAGAAAGGCCCGATACGATGATAGTGCAGGAATTGCGCGCCTCGACTTCTTCGCTGAGTGTATCGACCGCATCGGCTAACCGCGAAACACTCATCCAACACCTTGTGGAAGGTACGTCTTCCCAGACGGGTCAGGAGTTCTTCCACACTCTGGTGCGTTCCGCCGCTATGGCGATGGATGTCGCTGGAGTCTGGGCGACGGAGTATATACCCGAGCGAAAGGTTCTAAAGTCAATCGCATTCTGGCTGAGTGACCATTATGTTGAAGATTACGAATACGCGGTCCGGGGAACACCTTGCGAGCAGGTCATCGAAAAGTCGTGCCTCATCCACTATCCGGATCGCGTCATCGAGTTGTTCCCCGACGACCCGGACCTCGTGAAGTTGAGCGCCGTGAGTTATGCCGGTGTCCCGTTGCTCAGGGCGGATGGCACAGTTCTCGGGCATCTCTCTGCGCTAGACACCAAGCCTCTTCACCTCATAGCCGACGTTGAGTCAGTATTTCGGATTTTCGCGGCGCGAGCGGCTGCCGAGCTTAACCGCATACAGGCGGAGTCCGCCGTTCGCGACAGCGAGCAACGATTCTCCCGGCTGTTCGAGAGCGCAATGGACGCCATCTTCGAACTGGATCACCGATTTCGGATTCTGAGAGCCAATGCCTCGGCGGCAACGCTCTTTGCCATTCCAAGCGAGGCGCTGGTGAATCTCAGTCTGACAACGCTTCTCACTCCGCAGAGCACCCAGAAGCTGTCCAACCTTGCCCAGCAATTGAATACCTCGGTGCAAGATTCTGCGTGGGTTCCTGGTGGGTTAAATGCAGTTCGGTCGGATGGATCGAGCTTTCCTGCTGAAGGAAGTGTCTCTCGCTTCGAGTTCGAGGGTGACCCCCGCTATAGCGTCATTCTGCGGAATGTGCAAGAGCAACTGGTTGCAGAGAACCGCCTGCGCAAACTAGAAGAGGAAACCGCGTATTTACAGAGCGAGATTGAGGAATATCAGCCGTTCGGCGAGATCATCGGCGAAAGCCCTGCCATCCGCGAAGTTGTATCCGCCGTCCGTCAGGTTGCAGCCACGCCCGCCACGGTATTAATAACCGGTGAAACAGGCACGGGGAAGGAACTTGTTGCCCGCGCGATCCACAAAGGCAGTCAGCGGGCCTCGAAACCATTCATTCGCGTCAATTGCGCGGCAATACCCGCGTCGCTGTGCGAGAGCGAGTTCTTTGGGCATGAGAAGGGCGCGTTTACCGGCGCCGCCAGTCGCCGAGCGGGTAGGTTCGAGCTGGCACAAGGGGGAATCATCTTCCTCGATGAAGTAGGAGAGCTCCCTCTCGAATTGCAACCGAAGCTCCTGCGCGTTCTGCAAGAACGCGAGTACGAACCCGTCGGCAGCTCTCAGACGCGTAAAGTGGATGTACGTGTGATCGCCGCAACCAATCGCGATTTATCAGCCGAAGTGGCGGCTGGGCGTTTTCGTGAAGATCTTTTCTACCGGCTGAATGTGTTCCCAATCGCGGTGCCACCGCTTCGTGACCGTAGCACCGACGTTGAATTGCTGGCCCATCTTTTTATTGACCGATACTGCGCGCGGATCGGTAAACGGCGGCTTGAGCTGACAGCGGATTGCTTGAGACGCTTACGCTCCTACCACTGGCCCGGAAACGTGCGCGAGTTGGAGAACGTGATCGAACGCGCCGTGATCATCGCACGAGACCGGGAGCTTTCTCTTCGCAACATTCTGCCCCTGGATACCCTGCAGTCGATTCGTGCGAGCAGAAGCGATGGTAGGAGCAAGCTGCGGACCAAGCGAGAGCTGCGTGAAATGGAACGCGAAACACTCGTCCAAGCGCTCGAACGAGCCGGATGGAAAGTGGCGGGAGAGCAAGGAGCCGCGCGGGCTTTAGGGGTCCCGGCCTCAACATTCGCGTCTCGCATGAAAGCGCTGCAAATCGAGCGTCCGAAAGATAAAGCTTCCGCCACGCTCAGTCCGCGAATTATCACACGAGAAATAGAAAGCAACGAGAATTCGTTAGCTATCGCTGATGTGGACAGCAAAGGAAATTGTTGACGGCTGCACATTTAGGGTAAGTACGACACTGGCGTCTCCTTTGCCTTTGCTAAACCCGAAGATGCACAAAAGGAGAGTCGGATGTTTCGCCCGCGAACGTGCAAGACGAAGATAGTTATTGATCGGACTGCACGGAAACACTTGCACATCAACAATTGAGATTGATTTCATGAAAAAGCAAGCTGCCAAGTCGAGCCAGCACGTCGGCCTCGGGTCGCTTCCGGTTAACCAGGTTACTTTGCATCGACGTCCTGGAGTCCTGCCTATCGCAGTGTTCCCCCAATTCTCAACTGTTCGAATTGAATTTCGCGCTTGATTAACCGCTGATGCCGCTTTTTGTATGCGTTTCGCCATCGTTGCGTCCCCGACTCGCAGGTTTCTCTCGCGAGAAATCGCGAGTCACGGGAAATCGTAAGCAGTTTCCCTGGAGGAACTGGCGAAGTCGTTGATGGCACTCACCATTGCTACCAGTCGCTGTGGCACTACGTTTGCCTATAAATAAAGGTCGGGAATTAAAACGCGGTGACCAAGGCCGCACAAATTGTTCTGTAAAGGAAACGCAAACACATGAAACTCGAGACAATTCAAAAAATAAACGGTGTAGACATGACCCGATTGCAGGAAACCGTAAGCAACGTCAAAGCGTCTCCTGAACTCGGTCGTTTCAAATTCCAGATCGCTAATCGTTGGATCGGCGCCGGCGAGACGCGCTCCGAAGTGAAGTCATTCTATGGCTGCGGGCAGGACAACTCGCACAAAACGGTCTTTCATCTCGCCGCGGACGAACCGGACATCCTTTTGGGTCGCGACAAGGGGGCGAATCCCGTCGAGCATCTCCTGCACGCCCTAGTGTCCTGTGTGACTACGTCGATGGTGTATCACGCTGCGGCGCGAGGCATCGCCATCGAACAGGTGGAATCGACGCTTGACGGTGATCTGGACCTACGAGGCTTTCTCGGGCTTGATCCCACAGTTCGAAATGGCTACCAGCAGATCCGGCTGAAGCTGCGAATCAAAGCGCAGGGAACCGACGAACAGTTCCGGGAACTGAGTACTCTAGGGCCGACATTCTCACCTGTCTACGATTCGCTTCTGAAGGGCGTTCCAATCTCCGTCTCTGCTGAACGAATCCAGCAAAATGCATTGTGATCCAGGACGACATTTCCCAGCCTTAACTTTGAATCCCGCAACTCTCAAAACAAAAAAAGGAAAGGACATACCGCAATGATGAAGTACACGAAGTGGTTGTTGGCAGTCTCCATGTTAGCAGGCACGACGCATGCCCTCGCACAAGAAAATTCTCACAAGGGGTCTTCGCCGCCGGTCGCACAGATTGTGGCTTTGGACGAATGTGATCCAAAAACCTTTAATGACGATAAACCCCCGGCACCAGGGCCCGGCTTCTGCAAGAACGTGGCGCTCGGAGCCACCACGGCGCTGCTCAAGTTGTTTGGTGAGGCTCAAGCAGGAACGCCGGATCCGAACTGGGACTTCGAGCCTGACACACTGAAAATCACGGAAGGAACCACCGTTCGAGTCGTTGATCAGGGCGGCGAGCCTCACACCTTCACCGAGGTGGCGCATTTCGGTGGCGGGTTTCTACCTCCGCTCAATGGCCCGGGAGAGGAGACCGTTCCCGAATGTTCTGGCGGCTTTTCGAACGTCGCGGTAGCCAAGACTCGAATCCTTCAAGGCAGCCAAACCGAGATCACCGGTCTGTCAAAAGGCGAACATCTCTTTCAATGCTGCATCCACCCGTGGATGCGCGTGAAAGTTGAGGTGAAAGACCACGACCATGACCACGAGCATGGCACGCCAGAGAAATAGAACGCGAAGCGCTCGTTGGGCTAGCGACGGATCGCGGAAGAATGGCTAATAGATTGCCGGACGAGCCGTCCTCCTTCGATTCGGTGGTAGCGCGGGGCCACAGATTGCCGAGTGCCCTCCCCTTTTGCCAAACGCGCGAAAAGGGGTCGGGCACCCGGCAACTCTCAAAGATGCCTCTGAGTAACGCTAAGTAAGGTCAATTTGCAGGGATCTGGCTGCTGTCCACAATTACCTGTCGTCTTTGCCCTCAATTTCCGATTCCCTAGGTGAGGAGCGCATCATCGTTAGCGCATTCGGGGCGTTCTTGGTTCCAGAGCACCTCGCTGGACACTCCCGTTGTTCCCCTCGAAGAGTTCTGATCGAGACTATGACCGCAAGCGATAGGAGGCGCCTGTGAATGTTCTGCTCATTTACCCGCATTGGCCCGAAACTTACTGGAGCTTCCGTCATGCGCTGAAGCTCCAGGGCAAGCGCGCTGCCTACCCACCACCACACACACCTCCGATCCACGAAATTCCTCGAGCCATTCGAAAGGCGCACGGGGCGGCACAATGGCAAAGGCCGCCAGGCGCGAGGCGTTGACACTTACTTGGGTGTCGTCTTACTCGGTCTTTTGAGCGGATCGGAAGGAGTTCTCCTGGACGCCGGAACTCCGTATCATTGCGCGCAGGCGACGGATTGCAATCATCCTATCGGTTGCTGGGCAGCCATTTGTCACGCATTTGTCTCAGCCGCGTTATTTCTACGGCCGTGATTAGGACGGTGAAACTCCGAAGTACGATGGGATAAAGGAATCGCAGGATTTGACAACGGCGAGCCCGACCGCAGAAAAACGAAACCCCCGGTCTTCTTTTGAACCGGGGAATACTCGCTTCCCGCTGTGCAGCCTTGAAGCGGACTTCTAGCCCTTTCGCCGCCGCTAGCCGGTTCATGGCAGTCGAGGGTAAAAATCTATCAGCACCTATTCGGCGGTCTGCATCGAGTATCTGAGAAACGATCTCGCAGACCGGGTGCTAGCCCCAGCGGGGCTGTTCATCCAGGCTGATACCCAGTGCGGTCTTCGCTACAACTTCGTGGGTGAGAAAGGAATTCGCGGGATGAATGCGGCCCAACCGCGCATCGCGCACCAATCGTTCGTAGCCCGCTGCGCGAAAAATTCCGTTGCCGCCCGTCACGTCCAGACCCAGATCCACCACGCGCCAGGAACCTTCCACCGCGCGGTATTTTGCCGCGAAGATTTTCGAGGGCCACTGTGCGCCGTGATCGACGCCATTGGACCAGTCCTCGGCGACCGACTCCAGATGAGGTCCGATGGATTCAAGTTCGATAACCATTTCGGCGATGGCGTGCTGGACCTCCGGGTGATACGCCATCGAACGGGAAAGCGCCAGCGAGCCTTTACTCTTCGCAGCGATAACGCTCTGGTCCAGCGCACGTTTGGCCAGTCCGTAATAAATATTTCCAAAGCCCAGTAGCGCCCAGGCAAAGACCGCGAGCACGAACGAGTCGACTCCCGCTCCGCCAGCAGGCACGATCCGGGCAATATAGTGGTCTGGGACGAATGTATTCTCCAGCACGGTGTCATCGCTGCGGGTCGCGCGCATGCCCAGCACATCCCAGGTTTCCTTGATTGCGTAACCCACGGTATTGCGAGGCATGAATGCGTGAACGATTTTGGGTTGGCTGGGGTCGCTAGTGTCCATCCCATGTAAGCCAAAGCGGGTCCAGACTGGCGTGAGGCTGCCAAAGTGCTTGCGGCCCGTGAACTTGTAACCGCCTTCGACGCGTTCTGCTTTCGAAGTCGAGAGCAGAACCGGCACGTCATTGCCACTTTCCGCGTGACCCGCGGCGAAGATCTCGCCAGCAGCTGCCTCACGCAGAATCCATTCCAGTGAAGCGTCCCCGCGGCGCCAAAGATCGGCTGCGACGCCCAGCCAATATAAGTGCATGTTCACGGCAAGCGCTGTAGCGGGCGCGTAATAAGCCAACCGCCGTTGCTGCCGGCAGACTTCAGCAAGCGTCATGCCTGCGCCGCCGAATTCCGACGGCACGGGCAACAGAAGATACTTTGCTGCCCGCAGGTCCTCGAAATCTTCTTCAAAGAATCGGTTTTCCCGGTCGTAGCTGGCGGCTCGCTCAGCAAAACGAGCGAGCATGTCTTCCGCAAGTACAGGTTCAGTCGACCGCGGCAAGTTCGCACCCGTATCTCTCTTCGTAACAACATGGTCATCGCCGGTTGAGCTCACTTTGGAAATAACTGCTTTAGAAGTGGAATTCATTGGTTTTTCTCCCTGCTCGAATTTTATTTCCCAGGTAATTGGGATGCTGGAAGCCCCGCCAGGGCTGAGTCCGCTAGTACGATCAGGGATCCGTTCAAGACCGAATCGTAGTAGCGAAGGTATCTCAAGCCGCTGGAAAAGGTCCAGCAAGACTGCGCGACAGTGCCGTGTAGTCGGAGCGCGCGCCACCGTGGCCGACTAAATCATGGGCGAGCTTCGTAAACAATGTTGAAAGGTGTTTCCGTAGCACGGCGGAAGCGATTGAAACCGGCCTTGGCGACGACATCCCGGATGCGCTTTTCCCCGGCTTGGGCGCCTAGGCACAGGCCGACTTCCTGCGACCGCGAGCAAGGCGTGCACAGCAGCGTCGAAAAAGAGTAGTACACCCGTCCCACAGGATTCAGATTGTCCTTCAATTGGTCATTTGCAAACGGTTCAACGATCATCCACGTTCCGTCCTTGGCGAGTGACTGCCGGACGTGCGCAGCCGCCCCGATCGGGTCACCCATATCATGCAAACAATCAAAGACTGCAACCAGATCGTAATTTCCGCCTGGGAATTCTTTCGCCTTGGCAATTTCGAAGCGAACGCGGTCGGCGACTCCGTCGCGCCTGGCAAATTCCTGGGCCGCTTCAATCGACTTGTCGTGATAGTCGAATCCGAAGAATTGAGAGTTCGGGAATGCTTTTGCCATCAACAATGTGGAAGCTCCTTTACCGCAGCCGACGTCGGCCACTCGCGCTCCCGCCTCCAGCTTTGCTTTTGTATCCTGCAAAGAGGGAATCCAGGTGCTTACGAGATTAGCGGCATAACCCGGACGAAAGAACTTTTCACAGCCATGAAAGACACCGTCAGCATGTTCGTGCCAACCCATGCCGGCACCAGTGCGGAAGGATTCAGCAATTCGTGGAACTGCCGCAAGCGAGCCCAAAGCCAACTCAAATGCCCCAGGGAGATATGCGGGACTGTCTTCGGATGCCAGTGCGAAGGCTTGCTCCGCGCTCAGGCTAAACTGGCTGGTCTGTTCATCGTACGTTACATAACCGCCTGCAGCTTGCGAAGCCAGCCACTCGCGCAAATAACGCTCGTCCGTCTCCGTCTTCGCGGCAAGTTGAGCTGAAGTCATCGCGCCCCTGGCGAGGGCTTTGTAGAGCCCTAACTTCTCGCCAATAACGACCATACCGGTGTGTACCGCGGCGCCAAGATCCGTCACGAATTGGCCGATGAAAGAATTGAGTTTGTTCATATCGATAGCGGGAACCTGTGCAGTGCTCATTGAGAGTTCTCCTTTTATTAATTTACGTTCTCGACGCGATTCTTTTGATCCGTGCTGACCAGCCCCTTCGGTCCGACAAGCGGATCGTAGGGGCTGACTTGCCTGGCGGAGGTCTTGCCCCGATTAGGGGGTCTGGCCGTCGAACAACTTGCACGAAACCGCGGGGTGCCAGTTTACGAATGCTCCGTTAGGGTTTTCCTTCCACGCCCATACGTGCAGTGTGTAGAACGCCTTCAACCCGAAGCGATTGGGGCTCTCGAAATAGTGAAAAAGCTGTCCCATCAACTCGGGCGGCCCTGGCTTATGTGTCTTATCGTTATCCCACTGCTGCGCATCAACCAGGAAGTCCGCGCCAGTCAATTTGAGGCGTCCGTCCGCTGTTGGTTCGTAGAGAATGATTTGGGGCTTGGTAGGGTCAATGACGCCCTTGCCTACCAGCTCCATGTTAATAAAGTGGAGCCCCATGGCCCCCTGATCGGGTCCGCTCACGCAACCGAATTGAAGTGCGTACCCCTCCCTCTCGGCCTCAGCCACATCCTTAAAGCGCTCGGTCGATTCCCGGACAATCTTGACGAGAGCAGTTTGCTGGCTCTTCTGCTCCGCCGTCAATTCCGGTTGTGCCGGCATCGTGTGTGAGTGGCCATCCTGCGCCAATGCACACGGCGACCAAACGCTCATGAGAGCGAGTGCGCTAATCACGGAATGCCGGAATTGCATTGCGAATTTTCTGACTTTAATGGGACCTTGCGTGATGCTCATTCGGCTTATCTCCTTTTGTGGATCGGTGCTCATTTTTCACTCCTGCTATTGCTGACGGCTTCGACGGCAACATTTGCTAGAATTCGCCCTGCTGGGCGTCTCATCCCGGTTTGATCTCGAGAAACGCGGGCAGCAGATAGCTGGGTATTTCCTAGCATGGGCAAAGTAACAAGCATCAGGATCGGAAGTAACGAAACAACGCCAAAGAAAATCCAAAATAGTCAGGTCACCCGCGCTTTTGGTTTTCGAAAATTGGAGCACTTTTGGAAACGTCTGGCTTAAGTTATCAGTTTGGCGGGTTCACGCTGGACCTCGCAAAGGGGTGTGTTTTCAAGGGAATACAGGAGGTAAAGCTTCGCCCCAAGGTATATGAAGCTCTTAAATACCTCGTGGAACACCCTGGACGGTTAGTCGGCAAGCAGGAATTGATGCAGGCCGTGTGGCCCGACTCCTTTGTCACCGATGATTCGCTGGTGCAGTGCGCCCTCGAGCTTCGTCGCGCATTGGATGATCGCGAGCAGCAATTGCTCAAGACTGTGCCTCGGCGCGGGTACCTGTTTGCTGCCAAAGTGACGCAACTCTCCAACACGACAGATCATTTCGCTACCACCGAGCTCGATGATTTGGCCGATGCTCGTGAATTGCCTTCGGCAAAGATCTCCGGGAAGCGCCACGATCTGCCAATTCCGCGTACTTCGCTTATTGGACGAGAGCAACAGATGGCAGAAGCAATGGCGTTGCTGCTCCGACCGGCCGTTCGGCTTTTGACCTTCACGGGCCCCGGCGGTGCTGGGAAAACGCGCCTGGCTCTTGCCGTAGCCGCCGCGATTGCGGATCAGTTCACCGCCGGGGTTCAATTTGTCAGCCTGGCGTCGATCAGGCATCCCGACTTGGTGGCGACCGCGCTGGCCGATGCACTCGGAATCCAGAAAGTTGCGAATCGTACGATCTCGCAGCTTATTGGCGATCGGCTGCAGAACTCGGGACCGTTCTTGCTCCTGCTGGACAACTTCGAACAGGTCCTGCCGGCGGCGACGGTAGTTGCTGAAACATTGGAAGCGTGCCCGTCCCTCAAGATCCTGGTCACCAGCCGATCCTTTCTGCATATATACGGCGAACAGGAATTCCCTGTGACTCCGCTTGCGCAGAATTCCGCCATCGAGCTGTTTGCGCAACGCGCGGCAGCAGTGTGGCCCGATTTTGCCATCACAGCGGAGAACGAAGGTGCGGTTCAGGAAATTTGTACGCGGCTGGATGGGCTGCCATTGGCGATTGAACTGGCTGCTGCCCGAACCAAGATACTGTCTCCTGTTGCCATCCTGGATCGGCTGCATGGTCGCCTGCAATTGCTCACTGGAGGTGCCGTTGACCTGCCCGAGAGGCAACAGACTCTCCGCAAAGCAATTGATTGGAGTCATGGTCTTTTGAATGAGGAAGAGCAGAAATTGTTCCGTCGGCTTTCCGTCTTCGTAGGTGGATGCACGCTGGAGGCGGCGGAAGCCGTCTGCAATACGCGGCGGGACCTCGGTATCGATCTCTTTGAAGGGTTAACATCCCTGGTGGATAAGAATTTGGTTCAGCGCATGGATCGAGCCCAAGCCGAAGCGCGTTTCACGATGTTAGAAACAATTCGTGAATATGCGTCCGAATGCCTTGTTGCTAGCGATGAACAATCCGCCACTCGACGGGCTCAGGCTGCCTACTGTCTCGTTCTGGCGGAGGAAGGAAATCCAGAACTGAGCCCGGCAGATCGGGTGGCCTGGCTGGTGAGTTGCGACCTAGAAGTTGATAACTTCAGGTTCGCTCTCGACTGGCTGTTTGAGAGCCAGGATCTGGACTGGGGTTTGCGTTTGTGCGTGGCTCTGTTTCGATTCTGGGATATGCGGGAACACCTGACGGAGGGACGTGCCCGGCTGGAGACTGTTCTGCGATTGGCCGGTACCGAGCGCCCAAGAGAACGGGCCAGAGTGTTACATTTTCTCGGAGCTTTGGTGAGCGCTCAGGGAGACTATCCTGCGGCCGAGCGTTTTCTGAAACAGAGTCTGTCTCTGTATGAAGAATTGGCCGACCAATCCGGCATCGCTGCGTCTTTGAACGCTCTTGCGGTATCGGCCCGGGATCGTGGCGACTACTCCGCAGCGCAGACCTATTTTGAACGCAGCCTTGCTTGCTGGCGTTTACTATCAGACCGGCTGGCAATTGCGCGTTGCCTTCACAACCTTTCGAATGTAGTCAAAGTTCGCGGCGACTATCCACGCGCTCAATGGGCGCTCCGCGAGGCCACGGACATCTTTGTTGAACTTGGGGATCGCAACGGCGCCGCCTGGTCCATCAATCAACAGGGAGACATAGCGCGCGCGCAAGGTGACACGATTGCTGCCCGCGAATTGTATGAGCGTGCGCTTTTCGCTTTTCGAGAAGCAGGGGACCAGTGGGGCTCCGCGCGGTCTCTCTCCGATTTGGGCAGCATCGACTGTGAACGAGGAGATCATCCGGCTGCACGGGCGGCATACCGTGAAGCATTGGAGATCTTCGCTCAGTTGGGGCACCGGCGTGGAACGGCCAGGGCATTGGAAGGGATTGCTTGTCTAGCACTAGCTCAAGGACAGGCCGCGCGCGCGCTGAAATTGGCCGCCGCCGCTATGCATTTACGCCAACTCATCAGCGCCCCCCTGCCTCCTACAGAACAGCTAAAGCTTGACCAGACTTTATTACCTGCATGGGAAGCGCTCAGTGATCCGCAGGGAAAAAGCACCTGGGCAGAAGGCTTTGCAATGAGCCTGGAAAAAGCGGTTCAATTTTCTCTTGAGGAGCCTAGTTCGGCTACTTCAGCGTAGCAGGGTCAATTAGACGACGCACGGCGGTAACGCGGTTAACTGGAATGCCTGTCCTACGGGCATGCTCCCGAATGTTGTCCTCGTCTGGTGCGAGGTAAACACAGTAGAGCTTGTCCTCAGTGACGTAACTATGGAGCCATTGAATCTGCGGACCCATCTCCTGTAGCGTCTGCAAGGAACGCAGCGAGACTTCCCGGATCTGTTCCTCAGACAGCGCTCCGGCGCCGGGCATGTCACGCTCAATCACGAATTGCGGCATAGTCTTGAGAGTTTAGCACCAACGTCAATCGGATCGCTGAAGTATGAAGTTTTACCACGGACACGGACTCCTGGCCCAGCCAAGATCCTCCACTTCTTCAGCTACTGATGCGTGCTCGGCCGGATTAGTGCCGGAAAGTCGGCTTGAGATCGCGGGGAGAACTTCTTGACGCAGCTCTCTCGCATCTCCACCGCGGCATTCAATTCCGATGCTTGCAGGGGTTTACGGAAGTGACTGAAAGACAAAAAGCTTTGGTTGCGGGGGTAGATTCGAACTAACCAATCGAGTTTATCGTTCCGAACTTCCGCTTGGCCGCGCCGGCTCCGCGGAATCGCCCAACTCTTTCCGGTGGCTCTTCACTTCGCGCAGCGCGTAGATGGCTTTGTTCTGCGATTCATAGTAAGTCCGGGAAGTGATTTCTCCCAGCAATCCCATGGAGATCAGCTGGATTCCGCTCAAGAACAAAACGGTCGCCAGCAACAGCAGCGGCCCGTGCTCCGCAATAATGTCGTTGTGATAGACCAGTTTCTCCGCTACCAGGATGCTCCCGATCAGCACGCCAGACCCGGTTCCCGCCAATCCCAGCAGCCCGAAGAACTGCAACGGTCGCGTGGAATAATCCAGCAGGAACTTCACCATCATCAAATCAAAAAACACGCGAATCGTTCGACCAATTCCGTAATTGGATTTGCCGCTCTTGCGCCCCGGATTTGAGATCGGTACTTCCGCAATCCGTGCTCCGGTCGAGCTGGCTAGCGCCGGTATAAACCGGTGCAGTTCACCATACAATTGAATTTCCGCCAGAATCTCTCGCCGGTAGGCCTTGAAGGTAGTTCCAAAATCGTGCAGCTCAATCCCGGAAAGTTTGGCCATCATCCAGTTCGCTACCTGGCTCGGCAGCCGCCGCATCAGCCAATTATCTTTCCGCTGCGATCTCCAGCCGCTCACCAGATCGTAGCCTTCTTCAAGTTTTTCCAGGAAGCGCGGAATTTCCTCTGGGTCGTGCTGCAAATCCCCGTCCATGGAGATCACGATCTCCCCGCGCGCAAAATCGAAACCGGCTTTCAGCGCCGCCGTCTGCCCAAAGTTCCGCCGCAGCCTCACCACATTCACGCGTCGGTCGTGCTCGTAAATTTCCGAAAGCACCTTGTAGGAATTGTCTTTGCTGCCGTCGTCGACGAACACCATCTCATACGGCTCGCCGATGGAGTCCATCACTTCTGTAACTTTCATGTACAGCTGTGGGATATTTTCCTGTTCGTTGTAGAACGGGACGACGATGGAATAACGGATGGGCGTGTCACTTCGCATGCAGCTCTACTAACCTCTCAGCAAATTCTTTGTGGGCTCCCCAGACTATCGCGATCCAGCAATTACCCTGACGCAAAAACGCTGCGGGGCAGGCGACCCTGTTAGCCTTCTCCCGCTGCAAGTTTATAGCTTATCAGGCGAATACCCCGCGTGGCGACAACTTTTCTGATGCCCTCATCCGTCAGGATTCGCAGCTCCGCCTCCCGCGATTCCTGCAGCCTCGTCCTGGTTTTGCTCAGTTCCTCGTCCGCGTATCCCGGATGGCACATCAACTCCGTCGTGCCTTCCGGCAAAATCTCCAGCAACTTTTGCAGCCCGTCGCGCGTCAGTACGCCGGTTTGCGCGATGCCGCAAAAATAGTCGGTGGTGGAGATTCCCGCGCGCTCCGCCATTTTCCGCGCGTCGCGCGCCAGCAGCTTCAATCCCCGCGCTTGTACTCCTTGCTTTAGCACGGTGCCCTTTTGCTGGCCTGCTCCGCTCGCCAGCGCCGCCCGTAGCGTCGACTCCTCGTTCGCCACGCGGATCGCCCGGATCTTGTGCTTCTTCGCCACACGTAGCGCAACCTCAAACAATCCCGGCAACATGTGTACGTGCTTGTGCCCATCCAGGTGACTCGGCTGGATCCCCGCGTCTCGCACTTTCTGCACTTGCGCGTCCCACTCGCGTTCCACCTCTTCCACCCGCAGGCTGCGCCCCGCAATTTTCATCAGCAAACTGTCGGCCGCATCCTCGAGCTCGCCCGATTTACCCAACAGACCCTTCACCTCATTTGCCGGAGCGCTTGGCGGTCCATCGCTCAGGTTCAGGTGCACCCCAATCCCCAGCGCAGGATTGCCACGGCTGATCCCCAGTGCCGCCGCGAATGCCCGCCCGTTGGCCAGCAGGGAAGTGCTCGTCACCAGGCCTTTCCGGTGCGCCTCCACGATTCCCCGATTGACCCCCTCGGTCCATCCCAAATCGTCTGCGTTTACGATCAGATTCTTCAACGCTGCCTTCCGCCTGTCCCAACGGACAGATACTCTTTCAGCCTACCGCGCGAAAACGTACCATTGACCCAAATCCGCTCTAACTCTAGCATGACCTTCAAGAGGCTAAGATGACCCTTAAGTTGCGCGAATTGAAGAGTGTAGGCGCCCAGTACAACGACAAGCGTCGCGGACGCCGTTTGAATTCCCGCGTTCCTGTCCGCCTGGAATGGGATTCCGCTTCGGGTCAACGCCGTTCGATTGAGACAGTTACCCGCACCGTCAATCCCTATGGCTGCATGATTGTGCTCAACGACACGCTCGAACTGGAACATCGCCTGGCTCTCACGAATCTCGCCATGCAATCCAGCAACGCCGCCGTGGTCGTCTGGAAAGGGAATAAGCAACCGGAAGGTTGGGAATACGGCGTGGAACTCGTCGCTCCCGACATGGACTTCTGGGGGTTAGAACTGTGACGCCTCCGCAAAAACCCAGCCTGCCGGCCGCTCCGCCCGTTGGCCAGGTGAAACGCGGTGCCAACACGGCCCGTCCGCAAACGGCCGAGGAACGCCGTCGCGCGCAACGCGTGCTCCTCAGGATGCCGTTGCTGGTTCACTTGCCGGGGAAAACCAATCCGGTGCACGGCTTCACGCACACGGTCAGCGCTAACGGCGCGATGATTATTCTTCCCGAAGGTCTACCCACGGGCACAAAAATTTCCATCGAAAATCCCAAGACCCAGAAAAAGGTTGAGGCTCACGTCGTCCGTCCGCCGGTCCTCAACGCCGAAGGCTCCCTCATCCCCATCGAGTTCACCGCCCCATCCCCCCAATTCTGGAATATCTTCTTTCCCCCCAGCGCTGCCCACTGAAGGGTCACCAGTTTGGATCAGACGTTGGATCTTAGACTCACTGCAGCGTGATCGTAATGGTTGCCTGGTGCGTCAGATTACTGGTCTGGCCCATCACTGTTCCTGTGGTGGTCCCCGTGAAGGCCTCAATTACGCCGGTCGCAGACATCGACGGGCCATTATTTGCATCGCCGCTGTACTGGGCTGTGAAATTGTAGATTCCTACCGAGTATGGAGCCGCCGCGTATGGAGTCTGTATGGTATAGCTTGCGATTCCGTTAACTACAGGGACGCCCTGTGGGTAGGGGAATGCGATCCCCGGTCCGGAAAACATTACAGTTCCAGTAATCGGATTCGTCGAGGTCACCATCGCCGTTAGGGTAAAGGATCCTCCAACCGCAGGAACTTTCGCGTTTGAGGTAGTCACTGTGGTTGTCGTTGGCACGAGTGTACTACCTCCTCCGCCCGTTCCTCCACCTCCCGTTCCTCCACCTCCCCCGCTGTTTCCCCCACCTCCGCATCCAAGGGCGAAACTCACTAGGCACAGCACTCCCATTAGAAATGTCGCCTTATACCTTCGCCGTCTTCCAGGAAGTCCCGCGAGATACAGCAGCGCAATAGCGCTAGCCATGCTCAACGACCACCAGCCTCCCGCAGAAACTGGCAAAACTCCTGACTTTTTCAGTTGGGCCTTTGCAGCAGCGCTCGTCGGCCCTCCGGATGGGGCTGTCGAAGTTAACGTGAGCACTACCGGTACCGCTGACCCGTTCAAATTCACCGTGGTCGGGTTCATCGTCAGAGTCATGC
This sequence comes from Candidatus Acidiferrales bacterium, assembly GCA_963735825.1. GTDB lineage: Bacteria > Acidobacteriota > Terriglobia > Acidiferrales > UBA7541 > Acidiferrum. The sequence continues at coordinate 352,664 of CAVTMR010000005.1, forward strand.
CACTCGGCATTTGGATTGTGCTTAATGTTACGGGACTCGGTATATTCGACAACGGCGTTACATTCATAGTTGCCGTCGCCGTTTGGCCCGCCGTAATCGTAATCGCCGTGTTATTCGACAAACTAAAATCGGGAATATTCACGTTAATGAAGTCGCCTGACGTTGTCGCGGCCGCATAATTTGCGTCCCCAGAATACTGTGCGGAAATAGACGTCGACGACTGCGGTGTGGTCGTTTCCGTTGCCGTCATGGTCTGGTTCCCGTTCGCATCCGTTCCGGTCGTTGTCTGAACATTCTGAACGACCGAGAAGCTTGGGTCATAAAACGTGATTTGCCCCGTCATCACCGGCGTCTTGCTGTTTCCGGTCACTGTCGCCGTCACCGTGATGCTCTGTCCATAGTTGATATTTTTTGCAGACTCACTCTGCGTCATCGAGGTCGGAATCAACGACGCGACCGTCACCGCGTTGCTAGTGCCCGCTGCATAATTATTGTCTCCGCTGTACTTTGCCGTAATCGTTTGTAGGCCTGTCGTCGCGAAGCTCGTAGTGATGAAGGCGGAGATTGCAGCGCCTGCATCGGCTGAAATCGTAACCGTTCCTGGGAGTTGTGTGTTTCCGTCGTAGAACGTCACCGTTCCACCCGGTGTCACGCCACTTACTACTTGGCTTGTCACCACTGCCACGAAATTGATCGGCTGTCCCACAGCAATGCTGGGCAGGCCGGGCGTCAGTTGAATCTGCGTCGCAGCGGGCGTCACCGTGAAACTCAGTGGCCCGGAATTGCTTGCTTGATAGCTGCCGTCCCCACTGTAGCTGGCTAGCAGCGTGTGCGTGCCGCCGGTCAAATTCGGCGAAAGGTTCCTGGTATACCCTTGGCTATTCAGATTGTAGATTCCTGCTCCGCCGCCTCCCGTTCCCACAACCGTCCCGCTGTCGGTTAACGTGACCGTACCGCTTGGACAGGTCAACGCGTTTTCCGTGGCGCAGGTTGGACTCGGAGGTCCAGTGGCGTTAGGCACGCCATTGTTGTCTGTCACGTACATTCGGATGATGTAGTTCGACCCATACGGCACCGACGTCGCGTTTCCGTTCAGCAGGTTGCCGCTCGCATCGAATGACGGCACCACGATAAATGTCTTGCTGTTCTCCGGCGCCACCGTCACATTTACCGCCGTCGAATCGCTCGGCGCGTTCGTGCCATCCCCCGCGTAATGTGCCGTTACCGTGTACGTACCGCCCGGCAAACTACTGGTCGTTCCATTCACCACTTTTCCGCTGACCAACGTGAATTGGTCCAGCCCTTGCGTCGTCCCATCGGTGAACTTCGCGATCAGCGACACGCTTCCCGTTGCGCTCGTCGGCGTCACATTAATGTTTACCGTAACTTTTTCATTTAGTCCGTGCGTGATGTTCGTGACTGGAGACAGCGCTAGTGTCGTGCTCGTCGCCACCCGGTTCACCGTTGCCCACTGTGTCGCCAGATTCTTTGCGTTCACCGACCCCAGTCCCGTCGCCATGTCATACCCAGCGCCCGCCGTCCACGCTTCCGTCGTGGTGCTACCAGGTTTCACCAGCACGCCCGTCTGCGATGCCACATTCGAACTGCAATTCGCCGTTCCGCCCTGGCATGGCACGCTGTTCGTCCCTACGCCCACTCCTCCGTTCGGCAGCACACTGTTGCCCTTCGTCACATCATTGAAAATGCAGGTCGCGGCCTCGCCCACACTCGAAGTGCAACTGGCGCCCGCCTTCTTCGCCAAGGCATACAGCACGTTGTTGGCATTTCCTTGCCGATTCGTCCGTCCTTGGCTCGCCTCGTACTGATTCACCAGCGCTATGATCCCTGCAAACGCCGGTGATGACACGGACGTTCCACCCACGATTCCAAAATCCAGGCCCCCATTGTTGACGTTGCTGATATCGCACATCGCCGCGCCGGTTATCGTCTGGTCGCTTTGGCAATAGATGTAGCCCGTCCCGTCAAATCCTGGGCTCGCGAATAGCGACACGTCCGGCAAATCCCGGTGACTGTCGTTTGGCATCCCCGTCACGCCCATTTGCCATGCCGGCTTGCCGTATGTGCTGCTTGGCCCTCCGCTGCCCGCAACTATGTTCAGCGATCCGCCGGGTGCATTCGCGCCGCAGCCGCTCAACCCAATCTGTGCGCAGCTCTGGTTCCACGGGATTTCCGGTATGTAACTGAGCGCCGACGTTCCGGTCGGGCTATTGGTTGCGCCCCAGAAGCTGCTCCACTTGTTCACCTGGTCAAAGTCGGTTCCGCCCACCGCAATATTGTAGGGAGTCGACGCCAGTCCATTCACCGCGAGACCTTGAGACGCCGCAGTCGCACTATTAAAGTCATCGCAGCCGGCAGATCCGTTGTCCCCCGACGATACCATCACCGTAATGCCCTGCGCCGCCGCCTGCTGCCACAAGGAATTGTAGAAAGCGCTGCCCGCGCTGCCCAAGCCGGACTCACAACCCCCGTAGCTTTCGCTCATCGTACCGGCCAGGTTGTGTTCCACGATGTACAGCGCCGACAAATCTATCCCCGCCGAAGCCGGTGTAGACGCCGATACCACGAATTTGACTGTCGCGCCGGGCGCTACTGCTCCGGACCACTCCACGTCCAGGTCCGCTTCACCCTCTTCTTCTTGCGACGTAATCCCGGGATCTTCTCCATTCAAAATCACATTCGTGGCATCGAAGTTCGCCGGCAATCCGAACATTGTCCGGAAATCTTGCACGTCCTTCACATTAATGTTCGTCTCGCCCACAATCGCGATCGTCTGCCCAGTCCCATCGATCTTCGGGTTTCCACTCAAAAGCGGCGCGGTGTTGTAGATGGTCGCAAAGTCTCCTGGCCCCATCCCGTAAAAACTCCCGTTACCTCCAGGGAAGGGAAATGTCAGCAGAGGCTCCAGCCCCGGTTTACCAGCGACTTTTCGCGCCTGCCCTACGATGCGCACCTGCGACTGCCGCGGAAAATTGTTCAGCGACACAATGCCCGCAATCACCGGCGCCAACGCTGCCGGAATCTGCGGATCGCTTGCGTTCGCCTGATAGGTTTTTCCGCCAATTTCGAAGTTACGGACCGCCGTGCCAAATGCGCTCTGCACTGCTCCCGCCGTGCCCGAAAATTCGATCACCGTCTTGCTGCTGTATACCTTTTCTACCGTCAATCCCTGGTTGGTCAACCAGTCCGTCACCGCTTGCACATCGGCATCGGCCGGACCGTAGTTCGCGCCAAATTCCTCTGGTGTCAGCCACGCGTGATAATTCGGCGAGCTTTTATCTTGCTGCGAATCCAGATATTGCCGCAGCGCGGCTTCCTGTTCGTCGCCGCGCTTCAGCAGCAGCAACATTCGCGTTATGGGCTGTGATTCAACCACCGCACCGAGGTCAAACTCCGCGCGGGCCAACGGATGCACGTTGCCCTTCAGCGTGATTCGCTGGTCGTTCCTGACCGCTTGCACCACTCTCGGGCGCACCTGTCCGCTTGCCGCCGAACCGCCAATTAGGAAAAGAGCAACACACAAACGGACAAACTTGCACGCAAAACCAAATGGTTGGCCCATGCCGTGTCCTGAGGAGCGATATTTGATTCCGACCCGTAACCCCGATGCAACTTACCCGCGAGCCTAACATCCCGTTTTGTTCTTGTCCATCCAACTAGAGTAATATAAGTTCTATGCCAATCCCTCGGCGATTAATAGAAGCAATGTCATTCTGAGCGGTGCGTCGTTTACGCCGCGAGGGATCTCCAGGCACTGTGCGAGAGCAAAACGCTCAGCTGCTTCGGCCCAAAAAACGGAGCGCCACCTCTCTACAAACAAAAAGGGCGCTTCAATTTCTTGAAGCGCCCTTTGCTCCACTGCGTGAATTGTTCGCCTTCTTACTGCACCACGATGTTCGTCGATCCCGTGGACGGGTTGTAGTTTGCGTCTCCCGGATAACTCGCGTTGATGGTTATGGTCTTGCCGCCTCCGCCGCCTCCTCCTCCTCCCCCTCCGCCGCAGCCCGCGATCGCCACGGCGATCAGGGCCACGACCACCAAGCCCCCATAGGCATATGCGCGCTTCCTGCCGCGAGGCATCCGTCGCAGCAACGCCAGATACGCCACGATGCTCATGGCCAGCAACACAATCGGCGCCACAGGCGGCCGCGGACGGCTCTGCGGCACGGGATTCAACGCCGAAATCGCCGCCTGCAGCGTGGCCGTACAAAATGCCGTGCCCGCCGTCGTGCCATTCGTTCCGTTGGGGTTGTTCGTTCCGTTTGTGGCCGTGCACGCGCCAGTTCCCAGGCTCGCTGTGCCGTTACTGAAGGTCACGTTACCCGTCGGCCCCGCCCCATTGCTCGGAGTAGTGATCAGTGCCGTGAGCGTCACTGTCGCACCCGAGGTGACCGTTCCCACGCTGCTCGCCACAGTGGTCGTCGTCGATGCTTTCGCCACTGTCACCGCCAGCGTGTTGCTGGTGCTCGTCTGATAGTTTGGATCACCCGCGTACGTGGCCACGATGCTGTGACTTCCCACCGGCAATTGCACCGGCTGATCTTCCGCAATTCCCTGGTTGTTCAGCTTGGGCGTATTCGTTGCGTTCGGCGTCCCCGCGTTTGGCCAGTCGTTCAGCGCGCTTCCGTTATCCGTGACCGTGACGGTACCGGTTGGGCAGGGAAACGCCGTTACCGGGCTAGTTGACCAGCATTGCTTTCCGCTATTTGCGCCGCTCGATGGCGCGACGGCTACTTGCAGAATATACGGTGAGCCGTAGGTTATGTTCTGCGCCGCCGTGCTCAGTACCGGATTGTTGTTGGCATCAAACGTAACGAAGCTCATCGTGGTCTTGCTGGTTTCGTTCGCTCCGGCCACCGCAACGGCTACGGGCGCCGATATGCTCGCCGCCAGCAAGGCGTCGCCTCCGTACGTCGCGACCACTGACGCCGTATTCGGCGGCAGCAGATTCGTGCTGATGTTCGCCGTGCCGCCAGAGAGAGTAAACGGGGTGTTGTTTGGCGAAGCACCGATTGACGCGAGGATCGCACCGTTGCCATCGAGTGCGTTTAACGCAACGGCCTCTGTGCCTAGCGGTGCCGGCGTAACCGTCACCTTCGCCGTGAACGTCGTCCCAGAAGGCGTACCACCGTTCGGGTTCGACAACGTAGTCGTCGTTACCGTGCGTGAGATCGATCCCCACAAATTCAGCAGGTTCGCCACGTTGATCGACCCCAGCCCCGTTGCCAGGTCATAGCCTTGCACCGCCTGGAACGCCGGATTGCCATGATCCGCACTTACACCAGAAAGCATCACTCCAAATCCGGAACTACCAGTGTTGCTGCAGTTCGGACTTCCCGCCACGCACGCCACCGAGTTATTCCCGGTGGTGATGTCATAGAACACGCAGGTCGCGGGCGCAGGAGTCCCTGGGTTTGTGAAACTGCTGGAATTGCACTTTGTATAGTCTTCATTTTTGCCCAGCGCGTACAGGATGTAGTTCGCGTTTCCCTGCCGTTGCCCTGTCTTCTGATTCACCAGCGCAATAATCGCCGCGAATGACGGCGTACCGCCCGATGTCCCTCCAACTCCCTGGAAATTGTGCGTCCCGGAAGTGGCGCTCGTCGATAAGTCACAAGCAGCAGTATTCGGATTCGCATCTGATTGGCACACAATGTAAAAGCTGTTGTTGAAACCGTTGCTCGCGAACAACGAGATGTCTGGAATGTCGCGCACGCTGTCCGCCGGAGTCACGCCGGTTTGATACGCAGGCTTGGCATATCCGGCCGAGCAGTTACCGCCGCTCGTGAACGTGGCGCAATTGCTCGCACCGCCGCTGCCCGCGCTGATATCTCCCCCCGACGAATCCACCGACGTGCAAGCAGTCGGAAAATTCGCTGCGCACGTTGAATCATTCCAAGGCACTTCGGAAATGTACCCCTTGGCCGAAAGCTGTGTCGTCGCCGCATTCGTCGAGTTCCAATAATTCGTCTCGTTGCCTGACTGATTGAAATCTGTTCCACCCACTGCCACGCCGTACGGCGTCGACGCGAACCCATTCACCGCAAGCCCTTGCGATGCCGCGTTCGGATTCACTGTCGTATTGGGATCGCATCCCGCGGATCCGTTATCCCCTGCGGCCACCACCACGGTGATCCCTTCCGCCGTTGCTTGCTGCCACAACACGTTATAGAAACTGTTTCCCGTCGATCCCAGCGCGGCTTCGCAGTTTCCATAGCTGTTGCTCATCACCGGCGCAAGGTTGTTATCGATGATATAGAGCGCCGAGAGGTCCACACCCTGGCTAACCTGCGCCGGATTCGACATCGTGGATTGCGACACCACAAACACAATCTGCGCCGCCGGGGCCACCGCTCCCGCCCATTCCACGTCCAGATCTGATTCCCCTTCGTCTCCCGTTGACGAAAGAATTCCCGGATCCGGCCCGTTCACGACGATTTTTGGGTCATTCGCTGCCAATCCAAACATCGACCGGAAGTCCCGCACGTCCTGAATATTGATATTCGACTGCCCCACGACGGCAATGCTCTGTCCGCTCCCATCCGCACCCGCTGGAATGTTGTAAATCGTCGCGAAGTCCGCGGGACCGACGCCGTAAAACGTGCCATTCGAATCTGAATACGTGAACAGCGCCTTCACTTGTCCAGTCGCCAGATCCCGCTGAAAACTCCCCACGCGATGCAGCATCGAATGCTTCGGAAAATTATTCAGCGCCACGACCCCTCCGACCACCGGCGCCAATGCTGCCGGGATCGCCGGGTCGCTGACATTGGCGATGTGTTCCTTGCCATTCACTATGAAACGGTGAATCTGCGTCTGAAACGCGTTCTGCACCTGCGCCGCTGTTCCGCTGAACTCCACGGTTGTTCGTCCCGCCGACACTTTCGCTACCTGAAAGCCCTGCTTCGTCAGCCAGTCTGTCACCGTCTGCAAGTCCGCATCCGACGGCCCGAACTGTTGCCCAAACTGCGCCGGCGTCAGCCACGCGTGATAACTGCCCGAGCTTTTGGTTTGCTGCGCATCCAGCAATTGCCGCAGCGCTGTCTCCTGCTCCGCGCTTCTCTGCAGCAGCAGCAACATCCGCATCATCGGCTGCGATTCCGCCACCGCCCCGCGGTCAAACTCCGCGCGTGCCAGCGGATGCACGTTCCCTTGAATGTGCACTGTCCGTGTCTCGTCTATTTGTTCCACCACGCGCGACGCCACAGGCGCCTTTTGTGCCCACGATGTCTGCCCCGCAGACGCGCACGCCACCGCGCACAAAATCGTCCACCAGAGTCTCATCCCAGTTCTCATTTTGGTTGTGTCTCCGCGCACTTTCTAGATTTTTCAGCGTTCTTCGGGCAGGATTCGCGGGTCTCCGGCCCCCATGTCGTAGGCGCGGTCCTGGCACTAGTACAGATGCTCTGAAGCAGGTAACGGGTTTCCCTTATATTGTCGGTTGTTGTCGCCGTTTCCATCTCCACTGCACACCGCACGGACTACCGCTTAGCGTGCAGGTATAACCCGCTGGAACACGATTAGTTTCGCTCGCCCATTGAGAGTAGTCATCTACTTCAACCCGTATGTCAGGCGTTCATCCTCCCAACGCAACGTTTCCACCCGAAAAAATCACTCCAATCTTCACCGCACCGCCGTCCGCCCTCTTTCCCAGCCCCATTCCGTCCACTCCTCCTGCTCGCAACAGTGGAGCCAGCGCCACCGCGCTCGACGGCTCAATCACAATCTTCATGCGCTCCGCCACCAGCCTCATCGTTGCCACGATTTCTTCCTCGCTCACCAGCAGCACTCCCGCCACATGCGTCTGTAGGATCGCAAACGTCCTCGGCGCCAGCGACGCTCTTAGCCCGTCGGCAATCGTGTCGCTCGACTCCATCTTCTGCAGCACTCCCGTCCGCAGCGAACGGTACGCGTCATCCGCGCGCTCGGGCTCGCAACCAAACACGCGAATCCCCGCGCGCTTTCCTTTTGCTCCTAGGCACGTTCCGCTCAACAATCCTCCGCCACTCACCGGCGTCAGTATCGCGTCCAGGTCCGGCACCTCTTCCAACAATTCCTTGGCCGTCGTAGCCTGGCCCGCAATAATCCGGTCGTCGTCGTATGGATGCACCATCACCGCGCCCGTCTCCGCCTGCAATCGCGCGGCAGTTTCCGCTCTCGAGGAAACCGTCGGCTCGCAACACGTAATCTTTCCGCCGTACGATTCCACCGCACGCCGCTTTACCTCCGGCGCATTCTTCGGCATCACGATCCATGCGGGAATTTTTCTCCACGCCGCCGCGCAAGCCACGGCCGCCGCGTGATTTCCGCTCGATTGCGTCACGACTCCTCGGGCGGCCTCTTCCTGGCTCAGCGAAAGAATGGCATTCGACGCGCCGCGAATCTTGAATGAGCCGGTTTTCTGGAAATTTTCGCACTTGAAGAACAGCTCGGCCCCGCTCATGGCGTTAAACGTCGTGCTCGTCAGCACGGTTGTACGGTGGATCCGGTCGCGGATGCGTTCGTGCGCCTCGCTGATCGTCTCCCAATCGATGGGAGTGGCGCGTTCTTCCGGACTTGCGTTCGCTGTGACCATAATCACAGTCTAGTTCAACTGGTACTACCAGTGCGAAAGTTCTTCTTTTCGCTGAAACAACAGGTCTTGGAGCACGTCTCTTCGTCTGTTAGGCTAGGGATTCTTAACAATGACCCGGCCGCGAAGCCCAGTCCCCTCCCGCGCCGTGTGGAGTGGCATGCCTCCTGAACGCCGACATCTTGAACGCTTCCGTCTCCGTGTGCCTCTGCGTTTTCGTCCCATCGGTTTGGCTTCCGACAAAAGCGAGCATTTCACCGAGGCCGTAAATCTTTCTCGCGGCGGATTTTTCTTTGTAACTTCGGCGCCCCTTCAGGTGGGCATGCCGATTGAGGCTACACTGCGCATGCCCATCGAAGTCACCGGTGGCCAGCCAGAGGACACGCACTGCAAAGCGCGCGTCGTGCATGCCAAGCCCGATGCCTTCAGCGATGGGCGCATGGGTTTCGGCGCCGAAATCGAAAGTTTCATCGAGCAAGAAAAGCCCAAGCCTCCGCGCCCGGACCTGGTCAAGCCGCCCCCAACCTCCGCCAAACTAAAACCCTGATTCCTTTTGTGATTGAGAACCGGGCGCGTCCGCTGGCCCACCTGGATGGAACGCGTCATTCTGCTTTTCATCTGATACAAAAACAATTTGTCATCCTAAGGATCGCGGTGTGTGCGGTCCTCAGGATCTCAACTGACAAAGCAGTAACGTTCAGCCTGATCGCGGAGGCGCCTACTTCCCCGCAACCTGAATCGTAGTTTTCCCCGCGCCCACATTCTCAAACCGGTCGTAAGCGCGCACCGCAATGGTGTGCTCACCCGCCGCCAATCCTGGCACGGTAAACTCATACGCTTCCGTTCGGCTGTCGCTGATGCCATGTGTCGGCGCGAGCAAAATCCACTCGCCGCCGTCTACACTGTATTGTGCTTTTTCGATGCTGCTCGAAGGATCCGTCGCCGAGAACTTCACAAGTACCGACTGCACAGCAGGTAGCGTTCCGTTCCGTGTCGTCGCGGCTGCCGCCTCCAGGTGTTCAATCGCCGGTGGCGTATTGTCCACTTCAAACCGTTCGCTCTCACGCGCCGTCTTCAATGCCACTGCCGGTGGATTCGATGACGCGTCGCTCGCCACAATCTTCAAGTAATACGCCCCGTCCGGCATCGTCGTCGTGTCCCACGAATAAAATTTCTGGTCCAGGTTGTCTTTCAGCAGCAGCCACTCGCTGGCGTTCTCCCCGCGGAAATACACCGAATAGCGCAATTCATCGTCGTTGTCGTCGTGGGCCGTCCACAGAACCGTCTGGTAGCCTCTTTGTTGCGTCCCTTGCGGCTGCGATTCAAATTTCGCCGAGGGACCTGTCGTGATCACCACTCCGCTCGGCGTCGGCGCTTGCGGCTGTTTCAACGCCACGTTTCCTGGTTGACCGCCAATTACCTGCGGCGCCTGCGCGCGTACTCCTGCGTCTTGCATGGCAATGCCATCGATTACTGGCGCGACATTCCTCGGCAAATACGCCACGCTGACCCAGTCGATCCCATCTCCGGGCCGCCCGTCGTGAATCACGGCCTTCCACTGGAAAAATCGCGCCGACGGCGCTTCCACCTGCGAAGCCGTCGTCGTGTACGGTCCAAACCACTTTGACCATTCTTTTCCCGGATCTTCTGTGTTTCCGCTGCGAACATAAAACTCCAGCCGCGGCTCCTTCGACGTTCCCTTGCTCTGCGCGCTTACCCCCGGCGGCCCCCACCATTCAATGCGCCCCCACTGTGAGAACAACTTCGCATCGAACGATTGCGACTCAAACGTTCCTTCCGCCTCATACTCTGGCCCCAGCGAAAACACTTTTCCTGGATTGGCGGTGCACAAAAATACCTTTCCGTTCGCGCCTTTGGAAATGCCGGTGATCTGCGCCGAACCCGATTTTGCCAGTTGCGCATACACGCCATGGCCATCAATCACCAGCAGTGAACCCGTGTTTCCCGTTCCCGCCAGCAGCCGCCCGTCGGCGTTCAGTCCCAGCGCGTACACCACATCGTCGCGCGAACTCCAGATTTCTTCCGGCACTCCGTCCGTCGAGATCCGGTAAATGCTGCTCGAAATCGCCTGTGGAAACGCCACGAACGGCGTGCCCTGCATCTGCGTCGACGGACTCACATTCGTGATCGTAGTGGTGCCTTGCGAAGTCGTGATCACCGCTGATGGAGCATTCCCCGCCGTGCGCGTCTTTTCTCCGATAGCTGCAACATAAATCGTTCCGTCCTGCGCAACCGTCAGCGAAGTCACTTCCCGCTTTGCCGTTTCGTAAACTACGAATCCATCCGCCACGGCCTCGTCCGCCGATTTTCCTTTGGCATTCTTTTCCGCGTTACGCGTCACGCGCAGTACTCTTCCGTTCGGCTCCGTTCCCGCCAGCAAATTTCCTTTGGCATCGAACGCCAGCGTCTTGATGTGTGCTTCATCGCTCGCGTAGAACAACCCGCCTTTTCCATCAGGCGCCACTGCAAAAATCTGCCCTTTGTCTCCCGTCGCCACGTATAGCGTGCCATCCGGCGCAAATGCCAGATCCCAGATGTATTTCGTCCTCGCCTCAAAGAAAACGGTTTTCTCTCCCGTCGCGGATACCCGGTACACTTTTCCGTCTGGCGATGTCGCCACGTACAACGCGCCTTTCGCATCGAACGCGATCGCTTGCGCCAGCAGGTCGGTGGATTCAAATGCCGTTTTCGGCTTCCCCGAGCCCTCGAACCGGAACACCTTTGCCGGCGAGCCTCCTGCCGCATACAAAACTCCCGTCGCGTCCGTCCGCAGCGACCACAAATAAGACGCGTCCGCATCCGCAATCAGCGTGAATTTCGGCGCCAGTTCCAGGTGACCGTCGCTGCGCACCGCCACACCTTTGGCGTTTCCCTTCAGAAACTCTTCGTAGCTCGATTGCCGCCAACGTCGCGTGTGCTCGGCAAACGCAACCGAAGCTACCAAACAGATACTCAGCGATACGAATAGAATGCGCCGTACTAGTTTCGACATAGCTATGGTCACCGGATTTGTAAATTCAACGAGATTAGGCCGCCCACCGGCCCGCCCAACATCACCGACGCCTCACTCGCCAGCGATTCCCGCAACACTTGCACGGTCCCCGGCGCCGGGCGTCCGTCGATCGCATTGATCTGCGACAACGGCACGTTGGGCATTTCCTTGTCGTCCCACACCAGCGTCGGCGCAGGCACAAATACACCTACATACAATCGGTCGTTCCGCCTCTCGCGATTCAACAGCGCGATCAGTTGATCCAGTCCTTCCGGGCCGCCACCCGTCCCGGGTATGCCTTGAAAACTGAATCCGCGCGACGCTCGGTTCATCCAATCCGCATCGCTCACCAAAATTCGCAGCGTCGTTCCTCGCGCAATCTGATCCGGCACGTGCACGGTGGTCTCTTCAACTCGCGATTCACCGCGGTATGGCCGCAAAAGAACGCGCACACGCAAATTCTCGCCCGGCGACGCGTCGCCTTTTTCCAGCCACGCGCTCTCAATGTTGTAGGAATTCCGCCCCACCTGGCTTTCCAAGCGCAGCGTGATGTGCTCGATTTCCGGCACCTCAAAGCTATTGTTGAACAGTCGCCCAAACACGTTTTGCACCAGGATCGCGATCGGCATAGTGTCCGGTGTCAGCGTGTCGTTCGGTGCAATCGTATTCTCAATCTGCACCGGAGCATGCCCCTTCAGCCGAATTTCGCCCGTCAGGTGCAGTGTCGTTCCTTCCCCATAGAGCGGGTTCTGGCTGATGCCATTAAATGTTGTCAGCCCCACCAGCAATGGCGTCAGCTTCGGATGGTTCACCATCTCAAAATGCAGCTTTCTCTCTCCGTTGCCATTCACAAACGTCAAATCCAGCGGTACCATTGCCGGCGCCGCTCCCAGTTTTCCCGTCACCGCCGTGATGTGATCCCCGGTAATCGTCCCGATCGACCCGCCCACATTCACGATTTTGGTCGACGCCAAGCTTGACGACAGCGTCGTCACCACGCGGCTCCTCGCCATCGGTATCTGCACGTTCCCCAGGCTCAGGAAGGGATGCCCGCACAGAAACACGTTGTCGCCGCGCACTGCCGTCACCGTGCACGCGGAATTAATCGACGCATCTCCCTGCACCAGCACCATTCCCGCCATGTCTCCGGCAACCAGTTTGCCGTCGTCCGGGCGCGCCGCCGTCGTGCCTCCTTGCGCTGCCACAAAGCCGTAGCTTTGCAGCTCTCGCCCAAACTGCTGCAACGAAGCGGGCTGAAATCCCGAAAACACCAGCGGCGTTTCAATCGGCTGAAGCGCCGACCCCCCAGGCAATTCGTTCCGCGCCAGCGCATCATTCGGGAGCGTGTAGCCTTGCACTGCGCCGCGTGCCGCTGTCGTGCCTTCCATCGGCGGCCTCATCACATCCTCAATCGGCGTCACTCCCGCGATAGCCTCTTTGGTGAAGATTCCCAACTTGAGCGACAAGGCTCCCGCCAGCTTTCCCTCCAGATACACCGGGCTGCCACTCATTCCCGCCACCACCCCGGTGTGCTCCACCTTCGGGCCTTTCAACTCAACCAGGATGATGGCTTGTTTCGGTCCCATGAAGTTTGGCAGGACCCCAATCACTTCCAGGTCGAACTTTTCCACCTGGTCGCCCGCAAAAATCGTATACGCATACCCCTGCATTCCTGGCCGTACCTGCGAAAGGGGAAGTGTTTCATGGGAATCCTGCGCGGACGACCGTACAGCCAAGCTGCCTACCAAGGAAAGGAGAAGTACAAGAAGCGAAAACCGCTGAAAGAAGCGACCCATAGCCGAAATGTTGGACCCCCAAATGGAACGCTGATGATACTCGGTACGCCGGACCCTCCGCAATCCAACAACTGGAGTGGCCCGCCTAGTAGCGAAGTCTTAGACGTCCTGGTCCCCACCCAGGTTGTGTCTTCACACACAGCCGCCAACTTCCGTAGCTCACCCCTTCAGGGGTGAGGCCTTTCTTGGGGTTGCTTTTTTCTTGGGTTTGCCTCTGCAGGGACGGCTTCCGAGGCGGCCGCTTTCTCCGTCACAAAATCCACCACCCGTGAACTTGCGGGTTTACCCTGTTCTCCGAAGGGTTCCTTTACGATCCAGCCTTTCCGTCCTTCTTTTCTTTGCTTGGGTTCCTCTGTGTCCTCTGTGGTTAATCGTCCGCATTCAGGCGTGAGGGCACTTCTTGTAGGGCCGTTCGCAGCCGTCCGCCGTCAATCCATTGGCGAGACCCCAGCATCTATGCGACGATGTTGTAAACAGGAGATCCCATGTCCGAACCCACAAAAGAAGAATTGATTGCCAAGATCGCCGAACTCGAGAAAAAAGTCGAAGGCCGGAAAAAAGGCACTCTGGAATTCCGCGTTGGGGAAAAGGGCGGCGTCAGTGTCTACGGACTCGGCCGTTTCCCCGTCACGCTCTACTACGAACAGTGGGTCCGCCTGCTCGACATGGGCAAAGACCTCCGTGATTTCCTCGAAGAAAACAAGCACCGCCTCAAGCTCAAGGATCAATAGGGAAGCTCAGCCCCAACGACGCCCCCCACGTCAGCAAAGACGAACTCCAGTTGTACTCGTAAATTTCCGCCGGGCACTACGTGCGGTTTTCCGTCAGCGACTCTTTAGCTCCGACAACGAGAGCTTCGCTGTTGTTGGGCTTCAGCCCCCGAGAAATCTGTCTTCAACATCTCGGGAACAAGCTTCTGTAGGAAAATCGGTGTCTAGTCGTGGTGGTGCATCGCGAATATCTTTTGTGTGGAATCCTCATACGGATACACGTGCACCATCCACCCGAAAATCACCGGGTAGAACTTTCCGCCTGCGGCGTCGCATGCTTGCTGCGTAGCAAGCGATCCGTGCAATCCGAATTTCGTGAAATCCGCGCTACGACGAGCGTCCTTCGGCGGCATGCACAAATTTGTATGCAGGTGCCAGGTCGCAATGCTCAACGGCACGCGCTCGTTCAACTGTTCTTCCGTAGCGCGCTTCGGCATCGTGTACATCGCTCCAACCAGTTCATAGCCCGTCGCGGTCTTTTTGTAGAGAAGGGAAGTGGGCTTCGCGGCATCAAACGTGAACGCCGCCTCAAATCCATTGCTGTAATTCGTGAAGTGATACTCCGATTGTGGAATTTCCGGATGGAAAATCTGGAAGCCTTCGTTCAGTGCTACGTGGTAGTCCTTGTATTTCTCGATCCCCACCCGCAACTCCTTCACGATTTCATCCGCGCGCTGGTGATCATTGGCCGACAGCGGCTTCGCCGACGTCATATGCATATGTGCCGTATCGCCGTGGTGCATATTGGCCATATCTTCCATGGCCGCCTGCTCGTTGGCTTGCCCGGCTTGCATATTCATGCCCGGCATGTTCGTATGATCCGCGCCCGCCGCTGGCTCCTGCGGTTCCTGCTCGGCATTCACCGCAGTGGTCACCACAACTGGTGGCCGATGATTCGGTATCGCGGCCAGCAACACGCCAACCACGAAAAGTGCTCCCAAACCGATTCCGGCTCGGGTTACTAAATGGATCAACGTGCTCCGCGATGACATTTCTGCTCCTCACCCACTCGCCTGCGTCTCTATTTGATGATACGCAATCTCCTCTATTTATCTTTCGCTCGTCTTCCCCAAAAGTTCCCGAAACAAACTGTCCCGCGGTACAGCCCCTATCTGTATAGACGTCCAATCCCCACGTTACATCCCGTTACGCGGGCGCTCTGGCAGAACCTCTGAAGCTTCGGGGCCCTTAGGGACAAGCGAAGATCACACACGCAAAGGCGGCGTGTGGGGCACCCGACTGCGGCGGAGCCGAGCATTTTGTGGTTGGCGGACCGCCTCGGAAGGAGGTTCCTACAAGACCCGTCACTATACGATTCCTGATCACTGATCCCTGATATCCTACCCCACCCCCACCCAACCCAATTTCCCCTCATGCTAAACTGACACCAGGACTCCCAATCGTGAAGAAAGAAATCATCCACGCCGTTAAATCCCTTTCTGGCGGTGTCGAACCTCCCGGCGACAAATCCATCTCTCACCGCTACGCCATGCTCGCCGCTCTCGCCGATGGCGCCAGCGAACTGCGCAATTTCGCCGCCGCCCGCGACTGCCATAGCACTCTCGGGTGCATGAAATCGCTCGGCGCCGAGGTCATGGTGAACGGCACCACCGTTCAGATCACCGGCCACGGCTTGCGCGGTTTAAAAAGCAGTTGGCGCACTCTCGACGCCGAAAATTCCGGCACCACGATTCGGCTTCTTTCCGGCATTCTTAGCGGACAGCAATTCACCACAAAAATTACCGGGGACAGTTCGCTCCAAAAACGCCCCATGAAGCGCGTCGTTACTCCGCTGCGCCAGATGGGTGCGGACATTCGCGCCAAGGACGACAATTTTCCTCCGCTGGAAATCCACGGCGGCAAATTGAAAGCCATTCATTACGAAATGCCTATGGCCAGCGCACAGGTGAAGTCCGCCGTGCTACTCGCCGGACTGTATGCCGAGGGCGAGACCACCGTCACCGAGCCCGCCAAAACCCGCGATCACACCGAACTGGCGCTCGAAGAATTCGGCGCAGCGATTCACAGAAAGGGTCGCGCCATCGCCATCCAGGGCCCAGCGGGCTCCAACGGCAAAGGCGCGCTCCAGGCAAAATCCCTCGACGTCCCCGGCGATCTTTCCTCAGCGCTGTTTTTTGTCGCTGCGGCTTCGCTTCTGCCGGATTCCGATCTCTTCATTGGCAATGTCGGCTTGAATCCTACGCGCTCGGCCATTCTCGATTTTTTCACGCAAATGGGCGCGGCCGTTTCCGTCGTGAATCTGGTCTCCAAGCAAGGGGAACTCATTGGCGACCTTTCGGTCAGGGGTGCGCAACTGAAGGGCGGCGCCATCTCCGGTGAACTCGTCCCGTTGCTAATCGACGAACTGCCCATGCTCGCAGCTCTCGGTCCATTCACCGAGCAGGGAATTGAGATTCGCGACGCCCAGGAATTGCGCGTGAAGGAAAGTGACCGCATCGCCGCACTAGCAGAGAATCTCAAGCGCATGGGTGCCACAGTCGAGGAGCTCCCCGACGGTCTACGCGTCGAAGGCCGCAGCGCCGGCAAACTCCGCGGTGCCGAAATCGATCCACGCGGCGATCACCGCATCGCCATGGCGTTTGCGGTCGCCGGCCTCGCCGCCACTGGCGACACGGTAATCCTGGACGCCGATTGCGCCGCGGTCTCGTATCCAACCTTCTTCACCGAATTGCGTCGCTTAAGTAGCAGTTAACGGCGATTCAGCTGTGGCGCACGATATCAGATATCAGCATCAACCAGTTTCGAGCATCACTGCTCGGTGGCAGGTGGTATCGGTGTCGGTGGCGCCGGCATCGCAGGCGGCTTCGGCGGCATCGCTACCGTCGTCCGCCTCAGCGCTATATTTCCGTAGCTGGTCCGCAAAACAATCTTCGGCCCGCGTCCCGATCCAAGTTTCCCTGCCAGGCTCGCATCTCCCGACGCACCCTTGGACGCTTGCAGCCCCGGAAACTCCGAATCAACGTCGCAGTTCCGGCAATCCACCTGGATCTCAAGGCTGGAACTTCCCGGCAGCGTCAGCGAGATGGACGCCGAAGAATTTGTAATCGTAACGTCATCTTTCGGCACGGACGAGTACCGCACGTTAATTTCCGCATTTCGGTCGTCGATCTTTACTTTCCCGCCGGGATTCTCCACGTTCACTTCCATGTCCCGCGTCCGCAATTCCAGATTTCCCGGCGCATCGATGATATCCAGATTCCCCGAGCCTGCTTCCATGTGTCCAGACAACGCCGAGAGCGTCAGATCCGTTTTTACGGAAATCAGCCGTACTCCCTTGGCAATCTTGTCCCCGCGCACCGGCCCGTAAAAATCGCCATCTACCGTCAGGCCTCCCGTGCAATTATTGACGTCGATCTCGCCGCCCTTCCCGGACACTTTCACGTCGCCCTTGATGTCTGCGGCCTTCACATCGCCTTTGCGCGTCTCTACGGAAATGTCACCCGCGATGTCCCGCAAGTCTACGTCGCCGCTCTGCAGCGAGATGGAGACGTCTGACGTCACGTCAGACACGGTGATATCGCCCTTCTCCGTCTTGATCGTCAGCGGAGACTTCCTGGGCACCGACAACTCCAGGTCCACGCTGATTCGCGAATTCGACAAATCGTATCCCGTCGGATGTACTTCGTATGCGTCGCCGTTCTTCACCACTTCTACGCCCACCGGTTTTGCCAATCGCTCCGCCTCGCCGTCACTCCACGTTTTGGCATTCTTCTTCGCAGAAATGCGCACCTGCGCGTCTTCCGATCCGCGAATCGTCAGATCGCCGCGTCCCAGCTTCACGCTAACTCGCGCGTTCGCCGGAATCGTCATTGCCGGCAGCGCTTCAATGTCGAATGTGTGGTCGTCTCCGCTAACGTCAATGTCCAGCGTCTCGCCCACTTTCTGCTTCGTGTAGTCGTAACCGACCACCAAACCCAGCAGCGCCAGCATCCCCAGAACCAGCATCACCTCGCCACCGGTCACGGCCCCGCCGTCGCTTCCGCCAAATCGCCGCCCCACCGTCCGCTCGTACAATTTCACCAGGCCCCAGAAGATGATCAGCAGCGGCCACCAGTGCAGAAAAAAAGCTGCAAAATCCAAATGTCCGTAGTTGTGAAGGAGTAGCAGAAGACCGGCAGAGATGAGAACCAAACCCGAGAAAAGACCGCTAGTGCGCGACTGGGTGCGGGCCATAGCTGTCTATTGCTCCCGGGACGCCAAATACGATTGCGGTGGGTTTACCGGCGGCGGTGGCGCTGGCGGTGTTGGCACTACTGGCACGGGAGGTTGTGAATCCACATGTCCTTCACGCGAACTGAACGCGGAAGCCAGTTGCAGCAAACCAATCACCAGCAGGATTACCGGCCAGGTGTTCTGAAAATCGAAGTGGCCGCCCTGCGTTTCGTGCAGCAGGAACAGCACGCCTATCGTGATTACGATCGCGGGACCTGTCAGCCCTCGGATCGTGCAGCTTTGGCACCGGCACCTTCCCTGTGTGCTCATCCGCGCCTCCTGTTAACTCCGACCGCTGACCCGATTCCGCAACATCAGAAACCCGACTCCGATCAGCACCACCGGCCAGAAAATCTGGCGCACCCGGAAGAAATCAAACACGCCAAAATTGTTCAAAAGAAACAGCGCTCCGAGTCCAATCAAAATAATCGGACCGATCGGACGATTCCTGGTCCACGCCTCAAACGGATCGCTCAGTTGCTCGCCCGTAGCTCGCGCTCTGGCCACCCGCATCGCGTCGATGGCCATGTAAAACGGAAAAATGATCACCGCGAGAATAAAGATGGGCATCAATCCCTGCCCAAAGTCGCTGCTGAGTCCCAGAATAATTCCGGCGAAGATCATGATGTGGATCAGCGCCTTGTTGTATTCCGCGTTGTAGATCGCTCCCAAGCCCGGCACCAGCCCCAGAATAAACGCCACCACCGGGTTCGCGCCCGGCCTTCCCACGTGACCCGGTGGCATCGGCATCGCCACGGGCGGCACTGTTTCCGCCACTCCACCAGCCATGCCCGCGTGCGCTATCATCGGCGGCGCGGGTATTCCCATCACCTGCGCCAGGCAATCCTCGCAGTAATACACGTCACGCACCGGGCGAACGCATGCCGCACACATCGCCTTCCCGCAGTTGCGACAAAAACCTGTTGCGTCCACTTCCCCATGCACTGCACATTTCATCGATAGCTCCTCTCGTACAGTACGGGACACTCGGCCGCCAACAATTCCATCTGGCGGGCAATCTCATTCGCCCGGTTCTGCTGCTTTGGGCCTGCCGGCCTCTGTTCATTCGTCTGTCCCGGGTTCTTCTCCGGTGTCGTTTTCGGCAAAGATTCTTCTGGAACGGTCTGCAAGTCCGTATCGCTCGACCGCAGCTTCGACTGAATCTCATTCACCACTCGCAACGCGGAGAACCTGGTCTCCACCTTCGCGTAAGCCAGATGCCCTTGCCGCTGCATCGTGCGATAAATATTCGTTGGCTGCAAATCCGCCCACTTCATTTTCTTCGGTGAGAATCCCGATGCTGTCAGCACGATGACGCAGGTAGCCATCACGCTCGCCGCGCCATACGCAAATTTCGGCGACGCCAATCCGCGCAGGAAATTCCCCACCGCCTGCCAGGCCGTCACCGTTTCCCGTGGTCCCAGGGTCTGGTCCAGGATCGCGTAGATCAGCCGTGGTGGCGCGTCGATCGGCTTCATCGCCTGCATCCCGCTCACCACGCTGCGTACACTCGCCAGCAGCGGCGCGCACTCCGCGCACCCTGCCAAGTGTTCGTCGAACGTCGCCCGTTCCGCCCCCTGCAGCAGGCCGTCCAGGTAATCGCTCAACCTCGCTTCAATCTGATCGCATGTCCATGTCATAACCGACTCCCCAATGAACCCACCAATTGCTTTTCCCTTTTCACGCCGGACCCACTCCCATTTGTTGCAAGATCCTTGCCAGTTCGATTCTGCCCCGGTTAATTCGTGACTTAACCGTTCCCTCGGGCACTTCTAGCACCTGCCGGATCTCTGCGTACTCCAATTGCTGCAAATCTCTCAGAATCACCGCTTCCCGCAACTCCGGCGAAAGCCTTGTCAGCGCCGCTTGCACTTGCCCGCTCAATTCTCCCAGCAGCGCTTGCTGATCTGGTCGCCGCCCCGCCGATTCTTTGTTCTCCACTATCGCCATTTTATCGTCCAGCGAATCCGTGATGCGGTCCCGCTTCGTCCGCCGGTAGTGATCGATTAACAGGTTCCTCGTCACGCTCGTCATCCACGTTGCGAATCCCCCATAGGCCGAGCGGTAACTCGCCAGCGTACGGTACACCCGAAGGAACACTTCCTGCGACAGGTCCTCGGCTTCCGTACTGTTGCCCGTGAACCGGTAGCAAATGTTAAATATGCGACGCGTGTGCCGCCGCACAAGTTCCTCCCAGGCCGAGCCGTCGCCCTGGAGGCATTGCTGGACCAGTTGGGCATCCTGCTCCAAGCGTCTCTAGCCCCATACTCCGAATACCTGTTCAGGCAGAACCCACATCGGGCTGACTCGGCCTGCCGTATTGTGTAACGCTAAATGTGGCAAAAATGTTCCCTTCGGACCGTCCTCAGGAAACCACCTGATGGGGCATCTTACCTATCTGTGCCCCCCTATACAAGATGTTGAAATAAAATTGCTTACGGGTCCTTGACGCCAGCCCGCTCTCCCTTTACGCTGCCTTCCTATGGGTGCCAAGTCGAGGAAGTGGCTTCTACTAGGTCTGGGCGGAGCGCTGATTGGCTTCCTCCTCTATCGCTCCCGCCACCTCCTCAATCTGAGCGATTTCAGTGGCCAAAAGCTCTGGCTCGCCGTCAAAAGCGCCAACCTCGCCTACATTCTTCTCTCCCTCGTCCTGATTTATCTTTGCTACTTCCTCCGCGCCATCCGCTGGCGGAATTTCCAGAAGTATCTCGGGCCTACCAGTCTTGGGCACATCTATGAAATGACCCTGGCCGGATTCTCCGCCATCTTTCTTCTGGGCCGCGCGGGCGAACCGGTCCGCCCTCTCCTCATTTCGCGCAAAGACAAAATTCCCATCGCCGATACCTTCGGCATCTATGCCCTCGAACGCCTCTTTGACACCGCTTCCACCGCCATTCTCGCTGCCATCGGCCTGCTCATTTTCACAGGCGAGCGCCATGGCCATCCCGAACAAACTGCCACCGCTTTCGAAACCGCCGCCAAGACCGTCGGCACGGCTCTCTGCCTGGGCGTCCTCGTTGCCATCGGTGTTCTCGTCTATCTTCGCCTTCATGGCACCGCCATTCTCGAGCGCCACATGCAAGGTTGGCTTGCCGCGCACGGCTGGCGCGGAGGAGTTGCGCGCACTCTCCTCGGTTTCGCTCGCGGTGTGCAAACCATTCGTACTTGGGGAGACTTGCTGTTTGCCGTGGTTCTCTCCGCGGCTCACTGGCTGCTGGTCATTGCCATCTACTATATCGTTGGCCTAGGCTTCGGCGGCAAGCTCGCCACTCTTCGTTTTCAAGACGCCATGCTGGTCCTCGTCTTCACGCTCGTCGGTTCTGCCGTCCAGCTCCCGGGCGTGGGCGGAGGTTCCCAAGCCCTCACGATTTTCGCCTACACCAAGTTGTTCAACATCGAGCCCGAAACCGCCGTGGCTGCCGCCCTGGTTCTTTGGATCATCACCTTTGCCTCGTGTGCAATCGCCGGCATCCCTCTGCTGATCAAAGAAGGCCTATCAATCGGCGAACTTCGCCGCCTCCGCGCCCAGGAAGACGAAGAACTAGACGCCGAAATGTCCCAGAAGCCCAGCTAGCTTTTGTAGGGACCGCCATCTGCATGCCGGCCGCAGGAAGGAGACGGTCCGCCAACGCCAAGGCACGTCTCTTCCCATCATTCTTCCCTGTAGCGCTTACTTTTATGTCAGCCTCTGTTGTGTGTTGTCATCCCGACCGGGGCGACGGCACATCTCAGCCGACGCGCAGTGGAGGGATCGTGGTAAGGTCCTCCCGCCGAGACCAACAAACGCATCTGCGGGAATCTCGTGTGCTCATCGTCGCCCGCCTCCTGATCCCTGATTACTGACCACTGATATCCCTCAACCAAGCTCGGTCACCTGAAATATCCTCAACCACGCCATTGCCCTCCCTGCCTCCCATGCCGCACAATGACTGTACTATTCCCAATGGAGAAACGTTCGAGTGAAGTGCCCGTTCTGCGCGCATGTCGATGACAAGGTAATTGATTCTCGTGAGGGCCGCACCGGCGACACCATCCGCCGCCGCCGTGAATGCCTGAAATGTTCCCGCCGCTTCACCACCTACGAACGCATCGATGAAATTCCTTACATGGTCATCAAGAAGGATGGCCGCCGCGAGCGCTTCGAGCGCCAGAAAATTCTGCAGGGACTTCTGAAAGCCTGCGAGAAACGCCCTGTCCCCACGCCTAAACTCGAATCCATCGTCGACGAAATCGAAGGCGTGGTCCACGAAGCCACTGAGCGCGAACTCACCACCACGGAAATCGGCGAAATGATCATGCATCGCCTCAAAAAACTCGACAAGGTCGCCTACGTTCGGTTCGCCAGTGTCTACATGGATTTCAAAGACGTCCAGGAGTTCATGTCCGAACTAAAAAATCTCCTGAAAGATCGCGTAATCAAAAAGTAGCTCCGCCGTCTCGCGGTAACGTTGCCACTCTTTTGAACTTGAGGGTGCCCCATCCTTCGCGGGGTGTGCCAAGGGTGGGCTCTTACGCTCGAACGCCACAATCCTTCTTCTCCTTGGTTTTTGCTTTTGCTTTGTCTGTCATTCCGAACGGAGTCTAGGGAGTGAGGAATCTCTCTTTCTTTTGGACGTCGCTCCTCGCCCCGAAAGCTCGCCTGCAAAGACGCGCCGCTCCTCTTCTTTCTCAAATGTAGCGCTGGCTTTGTTGCTAGCCCCCGTTCTGTGTTGTCATCCCGACCGGAGCGTCGGCGCTTCTCAGTCGACGCGCAGTGGAGAGATCGTGGCAATCTGTACCCTTCGAGGACCAACGAGCGTACGAGCGACTTCCTACGCCAACCCGCCCTGCCGCGCCACCTTCAACGCCTCAATCGCCGCGCCGCGCGCGCCTGCCGTATCTCCATTCGGCATCACGTAAATTGGAATCCCCGCCTGTTCCTCGCGTTGATCAGGCATCCCCTTGCGCACTTCCGCGATGAACCATTTCTGAAATTCTTCGCCCGTCTCCAACGCCCCTCCTCCGATGATCAACGCATCCGGATCAAACGTATTGATCATTTCGTCGAAGAACAACCCCAGCGCGTGCGCCTGTACGCGGAACACTTCCTTGCTCAACGCGTCGCCCTTCACCGCTCGTCCCCGCACCAGTTTCGCTGCTTCGTGCAAATCCATCTTCGCGAATTCGTGCCCGGGATACTTCGGAAGAAAATACGGAAGGATATTTCGTTCGATGGCCGTCAGCGAGCACAGCGACTCCAGATCCCCAACCCGCCCGCAGTTGCATTGCGCCCGGATTCCTTCCGTCCCGGCAATGCTTTGGTAGGGAATCAGCACGTGGCCCAACTCACCGCCAAATCCGTTTTTCCCCTTCACGACTTCACCGTTCAAAATAATCCCGCCGCCGTTTCCCGTTCCAATCACGATGGAAATTGAAGTTTCACGGCTGTTTGCTCCGAACATCGTGTAGTGTCCCCAGATTGCCGCCGCGTTCGCATCATTCAGGTACGACACCGGCTTTTCCAGTTTGCGCGCCAAGCCCTCGCGGATGTCGTAACTCGCCCACTTCGGGTGCACGAAGTTCGTCGACCCTTGTGCGCTGAACTGTCCCGCCCCGCTTGCCGGACCTGGCGTGTCCAATCCCACCGCCACCACGTCCGACAACGAAACGCCCGCATTTTTCGTGGCAATCGCCAGGCCGTCCGCAATTTGCTGCAGGCAAATCTCCGGGCCCTGTTTCGCCAGCGCCGGATACTCGCAAAGCCCCTCGATCAGAAATCGTTCCTGCGGGTCCACCAGCGTGTAGTTCACCGCCGTACCGCCCAGGTCCACTCCGGCCACTACTTGCACGTTTGCTCCCCTCGCCACCCGATTTGCCAACGCGCCAGCTTAGCAGAATCCCGACCCAGGCGTGTCCACAAGCTCGCAGGCCCCTCCTTCCAGCATCTGAACTTGAGGGTGCCCATCCTTCGCGTCCTTTGCGAGGGGTGGGCTTACGGAACGCCGCAGCTTCTTTTTCTTGGGTCAGTCCCTGCTGTTGTGGCGGCTGCCTTCCGAGACGGGCGGGTTTAGACTCCGCTGTTTCTAATCTGGTGTCTATTCGCTCGATTTGCCACGCTAGCCCTGTCCTTCTCACCCTCTCCGCTCCCGGTGGCCCTCTGTGCCTGTAAGTCTTTTTCTTCTCGTTGTCTTTTCCGTCTTTATTTCCTTACTTCTTTACTTCCTTCAAGCTTTTCCGCCGTCTGCAACATTTTCCGCACGCTGTTCCAGTTTCTCCCCGTCCACTGCGTCTTCAACACGCGCTCAATCGCCGCCCATTTCATTTTCGGCCGCGCCATCCCGTTCGGAAAATAGATGTACACTTCCCGCCCTTCCATGCGCAATTCCTCGGGCATGGTGTCGATCTTCAGAACCTGCTCCCTGATCTCTTTTCCCGGGTCCCGGTCCAGAAAAGTCACCAGCAACTTACTCGGTTCAATGTCTCGCCGTTTCGCAAATGGATTTTTCGCAATCGCTTCCCGTAGCTCCGCGGTTGTACGCAGAATCACGGGTGGCCGAAATCCAAATTTCTTCTCGATCGCCCCTTCAATGCGCCTCCCCAATGCCACCAAATCTCTCTCTTCGCTCCGAAAAATCACGTTCCCGCTCTGCACGTAACTCTGCGCCTCGCGCAACTTCAGTGATTCATAGAGCGCGCGCAGTTCCTCCATATTCAGCCGGTTGTGGGGCCCAAGATTCACCCCTCGCAACATGGAGATAATCACTGCCATCGCAACCTCTGCTTTTCCGTGCTCAGGCTAACGGACTACTCGGCCCGCAGCGCTTCCACCGGGTTCACCGTGGCCGCGCGCCGTGACGGCACGTAGCTGGCCAGAAACGCCGTGACACCCAGCCCGATCGACACCGCCGCATACGTCACGGGATCCGCCGGGCTAACCTTGAACAGTAGCGCGGACATCAGTCGCATCACCAGGAAGGCAACCACCAGCCCGCACGCTACTCCTAGGCCCGTTAACATTAGCCCGTGCCGCACAAACATCCCCGTCAATGTCTTTTGTTGCGCTCCCAGTGCCATGCGGATCCCGATCTCGCGTGTCCGCTGCGAAACGGAATACGCAATCACGCCATAGATACCCACAACTCCCAGCAGCAGCGCCATACTACCTGCAACGACTAGCATAATGAGCGTGAATGAAGTCCTTTCCAGTGACTTCCTATAGAAATAGTTCATCGTGTGGACATTCGCGAGCGGGAGATTCGCATCCACCGCCCACACCGCTTGGCGCACCTCCGTCATAAGACTCTCCGACCCCGCACGCGGACTGCGAACTACGTAAGCAACGGCGCGGCGGACACTCGTATCGTCGCTTTCGAAGCGGTCCATTAGCAACGGCCAATACACGGAGCTAGAGACTTCTTTGTTCACGCCATCGTCATAAACATTGGCTGCTACCCCGACAATCTCTCGCCAGTCATCTTTTGTACTGACACGGATACGCTTCCCAAGCGCACTTCCTGGCTCGTGCCAGTATTCACGCGCTACGTTCTCGGAGATCATCGCTACCGGAATTTTGTTGTACGCATCATCCCAAGTAAGATCGCGGCCGGCTACCAGCGGAGTCCCCATCGTTGCAAAGTAGCCGGGCGACACGAATTTGAACCGTCGAAGAGGTGGCAACTGGCCTTCGGGAAGGTTGGTGCCCTCAATGAAGATGGGATCTGTCCACCCCCCTCCATCCATCGGAAGTTTCGTGTTAATTGCTACCGACGCCACGCCCGGAATTGCTGCAACCTTGTGCAGGATTTCTTCTTCAAAGCGCACAACCCGCTCAGCTTCTTTCACCTGTGTATCCGGGATAGAGATGCGAAATGTCTGTACTTCCTCAGGGCGTGCGAATCCGGGATTCACTTTCGTCAACGCGCTAAACGTACGGATCATCAAGCCGGAACAAATTAGTAGCACCAGCGCCAACGCAACTTGCACCACCACTAATACACTGCGTGCGCGATGTTGCTCGCGGCTCTGGCTCAGCGACCGGCCACCCTCGCGGATCCCCGTACTCAATTGTGCGCCTGCATACTTGAGTACGGGGACAGAACCAAACAGCAAACTCGCCAGCACCGACACGCCCAGCGTGAACAGCAGCACCGTGCCATCAATGCCAATTTCGTGGATGCGCGGAATTCCTCCCGGTGCCATCGCCACAAGCACGCGGAGCGCCGCGTAGGCCAGTGCTAGTCCCACCACGCTACTGACGAGTCCCAGCGCAAGGCTCTCCAACAAAAGCTCCGCGGCTATCCGGCCCCAACCCGCGCCCAAAGCTGCGCGCAAGGCCAGTTCCTGCCGGCGCCCTTCCACTCGCACCAGCAGCAGGTTCGCCACGTTGGCGCACGCAATCAACAGCACCATCCCGATCGAGCCCATCACGATCCACAAAGCGCTTCCCACATCGCCTACCACGTCCTTCTTAAGCGGCCGCAGATTCGGCGCGATGTGTGCGTCTTCGAACAGCTTAATGCTGAACCCTGGAGGTGCAGGAAAACTGCTCATCACCATGGGCAGCATCCGGGCCACGTCAACGCTGGCCTGCTCCAGAGTCTTGCCTGGCCTGAGTCGGGCGACACCGTCGTAACTGAAATTCCCCAAATGCGTCTTGCTCCGATCAAACTGGAACGGAATCAAGATGGCCGGATCATCGAAATCCAGGAAGTGAAAATTTCGCGGCAGTACCCCGATAATTTGCCGGCTCTTTCCGGCCACTACAAGGTTCTTGCCCACCGCGCTTGGATCTTCGCCGAATCTTTTGCGCCAGTACCCGTAGCCGAGCATCACGGTATCCGGTGCGCCCGGCGAATCATCCTCTTTTCTGAAGCCGCGGCCCAGCATTGGAGGAATGCCCAATATCGGCAGCGTCCCGTCCGTAACGCGCATCGCCGCCACCTGCTCCGGCTCGGCCAGGCCCGTCACACTCATGGAATCTACGGCGTAAAGCCCGATGTCTTGGAAGCTCGTCCCTTGGTCCCGGAAGATGAAGTAATCCGAAGCCGACAGATCCAGATCTTTCACCTGAATCCCTGGCGCGCTCAGCCACACACCCACCAATTGTTCCGCGTGCGGATAGGGAAGTGGTTTGAACAGAGCGCCCTCAAGCACACTGAACACCGCGGTGTTGGCCCCAATACCCGCGGCCAGCGTAAACACCGTAATCGCCGTGAACATCGGCGCCCGCTTCAGCCTGCGAAATACCTGCTTCAGCTGATTCCCTATCTGTGTCATGAAGCGGACCTCCCTGACGCGGCTTCCCCAAGGGACGGCGCACCTTCGCGTTCCTGACACAGTGGTACGCCATCTACGCGTATAAGGTTCCTGTATTTTTCCCGCACCCTGATAAGCCGCCGAAAAGCTGTGCCTGTAGGGGGTTGGAGCTTCAGCTCCGACATCAAGCATGGCGATAAATTGGGCTTCGGCCGTGCCGTATGTGCTTGCACTTCCACCCGGCTTTAGCCGCTGAGGGTTGCCTTTGTTAGTTCTCCCAAAGTCTTTTTCCGCTATTTCCATGCCCCCAACAACCGCCGCAGCAGCACCAACTCCCCCAAATGATACGCGTTGTGGTCCGCCAGCAGCAGCGCTTCGCGCAGCACCGTCTGCCCCTCCCCATGCGGGATCGGCGCATACAGATCCGTCGACTCATTCTCCACGATCTCGATCATCGCCTTCAGGTCCGCCCGAAACGCATCCACGCTTTTCTTGCACGCATTCTTGTCCGGAGGTGCCTGCGTCTTCGGCCAATACCCGGCAGGAAACTCCGGCGAAACATGTTTAGGGTTCCTCGTGAACTCCAGGATGTCCCACTGCGCAATGCGCATGTGCTCCAGCACTTCCCAGCCTGAATGCGCCGCGCCCTTTGGTGCTTTTCCTTGCAGGTTCGTGGGCCAATCCTTCACCGCGCCCTCAAAATCCACGTGCGCTTGGCCGCCCTTCAGCAGCTCCACAAGATGTTCCGGCAATGTCTTCTGCTTGTTCATGCGTTCCTCCAACCCGCCAGATGCACGACCCGCGGGCATCGCCACGTGTCAAATTCGAGAAAGCGAATTGTGGAATCTTCAGCCACAAAAAAAAGGACACAGCAAACGCTGCGTCCTTCGAAAAACCGGCCTGATTTGGTTCGGACGTTGTGCTTAAGCCTGCACTGTCCTCAGGCGGCGCATCAACGTTATTCCGGCAAATCCCAGCATTCCAACCAAGAGCAGTCCCAACGATGACGGCTCAGGTGTGGTTGTCGGCGGCGTGGCAGCAATCATTCCCAGCAAAACGTTCCCCTTGTTCGAGGAGAAGTCCAGGAAGGGATCTGCCGCGCTGAGGTTCACAGGCGCCCCAGTAAGCGCTTCGTTCATGCCGGTCAAGGTCGACCCGTTTGAACACAGGGTGCCAGCTGTGGCGCATGCGGACACTTGCCAAGTCTCGCCGCCCGTCGTTGAGCTCATCTGGAACTCGAAACTGGTGAATCCCGCAGCGATCAAATTCGACAAATCGAGTTGAATAAAGTCCTGCGGCACGCCTGCTCCGACGGCGTAAATCTCGTGCTGTCCGCTCGGATCGCCGGTAAGCCCGACCCCTTTCTGAATAGTTTCGTTCTTTCCAAACAAATTCCCGTCGTTGAAGGCTGAAGCGATGATGCTGAACCCATCGAGCGTATAGGTATGCATGACCCCGATATCTCCGGTGGGGTTGTTGAAGGTCACACCGTCTGCGCGGCTGCTTGCTGCCGAAAACAACACCAACACTAGCGCACCTAAGATTGGCACTCCTAGGCGCCGAGACGTCCCCAGCTTGGACATGATTTTTTCACCTCTGACGTTTTCGAATGCGAGGGGGGACTGTAAGCTACTTCAGGTCCCGCTCTGTTGCAATACATAAATTTCTGTAGAGTATAAATGTTACACGCGACCGCGATGGTTCTAGAACCTTCAATCCTATTTCTTTCTGCCCGAAATTCCCGCCAACCGGTAGTGCGACCCTCCTCCAAGTCCCACTCGCATCCGCAGGGTGTAAAAATCGGGATCCCCCATGCACTGCGTCATCTCATACGACAGGCAGTGAGCAGACGCCCGCAGCGCCTCGCCCGCTTTCTTATAATTTCCCGCAAACTCCGCCTGCCGTTCCTTGTTGAACTGGGCTACTTCCGCCCGCTCAACTCCTTCTGGCATAGTTGATTCGCATCATCCAGTAGGCACTTTTTTGTAACGGGAGAAGCCGGATGCTCTTGAAGGACTGTCCCGTGCGCGACACCATTGACGTAATCCATGGCAAGTGGAAATCGCTCGTCCTCGTCGCTCTCAAGCCGGGGTCACGCCGTTTTGGCCAGTTGTGCCGAGAAGTCCCTGAAGCAAAACAAAAAGTTCTTACTCAGCAATTGCGCGAACTCGAGGCCGATGGCATCGTCTCTCGCACCGTCTCCGGCACGCGTTCTCTGCGCGTCGAATATGCTCTTACGCCTTACGGCAAAACCCTGGTGCGCGTCCTAACCGCCATGGCCGAATGGGGCGCGCTTCATCGCAAACGCCGCGCGCCGATTTCACGGCGAAACTCTTAGCCCCGAGAAAGGCGCGACGGTCCCCGGACCCACCCACAGTGCGATCGCGCCCTTCACTGGTGACTGTTTTAGGTCATTCACAATCAGCGCCGGCTGAGCCGCTCCGTTCACGTACAGCCGCGCGCTCGTCCCTGATACCTGAATCCTCACCTTCGTCCATTGCCCCGCCACCAGATCGACATACGATTCGTACTTCCCGGGACTTTCTGCCCGCAATTTATTCCATGGGAATCCCGGCACTGAGATGTATTGCGTGGAATGGTTTCGTTGCAACTGGTCTTCCGATCGCCCGTTCTTGGGACGAAGATAGAAACACTCGAAATGTGTTCGATCCCCCGACACCCGGAACGCAATTCCCACAAACCCTCGCGCTTGCGCCGGCGCATCCGCTGCCGTATCTCCGCTCAAGTTCAGTTCGATCGTGCCATCCTGAAATGACGTCCCCGGAATAATCGCCAGCCGCCCTGCATCATCCACGTCAGCCGCCGCCGCATCCGTCACTCTCACGGCCGCGCGTCCCTGATAGGTCGCCGCTTGCGCCTTCACGTTGTGCAGTTCCAGCTTATCGGCCGACAATGCGACTTCGTGCGCCGATTGACCAAAGGCCTGCCGGCCCGAAACGAGCAACACAGAGCCCAACACTCCCACACCCAGCAATTTCATTTCATCCTCCTAGACGCACCCCGTCGCTGCAATCCCTCTTCTGCAAAGACTCCAGGTATCGCATTTGGACAGTCTCTGAAATATGCGGCACCGCCTTCAAGCGCTGACACGGTTTTGGGTGGCCTCCCTTTGCGGCTTTTGCAAACAAAGCAGCGGAGGTGCGAAAGAATCTAGCTAAGCCTAGCCCAGGGCGCAAAGGCCTGAGTCCGAGTTGCGCCACGATGCCGAGCGCCGTAGGTGCGACACGCTGCGCCGACCTCCAGCCCGCTTCAATGCGTTTCTCTTCGCAATTCCGTCACAAACACGTACCACGCAAGACACGCGAACAGAAAACCCGCCATCGTATGGACTCCCTCAATCGACGGCGGGTAGTTCCTGCCAATGGAAAACTTTCCGCTGAAATCAGCCCCGAACACTCTGCTCGTCAACAGGTTGAACATGAACCAAAGCAACGCAAGCCTTCGGTGGGTGACGATTATAGCTTGGCAGTTAAGTAATGCATCGATATCTTATGATTGTTCGCAGAAAGGAAAGAGTGAACGTACCGTTTGTATCACCGCGAATGGCAGGGCCGGAGTCCCCTCACGGGAAAACCAGTAACTCAATTCGACATCGCGTCTACGCTTTCTTCCACGTGACGATCTTCTGTGCACTCTTTGCCAAAAGCACCGGGAATACCCCCTTCACCTCGCATTCCCAAACTGACACTCATCTCCACCTCTGCGAACTTTCAGCTTCTAACGGTGAACCGTACACTCCCTCCTCTAACTCCTGTCTTTCTGCCACTTACGCAAATGTCTGCCCGTAAGCCCCTTGTTTGCCATACTTACGAACACGACAGGAGTGTGGCGTACATTCTGTTAACCACGGCCTCCCTTGCGCGCCAGCGCAGGTTTCGCGGGCCACGAGCCACGGCTCCCAAGCCACGAATCACGAACTTGCGGTATTGTTGGATTCGTACGCAAACATCTCCTCAGGAGAACACACCACATGCGGAAGTTGCTGATCATTGGGACGGCCGTCTTACTCGCCATCGCGCTGGGCGTAGGCCCCTCACTGGCGCAGAAGAGCGCATACACCCAAAATCGATGCAGAGAAAATTCGCGACACGGTGAAATATCTTTCTAGCGACGAACTGGAGGGCCGAGGCACCGGCCAGAAGGGTGGCGACGCGGCCGCAGACTGGATCGCGGCGCAGTTCAAGAGCTACGGGCTGAAGCCAGCCGGCCCGAAAGGCTCGTACTTTCAAGATGTACCGATGGTGGGGGTGAAGACCCTTGCGCAGACCACATTTGACCTGGTCCCGAAAGACGGCGCGCCCGTTCCGCTGAAAAATCTGGACGACTACGTCGCCAGCAACGAGAGCCAATCGCCCATGGCCGACTTCGACGCACCGATCGTCTTCGTGGGCTACGGCATTACCGCTCCCGAATATCAGTGGGACGACTACAAGGGCGTGGACCTGAAGGGCAAGGTGGCGCTGCTGTTTGTGAGCGAGCCGGAATCGAACGACCCGAAATTCTTCAAGGGCAAAGCGCTCACCTACTACGGCCGTTGGACCTACAAATACGAGGAAACCGCGCGGCGTGGTGCTGTCGCCACGCTGATCATTCACCGCACCGATCTGGCCAGCTACGGTTGGGACGTGGTGCGCAATTCGTGGGGTGCCGAGCGCTCGTACCTGCAGAACGATGGCACGCCCAGGTTGCAAGCCGCGTCGTGGATTCAACTCGACGTGGCAAAGAAGCTTGCGGCCATGGGCGGACTCGATCTGGACAAGCTCTACAAGGAAGCGCAGTCGCGCGATTTCAAGCCCATCGAGTTGCCGGTGAAACTGAAGGCACATATGGCCAGCGAGGTGCGTCCGTTCACTTCGCGGAATGTTATGGCCATACTGGAAGGCGCGAAGCAGCCAGGCGAGGCGGTGCTGTATACCGCGCACTACGACCACTTCGGCATCGATAACAGCCGGCCGAAGGGCGAAAACATTTATCACGGCGCCGTCGACAATGCCACCGGTTGTGGGATCCTGCTGGAAATTGCGCGCGTGTGGGCCGGCACCAAGCCTGCCCCGTCGCGCTCCATCCTGTTTGCCGCGGTCACAGCGGAAGAGCAAGGCTTGCTGGGCTCGGAATATTTGGGAAAGCACGCGGCGCAACTTCCCGCGCAGGCGATCTTGGATTTGAACTACGACGCGCTGGCCCCGCTCGGCATCCCCGAAGAAGTGGAAGTGGCCGGCGCCGAACGCACCACCTTTTATCCCACGGTCGAGAAAATTGCCAAGGACTATGGGCTCGCCATCAAGCCCGATGCGCACCCCGAAGCGGGACACTATTACCGCTCCGATCATTTCAGCTTGTCGCGCGTAGGCATTCCTTCGTTTTCCATCAGCGAAGGCATGAAATTCCAGGGACACGATCTGGCGTGGGGCGAAGCGCAGGCCAAGGATTACGTGACGAATCATTACCACAAGCCCAGCGACGAGTTTCATGCCGGCTGGGATTTTCAAGGCCTCGCAATGATGGCCAGCTTTGGCTACGAACTGGGCGCAGCAGCAACTTCGCAAACCGAGGCGATCCGTTGGCTCCCAGGCGACGAATTCGAGAAGGCCCGACCAAAGATGCAATCCAAAGCCATAGATGGCGACGCCCTTTTCGCAGGCCGCCCCGACCTCCGCCCGAATCTCTCTGGAAGCGATTCGATGCCCACCACCGGCCAGGGCAAACGCGCATTTCGGGAACAGGGCTCGCCGAAGTAACAGTCTCGCGTGACGGCAGCGTAGAGAAAACCCAAGTCGTCAAGGGTCACCCGCTCTTGTCCGCAGGCGTGGAGCAAATCGTGAAGAACCGGAAGTTCGAGCCGCAAGCAGATGCGCAGCGATCGTTTCAGCTCAGATGCGACTTTGAACTTCCAGACGTGGCCGTCCGTGACGCTGTCGAGATCCCGGGACCGCTGCACTTGATCCTGCTGACGTTTCCTCCCATAAACTATTCAGCGCAGCCCGACGTCGGCAAGGAGCCTGGAAGTTGAGTGGTTCCCGATCGCTGATCCCTGATTGTGTTAGCGAGGCCACACACCAGCGGTGAAGGATTTAATCGTTGAGAAACCGAGGCGTTCGTAAAGATGAACCGCTGTATGATTCTCGGAGGTAACCGTCAGCGTCAGCTCGTTGTACTTCAGAACGCGCAGAGCTTCAGCGGACGTTTGCATCAGGATACGCCCCAAGCCGTGCCCCTGAAAGCCGGGCTGCACGCAGAGCTGCGTGGTGTGACCCACTCCCGGCGCTACTTCACTGGTGAGGACCGCGCCAACCAGATCGTCGCTGCCCGGATGACGCAACACGAATGAAGCAGCGGGCTGGAATTGGCCGCAGCCGGGAAGCAGCACAATATTTTTTAGAAATTTCAGCGCGCCATGCCGCGAACGATATTGGTCGTTGATGTCGCCATCGACGTGGTTCGCGTAAGCCAAATAGATCAGCTTGGCGCACGACTCGAAAAAGCGATCGTGCCAACGGTCGAGCCGCAGTCCAGAGTTGATTCCCGGTACGTGTTCCGTCTTCTTGTGCAGGTCGAGCAACATGAACTGCCGGGTGTAAAGCCGAAACCCCTGGTCCTTGAGCGCAGCTTCCACCGGACCGCCAAACGGCATCAACTGCGCTTCGATGCGGTTAAGCTGAGGAATAGCGCGCATGGAGAACAGCATCTCGTCGAGCAAGCGCCGCCCGATGGGCTCCTGGTCGTAATTGGGAGAAACGTACAAGCCGCCAATGAGTCCCTTGTGATCTTCGAGGACGTAGAAGCTGTATCCGAGCGCCACACCCTTTTCTAGGGCCACGCAGCCGGAGAGCGCGTGAGCGTCGAGGAAACGCTTGATGAGGTTGAGCGCGCCGTCGTAGTCCCAATGCAATTCATCCTGCCAATGCTTGGCTTCCTCGAGCAGCAGCGCCTCGATCTGGCGGACGGTGGTCTGGCGAAGGTCGATAATGTTCATGAACGATGAAGAGCCCAGTAAACCCGGCACATTCGTCATCATAGCCGATTCGACGCATAAGCTGCCAAATTCAGGTACGGGCGCCTATATAAATCGGGCACAAAGCCCACGAAGAAGAAGAGAGGCGAGCGAAGCGCGTGCTAGCATTTCACTGTAGGTAGTAGTGACGACCAAGCAGGAGCAATGAACCGGCCAGGTGTGAAGCTGGCTGTTGCTCGGAACGACCATGTCAATCCTGAATGAACTGCGGTATCCAACGCGCTGGTATGCGAAGCTGGCGACGGTGATTTTGGCGCTGGTTTTCTTCGCCGTGCTGGCGACGGCGGCGATTTCGGCGGTGCTGGTGTATTGGATCGTGAAGCCGCAGCGCACCAGTTCGGAAATCAGCATGGAGAGCTTTCCGGGGCGGCCGGATGAAGTGGACTTCGCGGTAACCGGCGCCGGCCAACGCAAAGGCTGGTTTTTCCCCGGGCTGCGAGGCGCGCCGACGGTAATCCTGTGCCATGGATACCAGTCGAGCCGAGGTGAGTTGCTGACGCTGGTTTCGGCGCTGCAGGATCACCAGTACAACGTGTTTGTGTTCGACTTCACGGCGCACGGGGCCAATGCCGGAGTGACGACGTTTGGCTATCGCGAATCCGACGAAGTGCGCGCCGCCATTGACGCTTTGGCGCGACGCAACGATGTGGACCCCATGCGATTTGGCTTGTGGGGCTACAACCTGGGGGCTTACGCGGCGCTGCGCGAGGCGGAAAAAGATCCGCGGGTACGCGCCGTGGCGCTGGATTCTGTGTACGACTACCCGAAGCAGATGGTGAAGATCGGGGTGGAGAAAACCGGAGTGGCAGGATTCCCGTTGATGGTGAAATCGGCGCAGACGGGTTTCGAGTGGCTCAACTATGGATATAAAGGCGATCCGCCGCTTTCCGCGAGGCTGAAGGCATTGAACGGCGTGCCGGTGCTGTTCATTCAGGCGGTGGATGATCCGGAACTGGCGTCCATTTCGCGCGAGATGTTCCTGAAAGCGTCGGAGCCGCGTGAGCAGCAAATCATCGCGCATGGGAATTTCGTAAATTTGCCGGAAGATGAGAAGAGAAACTACGAGAACCGCATCGTGACATTTTTTCTGACGCGCTTACCGGTTTCGGTGGTCCCCGAGGTTGTCGCTCCCGCGAAAACCACTAAAGAAGCCAAGACCCTCGGCTGAGTTCGGTAGTCTGCAGGGAACTACCGCAGGATAGATCGCAAACTTCACGCATTCGATTCCATTCTCCATCAGAGCAGGCACGCGATTCTTCGGCGCAAAAATCCAATTTGCGTTGGAATCACTGGGCTTCCATTCGGGAATATCCGAGCGCAGGTAGAAATTCAGTTGATAAGTGAATGCACGATTCAGTTGCCAGGTTGCGGCTTGCTGCGGCGAGAAGTCTGACCAGACGGCCTTGGCAACTCTCGTTGAGTCGCGCGCGGAGATGCCGGGATCCATATTTGGCAAGAAGCGGTTGATCTCAAGGACCAGGATCAGCGCCGCGAGAACAACGGCCAGCAGGGACAAACGGCATCGGCGCACGGCTGCAAGCAGGCCGATTACCGCGCCGCCGCCGATGGCAAATGCCCAGATGCGAGTGATGCCGCAGGTAGGACTTACGCATAGCAGCGCGGGAATCTTTGCAGACTCGCGGAGAATCACCAGGCCAATCAGAAGGAACGCGGCAGCTATTGCTAACATGGGCCAACGAGGAGCGCGCTCGTCGGCTCGCGCGTAGCGTCCCACCGCATCGGCGAGCAGAATGACGAGCGGCGGCAGCGCCGGGAGAACGTAGCCGGGAAGCTTGGATTGGGAGATGGAGAAGAAGACGATAGGAAAGAGCGCCCAGGAGACGAAGAAAAGAAATGGCGCATGAGGAGCGCGGGGATTTAGCCAATCGCGGAGCGCGTCAATTTTGACGGGAGCCATGAACATGGTCCAAGGAAAAAGAGCAACGAGGATGATAGGGATATAAAACCAGAAAGGCTGGATGTGCTGGAATTCGGGTGTTAGGAAGCGCTGGAAGTTGTGCTCGATGATGAAGACACGGAAGAATTCGGGATTGCGGCGGGAACAGAGCAGGTACCAGGGAAGAGCGGTGAGGCAAAAGCTGCCGATGGCGACGGGATGGAGACAGCGAAAGGCATCGCGCCAGCGTTTGGCGAAGACCGCCCAGAGAAGAACGGCGCCGCCAGAGAGAATGATAGCCGCGGGACCTTTCGCGAGAACGGCGAGGCCAAGAAAGAATCCGAAGAAAATAAGAGCGAGCCAGGGAGTGCGCGGAAGAATAGGCGAATTTTCGTTGCGGGTAAGGCCGATGATGGACGCGGCAAATACCATGGCGACGGTGAGCATGGCGGAGAAGGGCATGTCTGTAGCAGCGGCGTGGGAAAAGCCAATCATACCGACGGTGGTGGGCAGCAGAAGCAAGAGCCAGCGGGCGGTTTCTGCACCGTAGAGGCGCCAGGCAAGCCAGGCCATGGCCAGAGTGGCGAGAAGAGCGGAAATGGCGCTGGGAAGGCGCGCGGCAGCTTCGTTCACGCCGCAAAGGTTGAAGCTAATGGCGGCTCCCCAATAGAACAGAGGGGGTTTTTCAAACCACGGATGGCCGTAGAGTCGAGGCGTGACCCAGTCGCCAGATTCCGCCATGTCGCGGGCGATCCAGGCGTAGCGCGGCTCGTCTGGACCAACGAAACCGAGAGCGCCGAGATTGTGGAAGTAACAGAAGTACAGTGTCGCGAGGATAAGGAAAATCCTCGCGAGGCGAACAGTGAGAGAGGGTGGTTGAGACTCCGGGATGTGATGGTAGTCTGACGTCACAATGTGTTGAGTCCGCGATCTTGTGCGCCAAGAGCGCAGACAAATCGAGACTCCTCATAGGCTAACGAGTTTGTGTGATGGCTAACAAAAGAAGCCCTCAGCGGCTATTGCCGGGTTGATTTGGCGCTAGTTACGGCATGGCTGAAGCCATGCCCTCCCAGCCTACCGGGGTTTTCACGCAGACTCCATAAGCCCGATTCGTTTCTGTATGCTCTAGGTCAGGGCTGAAGCGCTGACCTCCTAAAGAAAAGAACTGATTCTGCACCTGCTTTAGAGAGTGAATCATGAACTCACGGAGCAGAACAATAGCATGATTAAGGATATCTTGGAGTTGCGGAATCCAGGCAGCGTGCCTCGGGGAGAGAGAATCAAGCAGCCCACATGATTGAGTGGATCCAGTATGCGGTGGCGTGGACGCTGATCAAGACGCTAGGGGTGTTGCCGCGTGGGATGGCGCGCAGCATGGCTGCCGTTGGCGTCAGGTTGCTGTTGCTCGCGCTGCCAAAACTGAAGAAGACAGCGGAATTTAACTTGCGGCTGGCGTTTCCAGAGTGGACGGACGGGCGGCGGCGCTCGACGCTGAAAAAGATGACGCGGAATCTGGGATGGATGGCGGCGGAATTTGCGCGGATGCCCAGCTACACGAAGGAAAATATCGAGAGCGTGGTGATCCTGGATGGGCACGAAAATTTTCTGGCTGGGCACAGCCGCGGAAAAGGCGTGTTGTACCTGACGGGGCACATCGGGGCATGGGAGCTTTCATCGTTCGCGCATGCGTTGTATGGATTTCCGCTGCATTACATGGCGCGACCGCTGGACAACAAGCCGCTCGACGCGATGGTGAACGAATATCGCGGGCTTTCAGGAAACAAGCCGATCTTCAAGAATGAGTCGGCGCGGGTGATGCTGCGCATCTTGAAAGAAGCGGGTACGGTGGGCATCCTGGCGGACCAAAACACCATGCCGGGAGAAGGCGTATTCGTGGATTTCTTTGGGACGCCGGCTTGCACCACGACTGGAATCGCGCGGGTGGCACTGCACACGGATGCCGCCGTTGTGCCGGGCTACGCTTATTGGGACGAGAACTTGCGGAAGTACCGATTGCGATTTGAGCCGCCGGTGGAACTGGTGCGGACTGGGGATGCCGAGCGGGATATCGCGGAGAATACCCAGCGGTTCGCCAAGGTGATTGAGGAGATCGTGCGGAAATACCCCGAACAGTGGGTGTGGATCCATGCGCGGTGGAAGGCGCGGCCCAACGGGGAGGAGCCGATTTACGATTTTTTGTGAGGGGAACAGTTTGGGTGATTTGTAGGCCATCCTGAGCGAAGCTAGGAATGTCGCCTTGGTGGTAACCCAGAGCGATTCCCCACTCCGCAGATTCTGTTCGGAATGACCACGCGCGTTTTTTCGTAGTTTTTGTGGCGAGCGAGGGAGGCGACGATGAAGAGGTTGGCGAGGGAACTGGCGGCAGCGATCGGAGCGAAGGTGGAGGGCGACGGAGCCCTGGAACTTGCCGGCGTGGCTGGGCCGGAGCGCGCCGGGACAAAAGATTTGATCTACGTGGAAGCGGCGAAACACGTGGAACGGGCCGTGGCCTCGGACGCGCGGTGCGTGATTGCGGCGGAGGGCGTTGTGCTACCTGGAAAAACGGTTCTGCGCTCCGCGCAGCCGAAAGTGGCGTTCGCGAAGGCGGCCGCGATTTTGTTGGAACGGGCTCCGGTGGCGAGCGGGATTCATCCGACGGCTATCGTAGCGCCGCTGGCGCAGTTGGATGCGGATGTGAGCGTGGGAGCGTACGCGGTGATCGGGGAAGACACACGAGTCGGCGCGGGAACGCAGATTGGGGCGCACTGCGTGATTGGGGCGGGATGCTGGATGGGGGAAAATTGCCGGATTCACCCGCATGTGACATTGTACTCCGGTGTGCGCGTCGGGCATCGCGTGGAAATTCACGCGGGAGCGGTGCTGGGCGCGGATGGATTTGGGTACGCCTTCGACGGAGAGCAATACTGGAAATTCCCCCAGGCGGGAATTGTGGAAATTGGCGACGACGTGGAAATTGGGGCCAACACGACGATCGACCGCGGTTCGCTGGACGATACAAGGATTGCCGACGGAGTGAAACTCGATAACCTGGTGCACGTGGCACACAACGTGCAAATTGGCGCGCACACGATCATCGCTGCGCAGACCGGGATTTCCGGGTCGAGCACGCTGGGACATCACGTGGTGTGTGGCGGCCAGGTGGGAATTGCGGATCATTGCACGCTGGAAGACGGGGCGATTGCGGGAGCGCAGGCGGGCATTCCTACGGGTAAGACGATTCGCAAGGGGCAACCGGTATGGGGCACGCCGGCGAGGCGGCTGGACAAATTTAAGGAGGCGTACGTGTGGTTTGCGAGGTTGCCGGAATTGGGGGCGAGGGTGAAGAAGCTGGAGGAGAAAGGGTGAGGTTGAGAGGGAGTGAAGGGATGTCAGGGATCAGAGATCAGGATGCGGGTTTGCGTTGCGTTCGAGGCAAAGCAGATCCCTCGCTTCATTCGGGATGACGGCGCAGTTTTTCGACGCGTTGTCGCGAGTAGTTGGGTTGTCGGACCGCCTCGGAAGGCGGTCCGTACAATGACGAGGAAAAAGACCAGGAACAGGCCCGTGGCAAAGAGAAGGCGTCCGCTTCAGAAAGCGCCCGCTAGAACGACCGGGGCAACTACAGCAAGGCGCGTGGAGCAGAAGGACGGAAAGACCCGCAGCGGCTAAACCCGGTTGCTCTTGCGTCGATTGTGGCAGGGCTGAAGCCGTGCCCTGACGAAAAACAAAAGACACGACCTAGCCTCGTTGCGATTGGCGAAATAGCCGAGGGGTGCGGAGGGACATCTAAGGATTGGACACACCCCAGAGATCAGGTTGCGGAGAGATGTCTGAGGACTGGAGGCAGCCAAAGAGCATGGAAACGCAGACTCGAGTGAGGACGCTTTGGAGGCTCGTGGTGGTTGGCGGGCACACCCGGAGCATTGGGAAGACGCAATTGGTGTGCGACGTGATCCGAGCGTTTCCGAAGGTTTGTTGGACTGCTGGGAAAATAACGCAGTATGGACACGGAGTCTGTGCGCGGAACGGCGAAAATTGCGACTGCGCTCCTACCGAACATGCGTGTGCGCTGGACTGGGAAAGCCAGCCGGACACGGGAACCGACAGCGCACGATTTCTGGAGGCCGGAGCGAAGCGG
Source organism: Candidatus Acidiferrales bacterium (assembly GCA_963735825.1). Classification (GTDB taxonomy): domain Bacteria; phylum Acidobacteriota; class Terriglobia; order Acidiferrales; family UBA7541; genus Acidiferrum. The sequence continues at coordinate 393,368 of CAVTMR010000005.1, forward strand.
TCGTTCTGGCTGAGAACGAAACAAGGGTATCTTGCGGAGGGATTGCCGTTGCTGCGCGAAGCGTTGCGGGAGGCTGCGGCAGACATTGCGCCAGAAACAAGGGCTGCGGTGATTGTGGAAAGCAATTCCTTGATGCAATTCCTGAAGCCGTCGCTCTATTTCGCGGTGATTGATCCGGACAAGGAAGACTTCAAGGAATCGGCGCAAGAAGCGCTGGATCGGGCGAACGCGCTGGTGCTTCGCGGCGGGGTGAGTGGGGACGCCCCGCCTGCCCCGCTGTGGAGGAAGCTACCGATAAAATTGCTGCGAGAGAAGCCGTCGGTCTTGCAGCGGGAAGGTGAAGAATTGCCGCGACCATTGCAGGCGCTGGTGTATCGAATGATGGAAGAGGAGCCTGCGGCGGCGGTGTGAGGGAATGACAACGCGGGTCTGTCGGGAGGCATCTTAGACGTTGACCGTCTTTTAGAAGGCGGCGATAATGAAAGAGTAATGGGGGCTGTAGTGTTCGCCGGCTGCGCTTCCCCTCGGAAGTGCAACGCAATAGGGAAGTTAACCTGTGTATTAGGGCTGAACAATGGGTGTTGTGAAGATGCTCAAATGTTCTGCTCTTTGGGGGAGCACTGATGGCGTCGTATGTTCGCGTAGGAGAGGAGTTACCGGTCGCGCCCGCACCGGTACCGTGGCGGCAAGAGAATTGGGCGGAGCGGGTACAAAAGGCCATTGAAAATGGCGCAAACCACCTTCTGGCCATCCAGGCGGAAGAAGGGTATTGGCATGGGGAACTGGAAGCCGATACCACGCTGGAATCCGACTACATCTACTATCTGCACGTGCTGGGGAAAGCCGATCCCGAGCGCATTGCGAAACTGGCGAATTATGTGCGTCGCCGTCAATTGGCCGATGGCGGCTGGCCTATTTATCTTGGCGGTCCCTCGGAACTCAACGCGACCAGCAAAGCGTATTTTGCACTGAAGTTGGCCGGTGACGACCCGGATGCGCCGCACATGGTGAAGGCGCGGGATACGGTGCACCGTTTGGGCGGCCTGGAACACACGAACTCCTATGTGCGGTTTTACCTGGCGCTGGTGGGAGCGGTGGGCTGGGAACTGGTGCCGGCGATTCCGCCGGAGTTGATGCTGCTGCCGAACTGGTTCTACATCAACATTTACGAAATGTCGTCGTGGACCCGGGGAATTGTGATTCCCATGGCGATCCTGTCGGCGGTGCGGCCGGAATGGAGTTTGCCGGAGCGCGCGCGTGTGGACGAGTTGTTCAACGATCCGCGGCAGAAGACGGCGGCGTTCGCCTGGAGCAAGCAGCTACTTTCGTGGAAGAACTTTTTCCTGGCAGTTGACCGCGCTCTGAAACTATACGAAAAGCTGCCGTGGAAGCCGTTGCGGCAGAAGGCCATTCGGGAAGCGAAGCAGTGGATGCTGGAACACATGGAGCGGACGGAGGGGCTCGCCGCGATCTATCCCTCGATGATGAATTCAATTTTCGCATTGATGGCACTGGGGCATGGGCCGGACGATCCTCTGACGTGGCGGGAGATTAAAGAGTTTTCGCGGTTTGAGATCGAAGAGGGCGACACGATTCGCCTGCAGCCGTGCGTTTCGCCGGTGTGGGATACGTGCATCGCGATGGTGGCACTGGAAGAAGCGGGATTGCCGGCGGACCATCCGGCGTTGGTAAAAGCTGCGAACTGGATTCTTTCCAAGCAGATTCTGGGCGGCGGCGACTGGCAAATCAAGAATAAGGACGCTGAGCCAGGCGGATGGGCGTTTGAGTTTCGCAATGATTTTTATCCCGACGTGGATGATACGGCGTTTGTGCTGATGGCGTTGCAGCGCGTGAAATTTTCGGATGAGAAGCGGATGGAAGCAGCAATGCGGCGCGGGATTCAGTGGCTGCTGAGCATGCAGAACCGTGACGGGGGCTGGGGCGCGTTTGACCGGGACAACGACCGGCAATTTTTGTGCAACATTCCGTTTGCCGACCACAACGCGATGATCGATCCTTCGACTGCGGACGTGACTGCCCGCGTGCTGGAATGCCTGGGTCGGTTCGGCTGGCAGGCGAAACATCCGGCGGTGCAGAGGGCCGTGGGCTTCCTGATGAAGGATCAGAGCAAGGACGGCTCATGGTTCGGGCGCTGGGGCGTGAACTACGTGTATGGAACGAGCGGAGTGCTGCGCGCGCTGGAGACGGTGTCGCTGACGGCGCAGGATTACTGCAACCGCGCAGTGTCGTGGCTGAGGCAGGTGCAAAAGGCCGACGGAAGTTTTGGCGAGTCGCTGCACAGTTATGAGGCCGTGTCCACAAAGGGACAGGGCAACAGCACGCCTTCGCAGACGGCGTGGGGGTTGATTGGATTGTTGGCAGGCGCGGATCCGGACGATCCGGCGATTGCCAAGGCGGCGTCCTATCTAGTGCAGCAACAGAACGCGAATGGATCCTGGAGCGAAGAGGACTTCACCGGCACCGGGTTCCCTGGCGTGTTCTACCTGAAATATCACCTGTATAAGAATTCGTTCCCGGTCTATGCGCTGGCGCGTTATCGCAATCAGGCCAAGCGCGAGGCGGAATATTGTGCCGTGAAGTTTCAGCCTGGCCAGTTTCAGTTGCGCAGCGGGCTATATACCGCGCGCGAACGGCGGGCCTCCTAAGCAAACAAATGCGGTACCCTTTTGGCTTGGTTTTTGATTCCGCGAAACATCGTATAGCGGGAAGGCTGCGCGGCGAGCGTAAGCGTGCGGTAATGGTGTCGCTGGACCCCTTGGGCGGGTGCAGGAATGTGTACGGGTGTGCAAGCAACGGAACGAATGGCGCAAGCGCGCTGGCGAATCGGCCGATACTCGGCGTTGCGGAGTGCCTGGCGGCGCTCGATGAATGCGACACGCCGGTGGTGAGCATCTGCGGAGGAGAGCCACTGGAGTACCCGGGGATTCCAGAGCTGACGCGGGCGATTCTGGACCGGGGCAAGCATCTGTTTTTGTGTACGGATGGCGCTTTGATTCGGCGGCGTTTGCATATGATCCCACCCGAAACGAATTTTTTCTGGAACGTGAAATTGGACGGAACGGATAAGGTGCATGAGGGTCGCGCCGGACGGCCGGGATTGTTTGCGGAAGCGCTGGACGGGGTGAAGGCGGCGAAGAACGCGGGATTTTTTGTGGTGGTCACGACGACGATTTATCCCGACACCGACGTGAACGACGTGGCGGCGCTCTACCAGGTGCTGCACGCGATGCACGTGGATGGATACATGTTTTCGCCGTTCTATCCCAAAGAGAAATTGTGCTGCGTCGGCAGCGCGACGTTTCACGAGAAAATGCACCAGAGATTTCGCGAGGTCAGCAACATGCTGGGCGACTACAATGTGATGACCTCGCCGATCTACCTGGAATATTTGCGCGGAGAGCGGGAACTGGATTGCTGCGCCTGGGGATCCCCTGTTTACGGGCCGAAGGGCTGGATGGCGCCGTGTTATCTTCAGGACCAGGGCTATGCAAAAAGCTACAAAGCGCTGCTGGAGGATACGGTCTGGGAAAACTATGGGCGCGGGATTAATCCGCGGTGCGAAACGTGCATGAGCCACGCGGGATATGAGAGCGCGGCGCTGTTGGGAGCGAATCCGAAGGCCGGCGACCGCTGGAAGATGCTGGCGTGGCAATTGAGGGGAAGCCTGGGAGAGAAGCGCGAAGGAACGCAGAAGCGATGAGCACGTTGGTGACAGGAGCGGCTGGGTTTCTGGGGAGCCATGTGACCCGGCAGTTGGTGGCGCGCGGCGAAGAAGTGCGCGTGCTGATACGGGCTTCGAGCAGTAACCGGGCGATCAGCGATTTGCCGCTGGAATATGTAACCGGAGATTTGCGGGACCCGGCTTCGCTGGAGCGCGCGATGAAGGGCGTCCGGCGCGTTTTCCACGTGGCGGCAGACTACCGGCTTTGGGCGAAGCGGTCGCAGGACATTTACGATTCGAATGTGGGCGGCACGAAGAATTTGTTGGCGGCGGCGAAGGCGGCGGGCGTGGCGCAGTTGATCTACACCAGCACGGTGGCGACGATTGCGGTGGACCGACTGGAACTGCCGAACGAGTTCACGGATTCGAAGCTTGAGGAGATGATTGGGCACTACAAGCGGTCCAAGTGGATGGCGGAGCAAGAGGCGTTGAAGGCCGCGAAGGAAGGCTTGCCGGTGGTCGTGGCGATGCCAACGACGCCGGTAGGGCCATGGGATTGGAAGCCGACGCCGACGGGGAAAATCATCCTGGATTTTTTGAATGGGAAGATGCCGGGGTATGTGGAGACGGGACTGAATTTTGTGGGCGTGGAAGAATGCGCCGCGGGGCACTTGTTGGTGGCGGAGCGGGGGAAAGTTGGCGAGCGGTATTTGCTGGGCGCGGAGAACCTGACGCTTAAGGAAATGTTGGACACGCTGGCGAAGATCACGAGCTTACCGGCGCCAGGGATGAAAATTCCGCACGGCGTGGCCTTGGGTGTAGCCTACGTGGAGAGCACATTGTCAAGGCTGGTGGGGAGAGAGCCGCAAATCCCCGTGGAAGGCGTGAAAATCGCGCAGCATAGGATGTTTGTGGATTGCTCGCGAGCGCAGAAGGAATTGGGCTTTCAGCCGGGATCGGTGGCGGCGGCGCTGGAGCGGGCGGTGCGGTGGTATCAGCTCAAGGGATACGTCAAGCCGAGAAGAGTGAAGAAAATGAAGTTGGCGGCAGCCTGAGTGAGCGGAAACGGATATCAGGTATCAGAGATCAGGAAGCGAGGAACAAACAGATTCCTCGCCCCGTTCAAAAGGCCAACGGGACTCGGAATGACAGGTGATTGTGTTTTGGTGCACGGTTAGAAGGACAGCGATGAGGGTGCTGGTTACATTTGCGGTGGATGCGGAGTTTGCGCCTTGGCGCAAGCTGCGGAAGTTTCGGTTTATCGACTTTGACGGGCTTCGCCTGTGGCGCGCAGCAGCGGGAGATACGGAGATCACCGCGCTGGTTACAGGAATGGGGACACAATCGGCCGCAAAAGCAATGGATTTGATGATGCGATTGGCGGATCAAAATAAGAACTTCGATGTTTGTATTTCAAGCGGGCTTGCGGGAGCCCTTGAGGAGAGTTTGTCGCCGGGGGATATTATCGCGCCGCAAATACTCATTTCCGAGAACAGGTACGCCGATGTTTCATCAGAACAGCTAAATGTGGATTCGGAACTACGGCAGCAGGCGCTTGACGGAGGGGCCAAGGATGCGGACTGCCTCCTGACAGTCGATCGCGTACTAGTGAAGCAGAGCCATAAAAGGTCGTGCGCTTCCAGGGCGCAATCGGTGGATATGGAGAGTTTTGAGATTGTGAAAACAGCCTGCGCCTGGGGAGCGCGTTGCGTGGTGGTGCGAGCGATCAGCGATTCGGCGCAGGAAGACCTGCCGATCAACTTCAATCTTACATTGTCGAAGACAAACCAAGTCAGCGTAGCGAAGGTAATTCTGCAGCTAGCAAAAAATCCGTTTGTATTGCCTGCTCTAGTGCGTTTTGGGCGACAAAGCCAGAAGGCAGCCACAACCCTGGCGATGTTTCTGGATGGATACATACAAAGGTTGGAAAGCACTAGCAGGAGTCGAGCGAGAGAGGCGGCGGCGAAGTGAGCGGGGCGTGGACAGTGGTGGAACAGGTGAGGACGCTGGGGCCGATACCGAAGACGATGCGCGCCGGCGTATACCGCGAGAAGGGTGTGGTGCGAGTGGAACAAGTGCCGGTGCCGGGAGTGGGCGATGGCGAAGTGCTCATCAAGGTGGCGGCGTGCGGAATTTGCGGGACGGACATCAAGAAGATTTATCAGCGGTATGTGGAACCGCCACAGATTCTGGGGCATGAGTTGGCGGGAAGGGTGGTGGCCATCGGCCGGGGCGTAAGTAGGTGGAAGCTCGGCGACCGGGTGATGAGTTTTCACCACATTCCTTGCGGGGCGTGTTTTTACTGCAAAAACCGGCTGTTTTCGCAGTGTCAGCAGTACAAGACCACGGGACTGACAGGCGGATTCACGCCGAACGGGGGAGGATTCGGGGAGTACGTGAAGGCAATGCCATGGGTTACCGAGCGGGGCATTGTGGCGTTGCCAGACTCTGTGAGTTTCGAGGAAGCCACGTTTATCGAGCCGATCAACACCATCGTGAAGGCGGTGCAGAAGGCACGGGTGACCGCGGGTGAAACGGTGCTGATTGCGGGTTGCGGTCCCATTGGCTTACAGCTATTGATGGTTACCAAAAATGTCGGGGCCAGCATCTATACAAGTGACCCAATGGCAACCCGGCGGGAGAAGAGTTTGAGTTTGGGAGCATTGGAGTCTTTTGACCCTAACGGTGGTAAGCTTAGGGAAGAAATCCTGACCCGAACAGAGGGTCGGGGGGCAGACGCGGTTCTGGTTGCTGTAGCGCATCCTTCTGTGGTTGTGGACGCGCTGGCGGCGGCCAGGCCGGGGGGAAGAGTTTTACTGTTTGCCGCCAACGACCCGGTTACCAAGATCGAGTTTCCAGCAGCAGCAGTGGGGATTGACGAAAAGGAAATCCTGGGCAGCTACAGTGCGGCTGTGGACATCCAACAGAGTGCGGCAGCGCTGGTGCTGGAGAAGAAACTGCCTGTAATGGATATCGTCACACACAGGTTTCCTCTGGGTAGAATTCAGGAGGGCTTAGACTTGGCGGTTAGGCCCACGGAAGATTCACTGAAGATTCTAATTACACACGCATGAGAGCAGCGTCCCCAAAAAAGACGGAAATCGGGCTGGAAGAGAATCTGGCTCCGGTGAGGATCGTGGTGCCGTCGAAAATGACGGCGGCGGTGCTGTATGGCAGCGAAGATCTGCGGATCGAGCAGATCGAAGTCCCGTCATTGGCCGCGGATGAGGTTTTGCTGCGCGTGAGGCTGGCGCTAACGGATGGCACGGACCTGAAGGTTTGGAAGCGCGGCTATCACGCGAAGATGATTCAACCCCCTGCGGTCTTCGGGCATGAAGTGGTGGGCGAGATCGTGGCTACGGGGAAGCGCGTGGATGCCAAGTGGCGGTTGGGCGTGCGCGTGATCGCGGCGAATTCTGCGCCGTGTTTCCGTTGCTACCATTGCCGACGAGGTCAGGAAAATCTTTGCGACGACCTGCTGTTCAACAATGGCGCCTATGCGGAGTACATGAGAATTCCCGGACGGATTGTGCGGGAAAACATGCTGGAAGTGCCGCATTCGGTGGATGATCACAGTGCGGCATTGGGAGAGCCGCTGGCGTGCGTGCTGCGTGGAATCCACGAAATGGAAGTACGCACGGGCGACACCACGGCGGTGATTGGTTGCGGGCCGATTGGGTTGATGTTTGTGCGAATGCTGTCGCGGCGCGGCGTGCGCGTGGTTGCGCTGGCCCGCCGGGAGGCGCCGCTCGCGGTGGCGAGGAAACTGGGTGCTGCGGCAACGATCAACGTGGCGGAAGTGCCGAACGTAGTCGCCGCAGTAAGGGAACTGACCGAGGACCTCCGCGGGCCAGACTCCGTTGTGGAAGCCGCAGGAAATCCGGCGACGTGGGAACAGGCGCTGGGCATGGTACGGCGCGGCGGAGTGGTTAACTTTTTCAGCGGGCTGCCAACGGATACTAGGGTAGAGATCGCGCCGGCGGCGATTCACTATTCGGAGATCAGGATCATTTCGCCGTTCCATCACACACCGCGATTCATTCGCGAGGCGCTGGAAGCGATTCGACGCGGTGATGTATCGGCGCAGGATTTTGTGACTGAGGATATCCGCCTGGAAGATCTGCCGCAGGCGTTTGAGCGGATGAAGGCGCGCAGTGGAGAGATCAAGCTGGCGGTAAGGCCGTAAGCTTGAGTCGTGACTGACCTGTGTCTCGTGAAGCGAAGAGTGCCTCGGTTGGCCTGGTCCACTCTGAACAAATGAAAAAGGAAGTGGTTTCCTGATGCTGCGTCCCGGCGAGCTATCGCTGATGGAGAAACTTCCGGCGCATGGGTGCACGCCGGAGGCCGCGCAGGAATACACGCGCTGGCTGGCCACGCATCACTACGAAAATTTCAACGTGACGTCGTGGCTGCTGCCGAAGCAGTTGCACCAGCATTTCTACAACCTGTATGCCTATTGCCGCTGGGCCGATGACCTGGGCGACGAAATCCCCGAACAAGAACGCGCGCTGGAACTGCTGGATTGGTGGGAGCGGGAACTGGACGCGTGCTATGAAGGCAAGCCGTGGCATCCGGTATTCGTGGCGCTGCGGGAAACGATCTTGGCGAAGGACGTGCCGAGGCAGCCGTTTGCGGATTTGCTGAAGGCCTTCCGGCAGGACCAGGTAGTGAAGCGGTATCCGACCTGGGATTCCGTGATCGATTACTGCGTGTATTCCGCGAATCCGGTGGGGCGGCTGGTGCTGTATCTGTGCGGCTACCGGGACGAGCAGCGGCAACGGTTGTCCGATGCGACATGCACAGCGCTGCAATTGGCGAATTTTTGGCAGGATGTTTCGCGGGACCTGGAAAAGGGGCGAATCTATATTCCGCTGGACAGCGCCGCGGCGCGTGGGCTAAGCGAAAAAGAGATTGTTGGGAAGAAATTTGACGGGCGATACGTCGAATTGATGAAGGACCTGATCGCGCAGACTCGCGAATTGTTCGACAAGGGAATGCCGCTGGCGGGGATGGTGGGTGGCAAGCTGAGCGTGGACCTGGAAATGTTCAGCCGGGGCGGAATCGCGGTATTGGATGCGATCGAGGCGATGGGCTACGACACGCTGAATGCACGTCCCGCGATCAGCAAGGGCAAGCAGATTCGACTATTGGGCCGCGCGGTAGTAGCGCATGCCATTGGCGGAGCGGTTTCGCCGAATGGCAAAAGGTCCAAGGTGGCGGAGATTGCGCCGCCCGCCACGCGCGATGTGGCCGCTTCGTACGAGGAATGTCACCGAATCGCACGAGAAGCACACAGTAATTTTTACCCCGCGTTTTTTCTTTTGCCGAAGCCGAAACGGGACGCAATTGTGGCGTTGTACGCGTTCATGCGATTGATCGATGACGTTTCCGATGAAGGCGCGGACCTGGCCGCCAAGCAATTGGGGCTGGCAAAATGGCGCGCGGCGCTAGATGAAGCGATCACGGGCAATTCCCAAGTCTTCGATGGAAACGCCGTCATGTCGCCGCCTGCCGATACCCTGTGCGACGCAAGTGAAATCCTGCCCGCGTTGGTGGACACCATGCAGCGCTACAAAATGCCGTCGCGCTACCTGCACGATCTGATTTCCGGCGCGGAGATGGACCTGACGATTCAAAGCTATCCGACATTCGACCGGCTTCGCGAGTACTGCTATCGCGTGGCGGGAACGGTTGGGCTGACGAGCACGCACATCTTTGGATTTCACGATTTTCGCGCGCTGGACCTGGCGGAAAAACTGGGACTGGCGTTTCAGTTGACCAACATCATTCGCGATGTACACGAAGACTACGGGCTGGGTCGCGTGTATCTGCCGGACGAAGATTTGGAGCGGTATAAGGTGGCCAAGGAAGATTTTGGGCACAGTGAAGCCACGCTGGGCGTTCGCGAACTTCTGCGCTTTGAGGCCGAGCGCGCCTGGCAGTTCTACGAAGAAGGCTCGCGGCTGTTTGGGATGATCGACGAAGGTAGTCGTGCCACGTTGTGGCTGCTGGTGCATACGTACAGCTCGTTGCTGGCGCGGATTGAATCAGTGGATTTTGCCGTTTTTGGGCCACGGGTGCGGCTGTCGAAAACGGAGAAGTTGAAGTTGATCGCCAAGGCGCGCTTCGGGCGCCAGACGGAAGAGAACATTCTTGCAAAACGTGATCGTGATCGGCGGCGGGCTCGCGGGGCTGGCAGCGGGAGTATCGCTGGCTGAAGCAGGCTGGCGTGTGAGGCTGTTCGAGCAACGGCCCTTTCTGGGAGGCCGGGCGACGTCGTACGTGTTGCCGGACGGCGAACACGTGGACAATTGCCAGCACGTGACGCTGGGCTGCTGCACGAACCTGGAAGATTTTTATCGGCGAGTCGGCTCCGCGGACAAAATCAAATACTTCGACCGGCTTTTGTTTCAGGACCCGCAGGGCCGCACGGGAACGATGCAAGCGGGGATGCTGCCCGCGCCGTTTCACATGACGGGCTCGTTCCTGTCGTTTGCGCCGCTGACGTTTGCGGACAAGCGCTCCATCGGGCGAGCGATGCTGAGCATTCTGCGCGGCAGAGGGCACACCGCGGATCTCGACGAGCCCGGCGGGATTTCGATGCTGGAGTGGCTGAAGCGGCGAGGCCAGACGCCAGGGGCGATTGAGCGGTTCTGGCGCGTGGTGCTGGTGAGCGCGCTGGACGAAGAACTCGACAAGACCGATGCGCACTACGGTGTCGATGTTTTCTGGAAGGGCTTTCTGTCGAACCGCACGGGATACCGCATGGGCGTGCCGGTGGTTCCGTTGAGCGTGCTGTACGACGGTTGCAAAGCAGAAATTGAGAAACGGGGCGGGGAAGTGAATCTGCGGATGCCGCTGCGAGGGTTGCAACTGCAAAATGGTGCAATCGAGAGCGTCGAATTTGGTGGCGGCCGCAAGGAGTCGGCCGGCGCATACGTTTTTGCGGTGCCGCACCAGGCGTTGCTGGATGTGCTTCCAGAGGAAGCGAAGCAGTTGGAGCCAGCTCTGGCGAAAATCGCAGGAATTGGAGCTTCGCCAATCACCGGGGTGCACTTCTGGTTCGACCGAAAAGTGATGAGCGAGCCATTTTTGACGATGATGGACACGACCACGCAGTGGATCTTCAACAAGACGGCGCTGTACGGCACGAACAATGCTAGCGGGGAAAAGGGGCAGTACCTGCAGCTGGTCATCAGCGCTTCGTATGACCTGCTGCAAAAGCCGCGCCAGGAAATCATCGATCTTTGCCTGAAGGAAGTACGGGAGTTCCTACCGGAGGTGCGGGAAGCCAAGTTGGTAAAGGCCACCGTGATAAAAGAGGCGGCCGCTACGTTTTCCCCGCAACCTGGGGTGGACTTGCTGCGTCCAAAACAACAGACACGAATTGGTCGAATGGTCCTTGCCGGGGATTGGACCGCTACTGGTTGGCCTGCCACGATGGAAGGCGCGGTACGCAGCGGCTATCTGGCCGCCGAAGCCCTGCTTCGCCAGGCTGGAACCCCAAAGCAATTGTTGCAAGCAGATTTGGCGCCCGATGGTTTGGTCCGGATGTTGTTTTAAACAGAGGGATTGCGCGTAGCAGTTTGTGTGAACGAGCCGAGATGCGTCTCGCGGAAGGTGAGTCCTTCCGTAGAGCGATCGAGGGCTAGATAAGCTTCGTAGTTGGCATTGTGGAAGGACCGGAAAGCGCTTTCGGAGTGCCAAAAATCGAGGCTAAGGTACATTCGGGTGCGGGAGGGATCCTTTAGGAGAAGGGTTTTGAGGTAGCCGGGATCGTGGCGGAAAAGCTGGGACCAGGCGCCCTCGGGCCCGTAGGCGGATTCAAAGCTTTGTTCGCAACCGGGCTTGACTTCGAACTCCCATAGGATTACAAACATATAGGTCCCATCTCCTGCTCTCGCCCACAGCATTCCAGGATAACTCCTAAGGGAAGGCTGGTCTGCCCGGGCGATTGTAGCAATCCGATTGGATGTACGCAGCAAAGTGAAAACTCGAGAGTAGTTGTGTAACCCGAGGAAGTGTGCAGTCCGCCGGGAATGACGGACGGAGGCGTTTGTGGATCGCAAGTACGGACACCGCGGCTATCGTGATGCCGAGAAACAAGAAAAGCACGAGAAGAAAGATAGACACGACCGCAAGCCGCCGCAAGGCGGCCCGCGCGGCGCCACCGATCACCTGGGGCCGCGCACGCCGCGGATGGTGGGGACGGTGACGCGGGCACGTTGCGCGAATTGCGGCGCGGTGCTGGTAGCCGGGTTCGATGTGAAAGGGCAGTGTCCGAAATGCAATTTTGAGTTGCACTGCTGCAAGCAATGCCGGTTCTTCGATTCGGGCGCGCAGTTTGAATGCACGCAGCCGATTCCGGCGCGAGTTACGCCGAAGGATGCGAAGAACAATTGCACGTTCTATGAGTTCCGCACGACGGTAGAGAAGGATACGGCGCCGACCTCTTATATGCAGGCGGCGCAGACGCCAGTCGAAGCTCCCAATCCGGGGAGGCCACTGGACGCGCGGCAAGCTTTCGAGAATCTCTTCAAGAAGTAGTTCTCCTCGTTTTGCCTGATTGAGGCGAGCCCAGCGGGAATAATGTGGGCGCCGCCTGCCGCTCGTTCGCAATCTCGTCCAATTCCGGATAGTGCTGCCGCAAGGGTTCCGGCACCTTCACTTTGCTCCCTTTCAAGATGCTGATGAGTTGCAGGGCGTTAACGACAGCCTTGCCCTGAAAGTGATTGTTGGTGACGACGAAGGTGTTGGGCGAATGTTTGGCGATGTTGCGAATGCGAGAGACCCAGGGATCGAGCTCTTCGGCGGAATAGAGATAGTTGTAGCGTTCATGGGCGGGAGAGGCGGGATCGTCGGTGAACCAGGTGTCGTAGCGGCGGCCGTGCAGTCGGACGTAGCCCACGGACGAAGTGCTTTCCGCGGAGGGTTCCAGGGAACGGCCGATGACGGGCTGGTCGATGTTGCAGAAGGCGGCATGATGTTGGCGCAGCACAGAGAGCGTCTCGCTGGATTGCCAGGAAGCGTGGCGAAGCTCGACGGCGAGCGGGTAATCGGCAAAACGATTGAGCAGCGCGGCGAGATAGCTGATGGTTTCCTTGGTGCTGTGAAACGAAAAGGGGAATTGCAGAAGCACGGCGCCGAGTCTGCCCGCTTTTTGAAGAATGTCGAAACCAGCGCGGACGGCCTTCTCGTCGTCCGTTGTTGCGGATGGTTCGTGGGTGAATTTCTGCCAGAGTTTGGCGGTGAAGAGGAACGCGGGGTTGGCCGCCACGCGCTCCAGCCAAGTGGCGGCGTGTTCAGGGCGCAGTGGGTGGTAGAAAGACGTGTTGATCTCGATGGTGTCGAAGAACTCCGAGAGATAAGTGGCCTCGTGGAAGTCCTTGGAGCGAGCCGTGGGGTAAACATAGCCAAACCAATCGGGATAGGACCATCCGGCAGGGCCGATGAGGATGCGGCTGGTGGTGGCGGATTTTGCGGGGTGTGAGGAGTCGGGAGGTTTCATGAAGAGACGATCGCGTCCACGTCCAATCGGTGCGCTAGGTGCGCCCAGTTAGACTAGAAATTCATTTGGAAACTGTCAACGGCGCACGCCATTGCGCGGGGGAGAGGCCCCTGCTATGCTGAGTTCATTATGCGGTGCAGAATGAAGACTGCGTCGCGTTCCCGCCTTATTTGTCAAGAATCCCTACGGGTGCAACCATGAATGTTTCCATTAGTTACAAGCACGTCGAAGCGCAGCAAGTAGTTGCGGCGGAAGTGATGCGCCGGTTAGACAAGCTCGGAAAACTGCTGAAGAGTTACGAGCCGGACCTGGTGCAGATTAAAGGAGTATTTTCGAAGAATAATCGCACCGAAGAACAGTCGCTGGCATTGACGCTATCGCTGCCGACCGGGACGCTACGGGCCACCGGGAATGGGAAAAACGTACTGGCCGGATGCAAAAATGCGTTCAGCGATATTGAAGCGCAAATCAAGAAACATCAGTCGCTGTTGCGGCGGGATTATGAATGGAAACGAAAACGCCCGGTGCGAGAGTAACGCGTCCATCACGTCCATAGCGAGAACTGGAGCGGCTCAAAGCGATTGAGGCAACGTACCGTCAGTGCGGAGAGTTCTACAGCGTAGTTCTCCCGTATTGGATCGGGTGAACTGAAATTCCACAGCTGGCGTAAGTAGGGATTGAACTGCGTAAACGCCAGATGGCTCCTAGCTCTACCCCAGTCACTCAACGATTTAAACAAGAACCCAGCGGACCCTTCAAAGCCGTACACGCGACGGTCGAGCACGTCGCGATGTGAATCACAATTTCCAACCGCAACGTTCGCACTTAAATCGTTCTTCGGGCTTCTCCTTGCAAGCTGTGCTTCCGCAGCGTGGACACTTCATCGTGCACATCTGTGTCAAAGGGCCGTCCGGAGTTACTTTGAAGATATGGAACGTGGACTCCACGGTGGCCTCCTGCAATCGACATCTCATCGGCATCCGTCGGGATACTATTCGGTTTATGAGCATTTCCGGTTCCACGGCTCTAATGGAGAAGTTAGCCCAGTAAAATCAATCAGTTGAAGTTCCAGAGCGTTACAATGAATGCAGAAGCAACGTCACGATATCGGGTAATTTCTTTCAGCGACACTGCCACCTGTCGTACCAGGACCAGAACACCCGAGAAAAATTGGTTGGCCGGGTTACTGAGGGCCTGAATCAACGATGCGGAGACTACACCGAGCATCTTCCATGTTAACGAAGGTAGTTCTAGGTTGGCGGCCTTCCAAAGGTACGCCCCGAGCGTGTTCCGTCGCTCTGTCTTTTCCCCGTTCGATAGCTCCGCAGTTTCGGAGGGCGCAATCCAGTTCCTTGCATTCATGTTGTGTACGGACTCCTGCACTGCGAGAGCACTCTCTTTCGAGAATAGTCGCAGCTGTTCGCCACCCACTTTAACTTCAGCCCAGACACCTTGGTCCAACATCAAAGAACTCCTGAAAGCCGTGTAAACGCTGGCGGCTCACCGCTTTGACCTCGGAACAGATGATCGATTGGACCTCGGAATGGGTGATCGACATGCCCCGGAATATCCACCGCAGTGGTCGCAACGTTTCTCGGTTGTTCCTACGGGAAGCGTTTCCGGTGTCTTTCCTCGGGCATTGATGACGTATCTGGTCTACGTCTATGGGTTCGATTGGTTTGTGCATGTGTAAAACGATGCTTTCGAATCTGAAGTGAGCTTCCAAAGAGAAAGATGGGGCTGCAGTGGAACCACCTTGCGGGATCTGTCGCGATCTCATTGTCCCGTAGTGATTGATGTGGGCGGTCGGCGGTGGCCAATACCACCGGCGCGTACGCACGGTACGTCGTGTGGATTGAGCTCGAGCGCGAAAATAATTCCTACCAGGACAACTGTGTCATGGGCACCGCGCTTGCCTCAAAACTATTTGTTTCTTTTTACAACTTGTTCGAACACCAGAAAAGTCCAAGGGCCACAGACCAGGTGTACTTCACCGTGTGATTCAAGAGTCGCGGGCGTCTGGCTGCCTTTCCCACCCCACTGCTCTTCGGCTGAGTCCAGCTTTTTGGACCAGCGCCCTTGTGAAATCGGTACCGTCAGTTCCGTCGGCTCTTCGCTGAAGTGAAACAAGACAAAGACTCGGCTGGAAGCGTCGTCCCACCTCTCCACCACAAGGAATTTTTCATCACGGAGGAACACGGGCTCCAAGGTGTCTTTGTCCCGCCGCGCTAGCGATGGTATGTCGCGTCTCAAGCGAAGCAGCTCCTGGTAGAAAAGCCAAAGGGTGCGATGTCGCCCGCTGTCCTTCAACTCCCAGTTCAATTTGGCGCTGAAGAAAGTTGCTTCGGCTTGCGGGTCGGGAATGTCACCGCCCCAGGTGAAGCGCGCGAATTCCTCTCTGCGGCCGCGACGCACGGCCTCAATCAATGCCTGATCCCCGTGGCTGACAAAGTATGGGAAACGCGCTAGTTCGCCATACTCTTCGCCCATAAACAGCAGAGGGATGTAAGGAGAAAGCAACACGGTCCCTGCCGCCAGTTTCAATTGCTCGAACGACACGATTTCTGCCAGGCGATCACCCATGCTCCGATTTCCTACCTGATCGTGGTTTTGTGCGCAAACTATGAAGCGCTCGGCCGGGATATGGCGCGAAGAATTTCCGTGGCGTCTTTGTCGATACTTGGAGTATTGCCCAGAGAACAAAAAACCGTTTCGATAACAGCCCGCCAGATCCTTGATCCCTTGGAAGTCCTCGTAATAGCCGGCTTGTTCTCCGGTCAACAGAACGTGCAAAGAATGATGAAAGTCATCATTCCACACCGCGTCGCATCCGAGCCCGCCCAACTCTGGAGGGCTAACAACGCGAGCATCGTTTCGATTGCTCTCTGGGAACGCATACACGCTGCGGCCCAGTTTCTTTCCTGCTTCGTGGAGCGCAGTAGCAAGTTCCTCCAAGAATGACCGCGCGGAGGAATCTACGATCGCGTGGACAGCGTCGAGGCGCAGAGCATCGATATGGAATTCAATGACCCATTGCAATGCATTCTCGATGAAGTAGCGCCGAACCTCATCGCTCCCGGGGCCATCGAAGTTAATGGCTTGGCCCCATGGCGTCTTGTAGCGATCCGTAAAGTAGGGGCCGAAATATGCCAGATAATTTCCCTCAGGACCCAGGTGGTTGTAAACCACATCCAGAACTACTGCGACTCCATTTTGATGGCACGCATTGACCAATTCCTTGAGCGCCAGCGGGCCCCCATAGGTGGCCTGAACAGCATAAGGATAAACTCCGTCATAACCCCAATTGCGATTTCCGGGAAATTGAGCGACGGGCATCAGCTCAATCGCTGTTATACCGAGTTGCCGCAACGCCGCAATCCGCGGAATAATCGCCTCGAAAGTTCCCTGTGGCGCAAATGTCCCCACGTGAAGTTCGTAAAGAACGTATTTCTCTAGTGGGAGACCTCGCCGTGAGGAATCGTTCCATGTAAACCGAGTGCCCACAACCTGAGAGGGCCCGTGGACGCCCTGTGGTTGATGCCGGGAGGCGGGATCTGGCAGCTCTTTATCCTTGTTCAAACGGTATCGGTAGAGCGTTCCGGCTGGAATACCTTCGGCAACGGCATGGAAATATCCGCATGATGTTGGATGCATAGCAATTCTGCGTTCTTGAGGTTCTATGATACACACTTCTACCTGACGCGCCCGCGGAGCCCACACCAGAAAGCTGCATGTATTGTTATCCCCAAGGGACGCACCAAGAGGTTGTTTGTGTTCCGCGGTCACCGTGTCTGCGCTCGCTTTCGTATCCCCACTAGCCAGTATATATGTAGCGCATACTCTTCCAGACAGGCAGGCTAGTTGTCACGCCCCGAGTGACCCTGGATGGAACCAATTGACCTACCGGATTCCGCACCGTGGTCACAGTGGTATCACGACTGGATCGAGCGCATCATAGCGGAGTATTATGCGCCAAATGCCGCTGCCCACGCGCCTGAGGTACGCGGGCGCATAAGGTGGATGGCTGGAGCTTGTATGCCTTGGGAGATGTGGAATGCCATCTGTCCCCTTGAATCGAAGCGAATCAGGAAATGACGCTCCGAAGTGGCGAAAATCGACCTCCGGTGCATCGCGGTAAGCGAAAAGTTTGGAATGAATGTCCAAGAGCCTATGGCACATCCACAGATACCGCTCACTTGCTACCGGCTTCAATTCAACCCGGATTTGACGTTTCAAAAAGCATCCGGAATTCTCCAGTACCTCTACCGACTGGGCATCACGGATGTCTACGCGTCTCCCTTGCTACAGAGTCGTCTTGGCAGTCAGCATGGATACGACGTCACGGATCCTACCCGCATTGACGATGGGTTAGGGAGCGAAAAGCAGTTCCAGGTTTTCCAATCGGGCCTTCAAAAACGGGGCATGCGCCTGCTTCTTGACATTGTTCCCAATCACATGGCAGCGAATCACGAAAATCCCTGGTGGATGGATGTTCTGGAAAACGGATCCGGCTCTGCTTACGCGGCTTATTTCGATATCGATTGGCATCCGCCATCACTAACGGTCGAGAACAAAATTTTCCTGCCTGTGCTCGGCACTTTTTATGGTAAGGCGCTCGACAACCTGGAACTGCAGCTTGTCTTTCAGCAAGGGCGTTTCTTGATCCGATACTACGACATGGTCTTTCCGCTCACTCCGAAGTCGTACCGCCGGGTTCTCAAGCATCGAGAACACGTTCTGGAGAAGAGGCTTGGCACAAATTCGCATTCCTTTCAAGAATACCTAGGAATCGTCGCCGCGTTGGCCGCTTTGCCGGAACGGGGGTCCTTGACCATCGACGCAGCCGGTGAACGGCGCCTTCAGATCGAAGGTATTAAAGAGCGTTTGCGCCGGCTTCATGACGCAAACCGCGAAGTTGCGCGATTTGTGAAGGAAAACCTGAAAATCTTCAACGGACGTCGTGGCCATCCCCGCACTTTTCGCAATCTCGACCGCTTACTGTCTGAACAAGCCTATGTTTTGGCCTACTGGCAAAATGTCAATGAAGGAATCAACTACAGGCGGTTCTTCGCTATCGGGGACCTCGTCGGAGTGCGCATCGAAGACCCGATGGTTTTTGAGGCGACGCACCAGGTGGTCTTCCGCTTGGTAGAAAGAAAAATCGTTAGCGGACTTCGAATCGACCATGTTGACGGACTCCGCGACCCGTTAGGCTACCTTCGGCGGCTACAAGCGCGGACCTCTGGTCGTCATGAGAAGAAAAACGAAAAAGACTTCTACTTAGTGGTCGAAAAAATACTCTGTGCGAACGAAAAACTGCCAGCGGAATGGCCGGTGCAAGGGACCACAGGGTATGAGTATCTGAACGCCGTCACCCGGTTGTTTGTTAACCCCGAAGGCGCGTGCGCCATCGAGGAGAACTATTTTCGCTTTTTAGGGCGCAAGCTTGTGTACCAAGACGTAGTGCATCGCAGGAAAAAACTAGTCATGTCGACGCTCTTTGCGGCCGAGATGAGGTACTTAAGCCACCAACTCGCCGTCTTGGCCCAGGGCGACCGCTACGCGCGGGAACTGCCGCGCGCTGAACTTGCGCAAGCGCTGATCGAAACGACTGCGTGTTTCCCAGTTTATCGAACGTACATTCGCAGCATGGATGTAACGGACGACGCGAAACATCACATTCGTCACGCTGTGGACGCCGCTCGCGCTCTTAACCCGAATCTCGCGTCAGCTTGCTTCGATTTTGTCGAAGACGTGTTGCATTTGAAAGATACCGGCCATCTTTTCGCGGAACAGAGGGAAGCACGTCTAGCTTTCGTGATGCGCTGGCAACAATTCACAGGCCCCATTTTCGCCAAAGGTCTGGAAGATACCGTTCTGTATGTCTACTGTCCCCTTATTTCTCTAAATGAAGTGGGCGGCAACCCTTCACCGAAGGCTGACTCCGCAATCGATTTCAACCAATTGGTACGTGAGCGGCAGCGTCATTGGCGATATGCACTGAATTCCACTTCCACCCACGATACCAAACGTGGCGAAGATGCGCGCGCACGAATCAATGTGCTCTCCGAAATTCCCCGCAAGTGGCAAAGACACCTAAACGCCTGGGCGAAATGGAATGCGAGTAAGAAAGAGATCATTGCATCCCACGCAGTTCCTGACCGCAACGAGGAAGTTTTCTTATATCAGACGCTAATTGGCGCCTGGCCACTGGAGGACACGGGGATGCCCCAATTTCGCGTGCGCTTGGAGGCTTACATCCTCAAGGCAATTCGTGAGGCCATGGTTCATACGCGTTGGAGCATGCCGAATACGGCTCATGAGCGAGCAGTGATCAAATTTCTCCAGGCCATACTCGAACCCCGCCGCGATAATTCGTTTCTTAACGATTTCTTGAAATTTCAGCGGAACATTGCCCGTTATGGGATGTCGAACGGTCTCGCACAAGTTTTAGTGAAGATGACAAGCCCGGGAGTGCCGGACTTCTACCAGGGATGCGAACTTTGGGACCTTCGTTTTGTGGATCCCGACAATCGGGGACCTGTCGATTTCGAACGTCGGTCCGCTCTCCTCCGTGAAATCGAGACACGAAGTCGGGAAGACGCGGTGCAATTTTGTCGCGTTCTAGTTCGGAACTGGCACGACGGCCGTATAAAGCTCTACCTTATCTGGAAGATCTTGAATCTCCGTCGGCAACATCGCCAAATCTTCCTCGAAGGACAATTCCTTCCGTTGAAGGCTTCAGGCAAGAGGCAAGCGAACGTGATGTCGTTTGCACGCCGCAAGGGTAATTCCTGGATGGTGACCGTCGTGCCGAGATGGCTGGGGTTAGTCAGAGCACCAATCACCTTGACCCGTACAGAAGGGTTCTGGCTTGGTTCGCACCTCATTCTGCCGATGAATGCTCCCGAGTGCTGGGTGAACGCCCTGACTGGGGAGACGCTCAAAACGAGACACCTGCGACTAGGACCATCGGTGTCTTTGAGGGATGTTTTTCGGAACTATCCGGTTGCCCTCCTGCAAAGTCAAACCTGAGACCAGGGAATCATGTATTGTATCGGTGGGTTCGAACGATAGAATGGGATTGCCTTCCTAGCATGCATGGGCGGTTGGCCCGGGGTTATTTGCGATGTGCTTTAACTGGTATTGCGTCGAAAGCTGCGAATGATCATTTCCCCCGGTCCAAAGTCACAGCAGGGAGTCTGAGGCAAATGCCGCAACAGGCAGCGGATGGACGACGCCGAGTCGTAATTGAGCAAGTTTCGCCGGAAATCGACGGCGGCCGGTTTGCCATTAAGCGCGTTGTCGGAGAGACCGTGGTCGTAGAAGCTGACGTCTTCGCCGACGGTCACGATCAAGTCGTATGCCAAATTCTGTACTCGGATGATAGCGAGAATTTTCAATCGTCACCGATGAAGCCGCTCGCCAATGATCGCTGGCGTGGTGAATTTACGGTTCTCAAAATGGGACAATACCAATATACGGTGGAGGGTTGGATCGATCATTTCCAAACCTGGCGCCATGCTCTCGAAAAAAGAATTGCCGCAGACCAGGATGTCCATGTTGAATTGCTCATTGGGGTCGAGCTAGTTGAAGCTGCCGCTATGCGAGTAGCGCAACAAGATGCAGCTCTTCTTCGACAATGGGCAAACCGCCTGCGGGAAAATAAAGATAACCCAACCGGGGCAAAACTCGCTCTGGACGAGGAGTTGCTCCACGTCATGCAGCGCAGTCCCGACCGCAGCTTCGCCAGCCGATACGAAAAACAATTAACCGTCGTCGTTGACCGTGAGAGGTCGCGTTTCTCAACCTGGTATGAAGTCTTTCCCCGATCCTGTTCGTCCGAACCCGGACGTCACGGGTCGTTCCGCAATTGCGAGGCATGGCTTCCCTACATTGCCTCGATGGGTTTCGATGTCGTGTACCTTCCGCCCATCCATCCGATTGGACATACGTTCCGAAAAGGCAAGAACAATTCCGTCGTTGTTCAGCCGGGTGACGTTGGCAGTCCTTGGGCCATTGGGTCGAGAGAGGGCGGTCATACGAGCATTCATCCCGAACTCGGCACGCTCGAAGACTTTAGCCGGTTCCGCTCGAAGGCTGCTGAGCACGGACTTGAAGTCGCTCTCGACATTGCCTTTCAATGCTCGCCAGACCACCCCTATGCGAAGCAGCATCCGGAATGGTTCCGAAAGCGACCAGACGGCACAATTCAGTATGCGGAGAACCCGCCAAAGAAGTACCAGGATATTTATCCGCTGGATTTCGAAAGCGCACAGTGGCGGTCGTTGTGGGATGAATTGAAGAGCGTTTTCCAGTTCTGGATCGACCAAGGGGTTCGTATCTTCCGTGTAGACAATCCTCATACCAAGCCGTTTTCCTTCTGGGAGTGGGTGATTGGTGAAATTAAGGGACGGTATCCCGATGTGCTCTTCCTTTCCGAAGCATTTACTAGGCCCCACGTCATGTCTCGGCTCGCTAAGGTCGGCTTTTCTCAGTCGTACACCTATTTCACGTGGCGCAATACGAAACATGAACTCACAAGCTACTTCACAGAACTTACGCAAACCGAGGTACGAGAGTACTTGAGGCCGAACCTTTGGCCGAACACACCGGACATCCTTCCAGAGTTTCTTCAAGTCGGTGGAAGGTCCGCGTTCATGGTCCGGCTCATTTTGGCGGCTACCCTTGGTTCTAGCTATGGACTCTATGGCCCTGCTTTCGAACTCTGTGAAAACATTCCCCTCCAGCCCGGAAGCGAAGAGTACCTGAATTCCGAGAAATATGAACTGAAGCACCGCGATCTCCATTCAAGGGCGAGCCTGAAGGAGCTCATTTCCCGGGTCAACCGCATCCGTAAGGAAAATCTGGCGCTGCAAAGCAATAGCTACTTGCGCTTTCACGAAACAGATAATCCATCATTGGTCTGTTACAGCAAAACAACCGACGATTTCGCCAACGTGATCGTCGTTGTCGTCAATCTCGATTGCGTTCATACGCAGTCTGGGTGGGTCCATCTCGATCTTGGGTCGATTGGAATGGATGCGAATCGTGCGTTTCAAGTTCATGACTTGCTGGGGGACGGCAAGTATCTGTGGCAAGGATCACCGAACTATGTGGAGCTAGTGCCGGAGAGTCTCCCCGCGCATATTTTGCGTTTGCGCCGATGGGTCCGCACGGAACGGGATTTCGACTATTATTTGTAAGGTGATCTTTGAAACATGGCGATTGAGCCAGCGACGAGCGGTGTAAGGAAAAAGGAGTGCATCATTTGGAATCAACCCTGAGCGAATTCGATTTGTATTTGATTAGAGAAGGCACACACACCCGTGCTTACGAAAAGCTCGGTGCTCACCTTGCAGAAAGAGATGGTCGGCGCGGCGTGCATTTTGCGGTGTGGGCCCCGAATGCAAGGGTAGTCTCAGTGATCGGAGACTTCAACCTATGGGATCCGGCTGCCAATTTGATGCTCCCGACCCCGGCGGGAATTTGGGAGAGCTTTATACCCGGAGCCGACCAGGGAACGGTGTACAAGTACCACGTGGAATCCAACTTTCAAAACTTTAAAGTCGACAAGGCAGATCCCTTTGGATTTGCGACCGAGATTCGCCCCCAGTCAGCGTCGCGCGTCTGGCAGCTCGAAAGCTACTCGTGGCAGGACAGTGCATGGATGGCCGCTCGGGGAAGAAACAATGCTCTCGATTCTCCGATATCCATTTACGAAGTCCATCTTGGCTCTTGGAGACGCGTGCCAGAAGAGCGCAACCGCTGGCTAACGTATCGCGAGTTAGCGCCTCTGTTGGCTGATTACGTCCATGACTCAGGTTTCACTCACGTTGAACTTCTTCCAGTAACGGAACACCCTTTTGACGGGTCATGGGGATACCAGACGACCGGCTACTTCGCTCCCACGAGCCGGTTCGGCACGCCTGCGGACTTTATGTATTTTGTAGACTATCTCCATCGGCACGGCATCGGCGTAATTCTGGATTGGGTGCCGGCCCATTTTCCAAAGGATGAGGCCGGACTCGGCTATTTCGATGGGACTCATCTGTATGAGCATGCAGACCCGAAGCAGGGAGAGCATCCCGACTGGAGCACGTTTGTTTTCAATTATGGTCGCAATGAGGTCCGAAACTTTCTAATCAGCAATGCGCTGTTCTGGCTGGACAAATACCACGCAGACGGCCTTCGCGTTGATGCCGTTGCCGCGATGTTATATCTCGACTATGGCCGGCGCGAAGGTCAATGGATACCGAACCGCTATGGCGGCAAGGAAAACATCGATGCAATTCATTTCTTGAGATCGCTGAACGAGCGAGTCTACGCTGAATTCCCGGATGTGGTGATGATTGCCGAAGAATCGACCGCTTGGCCGCAGGTGTCGAGACCGACATACGTCGGTGGTCTCGGCTTCGGTCTCAAATGGAATATGGGTTGGATGCATGACGTGCTCGACTTTATGTCGCAGGATCCGGTGTTTCGGTGCTATCACCACAATCAGATCACGTTTAGTCTAATCTATGCCTTCAGCGAGAATTTTGTCTTGCCCTTCTCACACGATGAAGTGGTCTACGGCAAGGGTTCTATGCTCCGCAAAATGCCTGGTGACGAATGGCGGAAATTCGCGAATTTGCGGCTCCTTTACGGCTTCATGTTTGGTCATCCGGGGAAGAAGCTTCTGTTCATGGGGAACGAGTTTGGCCAATGGTCCGAGTGGAACCACGACGCAAGCCTCGAATGGCACCTGCTAGAGGACCCTTTCCACGCAGGCCTGAAGCGCTGGGTCCGCGATCTCAATACCCTGTACCGCGGTGCTGCCGCGCTACACGAACTCGACTTCGACCCGGCGGGTTTCGAGTGGGTAGATTGCAAGGACTTTCAGAGGAGCATCATTAGCTTCCTGCGCCGTGGCCGAAACCCTGATGATCATCTCCTTTTCGTGTGTAATTTCACTCCAGTGGTTAGACAAAACTATCGTGTCGGCGTCCCGCGCGAAGGATCCTGGGAGGAAGCGTTGAACAGCGATGCGCCTCTGTACGGCGGCAGTGGCCAGGGAAACTTCGGCGGATTGTCGGCAGTCCCGCTTCCGATTCATGGACGGCCTTTTTCCTTGAACATGACGCTTCCTCCTCTGGGAACAGTTGTTTTCCGGTCCAAATCGCGCCGGGCGGCCTGAGTTGCAAGGACGGGGATATGGCAAAACGGCCGGGTAGCGCAGCGGATCGGCTTTGGTACAAAGACGCGATCATTTACGAGTTGCACGTGCGAGCGTTTAAAGACGGTAACGGCGACGGGATTGGCGATTTTCCCGGTTTGATTCAGAAATTGGACTACCTGCGAGATCTTGGAGCCACCTGTCTTTGGCTATTGCCCTTCTTTCCATCTCCGCTCAAGGACGACGGCTACGACATTTCTGATTATCTCGGCGTTCACCCCATGTATGGCACCATTGAGGATTTCCGCAGTTTTCTTGATGCCGCGCACGACCGTGACCTGCAAGTCATGATCGAGTTGGTTGTGAATCATACATCCGATCAGCATCCGTGGTTTCAAGCAGCTCGCCGGGCACCGCGCGACTCGCCGGAACGAGATTTTTACGTTTGGAGCGACACAGAACAGAAATACAAAGACGCGCGCATCATTTTCTCCGACACCGAAAGATCCAATTGGACTTGGGATCCTGTCGCCGAGCAGTATTATTGGCATCGGTTTTTCTCGCACCAGCCCGATCTGAATTATGACAATCCCAGAGTCGTCGACGAAATTCTTAAAGTCATGCGCTACTGGCTGGACATGGGCGTGGATGCGCTACGCGTGGATGCGATCCCCTACTTGGTCGAGCGCGAAGGAACCAGTTGCGAAAACCTGCCGGAAACCCACGCCGTGATCAAAACACTCCGCCGGGAGATTGACCTGGACTATTCAGGCCGAGTCCTCCTGGCTGAAGCGAACCAGTGGCCCACAGACGTCCGTCCTTATTTTGGCGACGGAGATGAGTGCCACATGGCGTTTCATTTTCCTCTGATGCCCCGCATTTATATGGCCTTGCGCCAGGAAGACCGCTTGCCAATCACCGATATAATCTCTCAGACCCCCGAAATTCCGGAGACCTGCCAGTGGGGCCTGTTCCTGAGGAATCATGATGAACTTACCCTCGAGATGGTAACCAATGACGAGCGCGACTACATGTATATCGCCTACAGCGCCGATCCTCGCATGCGCCTCAACCTTGGCATTCGCCGCCGCCTCGCGCCCTTGGTAGACAATAATCGCCGACGCATTGAGCTGCTCAATAGCCTGCTGCTTTCCTTCCCTGGCACCCCGATCCTCTACTACGGGGACGAGATTGGAATGGGAGATAATATCTACCTCGGCGACCGCAACGGCGTCCGGACACCGATGCAATGGAACGCGGATCGCAACGCTGGCTTTTCGACAGCCACCCCCGCTCGGCTGTACAGCCCCGTTATCATGGACCCGGTGTGGGGCTATGAGGCGATCAATGTGGAAGCTCAACAGGGCGATCCATCGTCGCTCTTAAGCTGGATGCGAAACATGATCGCCCTGCGAAAACTTTTCACCGTGTTTGGCCGCGGCGGAATCGAGTTCCTTGATCCGTCGAACCGCAAAGTATTGGCCTATCTTCGGCGGTATGATTCCGAGCAAATTTTGTGCGTTGCGAATCTTTCTCGTTTTGCTCAGCCCGTTGACCTGGATTTATCAAAACTGGAGGGTATGACGCCCGTAGAGATGCTCGGTTATGTGGAGTTCCCAGCGATCGAGCGGCAGCCTTACCGATTCACGTTGGCTCCGTACAGTTTTCTTTGGCTGGAACTTCAGCGCCGGGTCGAGCTCGCCGAAACGAGCGCAGGCCTCACAGAGCAAACGCCAATCAATGCAACAGCTGGCTGGGGAGATATCTTAGAGGGCGCAGGCCGCCTGCGGCTGGAGACTGTGAACCTCCCGGAATACATTGCCAAGCAACGGTGGTTTGCAGGAAAGTCGCGTCGCATCAAATCGACTCGCATTCTCGATTGGGTTTCCTTGAACGCCTCGCAGTCGGTTCTGGCGACGGTCGAAGTGCAGTTCGAGAGCGGAGCACCCGACGTTTACGTGACGTCTCTGGCAATGACTTTCGGAGATGCTGCAGAAGAACTACGACGAACTGGGCCTAACACAATCGTTGGCTCGATTATGTCAGGGAAGGTGTCCGGCGTCTTGCACGACGGTGTTTTTGACGATAAGACGTGTGCAGCCTTATTGTCGCTGATTGAGAATGAGATGGAATTGGATGCGCGCCACACGCGCATCTTTGGAGTGCAAGGCAAGGTCTTTCGAGATATTTTGGGCGCGGCAGAGACTCCGCTGCCGGTACGTCGCGGCTCAGCCGAGCAAAGTAACACGTCGATTCTGTACGGCGACCGTTTCATATTGAAGCTGTTCCGCCGCCACGAGCCCGGCTTGAATCCAGATGCTGAGATCGGACGATATCTTACCGAGAAGACCAACTTCAACCGGATTCCTCCCTTTGCGGGTTCGATTGAATATGTGGGAGGCGCGGATGCCGAGCCCGCGACCTTGGCAATGCTGCAAGGCCTCGTGACGAACGAAGGCGACGGCTGGAAATGGACCCTGGAAGAGCTTGATCGCTACTTCGAAACTTGTGCTCCCATTACCTTTCCCGAAGGAATTACCGACGAGCTGAAGAATCCTGTGGATCTGTCCGAACGCCCTACATCCCCATTGGCCCGGGATCATGTCGGCATCTATCTAGACTCTGCCGCCACGCTCGGGCGGCGAACCGCTGAGTTGCATCTAGCGCTGGCCTCGCCGACGGGCGATCCGGCATTTGCTCCGGAGCCACTAGCGGCGCAGGATTTTGAAGCCTTGCTTGGGGATCTTCGCGAGCACGCTTCGGCTGTTTTCGACCTGTTAAAAGAGCGCGTGGCCTATTTGCCCGATGAAGTAGTTGAAAGTGCTGCCACGGTTCTCAGTAGGCGTCGCCGAATTCTGGATCATTTTCATGGGCTTCGATCGGATAACGTTCGAACGCAGCGCACCCGAATACACGGGGACTACCACCTCGGACAGGTCCTCAAAGTGAAGACTGATTTTGTGATTCTGGATTTCGAAGGTGAACCTGCGCGGCCTTTGGCGTATCGGCGTGCCAAGCAATGCCCGCTAAAGGATGTGGCGGGAATGTTGCGCTCTTTCAGTTACGCCGCTCATGCCAGCCTGATCAACTATACGGCGCGGCACTCCGAGGATATCGCTCGTCTCGAGCGTTGGGCGTTGCTCTGGGAACGTTCAGCGGCTGCGGAATTCTTGCGGGCTTATCGCGAAACCGCTGGAGATGGGGAATTTCTGCCTCGAAATAGTGCCGATTTTCGGAGGCTGCTCGATATCTTTCTGCTGGATAAGGCGCTCTATGAAGTGCTCTATGAGATGAATAGCCGTCCGGCATGGGTGCGTATCCCCTTGATGGGAATTCTGTCGCTGCAGGCATAAATCTTTGATATTAGGGGTCCGACGATAGAGAGCTCAAAAGGGGACTGAAGAGTGGAAGTTGATTCCATCCCGCAGCAAGCGCAAGAAACGATCGAAAAGATTGACCGCGCCGACCTGGTAGTAGGCATTCTCGCAGACCTCGATTCAGAGGGCGTTACCATGCTGTGCGAAGACCTTCAAACGCTTGCCGGATCTACTCGAATCGTTGTGTTGCAAAACGCTAAAGACAGCAGCGTAACTCCTACGCCTTCGGAAGCTGCTGCGAAGAGTGCATTTCCGTTTTTGGTCCCCTGGCCGTTATTGCGCCTGGACCCTGCGGGTCCCCCGATGTTGAGCGCGTTCGCCGCATATCAAGCTGTCTTTGCCGCCAGCGAAAAGCTTGGAGCTCGGGCCTGTTGCATCGTCGCTTCCAAGCTCGAGAACACAGCGCCGCGGTGGATTTGCCAACTGGCGCAGCCTATGCTTCAAAACAATCTTGATCTCGTCCTACCGCGTTACGCTCGCCGCAAACTCGAGGGATTGCTAAATAGCAGCGTAATTTCTCCGATTACGAGGTGTCTGTACGGGAAGCGAATCCACAATCCACTGGGACCGGATTTAGGGGCGTCGCCGCATCTTTTTCGGAAGATTCTGGGGACCGAACGGAACGCTAGGGCGAACGGTATGCATCCACTGGCTTCGCTTACGCCAGCCGCTCTTTGCGATAACATGCAGGTTTGCGAGGTGCACGTCGGAGCCCGTAGTTACCCGCCAACGGATTGGACGAACATCAGTTCCCTGATAGCCCAGGTTTTGGGTCCCATCTTTCTAGACATGGAGCGAAATGCTATCTGCTGGCAAAGAACGCGCGGTTGCGTCCCTGTTCCAGTGATCGGCGAGCCCGTGGCCGTCCCTCAAGACACCGCAAGTCTAGACATCAGCCGCATGGTCGAATCATTCCAACTCGGAAATAGAGACCTCCAGGAGATCTGGAGCTTGGTGCTGCCGCCCGCTACCCTATTCGAGCTGAGGAAACTGTCGCGTTTGTCACTGGAGCAGTTCCGCATGCCTGATGAACTGTGGTCGCGAATTGTCTACGATTTTGCGTTGGCCCATCGCCTTCGCACCATCAATCGTGATCATCTGCTCAAATCCATGACACCTCTGTATCTGGCGTGGGTCGCGTCGTTTGCGCAGGAGTTGAGTACGAGCGGAGAGGCTGCTGCATCAGAACAAAGACTCGAGCGTCTATCGATCGCATACGAAACCAGCAAACCGTATCTCGTCTCCCGATGGCGATGGCCGGACCGTTTTAACCCGTAGTTCTCTGCGAGCTCTACCGGAGGCATGTATGTGGGATCAAGTCAAGCAGGCATTGATGCAGTCGACGACACGGTTCTTGACCAGATTTGCGAGCCTGTTGCCTGGTATGGTGGCTCTGATCTTGGCTCTGTTGGTCTCGGTCGTGCTAGCCTTTATCCTTGCGTATGTCGTTCGGCGGATGCTCACCAGGCTGCGATTTGGAGAGCGGCTGGTCCAATGGGGCTTCTCTTCTCCAGCAGAGTCGCGGACAAGCAACCCTGTCCTGCTCGTGTCGCGAGCGATAGCCGGGCTGGTCATCCTTGTAGGATTTTTGATCGGTATTACAGCGTTCGACGCCGAATGGACCTCGCAGCTTGCGAGGAGCACCCTCGCCTATATTCCCAATTTTGTGGCTGGTGCATTGGTCCTCCTGGTCGGTATCGTCGTCGCCCGCTTTCTTGCACGAAGTGTACTCATCGGCGCGGTTAACATGAACCTTCAGTATGCACGGGTGCTAAGCATAGGGGTGAAATGGCTCGTGATCGTGCTCGCGGGCGCGATGGCACTCGAACACCTAAGAATTGCTCCTGGCATTGTTGAGCTTGCCTTCGGCATTCTTTTCGGTGGAATTGTATTCGCATTGGTGCTCGCCGTTGGGCTGGGATCGAAGGATCTTGTCACCAAGTCGCTCGAGCGGGACGTAAAAAAACAACCCAGCGAGGCGATTGAGGACCCGCTCCGTCATCTATAGCGTGTTGGAGGGGGCAGTTGCGGCGATAATTTTGCAAAGCGGCACACGGGTCTGCGCTTCGCTCCAACCAAGGCACGAGGAATCGGAAATGAGTTAAGTGGCGCGCTTTCTCAACCAGTTCTGCAACACCGTGGCCACCGAACCATTTTCCCACATGCCAAGCCGCACTTCCGCTGCGATGCATCGCTCGGGCCGAATAATGAATGAGCTTCGTGTCCGATGCTCAAGCAGTTCCACCAATTCTAATTTCTCGTCCGGGGTCACCATCTCTCTACCGCACGGGTGGCCTTAGCGGGCTTACAAGGTTGGTTGAAGAAAGAGTGTTCAGGTCCGAGCCACTTTCTCTTGCGGTATCATCTCCTTTTCTTCTGTTGATACTTTTCCTGCAGCGCCTTGCGCCGCGCGTCTAACTCTGCCTCACTGATGTTTTCAAACTTCATCGTGTTGCCGTTTGGAGAGTTCAACGCCCTGCTCTGGCCTGCCTTCCGTATTTTGCGGTGCGTGGCCTGCCCTGAGGGTTCCCCGAGCGGCCAACCAGCCATTATCAGGAGCCAAGGAAATAGGCAACTGCCTGAAGTGACAGGTACCACGCTTGAGTTCAGCAATGGGCGCGGCAGCATCACGCGGTCAGATGAGAAAGGGCAAATAAACAAAAACAATTCAACGAAGGGACGCTGGGCAGGGCGTACTCCTGCCCAGTTTGTCTGGTCTCTGAAAACAGGAAACAAAATGCAGACGTTGTGGTTGAAGAGCAACAAAGAACACAAGCGAACTTCGAGCTACTTGGGCGTTTCATGGGATGCGAAACGAAATGCGTGGTGGGCGAAGCTGAACGTGAACGGCAGGCGATATGACCTTGGTCTGCACTCAGGCCAAATTTCCGCAGCACGCGCCTACAGCGAAATGGCCGCGAAGTTTGGAAGGCCAACCAATGTGATTGAGGACGGCTAAGCAACAGTCTCCAGGCCGCTTGATGGCCTGAAACAACAACCCCACCCGGTTTCGTGGCGTTCGGGTGGGGTTCAGGTGGCTATTAAGATGGTGCTTCTGATTCGCGGGCTACTGCGTGCGATGCAGGTGTCAATCGAGGTGGTGGAACACATAGCAAAGTGCTACGCTTGTTCAACCTTCAGTTCTGTTCCCCTGAAATTAACGGCAGGTCAACGTGAGTTCAGACCCAAAACTTGATGTGGCCCTGAAGATTCTGAAGCTTGCTGGTCATCAGATAGGCGACACGCGTATTCCTCCACCGCTGCACGGAGATGCAATGCGCGTCTGGATTGACGGTGTTCCTTGCACTCTTGAAGATGTCTTCAAAATGGCTGAGGAAGAAATAGAGGAATCTGAGCGCGGCTAGGCTTGCCTGGAAATCAGAGTAAATTCTTTGGCTGGTGTCAGCGGTGAGTCAAGGCCACCATCGTCCCACCTGATGCTGACAAAATCATCCGCGTTGGAAGCCGTTCTATGGGTGGTCACAGTTCCGGTTGTTCAAATTCATTCTTGACGTGATCGCCCAGAACAGTAGTTTCGCCATTTGCGTATGGCACAGTCACCTCTGATGAGAATAGGCGAGGTCACGCAGCAACCATTCCTGTGGGTCTAGTCAGGTCACCTGTGCAAGTAGGGCATAGATACTCGGCTGGCGTTGCTTGGTCAAGTGAGGAATTACAAACTGCTGGCACCGTGATATTGAACATTTTGCAGGCGGATGACTGACGCAAGACAAGCACCTTTTCGAGAGACTAAACTGTATTCGGAAGGCAAATCCCACCGTCCTTCCCACATTATGCAGACCCGTTCCTGTTCGTCCTGTGCTGCGTGAACTCTAGTCACAGTGCCCGGTTGTTCCCATTGGTTCTTCGCCGTTTCCGTTTGCAGGCAGCGTCTCAGACCAAAGCCCGGAACCTCTACCGCTTTATCCGTGTCACACCGACCCCAATCCCTTTGCGCAAACGCTCAGGGTATTTCTCACCCTTCTCCGCCTGTTCCCTCGTTTTGAATGGCTTTGATAACGGCGTGAACTCAAGACCAACATATTCGAAAATAAACCACTGCTCGATTATTTTGGACATGTAAAACTTATAGCACGACGGTGGTCTGGCTTCTATGCTCGTGCCGCTTCGCTTCATCGGCAGTATGAATCACGCGGTCGCAACGGTAGACGTGTCCTATGGGCGAACCCTCACGCAACTTTGTCACCGGGCTGCTTCGTTCGAAGGTCGCGTGGACAAACACACGAACGTGACGTGACAATGGGATAGCCATCGTGTAGAAGACAGACAGGAGCCGCCACATGAAGAGAATCGCACTGTGCTTCCTGGGCCTTGCCCTCCTACTCCTTGCCTCAGTCGTAACCGAACCACAGAATCGGCAAGCAAGCACTACGGACTTAGGAGCCGAGCTGGAAGCGTACTCTCGTTACGTCGACGATTTCCATGCAGCGGAGCAAGGTGCAAGTGGACCAGAGTTTGAGGCGACGGACTATCTTCAGACTAGTTCCTCACTGGCATTCGAGCGAGTGCTTGCTTTAAACTTCACGTTTCGCGTCTACAGGTCGATTTCATGCACAGCCGACCGAACGCAAGCCAAGGATATCCTTCGGCAGCAGTTGCTCGACACCGCAATCAAATTTGAGAACGATGGGGATAGAATTGCGCAGATGCTTACGTTCACCGAGGTCCCTGCGACTGCTCAGCTTGGATTGAAGCTCAAGGACGATATGCTAGCGACAAGTAACAAGCTCGATAAAATTGCCATCTCATTGAATTCATCGAAATAGTTTTATGGTTCCTCACTCCGCCGTTACGCTCGAAGGTTCTGAGCTTCAGTCCATCACCCTCGGCACACTCTCCTCTGCTGTGGCGAAGCTAAAGCGAAGATGATATTGTCGCTTTGTGGAGCGCAAGCAGGTCGTGATCGCAATTGTCGCCGCCATCCTGGCAGCGCGGAAGTTATCCTCGGTTCCACCAAACAGTCCGGCTGGGGTAGCTGCGATCACCGACGCCGTCGCTGATGCCCGAAGAATCGTTGATCGGATGGAGAAATCGTCTTCTTAGAATGACGGCAGCGGACAGGCGTTTCGCCGAGAGTGATTGCGGACGCGCGTAACGCGCGATCCGTCTACCGTTCATTCCGTATTGACTCTGGTTCTCGATGGACGTAATTTCCTGCTATGGATTCCAGCGAGAATCCGAAGTTCGAAGAGGGGACCGTAGGCAGCAGCCCTCGCGCCACGGGTTACTCGCTGTTGTGGTTACGTGACCTTATCAAGCAACCGCCACCGCCAACCGAGCCATATAAGCCGCCGAAGGAAGAATTTCCCCCAAGCCCGTATGTCCCTCTGGCTCACCGCTGACCGCTAAACGTGTCCCTGGCGAATTGATATTGTGGCAAGTTTGGGCGCAATGTAACGATGTTACATTGGTGAAAACCGCTGAATGGGATTTTCGGTACGCACAGCGGAGTCGTGTCATCTGCCGGAATCTGAGCTGGCTCTCAATACGGGCATCCGGAAGGGCAGTCAGTACGGACTAACCTGAGACATGGTAAACTGCAAAGGTCGGATGTTGAACATCCTGCGGACGAAGAACGAGGAACCCGTACACGTCCCATTAAATGATTGCTGCTTTGGCCGCCCTCAGGGTTGTGCGCGCGCAGGGGCGACGGAAGAGGGCGTGTGTTTCGGTCGGCCGAGACAGGAGAACGGCTTGAAAATGGTCGACATTGGTTTGATGACGCGCTTCTTGAAGCCGGAATTACGAACTTTCGGTGGCACGATTTGCGGCAGTATCTTTGCGAGCAGGTTGCGCATGAAGGGCGCGGCACTGGAAGATATAGTGGATCTTCTGGGGCACGAGAGTTTGACGATGACGAGGCCGTAGGCGCATCTGGGGGCCGAACAAGTTGCACGCGGTCGTGTCTTTGCTGAAACGAAGTGACCTCAGAAGTGACACCAGGCAAAGTGCCCTTCCAGCCCGTGTGTCGGAAGTTGTTGTGCAGTAAAGAGTTTAGGGGCGTAGCTCAGTGGTAGAGCAGCGGCCTTTTAAGCCGAAGGTCGTGGGTTCGATCCCCACCGCCCCTACCAAAAGTCCTGATGATTCTATTGGCCTTGTTCACCGAATCCCCGAAAAACGGTCTATAAAAGCCCAGTTTTGGACCGAAAATTGGACCGAACTCCATCTGTACTGTTTCAAGGCCACAAGGACGAACGTCGAGGTTGCCAAGCCTCCTGCACTGAGATAGCCTTCTGCGAATCCGGTCGCGCAATTGAAGCCCCAACGACAGCTCGACGGTACCCCTCGAAAGATTGTTGGCTTTCACCTAGACGAATACCTGGATTGGGTTGCCGAACTCGAATGCGGGCACCAGCAACATGTGCGCCACAATCCTCCGTTCACCGTGCGGCACTGGGTGACAACCACAGAAGGACGACGTTCCCATCTCGGAAGCCAACTGATCTGTGTAGCATGCTGCGCTCCTCTCAGTGAGTCTGCTGTACTAACGGTACCAAACAGCAACGCACCAGTTTGGGACCAAACAGGTTCCGCCATGTCCGGCAAGGCCTCAGCTCGCGAAATTGAGAAGACAGAAGACGGAATGACTCAAGAAAAACAAAACACTAATTCACTGATTTCCTTACGGGAGTTGATAAAAGAAGTTTTTCAACCTCTTCCTCCGTCCCTGCTTGAGAAACTCGTTCAAGAAATTCTTCCAGAGGTTCGTCGTATTGCTTCCTCATCGCATCGTGCAGAGCGCCAGAAGCTCTTACCGCAGCTAATGAATCATCTGAAAGCTTAGCAAACCCTGGATGCTCTGGTTCGAGCGATGTCTTGAGGATGGCGAACGTCGTCTCATAAGCACGCAACTCACTATTCAGTTTCTTGAACTCACTAAATATGAATCGCAGGAATTCCTTCGCCTTTGTTTGATCCATTTATAGCCCCACGGCTCATTCTAAGAAGAAATGAGCATCTTTACATTCCAGATGAAGTAGTCTGATATTCCTTCTCGACGATCTGATACAGCGTCGGCTGTGCCTGGCGAGGCTGCCTGAAAGAGTCTAGAATCTACCCTGGCTGCGTGCGTCCTTGCCGTTTGAAATTACTTGTCCGAACAGTGCTCGCGAACAGGTGTGCCCTAGCGAATTCGTTTCACCAGATTGAAGCAGGGCTGTCCGTTCGTTTGGAGGAATGACTTCAGCCATGGGCTGCGCAGAATTTTCGAGAGGCACCGTCCCTTCTGGTTACATTTTAGATAGCTCGATACGGCACAGCGCGAGCGGAATGGTTTGGGTGTATAGTGTTAGGCGTTCAGGATGCCAAAATCGAAGTCCTGGTCAAAAGTAAACAGTATTCCGATCAGCCGCAGCTTGTCACCGCTGAACGATGTTTAGGTTTATCCCAATCATCAACCCCAGTTTCCCAGAATAGGAGGAGCATGCGTAATCGCCTGGTGTTCATTTTTACCTTAGCAGCGCTGATCCTGTTGCCGCTGGCAGGCTCGGCTCAAGGTCAATTCGTAAGGCAAGTGCCGGTTGTAGGGACGACCGTGATTTCGAATTCTAGTTTCGCCACCGACACCGGACAAGGGCCCGAACTTGACCCCGCATTGACGGGAGATGACGAGAATTCCCCCCGTCCCGGTCCGCCCCAAAAAGTGAACCGTACAATCGCGAAAAGCACGGGTAACCCGCTGCATTCCACCGGTCACGAAAAAGCGAAGTCCAACCCCGAGCTTTTGCTGAGCATCGATGGGCTGAACCACTTCGACACGCGTTTCTCGAACGAGGGCAATCAATTCTCCACGGAACCGCCCGACCAGGGTCTCTGCGTGGGCAACGGCTTCGTGCTGGAGACGGTTAACAGTGTGCTTAGTGTTTACGACACTTCCGGCAACCTGCTCGCTGGGCCAGAAGCGCTGAATAGTTTCTACGGCTATCTGCCGGCCATTAATCGCACGACTGGAGCATTTGGTCCGGACATTGCAGATCCGAGCTGCCATTTCGATGCACAGACGCAGCGGTGGTTTCATCTCGTGATCACGCTTGACCGGGTGGGGACCACCAGCACTCTTGCTGGCTCGAACCATCTGGATCTGGCGGTTAGCGATACTCCGAGCCCGCTCGGCTCCTGGCACTTTTATCACATTCCGGTGCAAGACGACGGAACCGACGGAACACCGAACCACAACTGCAGTGGTCCTCCTCAGCCTCCTGCTGTGACAAATCCCAACGCCTGTTTTGGCGACTATCCGCACCTGGGCGCGGACGCCAACGGGTTCTACATCACCACCAATGAGTTTCCATTGTTCGCAAACGGCTTTGTTGGTGCGCAGATCTATGCCATGTCGAAGACTGCACTTGCGGCCGGTGCTGCCGTAACGGTCGTTCAGTTCGACACCAGCGATCCCAGCCTGGGTGTTCAGTTGGATGGCAATCCGGGATTCACTGTCTGGCCGGCGCTTTCCACGGGTAACCAGTTCGAAGGAGCCCATGGCGGGACGGAATTCTTCCTGAGTTCCGAAGCGGTTTTCCAGGATAGCGGAGTGGACAGTCGCCTGCGGCTGTGGAGTCTCAGTAACACTAAATCGCTCAACGGCAATAGCCCTGCACTCAGCCTGAGCGCGGACGTGCTAAACACAATTCCGTATGCGGTGCCGCCACGTTCTACTCAGAAGATCGGCGACATCCCACTGGCGACGTGCTTGTCGGACAGTTCGCTACAAGTTAGCATCACTCCGCCCCTCTTCGGTTGCTGGCGGTTGGTATTAGCCCCCCCACCATCTGGGCCTTTCCCGAACTCCGAAAAACAGATCGAGAGCAACGATTCGCGGATGCAGCAAGTTGCTCTCGCCAACGGCAAACTTTGGGCAGCGCTCGACACCGGTCTCTTGATAGATGGTGATCCAACGCCCCGGGCTGGTGTCGCGTTCTTCATCATCAACCCAAATTCCAAGAAGGTGTCACAGCAAGGCTATGCGGGTCTGGCCCAAAATAACCTCACCTATCCCGCCATCGCTGTCACCCAAAGCGGACGAGGCGTGATGGCCTTTACTGTCGTGGGTGATGACTTTTATCCCAGCGCAGGTTACGCGGGGATCGATGACAAAATCGGTGTCGGTGATCTGCACGTGGCTGCCGAGGGTCAGGGACCGGACGATGGGTTCACTGGATATCATCCGTTCAGTGTATTCTCGAGTCGTCCGCGCTGGGGCGACTATGGCGCAGCCGCTACTGACGGCAATTCCATCTGGATCGGTTCGGAATACATTAACCAGACCTGCACATTCTCCACGTGGCTCGCTACTAGTTTCCGGTGCGGAAACACTCGTACCCAGCTGGCGAACTGGGGAACGCGGCTGTCGTTAATCGCTCCCTAACTCAGATTTTAGGTAAGCCACTGGTTCGACCAGTGAGACCAGAAAGGGTTTGACCGTTCCGTTTGGGCATAACATCCCCCGTGGCTTGGAGCCAGAAAGAAGGAGGATGTTATGTTGGACTTGGCGAGGGTGCAGGGCGGGCGTTTATTACGCTGCCAGCCGCCGACCTGTTGGAGCCGCATATATATTTACAAATGCAAAGCTACATATGTGTCGGACATCCGTTCGGGAATATGATTTTCGTGTTCAGGTTGTTAACCGAGCTTTCTACCTCGCCGCCTTCTCCTGTGGCGGAAATGCCTGACTGAGGGCGACTATCACTAGCACTGCGGCTGGCTTGTGGTGCTCTTCAGGATGCTCGTTCAAATATTTCACCACTACAGCTTTGAGTTGCTCCTGTTTCACGTCTGCTGGCGTTTCAATTATTGGCTTAGCGTCCCGAAGTTCTGTCGCAAGGACAACGCCATCTCTTACGCCCTCGATGAAGGCTTCGCAGAACTGAAATCCATTCGTGCCAAATCCCATATGGCAGGAACGCAACAGTTCAGTTCCTTGCACGTCTGAGACGACGACATTTTTTGCGGGAGGTGGAGCTTGGCCGGTTGTATGGTCCACTTTCTGTCCATGAGCTACCAGCGGGAAGTATAAAAATGTGAGGCTGAGGAAACACAATGCGGTTCTCTGCATGTAACGGCTCCTGACTATCTTCTACATGATGAGCTATCAGATTGTCACGTCACGTTCCTGTGTATAATCCCCGTAGGGGAGTCGATATGAGTCCCTCAGACCTATCATGGTGGAGATGGTTCCTGTGCGCTTTCGGGGCAGGACTTGTTGCACTCCTGATAGCGTTGTTTTCGTCCACGCGGCAAAAGAAAGTCTACTTCAGCATCGTGGCGTACTGCGTCTTTGGTATCGCCGCCGTCGTGTGTAGGCCTGCCGTTGTAATTGCCGAGCAGATACCGGGTCTGGTCAGCGAGCGGGCTTACGACAGCGATCTTGATTCCGCTTTTCTTGAGCGGCAGAATGCCGTCATTCTTGAGCAGGACCATGGATTCGTTGGCGACCGTCCGGGCTAATTCGCGGTGCGCAGTACTGTCGAGTTCCTTTTCGTCGATCTTTGTATATGGAACCATCTCGGGCGGGTCGAACATGCCCAGCTTGATGCGTGCCGTGTATAGCCGGATCAGTGCGGTATCAATGTCACTTTCTTTCAGGAAGCCCTGTTGGTAAGCGTCCAGGTAAGGCTTGTAGTCGCGATCGTCCTTGATGTCCCCGTAATTCAGGCACTCGTTGTCCATCCCGCGCTGGATGGCTAAGGCGGACGCTTCCGGCTGCGTCTTAGTGAAGTGGTGGTCGCGAAAGATATTGACGATAGCGGCGCAATCGGAGACTACGCAGCCCTGGAACTTCCACTTCTCGCGCAGTTGATCCTGCAACAGGAACTCGCTGGCGCATGCGGGCTGGCCGTTGATGCTGTTGTAGGCGCACATCACTGAGCCAGCCTTGCCTTCCGTGACGGTGGCACGGAACGCAGGAAGGTAGGTATCCAACTCATCGTGCTTGCTGACTTTCACGTCGGCGGTGTGGCGCGTGGGCTCCGGCCCGCTGTGGACGGCGTAGTGCTTGGGCGTAGAAATGGCACGATAGTATTTCGGATCATCGCCCTGCATTCCGATGACATAGGCCACGCCGAGGCGCGCACTCAGGAACGGGTCCTCGCCGTAAGTTTCCTGCCCGCGTCCCCATCGCGGGTCGCGAAAGATGTTGATGTTCGGTGCCCAGAAGTCCAAGCCCTCCTGGGCGCGGCTGTGGCCGGCGCGCTCAAACTGTGCGCGCTTGATGCGCGCTTCAATACCGATGGCGATGGCCATGCGATGGATAGCGTCTGTGTCAAATGTAGACGCCAGGCCGACCGGCTCGGGAAACTCCGTGGTGCCGCTTGAGGCGACGCCGTGCAGCGCTTCGCTCCACCAGTTGTACGCGGGTATGTGCAGCCTGTCGATGGCACGCGACTGGTTGGTCAGCTGGGTGACTTTTTCTTCTACAGTCATGCGATGTACCAGGTCGGCGGCCCGCTGCTCCGCAGGCAACGCCGGGTTCAGATATGCC
Organism: Candidatus Acidiferrales bacterium; assembly: GCA_963735825.1. Lineage (GTDB taxonomy): Bacteria > Acidobacteriota > Terriglobia > Acidiferrales > UBA7541 > Acidiferrum. The sequence continues at coordinate 432,590 of CAVTMR010000005.1, forward strand.
GGCGGCTCGGAGTTCTGGGCGTGTGCGCGGCTCGCAATCAGGAGGACAACATTCCCAGCAAGAATCTTGAAGTTCGATGATCGCATGTAGGAATGTGCCTCCATTTGTTTTCTCCAATTCGCCGGTCTAAAGATCGATTCCGCTTGAGCCGCTGGTTTGCACGCTCATTGAAAGAGCCTTGGCGCAAAGTCCTTAAGGTCGCGGCGCCACGTTTGCCACTCGTGGTCTGTGCCTGGCGATTCATAAAAGATGTGCTGAATGTTGGCTTCGAGCAGCGAGGCGTGCAACCTCTGAAGGCCTGCGCGCATACGCTCCGGCTCGGTCGTCCCCACTCCGATCCACAGCAAATGCACTTTCTTTGCGAACGCGGCCGGATCTGCAAACACGCCGTTGTAGTCGGTTTTGGGATTCAGCTTCCGGTCTCCAAGCACGAGCATGCCGCCCGCTCCGCTGAATCCTCCGATGTAGGAAAAGAGATCCAGATGATTAAGCGTGACCTGGAAAGTTTGCATTCCGCCCATGGAAAGACCGGCCATGGCGCGATGATCGCGATCCGTCAGCGTGCGAAAGTGGGAATCGATGTACGGGATCAGAACTTGCGTCACGTCATCTTCAAACGCGGCGGCCATATCCTGCATGGCCTTTAGCATTTCAGGAGAACCGAAGGGCTTTCCCGTCAGGTCGGGAGCAGGCTGGCCAGCGCGCCGCGCGTAACCATAAGCCATTACCACAATCATTGGCTTGCAATTCTTCGCCGCGATCAAATTGTCGAGTATGAAGTTCGCGTTTCCCTGTCTGATCCAGCCCGTCTCATCCTCGCCTCCGCCGTGCTGAAGATACAGCACCGGGTATCTGACATCCGTCTGTGAGTCGTAATTGGGAGGAGCGTAGACTAGTCGCGTGCCGCCACGTACCTGTGACCTTCGAGCTGTACCAGACTTCGCGCACTTGCCCGTGTGGGACGTCCTGTGCCGAGTAGTAGGTCGAACCAGGCTCAGGCACCTCGATTGCGCTCGCGTACTTGCTTCCACCAAAAAAAGCCTGACTGCCGAGGTCGCTCACTTCCGCTCCATCGATAATTACGGTGTAGTAGTGCAATCCTGGAACAAGCGGCGTCGTCGTGACCATCCAGTAGCCGTCCGGCTGTTTCTCCATATTCGACTTCGGCCCGCTCCAGAAATTCACCTTGACCTTCGTGGCGTCGGGAGCTCTGACACGGATCTGCGCCCTTCCCGCGCTGTCAACTCGCGGGTATTCAGCTCCCCACACATTTGTTGTGGCCGGATGAAAATCCCCAGCGTCTTGCGGGTAGCACTCCCGCGTGCAACACAGGCTCGCAAACAGCAGCAGTGCAATTGCGACTGGCTTCATGGCTTCACCTCTTAACCATCGATTTTGGCTGTGCCCCATCGAACGGCTTTGGGCGCCGGCTAGACGTGATCGAGTAAACGCTCGCTCCAAAACTCTTCATCCGTTGAACTTTCTTCACGGCACCCTGCCTTTCATCGTCATTCGACACGAAGCAAAGAAACGCTTCATCGCGGTAGCGTTTTTCGCGGAGAGACTCTGTGCTTGTTCGTTTCAGCGGCCCGCGTGCTGAAACTTCACGCGAAGCGCGTAAGCATACTTTGCCGGCGGTGAACTGGGTAAATACACGTGCAAACCATCCGCCTTCTGCTCGAATCGCAAGCTTGGGTCGCCGCCCAGCAAAGCCACCGACGCCACTGGTTCGCTTCCCACGGTGGCGGCCAGCGAGCGGACCACCGCTCCACCATTTGCAGGCCAGGCAAGTCCGATCACATAAAGCGTGTCGCCCTTGGTGGTGAAGCGAAAATCTTCGGCAGTGTAGTTGGCTGTATCGGTGTCGTGGAAGGAGCCACCGGCGACTTTGGTCGGCCCTTCGCCGTACGCCCGCCACGGCCGCGTGCCGTAGATCGCTTCGCCGTTGACATTGAGCCAAGCTCCCACATCCAGCAGAACCTGCTGCACCTGCTCCGGAATCGTGCCATCCGACCGCGGCCCAATGTTCATCAGCAAATTCCCGTTCTTACTCACGATGTCGATGAGCTGATCCACCACGAACTGCGGCGACTTGAATGTGTCGTTCTCAATGTAGCCCCACGATTTGTTGCTGACCGACGTGTCCGTCTGCCAATAAAGCGGGCGAATGTCTCCCAACTGGCCGCGCTCCAAATCGAGCACGCCGGAATGCTCTTGCATCGCGTAGTCTTTGTAGTTAATCACGCCAACGTGGTCGCCATATTTCAGAGAGCTGTTGTAATAGAACGCAGCGAACCGCGCGAGATTCTCCCGGATCGCCGCCTGCCCGATCCACCAGTCGAAATACACGATATCGGGATGGTATTTCTCGACCAGTTCCGCAGACCGCGCCAGCCAATCGTTGGCCCACGCGGAGGAAACATAAGTGAAATCATTATTGAGAGGTGTGCCCCACGGGTTCATAAGCCAGTTATGGGCAGGGCCGTACAGCATCGCATATTGCGGGTCGTTCACATCCGAAGAAATTGCGCGGCCCGGCCCAAGGAAGAAATTATGTTCCACGCGGTGCGACGACACGCCAAAATGCAACCCGGCGGCCCGCACCGCCTTCGCCAATTCTCCGGTGGTATCGCGATGCGGTCCCATTTTGGCCACCGTCCAATCGCTCAACCTGCTCTCGTACATCGCGAATCCGTCGTGATGCTCGGCCACGGGCACCACGTATTTCGCGCCGGCTTTTTTGAATAACTCCGCCCAGGCCGCCGGATCGAAATGCTCCGCCTTGAACATCGGGATTAGGTCTTTGTAGCCGAATTTGTCCTGCTTACCGTAAGTCTCGATGTGATGCCTGTATTCTGGGGATCCCTCGACATACATCATTCGCGGATACCATTCGCTGCCGAAAGCAGGAACCGAATACGCTCCCCAGTGAATAAAAATTCCGAACTTGGCGTCCTTGTACCACTCCGGCGCTTCGTAGTTCTTCAGCGATTCCCAGTCCGCGCGATAGCGCCCCTCGCGATCCGCGTTTTCAACGTCCTTCAAGAGCTCCGCTCGCTGCCCGTCATACTTGCTGCTTGCCTTCTGCCAGATTGCGTCGATCGCTTCCGGGTCGATAGAAGCGGTTGGAGCCGTCGGACTCTGGGCCTGCGCTCCACGAAGTGCTAAGAGCGCGAGCAAAAAACCACCAAGTGCAATCGTCAACAGCGAACGGGCAAGCATGATTCCTCTCTCCTGCAACTAGAATAAAGCTCTGATGCCGTCAATCCACGGAGACCATGATCTTTTTGAAGCTTGCCGGATTCTCGCTCCACGATCGCAGGGCATCCGCCGCCTCTTCGAGCGGCACCACCAAACTCACAGCCTGGTCCACAGGAAACTTTTTCCCCTCGAGAAGATGGATTACCGCACGAAAATCTTCCGGCAACGCGTTTCGCGAACCGAGAATGTCCAGCTCTTTTTGCACGAAGAGTCTCGTCTCGTAGCTTACCGGTTCTTTGGCATAGCCGATGTACACCACTCTTCCCGTGAAGGCGACTTCTTCAACAGCGGCTCGAAAGGTTTGCGGTGTTCCGATCGCTTCGATCACCACATCCGGGCCCCGACCTTCCGTCAGTTCTTGCAGGCGATCGTGTAGCGATTCCTTCGCGGTGTTGATCGCATCAGAACCACCCGCCGCTCGCGCCACGGCGAGCTTCTCATCATCCATATCAACACAAATCGTGCGAGCGCCGCGTGCGTTCGAAGCAGCGACTGCTCCGAGTCCCACGCCGCCGCATCCCAGGATGGCGACAGTGTCGTCTGCTTTTATTCTGCCGCGCGCCACAGCATGAAATCCCACCGTCAGCGGTTCGACCAGGCACAACTCTTTCCTCGTGAGTTTCGCCGGATACAACTTCTCTCTAGGCATCGCGACGAATTCTGCGAGCGCTCCGTCCCGTTGCACGCCGAGAGTCTGATTGAACTGGCACGCATTCGGACGTCCCCTCCGGCACGAAGCGCACCTGCCGCAGCTCGTATATGGAGAAAGAGCTACATCTGTTCCAGCAGGCAGCGAGCTATCCCCCTCGATGACCGTGGCTGACACTTCATGTCCGGGGATCCGCGGAAAGGTGACGAGTGGATTTCGTCCGCGAAATGAGTTCAGATCGCTTCCGCAGAACCCAACCATTCGGACTCTCAGTAATAATTCTCCGGGTGCAGCCACCGGATTGGGAACCATTTCGACGGACGCTTCGCCCGGCTTCTTGAGTACGAGTGCCTTCACGCTGGAAGTAGCCTCTGGAAAGATTTGCGACAGCACCCACACTGGAGTTGAGTGTCCATTGTGTTCGGGTCCATCTCGACAATGCTTGGTAGATTGTCCATCGCCACGCTGAATGTATACTACCCGTTTCATAAACTGAACTCTGAAAGACAATTCGCACAAACTGTTGGATATCAGTCCGGTGCAAACTTAGCCGAACCTCAGAGAGAAAACAAATGGCCCAAAAACTTGCTTTCAGATCTTTTCGATCAATTCAGTGCCGAATCCTGCGCCAATCTCACGTACGTCGGACATTTCTGTTTGCGTTTCAAGCGGGATCTCCGCTCGTGCGTTCACTTCTTGCCAGCTTGACTCTGCTCGTTGTGGCTATGGCTGTGCCGGTGGCGGCTGCACAGAAAATCCAGATGTCCGTTGACGTTTCCAAGGCCGGCGCGAAGATTGACCGCAACATCTTCGGCCAATTCGCCGAGCACCTCGGCCACGGTGTTTACGAAGGCATCTGGGTTGGCCCAGATTCCAAGATTCCGAACACTCGCGGCATCCGCAACGACGTCGTCGCTGCGCTCAAAGCGCTCAAGGTGCCGAATGTGCGCTGGCCGGGCGGCTGCTTCGCCGACGAATACCACTGGCGCAAAGGCATCGGCCCGCAGCGAACGGTAACACTCAATCCCAACTGGGGCGGCGTAATCGAGCCGAACACCTTCGGAACGCACGAGTTCATGGACTTCCTCGACCAGATCGGCGCGGAGGCCTACCTCTCGGTCAACGTCGGCTCCGGCACTCCACAGGAAGCAGCGGAATGGCTGGAATACCTGACCACCGCTCAGCCGACGACTCTCGCAAAGGAGCGCGCCGCCAACGGTCATCCTGCTCCTTATAAGATTGCGTTTCTTGGCATCGGCAACGAAAGCTGGGACTGCGGCGGCAACATGACGCCCGACTACTATCTGAGCCAGCTCAAGATCTACAGCCGCTTCGTCCGCAACTTCAATCCGGCTCAGCAGGACAAGCAGCAGATGCTGAAGATCGCTGTCGGTCCCGGCGGCGGTGAATCCCGCTGGACCGAGTGGACCGAAACCATCATGAAGGCATATCAGAGCCACACCTGGAGTTGGGACATGAATGGGCTTTCGATGCACTCCTACACGGTCGTGAAATGGCCGCCTTCCTATGCGTCGGTGGGGTTCGGCGAGACCGAGTACGCGCAGATTCTCAAGTCCACGCTGGAGATGGACGATCTCATCGCGAAGCATTCGGCCATCATGGACAAATACGATCCGCAAAAAAAGGTCGCGCTTGTCGTGGATGAATGGGGCGGCTGGTACGCGCCGCTTCCCGGCAGCAATCCGGGTTTCCTGGTCCAGCAAAACAGCTTGCGCGATGCCATTCTCGCGGCGCTGAACCTGAACATTTTTGCGCGTCATGCCGACCGCGTTCGCATGGCCAACATCGCGCAGATGATCAACGTGCTGCAGGCCATGATCCTGACCGACAAGGAGAAGATGGTTCTGACGCCGACCTACTACGTCTACAAAATGTATGTGCCATTCCAGGATGCCACTTTCGTGCCGGTCACTTTCGACGCTGGTACGTACACCCACGGCGACATCACTTTGCCGCGCGTGGATGCCATCGCAGCGAAAGACACAGCCGGAAAATTGTGGCTGGCGATAACCAATGTTGATCCAAATCAGCCTGTTGAGATTGAAGTTAGTCTGGCCGGCATAACCGCCAAATCGGCGGCCGGAGAAACGCTGACCGCACCCAAGGTCGACAGCGTCAACACCTTCGACGCGCCAAATACGGTCGTGCCGAAGCCGATTTCCGCGAAAGCTCAAGACGGCAAGCTGACTCTCAAACTGGAACCCAAATCCGTAACCGTAGTTTCGGTCGAGCAGTAAAGCTAGACGGACGCATCGCGCAAGCTACCTCGGCGATCTGTTTCAAGAAAGGGTCACGATGACAAGCGCGAAACTGTTCGGTGGGATTGTACTTGCGATGGCGGCTGGACTAGCTCCTCAGCTCGCCGCGCAAGTGCAAACCGATGTGCCTCCGGTCGTTGCCGGTGCAAAGCCGGTGACGGTCGAGCACATCAAGGTTCACGGGACGGCTCTCGAAGGCAACTTGGAAGGAGACGCCGTCGACCGCGACGTGATTCGTGTTTCTTCCACCGAGCTATGCCCAGGAAAAAGTCCCGGCGCTATCCGGTCGTCTACGCCTTGCACGGTTACTCGATCGGCGCCGAGCAATGGACGCACGAAATCCACGTGCCGCAGACCATCGAAGGCGCATTCGCTCAAGGCGCGAAAGAGATGATCGTCGTGCTTCCCGATTCGAAGACGCTGCACAACGGTTCGATGTATTCGAGTTCGGTGACCACCGGAGATTTCGAGCAGTTCATCTGCGCACGATCTGGTGGCATACATCGACGCGCATTACCGCACGATCCCGAATCGGCTGAGCCGCGGACTGGTCGGCCACTCGATGGGAGGTTACGGCGCAACGCGCATCGGCATGAAGCATTCCGATGTGTTCGGCAGCTTGTACATCATGAGCCCGTGCTGCTTGTCGCCGCGGCCGCCGGGCCCCCGAACCCGGAACTTGCAAAGACCCTCGAGGCGGTGAAGACGCCCGCGGATTCGGCAAGTTGCCGTTTTTTGCGCGCGCCACGCTCGCTAGTGCCGCAGCGTGGTCACCCAATCCGAAGAATCCTCCGCTCTATCTCGATCTGCCGACGAAGGACGGCGCACCGCAACCGGATGTCCTCGCGAAATGGACAGCGAATGCGCCGCTGGCGTTCGTGGATCAGTACATCGGAGATCTTCGCCAGTATCGCGGGATCTGCGATCGATGTTGGCGACCAGGACGGTCTACGAGTCGATACCGGCAAGCTGCACGATGTGCTTGATAAGTATGGAATCGCGAACAGCTTTGAAGTGTACCAGGGCACTCACACCAGCAAGGTGGCTGATCGTTTTCAGAATCATGTGCTGCCGATTTTTCAGCCAGAACCTTTGCTTTCAGGCAAGCTGCCAATGACTTCAATCCATGAACAAATGTCTTTCCGTCCGATGCACGCAACATCAGTCGTCGAGCGTCCAAAAGAAATCTGGCAACAACTCAAACAACCGTTGCAGCACAACGGAAGATGTCGTTCCTTCAGACCGATCCTTTACGCCGTTACGGCACTGCAAGGCGACGATTTTCCGTTGCGGGACAATCTGAGTTGCTTTGAGGTAGTGTCACGTTATGTGAGGTCTTCTCAGTGGCAGGGGTTTCTGAGCTGGTAACCCACTTCGTGGAATGTCGGCAACTGGGAAGTTGACTTCTGATTTGCTCGCGATCCAAGAGTTTCTACGATCGATTCTCGGCGCATGCGCATGCGGAGGTCGTAAGACTTGGGC
>CAVTMR010000006.1:0-358585 GCA_963735825.1 Candidatus Acidiferrales bacterium
GACAACCCTCGCAACCAGAGTCGTATTGAAGGGAGGGAGTGCCGCACACTACGCGTCCACCGGCCATCTTGTGTACGTGTCCGGACAGACCCTCAAAGCCATCGCTTTCGACGCCGATACGCAACAGACACACGGCGACCCCGTGTCGCTTCCGGACATCGAGATCGCGACAGCGCCGGACAACGGCGCCGCTGAGTTTGCCATCTCCGAGACGGGCACCCTGCTGTTTGTGACACCCAACGCGCCTGGCCAGTTGCTGCGGACGCTGTCGTGGGTCGACCGTCAGGGAAAGGAAGAACCGCTGTCGCTCGCGCCGGGCCGGTACGAATACGCGCGCATCTCGCCGGATGGCACCCGCGTGGCCATCGACATTCCCGGCGCCAATCGGGATATCTGGATCGCGAACCTGCAACGGCCGAACCTGACGAGGTTGACCACCGGTCCGACCGAGGATTCGCTGCCGGTGTGGAGCCGCGACGGCCTTCGCGTGTTCTTCGCATCGGACCGGACGGGGAATTTCGACGTGTACTCGCAAGCCGCCGACGGGGCCAGCATGGCACGAGTGGAGTTCTCCGGACCGGGCGTCCAGTTTCCCAATTCCCTCACGCCCGATGGCACGCGGCTGCTCGTCCTCGAAAATTTCAAGGACCTCAGCGTTCTGAATCTCAATCGGCCCGATCGTCTCGAGCCGCTGCTAGACAGCGAATTCAACGCCGCACTCGGGAACGTGTCCCCTGACGGCAACTGGATGGCCTACGAATCCAAGGAATCTGGAGACCAGTTCGAAATCTATCATACGTCCGTTTCCCGACGCCAGCAGGCAACGGGAGAAGGTCTCCATCGATGGCGGTCGCTTCCCCCTGTGGGGACCGAAGGGGGGCGACGAGTTGTTCTATGTGGATCTCAAGGGCCGCATGATGGCGGCATCCGTGAAGCTGTCGCCGGGCCTCACCCTCGGGCGGGTGACGAAACTGTTCGAATTGGAAAAGCCGCCCCCCGGAAGGTCGTCTTGGCGCTATGACATTTCACCGATCGATGGACGCTTCCTGATGACCAAACCCACCACCGAGGGCTCGAGCGGAGCGATCAACATCTCGGTGGTGTTGAACTGGTTCGAGGAGCTCCGGGAGCGGGTCCCCCTCCGTGGCCGGTGAGGCCACAGCTCGATCGGTGTTTAGACCAACCAAGGGCTCCACAAACGTGGCAAGCCGCGCTGGGACGGACGAGGTCGCGGTAGCCGCCTCCGCGACCCGGTCCGCTTTGTAGCATTCCTAGCGCGTTGGTTGCACCGGGTGGTCGAGGACATACTCGGCGACCGACGCACCAAGTTTCTCGCCATCGTCTGTCGCCGATCGAAAGTGAATGCCTGCGACGATGCGAGCGTTCTTCACTTCATCCAATGCTGACGAAAAGCTCTTGAACGAGCGGACGACGCCAGGCATCTGGTCGGATGCCATGCTGTAGTGCGTTCTGTCGCCGAAACGGTTCGCCAGCACGCCAGCCGCCGCCGCACTGAAACACGAATGGGCGGACGGATACTCCGGATGTGCAGGCGTGGCTAAGAGCGGCATCCACGCGGGATCCCGTCGAAGAAGTGTTGGCCCCGATCATCCTGATTCAAAACTGGCGACCGCGAAGCACGCTTGGACCCGCCCTCGGCATGGGTCCACAATCGTCCCGTTGCCGCGCCGACTCGATCGCGCCTCGGCCCATGATCGCCCCTCTGCACGTGTGCGCGGTTCGCCCATCGGCCACACGACTCGGCACTCGACCTTGACGCCATCAAATCGGTTTCGTCGTCCCACGCGACTGGGGACGCCGCCTGGAGACCGTCTCGGTCGAGATGCCGGTTGCCGACGCGTGATACATGATGACGATCGGGCCGATGTGGACCCGATCGCCGTCCTGCAGGGCGGTGGGACTGGTCACCGGCTGCTCCTCCACGTTCGTACCGTTCTTGCTGCCCAAATCTTCAAGGAGCGCGTCTTTGTCGTCCACGACAATCCGTGCGTGACGACGAGAGACGCCGGCCACGTCGAGGCAAATCATCGACGTCGGGTCCCGTCCGATCGAGTTTTCTCCATGCTGTAGCGGGATGCGACGCCCGCCGGCCACCACCCAGCGACTGACATCTGACCGCTGCGGCGTCGGTCGCTCGAGGGGAACGGCGAACGCGTAGCCGACGCCGTGCGCGGTCCGGATAATCGGCGCATGCACATCGCGGTCGTCGAGCGCCCGCCGGAGCTCCTTCACGAGGCTGACGAGCGTCGCATCAGACACGAACGTGCCAGGCCAGATGTGTTCGTGCAGCTCGGCTTTCCTCACCACGCGTCCGGCCTTTTCGGCGAGCAGTACCAGCAGATCGAATGCCTTGGGTGTGAGATGGATCTCGCGCCCATCGCGTGCGAGCTGCCGCCGATCCGAATCGAGCGAGAACTGACCGAATCGCGCGATCACCGTCATCCCCCGAATCTCCCTGAATCTCCGCCGCCGCTCCGCATCGACCTGGAACGGACCAAAACACGCGCCTCGAGGAATCCCCCGAAATAACCCAGAGTCTCCCTCGAATCCCCCCCGACCTGAAGGCCCTCTGAATCGCACCATCGCCTTCGCGCTCGACACGAGCGCGCAGGAGGCAGGTGATGGTGACGATGATGATGCTGCTGGCGGCCCTTACGGCGCAAGAATCCTTCTGTTCACCACGTGCGGGCGAGCGAACCGAAGATTCGTGCGCTGATGGACGCCGGTCTCGCACGCTCGGCGACATTTCGCCGGCTCGTGGAGACGCTGGGTCAATCCGACGTGATCGTCTACGTCGAGCCCAAGCTCACGCGTCAGGCGCTGGGCGGATATCTCTCACACAATATCGTGACCGCCAGCGGCTATCGGTACCTTCACGTCGCAATCGACGTGCATGGCGCCGATGGACGCCTCGTGCCGCTCCTCGCGCATGAACTGCAGCATGCGGTCGAAGTGTCACGGGATCCAGACGCTCGCGATGCCGACGGCCTCGAACGTCTCTTTAGCCGATTGGCGATCATGTTTGGCTGCGCTGGCTCGACGTGTTCGGAAACGCAGGCCGCGAAGGACGTCGAAGCGACTGTGCGCACGGAGATGAAGACGGCGCACTGAAACTTGACGAAACCGGACGGGTCACGGAGCACTGGCACGACCAAGAACGTAGCACCGCCCCGCCCAGCTTCCGGAGAATCCGGCACCAAAATCGCCCGGCGAAGCGGGCCCTGTGCTCCTGCGCTGCCGAGAATGCGACACAGACAGCCGGTCGCCCTCGCCGAATCCGGGTCAGATTATCGGTAGACGAGGCGGTTGGCTTCCTTCGACAATGGGGCACATCCCTGTGGCCCTCGCCCTTGGCATGCGCCTCGGCCCGTACGAGACGGTGTCCGCCGTCGTGTTGGCGGGATGGCCGAAGCATATCGAGCTCTCGATCCGCGGGTCGGCCGCGACGTGACCATCAAGGTTTCAGCCGAGCGATTCAGCCGGCGCGTCGAGCGCGAGGCGCGAGCGATTGCGGCACGGAATCATCCACACATCTGCGCGCTCTACAACCAACATGCGTGACGACGCCGATGTCTGGATTGGCGAAGTCGCCGGCGGCAGCTCCCTGCGTCGTTTGACTTTTGGTGGACGGAATCGATTTCCGATCTGGTCCGCGGATGGTCGGCGTGCGGTGCTTCAGTCTGATCGCGACGGCGATCCCGGAATCTTCTGACAGGCTTGCCGACGGGACAAGGCCGCGGGAACGCCTCACCGCGGCTCTCCCGGGCACGTCGCACGAGCCCGAGTCGTGGTCGCCGGCGGGCGACGATCTGTTGTTCAGCGTGACCAAGGCCGCGCGGGTTTCTCTGTGGAGGCTCTCAATGCCGGACAGGAAAGCCGAACACCAGTGTCGTCCGATCCCTGTCGATGTGGACGATGACGAGTCAGATCGCTACCCGTGGTTGTTGGGGCTCGTGACGTCGTCGGCCTGGTCGAGATCGCACTCGTCCGCGTGAAGGCGAGTGCCCGACTCGAATCAAGACCAATCCTGATAGTGCCTTGCTGTCGAGCCACTCGAAGGTCCTGAGCTCACGACTGGCGACGTTTCGCTTGTGGTCAGCGGCAGCTCGCGAACCTCGAGTGGCAGCTGTTTGCCGGTGCCAGCCACGATTCAGCTGCTGCGCCGCCGCACGATTCCAGCAGGCGCATTGGCGTCCCGCCACCGCCGCAAGCCGTCGGCGTCAATGAGACAGCCGGCGATAAATGCTTACTCTCCCGGCGCGGAGCCGAGGTCAAGGCCGACAGCCCGGAGGGGCCTCGCGAAGCGAGGCGCCTTGACCTCGGCGAGCACCGGGAAATACTCGACAATCGCCGGCTTCAACAGCAACCGCCAGGCGAGGAAGCCTTGCCGAACTTCACCGCTTCGGCACCGCGTCCCACTTCATCAGCGCGTCGAACTGCCGTCGCTCGGCCGGCGTCATCATGAGAACCCGCCGGGCGACGGCGTCCAGGAACTCGACCCGCGCGCGAAGAGTCGCAAGCTCGGTCTCGTAGGGCCGGGCGATCAAGGCGTAGCCCGCGCCGGCCGCCGCAGCCGTCAGAACGACAAATGCCGCTGCGACCGCCCATCGTCGCCAAACGGCCGGCCAGAAGCGGTGGACCTCCCACTCGCGGTGATGCCGTATCGAGGTGATCGTGTGCTCCGCACGCACCAGCCACGTCTGCTCGTCCTGCAACAGTTTGCGGAGGGCCTCGTTGTTCGCGAGCGCGTGTGTTTCCTCTCGAAGGTCGCGCAGCAGCGTGGCCACTTCGGTCAGCCGCGCGTGCACGGCGTCGGCGGCTTCCCGCTGGGCACGAAACGCGTCCAGTGCACTCGACATCGCTACCTCCCCCAGGACCGGTCGTCGTCGACAGGCTGTCCACTCGGCGACGGCGAATCGTGATGCCGCTCGGATTCCCGTTCCTGCTCTGGCTCGGTCTCTGGCAGCTCGCCGTGCAGGAGCGCCGATCGCGCAGACTCCAATCGCGCGATCTCCGCATCAATCGCCCGGATGCTGTCTTGGTGATCGCGGACGGAGGCGGCGCCAGCTAAGCGCTCGTGATCCTCACCTCGCACGACCATGTGCGGCGCGGACGGCCCGAAGTGCTCGCCCGGTTCCTCGATCGACCCCCTGGCGCTCATAGCTGCGATGATCGACACGTTCCGACCGCCCGGCTCGCTCGAGCGCGGCATTCGTCATCGACGCCCAGCGCTCGCGAGCCCCTTCGACCCAGTCGCGGCCGTGGAACGTCCGGCTCTTTGGCGCCCCGCCTCGTTCTGGGTGCGCGGAATCGGCACGCCGGAACCACTGCTCGCGCGATCGCTCGATGCCATCGTTGCGACGCTCGGAGAACATCAGGTGCGCGTGCGGGTTGTGTTCGCGCCCGTGCTCGTCGCGGCCGCCGTGAATGGCGAGCGTGTACGGGAGCCGTTCCTCTTCGGTCAGCTCCTCGGCGAATTGGTGCGCCAGCGCGATCTGCTCCTCGGGATCGAGGTCGCGTGGCAGCGCGAAATCGGCACTGACGTAGAGACGTCCATTGGCGCGCTCGAACAGGTCCGCCGCGTCCCAGTAGCGTCCTGGATCGTCTTCGGCCCACGACGGCATGTGATCGGACTCGGTGTAGATGGCCGCGTCACGATCGGGACCGGCGTACTCGTCTCGCCGTGAGATGTAGTCGAAGCCGCTCCGGGCGGAGGCACCGCCTCCGCGGGAGCCAGACCGAAACGACAGGTGGAAACAGCCACCCCGGCCGCCGGCGCCGCCGCCGTTCGGAACGCCGTGATCGAGCTCGAAGTCCATGGCGACACCTCACGAAGGCCACAGGCGCGCACGGCGTTTCGAAGAAACGCCAAAGTGCGCCTGTGGCCTTTATCAGCGGTCGTGGATCGCCGGACTCCGTGCTGACCGGCCACAGGCGGCGGCCACGGCCTGGCGCGTCGTCCGATTGACCTGCCGACTGTTCGGGCTGGCTCGTCGTCAGGCGGACTTCGACGGTGCCAAGTCGAACACCGCGCGATCGTGCGGGCGCGTCAGCCGCCCTTCGAGCCACCGCCGCAGTTCGGCCTCGGTCCGCATCTGCGGCACCCCCTCGTGGTCAAGGGCAGCGAGCACGGTGCCACCAATCACGATCTTGCGGCGAGTGGTGCGCTTGCGGTCGGCGACACTCGCCCGCGCCAAGAGTCGATCCTTTTCCGCGCGCAGCCGGGCCAGGCGCTCCTCCAAGGCGTGGATGCGGGCACGAACGTGGTCAGGGTGAGCCATCACAACCTCCTATGTGAGGGGACATCAACGACGCAGATGTCGCGTCAACGAACCTGGGTTCTCGTCTGCACCCTGCTCGCGTGCCGCCGCCAAGAGTCCGCCTGCTCGAGACTGGCGGCCTGATCATCGAGGCACGAAAGCGGGCTCGGTGTGCGCGAGCTCGACTACCTGATCCTCAAGTCCAGGCTCGTGGCGGTCACCATCGACGCAGAGTTCGTGTCCGAAGCGCACCGTCGCCTCGGTAAAGGACGCCGCCTATAGCTCGCCGTACTCGAGCGTCAGGTGATCCCAGGCCCGCTGAATGTCCTGAGATTCCCACGCGCGACGAAAGAGCGAGTCCAGAACGGTCCACTCGTCCACGGAGAACCCGAACGTGATGCCGTTGTCGTTGGCGCGAAACCAGACCTCGGCCGGTTGCTTGGGATTCGACGCCTGCACGTAGCCGAAGAAGTACTCGCCGTTCCATGAACGGGCCTGGCTCGGTGGGACGAGGGCCGCCAGCATCGCGCGGAACTCGGCGATCTTCGGGTAGCTCGATGATCGGATAGAGCGGCTGGCGGATGCCAGGCAGACTGAGCAGCACGGAAAATTCCGTGGCCTCCCCGCGAGCAAACGACAGCGTGAACGGACCCTCGGTGATCGGCGGCAGGGGCGTCTGATAGAACCCGTCCTGACGCGTCGCCGGTTCCCGCACGGGCTGACCGGTCAGCGCGTAGTGGCCCCGCGCCGCGAGTCGCCACAGGACGGGCCACCACGGCCGAAGCGCGCGATTCACCGCGGCTGGCCCGCCGAGCGAGGTGTCCTCGAGCACCCGATACAGCATGCGGCCCGCGAAGATCGGACGGCGCCGTGCCACCGGCGGGATCACTGACCCGTTTCCGGGTGTCGGTCGCGGTTCGCCGCACGAGGTCCGGGGTGACCTGTTCGGCGCTTCGCTTGGCCGCTGGCGGACGACTTTCGATGGGCAGGTTGCCGAGGTAGTACGCGTCTGCTGGCGACGAGCGATCACCGCGCAGCGCGTAGACGGCGAGGAAGGCATCCAAAATCGCCGCCCACGATTCCCGTGACACCGCGTTCGGGGTCTTCGCGGAATAGGCTTCGACGCCCTCCTGGACGAAGTGCGCGAGCAGCGTCCATTCGGCTTGCGACAGCGGATGCTGCGCTTCACCCTTGCGCCGAATCTGCAGCAGGGCCTCGGTCGGATCGGTCAGGAGGTTGACGACTTCGAGCCGGTCTTCTCGCGCCGACTCGAGCAACTGCTTCGCAATCTCCGACGTCGACACGGCCTCGCCCGTTTTCGAGGCGAGCTTCCTGGCACGCTCGAGCCGCGCACGCAAGCTCTCGCTGATGCGCACGGACAACGTCTGCTGCTGAGGTTTGTCTGCCATGTCGTGCCTCAAACCGGTGATGGTTGCAACGTCTGATCTATGTATCGATACATGTTGACAGGATACAAGTCAGCCGACTACGCTGTCAATGGCTCAGTTTCACTTTTGACGTTGCCGAGAGTGGGCTGCACATCGTTGGAAGGGTGACACCGATGCCCCGACACGCGGACTTGCCGGTGATGCTGACGGTCGACGAAGCGGCCGCCCTGTTGCGCACGACACGGAAGGCGATCTACGCGCTCGTCGAACGCCGGCAAATTCCGGGCGTCACGCGGATCGGGCGACGCGTCCTCTTCCGTGCGGACGACCTGTTAGACTGGCTGGGCCAAAAGCGCGCGCCATCACCGGAGGAGTAGTGGTGATGAGCGTCACAATCCGACCGTATCGACGTGGAGGGTGGGAGGTGGACATTCGCGTGGTCCTGCCCGATGACTCGGAGCACCGGCAGCGGCGCAAGGCGCCGGTCGCCTCGAAGTCGGCGGCCCTGCGCTGGGCCGAAGATCGCGAACGCGAGTGGTACTACCAGCTCACCCATCCGAAACCCAACAACGAACCAGCGAAGGAGGTGCCCACACTTGCGAGAGTTTGCGCCGCGGTTTCTCGACGGTCACGACCGCGCGAATCGACACAAGCCGAGCGGAATCGCCGGCGAAGGAGACGATTCTGAATCGTGCATCTCGTGCCGCTGCTCGGGACGAAGCGGCTGGACGCGATCACGACCGAGGACGTTCAGCGGCTGAAGACCAAGCTGCGCGACCGCGCACCGAAGACCGTCAACAACGTGCTCACCGTCTTGAGCATCCTGTTGAAGAAGGCCGACGGAGTGGGGCGTCATCGACCGGATGCCCGGCGCGGTGAAGCTCCTGCCGATCCCGAAACCGTCCGCCGGGTTCTACGACTTCGACGAGTACGAGCGTCTGGTGGACGGCGCCAAGGTCGATCCGAACGCGTATCTGATCGTGCTCCTCGGCGGCGAGGCCGGACTTCGGTGCGGCGAAATGATCGGGCTGGAGTGGCGGGATGTGGATCTCGGGAAACGGCAGCTCTGCGTCCAACGCTCCGAATGGAAGGGCCACGTCACGGTGCCCAAAGGCGGGCGACATCGGTACGTGCCCTTGACGCTTCGGCTGGCTGCGGCGCTCCGCGACCATCGGCACTTGCGGTCCGCGCGCGTGCTGTGTCGGGACGATGGCTCAGGGCTCTCCGCGGATGTCGTGAAGCATCACGTGGAACGGGCGGCTCGACGCGCTCGGCTCTCTGAGAACGGCGTCCATCGGCTTCGGCATACGTTCTGCTCGCATCTCGCGATGCGGGGCGCACCGGCCAGGGCGATTCAGGAACTGGCGGGACACAAGGATCTGACCACGACGCAGCGGTACATGCACCTGAGTCCCGCGGCGCTCGAAGGCGCGATCAGGTTGTTGGATCACCAAGGTCCGGCGAGCCGGACACTACGTACGAACGGAGTCTGGATCGCGGAAACGGAGGCTGGCGGGAAAATTTTGGAGACATAGTGGAGACGGCGGATCGTGGATCAGCTATCTCCAATGTCTAGTGTGCTTTAGTTGGCGGGGTCGACGGGACTCGAACCCGCGGCCTCCGGCGTGACAGGCCGGCGTTCTAACCAACTGAACTACGACCCCTAGTCGAACGGTGAGATTGCTGGTATCAGAGCGAAGACGTCAGATCGGTTTCTGTCACTCATCCGCAATCTGAAATCTGGACTCTTCAATCTCGAGCGCTGATTGGGCGGTACAGGATTCGAACCTGTGACAGCCGGCGTGTAAAGCCGGTGCTCTACCACTGAGCTAACCGCCCGCTTCGATTGCAGACTCTGGATTGTAGACCGCAGATTGAGGCCCACGAGGGATCCGCAATCTGAGCTCTCCGCTCTGCAATCTCCGAGGCGCCCGGCTGCCCGCCCAAACACGTCATTATACGTTACGGGCGGCTTTGAGCGCGAGCAGGCCGACGGCCAGCAGGAAACCGATGATGGCGCGGCTCTCGTGGTTGGCCATCGCCTGCGCCCAACTGAAGCGGCGCGCGCCGTCCACGGCGCCCGTTCCGATACCGCTCGTACTGGTCGCCAAACGTCCGTCCGAGAAACGCCTCTTCGCTCTTCGCCGCGACCGTCAGCGCGACGACGAGATACACCGCAATCAACAGCGCCACGCAGCACGTTGCCCGACGCGATCGCCAGCCCCAGCCCCATCACGCTCGATCCCAGGTACAACGGGTGCGAGAACCAGCGATACGGGCCCGATGCCGTGACTTCCCGCGATTTGTGGAGGTGACCGGCGGCCCAGATCCGGATCGCCTCGCCGACGCCGCCGACGAGCGCGCCGGCCGTCACGGTCTGCGCCGTCGGCTCCGAGAGCCACAACACGAGCGCGCCGAAGACGAACCCGAGAAACACGCGAAAGCGGCGCGATCCGCGCCAGCGCGCTATCGGGACGTGGCTGACTCAGGCATGCGCGGATTCCGTCGCCAGCCGCCGCGCGATCGCCGCGAGCACTTCCTCGACTTCGATGTCGAGCAGGCACATCCGATCGAGACGGCAGCGTCGAAGATGGTGACACTGGCAGCACGTCGGCACGCGACACCGTGACGTCCTTCGCCGACCACGGTCCGTTGCGCGACGGCCGCGTCGGACCGAAGATGCCGACGATCGGCGTGCCGACCGCCGCGGCGATGTGTGCCGGCCCGGTGTCCCCGGACACCATGACGGCGGCGCCGCGCGCCAGCGCCACGAGATCGGCGATCGATGCCCGCGGCGAGACGATCGCCGCACCCTCCGGCGTGCGCCACGAGATCGTCGGCGAGCTCACGCTCGCCCGTTGACCCCACAGGGCGACCGACATCAGCCCGTACCGTTCGCGCAGCGCCGCGGCGACGCGGCCCAGGCGCGACGGCGGCCAGCGCTTGTTCGGCCATTGGGCGCCCGGGTTGAGCAACGCGTATCGGCCGCCGGTGCGCTCGGCACACGTCGGCGGCCACCGCCGAATCGACGTGTTCGATCGGAAACTCCGGCGCGGCCACCGGGATCCCGAGCGGCTGCAGCAAGCCCAGGTTGATCTCGACGACGTGACGGGTTTCGCGAGGATCGTAGAGGCCCTCGCACCCCGGATCGTAGACATCGGTGTAGAACGGCCGCGCCAGCCGCT
Source organism: Candidatus Acidiferrales bacterium (assembly GCA_963735825.1). Classification (GTDB taxonomy): domain Bacteria; phylum Acidobacteriota; class Terriglobia; order Acidiferrales; family UBA7541; genus Acidiferrum. The sequence continues at coordinate 10,855 of CAVTMR010000006.1, forward strand.
CGCGCAGGTACGACGCGGCAAAGCCGAGCACCCGATCGGCGCCTGAGCTGCGCGCCAGCGCCGCCGACTTCAACAGCCCCTGCAGATCGATCGCCAGGTCGTAGCGCGATCGGCGCAGCTCGCGCACCGCGGCGAGGAGCGTCGTCCCGCCGGCCGATTCGTCGCCGTCGATGACCAGCCGGCGATCGATGATCGGCACGAGATCCAGGATCGCGCGGTGCTTGCCGCTGACGAGCCAGTCGATGCGCGCCGATGGAAACGCGCGGCGCAGCGCCGCGGCGACCGGAATCGCGTGCACGACGTCGCCCAGCGCGCCGAGCCGCACCAGCAGTATGCGGTTCATCGGGTCATCTCGACCTGGTCGGGGTCGCCGGCTCACCCGACGCGACAGCCGCTCGACCAGGTCGCGCGTGGAATGGCGCTTCGCGTCGCCGATGATGACGGTCCGGCCTCCGTACTCCCGCACCACGGCGCGCTCGGGCACGGTGTCGACGGTGTAGTCCGGACCCTTGCAATGGACTTCGGGCTGCAGCAGGCGCAACAGCCGCTCGACGGTCGGATCGCCAAACACGATGACGTAGTCGACCGACGCGAACGCCGCGAGGATCTCGGCCCGCTCGGCGGCAGGCACGATCGGACGGCCCGCTCCCTTCAACGAAGCGACCATCTCATCGTCGTTCACCGCGACGATCAGCCGGTCGCCTTCGGCGGCGGCACCCGACAGGTACCGGACATGGCCGACGTGAACGAGATCGAAGCAGCCGTTCGCGAACACCAATCGCCGCCCCGCTGCTCGCTCGCGTGCAACCAGCGCGATCAACTCCGCCTCGGACACTACCCGTCCCACAGCTCGTGGTCCCGCCCCGTTCACGTCATCACACCTCGCGGTGTCGGCTGAGAAAGCGCCCCGGTCAACTCGTGAGCCGAGATCGTGGCCGTTCCACGCTTCCTCACGACCAGACCGCCGGCGTAGTTGGCAAGACGAGCCGCGTCTTCGAACGACCCGCCGGAGGCCAGCACGAGCGCGACGGTGGCGATCACGGTGTCTCCGGCGCCAGTGACATCAGCGACGTCGCCGGCTCCGACGATCGGGATGTGGACCGTTGCCTGCTGCCGCTGGAAGAGCGCCATGCCCTCGGCTCCCGCGCGTGACCAGCACGGCGGTCGAACGCGTGCGGCGCAACACCTCGCGGCCTGCCTGTTCGAGCGAATCAGGATCGTCGTCGATCTGGACGCCGAGGATCTGTTCGACCTCCGACTCGTTCGGCGTACAGGTCGTCATGCCGCGATACTCGAGCAGGCGGTAGCGGGAGTCGACGAGGATCGGCACTGGACGAGCGGCTCGCCGACGCGTCGATCCGCGCGCCGCCGCGGCGCGGATCCGATCGGCGAGCGCCGGCGTGACCAGTCCGGATCCGTAATCGGACAGGACGACGGCATCGCAGGCGCTGACGGCCTCGGCCAGCTTCGCCGCAAAGACGCGACTCACGTCTTCCGACAGCGGCCAGGCGGCGTCGCGATCGATCCGCACGACCTGTTGCTTCGCGGAGTGGATGCCGCCGGCAAGAATCCGCGTCTTCACCGGCGTTCGATATTGCCGGGCCCGCACGATGTGGGTCCGTTCGACGCCGGGCAGCAGGCTGGACACCAGCCGCCGTCCTTCGGCGTCGCGGCCGACGATGCCGGCCAGCCGCGCGCGTCCGCCCAGCGCGGCGACGTTGTTCGCCGCATTGCCGCCGCCGCCGGCCACCATCTCGGTCGCGTCGTACTTCAGGATCAGCACCGGCGCTTCGCGCGACACCCGCGCGATCTGACCGTAGATGAACTCGTCGGCGATGATGTCGCCAACGACGAGAATCCGGCAGTCGGCAAAGCCCGCGACCAGGGAACGCAGACGCTCGTTAGACATGACGGAGAATCCATCCGACCGCGCCAATCAGGTTGTCGACGACGGCATCGGCCGTGAGATGCCGCGCGGCGGCCTCCGTTCCTCGGCGGCGCCGTAGCCGGTCCGGACCAGGATGCCGCGGCCGCCGATCGCACGCGCCAACTCCACGTCCAGCCACCGGTCGCCGACCACGAACGAGCGCGCCGGATCGATGCCGAATTCTTCGACCGCCCGGTCGACGAGTGCCCGGCCCGGCTTCCGGCACGCGCACCGTCGCGCGTACGGCTCGACGTGGCCGTCGGGATGGTGCGGACAATAGTAGTACGCGTCGATGTGCGCACCGCCTTCGGCGAGCAGCGACGCCAGGTGGCGATGCACCTCGTCGACGATCGCCTCGGTGAAGAATCCGCGCGCGATGCCAGACTGGTTCGTGACGAGGACGACGCGGAAGCCCGAGCGATTGAGCGCGCGAATCGCATCGATCGACCAGGGATAGAGCGACAAGCGGTCGACGCGGTCGAGGTAGCCGATTTCCTCGATGATCGTGCCGTCGCGATCGAGGAAGACGGCGCCAGCCTGGAACTGCAGTCACGCCATCCGCCTGGCGGCATCCGCCACCGCGGCGACGGAAATGCCCCGCATGCACTGGTGATCGAGCGGACATTCACGAAGCATGCACGGGCGGCACCAGACCGGATGCGTGAGGACCGCGTGCGCGGACGCGGAGCGCGGCGCAGTCAGGCGTTCGTCGGTCGGTCCAAAGAGCGCGGTGGTCGGCACGCCGAGGGCCGCGCCAAGATGCATCACACCGGAGTCGTTCGCCACGAGCGCCCGTGCGTGCGCCAGCACGCCGGCGAGCGTGGGCACGTCGGTGCGACCGACGAGATCGACGATCATGCGCGCGGTCCCTGCCGAGCGCCGCCTCGATCTGCGCGTGCTCGTCGGCTCGTCCGCCGCCGTCCCGACGATCACGGCGCCGACGCCGTCGGACGCGAGCTCGCGGGCGAGCGCGGCAAAATATTCCGGCGGCCAGCGCTTGGCGCCGCCATACGCGCCACCCGGCGCCAGCGCCACCAGAGGCGCGGCGCCGTCCCATCCGGCGTCGGCCAGCACGCGCGCGCCGGCGGCGCGAATCTCCGGCGTCACGTCGAGCCGCGGCTGCGCCGGTCCGTTTGGAAATCCGAGCGCGCGCACGAGATGCTGGTAGTACGTCCACCTGATGGAGGCCGCGGGGGCGCAGACGCGAACGGCGCGCGTCAGCAGCGGTCCGCGGCAATCGGTTCGATAGCCCCAACGTTGCGGGAATGCCGGCGCGGACGACGTCGAGCGCCGAGCGGAACGAATTCGGCAGCAGCAGCCCGATGTCGGCCGGCCAGGCGCACGGTGCCTTTTTCGATCACCTCGTCGACATCGCGCACCATGCCGAACAGCGACGCCACGGCGGGTTTCGCCGCGACGGCGACCGTCGTGTCCGGCGAGCCTCGGCGCAGGTCGGCAATCGCGGGCAGCGCCATGACCGCGTCCCCGAGCCAGTTCGGCGCCACGATCACGAGGCGGGTCATATGGCTTCTTCTTCCGCGTCCTTTCTGGCGACAGGAAACATGCCGGGCACGCCATCGAGCGACGGCCCGCCGTCGCGCCATCGCCGATGCATCCACAGCCAGAGGTCCGGATGACGGCGCACGTACATCTCGAGCACGTCCGTGCACCGCTGCGTGAACTCGCGGATCGCCTCGTCGCTGTCGGCGCGCGGCGGCTCGACCGGGTGCTCGTAGATCATACGATAGCGACCGCGCGCCGAGCGGCAGCGCAAACACCGGCACGACCGGCGCGCCGGTGCGCAGCGCCAGCGCGGCGAGCGCCGACGTCGTCGCCGCAGGCCGCTCGAAGAAGTCCACGTAGATGGCGTCGCGGCCTTGAATGTGCTGATCGATCAGCAGCGCGATGCCGTGGCCGGCGTGCAGCATCCGCATGACGCGGCGGATCGTCCCCTGCCGGTAGATCACCGTGTTGCCGGTGCGCTGACGGATGCCTTCGAGCAGGCTGTTCAGCTGGGCGTTGTCCAGCGCGCGCGCGAGCACGCCGATCGGCTCGATCTGCAGCCCGTGGGCGATCGCGTGCAGCTCCCAGTAGCCGAAGTGACCGGTGAAGAAGAGCACGCCCTTGCCCTGCGCGTAGGCGAGCCGGGCGCGGTCTTCGCCGTCGAACTCGACGCGATCCATCATCGCCTCGAGCGAGCAGCGTGCTGAACTTCAGCAGCTCGAGCAGCAGGCGGCCGAAATGGGTGAACGCCCGTCGAGCGATCGCCCGCCGTTGTCTCGCCGTGCGGGCGGGAAACGCCGTCGCGAGATTGCGTTCGGCGATTCGCCGATGCGCGCGGTCGAGCGTGTAGAACGCGAGGCCGAGCAGGCTGCCGAGCGCGCGGACGAGCACGTCGGGCAGCACGCGGACCGCGTTGATGAGGCCCTTGACGATCAGGTGTTCGAGCCGGTGTCTCACGGTTCGCGCACGCGAGATTCGGCGCTGGATGCGGGGCTGACGAGCGGGATCGTGTCCCGGGTGCCCGCGACTGTCGCGCGCCTCCTCGATCGGCGCGCACGCGACGAGCTGGCGCGAAGCCAGCGACGCGAATGCCTCGGCCGGCTCGATGGTCACCGTCAGCGGAACCGCCGCGATGGGCACGCCGTCGATCGCGGCCGCCTCGAACCGCACGGCGTCCTTTTCGGTGGTCATCACGATCGTCGCCCCGGCCGCCCGCGCGGCGGCGGCGATTCTCGCGACATCGCGATCGGTGAACGGGTGATGATCGCGAAAGGCCATCGTGCCGACGACCCTCCATCCGGCCGACGCGACATCCGAAAAGAAGCGCTCGGGAGCGGCGATGCCGGCGACCGCAAAGACCGGCTCGTCGGTCGGCACGACGACCGTCTCTCGGGTGGCGACCCAGCGCGGCACGCCCAGTCGCGCGCGCGACGCGAAACACGGTGGCCAGGCCGAGCGCACGTCCGACGCGCGCGGCGGCTTCGGCGTAGCTCGCCGAGACGAGCGCGGCATCGGCGTGCACGGCGACCGTCAGCGGCTCGCGCAGGCGGCCGGCCGGCATCGGGCGATCGGCGAGGTCCTCTTCTCCCGTGACCAGCAGATCCACGTCGCGCGCCAGCGCAAAATGCTGAAAGCCGTCGTCCAGCAGGTGGACGGTGACGCCGAGCTTCTCTTCGGCCAGACGTCCCGAGAGATACCGGTCGGCGCCGACGAGCACCGGAACGGTGGGCAGCGCGCGAGCCAGCATCAACGGTTCGTCGCCTGCCGACTGAACGTCCGCGAGGATGGTCCGCCCGTTCGACACGACGGTGACACCGTCGTGCGCCGTCGTCCGGCCGTAGCCGCGCGACAACACCGACGGACGTTCACCCTGCTCGACGAGGAGCCGGGCAATCGCCGCGACGACCGGCGTCTTGCCGCTGCCGCCGACGCGGAGGTTGCCGACGCTCACGACCGGCTGGCGCAGCCGTCGGCGACGCGCCGGGTCGCGGCTGTACCATCGGCGACGCCACGTGGCGGCCGCGCCGTAGAGCAGGCTCGCTGGGTTCAATCAGTTAACCAATCGGAAGGAACGAACGACGCCGCGGCTCGCGGCCGATCGGCGCGATCTCCGCGATGACGGCCAGGGTCTTTTCCTTGGCGCCGCGATTCGCCTCGACGAGCGCCCGCGCCGCGGCGCCGAGCCGTGCGCGGCGAACCGGATCCGTCAGCAGGCTCAACAGCGCTTCGTCGAGCTGCTCGGGCGACACCTGCACCGCCGCGCCGTTGGCCAGGAACGTGTCGGCGATTTCCTTGAAATTCTGCATGTGCGGCCCGAACACGATCGGCTTGCCGAAGACGGCGGGCTCGAGGATGTTGTGGCCGCCGTGATCGACCAGGCTGCCGCCGACGAAGACGGCGGTGGCCACCTGGTAGAGCTGCGCCAGCTCGCCGATGGTATCGAGCACGACGACGTCGGCCCTGGGCTCGGCGTCGATCGGCAGCTCGGATCGGCGCACGGTGACGAAGCCGGCGGCCCGCGCCAGGCGCTCGACTTCGGCGAAGCGCTCGGGATGGCGAGGCGCGAGGATCGCGAGCGCGGTCGGCGCGCTCGTCTTCACACGCGCGAAGGCGCGCAGCACGGCCGCTTCTTCGCCCCGCATCGTGCTCCCCGCCACGATGACCAGACGATTCGGCGCCATGCGAAAGAACCGCAGCACGCGCTCGCGGGGTCGCGCGTGCGAGCGCCGGCGCCGGAAGCTCGAGCGAATCGAATTTCAGGCTGCCGGTGATCGTCACGCGCGACGGATCGGCGCCGAGCGCGATGAGGCGCCGCGACGATTCCTCGCTCTGCATGCAGAAGCGATCGACGTCGGCGAGGACCCGCTTGAAGAGCGGCCGGACCAGCCGGTAGCGCGGATACGACCGCGACGAGATGCGTCCGTTGATGAGGATCGTCTTCACGCCGCGCGCGCGGCACACGCGCAGCAGGTTCGGCCAGATCTCGGTCTCCATCATGATGAAGACGCGCGGCCTCACGAGGTCCAGCGTGCGCCGGACGATGAAGGTCCAGTCGAACGGGAAGTAGAACACGCCGTCCAGGTGCTGGACGTGCCTCGCCACCTGCTGCCCCGCGATCGTCGTCGTCGAGAGAAAGAGGCGCAGGCGCGGATAGCGGCTCTTGAGGTCGGCGGCGAGCGCGCGCGCGGTCAGCGTTTCGCCGACCGACACCGCGTGGATCCAGATGGACTCTTCGCCATCGATGTTGAAGGTGAGCGGAAGAAATCCCAGACGCTGGCGCAGGCTGCCGATGTACTTCTTGTAGCGAATCGCCTGGTACAGAAAGTACGGCGACACCAGAACGAAGACGACGAGCGTCAGCAGGCTATAGGCGAGATACATCTATGGGCACGGCTCGGGACGGCCAGACGGCAGAGCGGCGTTAAGACCGTTTCCTGCAAGGCTTTAAGGGCTGGCGTGAAGTATAGCCGGGCGGTTTGACGGCCTGCAACCGGATCATTAGAATCAGTGGTTTCGCGCCATTGGAGGAACAGTCCATGCCTGTGAGGATCGGCATCAACGGGTTCGGCCGGATCGGCCGCAACATCATGCGCGCCGCGATGGGCGACAAGAACATCGACTTCGTCGCGGTCAACGATTTGACGAGCGCCAAGACGCTCGCGCACCTGCTCAAGTACGACTCGGTGCTCGGCAATCTGCACGCAACGGTCGAGGCCAAAGCCGACAGCATCTCCGTCGACGGCGACGAGTTCAAGGTCCTGTCGCTGCGGGATCCGGCGCAGCTGCCCTGGAAGGATCTGGGCGTCGACATCGTCTTCGAGTCGACGGGCCTGTTCACCGAGCGCGACGCCGCCGCCAAGCACATCGCCGCGGGCGCCAAGAAGGTCGTGATCACGGCGCCGGCCAAGGGGCCGGACCTCACGATCGTCCTCGGGGTGAACGACGAGAAATACGATCCGCAGAAGCACCACATCATCTCGAACGCGTCCTGCACGACCAACTGCCTGGCGCCGCTCGCGAAGGTCATCCACGAGACGTTCGGCATCAGGAAGGGGTGGATGACGACCATTCACTCGTACACGAACGACCAGCAACTGCTCGACCTGCCGCACAAGGATCTGCGGCGGGCGCGCGCCGCGGCGCTCTCGATGATTCCGACCACCACCGGCGCGGCGCTCGGCCGTCGGCGAAGTGCTGCCGGAGCTGAAGGGCAAGCTCGACGGGTTCGCGATGCGGGTGCCGACGCCGAATGTGTCGGTGGTCGACCTGGCCGCGCTCGTCGACAAGAAGACGAGCGGCGAGGACGTGAACGCGGCGTTGAAGGCGGCCGCGGAAGGACCGCTGAAGGGCATCCTGCAGTTTTCGACCGAGGAGCTCGTCTCGATCGACTTCAAGGGCAACCCCCATTCCTCGATCGTCGACGCGCCGTACACGAAGGTCATGGACGGCGACTTCGTGAAGGTGCTGTCGTGGTACGACAACGAGTGGGGCTACTCGAATCGCTGCGTCGATCTGCTTCGCCTGTTGGTGAAACGGGGAATCTAGCAGAAGTGAGGAAGTGAGGATGTAAGGATGTGAGGAAGTGAGGATGTGAGCGTCAGCTTCGCTACATCCTCACATCCTAACATCCTCACATCCTAACTTCCTCAACTTCTGAAGTTCAGCTCATGGCCAAGTTGTCGATTCGGGATCTCGATCTCAAGGACAAGCGGGTCTTCGTGCGCGTGGACTTCAACGTCCCGATCAAGGACGGCCAGATCGGCGACGACACGCGGATCCAGGCGTCGTTGCCGACGATCCGGTACGCGCTCGAACAGGGCGCGACGGTCGTGCTGGCCAGCCATCTCGGCCGGCCGAAGGGCGCGGTCAACCCGGCGTTCAGCCTCAGGCCGCTGGTGCCGCGGCTGTCGGAGCTGCTCGGGCGCGCGGTGGTGTTCGCCGACGACTGCGTCGGCGAGCCGGCGGCGCGCGCGGTCGAGGCGGCGCAGCGTTCCGGCGGCCGCGTGGTGCTGCTCGAAAACCTCCGCTTCCATCCCGAAGAGGAAAAGAACGAGACGCGGTTCGCGGCGGCGCTGGCGGCGCTGGCCGACCTGTACGTCAACGACGCATTCGGCGCGGCCCATCGCGCGCACGCATCGGTCGAGGGCATCACGCATCATGTGCCGAAGGCCGCGGCCGGACTGTTGATGGAGAAGGAGCTCCAGTACCTCGGGCACGCGCTCGAATCGCCGGAGCGGCCGTTTGTGGCGATCCTCGGCGGCGCGAAGGTGTCCGACAAGATCGACGTCATCGAGAACATGCTGGGCAAGGTCGACCGCCTGATCATCGGCGGCGCCATGGCCTACACGTTCTTCAAGTCTCGCGGCGTGCCGATCGGCCGCTCGCTCGTCGAAGACGAGAAGCTCGACGCGGCGCGGACGATCGAAGCCGACGCCGCGGCGCGGAAGGTGCGCCTCGCGCTGCCGAGCGATCACGTCGTGACCGATCGCGTCGCGGAAGGCGCGGCGCACGAGGTGCTCGCGGTCGGCGACCCGGCCATCGGCGAGCGGCTCGGCGTCGACATCGGGCCGCAGACGATCGCGACCTACGCAGGCCTGATCGCGGACGCGAAGACCGTGGTGTGGAACGGACCGATGGGCGTCTTCGAAATCGACGCGTTCGCGGCCGGCACCAACGCCGTCGCGCAGGCGGTGGCGTCGGTGAAGGGCACGACGATCATCGGCGGCGGCGATTCCATCGCCGCGGTCAGGAAGGCCGGGATCGCGGACCGCATCACGCACATCTCGACCGGCGGCGGCGCCTCGCTCGAGTTCCTCGGCGGACGCACGCTGCCGGGGGTCGCGGCGCTGACGGATCGATAGGCGATGAGCCGGACGCCGGGTCGCAGATCCGCGCCAGCCGTCCGACCAGCCAGGCGATCAGACTTATGCGAATACCGTTCATCGCCGGCAACTGGAAGATGTACAAGACCGTGCAGGACGCCGTCATCTTCACCAAGGAACTGCGCAGCATCGTCAAGGACGTGACGGACGTGGAGATCGTCGTCGCGCCGCCGTTCACGGCGATTCACGCGGTCGCCGAGGCCGCGCGCAACACCAACATCGGCGTCTCGGCGCAGGATCTCTACTGGGAGCGCGAAGGCGCCTTCACCGGCGAGATCTCCGCGGCCATGATCAAGGAAGCCGGCGCCGCGTACACGATCATCGGTCACTCCGAGCGGCGGCGGCTGTTCGGCGAGACCGACGCGATGGTCAATCGCAAGGTGATGGCCGCGTTTCAGAACGGCTTGACGCCGATCGTGTGCGTCGGCGAAACGCTCGAGGAGCGCGAGACGGATCAGACGCTCGCCGTGCTCGACCGGCAGCTGAAGGACGGGCTGGACGGGCTGACGGCGGAGCAGGTCGCCGAGCTGGTCGTGGCCTACGAACCGGTGTGGGCGATCGGCACCGGCCGCAACGCGACCTCGGCGCAGGCCGGCGAGGCCCACGCGCACATCCGCAAGCGGCTGCGCCAATGGTTCGGCGGCGACGCCGCCGATCACTGCCACGTGATTTACGGCGGCAGCGTGAAGCCGGACAATATCCGCGAGCTCATTGCCGAGCCCGACGTGGACGGCGCGCTCGTCGGCGGCGCCAGCCTCGATGTGACGAGTTTTGCCGAGATCGTCACGAAGAGCCGGGCGGCTGCGGTATAATTGCTGTTTCGGCATCGATCTGGCTCATCGGGGATTGCCGATCGGCTGCAATCGGCGTCAGATGATCAGATCAGATGACCAGATTCGAGAACCTTGATGGTCCTGTATTACATCCTGACGACGTTCTACGTGCTCGTCTGCCTCTTGCTGCTGCTGGTCATCCTGCTGCAGCAGGGCAAGGGCGGCGACATGGCGAGCGCGTTCGGCGGCGGCAGCAGCCAGACGGCGTTCGGCGCGCGCGGCGGCGCGACGGTGTTGACGAAGGCGACGACGGTGCTGGCGGTGCTGTTCATGCTGGGCGCGCTGGTGCTGGCCATCATCGGTCAGCGGGGCCCGGGATCGCTCGTCAGCGGCACACCGGCGCCGCCGGCGCCGAAGGCGCCGGCGACGGCGACCGCCGGCACCGGCAGGCACGCACCGGCTCCGGCACACGCCAGCGCCGGCGGAGCAGCGCCGGCACAGTCAGCACCGGCGCAGCCGGCACCCGCGCAGCCGGCGAAATGAGGCAGTTCGAGGGGACGGTCACAGCTCGACGTTTCGACGCCCGCGGAAGTGGCGGAACTGGCAGACGCACCAGCTTGAGGGGCTGGCGTTCGCAAGAACGTGGGGGTTCGAATCCCCCCTTCCGCACCAATAAAATCAACAACTTACGGACACCGCCGGATCCCTGATGGGACTTCCGGCTGGTGCACTGCTGGGACTTTTGATGGGACTTTTTTTCCCTCGAAGTGCGGTTACGGGGATTTCGACGCTTCCAGATGGAGTCGCATCACGCGACTTCGCGCCAGAAACTCCCAGCTCTTTCCCCACCTTCTGAACCCCGTCTGAACGCGCGCCAGCCGGCCCGGTGAACCTCCCAGACCGAGACTGCTTTCGGCTTGCGCCTCGAGGCAAGAACCGCACTCGGAGGGAAATGGGACCGCACTTCAAGGGAAGAAATACCGCACTCCGAGGGAAATCCAACCGCACTTGAAGGGAAATCGACCGCACTCGGAGGGAAAAAATCTCGGCTAAGTTGTTGACCCAGCGTGGCCCCGCCGCCGCCAGATCTTGTTCTTAGATTGTCTTTAAAGGATTTTCACACATCAGACGAAGCACGCACGCCGGCGCGCGTGTTGATGTGCGATTCGGGCCGGCGCAGCGAGAGACGGATCAGCTGGCGCGTCCGCCAGACCGCCGACGCGGCTTCACGGGCGGCTCCGCCGCACGCGGGAACTCGCCGCGGGTTTCTTCTTTCCACTGAGCGGCGACGAGCGCCTTGCCTTGCTTCCAGAAGGCGTCGCGGCGCTCCGGCGACATCAGCTCCCAGAGACCGCGGACACGGCGGAACACGTCCTCCTGAGGCACGTCGAGAGGTGCGGCCGGCACTCGGCGACGCGGCACGCGACGCGGCACGCCGCCCGGCTGTGCGGCGCTACGCGCCCCTTCCCACTGCGGCGACGATCTCCGTCAAGGTCACGCCCAGGCCGTTCGCCAGGCGCATCGCCATGTCGAGTCCGGGCAGGTACCGTCCCCGCTCGATTTCTGACACCCGGCTCTGGTCGAGGCCGCCGGCGTCGGCGACCTCCTTCTGGCTCAGGCCACCTGCCGTCCGGATCTCGCGACACACCACGCCGAAGGATTTCACGCGCGCCAACGTAGCACTAAACCGTTGGCCACTCAAGGAGTTGGACCACACAAGCGTCAGCGACATGGTGATTCACCGCTTTCGGTGCGTCGGCGCCGCCGAAGGTAGCAGCTGGGCCGCGCATCGATCCAGTCTTTTTTTCGACGCCGACAGGCATGGCAGGCGAAGGTTTATACGATTTACAGCTTGATTAGTGCACGCTTTGCGCTACTGCTTCAACGTATCGCGAATCTGGGATTCGCACGCCCCCACTTATAGAACGTCTGTTTGGACCTGAAATCTTACAGGTCGCTCGAATCGACGCGATCCGGACGTATACTGCCGCCGCTTTGCGCGCAGGAGAATCGCAGCCACGAACCTTCGTCGATCGGAGCGGCCAGCCGTTCAACGATCGCATTCAGCAGATTCTGCGTCTGCTGGAGCCCCGGCTGCGCCGGCACCACCCGTTGATCCGAGACGAGGTGATTCTCACCGAGATTCTGGAGGAAGCCGGGCGCCTGCTCGTCGAGCGTGAGCTCCAGGTCGGTCCCATCGAGAAGCTACGCGGCTATGCCTGGGTCACGGTCCGGAACGTCAAGACGTCCCGGCTTCGCCGCGGCTCCATGCGTCTTCAGCAAGCGACGCTCGATTCCGTGGAGAGCGACAGCGGTCCTCGTCCAGCTCCCCGCCAAGCGCGGGACTCCCGAAGCGATCGAGCGTCGCCTGCTGATTGACGAAATCGCCGAGAGCCTGTCGGCCGAAGAACGCCACGTGTATACCTGGAAGAAGGCCGGGTTCTCGAGCCAGGAGATCGCGCGGTATCGCGGCACGTCCGTCGCGGCGGTCGACACGATGTTTCACCGTGCGAAGCAGAAGGCGCGGGCGATGGTGCTGGGGGCCGGCGCGCCCCGTCACGCGAGAAAGGCGGCGGCGCCAAATGACCAACGACAAGCCGACGAATGGCGTTGGCGGCGTGAAGAGACCGACGCAACCCATGCGAGACGACGACAGTACGACGATCGGATGTGGCGGACGATGTGCTGGATGAGGTGTTTGCGGAAGCCCATCCCAATCCTGGACGCGTGGGGTGCCCCTCGCGCGACGTGCTGCGCGAGCTGGCGCTGAAGCAGCGACCGATCGAGCGACCCGGGCTACCTGCACCTCTCGGAGTGCTCGCCGTGCTGGGTGGAGTTTCGCGCGGCGCAGAAGGCAGCCGCGACGGTCGTCCACGCACGTGCATCCGCCGCGATGAAGATTGCCGCAGCAGCCGCCATGGTCCTGCTCGTCGGCAGCCGGTGCGTGGTTTCTCTTGTGGGCGCGGGGCGACACTGCGCGGACAGGGCAATGCCTCTTCGCAGGAGCACCACGCCGACCGCGGTCGCCACCACCCTTGACCTGCGTCCGTACGCCCTTCAACGCAGCGAGCAGAACCCGCCTGCGCAACCGCCGTTGCGGCTGCCACGCGACCTCGTGCACGCCACGATTCTGCTGCCCGTCGGCTCGGAGCCCGGCGCGTACGCGCTGCAGGTGCTCGACGCGGACATGAAAACCCAAGCGTCGACCACTGGCCATGCGGTCATCCGAGACTTCGTCACGACGCTCGAGGCAGACCTCGACCTCCGCGCACTGACGCCCGGAGCCTATCAGCTCGGCGTTCGACGTCAGGATGAAGACTGGCGTTTCTTTGAAGCGCAGGTCACCCAGCGTGGACAACCATGAGGCGACGCTTCGGGCCGCAGGGTCCTCGTCGTGAGCGATCTCGCGATTCCACACCTGCACGCAACACCCGTGTTGCCGAGATTGGTCGTGTGACTGCCTGAATTCAGATTGACTGAATGGCGATTCGAGGAGGCTCCGAATGACTCTTGGTTCGGCTTTTTGCTCTGGTTTGTTTGGCGTTCGCGCTCGCAGCACCTGCGTCCGCCCAGACGGTGAACCTGTCTGGCACCACGCTCGATGAGTCGGGCGCTGCGGTTTCAGCGGCGACGGTTCAGCTCATCGGGCGCGGCGGCGTATCCACCGTCGTGACCGGGCCTCGTGGGGACTACACCTTCCACAACGTGGCGAACGGCTCGTATCAAGTGACCGTCACGCTCGCTGGCTTCTCGCCGGCGTCGGCGACCGACGTCATCGTCGGCAAGACGGACGTTGTGGTACCGCCAATCACGCTCACCGTGGCGAGACTCGCCGAGACGGTCGTGGTGAGCGCATCGAGAACGGACCGCGCTCTGGTCGATGCGCCGGCCACCATGAGCGTGGTGAGCAGTCAGATCCTGGCCAGTACGCCCGCTCAGAACTACGGCGACCTGCTCCGAGGGCTGCCGGGCGTCAACGTCATTCAGCTGTCCGCGCGTGAGGTGAAGTCGCGAATCGCTCGGCGACGTCGACATTGTCCAATTCACAGCTCGTGCTGCTCGACGGCCGCTCCATCTACCTCGATTTCTTCGGCATCGTGTTGTGGGACTTTCTCCCGAACAATCTGCAGGACGTCAAGCAAATCGAGGTGATTCACGGGCCGGCGTCAGCCGTCTGGGGCGCGAACGCGATGACCGGCGTCGTCAACATCCTGACCAAGTCGCCGCGGGAGGCGCCCGGTACAACCGTCACGCTGAACGGTGGGTTCTTCAACCGCGACGCGGGATCGACCGCCGGCAAAGGCATCGGCACCCTGTTCGGCGCGAACGCGACCGTTGCGAAAGCCCCGTCCAACCGCTGGTCGTATCGCGTGTCAGCCGGCTACTTCTCGTCAGATTCTTTTCCGAGGCCGACCGGACAGATTCCAATCATCCCAGACCCGCGGAACCCAGACGCCACAATCGGCGGCGCCCACTATCCAGCGGATGCCGATGGTGCGATCGGGACGGCTTTCCACAACCGCGGGACAAGCCAGCCCAAGTTTGTCGTCCGCGCCGATCAGGAACTGGACGGCGGCCGGATCACCTATGAAGGTGGCGTCGCCGGCAGCGAGGGCATCATCTACACCGGGCATCGGGCCCTTCGACATCCAACCTGGCTCGTACATGGGATACGGAAGAGTCAACTACAGCAAGGCCGGACTCCGCGTGAACGCCTTCACGAACTTCCTGAATGTTGAAGCACCCAACCTGCTGCTGCTCAGTCCCGCGACGGCAACACCGCTGCAGCTCAACGTCTCGACTCACACCTACGATGTCGAGATCGGCGACTCGCTCGCGCTCGGCCGTCGCCACCTCCTGAGCGTCGGCGGGAACGTCCGGCACAACAATTTCGGTCTCTCCATCGCCCCAGGGGCCCAGGATCGAAATGAGGCTGGCGCCTACGTGCAGGACGAGATCGGCTTTGATCGCGTCAGGGTGACCATGGGCGGCCGTGTCGACAAGTTCGGCAATCTCGGTGATCCCGCGTTCTCACCCCGTGTCGCAGCGGTCTTCAATCTGCGCCGTAGTCATGCGATTCGTGCGTCCTTCAACCGGGCGTTTCGCGTCACCCTCGGTCATCAACAACTCCTTGAATACCGGCATCGTGGTGCCGACCGATCTCAGCGCGCTGGCGCCGCTGCTGCCCCCGACGCTGCGACCGCTCGTGTCACAACCGTTCCCGTTGGCGGTGCAGGCCGTTGGCAGCCAGATTCCGATTGGATCAACACCGCAGCAAGAGCTGACGAAGGAGTCGCTGACCGCCTACGAAGTGGCGTACACGGGCACGTTCCACGAGCGAACGACCGCAGGCGTGGCGGTGTACGTGAACGACCTGAACAACAGCATCAAGTTCACGCCGTTACCGCCATCACTCGACCCGTACACGGCGACCTCTCCGCCTCCGGGATGGCTCCTGCCGCCGACGACTCTCAGCATCCTCGCGCAGCAGGGGATTTTCCTGCCAAGAACCGGGTTCACGTATCTGAACCTTGGTCCATTGCGGCAGAAAGGCATCGAGCTCTCCCTCGATCATCGCGTCAGCCGAGCGGCGACCGCGTTCGTCAATTATTCTTGGCAGGCGAAGCCGACGGTGCTCGAGGATCCCCATCCGTATCCGTTGCAGCAACTGGCGTTGCCGCCTACCAACCGCGTCAACGTCGGTTTCAACGTCGATGGAGCGCGATGGCTCGGGAGCGGGTCGGTCAATTACGTCGACAAGGCGCTGTGGACCGACGTGCTCACCAGTGCCTACTTCGGATATTCGGAGGCGTACACGCTGGTGAACGCCAGCGTCGGGATGAAGTGGGCGGATGGCCGCATCACGACGCTCGTGAAAGCGACCAACCTCCTGAATCACGACATTCAGCAGCACGTCTTCGGCGATCTCATCAAGCGATCGGTCGACGTTCGAAGTCCGGTTCACGCGATAGGATGCGCGCATCATGCAGCCCAGACCGCGATACGCCTGGCGCACCATCGTGGAGGAAGTGCGGAAGACGGGAGGTCGGAGATGCGAAAGCATTCGGCGATAGCGGCAGCGATGATCCTGGTTTCTGTCTCGGTCCTTCGAGCGGCGCCCAGACATCGACGAACGGCTGCGAGAGGCCGACCGACTGGCCTGGCTGAATGATTGGTACGGCGCGTTGCCCATCTACGTCGAGGCGCAAAACGCGGCGACGAGCGCCGGTGACCGGCGCGCCGCGATGTACGCCAAGTTCGGTCGACTGCGCGGCCAGATGCAGACGCGGTCGCTCGCCGAGCTCTCAGAGGAGATCGCGCAGCGATCTGCCTCTCCCCGATCGCCAAGCAGGATCCCAAGTTGCGACTGCGGGGATTCACGGTCAAGGGCGACATCGATCTCGAGTGGGACGTCGACGCCGCACAGCAGGACTGGCAACAGGTGCAGCAGCTGGCCAAGGAACTGGGCGACAAGGGTTGGGAGAATCGCGCCACCGGCGAGCTGGCCATGGTCGCATTCCTGAAAGGCAACACGGGAGAGGCCGGCACGCTCATTCAGCAGGCGCTCCAGGCCGCGACGCAGTCCGGTGATGTCGGCGGCCAGCTCCGGTACATGGGAGCCATCGCCAATGGCCTGCTGTCGGCGGGGTACCCGCCGGTGGCGATGGGTTACGTCGACCGGGCGCTGAAGTTCGCGAACGACCATCCCGAAACCGGTTTCCCGTTCGTCGTGTACAGCACGAAGGTGCTCGACGCTGCTCGCGCTCAACAAGCCGGACGAGGCGGAACAGTTCGCGAAGGCCGCCATGGCGGAAGCACACGCGGGCGATCGACGCATCAAGGAGATTGAGCTGCTGATGCTGCTCGCGCAGATCGCCGAAAAGCGGGACCAACACGATCGAGCCGCCGAGTATCTGGAGCAGGCGATCACGAAGGCGAGGCGCAGGCCAGGTCCAGCGCCTGCTCGCCGACGCCGAGGAAGGCGTTGCCGGCATCTATCGCGCCCGTGGCGACCTGACCTGGCCCGTCGCCATGCCGTCGCGGCCGTCGCGGCCACCGAGACAGCCGGGAACCGTTTCATGCTGCCCGTTCGCCTCGGCGTCCTCGCCGACATCTACGCCGCCCAGGGCAGTCTCGCGGACGCGGATCGCACCTACGATCAGGCCGCCGACATCGTCGAAGGCATCATGGTCAACGTCCCGAGCCGCGAAGCCCAGGCGCGCCTCATCGGCGTCATGAGCGATCTGTACACGGGACACTTCCGCCTGGCGGCCGAGCGACTGAATGCGCCGGCCAAGGCGTACCAGATCATCGAACGGGCGAGAGGGCGTGCCGTGGCGGACGTCCTTCGCACGCTGCCGGACAGCGACCGCCAGATCGAGGCCGACAGCGATCGGTTCAGAACGATTTCGCGACTCCAGGTTCGCCTGATGAAAGCGCGCGCACCCGCGGAGCGCAAGCAGATCCTCGACGACCTGTGGGAGGCCGAGCAGCGCACGACGCTCGCGGACCGGAGCACGCGTCAACCTGCTGATGGGCAAGAACCGCGTCGAGCTCAAAGCGATCCAGCAGCGTCTGGCCGCCGATGAAGTGATTCTCGAATACGTCCTCACCGAGCCGCGGTCCTACTGCCTGGTGATCAGCCGCGGAGGACTCACGCTGGTACCGCTTCCGTCCAGAAAACAGATCGAACCGCTGGTCGATCGGTTCACCGATGAGGTCCGAAGCGGAAAAGCCGGCCAATCATCTGTCGGCGAAGGAGCTGTACGACGCCGTGCTGCAGCCGGTCGCCCAGTGGCAGACGACGAAGCGGATGTTCGTCGTGCCGGACGGGAAGCTCCACCTCCTGCCATTCGATTCGCTGCTGACCCTGAACTCCGCCCCGGCACACATCGTCACGCTCGTGCCGTCGGCGAACGTCTGGTACCTGCTGCGGACCAGGCCGCGTCGGACGGTGCCAGAACGACCGCTGCTGGCCGTGGGAGGCGTCCCCTACGATCGGATGTTCGCCGGGACGCCGACGCTACGGCAAGCGCCAAGCGGTCGGACGAAACACGTGGGCTGTTCGACGCGGCGTTTCCGTCGAAGCTGTCCGTCCTGCCATCCGCCCAGGCTGAGGTGCTCACCGCCGCGCGCCTGCTCGGGCCGAGCAGCGTCGTGCTGACGGGCGAGCAGGCCACAGAGACCGCGCTGAAGGCTCAAAATCTCGAGCAACTTCGAGATTCTGCACTTTGCCGTTCATGCGTTTGCGGATCCGAACTTTCCAGAACGCGCCGCGCTCGTGCTGCTGAACGACGCCGCGGCCGGCGAGGACGGTCTGCTGCAGCCGCGCGAGATCGGCCGATTGACGCTGAACGCCAGCGTCGTGGTGCTGTCGGCGTGCGACACGGCGGTCGGTCCAGTCGTCGGGCAGGAGGGCGTGCTCAATGTCGCCAGAGCCTTTCTTCTCGCGGGCGCCCATTCCGTCGTCACGACACTGTGGGCGGTCAGCGACGCGACGTCCATGGCGCTGATGCGTCGCTTCTACGAGAACATCACGGCCGGCCAGGATATCGCCGAGGCGCTGATGCTCAGCAAGGCAGCCGTCATCGAGCAGTTCGGGCCCAGGCGCTGCCGACGGTGGCGGCGTTCCAGCTTGTGGGTCGTCGGCGATCAGCGGATCAACGTTCAAGAACCCGCCGCCGAAGGTCGCCGCAGATGCGGGCCGAGAGACGCACACAGCACACTGACAACACTTCGAAGAGGACTGAGATGCAGCTCGACGAATCGACGACTCGTCCGCTGATCGAGAAGATCATTCGGCTGATGGACACCAAGTGTGTCCGCTTCAACGGGACGCGCTCCGAATTGGCGGACGCTCTTCTCGGCGCAGCTCGACGACATCGTGCGCTGCCAGTCGGCGGCGGATTTCGAGAAAGGCGTCAACACCGTGCTGACCCGGGCGGACTCAGTCACGTCGCGTTCTTTCACGAGACAGCGCAACGCGCACCGGCCCGATACGCCATCAATGCCACCTTCCTGTGCAGTCGACACGCCGGACGGACGCCGGTGGATGTTTCAGGACGTGCACGACGGCGGACCCGCGAGTGTCGCCGGCGCGCGCCCGGGCGACATCCTGTTGGAGGTCGACGGGGCGGTGGTCCGACCACCGACCTTGCCGACCTTTGCTCTGGGCAAAGACGTGCCGCTCACGATTGACCGCGAAGGGGGGCAGGTTCAGCAAGTTCCTGTGATCCTGCCGAAGCCGAATCCGAACGGCAAAGCCAACGCGACGCCGCCGATGGCGGAACCCACCAGCGTGACGGCGCGAACCCTCGGAACCGAGACCGGATATTTGCGCATCGCATTCTTTCCCGGGGCAAATGGCCAGCGGTTCGCGCGCGAGCTCGACCGCGCGCTCGCCGAACTCTCTGGCTGCACGCGATTGATCATCGACCTGCGCGGCAATCTGGGAGGGTTCGTCGGGTCGCTGCGGCTCATGAGCTACTTGACGCCGGATCGGATCCCGGTGGGGTACAGCCTCACGAGGAGCGGCGAAGACCGCAAGCGACGCCCCGACCAACTCGCGTCGATCGACAGATTGCCCGAGACCACGCTCGACATGTTGAAGATGGCGTTCCGGTTCAAGGTGGTCCACCGGGATCGGTCGATTCGTCTCGTGACGGAAGGGCTCGGGCCCAAGCCATTTCACGGCCGGATCGTGATGCTCGTCAACGAGCACACGTTAAGTGCGGGCGAGATGGTGGCGGCGTTTACCGCGGAGAACGGCCTCGCGACGCTCGTTGGCACGCGAGACCGGCGGCCAGGTGCTCGGCGGCGCCAACTTTTCAGTCGGTCACGGGTTCATTCTTCGGCTGCCGGCGGCCGGCTGGTACACCTGGCGCGGCTCCGTCGTCGAAGGACACGGAGTGTCGCCGAACGTCGAGGTACTGCCATGCCCGGCCGAACTTCGGCAAGGCAGGGACGACCAGCTCGAAGCAGCAGTCGCGACGGTGTCAGCAATGTAGCGAACGTTGAAAATGTGCCGCGCGCCGCGGTGACAGAATAGCACCGGACTCTCTGGCGCGACGGCTCCATTTGCGTGTTGGACGGCCCGCCACCGGCCTCATGGCCGAACCGCTTTGGCGTCAGGCAGGACCTCGTGACTAACCGGCAGAGATAGGAAGAGGCTCGGTTCAAGGTGTACCCTGGCATACGGGTTGTGGTACAGCCGCAGGGTCAGTGGACGGGCCGTTGGCCCGCCATCGAGAATTCCAACGGCGCTTACCGCAGTGTTGCGAGTTGGGCCGAACCCTCTATTCCCGCCGAAAAATGGCTTCGACACACGCGATCGATTGCCCGCCTCCGTGGCCGAGATCGACACCGCTACGGAGTGGTGCCCGAACATCGCCTGCACCACATCGAAGTGCATGGTGTACATCTTGAACGGAGTATTGTCGTAAACAATGAGTAGCGTCGGCCGACCGGCCTGCGAAGTGGCCTTCAGCTGCGCCGAGACGTGTTTCAGGCGCTCTCTGAGGCGGCTCGGGACGAACCTGCCTGAGGCGTCACTGCCTTGCACGACGGTCAATTCCTCCAGATCCTCGCGGTTGGGATTTATCTGCTTAACTTCACAGACGACGATGCAATCGGCAAGGACGATTTCGTAGTCAGGAGTTCGGTGAGATCCAGTCGGCACTGGCGCACACGGAACGCCATTGAACTCGCAGAACTCTTCGAATAGCCGTTCTGAGAATGTGCGATGCACCATGTAGGATCGCGTCCGTCCAACGCTAAGCGCTGAGCCGCGGCGCGTCTGCCGTCAGTCCCGAGCCGACGGCTCCAGCGTGTGGTTAGTAGGCTTCGACGTCGAATGTTCGTACAACAAGCCTCGCCGTGCCGTGCCCAATATTCGATCGACCGAGGCGCCAGAGTGCACCCAGCCCGAGGACGGTCAGGCATGCCAGAGTAATCTTGAACCAGTCTGGATTGTTCCTCAACGAGACCGGGCCGAGCGACTTCATAAATAATAGAGTCCATACGATGGTTACGAACAGACTGAGCAACTGATTGATCCTGCTCACCGAGAAAGCGCCGGCTGAAGTTATGGAATTCCCTTCCGAATTGACCGCGACCACTTTGTAGAGTGGACCGAGAGTCATGTCCTCGAGCAAGTCGACGTGACGTTCCCAGTTGTTCTGCCAGAACTTGCTACCCCGATTCACCAAGAACCACGCGAAGGCAAACACAACACCAAGAGCGGAAAAGAGTAGCGAGAGCCAGGAATCGCTGTACTCCGACGTTCTGTACGTAAGGCCGTAACCGGCAAACGCTGCTGCGATGAAGGCCCAAAAATAGGTTGCGCGCTTCCAGTACAGATCAATTTCGAACTTGCGAATGTCGAGTGCCGCCGCAAGTGCTCGTCCCGCTCTAGTGTTGGCTTCACCAGACGGTGTTGAGCCCGTCGCTGGCTCGGTAAACGCGGCCTTGTACCGTTCAGCGTTCATGTTCAGCCTTCATCTCATTGTTCTGTAAGCCTAGACAGTATGACTTCGGCAAGAGAACACGGCTGACCTCCGGTACGATCGCGGGTTAGCCTGTGGCCAGAGCCGCAGCGCCGCATGGAGCGCGGCGTTGTGTTCCCGGAGGTCAGCCATGTCAGAGCCTACACCGCTTTTCGTCGGTCTCGACGTCCATAAGGATTCGATCGCGGTCGCCCATGCCCAGGGGCAGAGCGCCGATCCGCCGGTGTATCTTGGCGCGATCGGCACGCGCCAGGCGGACCTCGACAAATTGATCCGGCGGCTGCAGGCGAAGACGCCGACGCTGGTGTTTGCCTACGAGGCCGGACCATGCGGCTACACCCTGCATCGCGACCTCACCGGCCAGGGGTTCGACTGTCACGTCGTGGCGCCCTCGCTGATCCCGAAGAAGCCCGGCGACAAAGTGAAGACCGACCGCCGAGATGCCGTCGAGCTCGCGCGGCTGCTCCGGTCGGGCGACCTGACGCGCGTCTACGTACCGACCGTGGAGGACGAAGCCCTCCGCGACTTGTGTCGCGCCCGCGATGCGGCGCGGCTCACGCTGAAGAACGCGAAGCTGCGCCTGAAGTCCTTCCTGCTCCGCGCTCGGGTTGCACTACGTCGGCCGGGCCGACTGGAACGCCGCCCATCGCCGGTACCTCGCCAAGGTCGTCTGTCCCACGCCCGCGCAGCAGATTGTCTTCCAGGAAACGCTGGGCGCGGTCGATGAACAAGTCGACCGACTCGGGCGACTCGAAGCCGAACTGCGGGAGGTCGGGACGACGTGGCGCCTGTATCCCGTCGTGCAGGCGCTGCAAGCGCTCCGCGGCGTGCAATGGTTGGTCGCCATCACGGTCGTCGCCGAACTGGGGGACCTCACCCGCTTCGACTCGCCGCGGCAGTTGGCGGCCTTCGTCGGGCTGATTCCCTCGGAGTATTCCAGCGGCCCGGCCCGTCGACAGGGCGGCATCACCAAAGCGGGGAACGGTCGTGCCCGGCGCGCGTTGATCGAAACGGCATGGGCATATCGGCATCCGGCGAAAGTCTCGCAGCACATCCAGACGCGGATTGACGCGTTGCCGAAACCGATTCAGGCTATCGGCTGGAAGGCGCAGGTCCGCCTGTGCAAACGCTGTCGTCGGCTCACTGCGCGCGGCAAGCATCCGAACGTGGCGGTTACGGCCATCGCGCGTGAGCTCATCGCCTTCATGTGGGCGATCGCGAAGGAGGTTCCGGTGACCGCTTAGTCCGGTCACCCTCGGTCTCGGGTCGGCGTCGAGGTGCGGCCCCGGTTTCCGCGCAACCCTCGACGACGTTAAGAGGCGGCTTCGGCCGATCCTCGTGCCTAGAGTGAGGCAGGCGCGCGACGGATCACAGTACGGTGGTACCCAATCCACGGATATCAGCAGGATCAACCGTCGCTTTTACTGGCTCCGCCTCGACGCTGGCCCGGGTGTGTCTATCGATGGTCACGAAGAAAGAGCGCTTATAGGGAAAACGATTCAGCCCAGCATCTGGGCGTACTTGACAGGCCGAAGTCATATCAACGCTCGCGCTGAGCCGCGGCGCATACTCATTGCAGTCGCGCCGTCGGCTCCAGCGCGTGGTTAGGCCGCTCATTGAGACTCGCGTTCTGATCTCGCCTTTGCCACGGCGTCCGGATCCGCCTTGCTGATAGTCCAGCCGTAGACATACCGAAGCAACACACGCGTGCTCTCCGCGAACGCGTCGATGGCCTCGATGTATATCTCTGTCGGGAGTGGCTTGTCGAATTCAGAGATCTTCACCTCGAAAGTCCGCGCCTCTGCGTGGTCTCCCACCGAGCTGATCGCCGAGAAAATGTGCACGGACGAGAGATGGATGTAGCCGCTCGTGCGCTCGTAGACTCGCGGGATCCACGGCAGTTCCGCACCCAACACAGAAACCAAATACCTGTCCGTCAGCTTTTTGCCAGACCGATCCACAAGCTGACGGACCTGCTGTCCCGCGAGCACCGCCAACGCGAAGTCATGAGGACTATCCACCAACCAGGCTGCAGACAGCCGAAGAGCGGTGTCAAGCTGCAGTCGCAATAGTGCGCCCGCACAGACGAAATTTCGACTACGAATGAGTTGCGTGAATCCCGCCAAGTGGGCCTTCGATCTGTTCAGAGCTCCATAGGCCAAGAAATCCATTCCATAAAATGCGCCGCCATAGGCGTTCGTCATTTCAAGGCCTATCCTGAGGTGATCGTCCGCAAGTGGGGCGAGCTGATTCAAGCTCTGCTCGATCGAATCCTGGATCTGTTCCATGGTAACGTTCACTGATTTCAAAGATTGCCTAGACAGAATGACTTCGGCGACAGAACACGGCTGACCTCCGGTATCGTCGCGGGTTAGCCTGTTGCGGCCAGAGCCGCAACGCCGCATGGAGCGCGGCGTTGTGTTCCCGGAGGTCAGCCATGGGCAAGTCTACTCCGCTGTTCGTCGGTCTGGACGTCCACAAAGATTCGATCGCGGTCGCCCACGCGCAAGGGCAGAGCGCCGATCCCCCGGTGTTTCTCGGCGAGATCGGGACGCGCCAGGCGGATCTCGACAAGTTGCTGCGTCGGCTTCGGGCCAAGACGCCCGCGCTCGTCTTCGCCTACGAAGCCGGGCCGACGCGGGTACGGCGTGCATCGGTATTTGACCGGTCAGGGCGTCGAGTGCCAGGTCGTCGCGCCCTCGCTGATTCCCAAGAAGCCCGGCGACAAGGTGAAGACCGACCGACGGAATGCCGTGGACCTGGCCCGGCTGCTCCGCTCGGGGGATCTGACGCGGGTCTATGTCCCGACCGTCGAGGACGAAGCGATCCGCGATCTCTGTCGGGCCCGCGACGCCGCGCGCCTCACGCAGAAGAATGCGAAGCTCCGGCTGAAAGCCTTCCTGCTTCGGCTCGGGTTGCACTATGTCGGGCGCGCCGACTGGAACGCCGCGCATCTGCCGGTACCTGGCCAAAGTCGTGTGCCCCACGCCGGCGCAGCAAATCGTCTTTCAGGAATCGGTGCGCGCCGTCGATGAACAGGTCGACCGGCTCGGCCGGCTCGAGGCCGAACTCCTCGAGCGCGCGCCCGGCCTGGCGGCTCTATCCGGTCGTGCAAGCGCTGCAGGCCTTGCGCGGCGTCCAGTGGCTCGTCGCGATCACCGTCGTCGCCGAGCTCGGCGACCTCACGCGCTTCGACTCGCCGCGACAGTTGGCGGCGTTCGTCGGGCTGATTCCGTCGGAATACTCGAGCGGGCCCGCGCGTCGGCAGGGCGGCATCACCAAAGCGGGCAACGGGCGCGCGCGCCGCGCCTTGATCGAAGCGGCGTGGGCGTATCGCCATCCCGCGAAAGTCTCCCAGCACATTCAAACGCGGATCGACGCGCTGCCGAAGCCGATTCAAGACATCGGCTGGAAGGCGCAGGTCCGGCTCTGCAAGCGCTTTCGTCGACTGACCGCGCGCGGCAAGCATCCGAACGTCGCGGTCACGGCCATCGCGCGGGAGCTCATCGCCTTCATGTGGGCGATTGCCAAGGAGGTGCCGGTGACCGTCTGAGCACGGTCACCCAGGTCTCGGGTCGGCGTCGAGGCGCGGCCCCGGTTTCCGCGCAACCCTCGACGACGTTAAGAGGCGGCTTCGGCCGATCCTCGTGCCTAGAGTGAGGCAGGCGCGCGACGGATCACAGTACGGTGGTACCCAATCCACGGATATCAGCAGGATCAACCGTCGCTTTTACTGGCTCCGCCTCGACGCTGGCCCGGGTGTGTTCAACCACCGTCACGAAGAAAGAGCGCTAATAAGGAAAATGCCTCAGCCCAGCATCTGGGCTCACTTGACAAGCCGAAGTCATATCAACGTCGGCGATGAGCCGCGCACCGCGGCGAGTCGAAACCACGAGGAGATGGTGCGTCGGCTCCACCGCAGGTTATGCCGATGATTCTCCCCCTCTGTCCCAGAGCGTCTCGACTTCGATCAGCGTACATCCGAGTACTGCGGAAACATCACGCATTCCGGCGATGATCGTTGCGTAAGTTGAGTAATCTCTGATGTTCTGGATTCGTTCAACGACGTGTGTTTTCGCCAGAATATCAGGGCTGGCACCGAAGCGCATTCGGACCCCTGCCCACAAGCCACCGTCAATTGGGGGATGAATGAGGTCGACCAGTCCCAAGCGACCCAAGCCGCCCACGTAGGTAGTGGTCTTCAGGTACACGTTCACGATTTTGGCCGCCCACCCCACACAGAGCCTCGACTCGCGTTTGCACAGACCCATAACAGCGTCGTGGTGCCACGACGCGAATTCGCCTGCGTTGATCGGTTCGTCGGCCGGAACCAGGACCACGTCGAAGGGCACATGGTTAACCAATCCATACACGTCGGCGCGCGATTTGACCGGTGAGCCTGAGCGGAGCGCAGATAGCGCCGTCCAACCCGCGTAACTCTCAATGATTGTCGACCTGGTTTCTTTCATTGATTCTTCGCATTCGGCATAACGCTTCAAATGAGCCGCGCGCCGCGGCGACATGATGGCAGAGACGTCCGGCGCGTCGGCTCCATTTGAGTGTTATGCCGCACCCTCAAAATGACTCGCCTGGCTCGGCCTCCCGTGCCGTACGTCGCAGGTACGAAGCGGTTCTGGTTGGCCTCGAGCCAGTCGAGGCCTGCGTCCGTCGCTCGAAACACCGGCCATGACTCGTAGCCCCGGTCGTCGGAGTCAGTGTCAACTTCAACGAAGCCACGCCGACGTAGCACACGCAGGCCAAGTGTGACAGCTATTCCGGTGTATCCAGCCCGCTCGCAGTCGCGCTTGATCGTGCTCGCCGGAACGTTGCCGCCTGGGACATCAGCGGTCTTTGCGATCGTAACGAGGGCGACAATCTCATAGTCCGACAATCCTTCAGTTGTCGTGAGGACCGGCATTTCGGCAAGCGCCTCGATTCTTTTCTCAGTCTCACGAAGCGCCCTGATGCGGTCGATGATCCCCGTTTTGAGTACCGCGAAGTCGCTGGGGGAATCAGTCTTGTACTTGATGATCTTCCGATGCTGAACGTCAAATGGAAATGCCGTTTTGCGCTCGTCCGAACAAATCAGGACGACATCCTTACCCGCTGCGATGGCATAACCCAGCTCGAACCAGACGTTTGGGTTGTCGTTTGAAATCTCAGCAAAGCAGACCTCAGCTGATCGAATGCCGTCCTCGATCGTCTCAATCGGAATGCTCGCGCCAGGATCTCGATCTACTCGATAGGGCTCAAGGCCTGCTTCCTTGATCGCAGGCTCGAATACGTCCGCGTATCGCTTGTCGAACAGCCCTTGATCAAATGGCTGCATCACAAAGCAGGTTGGCACTCTCGTCTCCCGTTCTCAATTGCGAAACATTGCGGCATAACGACCGGCTTCAGCCGCGGCGACTCATCATTCACCAGCCGCCGACGGCTGCAAGCCGATGTTGGCCAGTTGTGCCCTCTCACGTGTCCAGTGATTCGTTCCAGTCGGCGCCCATCACCCACGCAAGGGCCGACATTCTTCCGCTTAGGAGACCCCAGTCGAAGTCGTCCCAGCCGAGATTCCTTCGTCCGTACTTTCGTTCGATTCTCCTCGCGGCTTTCCTCGCCTGATCGAGAATAGGCTTCTGCTCTTCCCGTAGAGGTTCCTTCCCGTTTTTAATGTTCTCGAGCCACACTTGATGTCTGTTCCACCAGACCTTGTCCCAAAATTCGTTGTAAGTCTTCAGAATCTCCTTGTCGTTCCGCCGCAGGATGAGAGGCCATTCCTTGCCAGGATTCTCCTCGTCCGGCAGCCATTCGACTTTATCGCCGTTTCTTGAATAGCCGATTCGATATCCGTTGGGACCAACTTCCCCTTCGGGCACGGGATCGGTGGTCTCAGCGTGAGTACGATTGCGCCTCGAAGCGGACCGATGCTGGCGGGAAAAGTCGCGATTGAGTTCTTCGATGATTGACATCAGGTCTGAATCGAACCGACCTATTTGCACTCCCGCGTCACGGAGCCGCAGTTCGCCCCGGCCGCGTATCCGCTCGTTAGGATCCAGCGTTCCGATGAAGACCTTGCCGATCCGCCTCTCAACGATACGTTCGGCGCAGGCAATCTTTGGATGATTTCGAGAGGTACAGGGCTCCAGAGTCGTGAAAAGTGTTGCGCCCGCCAGCACTCGCTCGGGCAACTTCCCCTCAAGTAGCGTGAACTCGGCATGTTGGCCCATAGCCAGTTCGCCGCGAAATGCCTCGCCAAGGACAACGCCGTCGCGCGCGATGACCGCGCCGACCTTTGGCGATATCTTGTCGGGCTCACTCTTGCTGCGCTTCGCGAGGTCGATAGCTCGAAGCATGAGCTCCCGATCCGTGAGCGTCCGGGGCGTGGATCGAGAGCGTTTCGTCATTTACCAGACCTCAACGCTGGCAAGCAAGAGTGGAAGCCGGAAGTCTGGCCAACGTACGCGCTCACCCGCTGGCGCGCTTGACCACCCGCGCCAGTCGGGTGGAGCGCCCTGTTGGGTTCGGTTCGTCGTTCGTTTGCCTGTTCTGAGCCTTCCTCGCCGACTCTCGGTTCGCCATGTTGGCGGGGAGCTCCGTTCCGAGTCGTCGCCACTCACCACGTCCTCTCCGGAGGTCCCCACGGTTCGACATGCCCTGATCATATCGAGCCGGCTTCTGCAACTCGGATCATCGCTTTTGACTCTTGCGTTTCTTCATCTGCACGAACGGGTTGAACGCCTTCTTGCGCAGCTCGCGCTGATTCCTACCGGTCCGCGAGTCTTCCTTCGACGATCTGGCGGATACCCTCGGCGACGGCTGTGAGAGCCTCGTCCGGGTCTGTCCACGTTCTGACCGCCTTGCCGTCCTTGGGGAGGGCCTGCAGCTTCGCGAAGGGAGTATGGTGCCAGAGGCAATTTCTCAAGATGATGGGAATCACCACCGCTTCGCCCTTCGAGTGCCGCTCCATGGCTGTCTCAAGTTCGACATCGTAGCAATATTTTGAGTTGATAAAGTCGATGCTCACGAGGAGCAGGATGATGTCCGCAGTCGCGAGACTGTCAGCAATTGACTTCTCCCAGTCGTCGCCAGCTTTGATCTTCCGATCGTGCCAATCCTCTATACGATGGAGACGACGAAGTGGCTCAAGATGCTTCATCAGCTCATTCTTCAGGGTTTCGTCAACATGCGAATACGACACAAAGAGCGAGAGTCCTCTTGATCCCGGAGTGATGGCCAGACCAACCGTCCCGCCTTGCCCTCGACCGAGGATCAACGAACCCTCTTCGGCCAGCTGCTCTTTAACACGCCGGTATCGGTCATTGTCCCAGTCGAGATTCTCCCGAAGGATCCGGTTCGCAACGAGCTGCTTCCCCCGGTCGGACAGCTCGGTGAGCGCGCTTAGAAAGATGTCACGATACGTGCGACGCACTCGTCTCTTGCCGTTTGCCTTCTTCATGATTGTTCTACCCAACGGCACGAATGAGCCGCGCGCCTCGACGACATGATGGCACAGGACGACCGGTGCGTCGGCTCCATTCGGGTGTTAGCCTTGCGGCAAAATGAAGGGAGCAAATTGACGGGTGGCGATTGCGAGTTTCACGAACTCGCGGGTGTTCTCAAGCTTACATGCCTCCCCGCCCGCGGCTCCGGTTTCGCGCACTGCTCGCTCCAGGTGACTCTCCACCTCTTCCGGCGTGCCCTTCGACCAGACCCAATTCACCGCAACAGGAGTGCCCTCGAGGCGAAATCCTGGCTTGAGTGGAACTTCATTTGTCGTTGTCCACTTTCGCGCTTCTGCGTTAAGCGGAGTGTCCGGATGGACGGCTGCCCCGATCCAGTCTTGCCCCTCTTGTAGTTGGTGAGCATTGATCATCGAGGTGCCGATCCTGATCTCGTGCGAGACGCTGTCACCCTGTGCCAATCGCTTCCGGAGGTCGCCCACAGCAATCGCGCCTCTGACGAGAAACCTCGGGCTAGTCCACAACCCGATGCCGATCAACGTGGAAACGCGAAGCAGCAACCCATGCACCTGGGTCTCGATGTCGCGGGATGGATCCGCGAAGAGATAAAGCGAGTCGCCGAAGAACACGTCGACGTCGAACATGAAGTCGTGCCGGTCGTGCAACGTCTCTGTGTTGTACACCCCACGCGTCGATGCGTTGCGGACGAACCGGCTCAGAACATCCATCGCCGTAAGTGCGCAGTCCGACCTCGACACGAGGGCCCTCACGCCAAGCAAGTCCAACGCTGCCACCGCTATCGCTGGGTAATAGGTATCCATCGCATTGGTCAGAGTAGCTTCCATATTTGATCGCGCTGAATAAGCCTAATCGTCATATGGCTGGAAGGCGCCAATTGCAGGTCAGCCGCCGTTGCGCGCGCGCTCGGCCCTCGGACGCAGTCCGCACTCCCCGAAATTATTGCCGCCATTTGGTCCCGGCGCAACGGCTTCCACTGGAATGAGTTGGCTGAATTCGCTGGCGCTGGACCCGTCAATTGGCGCCAGCGCCATCCGCCCCGGAAATCTGAGCATAGCCGGTGGGCACCATTCCCCGAATTGGCGTCTTGGGTCGCTGGCGCCAATTGCCGGTCCGTCGGCGGATCCATGCCCGCTCACGCTCGGAACCCTTTCCTCGGTCGCCGGCGTGAACGCGGCAGATGCCCCAGGCAGACTCCCTCTCTCCGTACGGTTTGTCTGAATTCGAGGTGCCGCGATCCGGGAATTGGTCGAGTGCCAATTGCCCGGGAATCCGTGGTTGGGTGGAGGGCGCCATTCGCAGAATGTGCGTCAGCATGGAAGGCCATCTGTTGATCTGGGTTCACACCGAGCCCACATGTTCCCGTCGGTTCACCGTGTAACGGGCTGCCGGGATTGAAGAAGCGCGCAAGAGGCCAGCGCGGCCTCATCTTTGCCTCTCTTGGGGGTCGAGGTGCGCCATGCGTGAGCTCGAATCTTCGTTGCAGCAGTTCAGTGAATTTCTGCTGAAGGCCCAGTTGGTGCGGCCGACGGCAGCACCGTACTTCGTCCGTTGGGTGCGTCGGTTCTTGTCGAGGCCGGCGTCCGACGAACCCCTGGCCGATCAAGTGCGAGGGTTCTGCGAGGAACTTGAACGGAACGGCGGGATCGAGGCCTGGCAGGTGCGTCAAGCGGACCAGGCACTCCGCATGTACTTCGTGAATTTTCTCAAACGCACCGAATGGCATCGGCTGCCGGCCAGCACGGTCGTCGACGAGCAAGGGTTCACGAATCTCTTGGCGGCACTGGAGCAGCTGCGGACGCGCTTGAGGACTCGCCATTATTCGTATCGCACTGAATGCACGTACGTGGACTGGGTGCGGCGGTTCCTCGGCTTACGCCGCCCAGCAGCAGGGAGTTCCGCATCCTCGGGTGGCGTCTGAGGTGGTGCGCGACTACCTGGCCCACCTGGCGGTGCGCCAGCACGTGTCCGCCAGCACGCAGAACCAGGCGTTCTGCGCCATTCTGTTCCTCTGCCGGGAAGTGCTGGGCGTGGACGTGGAGATTCTGTCGCCAGGCGTGAGAGCCAAGCGCGGCGAACGCCTGCCCGTCGTCTTGAGCATGCCGGAGACCATCGCACTGCTGGACGCGATGTCAGGGACACCGCGCCTGATGGCACTGCTCATCTACGGCGGCGGGCTGCGCGTCTCGGAGTGTTGCGAGCTTCGGATCAAGGATCTCGACTTCGACCAGGGTCTGGTGGTCATCCGCCGCGGCAAGGGCGACAAGGACCGGTCGACGGTGCTGGCGGAGATCGGAAGGGACGAACTGCGCGCCCACCTGCGCAGGTCGGAGGCCCAGCACGACGCCGACCGCCGAGCGGGACTCGCCGGCGTCTGGATGCCAGATGCTCTTGACCGCAAGTACCCGAATGCCGGCCGCGAGCTCGGCTGGTTCTGGGTGTTTCCGAGCCGCACGTTGTCCACCGATCCGCGCGCCGGTGTCGTGCGTCGCCATCACATGAGCGACTCGGTGATTCAGAAAGCGGTTAAGGCCGCCGCGCAAGCGGCGCGTATACACAAGCCGGTTTCCGTACATACGCTGAGACACTGTTTCGCGACCCATCTCCTGCTCAATGGCGTCGACATTCGACAGATCCAGGAATACCTCGGGCAACGCGAACGTCGAGACGACGATGATTTATACGCATGTCGTCAAGGAGCTTCGAACACCCGCACGAAGCCCTCTCGACAGCCTCCATAGCCACAAGCGCTTGCGTCCCTGACTACGCGAGGAGAAGCCTCGTCCGAGACACGTCCGTAAGATTTCCGGCCAGAACGACATTCTTTAGATCAAGGGGGAATTGCGAATGGCCAGCGTGATTCGGAGAGCCGCAAGCGCTGTCTTATACGTTATAACGCTTGACAAAGACGGCACGCTTAAGCGATACCTCATACACGCGGACTCGAACGGGTTCGGCCGCGATCTCCAGCCCCTTGGCCACGAGGGGACGAAATGAGCGACCGGTTGCTGACCATCCTTCAGACCGCCCAGCAGTTCAACCTCACGACCGGACTGCTCTACGCAGCCGTCGCAAAAGGCGAACTGGCGGCGATCCGTTTCCGGCCTCGCGGACGGATTCGGATACGCGAGGCCGATGTGCGCGACTGGATCGAAGGTCACGACTCCGGAGCTCCCGTTCACGGACGAAGGCGAACAGCCACGCAGAATCGACCGACAGCGGTGGCGGATATCGCTCAGTTTCTGCCGCCGAAAGAGCTTCGGAGGTTTGCCGGATGAGCGCGGGGGGCCGCGTGGTCGAATGCATCGGGGACACGAACATCGACCCGGACGATGGCCGCCAGCGCGCCAACGTGGTTCCGGCATCGCTCGCTGCGGGTGGACGGCCTTTGGACGGCAAGCCGCGCCAGGTATGGGTCGACAAGAACCTGGCGGCTCTTGGGTTCTTCACGCCCTCCAGCCAACGCATCAAGCGCGAGAAGGCCAAGACGGTTCGGTTCTCACAGACCATTGACGGAGAACGGGTGGAGGTGACCGCAACCATCGTCCCGAGCGCCTTGCACGGGCTGCCGGTCACGGCCGACCAGGACAAGTACCTCGCGCTTCAGGAGATCGTGCGCGCGCAGCGACACGGCGGCGCGCCCGTCTCGAATCCGGTGAGCTTCTCGTCGGCCGCGCTCCTTCGCTCGCTCGGTCTCTGCGACAGCGGACGCAATCATCTCGACGTCAGTGAATGGCTCGACCTGATGGCGTCCACCACGATCATTTCCGAGGGTGCGGTCTACCTGGCCGGCTCCCGCCGGTGGGCGCGCGACCGTTTTCGCGTGTTCGACCGCGCGGTAAGCCGGGGTCGGCAGCTGGACGATGGGACGATCGCGGAGCGGAATTACGTGTGGTTCTCGGATTGGCAGCTCCAGAACATCAATAGCCGCCACCTCCTGCCGATCGACATGGACGTCTATCAACAGCTCAGGACGCACATCGCGCGCGCGCTCGTGCTGCACCTGCAGATCTGGCTCTACGCCTCACAGCGGGCGCAAGTGTTCGAAAAGCGTTATGCCGATATCTGTCAGCTCCTCGGACTTCGCGTCTACCCCCACCGCTCGAAGATCGTCGAGAAGCTCGGCCCGGCGCTCGAAGAGCTTGACGTCGCATCGGTTCCTGTCCAATTGGCAGATCGTCCGAACGGCTGACGACCGGGCGTTCAAGCTCGTGCTGAAGCACGGTCCGCTATTCACCGGGAGGCCCGCGACAGGCGTCCTTCAGATCGAGTTCCTCGACGCCTCGCCCAGATGACCGCGACGCCACCGACCTGCCGTCCCCGACCGAGCTGAGCAGGTCGAGACGAGTCCCCGCCACCGTGGACGAGGCGCTGGTCGCCGAGCTGACGAACCGCGGCGTCACGACGCGACGCGCCCGTCGACTTCTTGCGGCGGTCTCCCCGACGCAAGACGTGCTCCGGCAGCTCGAATGGGGCGACTTCGTCATCGCCCGAGCGGCCAGGGGAACCTTCTGGAACCCGGCCGGATTCTACGTCGCCTTGGTGCGCGACAACCTCGAGCCGCCGGCTGACTTCCTCTCGTCTCAACAGCAGTTCGACCGTGACGAAGCTCATCAGATGCTCGTCGCGGATCGCGCCCGCAGAGCGGAGCTCCACGACGCCTACAGCCGCTATCGAGACGAGCAGGCGGCAGTCCATCTCGAGGCAATGGATGACTCGGACCGCGAGCACGCGCTCGCCGCCAAGCTCGACCAGCTTCGGTTGCGTTTCTCGACCTCGCTCTGGACCGCTGAGCACCTGCGCTCGCTGGCGCACGCCAGCTTGCGCTCAGACGTCGCCGCACAACTTCCGTTGCTCGATTTCCTCTCGTTCGTGGACCAGATATCGGCGTTTGACGAATCGCGGTCGGGTTCATCAGAGGAGGCGCCGTGCGCACTGCACGCCGAGTAGACGCCTCGGACGGGGCATCCGACATGCACCGCGGACCGTCCGGCTACCTAGGCCAAGTCAGACCGAAGGTTGACGACTGTCTGAGTCGCATCATCGTCGTTGAGAAGTCCACGAGGCTCGCACGCAAGCAAGGCACGCTTTTGGCGACTGTGCTCGGCCCGCCGTGGGTCAGGAGAGGCTTCCCAGCCCTGACCCGGACTGCCCTCCAGCTCGAACTCTATTTGCGACGCCACGTGCGCGCGCGCTGCGATGGTCGCACCATCCAGTGGAAACGAGCCTCTCGGGCGGCAAACGCGTGTCGCTCGATTGCTCTCAGGAGGTTTTGATGGCTGCGTACCCGTCTCGTGGTTCTCGACTCGCGGTTGCGGTTTCAACCGTGGCTCTCGTCGTGATGTCGTCCCAGCTGCTCTTCGCACAGAGCCCATGGGAGCGAGCGGCATCCAACCTGGAGGCATCGTTCACGGGACCAATCGCCCGCAGTTTGGCGCTCGTCGCCATCGTGATCGGTGGCCTAACCTTCATGTTCGGAGAAGCGGGGGCGAAACGGGCGCTCAGTGGCATCGTTTTTGGCGGCGGCCTAGCACTGTTCGCGGGTCAGTTTCTTCTCTGGCTTTTTTGAGTGCGGCTCCCGTCATGACCAGCAACATGGAAACGCATCGCGTCTACAAGGCCTTGCATCGCCCATTGACGGTTTGTGGGGTCGATCGGCGCCTGTTTTTCCTCGCGTTGATCATGGCGGCCGCCATGTTCAACCTGTTTTACTCGTTCCTCGCCGGACTGCTGACTTTCGCGGGCTTGTATCTGCTCGCGCGATGGGCGACGACGCACGACCCGCACATGCTCCAGATCTTGCTCTCCTCTTCACGGTTTCGCGCACGGTATGACGCTGGGAAGCACGCACGGCTCGACGTCGAGGCGTCGCCCTGGTGAGACACCGTACGATTCGACGGGACGTGGAACGTGCGGGGAGCGTCAATGCTCTCCTCGCACTCTGGGCCTTTGTGGATGACCAGACGTTTGTCACCAAGGCGGGCGACGTTGGCGTCGTGTATCGCCTTCGCGGGCAGGACTACGAAGGCCTCGATCACGACCAACGCCGGCACGTCGTGCATCAGTACGAGGCGGCACTACGGCTCCTCGACGACCGCACGCGCGTCTACCAGTACCTCGTGAAACGCCAGATCCCAGCGATCACGGCGGCGCGGTGCGCGTCGCGTGTCGTCGACGAGGCCGTCCAGGCGCGCGCGGCGCATCTGAACGCTCGAGCAGGGGCTCTCTTTGAGATCGACGTGTACCTCGTACTCATGTACGAGGGCCTGGCGAAGACGACGCCGTGGGCCGCCCGCGTCGCACGGGGCTGGCGTCACCCGCAGGCGGCCTGGCGGGCGTGGCTCTCGCCGGGCACTGTCACCGCGCTGCTGGAAGCGGACCTGGACCGCGCGGTGGAGCATCTGCATCACCATGCGCGCGCCCTCGAAATCCATTTGGCCGATACCGTCCGCCCTGAGCGACTAGCGAAGGCGGAGATGTTTCAATTCTTCCGGCGGCTGGTGAACTACGACCGGGTGATCTGTGACACGGCGAGCCTGACCTACGACGCCCACCTCGATTTCTTCGTCGCGGATTCTTCAGTGGAGTGCTACCGCACACACCTGGACGTCGGGGAGACCCACGTCAAGGTCCTCACCATGCGCGAACCGCCCAGCGCGACCTTCGCACACGTCCTCGAAGACCTCTACACGATCCCTGGCGAATTGATCGCCTGCCTCGAGTGGCAGCGCATCGCTAACGATCGGATGCGTCGGGAGCTCCACACGCGGCGCCGGCACCACCACAATCGACGCGTGTCGATGATCAACTACCTGTCATCAGAGACCCGCCCGGAAGAGGTCCTCGTCGATGAAAGCGAAGGCACGATCGTGCGGCAGCTCGGCGACGCCTTGACAGAGATCGAAGTAGCCGGCCACTTCTTCGGCGAGTGTTCGCTCACGCTGGTCCTTCTCTCCAGAGACATGCACACCCTCGATAGCGCAGCCGCCGAGGCCCTCAAGGTGCTGGCCACGCACAACGGCAGCTTTCACGTGGAGAGCTACAACCTCGTCAACGCGTGGACGGCGATCGTTCCTGGGAATCGCGCGTTCAACCTGCGGCGTCTCGCAGTGCTCGAAACGAACTGTGCCGACCTCAGTTTTCTGTTCACCCTCGACCAGGGAGAGCGGACCGCTCGCCGCCCTTGGCGGACGCGACGCGCTCGCCGTCTTCGAGACGCGTCATCACACGCCGTACTACTACAACCTCCATGTCGACGACGTCGGGCACACGCTCGTCTTAGGAGCGACCGGCAGCGGGAAAAGCTTTCTTCTGAATTTCCTGACGATCCATGCCCAGAAGTACGACCCCCTCACAGTCATCTTCGATCTGGGGCACAGCTACCGCAAGCTCGCGGGTGCGCTGGGCGCCAGCTACCTCGAACTCGGGCTGCGCCGGAGCAGCGGCCTGACAATCAATCCCTTCGCGCTCTCGCCTACGCCCGAAAACCTGCATTTTCTGCACGCTTTTGTCCGGGTGCTCCTCGAAGGTGCCGACGACTACCGCCTATCGAACGCGGAGGATCGCGAGCTCTACGAAGCCATCGAGAACCTCTATGTGCTGAACCAGGAGCAACGACGGCTGTTCACCCTGGCCAACATGTTGCCCCGTCCCCTCATGCATCGTCTCGGCCGGTGGATCGGTGAGGGCCGCTATGCCCCTCTGTTCGATCACGTCGAAGACACCCTCGCCGTGCACGCATTTCAGGTGTTTGACTTCGAGGCGATGCGGGAGTACCCCGCGCTGCTCGAGCCCCTGCTGTTCTACGTCCTCCACCGGGTGACCGCCGGCCTCGTGGAGCGAAGGCGACCGCCAGCGACTCAAGCTGTGCGTGATGGACGAGGCCTGGCGCTTCATCCAGCACCCGACGTTGCGCGCCTACGTCGAAGAGGCGTTGAAAACGTGGCGGAAGAAGAACGCCGCGATGGTCTTGGCCACCCAAGCCATGGAGGACCTGGCGTCGGCCGCCTTGCTGCGCACGGTGGTCGAGAGCTGCCCGACCACGCTGCTTCTGGCGAATCCGGCGCTCGATCGCCAGCAGTATGCCGAGGTGTTTCGACTGAACGCGATCCAGCTCGAACAGTTGGCCACGCTGAGGCCGCGACGCGAACTGCTGCTCAAACGCGACCAGATGTCGAAGGTCCTCATCCTCGACGTGGATCAGTCGTCGTCCTGGCTATATACGAACACACCGATCGATCGCGCCTGCAGCCGCGCTGATGCGCACGCCGCAGGCAGGGTCAACGGCTCCATCGATCAACAGGCGAACGACGTTTAGGGACGGTTTAGAACAGGAGTGCATGCCATGTCTATGCGATGGCTGTGGTGGACGATGTTCGCGTTGGCGTTGGGCGGCGGGACACTCGAGGCGCAACAAGTAGTGACGTCACCCGTCGGCGTCCGCGAGGTGGCTGCGGCGGAACGCCGTCTCATCCCCTTGTCCACCAGACTTCGCTACACCACGATGATCATCCTGCCAGACGGCGAGGAGATCCTCGACGTCGTGTGCGGCGACAAAGAGTTCTGGGTGATCAACGCCGCGCACAACATCGCCCACCTGAAACCGGCGAAGGAGGGCGCCGCGACGAATCTGAACCTGGTGACCGCCAGCGGGTCGGTGTACTCCTTTCTGCTCACCGAAAGCGCGAAGACGCCGGCTGATCTCAAGGTGTATGTGACCGAGGATCCCGACGCGGCGCCCAAGCAGACGAAGTACTACTCGGCGAAAGAGATGGCTGACATGCAGGCCGCGCTCGCCGACGCGCGGACCGCCGTCGAGAACGTCGCGCGTCGCTCAGACGAGACGTTCGCGGAGTATCGCAAATCGTACCCCTCGACCTTGCAATTCAACTACGCGTTCCCGCCATCCGGAAAGCCGTTCTTCGTGACCGCGATCTGGCACGACGAGACGCATACCTACATCAAGGCGGATGCGCGGGAATTGCCGACGCTGTACGAAGTGACGGACGGGGACCCTGCACTCGTGAATTTCCAGGTGGACCATGGCATCTATGTCGTGCCCGAAGGTGCTCGACCGTGGCTATCTGGCCCTTGGGAAAGAGAAGTTGGAGTTTCGCGCGAAAGGCCGATAAGTCATGGCGGACATTCCCACTCCCAGCCAGCCGCCGGGTGCCGCGCCCATCGTCGTACACCGACCGAACCCGCCTGGCGTCCTGCCACGCCGCGGGCAGATCTGGCTGATGGTCGGCGTCGCGGGCGGCATTTTGGCGATCATCCTCTTCACCGGCCAACAACCCGCGCCGCCAAGAAGCACTCCCAACCCGGCGCGCGCGACGCTCGCGCCGAATCCGGAGCAGCTGCGCAGTTACCAACAGCGGCTGGAGGCGGCGGACACGCGTCCGCGACCGGCCGGCCTGCCGCCCGAGCTACGGTCGGTTCCAGTCAACGAGAGGATGTCCACCGAGCCACGAGCGGCGCGACCCCAGGATGCGATGGCCGAAGAACGCCAGCGCCGCGAATACGAGAGCCTCTTCGCGAGCAACGTGGTGCAGAGCGCCAATGCCACGCTGGCGACGGAATCGCCACGCTCCTC
Organism: Candidatus Acidiferrales bacterium; assembly: GCA_963735825.1. Taxonomy (GTDB): domain Bacteria; phylum Acidobacteriota; class Terriglobia; order Acidiferrales; family UBA7541; genus Acidiferrum. Next base: position 49,508 of record CAVTMR010000006.1, read on the forward strand.
TTCCTCGAGACGAACCACAGCACCAGCAACGCCGGACCTGCCCGCCACGCCGCCGTCACTCGATGACGTTGCCGCCGCCGTTCTGCGGGCATCCGGTTCAACGACTGCTCCCGCACTCGCAGCCGCCGCGGCGCCGGCTCCAGCACAACCCGCGGTGCCGGCTGCCGCGCCGATGTCGCGCGCGTCCGTACCGCCGGAAACGACGCCTGCGGACGGGCCGCTGCACCGCATCGTCGAGGGCACCGTCATTGATACGGTCCTCACGAATCGACTGGACGGCGCCGCGGCCGCTCCCGTGAACTGCCTCGTCTCCACCCCGATCTACGCGGGTGATGATCAGCAGATCGTGATCCCCGCAGGCTCGAGACTGCTGGGCACATCGAAGCCCGTACAGACGTTCGGGGAAAGCCGGCTCGCCGTGGCGTTCACGCGTCTCGTCCTCCCAAATGGGCGCACCTATGCCCTCGACCACTTCATGGGTCTGAACGCGATCGGCGATGCAGGACTCCGCGACCAGGTCAATCAACACTACGTGACGACCATCGGAGCCGCAGCGGCCGTCGGTCTGATCTCCGGCTTCGCTCAATTCATCAGCAGTGGATTCGGGAGTCGCACGCAGCGGCTCCGTCATCATCACCGGCAACGTCAGCGATGCCACGCGCACAGGCGACCAACCAGACGCTGAGTCGGTTCTTGAATCGCCTACCGACTATCACGATCCGTGAAGGGCATCGCGTCAAGGTCTATCTCACGAGCGACCTGCAGCTCCCCGTCTATCAGGCATCCCTGTCCACCCCTGATCCGAAAAGGCGGCTCGCCGGAAAGGTCCAGCCATGATCCGATCGACTCGCGTCCTCGTCGTCGTCGTCGTGATCGGCGTCACGCCCGCCACGGTCCGTGCGCAAGTGGCCGTGATTGATCCAGCGAACATCGCCCAAGCCGTCATCCTCGTCAGCAAAGCGGTCGCCACGTATAGCAAGGTCGTCGACCAGTACGAAACATTGCTGCTGATGTCCCAGGCCCTGCCAAACATGGGGCGGTACCGGACGGTTCCCATCGCCGCTTCCGAGCATGATCCGTCACGTTGGCCGTACGGGGCCCCGTGGCTGACCGCGCTGAATCTCGGCGACCCGCGCGGCGACCGCTATGCGCAGATCGCCCGGACCCTGGCGCCGACCGCGGAGGCGCTCGTCGGCCTTCCACCAACAGCCCGAAGAGCCATTGAAGACGCCATCGCCACGATCGAGATCACCGATTCGGTCGCCCAGCGCGGGGCGCATCAAGTCGCCCTGATCCGCGGGTACGGCGGCGTCGTGCAAGGCGTGGTGCAGTTGCTGCAGAGCGACATTCTGAATCCCGACGGGCGATTCCATCGCTTGACCACGGTGTTGGACAAGATCGCCGCGAGCGAGCTCGTGGGCCGTCGACAGGACACGGCGACCAACCAGGTGATTTCGCATGCCCTCGAGCAGTTGCTGGCGCAATCCAAACGCAAGCGCGATACCGAGGTCGCCACGATGAACATGCGCCTGGTGTCGATGCAGCAGGGACGTGACTTCAGCCGCGGCTACATCGAAGGCAGCGCGGAAGCGCTCCGCAGCTGGCGGCAACCGTAGTCTTCGTGTCAGCTGAGGAGATCCGGTCATGCGTTTTCGCCGCATCCTGATCGTGGTCGCGCTCTTCGGCGCGATGCAGCACCGCCGCCAGCGCGTACGTCCTCGTCGTCGAGGATCTCGTCAACCTCGCAGAACACATTCTGCTAACCGTTTGGGAAGACTCCATCAATTCGGTGCTCGATGAACACGTGGCCAAGATCGGCCAGATGGCGCAACGATTGAGCGCCTTCACAACACTCGCGAAGTATGTCGCACCGGACGCGCCGCTGTGGCGCACCCGGCGCATCGACAATGCGCTCGCCGCCAGTGACGCCTTTCTGTTCGCCCTTAACGGTGAACTGTCGTCGGCCAGCGGCTACGCGGCAGTGGCACGCGACGTCGTCGACGGTCGGCGATGCATTCTCGCGGTTCGGCAAGGACGACGGCGCGGCGGACAACGCGCTGCGGTCCGCGCTCGCGACCATCGACATCGCCGCCAGCGCCATCATCGTCGGGACGGAACAGACGGGACGGATTCGTGCGAATCGCCACTACGAGGGGGACGTCGTCCAGGCGCTCGAGGACGACGTGACGGACCCGAGCGATGCGCACAGCACCACGGCGGTCTTGGACAAAGTGAGTGCGGCGTCGCTGATTCGCGCGCGACAGCAGGAGACGCGCGTCGAGCTTCTGAGCGCCTTGACCGAGCAGCTGCTCGTCGAGTCGAAGCGTGAGCGGGATACGGAAGCCGCTGCCATGAACATGCAGCTGGGACGACTGACCCGAGGCCGTGCGGTCGCCGCGAGTCTGCGTGGCGGGAGCCGCCGAGGACTTCCGGACGTGGCGGCAGCCCTGAGCGCCCATATACCGTCAGACCGTTGAGCGAACACAGCGACAGGTACAGTCTATGCCTCCAGAACCACGACTCGCGACCATCGCCACCGTGCAGCAGGCGATCAGCAGCCTGCTCACAACGTACGAGCCGGAGTTTCTTGACGTTCGGGATGAACATGTTTCGCGCGATCGCGGTCATCTTGATCGTGTGGCATGGGGTCAAGATGATGTTTACGCAGCAGACGGTGCACATCCAGGAGCATCTCTTCGAGTTCGCGAAGCTCTTGTTGTTCCTCTCGTTCGGCTACGCCCTGATCACCTACTACGAGAATCCGATTCCCGGCATCGGCGTCTCGTTCAGCAATCTCGTCACCGACCAGGCCGCCAACTTCGCGAACATTCTCGACGCGCGGTCGCTCGAGATGACGTTCGAACACCTCGACGCTCTGTGGGATCGGTTCCAACAGCCCGACGCGTGGGCGATTTTGCCGAATCTCCTGTACTGGCTGGTGCTGATCGTCATTGCGTTGGCCAAGGTTGGCGCCCTCGCCGCCATCACGTTCGGCATGATCGCGACCGCCGTCTGTGGTCTGTTGGGACCGATCTTCGTGCCATTCCTGATCGTGCCCTACCTCGAGTGGATGTTCTGGGGCTGGCTGAAGTCGTTCGTCCAGTTCGCGTTTGTTCAGGTGGTCGCGTTCGCGTATCTGATGATCTTCGAGCGCTTCACGTTTCAGTTGCTGACCACCGTCCCGACCGGCATCACCGAAGACCAGTACTTGCTCTACGGGATGCAAGCCATCGTGGTGATCGGGACGTTCGCCCTGGGTACGCTGTTGATTCCGGCGCTGACGAGCTCGATTTTCTCGGGCAACACTGGTGGACTTGGTGTCCTGCCGACGAATATTCTTCGCTAGCGGAGGTGGCATGATGGCGCAGAGATTGGACGAATGGGGTCGCGATTTGCGGCCGCTTGATCAGAGACAGCACGAGGACACCGCCGGGCCAGCTTTCTCAAAGTCTTGTGATGGATGGATTCCTGCTCGCGGCGAAAATCGGACTCGCCATCGGCATCATCTGGACGATGGCTGGCCTGTGGCATGCCCACGTGCATCGACTGTGGTAGGAGGAGCACCGTGCGCGCCACCGTCGCCGATCTCAATCCAAAGACTCTCGACAACGCGAAGCGACAGTTCGTCGAGCTGTATGGAGCGCCTCTACTGCTGAATCGGTACCTGACGATCGCGCTCGCCGTCGCGCTGCTGTTCGCGGCGGGGCTGCTCTTGCTGAACTTCCGCACCCAGGCACAGTACGCACACGTCAAGCCATTGGTCATTCGAATCAATGAGGTGGGCCGCGCCGAAGCGCTCGACTACGATGCTACGACATACCGGCCGCAAGCGCCGGAGCTCCGCTACTTTCTGACGCGGTTCGTGGTGATGCACTTCAGTCGGCTTCGGGCCACGGTCCAGCGTGACTATCCAGACTCGCTGTTCTTCCTGGCGCCAGCCCTGGCGGACGTCACGATCGCCAGCAACGATCAGACCCGGGTGTTGGAGCAATTCTTGACGAATCCCTCGGCGGATGACGTCGACGTGACCGTAAAGAATGTCACGCTCACCGAATTGACCACCCCGCCGTATCGGGCCGCCGTCGACTTCGAGAAAACGTACTACGGTTTGGGAACCCGGCAGGAACGTAAGCACGAGACCTACGTGGCGCAGATTGAATTCACGCGGCGCGACACCGTGCCCAATGCCTTCGTGCGGATCAACCCGCTCGGTCTGCAAATCACGAATTTCCGCGTCGACCAGGCCTTTTAGGCGCGACGCGGTTCACACGGAAGACGCGCGCCCGCATCTTCGTCTCGCCCACGGCGTGGGGTCTTCAAGGAGCGCTGCTCATGCCACTGATCAAGCCCCGAACAGAACGGACGAAATTCGTACGACACATCACGCAGTTATACCTGGAAAACCAGGAGGAGTTGTACGCCTATGCGGCATTCATTGGTGAATCACCGGCGTACATCCTGAACGCGCTGATTGACACGCTCAAGAAGGACCCCGACTACCGAGTCTGGCGGTCGGCCCATCCGGAGTCCTGTGTGCCGGCGTCAGGGCCATCGAAGCGGCGCACCACGCGGGCGTCGCGAGGAACGACGGTTCCTCAACGCTGCGGGAATTGAGACGCTCCCGTCGACCGTCTGATGCCGGGAACCCATCGCGGTGTGGTGACCTGACATGAGCAGTCTTGAGCGAATCCTCCCGTTCTTGAGTCCGATTGCGGACCTGTTGGTCGATCCCGAAATCACCGAGGTGATGGTGAATGCCGGCGGGCGCCGAGTGTTCGTGGAACGCGCGGGTGTGTTGGAAGCGGTTCCCGCACGTACTGTGGACGAGAGACACCTCTCAGTCGCCATCAAAAACATTGCGCGGACATGCGGCGATGAGATTTCCGAAGACGAACCGATTCTCGATGCGCGATTGGAGGATGGGTCACGGGTCGCGGCCATGTTTCCGCCGTGCAGCGTCAGCGGACCGACGCTCACGATTCGACGGTTTACCCGCCGGTATTCGCTCGAGGATCTCATCGCGGTCGGCAGCGTCCCTGTGGACGCCGCGGGGCTACTGCGCACCGCGGTCGCGAACCGCCAGAACATCCTGATTTCTGGCGGTACGGGCACCGGAAAAACGACGCTATTAAACGCGCTCGCGGGGCTGATTCCCAACACGGATCGCATCGCGCTGCTCGAGGAAACCTCCGAGATTCTGATCGAACAACCGAATTACGTGCGGTTCGAAGCGCGACGTGCTCGCGCGCCGCTCGGCGGCAGCGTGGCGGTGTCCGCCGTGACCATCGCGGATCTGCTGCGCGCCACATTGCGTCACCGTCCGGATCGGATCATTGTGGGCGAAGTCCGGGGCGCAGAAGCGTTCGATTTACTCCAAGCACTGAATACCGGACACCTTGGCAGTATGACAACGATTCACGCAAACTCGGGTGAACAGGCGCTGACACGCCTGGCGCATTGCGTGGTGTCGGGAAACGTGGGGCTGCCGCACGGAGCCATCCGAGAAGCGATCGCGTTGGCCATCCACCTGGTGGTCCACATCGCGAGGGATGCGGCGCAGCGGCGAGTCACAGAAGTGATGGCACTACGCGGATACGAAGCGCAACCGGAGCGGTTCGTCGTGGAGCATGTGTATGCTCGTGGCGAGGCGACCGCAAGGAGGTAACGATGGGCAACCGATCGTCGCGTCGAGTCCTGGTCATGCCGTTGACAATGCTGGCCACGTTGGTCGCGGGCAGTTGTGGACGTTCTGTGCCGGCTGGTCCGTCGGACAGCGCGTCGTTTCTGAGCGGCACGTGGAGCGGCACACTCACGATTACCAGGACCGGTCAGCCTGACGTCAGCGGGCCAACGACGTGGACGTTCGAAGTCGTACCGCAAACGAATCGGCAGCAACTGCGGGTCAGCATTCAGTCGACAAACAACTGGCTGCCGATCATGGCAGCATCGACTGTGGTCGTAACTCCAAGTCCAGATCCGCCTGGTCAGATCGCCGGCACTGGCACATATCCGTCACCGCGCGGTTGTGTCGGCGATTTCGTCACGGTCGGCGATGCGACCGTCACCACGATTAGCGGGACATTTCGCGGCGCCGATTGCGATCAGGGGTTGGGGTTTCGTGTGGCTTTTGATGGTTCCATGCGCCTGACGAAACAGTGAACAGCAAGAGCGGCGTCCGTGCCTGTGCACGACTGCCGTGCGTGGCTGAGCTCAGGCCATTCGTCGCACCGCCCCTATCAACGTTAGTCCCGACCACGAGCGCTCATGCTCATCCACTGTCGGTTCACTGGCCACCGCGATTAGCAGCGGTTGCAGCTTATAGAGCGAGCACGCCGTCGGCGGTCAGCGGTACCCACTGCTGAGCGGGCTCCGGACTGAACAGAAGCACCTCGCTACGCCAGGAAGAACAAAGACGATGCCTGCGGCATCGGAAGACGTAGACACGTCACCCCCGCTGGGCGTGCTGCGCGGCACGGCCGGTACCGGCGCGGAACGCTTTGATTCCGTGGCACTTGCCCGCGACGCAGTGCTGGCCAGTAACCGCGAGTCGCGCGGAGGAACGTGTTGACAGCACGGTGGTTACGAAGCGCCGCTGGGCGGTGTCCTTTAGGAGGTTCAAGCGATGGCTCCACTGCTTACCAGGTCGATCGGCACCAAGGTCACCGAGGAGGACTACGACATGCTCAAGGCGATCGCTGGCGAGCGGAAACTCGGTGAATGGGTACGCGAGGTCGTGTTCAAGGCCGCGATGTCGGAGCCGACGGCTGCGGCTCACCGCACCATCCTTGGCGAGGTATTGGCATTGCGCAAGGTGCTCCTCAACCTGCATTTCGCGGTCGCCGCTGGAGAACCGATCACGCATGAGCGCATGGTGGGCTGGATTCAAGAGGCCGACGCCACCAAGAGCGAGAAGGCGCTCGCCCGGCTCACGGAGGGATAGTCATGGACCATGAATGGGGGCGTTCCACGTCGGCTGGCACGTGGCTCAGCACGCGGCCCGCGTGGGCGCTCTCGGCGCTCTTGCTGGGTCTCGTGAGCGGCATTGCGATCGGCCAGTACCAGTACACACGGTGGACAGAATTGGAGCGGTTTTATCTGTCGTCGTACGTCCGCAGCACGATGCTGACACAGCTCGGAGTCACCGCAGCTGGACGCTATGCGCTCCTGACAGTCATCGACGGGCAGCGTCGGCGATTGGCGGTGGATGCGGACCTCGAGCCGGCCACCGTGCCCGCATCGGGAGAGACGAACGGCCCCGCATTCACCGTCAGGCGCGAGGCCGGTTCCGCAGGTGTTCGATTGCTCGCGCTCAGGACGGAACGGTACGACCACCAGGCGGTGCAGGCGTTTCTCCGAACTTGGATTTACCGTGACCGACGTGTGCGTGATCTGGTCTGGCCGCCTCTCGCAGGCGGCCTGGCGGTGCTGACACTCGGGCTTCTGGTCGCGATGCCACAGGACGCTGCGCGGGCGCGGGCGCGGCGCCACGGCCGGCGCTTGAAGGGCCCCGAACTCGTCTCGCCCCGGGCATTTACGCGACGGCTTGACGCGGACGGCATCGGCTGGAGGCAGGTCAGCAGGAGATGGCGCGGTGGCCTCGGCACGCCCTGGGTCCGTGTCCCGCGCGGGGTCGAGTCCAGCCATTTCCTGATCATGGGCGACACCGGGACCGGGAAGTCCGCGCTCATTCGCCAACTGCTCGTACAGATCGAAGCCCGCGGCGAGACCGCCATCGTCTATGACCCGGCTCTGGAATATACGCCGCAGTTCTACGACCCGCGGCGCGGCGATCAGATCTTGAATCCGCTCGACGCGCGGACGCCGTTCTGGACGCCTGCCGACGAACTGCGGCTCGATGCGGAGGCCTTGACGCTCGCAGAGTCGTTGTTTCCCGACCGGCCGAATGAGAGCTCGTTCTTCGCGGACGCCCCCCGTCGCATCATGGCGTTTCTCCTCACGCAGCGGCCGGATGCCGCGCAAATTGTGGACTGGTTGTGTGATCCAAAGGCACTCGACAGACTCCTGCAGGGAACCCCGTACGCTGTCATGATCGACCCGGCGGCGGGACCGCAGCGGGCGGGCGTCCTGGCATCGCTCAACATGGTGGCGGACGCTCTGCAATTGCTCCCGAGCGCGTCCAGCACGAACCAATGCTGGAGTGCCACAGCCTGGTCGACGACCCGCCGAGGATGGCTCTTTTTTACTAGCACACCGGAAACGCGCACCCGCCTGGTCCCACTGACGAGCCTGTGGCTCGACCTGTTGGTGCTGCGTCTGATGAATCAGCAGCACGAGACCAGCCAGCGTGCCTGGTTCGTCATCGACGAGCTCGCCAGCCTTCAACGTCTGCCGCAGCTCCATACCGCGATGACAGAGGCGCGGAAGAGCAACAGCCCGCTCGTGCTCGGCTTTCAAGGCCGGTCGCAGATGGCCAAACGGTACGGGCTCGACGCGGAGGCCATGCTGTCCCAGCCGGCCACGAAGATTTTTCTCCGCACGAGTGAGCCTGAGGCCGCGAAGTGGGTCTCGCAAACGCTGGGCGATCTCGAAACCGAGCGCTTGCGGCAGAGCCGATCGGCAGGCGATGGCTGGGCGTCAACCTCGCGTCATTCGACCAGCTACGGCCTCGAGCGCCAGGTGGAACCGCTCGTGCTTCCCAGCGAAATTGGTGGACTGCCGAATCTGTGCGGCTACCTCAAACTCGGCAACCTCGTCACTCGATTGGAGGTGCCGTTTGTCGAGCTGCCGGCTCGTCAGCCGGCGTTGATTGCACGCACCGACGCGGCGTCGGCCGGCACGCCACGCTTCCCGCCCACTGCGCCGACGACCGTCAGCCCATCGCCTGGACATGAGCTCACGACCGCCTCGACGGCTGCTGAACAGGGCCATCTAAGCGCCGCGCAGAGCCGCAGCACCTACGACTAAGGCGAGAGCACACGACGATGATGACGATGTCGAAGCCGCTGAGCGCCGGACAGGCGCAACGGTATCATCGCGAGCAATTCCGCGACGCGGGCGAGAACTACTACAGCGAAGGCCAGGAGATCCTTGGCCAGTGGGATGGGCGGTTGGCGGCGGAGTGGGGACTCACCGGCGCGGTCGACGAAGCGCAGTTCGCACGTCTCGCCGAGGGGCAACATCCACTCACCGGTGATCAGCTCGTGCGAGTACAAACGGGACACCGGCAAGTCAGCGCGGGTGGCCCAGCCGTCCACACGATGGAGCATCGCGCCGGCGTGGGACCTCACGATCTCTGCCCCCAAGAGCGTGTCGCTGACGGCGTTGGTCGGAGGAGACGCTCGCGTGCGCGACCGCCCATCGTCAGGCGGTCGACGCCGCCCTTCGCGCGACCGAGCCCTACGTGCAGGCGCGGATCGGCGGCACCCGCCCGGCCGAAACCACCGGCCAATGGGTCGCCGCGAAATTCGAACACGACAGCGCGCGGCCGGTGGCGGGCTACTCAGCGCCACAGCTGCATACGCATACCGTCGTCTTCAACCTCACCACGACTCAACAGGGCCAGACTCGAGCGCTGCAGCCGCGAGAGTTGTACCGCACGCAGCAATATGCGACCGCCGTGTATCGCTCGGAGCTCGCCACGCGACTCATCGACATCGGCTATGAAATCGAACGCGGGGCCAGTGGCCAGCCGGAAATCCGCGGCTACACGCCGGAGTACCTCGACGCATCCAGCCCGCGCCGACAGCAAATCGAAGCGCATCTCGATCAGGCGGGCGTCCGTGGCGCGGCGGCCGCACAAGTGGCCGCCCATCACACCCGCGAAGCCAAAAGCCAGGTCTCGCACGACGAGATGCGACGGCTCCACCAGACGCTCGCCAGTAGCTTTGGCGAACAGCCCTCGCACGTGGTGGCGACGGCCCACGAACGTACGGCGGAAGCGTCGCATGACCCCGAGGGCGGACGCCCCGTCGCGCGCGCAGCTGAGGCAGTGGTCACGGAAGCGGTGACGTTCGCGCGCCACCGTAACATCGAGCGCGACGCGGTACCTCACGAGCGCGACTACCTGCGGGACGCCTTGTCCCGTTCGATGGGACGGGCGGCAGTTGCCGAGATTCACACCGAGTTCGAGCGACAAGCACGAACCGGTGATTTTGTGCAGGTCGCGCAGCCAGCCGGTCGGCCCGGGCGCGCGTTCACCACGCCGGCCATGATCGCGCTCGAGCAGCGCACGATGGCGATGATGCGCGAGAGCCAGCAGACGCAGCCCGCCTTGATTCGGGAGGAGACGCGGCAGGTAGTCGCACAGGCCTATCCCGACCTGTCCGCAGATCAACGCGCCGCCACGGCGCTAGATCTTCGCGAATCGTGACCGGGTGCAGGCGCTCGAGGGTGTCGCCGGCGCCGGGAAGACCACGGCCCTGACCGCCGTCCGCGAGGCAGCCGAGCGTGACGGCTACGTCGTGCAGGGGTTGGCACCCACCGGGCGGGCCGCACAACAGCTCGCCGGCGCCGGGATGCCGACCAGCACGTTGCAGCGGCATCTGGTCGCACCGCCGCCGGCAACCGGGGAACGGCGTCTCTACGTGCTCGACGAATCCAGCCTCGCGAGCACGAGACAAATGCATGCCTTTCTGGCGCGGCTTGGCCCGAGCGATCGGGTGCTGCTCGTCGGGGATGCCCGCCAACATCAGGCGGTGGACGCCGGTCGTCCATACGAGCAACTGCAAGATGCCGGCCTCGCCGTGGCCCGCCTCAGCGACATCAAGCGACAACAGGATCCCCACCTGAAAGGCGTGGTCGAGCGCCTATCAGTCGGCGACGTCCGCGCCGCCCTCGCCAGGCTCGACGAGCAAGGTCGCGTCCATACCATCGCCGATCGCCGTGAGCGACTGGCCGCAGTCGCCGTTGAATATCTGGCCCGGCCATCTGGCACGTTGGTGATCGCCCCCGACAACCAGTCCCGCGAGCAACTTAACGCGCGGATTCGACAGCAGCTCCAGGCCGCGGGACACGTGGCACCCACCGAGCACAAGATGACCGTGCTGGTTCCCCGGCAGGATCTCACCGGGCCCGATCGAGGATGGGCGGGTCGTTATGTGCCGGGAGACATCGTGCGCTACGCGCGTGGCAGCACCGCGCACCAACTCACGGCCGGCGCGTACGCTCGCGTCAGTGCCGTTGATGCGGACCGGAACCTCCTCACCGTCACGCGCGGAGATGGCGAATCGGTGACGTACGACCCACGTCGACTACAAGGAGTCATGGTCTATCGCGAAGCCGAACGAGCTTTTGCGGTCGGCGATCGCATTCAATTTACGGCGCCCTTCCCGGCGGCCAAGGTGGCGAATCGGGAAATGGGACGCATCACGGCGATCACGAACCGGCATGAGGTGCGGGTCCGAACCGATGCCGGGAAGACGGTTGCCTTCGGCGTCGACATGGACAGTCGACGCTTGCCCGGCAACCAGCACGTCGATCACGGCTACGCCGTCACCAGCCACAGCAGTCAGGGTCTGACGGACGACCGCAGTCTGCTCTACATTGACAGCGAGCGCTCTGGTGAACAGCTCGTGAATCAGCGGCTCGCGTACGTCGCCCTCTCGCGTGGTCGCCACGACGCCCAGGTCTACAGCGATCTGGATCTCGACCGTCTGGTCTACGCCCTGAGCCGTGATGTGTCGAAGTCCAGCGCCAGCTCCGCCCGCCACGAGCCCAAGAGAAACGCACCTCACGTTGAACGACAGCAGTTCCGTCACGCGCGGCAGCAAGCATTCGGGCCCGATCGGAAGGAGGTTGCTCAGGCCCAGACGACAATTCGCGGCGCGTCTCCCAAATCGCCGGCCGAGGCGATGCATCCGGCGGACCGCGCCTTCTCGGTCCAGGAACTACGGCAGGCCAGCGCGTATCTCGAACTCCCGCCCGTTCGAGCCGTCCTTCAATCGCGGGACACGGTCAACAGTGCTGGCAGTCGCCAGCACCAAGCGGCGAGCCGCCAACCGCACGAGCCGGCGAGCGCGCCACCGATCGAAGCCCGTCACGTCGCGGCGGTCCTTCGGACGCTGCCGCGAGACGCGCCAGATCGCTACACCACCGACATCGATATTCACAGAATCAAGCAGACGCCAGCGATGATCGTGCGGGCCGCGGGAGCGGTGGCGAGGGCAGAGCGGGTCACCGGCAACGCGCAACTGGCGGTCGAGCAGCCACAGCCAATGGCCGGGCAACACCGGGCGCCTGAGACCGGCGTCCAGCGTTCGGCGGGACCCGCCATTGGACAAGGCCGCTCTTAGACAAGCCGCGCCAGCGTCGATTCTGCGGCGATCAGGAGGTCTTCAACGATGAGGGCGGTTCAGTGGGGCAAGGCGGTCCATTCGAGCGGGTTCCCGATCCCCTCTGCGCATCACACTGATTGCGAGTGTAATCATACCGTTCGCGTATCATCTGGCCCATGACTGCGGACACCATCAAATATTTTCAAGACGCCGGAAACGTCCTGCTGGCAGCAAGCAATGCCAGAGATTCTCCATGACTTCCTTCCAAGCGGCCTGATTTAACGGATCTTTCTAGGTGCTTGCGCGAACTCCTGGGCTCCCCTCACTGCCATAGGGCTGTAGCTTCGTGGATGCCGCTGGCGCCGGCCGCCCAGCGAATGCTTGGCCCGGTGCGGCTTTGACGGGCCGCGAGAATCAACCTGAACCTGAGCCCTTCGGCTGAACTGCCGTACGTTTCGGGGGATAATGCGTCCGGCGCGTCGCTTGCGCTCTGGACAGCCGGGGTGGTGACGGGGGGGCCTCACACTGCGCGTCGGGATAACGGAGCGATCAAAACCGGCTGATGCCTAGGGAGGATAGATCCGTGCAACTCGGGTTGGAATTGTGTTGTCCGGAAGTCTGCTGTCGGAGTCGCCCACCACATGGCATCGGGCAATCAATCGGCCTCCGGCCGGCAATGCTGAGTTTCTTGGGATGCAGGCGCGACTGATGGTCCTTTTAGCTTTCCTTAACAGAAGTACGCAAGACGAGCGGCAGGGAGGATGAGGTGGCCGGCGAAGCACTGAAATTGAGATTGTTCGTGTGGCGCGAATTTGTCCCGAACAGAACACTGACATTTCGAAGATCCGGTGAGGCGGACCAGCAATTACTGGCGGCCGAGTCCGGCCTGCAGCAAGAGGTTTACACTTGGCAAACGCGGGAGGACCCTTTCAGCGGAGTGTCCGATGAAGGAATACGATTACGGCTACGCGAATTGCTCGTCGACAGATTCGAAGCCTCTCGACCGCCTTCCGAGCGTCGAATCAGTGCACTAGCAGAGTTTCTCTCGGCGGTCAGGACGGCCATAGATGGTGGCCAAACCGAGTGGACGATTAGCGAAGATCCGCCTGTGGAGGACGAGGATATTCCCTACAGACTGAATCCTCTCCTAGCACTTCAGACACACTTGGAATGGTTGGTCGAATCTTTCCACGGACAACCTGGCATCTCGGTGTCGATTCGATGAATAGCCATGTGCTGACCACGCCCTCAGACGCAGACGCGCTTGTCGCCCGAATGTTTCGTCACCGCCATACCTGTTCAATCGCGGTTCGTGAGGACAAAGCTTTCAAAGCCGATGGTTGGCTTTCGCTTGGTTCCCTTAGCGTCGACGTGACCGGTGACAGCATTGGACAGCTGACGGCCGCCGTGCGACGTGGCGGGTTTGAGTGGAACGTTCTATCTCAGACTGCCGTCGAGACCACGTTAACGGATCTGTTGCAACTAAAAGACAGCGACAAAGCGAAGAATAGGGCAAAGCTGCGGCGCGCACTCGACGCGACCGCTGCGGTCGCCGTCCGGGCTGGACTGCGACACCCGAGGTTCGATCCACAGGCTCTCGAAGCGATGCCCTTCCGCCGGTCCACTACTGTTGTCGTCGACACTTCCGGTGCAGTTCAAGGAGGCCTCGACTTCGTAGCCCGACATCTCCATCCAGCAGCCCGAATCAAGATTCCAGCCGTTGTGCAGATGGAGGTAGTCAATTCCGCAGAACGTTTCCTCAGCGGTAGGCGTTCGGTGAGGACGCGAGCAGCAGACCTGCTTATTGACCACTTAATTAGTCAAGGCGGTCAGCGTGTCCTTCTTCGGCTTGAACTCAGAGCGGACACCGAGATTGAACGCAATTTCTTGCTCGGCGATCCTCTGCGAAATGCATTTCAACATGATAGTGACTCTGACCTTACTGATCTCAACCTGAGTGTGCCAGTTCGCGCTTATGTCGACCGGTTAATTCTGGAAGCTGCGCGACAGCATCAGGCGCAATCCAACATTGGACATAGAGTCCAATTGCTGACCAGCGATCAGGGGCTTGCTCGGATGGCGCTGGCCGAAGGGATCGCTCCTTTGTTCTTTTCGTCGGTGGTCAGCAGCGATATATTTGGCAAAAGACTCTCTGGCGCAACGCTAGACCCGTTTACGGGACGGTTGCGCGCCACGTCGCTCACATCGGTCCTCTGGGAGTTCGCAACGGCCTTTGGTTGCGTCCGCGTTCAGAGCGACGACGAGGCGCACACATTGGTGATCTCAGCGTTTGGCGAAGGGCTGTCTTGGTCGCCGTATCATTCGCAGGCGGATTTGCTGTGGTGCGATCACAGCCGCGTTCCTGACTGGGACGTCCAGTTGCCGCCATCCAGCTCGACGTCCTCAATAGACTCCGGCGCTCGGCCACTCAGGAGTCAATCGCCTAATGACGAAATACCAGCTAAGCGGTTCACTCGGAAACGCAGCCAAGCGGCCGCGGTAACAACGACCGGGGCCGCACCGGTATCGCTTCAGAGATTTAACGTGGGCACATTCTTTGGTTTGGTTGACTTTCTCGATACTAATCAGAGCATATCGGAAGAGAAAGTTATCTCCGTCGTTGGTGCTCGGAATCGAGACGGCGTCGAGGAATATCGCCGGTTTCTGTCTTCGGGCGGCCTGGTGTCGTTCGAAGACGGCGCTTGGAGGGCCGAGCCGAAGACCCAGATGCTCGCGGTCGCCCTCAGGAATGACGATGTTCCTACAGTTAGAGACATTCTGACATCAGTACCGTCATTTGCGTTCTTCGTGGCCCGCTTACAAGTTCTTTCTATCGGTCAGATTTGGGATCCGACTGAGTTCGGTCGGTCAGCTAACACCTATCGAACCTTGGGTGAGGTCACGCAACTGTGCGCGCCGATCTTCGACGAAGGGGTGTACTCCACCAACAATACGCCGAATATCTCAGCTTTCGCCGTCATTGCACTGGAGCGGTTTCAATCTCTGGACAAAGGTGACGGGTGGGTTGCGACTGGTGCATGGCTTGAGGAACTCATTCGACGCGACGGTATTCACCCTGAAGTCGCCAGGAATCGAGTCAATGACGCGAGTGCCAGTAATATTTTGCGTCGATCGACCGAGGGGTCTACGACCGAACTGCGATTTGACAAACACGCGATCCAGGTGCTCCGGAGCCACGGCGGCAAACCTGGCATCGAACAAATACACTTGTATCGAGGCGACTATCTAATTCCAGGCAAGTCAAGTACCAGTCTGAAGATCGAGTCAGTGCCATCATGAGCCTTCGCGACAAGTTGAAGGGAAAGCACGGCGTCGCGCAACCTAGCATCTTTGCGCGATTTGGCGTTTTATCCAACCCCTTCCCGGCGGCGAGCCAGACGTCCGGCAATCCACACCTTCGCTTACCGGTAGACGAACAAATTGATTCTCGGATCGTCAGCTTTCTGCGGGATGGCAAGACGCAGGTCGTTGTGCTCGAAGGCACGCAAGGCGTCGGGAAGACCAACTTGCTGAACTATTTCGAAACAGAACTACAAGACGTCCTGGCTGAACAGGATGGTTACTACGTGGTCCGCTATCTAGCCGACCCGGAGGCCTCGTTCGAGGGAACGATCCGACGACTGTTCCAGGAACTCGGAACCGAACACCTCATGAAATTGGGCGCCACCTTGCGCGTTGATAGAAGTCCCTTAGACGCAGCGCGCAGTCAGGACATGCGTTCAGCGTTGAATAGTATTACGCAGGATGGACAGGCCGGACGAGCACAGCTGATGATGGAGTGGTTACTTGGATTTCGATTGCTTAAGGCGCATCGAGAAGAACTGGTCGTCCAGTTTCGCCTTGACACGGTTGAATCAAAGACGGCTGCTCTAAGAGATTTGGTTATGGTTAGCAGCAAGGCCGGCATCCTCAAGGGTATCTTCCTTCTTCTTGACGAGCTGGAAAAGCAGGATGGCGTGTTGGGACCAACAGCGGTCGTAAGATACCTATCAGCCATGCGGGCTATCATTGATGCGCTACCGAATCATCTGTTTTTGATGGTCGCGGTTACGCCCGATGCGATGAGGAGGTACTCCGCGGCTCTTCCAGCCTTCCGTAGTCGGCTGCAGAATCAGCTCACGCTCACGCCCCTCAGAAACGCTGGGGAGGCGTCGGCGCTCGCAGCGTTTTACGTGGAGAATGCGCGCGCGACTTCAATCAAGACCGCGAGCGGGCGAGCTGGCACAACAGATTTGGTTACTGAAGCGCAGGTTGAGCAGTCGTTCGAACTTCTACGCAAAGTCGCTGAGCGACGGGGGGACACTGGAGTTCGTCACAGGGAGTTTCTGAACCAGCTCCACACTCTGGCAGAAGCGGCCATTCAGAGTTAGCCCTCGAATTGACAAAGGCCCCGGCCGAGGCCCCTTCGGTCCGGGCTGCTTGGAGCGCGGCGCCGATGAGAACAGCCGGCGGTATTTGGCGACGGACCAAGGCTTGATGAAACGACAGGAGCGTCGAGGGCGATGGAGGTTTCTCGATACGTCCTGGATTGAGGAACAGCGAGCAGAATCCACGGCGGCGGTCAAAAGTGCCCGTCAAGATCCAGGCGGCATCGCGGTGATAGTCCTAGAGGGGGAACCGGATCAAGCCCAGCGCGCTTCCAATCCCTCGACGGTCGTCACTACGCGGAAGCGCCGCTCGGCGACGGGATGAGTGAACGGATTTGCCACGGCGCCGCCTGCGGGGCATGCGGTGTGCCGGCCGTGGCCAACTCCAGAATGGCTTCGGCGGCTTCCGCCGGAAGGGTGTTGGGCCAGGGCGAGCAGGCCGTCCTCGTCTGCGTTACTAAGGTCGGTTAGCCACTCCAGACGGATGGGCTTGCCGGGCCCGAGCGTCACTGCCGAACGTGGATCGTCCCCTTGCTGAAGCCCTTGTTCAAAACGCAGGTCCGGCAACGATACTGAATGCCGATCAGAACGTCTACGGCACCGGGCGGGGCGACGAAATCGGCTGTCATTGTAAGCAGGGCGGTGGTGGCAAGGATTCGATTGAAGCTGTAGATTCTCTGCGTGTCGGTTTGCCCGGCGAGTTTGGTGAACATTTGGGGTTCCTTGGCAAACTTGCACTCGTCGCACACCTGAAAGTGACATCTCCATCAACGGCGTCCACGTCCGTGAGGTTGAGGATTGTGAACTCGACGTGGATCGTGCCGTCGGCTTGCCTCGGCAGTGTTGTTTCTGTGACGGCCTTTGGTTTTTGATCCGGCGCAATCGTGGGCAGCGGAGTAAACGAAAAATCGAGCGATGCTTTTGGGGCAGGGGCAAGGGCCTTCTGGGTGCCTTGCAACTCGGCTTGGACGGCGGCGAGGCGGGCCTGAAGTGCTTCGGTAGACGCTTCGGTCTGAAGGTCGCCGACCTTCTTCGAAAGAGCGCGGAATTCCGACAGGAATTTTTCCGTGTTGTCGCTCTGCGCCTGCTGCGCAGCCGCCACTTGTCCTCTCAGTTCGGCGGCGCTGGCTTGGTTGGCCTTCGTAGCGCGTTCGCCGGCTTGACGCTGGGAACGCTGGACCGCGACGGCGGCTGTGCCGGTGCCGCACGCCACGTTCGGCCAACACCGTCTTGAGGTGAGGCGCCACCTCGGGCAGGCTGATACCGGAGGTGTTGAGCGATGCGTCGTGTGGAGCTCCGACGACGGATGACGACGTTGGTGCAGGCAGTGGCCATCGAGTGGAGAGACGCAGGCCGTGTTCGCGGCGCGCCATGGCGTGTCGGCCACGAAGCTGCGCTATTGGCTGCGGCGGGCGGCGTCGAAGACGACGGGGCCGGTGGCGTTTGCGCCGGTGCAGGTGATCGCGCCGGCGCGCGACGGCGACGGTGCCATCGAGATCGTGCTCGGCACCGGGGAGCGCGTGGTGGTGCCGCCCAGCGTGTCACCCGAGTTCCTGCGTCGCGTGCTGACGGCGCTCCGCTGACGTGCTGACGCTCTCGCCGGCGGTCCGGATTTATCTGGCGACCGGCCCGACCGACCTGCGACGGTCGATCGATGGACTCTCCGCCGTGGTGCGCGAGCGCTTCGGCCTTGATCCGCTGGCGGGCCATCTCTTCTTGTTCCGCAACCGGCGTGGCGACCGCCTGAAGATCCTCGCGTGGGATCGCTCCGGGTTCTGGGTGCTCTACAAGCGCCTGGAGCAAGGGACCTTCGCGTGGCCCGACGAGGTGAACGGTCCCGTCGAAATGCGGAGCACGGACCTCGCGTTGTTATTGGCGGGCGTCGACATTGCCCAGACGCGGCGGCGCCGGTGGTACGAACGCGTCGCGTAACCGTGGGACCGTTGTACGGCGGATGGCCTTCGCGTATGATGCCGCCGTGGCGGACGAGTCCACGCGCGACGTCGACGATCTGGGCACCGCGCGCACGCTCATCGCGACGCTGCAGGACGAGCTCACGCGGGTCCAGCGCGAGAACACGTCGCTCCGCCATCAGCTCGATCTCCTCTGTCAGCGGCTCTTCGGCAAGAAATCCGAACGGGTCAGCCCCGACCAGTTGCGGCTCGCGTTTGCGCAGCTGGGGCAGGACCCGCCGGCGGCGGCCGATGACCCGATCGAAATGGATTCGGGGAGCGGCCGGGCCCTGGTCGACGCCGCCGCGTCCCGCCGCCGGGCCGGCGACCGCTCCCCGCGTCGTTGCCCCGCCACCGCGTCGAGATCGACGTGGCCGAGGCCGACAAGATCTGTGCGTGCGGCCAGCTGAAGACGCGGATCGGCGAAGCCGTCGTCGGAGAAGCTCGAGTATGTCCCGGCGAGTCTCCGCGTGATCGAAACGGCGCGGCTCAAGTACGCGTGCCCGCGCTGTCACGCCGGCGTGGTGGAGGCGCCGGCCCCCCCGCAAGCGATCGAGAAGTCGCTGGCGGGCGAAGGGCTGCTCGCCCATGTCGTGGTCTCGAAGTACGTCGACCACCTGCCCCTCTACCGACTGGAACGCATCTTCTTGCGCGAGGGCGTGGACCTCTCGCGCACGACGCATGTGTGGCTGGGTGGCGGACATCGCGACGGCGCTGACGCCGATCGGCGACGAGCTCCGGCGCCAGGTGACCGCGGCCACCTATCTGCAGACCGACGACACGCCGGTCACGATTCTCGAGCCGTCGGGCGGCAGTCGCAAGGGCCGCTTGTGGACCTACCTGGATCCGATCGCGCGGCAGGTCGTGTTTGACGCGACGCCGACCCATGAGCGCGACGGGCCCGAGACGTTCCTCGCGCCGTTTGCCGGGGACCTGCAGGCCGATGCCTACACCGGGTACGACGCGCTGTACGCGACCGGGCCGGATGCGGGAAATTGGGTGTTGGGCGCACGCGCGGCGTGGCTTTGTCGAAGCGCTGACCAGCGATGTGCGCGCCGCGCTCATGGTCGCGTTGATCAAGCAGCTCTATGACGTGGAGCGGGCCAGCGCCGACCTCTCGTTCGAGGACCGCCGGGCGCAGCGTCAGGCGCACTCGGTCCCGATCCTCGCCACGATCGCGGCCGAACGTGACCAGCTGACGCGCACGGTGCTCCCGAAGTCGCCGCTCGGCGAGGCGCTCCGCTATCTGACGAACCAGTGGGCCGCCCTGCAGCGCTTTGTCGAGGACGGAAAAATATAAGCAGCCACTTGGCCCATTCGTAGCGGTAATTTGTCCCAATCTTTGAGAACGATGACGGCGATCGCGATCATGGTGGACCCTGCGGTGGGTGCGTAGGGGATTGCGGCGCTGGTTAGCTCCCATAAGTTGCGGAATTGCCAGTAAACGACGAATGGCAGGGCGGCAGCGGTGATGCCAAAGACCGCGATGGCGAACGTCCGGCCATATCGGGGGCGATTTGGCCGGCGCGGTTGGTTCGACTGCCTCCTCGGCGAAATCAGCCATTCGCCTTCTGCTTGGCCCACCGCTTCCGCTGCGCATCCCCAATCGCCTTCCTCGCCTTGGCGGACATCTTCCGGCGTTTCGGGCTGGCCTGTTCGGCGGGC
Source organism: Candidatus Acidiferrales bacterium (assembly GCA_963735825.1). Lineage (GTDB taxonomy): Bacteria > Acidobacteriota > Terriglobia > Acidiferrales > UBA7541 > Acidiferrum. Next base: position 69,746 of record CAVTMR010000006.1, read on the forward strand.
GGGGCCTGCGCCTCCTCCTGCGGCGGCGGCGCTGCCTTGGTCCGCCCCAGTTTTCGGCGTGGTGGAGCCGCCCCGCCGATTTTTGGGAACGCGGCCCGAATACTGGCCACCTCGGCTTCAATTTCCGTCAATCGGGCAGTCGCGCCCATGCGGGCGTAGTCGTGCAGTGTGTTGGGCATCGGGCGAAATGATACCGCGGGTCCGCTGCGACTTGGCTGCGCTTAGGAATGCCGCGACCAATTGAGCAGCAACGCCACCAGCGCCACGAGCAGGCTTAAAACCGGAATCAGGGTCTTGGCGCATCGCTCGACGAAAATCCAGCGCGCATCGCGTATGCCGCGCCGCACCTGGGCGATGGCGGATTCGTTGGCTTCGCCACGATCAATCATTTTCGGCGCGTCAACATCCCAGCGTCGGGCGAGGCGTTCCAGGCGGCGGCGCTCCCGCGTGGCGACGAAAAATCTAGCGTGGGTGCGCCTGGCTTCGTGTTTGAGGTAGACCGGGCCTATTGCTTCGCCGCGTTCGTCAGCATCGACAACGTCATCGAGTTCGTCGATTTCAATCTGGTCGATGGCGCGACGGTACGATTTCCGGGCCAGCCACAGCATGTACGCATCGATGACGGAAATGGGAAGGTGATGGTACCAGCGCCGTCGAATGAGCGGCTTCATCGCCGGCGTAGGTGGTTCGGGCAGCATGGGCAATCGGTCAGTCCAGATCGGTCGGCGCCGCTTGATTTCGGGGAGGTTGAGAACCTTGGCTCTGCCAATGACGTTCGTGGCGTCCATATGATGCAATTATCGCAGAGCTTCGGAGTTTCGCGAAGCGTCGGCGGGCGGGGCCCGGTTGGATGTGGTTATACTGCCCCGCAATGAGCGACTGCGATGCGGTCAAAAAGGGCTCCCCGTTCTCGGAATCGGTCAAGGTGGAGGCGCGGCGGCTGGCGTTTTTCCGCTGTTGCTACTGCCACGACAAGCAGGGCGACCAGGTGCACCATTTACTTCCGCAAGAGGAAGACGGGCCCGGCGTTCTCGATAACGCCATCCTGCTGTGCGTGCAATGCCACGCGGATTATGGACATCGGGCAGATAAACGGCGGCAGCTCCGCGAGGCGCGCGTTGCCGCTGACATTTCTCTCCGGTGAAGAGGGTGACAGTCACGGTCACGTCCGCCGAGTGTCTTCCAGGATCAAGCCATCGTTGTTGCAATTCATCGCCTTGGTATTTTGACGCGATCCCGGCCAGGCCGTGGCTGCCGGCATGGCAAGCGGCGCAATGCGAGTCGAAATAGGCTTTTCCCGCCACGGAATCACCGACTGCGACGCTGGGGACTTTGTAGGTGAAGCGCAGGCGTGCATCGCGATTGCGCTGATGGAGAAAGGCAACGAGGTCCGAGATTCGACTGTCCCCCAGATTGAACCCCGGCATTCCTTTGTTGGTCCGGCCCCGACGGATGACAGGACCGATCAATTCTCCCTTCTCATCATGGTTCACCAACACCGAGCGCAGCAGGTCCGGCCCGGAGTTGCCGCCAGTGGCTTCCTTGCCATGACAGAACGCGCAGTTGCCGCCGTAGAGGTCCTTGCCCCGCGCTACGGCCGCAGGATCCTGGTCTGGGGGCAGGTTCGGATAAATGCTCGTGAGAGACTTGTCGATGGCTCTCGCGTTTGCGGGTTCGGGGTGGTAGCGTTCGGTTCCTTCTTTTCCTGCGCAGCTGACCGGGTGGGCCAGAAGATCAAGATCGCGAGTAATCCACACAGTATGACATCTGCTAAGCGTAGCGCCATTGTTTTCGCAGAGCTGGCGTGGAGATTTGAAAGGAAGGGATTTTCCTTAAACATGTTCAACCCTTCTGCAGAAGATTTCTTAGGTGCGACAAGCTCTTCTCCGCCTGAAGGGACGTTCCACATTCAACCGATAAGACTCCTTTGTAATCGCTAGCGCGGAGGATGTAAATCACACGTCCCCAATCGATGACGCCATCCCCACACGCACAACCAACGGGTGTGCCGGTGACCTTGCCTTTCTCAGTCTCCGCCTGCGTTAGCGCGATGTCCTTCGCATGAACGTGGACCAACTTCGGAAGCACACTTTGCAAACCGACTCTAGGGTCAGCACCACCAAGAAAGGCGTTGCCAGTATCGTAATTCACCCTGAGCATCGGGGAGTCCACCAGGTTGGCAATGCGAAGCAGACCCTCTGTCGTTCTTGAAATGCTCTGGTGGGGTTCGATCCCAATGAATATCCCGTGCCGCTCCGCCACCTGAAGAGCTTTCTTCAGGGTGTATTTCATGACTTCGAAACACTCTCGATCATCAAGCCACTCTGGGCGAATCCCCTCGTCAGTTGCCAGAACGGGTGCGCCAATCGCTGCGGCGAAGCGGACCGCCTTTTCAAGGTAGGGCACACTGATCTCCGGTCGCATGAGAGGACAATGAGAGGAAAGCCCCGAAGGCCGCACTGAATAGCGTTCCAGGATGTCTTTCATTTCCAGCGGATCGTTCTCCATCGAGAAGGAATGAAAATATCCGGCTTCGCTGAGCAATTCCCGGCCGTTGTGCACCATGGGCTCCACCCACTTGTAGCCGAGGGCCGCCGCTCGCCGGACTCCTTCCTCAAACGATTTGTCCTCAGAACGGATGAACTCCATGTTCACCCCGATCTCAATCTGCATAGGCCCTCCTGACCAGCCTGAGTTTTTAGTCCAGGGGAACTGTTTTATATCACTATCGGTCCGGCTTTTTTGAATCAACCCTAGAGAGAGTTCTCGGCAGTTTGGAAACCAAGGAAATTGCGGCTAGTCGCGATTTCCTCGGCGAATTCGTTCGGCGACTTCTCCCCGAGAGTCCCGTGAGAGTGACTTTCGTTGTATTCGCCAAGCCAAGTCTCGACGATCTGCTACTGGCTGTCTGGCAGCGCATTAAGAAGCTTTGCGCCTATCTGACAACCCTGCAAGAAATAGAATCATAGATGGGTTCGACGCTTTTGGGTAGAACTGGTGGCTAACTCCTGGCAAGTCGTTTATTACCGGCCAATATTTTTGATTTCTCTTTTAAAAGAGGTTTTTCTGAGAAGTGTTATTCTTTTTCAGTCGGATTTTTGTTTCATGAGGAAGGATCTCCGCTTCCGGCTAAGATCTTTTGAGTTTAAGGTGCGGGAAAGGTCGATAAAAAGAATCGCCGCTCTTTGAAGATCTGCTCTGGTCCGTCATGTGCAGGTCACTCCACAAAACGTCCATCATCCCAGACGCCATGAGAACGGGCAGAGATTGGCCGGTAATGTCGCGTACTCGTACAAGCTGCTCTCATGACCGTACCTTCCCACATCGCCGTTTGCGGCATGTCCAGGCGAATTGCCAGCTACTCCGAGATTGAAACACGACCCATTGACCCACACCACGTACTAGACGTCGTTTCTGGAATCGAAACTCTCCACCTAATAGGCACAAACGACCTCGTCCATGCCCTTCCTGCTGCCGTGGTTATGTTGTGCTCCACACAACCGTGGCTACATTCAGCGCTGGCTCAAGACCGAGAAGGAAATCCCGAATCAGAGCGCGACCCGTATCTTCGCCGCTGCCACTTCCATTCTCAAGGCGGGAACCCCCGCAACGCGGCCTCTCGGGCCATTTATTTGTCACGCCCCCGAATTCGACCACCCGTTAACACGTTGATTCTCCTCTTGACACTCAGTAGGAGAAGCGTATTCTCCACTTGACCCTCAAAGGGGAGCGCGTTTATGGCTGACAAATCGAGTGATCTTGTGCAAGGCACTCTAGATATGCTCATTCTGAAAACGCTGGCACTGGAACCAATGCACGGATACGGGGTTGCGGTCCGCATCGAACAGATCAGCAAGGGCGTATTCCGCGTCAACGCCGGCTCCCTGTTCGTCGCCTTCCAGCGCTTGCAACGATCTGGATTGATCAAAAGCGAGTGGAAAGCCACTGAGAATAACAGACGGGCAAAGTATTACATCCTGACCGAGCAGGGACGAAAGAAACTCAGCAGCGAAACGCAAGAGTGGAGCAGGCAAGTGGCAGCGATCGCCAGAATCTTGGAGGCTTCGTAACCATGTCATTGCTGCGAGTCATAGCTAGCGGACTCCGATCCCTCTTCCGAACGAATCGAGAGGGACAGGAATTGGAGGAAGAGTTGCGCGGCTTCCTCGAGATGGCCGCCGAAGAAAAGATGAAGCAAGGGATGAGTCGTACGGAGGCGCTTCGCGCCGTGCGCCTGGAGCGTGGCAACCTCGAAGTTACGAAGGAATTTGTGCGCTCTGCCGGCTGGGAATCTTTTGTGGAGACGCTGTGGCAAGATTTGCGCTTCGCTGCCCGAATGCTGGGCAAGAATCCTGGCTTCACAGCAGCCGCTGTGCTGGCAATTGCTTTGGGTGTCGGAATCAACGTCGGAATCTTTTCAGTGCTGAATGGCGCCGCGCTGCGCCTGCTTCCGATTCCTCGAGCCGAACAGGTGGTCAGCATAGATCAGCTCCTTCACGGAAGATTCACTCGCAACGCGCACAACGGGCCCAGCATGTTTTCCTACTCGGAGTATCTGGAATATCGCGACCACAATCACGTCTTCTCGGGACTCTTAGCCTACGAACCTTTTGTTGAAGCAACCCTTGGCGGTGGCAAGATGAGGGAGCTCTCAGGAGCGCTAGCTACCTGCAACTACTTCGACGTTCTCGGAGAACATCCCGCACAGGGCCGTGGATTTCTCGAATCTGATTGTGCAACGCCAAGTGGAAACGCTGTCGTGGTGATTAGCGATGATTTATGGCGAGGCACGTTCGCAAGCGACAAGTCGCTCGTGGGCAAAAGAATCATCCTAAATCGCACGGTATACACCGTGGTTGGAATTGCGCCGCCGGGATTTAGGGGCACCGAGCCGATTCCCAGCTCATTCTGGGCGCCCATAACCATGCAAAAAGTACTGGACCCGTGGAGCGATCGCATGGCGGATGACAATCTGAGTTGGCTGGCGCTGCTGGGGCGAGTGCAGCGTGGCGTAACGATGGAACAGGTGCGCGCGGACCTCGGCGTCATTGCCGGGCGAGTTGACCAACTGCATCCTGGACGGACTACATCGTTGGCGATCCGCACAGCGACATTTTTCAACAGGCAAATGGAACGGGAGATCCTGACTCCCGTTGTTTCTGTAATTCTCGCGGCTTTCGGACTCGTTCTGCTGGTTGCGTGCGCGAATGTGGCCAATCTCTTGCTGGCGCGGGCGTCCGTGCGGCAGAAAGAAATCGCGTTGCGGCTATCCATTGGCGCCAGCCGGTGGCGTTTGGTGCGGCAATTGTTGACCGAGAGCTTTCTGCTTTCGTTGATCGGAGGCGCGCTCGGGTCGCTGCTTGCATTCTGGTCCTTCACAAGCATCACGCGGCTTATAATCTCTCATCTGCCGCATGAGGCTTCCACTCTCATAGTGAATGTTGCGCCCGACTTCCATGTGCTTGCCTACGCGCTGGGACTTACGTTTTTCACGGGGATCGCATTTGGGCTGATTCCGGCTTTGCAGAGTTCGCGGCAGGACCTGAACACTGCGTTGAACGAAGATGGCATTCAGAGGGGCGGCGGAAAAGAGGGCGGGCGATTTTTGCGCAGCGCGTTGGTGGGCACGCAGGTCGCGGTGTGCACCATCCTGCTGCTGGCGACAGGACTGCTACTGCGCGGGCTTTACTACGCGCAGACAGTGGATTCCGGATTTGAGATGAAGGGCGTCGCGACGATGTTTCTAAACCTCGGGCAGCAGGGCTACAACGAAAGGCGAGGGACGGCATTCATGGCGAGCTTGCAGCAGCGCATTTCGAGGCTTCCAGGCGTTGTCGAAGTTGCGCAAGCAGAGTGCGCGCCGCTGAGCCACGACTTCAGCGCCGACGCGTTCACAGTTTCCGGCCGTGTTGAGAAAATTGGAATCGAATACAACCACGTTTCACCAGAATATTTCTCCGTTGTCGGCATTCCCATCGTGCGAGGCCGCGGATTTCTGCCAGGAGAGACGCATGACTCGCCCGGAGTAATCGTTACAGAATCCACAGCGCGACGCCTTTGGCCCGACGACGATCCACTGGAGAAAACGTTGCGCGAAAGCAGCGGGCGGGAATATTCGGTTATCGGAGTCGCGAGAGACGCACAAGTCGCGCACCTCGGCAATGCCCACACGACGTATCTCTATTTTCCCGCCGGGACACCGGACAATCTGCGCGCTTACGTGCTGGTTCGCTATGCGGGTGACTTCCCCGCGACCGCGGAAGCCATTCGCAATGTGGTGCAGTCACTCGACGCCGACATACCCGCTGACGTGACCAAACTCGAGGACTACCTCGAAGTCTGGCGGATGCCCTCTCGCATTGTGGCTGCGCTCTCGGGAGCGCTTGGCGCCCTCGCGCTTCTGCTCGCTTCCATCGGTGTATATGGAGTGGTGTCTTACAGTGTGAGCCGACGCGTGCACGAGATCGGCGTCCGTATGGCGCTCGGCGCTGACGGCAGCGAAATCATGAACCTTGTCTTACGCCAAGCCATGCGCCCGGTCCTGGTTGGCGGGCTCGTTGGCGTAGCCGGATGTGCCGCGGTGTCGCAAGTTCTTTCCAGCATGCTTTTCGGTCTCAGCGCGCATGACCCTGTGGCCTTCATTTCTGTTCCTTTGTTTCTTCTGGCTGTGGCCCTCATCGCGAGCTACGTTCCTGCGCGGGGTGCGCTGCGGGTGGACCCTATGGTCGCCTTGCGTTACGAGTAAGATTTCATGTCACTACTGCGAAGCATAGCCAGCGGCTTTCGATCCCTGTTCCGAAAGGAGCAGGTCAGCCGGGAATTGGACGAAGAGCTAAAGATGTTTGTCCGGTTTACTATTCCCCGTGACCTGATTGCCTCAGAGTTGTTCGGCCATGAGAAAGGTGCCTTCACGGGCGCGACTCAGCAGCGATTGGGTCGGTTTGAATTAGCGAGTGGAGGTACGATCTTTCTCGACGAGGTCGGAGAACTTCCAGCCGAGACTCAGATCGCCCTCCTGCGTGTTTTGCAGGAGCATGAGTTTGAGCGCGTCGGCAGCAGTCGTCAAATTCGCGCTGACGTTCGGGTGATCGCAGCCACCAACCGTGACTTGGAAGCCGCCATCCGCGCCGGGTCATTCCGCGGTGATCTGTTTTACCGCCTGAATGTTTTCCCGATTGAGATTCCTCCTCTTCGAGAACGAGGAGAGGACGTTCCCCTGCTTGTGGAATACTTTATCGATTACTACGCACGAAAAGCGGGCAGGCACATAAGGCGTGTCAGCAAGAAGATGCTCGAATTGCTTCAGTTTATATCCTTGGCCTGGAAACATACGCGAATTGCAAAACGTGATCCAGCGTTCGGTGATCCTTTCCGAAACGGAGATTTTTGAGATCGACGAAAGCTGGTTGCCACACCGGCCGTCCCCGGCGGAGCCAAAAAACGAAATCGAGCTCCCTCGAAGACTGCTCGCGCAAAGAAAAGGGCTTGATTGAGGCCGCTCTGAAATTGTTTGTTCCCAGGGCCCGTGCCAAGGGCGATCCGGTGCCACAGGCGCGTTCTGAGCGACAGCACGGCTCATGCACTGCAAAAAAAGGAATACAATCGCAGCACAAAGCACAAGCTAGCACCCGGGCAGAGCCTGGTCGGGATAAACGCGGCAAGAAGGCGCCTGGTTGCACTAAGCGAGGAAGCGGCACGTGACGATCCTTTCATCGAGTCCGTGGACGCCTGGTTCGACGTTTTACCCGCTCGATCCACTCTCGGATATAGACAGGGCAATTCTCGAGTTTGATGCTATCGGCTTCGCAACCCGCGAGAAATTTCACCACGGCCTCGTTGACGAGTGTCACGTCCCTCAAATCCAAAACCAGCTGCTGACCCACGGTCTCCAAGGCGAGCAGTTGTCGCAGTTCCTTGACATCTTCTCCTTCAATTCGGCCACTGAGCGTGAAGACGACGCTGCCATTCGCTGATCTCTGAATTTTGAGCATGCACACTCCCAATGTTTGAAGCGAATTTGATAATTCCACAGCAAGCTCAGGCTGACTCACCTGAGAAAGCGCTGACCGCCCGACGTGCAGGCCGCGCGATACCAAGGCGCCTCATCTTGTGAAAGAGCGTGGTGCGCTTCAAGCCGAGTCTGGCGGCTGCTCCTTCCGGACCGCCGAGCCTCCACTTCGCGCTCTGGCACGCCGCGATAATTTCTCTGCGTATCTTTTCTTCAAGTGTCGGATTGACGATCTCTGGCTCCGGCGGCTCACAGGTCTCGAGCGGCCCGGGTTCAAAGATGCCACCATTGGAAAGGATGACGCCGCGCTCGACGTAGTTTTGCAACTCTCGAATGTTGCCGGGCCAGCGGTGGCGAACCAGGGCGCGCATCGTTTCCTCAGGGATGGTTTCGATTGTTTTGTCCATGGAGGCAGCAAAATGCCGAACAAAGTGTGTTACAAGCTTGGGAATGTCGGCTTTCCGTTCGCGTAGCGGTGGAAGATAAATCGGAAAAACATTCAGGCGGTAGTACAAATCTTCGCGGAATTCACGGTCGCGAGCCATTTGGTTCAGGTCCTGATTGGTCGCAGCGACGACGCGAACATCGACTCGCGTTGTGCGCGTGCTGCCTACGGCCTCAAACTCACGCTCCTGGAGCACACGTAGAAGCTTAGGCTGAAGTTCAAGCGGCATGTCTCCAATTTCATCGAGGAACAGCGTGCCGCGATCCGCCAGCGCAAAGCGGCCGACATGAGAATTGATGGCGCCGGTAAAGGCGCCACGTTCGTGCCCGAAGAGCTCGCTTTCGAGAAGGCCGGCAGGCATCGCCGCGCAGTTCACCTTGACCAGATTTCGGTTTCGACGGGGACTGAGCTCGTGTATCGCACGCGCAATGACTTCCTTGCCAGTGCCGGTCTCTCCGGTAATCAAGACCGTTGTGTTCGTGCCCGCCACGGCCTCCACCTGGTTGAGAATCGGGCGCAGGCTACCGCGGCGCCCTACGATCGTGTCCAGGAACATGGAATCCTCCCGTTCTGGCCTGCCCGACGACCGACTGGGGGGCCGGGAGAATTCAAACGCGCAAAGAACACCTGATAAAGATCGACGAGCGCTTGAACGGCCTCATCCTGCCCAACTACTCGCTGCCGCAATTCCTCCTCAAAATGACGCGACGTTGAAGTTCGCCTTTGCGGATCAAGCTCCTCGTTTTGGGCCAATTTTGCTGCTGTTGGCATAAACTTCTCCATTACTCGCGTAAGGACAGGCTTTTAGGTTGAGTCTCATTGGCACTGGGCTTGGTTTCAATAAGATTCATGTAGGAAGAGGCAATCGCGCACCCAAACACAATTTATTGAAAGGAAGAGATTTAGTCAGTGCTGCGATGCCCGGGTTTTCGGCGGATGCCGAGATTCCGGGCAGAACAACCGTCAAGATCTTGCTTGATAAAATGGCTTAGCGCGGGCGCGTACTGAGGTCCTTGACCGTTGCGGTACCGTCACAACATGACCGAAATCAACCGAGGGTTCCGAGGTCCTCGGCTAAACCCTGAAGCGATTCTTGTTAATCTTGAGCGACCGAATCTTAGAATCCAGCGTGGAACGCGCGACCCCTAGCTTCGTGGCGGCACCCGACGGTCCGGACACCCGTCCTTGGGATTCTCGCAAGGCTGCCTCGATTATTGCTTTTTCTTGAGCTGCCACCTTGTCCGACAAGTAAAGCATGTGTTCTGCTCCCGTGTCACGAGGTTGTTGCGACAACCAGCTTTCATCCACCGAAAAATTGGCTGTTTCGCACACGATGACAGAGCGTTCGATGACGTTCTGTAATTCACGGATGTTTCCAGGCCAAGCGTATGACTGAAGCAATTCGAGTGTTTCCTGGCTGACACGTCTAATGTTCTTACCCGCTTTGCGCGCGTAGCGATCGATAAAGTATTCAACCAGCAGGGGAATGTCCTTCCTTCGTTCCCGCAAAGGAGGCATCTCGACCGGAAATACGTTTAGCCGGTAATAAAGGTCCTGGCGGAAAGTCCCGCTGGCCACGGCTGCCTTCAGATCACGATTCGTCGCTGCGATGATGCGAACGTCGACGTGGATAGGTTGCCTTCCCCCAACCCGCTCAAATTCCCGTTCCTGTAATACCCTTAGAAGGGCAACCTGGGTGTCGGCCGATAGTTCACCTACCTCGTCAAGGAAGATCGTTCCGCCTTCTGCCAGCTCGAACCGGCCGATTCGGCGCTGCATGGCTCCCGTGAACGCCCCCTTCTCATGCCCGAACAACTCCGAGGCAATTAGATCACGGGGGATTGCGGCGCAGTTCACGCTGATGAATGCGCGTGAGGCGCGATGTGATCGTCGGTGGATTGCGCGTGCAACAAGCTCCTTGCCAGTTCCCGTCTCACCCGTTATGAGAACCGTCGAATCACTTGGCGCGACCTTGGAAACGCGCGAGAGTACCGCTTGCAAAGCGGGCGAGGTTCCGACGATCTCCTCAAACATCGATGCCTTGTCGATTTCCTCACGGAGAGCGACGTTTTCCTGTTGCAGTCTTTCTTCAGCTCGTTTGCGGTCTTCGATGTCGATACTTGATACATACCACTTAACGATTTTTCCGTGCTCGTCGCGCAGGGGCACCATGCGGTGCAGCACCCGGCGATATTCCCCATCACCCCGTCGAGATCGGGCTTCAACCTCGAGCGGTTCTCCGGTAGCCGACGAGCGCCATTTGTTCACGAGGTCTTCGAGGTCTTCGGGGTGAATTACGCTGGTCCAACTCCAACCGCTGATCTCTTCTAACGGGAGATCCAGGTATTCCAACCATCGCCGATTGAAGAAATCGACAGAGCCGTCGGGCAGGCAGCTGCATATCATCGCTGGAGTGGTGTCAGTAATTAGCCTAAGTTGAGCTTCGCGATTTTCAACGTCGCAATAAAGCCGCGCATTCTCGAGCGAGATTGCGGCTTGCGACGCAAGCACCTTCAACACTGTGACGCGGTCAGGAGTGAAAACGTGTGGCGTCAGATTGTTTTCAAGGTAGAGAATACCGATGAGTTTGCCCTGGCTAATCAATGCTAAACAGAGAATGGAACGGGCGTGATGCTGAACGATGTAGGGATCGGCAGAAAACGGATTCCGAGATGATGCGTCATCGAGAAGCACGATCTCTTGAGTGCGCATGACATACCGAACGAGCGACTCCGGCAGTACGGCTGAAGCGTGGCCGCCGTCTCCCAGCTGCACGGTTACATCCTCTCCAGTAGTGGTCGCCTCCGCCTGCATCTGCAGCTCGTCACCTCGCGGAACAATCAGGAGACCTCGCTCGGCGCCTGCGTGCTCGATGGCGGTGCGCATGAGCCTGTCGATCAATTTTTCCAAAACCATCTCGCCCGAGACTGCTTGCAAGACTTTGATCACTGTTGCTAGATCGAGGTGTTCGACAGGTACCGAGATCATGCTGCTGGAGCTAGTACCCGGCTTTTCCTGCCTGAGCTGCGGATATTGCTGGTCGAGCTGCCGCACCTTTCCGTCGGCTCCCCATTGCAGGTAGCAGTGGCGGGCATTTCGGACGTAGAGCATCCGCGAACGCCTCGAAGCCACGTGCCGCATAGAACCGCGCGGCTAATTCGTACGCCAGTCCTTCGTTCTGGATGAAGCCGTTCGCGTGCGCTAATTCGATGGCCTGCTGGTAGAGGCGTTCGGCCTCCAGTTCCCGCCCTTCCAAGCGAGCGATCTCGGCGCCGACGAGCGCGGCGCGGTCTGCGAAGTTGTCCGGGCAGTTCTCGGCCCACTCCTGGAGTTGGCGATGGTGGGCCGCCAATGCCTCGTGGTGCTGGGTACGATCCGCGCCGGATGCCGCATCGCAGAGCGCAGCCCGCGTCAGCGCGGCGTAAAGTTCGTAGTCTGCCTGCTCAAGGACTGCCGGCGTCATCGGCCAAAGTCGGTGTGCGTTCGCGGCCGCCGCGACGGCGGAAACGTAGGCACCCGCGAAGAAGCGCGCCTGCAGCTTCCGGAGCCAGTACAGGTTGGCGATTCGCGAGAAGCGCGGGTCTTCGGCTAGCTGTTGCTCGAAACGGCCCTCGTCGAACTCGGTATCGTCGAAGGAGCCGAACTCCGGAGTGAGGCCGCGAAGGGTCTGGATGAGCTTGAGCTTCGGGCTGATCATGTCGAGGACGAGTCCGAACCGGAATCGGCGCGCGAAATCGAGCCCAGCCTCGGCCTCGCGCTGCACATCAGCGAGCGGTTCCCCAGCCACGAAGCGGCAGGTCGATGAGGGCGGCTTTGGCTGAAACCCGCGAAGGCGATGTCGCCGACTCTGTTGGCCGCGTCGATGGCGCGCCGCGTCAGGCCGAGGCCGGTACGGACGGGCAGCGTCCAGTGAGAGATGATCGCGAACAAATTGTAGACCTTTGCCTCGAAGCGATGCAGCCCGCGCTGCTCCACCAGGTCCAGGCCGAGCTTCCCGAAGCTGAACCCGGCCCGGTAATTCCCGAAGCGAATGCCGATGAGCGCTCCGAGCCAGACGTAGGCGAAGCACGATCCGTCGCTGTTGCCATGCTCCAGGCTGAGATTCGCCATCCGGCAGACGACGAGGAAGAGCAGATCATCGTCGGTCAGCACGGCTGGCGCCAGGGCCGCGCTGAGGACGTCCATGGTCGCGCGCCGCTCGGGGTCCGTCATCAGCGGCAGATCGACGAGATCCTCGATCGAGCGACTCCCGATCTGGCGCCAGAGGCGCTCGTATTCTTGCTGGACCTCTTCCTTCGCCGGGTGCGAGGACCATTGGACGCCGATGTGCCGGAGATAGTCCAGACAGGCCTCGACAGCGCGGTCGCTGCGGCCGAGCGTTGTGAACAGCTCTTCCTTCAGCCTCGTGAGGGTGGCTAAGTCGACGAGTGGCAGCACCCGGCTGGACAGCCCCGACAGCCGCTCCTCGGCTGCGGCGAATGCGCCGGTCAGGAACTCGCACTCGGCGCGGTGAATCTCGAACGCGAAGGTGAGTGCGCCGTATCGCTCCCAACTGTCCTCCGGAAGCAGCATTCGACCGGCAGTGAAATAGGTTAAAGCCGAGGCATAGGCGGTAGCATCCTTGGCGCGCTTGCCTGCCATCAGGTTGTACTCCGCCAATTGCTCGCGTTCGTCCTGCGACGTGACCAGCGCGGCACCGCGGTTGAGCTGATTGACGATCTCGAAGATGACCTCCTCGCGCTTATCCCTTGGCGTGTGCGCCACGAGCAATCTGCCGATTTGCAGGTGCGCGTCGGCGCGCAATGGTTCCGAGATCAGCGAGTACGCAGCTTCTTGGACGCGGTCGTGCACGAACCTGTAGGCGCCGTCCAGGCGCTCGATGAGCTCGAGGCGAACCGCCTCCCACAGGTCCGCGCGGACCTGTTCCTCGCGACGTTCGGCGCACGAGCGCGAGCGTGGTCAGGTCGGCGCTGTTGCCGAGGCAGGCGAGTTGCTGCAGCGCCTCCTGCGTCCTCGCTGGCAGGCGGCTCAGCTTCCCCACCATCAGATCCGCGACGTTGGCCGTGTACCCCTTCGCCTGGATGCGCCCGAGGTCCCATGACCACCGACCCACTCGATGGTCGAACGCGAGCAGCCCCTCGTCGGCGAGGGCGAAGAGGAACTGGATGACGAAGAACGGGTTGCCTGCGGTCTTCTCGTACACCAGCTGCCCCAGCGGCGCGGCGCGCGTCGGCTCGCAGCGAAGCGCGTCCGCAATCAGCTGATCCACATACTCACGGGCGAGGGGCGCCAGCCTGACCTCGTGTACGGGCGCGCCCGCGTTGCGGATCGCCTCGAGCTTGCGCATCAGCGGATGGGTGGGAGTGACCTCGTTGTCCCGGTAGGCGCCGATCAGCATGAGGTGCTGCAGATCCGACCGGGTCAACACATCCTCGAGCAGATCGAGCGTTGCGGCGTCGAGCCATTGCAAGTCGTCTAGGAAGAGAGCCAGCGGGTGCTCCGGCCGCGCAAAAACGCCGATGAATCGCCGGAACACGAGCTGGAAGCGCCGCTGCTCCTCCTGCGGCGAGAGCTCGAGCGCCGGCGGCTGCTCGCCGATAATGAGCTCGAGGTTTGGAACGAGGTCCACTATCAGCTGTCCGTTGGGATCCAGAGCCTCACGAAGCGCATCTCGCCAGCGGGATAGTTCCGCTTCGCTCTTGCCCAGAAGCGCTTGGATCAACTGCTGAAAGGCCTGGGCGAGCGTGGCGTAGGGGATGTCGCGCTTGTATTGGTCGAATTTACCCGATGCGAAAAGGCCGCGCGGCGGAACCAGCCATTTATGAAGCTCATTGACGACCGAGGACTTGCCGATACCGGAGTACCCGGAAACAAGAACCAACTCCGGCTTGGCGCCTGCTACAACGCGGTCGAAGGCAGCGAGCAAGGTGTCGATTTCGGACTCTCGCCCATATAGTTTCTCTTGAATCAGCAGCCGGTTTGGCGTGTCGTGTTCGCCGAGCGGGAAGTCGTCGATACGATTCTGCGTTTCCCATTCATGAAGGCAGCGCCGAAGATCACTCCCGGCGCCCGCCGCTGTTTGATAGCGGTCCTCAGCCGTCTTGGCGAGCAACTTCATGACGATTGCCGAAACCGGGCGCGGAACACTCTTCAGCCTCTCGTGTGGGGGTGTCGGCTGTCTTGCGATGTGGGCGTGCACGAGTTCCATCGGATCCGAAGCCGTGAATGGAAGGGTCCCGGTCAGCATTTCGTAGAGCGTCACTCCGAGAGCATAGAGATCGCTCCGGGAATCGATCGAGCGATTCATTCGCCCGGTTTGTTCGGGAGCCATGTAAGGGAGTGTTCCGGCGATGAACTCGGGAGGTTCGGGCGCCTGGCGCTCGCGCGGCAGGCGCGAAGCGATCCCGAAGCCCATGAGCCGGACCTGACCCGTCGCGGGATTAACGAGAACATTTGGAGGCTTCACGTTCTTGTGGATCAGCCCCTTCTCGTGCAACCCGCCGAGTGCGGTTGCGATACCGACTGCGAAGCGCAGGAACTGCGTCAACTCCATCGGTCCCGGAAGCAATCGATCGAGAGTCTCACCGCCACGATCTTCGAGCACGAGCGTCATCTGCCCAGGTTGCTCGGAGAGGGCGAGGGGCCGAACCGCCCAGGCTGAGTCGAGTTCATCCCTCAACGAGTATTCGTGCTCGATCTTTCTTATGGTCTCCAACGCTGGCTGCATCGACGCAGGAGCCAGCAGGAGAATTGATGGCAAACCGGAGTGGTTCGAGTGCGTGCCCCGGTAGAGGACGAACTCCTCATCCCTGCGGAGGGCTTCGAGGACATATTGTGAGAGTTCCACGATGATTGTCCCCAATTTCAGGGTGCCCCATCGGTCGACAGACCACGATTCCAATCGGACTAAGCCCCGACGATTTGCAAAAGATAGTGGAGAGTGCTCTACCGTGCATCGCGGCATACATATTCTTGCATCACGCCGGCGGCCAATGCTCGGTCTCAGCTGGCAGGCTGGGCCCCTCCAGGGCAGCGATCTGCGATATCGATATCGGTCGTTCGACCCAGCTTCCAGGCTGAACGGCGGCCAGCGCGCAAGCTACTCTGTAGTCTCAGAGCGGGGAACGGCGTCCCGTCTGCGTCAACGAGCGCCGTCCCCTCAGACGATCGCCCAGCCTCCCGCTGTCGTATCGGCCTCGGCGTTGACGGCTACGCTGCTCTCCGTCTTGCCGGCAAAGTACTCAGATCGATGCGTCATTATATGCGTTACCGCCTGATATGCGTTACCGCCTGCAGTTGGTCGTCGTTGGCATAGCAGGCGTTAGTGTCCCTGTCTCGACCGAGGATGGGCGCCTCGCGGAACCACCGTGAAGCTCCAGCACACCATCAAAACTCCAGCTTCAACCCGAATTGCATGATGCGAGGATTCACGCTCATCGCGCTGATCTTTCCGAACGTGCTCGGACTCGAGACATCGCTCGCGGGATTGGCAAAATTCGGCCCAATTGAAGACGTTGAAGACCTCCCAGCGGAACACGATACTGGCCTTCTCACCGAGTTTTGTGCGCTTGATGAGCGCCATGTCGACGTTGCGCTGGCCCGGCCCTCTGAGGATATTCCTTCCTAAATTTCCAAAGATCGTCCCGCCACCAGTAACTGGAAACTTCCCATCGATCAAACCTCCATCCGGAATGAATGGCGCGGGAACAAACACGCTGGTGTTGAAGAACTGATTGACGCGGCTGCTCACGCTACCGCTCCGAACCGCATCCTCCAGCGTCGCCCCCGGCGCCAGACTCCCTGTGGTGAAGTAGTTGCCGGCCCGAAGAGCGTGCCTGCGGCACTGTCAAGAATACTGAAAGGGAGTCCGGATTGGAGCGTCACGACTCCGGAGAAGGCCCACCCTTCGCTAATTTGCGAGAGATCGGTTGCGGTTCACCGGCTGCGGCAGTTGCCACGTGTAGCTGAGCACGAACCTGTGCCTGCGATCGAAATCCGACGGACCTCGCTGAGCAGCTAGATTGTTCTGATCATTGAATACCTGCTCGCCAACGATCGGGGCGCCGATAAAGCCAAAAGCAGCAGAACCGAGACTGTCGCCTGCCGTGTCAATCGATTTTGAGAGGGTATATGCCGCCAGGAACTGAAGGCCATGGCTCAATCGCTTGTTGATCGTTGCTTGCAGAGAGTCGTAGTTGGAGGTTCCGCTGCTCTCGACGCGAAACACAATCGGGGCCAGCGCCGAGAAAAGGAACTCGCTCGGCGGCATTCGCGACCGAGTTGGTGGTCAACCCATTGACAGGATTCGCGGGACTGGCCAGGGCGGGCTGATTGTTGCTCCGTGATACGGCAAGGTGAGTGCCTTTGGCACCTGCGTAGGCGAGCGAGAACAGGATAGCTCTCGCGCTGATACTGAATCTCCAGGCCATAGTGCTGAATGGTCGCGTCCTTGAAATCTGGATCGATGATCGCTGCGAGTTGAGGGGTACGATCCCCGGTGTATGGCGGACCTGGCAGCATCGCACCGACGAAGTTCGGGAACGACGAGGCGCAGCGGCAGTATGGGAAACGGGATGTTGGAGGCTGGATGCGGCATTGGCGGCGCCGATCAAGTTCTTCGTGACCTGGAAGGGCGGATTGAAAGCCAGAGGTCGTGCCGGCTCCAAGAGAAGTTGATGCGGTTCGCGTACGATGCCATAGCCACTTCTGATGACGATATCGCGCGATGAGAAGGGCCGCCAAGCCAAAGCCGATGCGCGGCTCGGGATGCAGTTGAACCGGGTCATTGAGAAGCGTCGAATTCTTGCGCGGAAACCCTTCCGGCGCAGGCCCTTCGTAATTGTCCGGCAAGCACGAATCCGGATGTCGCGGGGTTTGTAAATCCACCCGGCGGTGGCGGAACATAGAACTCCGGGTAGAAGTTGCTGATGCCGCCCATGGGCTTCGCTCTGCTGGCCGTTGACCTCGAGGCGAAACCCTAGCATTGATGGTGAGAGCCGGCGAGACCTTCCAATTGTCGACCGCAAAAAAATGGGCCGCGGTCGAGCGCAATCCGATGTGCAGGAACGCTAGCGCAGCTGCTGTGCCGGAACACATTGGAGAGTGGTGTGCCATTGCCACCTGCACTGACCGGCCCTGCCGGCAAACCAAGCAGAAAATCGGGAAAGGAGAGGAAGGTGAGCGATCCGTCCGTGATATCGGCGACTTTCATTGAATTGATTACGGAATATCTCAGTTCCAAAACGAAGATTGTGCTTGCCTCGCGACAAACGAGACGTATCGGAAAGATAGAAATTGTTGTTCGCTATCTCGGTCTTTGTCGTTGACCGCGTTGCCAAGCTGGAACGCGCCCAGTACCTGGATGTGCGGCAGGCTTCTCACCTGCGCGTCGTTGACACGGCTAATCCCCACCGACTGAGCCGTCAGCGGTCCCGGAGCAGAGCTTCGACTGGCGATGCGGGAGAAGCCGGCGCGGAATTGATTGACGGCCTGCGGGGAGAAGATGTGCGTGTGCGCAATGGCCAGATTCCGATTGTCGAAGTCACGAAGCGCCGGGAATCCGGGCACGGTGGCGCCGGAGAACGGCACGTTCTGATTGGAGTTTGAGAAGAAGAATTTCGCCGATAACTGATCGGCCTTGCCCAGGCTTACGATCGAGGTTGGTGTTGAACTGGTCTTCGTCGTAGCGTCCTGGCAAGACAGCCGTGTAGTTGACGCCACTACCCGCAATCTGCGGGCTCGGGATCACAAACGATCCATCGGGGTTCCTGGCGTTCAGCAAATTGAGAGCGACTGGATTGATGTTCGATCCATCCGGCGCGATCGCCACGCCCTCCGAACAATCCTGTTTGACCAGCCGAAGATCGCTCCCAGCGAGGCCGGCGTGCGGAGCGCGGGATGGGAGGCAGACTCAGTGATCGCACACTGCTCGCGAGTGAGGCCGCATTCACGTCCCGTGTGGCCTGGTAGGAAACGAAGAAAAAGGCCCGCTTCCTGGACCAGGGCAGCGGGCCCGCCCAGCGTGCCACCAGGCTGGTGGCGGCGAAATTCTCCTCTAGGTACTCCGGTCGCATTGGCAAAGAAGTTGTTCGCGTTCAAGGCTTCGTTGCGGCCAAAGTAGTAGGCGTTCCCGTGGAGTTGGGCCGTGCCCGACTTGGTCTCGACGATGACGTTGGCGCCGCCTCCTCGGCCATATTGAGCGTCGTAGAGCGAATTCTGAACTTTGAATTCCTGGATGGTGTCCGGCGCGGGTATCGCCAGCCCGCCGCCACTGGTAGAGGTGGCCTCGGTCATGTTGGCGCCGTAGCTGTTGGCATCCACGCCGTTCAACATGAAGTTGTTGTCGCCGCTGCGCGCGCCGTTGGCGCGAATCTCCTGGCTTCCGGCTCCCAGTTGCGTCGCATCCACCACATCCGTGTTGGTCCCAGCCGTCAGACCGAGAATCTGCGTGTAGTTGCGATTCACGAGCGGCAAGGTCACAATCGTCGTCCCGATCAATCACCCTTCCGAGTGCGACGTTGTCGGTTTGCAGCAGCGAGGCTTCGACTACGACTTCTTCTCTGGCGCCTTGGACCGCAAGCTTGCGGCAATTCTCCTCACTTCGGTAATCTGGATCATCACCTCGCGCACGACGAGCGGCGCAAAGCCCGCCGTCTCCACCGTCAGCTCATATTCGCCAGGCGGCAGCAGGGAAAAACGGTATAACCCGTCCTGATCGGTTACGGCAGTGAGAACGTTGGCCCGTTCCGTTGTTGCGCAAGGTGATCGTAGCATTCTGCACGACTGCGCCGCTTGGATCGGTAACCGTGCCGGTCAACGCCCCAGTCGAGGCTGATTGAGCGAAGACCTCGAAGGCTGTCACGATCACGAGCAGGCAGAACACAAGGCTCTGGCTACGTGAAACTTTGGCGAGCAACCGTGGTGTTCCGTGCATGAGAATCGACCTTGGTCTCGGAATAAGGCTGGCCTCAAAAGATACTTGGTGCCACGCTCCGCCGCCCAGGATCGGCTCGCAAACAGGACTGCGACGTACCACCAGCGCCCGCAACGAAGCGAATCGAGCCATTGTTCAGTGAAATGATGCCTGTGTGCCGCACACGTTAGTCCCCAGGCTGGCTGGTCTTCTCTTCTGGTGGCCCCGTGGTTCAGCCCGGGCCCCATTGCCGAACCATTCGCAATAGGATACGCGTTCAAGTCCAGGATTGGCGAGCTTTTCCGGGTACTGCGGAAACACTGGTTCGGGAAGCGTTAGCCCCTTTTGCGATGCGTGGGCTTGACTGGTTGCCGCGATGAATCCATCAGCAGATTGTGAATATTCGACATCAATGCGAAACTTCGGAGCAGTTGCCATAGAAGTCTAGCCTCCAGGTACAAACCCGTTCTTCATGACGAGCGGACCGAGCCAATTGGAACTGTTTGGCTGAGAGTAACTATCGTGCATTGAGGCTTCATCTTTGTTCGGTTCTCTTTCGTTCAAACGCTGATGCTCGAGGTCAATTCCTTCTCCTCTGGTAGCAGCGGCAATTGCCATTTTCACCGAAGGCATATCCTGCGGATGAACGCGCTCCAAGATCATTGGCAATGAAACTTTCGAGGAAGGGGCGAATTCAAAAATACGGAAAGTTTCGTCAGACCAGAAGATCTCCCCGGTGGAAATGTTCCACCCGAAACTGCCTGTATGGCTGAGCCTTTGCGCCTCTGCCAGATAGGCCTCGCGACGTCGGAGTTCCCGAGTGAGAAGCTCGTGGTCCGTAACGTCCATCCCTCTCTCAAGGAACTTCGACGTTTCCGAATTCCAGCAGATGGACCTGCGATTTGAAGCAACGAACTGAATCATTTCTTGTCGGACGATCGAAGGCCAAATAAGTGAGCGGGAACCAAGAGCACCAAAACCTTGGCGAAAAGCTGCCGTCATGTGTGCGTCCGCGGTCATTTTGGTCGTCGTCGGTTACATGTCTTGGCGACACTTTCGGGACGTAACACCGCCACGATCGAGAAAAATCATGCTCGCCGTACTGCCGTTTGCGAATCTCACCGGCGATCCCAATCAGGAATATCTTGCAGACGGTCTGACCGAGGAAACGATTTCACAGTTAGGCCGGCTTGACCCGGAGCAGTTGGGTGTGATCGCGCGAACGTCCGTCATGGGATACAAGCACAAGGACGTACGCCTCGACCAGATTGGACGCGATCTTTCTGTGCAGTATGTGCTGGAAAATAGCCTCCGCGCGAGCGGAAATCATATGCGTCTTACCGCTCAGCTGATTCAGGTAAAGGACCAAACTCACCTGTGGGCAAAGGATTACGACTATTTAAGTAATCGAAAAAGTCTGCAGGTTCGAAGACCCAGCTGCCCATATGCGCAAGGCGCTGCCCTTCCGCTAGATAAAACTCACTTCTTCGCAGCTCCTCGGTGTTGCGGCGGAGCTGTTCCTCCGCTGTCCTGCGTTCCTCAATATCCAGGCTCGATCCATACCACTTGACGATGTCGCCGTTTGCATCGCGAAGTGGCACTTTCCGGTGGAACATCCAGCGGTATTCTCCATTCGTCCTGCGGACGCGAGTCTCGTACTGGAAGATTTCTCCAGTCGTAAGGCAGTCTCGCCACTTGGTCAAAATCCCCCCAACGTCCTCAGGGTGAACGAAAACCGTCCAATTCCACCCGGCCACCTTGACCAAAGTGACGCCCAGGTATTCCAGCCAGCGTTTGTTGAAGTAATCGAGGTACCCATTGGGCCTGGCTGTGTGAATGAGTGCGGGAATCGAGTCGACTAGAAGCTGAATATTCAACGAGTCGGATTGCTGTCCTGCTGAGGCCATGGTCGTCATAATACACCCCCGGCACAAATGCACGCGGAACAACGATCCGGTCGTTTCAAACAGAAGGCCGTCGGCCACGCCTCTTCCACCGACTAACGATTGAAGTCTCCACGATTTGAGGCTTTGCACTGCCGACCTTCTGAGGTCTTCGCCTTTGCTCCAGAGTATTAGCAGTTGGACCGACCTAGCGTTCGTAAGGTCACGCGGCATCGTCAGGCAGCGCGCGCTCGCAACGAGTCAAGGCCTCGACGTTTATCGTTAAATTCCTGACGTTTAATAACCGCAACAGATATAGACCAATCTAGACCTAGAGCCGCGCGTGTCCCTTTCTATTGAAGGCAAAGGCAGATTGCCGATTCTCACGCGAATCTTCGGCGTTGGGCACACAGTTGCTTTCGCTCACAAAGATCTTCGAGGCAGTCAATTGAAAGGGGAATTTGAAATCGTATGGCTCAACAATCATCAAACAGCAATCGTCCAAAACTGAGCGAAAAGGGACTGTTGACTCCGGACAATTGTCGTGGTGGCGATGATCGATCTGCAACCCCAGATGCTCTTTGGAGCAGCAATTTCGACCGCCAAACGATCATCAACAACAACGTCGCGCTTTCGAAGGCCGCGAAGGTTTTCGACGTACCCGTCGTGCTCAGCACGGTGGAAACCAAGAGCTTCAGCGGCAACATGTGGCCGCAGATCCAGGCCGTCTTCCCGGATCAGGACGCCCATCGAACGTTCGTCGATGAATTCCTGGGACGACAAGAACTTTGTCGCCGCCATCGAAAAAAGCGGCACGAAAAAGATTGTTCTGGCCGGACTGTGGACAGAAACCTGCGTTGCGCTGCCGACGGTACAAGCGATTCACGACGGCTACGAAATCTATGTCGTCGAAGACTGCTGCGGCGACGTGAGCCAGCTTGCGCACGACAACGCGATGAAGCGCGTGATTCAGGCCGGCGCCAAGCCCGTCACGGCGCGTCGGTGATGCTCGAGTGGCAGCGCGATTGGGCCGACGAAAGATACATACGATGCGGTGATGGACATCGTGAAGACCCATTGTGGCGCCTACGGCATCGGCGTTGAGTACGCCTACACGATGGTGCATGGAGCGCCGCCGACAAGTTTCCCGAGTACGTCGTGCCAGCGGCGGCCACGCACAAGTAGTGACTTGGCGAGGATCGGATGTCAGCTGTTCCGCCTCATTCCCTCATCCCTCTTGAGAGGGAAACGTTCGAAACGTGCCAGACTGCGATGAGTGCTCATGGCTGCAGAACAATAACTGCACCAGAGTTAATTTTGATCAACGGCCGAATCGCGACGGTTGACCTCTCGACCTTTGTCGAAGCCGTTGCCATTCAAGATGGGCAGCATTATCCGCGTTGGCACGAACGAAGAAATTATGCGTCTGCAGGGCTCCGCAACACGCGAAGCAATCGATCTGCGGCGGCCGAACGGTGATCCCGGGTCTCAACGATTCGCACATGCATCCGATCCGCGGCGGCCTCAACTACAATATGGAGTTGCGCTGGGATGGCGTGCCGTCGCTTGCCGACGCCATGCGCATGCTGAAGGAGCAGGCTGCAGCGCACGCCCGCCGCCCCAGTGGGTGCGCGTGGTCGGCGGCTGGACGGAGTTCCAGTTCGCCGAACGGCGCATGCCAACGCTGGAAGAGATCAACGCAGCCGCTCCCGACACGCCGGTCTTTGTGCTGCATCTCTACGACCGTGCTTTTTTGAACCGCGCAGCATTACGCGCTGTCGGCTACACGAAGGACACGCCCGAGCCGATCGGCGGCGAGATCCAGCGCGACAAGCAGGGCAATCCCACCGGACTGCTCATCGCCAAGCCCAACGCGATGATTCTTTATGCCACGTTGGCAAAGGGACCGAAGCTCTCGCACGAAGACCAGATGAATTCGACGCGGCACTTCATGCGCGAGCTCAATCGCTTCGGCGTGACCAGCGCCATTGACGCCGGCGGCGGCTTTCAAAACTATCCGGACGACTATCGGGTCATCAACGAGCTGCATCAAACGCGGCGAGATGACGGTACGTCTGGCTTACAACCTGTTCACACAGAAGACCGAAACAGGAGTTGGCGGACTTCCAACAGTGGACACACATGACGAAGCCCGGCGATGGTGACGACTTCTATCGAGTGAACGGCGCGGGCGAAATGCTCGTCTACTCAGCCGCGGACTTCGAGGACATCCTCGAGCCGCGCCCGGATATGGCGCCCGTAATGGAGACGGAGCTCAAAGCCGTCGTCAGACATTTGGTTGAGAATCGCTGGCCGTTCCGTCTGCACACAACTTACGACGAAACGATCGGCCGCGCCTTGAACGTCTATGAAGAGGTCAATCGCGAGATCCCGTTCGACGGCCTGCATTGGTTCTTCGATCACTGCGAAACGATCTCGGACCGCAACATCGAGCGGATGAAAGCCCTCGGCGGCGGCATCGCCGTGCAGAATCGCATGGCTTTTCAGGGCGAATACTTCGTCGAGCGCTACGGCGCAAAACAAGCCGAGCGCACGCCGCCGATCCGCCGCATGCTGGAATTGGGCGTTCCGGTCGGCGCCGGCACCGATGCCACCCGCGTTTCGAGCTACAACCCGTGGCTGTCGCTCTACTGGCTTGTCACCGGCAAGACCGTTGGCGGACTCGCGCTTTACCCGGAAAACAACCGCTTCGAGCGCATGGAGGCGCTGCGGCTCTACACCGTCGGGAGCAGTTGGTTTTCTTCGGACGATGGTAAAAAGGGATCGATCGTTCTCGGTCAGCTCGCGGATTTGGCGGTTCTCTCGGCGGACTATTTCTCTGTTCCTGAAGAGGAGATCAAGAGAATCGAATCGGTGCTGACGATCGTCGGCGGCAAGGTCGTGTACGCCACTAAAGAATTCTCAAAGCTCGCGCCGCCGCCGCTGCCCGTGAGCCCAAGCTGGTCGCCGATCAAAGAGTACGGCGGTTACGCGAATGTCTCAAAAGGAGCGCTGGGAGCGTCACATTCTAGAGCTCTCTCTGCGGTTTGTCCTGAATCGAGCACCAAGAATCATCACGTTTCAGTGCTGGGTGATCTTGGGATCTGGCATCTGGGATGCGATTGTTTCGCCTTTTGAAAAATGGCAGCCGAATTCTTAACAAAGAGAAAAAGAGAGAATGCGAATGTCAAATATCACCGACAAGGTTGTAGTAATTACAGGGGCCAGCAGCGGTGTTGGCGAAAGCACGGCTCGCCTTCTCGCAGGGAATGGCGCGAAAGTCGCGCTCGGAGCGAGGCGAAAAGATCGGATCGACGCCCTCGTCAGGGACATCACGGCTAAGGGAGGCTGCGCTCTCGGTTTCAAGACCGATGTGACAAAACGCGAAGATGTCGAGGCTCTAGTCAAAGGCGCAGTTGACAGGCACGGCCGAATCGACGCGATCGTGAACAATTCCGGGATCATGCCCATCGCACCTATGGCGGCGCTCAAGGTCGAAGAATGGGATCGAATGATCGATGTGAACATCAAGGGCCTCTTATATGGGGTGGCCGCAGTGCTTCCGATCATGCAAAAGCAAAAGCTGGGCCACATCATCAACATCGCTTCTGTCGCGGGCTTCAAAGTCTTCGCGCCGGGCGGCACCGTCTACAGCGCGACGAAGTTCGCCGTGCGGGCGTTGACTGAGGGTCTGCGCCTGGAGCACAGGGCCGACAACATTCGTTGCACCATAATCTCTCCTGGCGCGGTTGCCACCGAGCTGCCTGAAAGCAGCTCGGAGGAAGCCACCAGAAAGAATTTGCGCGAGTTCTACAAAATGGCTATTCCGGCCGACTCGATCGCTCGCGCGATCGCTTACGCCATCGAGCAACCAGCCGACGTGGAAATCGGCGAGGTCGTCATCCGGCCCACTGTGCAGGACTTCTAACGCGGAGGCAAACTATGCGCCCTTTCTGCTCGTCACGTTGGCCCCAATTCTTGGAGATTTCCAGCCTGATTTGGGCAGGAGATATGTAATGAGAGTCTTGCTCATATCCTTTGTAGTTGGTCTGGGTGTAGGGATTTTGTACGGTCTGATCCGGGTGAAGAGTCCGGCGCCGCCGATCGTCGCCTTGCTCGGCCTCTTGGGAATGGTGATAGGCGAACAGTTTGGGATTTGGGTCCAGACGAAAAAGCTGGACGTTTCGCATGCCGCATCGGTTTGCCTTGTCGGTGAGCGCTACGACCGGCCACATCGGTCGGAAGCGCCTTAACTTCCCAGTCGCGGGAATTTGCAAATCCGGGAGAGACGAATGGATTTGAAAAAGATACTCGCAGGAACTTCTGTTGCCGGCGAGTGCGCAACCGGTGGCGCAGCCGCAGCCTCACGCTCACACAGACTGAGAGAGGGGGCGTCAACGAATCATATGGGAGGCTCGCCGGGGCTTTGCCATACCTGCCATCAAAACAGGAGGAACATTGCGATGCAAAGAAGTAGATCGCTTGGGGCGATGTTTTTCGGGATCGTTGTGCTTGTTGCAGGCAGCCGTCTGTGGACTTGGCAAAATTCTGCCCCCGTTCTCGCGCAGGCTACTGCGGCAACGCCGGACGTTGCGGTCGGACCGCAGTACGATACGACCCATGTCTATGTCGCGCCGGACCAGTTTGACCGCTTCGTCTCGAGCCTGTTGGCTACGTTCGGCGGCACCGCCACGAAACAAGGCGTGTTTACGGTGACTCCGACGCCGAGCAGCACAATGTCGCAATTGGTATTGACTCCTGTTGGGTCAATATCAGTGTTTGGTTTCAAGACGCCCATCCCATATCCGTTTGGCCTGGAGCGCACGGGCTATCTGGTCACGGACCTGGATGCGGCTATTCGCGCAGCTCGCTCAACCGGTGCGGATGTCCTCGTCGCTCCCTTCAACGACCCTATTGGGAGAGACGCGATCATCCAGTGGCCGGGCGGCGTCAACACGCAGCTCTATTGGCATACAACTGCTCCCTCTTACAAAGCACTGGAGACCATCCCAGAGAATCGGGTTTATGTTTCGGCGGATCGCGTGGAGGATCTCACGCGGAGTTTCAGCGCTTTTTCTCGCGGGAAAATCGTCTCTGACAATCCACGCGCTCCAGGCATTGAGATTGGCAAGCCTGGCGACACCTATCGGCGAATTTGCATTGAATCCACTTTCGGAAAGCTGGCGGTGTTCGTGACGGATGGGCATCTTCCATATCCTTACGGGCGGGAAATGACTGGGTATGAAGTGTCAAACCTGGCGGACACTCTAGGGAAGGCAAAGGCGGCTGGAGTGGAAATACTGGTTGCTCCCTTCACAGCCGAGCAGCGAACCTCCGCCATTGTGCAATTCCCGGGAGGATATATCGCAGAGATCCATTCAACGGCAAAACGCTAGATAGAAGGGCGAAGTGGAGCGACCAAAGTCAATCCGAGCCTTCGCTGCATTGGCGCTGACGCTCTTTTTCAACGTAGTGCTGCGCATGTGGACAGTCAGCTTCGACTGCCGATTCCCCAAGCCCGGACCGCAGCTATCGTCTGCTTAGGGAAGACGAGGATTGGAGCTTCCTGGCCGACCCCAAGCTTCGGCAGGATTTTTGGGATCCCATCAAGTACATTCGTCTTCGTCGCGGACGCAACGACTGGTTTCTCACAATTAGCGGCGAGGCTCGTGAAGTCTGGGAGCAGACTGGCAACAACAACTGGGGTCAACAGCCGTACTGGAACAACTTCTTCCTTGAACGCTACATGTTGGGTTTTGACGCGCACTTCGGTAAGCATGTTCGGACCTTTGTTCAATTCAAGTCTGGCCTGGAGTCTTTCAGGATAGGAGGCCCTCGCCCTATCGATGAGAAGAAGCTAGATTTCCAAAACGCGTTTTTGGATCTCGCCACCGCAGGCGACCACAACTGGCTAACTTTACGCGTCGGCATACAAGAGTTGGAGTATGGAGCCGGACGGCTGATCGACGTGCGTGAAGGCCCGAATGTTCGCCTGAGCTTTATCGGATTCCGGTTACTAAATAAAGTGGGGTCGTGGCGCGTCGACGCTCTCGCCGTCCGACCTCGTTTGGACAACTTTGGATTCTTCGATGACTACCCTAATCATCAAGTGGAGTTTTGGGGAGTGTATGGATGGAGGCTGCTGTCCCGAGGAGTTTCTATCGACGCCTATTATTTAGGTCTTAATCGTGCGCAAGCGAGCTATGAGCGAGGAACAGCGCCTGAGCAGCGGCAAAGCTTGGGAATAAGGTTTTCCCGCCCGATCGCGGAAAAGGAACGTGGATGGGATTTCGACTACGAAGGTGTTTGGCAATTCGGAAGCTTTGGGTCCGCCGGTCTCCAAGCGTGGACCGTCGCAAGCGATACGGGTTACACGGTTCCCACTTGGCGGCTTAAGCCAAGATTTAGCCTCAAAGCTGATATTTCCAGTGGTGACAATCCGAGAAGCAACACGCTGGGCACGTTTTATCCGCTCTTTCCAATCGGAAATTACTTTGGCGTGATTGCCGATACCGGTCCTGGACCGCTCAACTTTAGAGACCTACACCCTCGGGTGTTAACCGACTGGGGACATGGTGTAATCGTTTCAGCAGACTGGATCTTCTATTGGCGTCAGAGCTTACAAGACGGTGTTTATTCCGTCCCTGGCATGCTAATCAGGTCGTCTGGAAATAGTAACGCACGATTTGTGGGCGACCGACCTGGAGTCGAGATGCGCTGGCAGGCGACTCGTCATCTTTGGTTTCAAGCCGACTACGGGATTTTTTTCGCGGGACAGTTTTTGAAGCAGACCGAGCCAGGGCGCAACTTGAATTATTGGGCGCTCTGGGCGGGTTACAAATTTTAGGCGCAAACGACATTTCCTTGGTTATCGCGAGAAGCAAAACTGCTTCGCTGGAGGCCCTTCCGAAGCCGCAGACAAGTGCCCGTACTGAAGGCTCCTAGTGCGTTTTCGGCACCTCGCACGTGCTGCTCCTCAACGATCTTCGATCTTTAGAGTCGCGGTGGGATTTTCGAACTTGTAGCACAACATCGCCATGCCTCCGATTTCCACCAGGATCAGAAACATCAACAGTATCAGGGCCCACGACCGTTCCTTTGAGATTGAGACAGTCTTCACCTCGCGCGTAGCCTTAATTTCCCCGGTTGTCTGCTCCGTAGACATAAGCCGCAACACTCCAGGATCGGATCAACGGCATTTTGTGGGCCGTTTACGTATGAGAGTTCGTCTTCCCGCAAGTAACGGAACGGACAAAACATAAATGGCCATGACGGGAGGCGCAAATTTTCGAGGTTTCGCCGTCTCAAGTCCCGCGTCGGCGCATTAACGAAAAAAGTTAGGCGCTTACCACCTGGCGACGATGGGCGATCTCCATCGCGCGGGGCGCTTCGACCGGATGTCGGACGACGTGCGCACACTGACGGGGCAAGGGCCACTGAGTGTCCAGGAGTTCGTCCGAAAGAATGCGGCGGCATTTACCGCGCGGCAAAAGCAAATAGAGGCTTGAGCGTTTGGGACCAATGAGGAGACAGAAAGACGGCTTTGCTGTCCCGTAGCGACGCCGAATGGAGCACTTATGATGTGATTCCTCTGAGTTCGCGACTAGGTGCTCGTCCGAATCCGCTTGCAAATTGGAAACACGCCATCTTTTGCTACCGAGTCGTCGGTGATCCGGAAGCGATCGGAGCCAGTTTTCGGGGATTAGTACCTACAAGTTCGCTTGTAGTAAGCAATCATCAGGCCTGCCGTCAATTCTGGTAAGGATTACGAGCAACCCGGTTCCACTTGGATGTGTTGTGGGGTACTCGGACATGGAGCAGCGAAGAACTCTTCGCTTGATCGTATCGGAATTGAAGAGCTTGTAGGAGGAGAAATGGCAAAAGCAAAGAAGATCAAGGTGAATATCTACGACGATATGCGGCGATCACTGGCTGACGCGTTGGCGTATGAGCGCGGGCAAGAGGTTGATTTGCGGGTCACCACTATTCCAGCGCCACCTAAGCGTCTCAAACCGCAAGAGATTCGGCATATCCGAGAAAGCCTGCACGCAAGCCAGGCCATATTCGCGCACTTTCTCTGTGTCAGCCCGAAGGCCGTGCAGAGTTGGGAGCAGGGCTCGCGACGTCCGCAAAGTACGGCACTACGGCTCCTGGCGATTGCCAAGAAGAACCCAGCCGCTCTTCTGTAGAGCTGATGAGGTGGGTATCAAACACAAACGTCGATCACCCAAAGCTGCTGAGGTACTCGCTTCGCTCATGCTGCGACCTCGATCTGGAATTGCGTCCGGGGACTGCTAAGTACAAGTCTGGCCCCCGAATCAAACTGGCTGATTCTTTCATTCTTGCTAAACGATCCGGTGGGCACCCGACGGAAAGGGACACCCTCGTGGCTCGCCTCATCGCCGGCGAATTAGTCAAAACAACCCACGCTTCTGGCGCCTGGTTGAAGCGTGGGTTCGGTCGCGAACTGCGCCGCGAAACGAAATAACAAACGAAATCCCTGCCGGGCATCTAGACACCGCTCTTCCTCAGGTAGTCGCCTGGCAGCGCAACGAGCACGCCTTCGATGCTCTTGCCGAAATATCGCCCAAAATGGCGAACGTCGCCGGTAATGAGATGCGTGGACTGCGCGGCCACCGCAGCCAGAAGGATGGGCACATCCTTATCGGGCAAAGTCAGATCCTGAGGAAGGGAACGTGAAGTCGGTTCGAAGAATTCGATGGCCGCGGCCAGTTTTTCCAGCCTCCGTTTTTGAACCTCTTGTGCCAGGTTAATCGCCGCTTCTTCGAAGGCGTAGCGCGAGGAACATAACACCACGTTCTTGAGCTTCCAGAACTGAAGGAGCCCGGCGTTTGTACTATAGGCTGCCGAGAAAAGAACGTTGGCGTCCAGAAACAAGCGGTCCATTTATCCAGGCCGACGGTGCGGTATCGAGTCAGGATCGACGCCGAGTCTTTTCACTTCCCTCCGCGCACGCTGATAGTCCTTCTGCGTCGTGGCCGTAGAGAGCAGAAACTCGGCTTTGCGCTCGGGCGTGTATCTCTCTACAGGCACTACAACGGCAGGTCGGATCAGCACGCCATCCTCTCGCGCTTCAGCTGTGACCAAGGTCCCTTCTTCGATGCCGTATCGTTTCCGCAGCTTGGCAGGAACAACGATGGTTCCCCGCTTACCAACTTTCACCGCTTCCATGAAGCTCTCCAGACGTCAGTATATCAGAATATCTGGAGGTCGGGAATTGTGACGAGTTGTCCGGGTTATGCAACGCGCGGCCACGTCCGGAGTATAGCCGTTGCTGTACCGTGCCGAAGCCGCGAAATCACTGTTGCCAACTGTTGCCCGCTTCGGGCATTATGTGGGTGTCCGAAGGGCTCGCAAGGGCTACCGAGGGACAATGCAAGAATCAGTAAGTGGCAGCTGATCCTGATATTTAGCGGTTTTTCTTAAGTTTTCTTCAAAAAGCCGAAACCAATCCCATCGGCTCCACCATTTGAAGAAAGAAGTTACCTCGGGAAAACCGCTCACTGTTGCCCGCCCACTCTGCTGTTTTTTCTTGCATTCCAATGTGAATCTTTCACGCTTTGCGAGGAAAACAGCTTATGGGGCACTATACGCTGCGGGCGGCGGGAAATTTCCCTTCGTCAACGTGCAGTTCACCAAGAACCATCGGTCGATTCCCATCGAAGGCGCAACGTATTACCTGCGCCGGAGTGGCGGTACGCGCAGGCCGCTCAAATCGGCAAGGACCTCGCCGCCGCGCATGCCGCCCTCCTGAACATGGACGACGCAGAGATGCCGAACGAGGCGCGCGAGGTGACGTTACGCACATCGTCTGACAAGCCTGTTAGCTCACAGCGCAAGACCGTCATCGGAGCAGCCAGGAGTACTTCGAACGCAGCAAACAGAAATCACGCAAGACCTACATTGGCTACCGCACAGCCGTCAATCTCTTTGCCCTGAGCTGCAAAAAGACGCATTTCGATGAGATTCGTCGAGACGACATGCTCGACTACGTGTACCTCCTGCGGAACTGCAAATCAGCAAAAACAGGCGGGCCTCTCGGCGAGTCCACCGTGTTCAACTACTTCCTTAAGACGATGGTTTTCCTGAACGACCGTGGAATTGCGAAGCATGTTGCGAAAGAGGACTGGGTGGGGAAGAAAGTGGCCGGTAGACGTCGACAAGCGCAATAAGAACAAAAAGTACTCAACCTACCTTGAAGAAGTGATAACCGCATGCTCCAGGTCGCCAACGGCATCGAGGAGGCCTTAATCCGTTTTCTTATCGGGACCGGTTTCCGCATAGGCGAGGCGGCCGTCCGGCAGTAGAGAGATGTCGAATGGAAAGACAAAACCATCTCTGTTCGCTTCAAGCCCGAGCTCGGATTCAAGCCGAAGGATTATGAAGAGCGTATCATCGCAGTCAGCGACACTCTTTTGGCTTGCCCTAAGGAATATCGCGGCAGTTCACCGGAACATGCTCTTGTCTTCCCCTCGCCCACCACAGGCACGGTGGACAAGCACCTGGATCGCTTTTCTTGGCTTTTTGACCGCCGTAGCCCGCTCGATTTGCTTTGGGAACGCCAGGGACGCAGGCTACGCGACAAAAGTAATCCTCATCTCCACCGAAGACCCAAATCTCAATGTCGGGCGTATTCTGATCAGGATGACTCTTGGCGGGCAATCGGTGCCACTGAGTACAATTCCCGATTCATACGAAGAATCCGTGAAGAGCTTGCCGGCGGCTCGCAAGCACCCCTTGCGCGAGCGTTAACGACCGTCCTGCAGAAACTACGGGACCCTACTCTGGCCCGGTGGCATAGCTGGTCCAGCCAGGTCTAGGCCGCGGAAACAAGAATGCGGCCGCCTTTTCGCCCTCGCGATTTGTTGTGGATTACGATTTCCACGTCACGATCCAAGGTTGTGAGAAACTTCATGAGCGGTTCAACGGAAAAGCCTTGGAGTTGATAGTTCAGCAGGGCTGAGACCTTGGGCTGATTAACGCTCAGTCGCCGAGCAGCTGTCGCTTGAGACAGTTGCTGGCTTCGAATGATCTCGTTGATGGCGACTGCCAGACGGACTTTGGTCTGTTTTTCCTCTGCGTTGGAGAGGCCCAGGTCCGAAAACACGTTACCCGTGCTTGGGACAATCCTAGTCTTATCTTTTATTTTCGCCATATCGCACCCCATAATCAGCTTTCGCCTCGCTGAGCCGTCGCCCAATCAGTTCTTCGTCCTTCTTTGCGGTCCGTATACCACTTAAATCTGATCAACGGGATTACCGCGCCAACTCTCCTATAAAGACGTACCAACTCCTCAGCATTCATTGACTTGACCGTTTCTCACGACGTAGGATTTCACCCGCGCTTTTAATCATCTCTTAGTGTCCCCAAGTCGATGGTTCATTGGTATCGGAGGAATTGCATGCCACATTCATTTTTCCATCGTAGAGGCGCTACAGCGGTTTTCGCGATTTTATGCATTGCCCTGACCACAACCGTGCGTGCACAAAATTCACCGGGGCCATCGCCCGTACCGCTGCCTCCGCTCATTGCTGCTCCGACGGACGCGCCTTATCCCGGCACGATTTCGCTGTTCGTCGATGTCAGCAACGTCACGGATCGCGTGCTGAATGTGCATGAGACGATTCCGGTAAAAGGCCCCGACATTACGCTGCTCTACCCCGAATGGCTACCCGGGACGCATTCGCCTTCCAATCCAGTAGGCGAATTCGCCGGCCTGGTCATCACTGCGAATGGAAAACGCATCCATTGGCTGCGTGACCGCGTGAACATGTACGCATTCCATATCGAGGTGCCACAGGATGCAACGGCGCTGGAGATAGACTTCCAGTTCCTGGCTCCTATGGATCCCAAACGAGGCCGCATATCCTCGAAGTTCGCCGACGTCACCTGGAACAGCGTGCTTCTCTATCCGGCGGGATACTTCTCACGGGATATCAAATTCGAACCTGCACTTCGTTTGCCAGAGTCATGGAAATTCGCCTGCGCGCTGGACGTGAAATCGCAGGACGGCAACCTGGTTCGGTTCAAGGAAACGTCGCTGAATACATTGGTCGACTCTCCGCTTTATGCCGGCGTCAACTTCAAGCGTTTAGACCTGTCGACCGGGCCGGACAACCCGGTGTACCTCGATGTCTTCGCCGACAAACCTGCCGATCTCGAGATCACTGCGGAAGAACTGCAATACCATAAGAACCTTGTCATCGAGGCGCAGAAGCTTTTCAATTCGCATCACTATGATCACTATGATCTTCTCTTTTCGGTCAGCGACACGGTCGGTGGCAAGGGCTTGGAGCACCACCAATCGAGTGAGAACGGCTTGCGTGCCGACTACTTTACGGACTGGGCCGCTGGAGTCCCCGGTCGCGCTCTCCTGCCCCACGAATACACCCATTCGTGGAACGGCAAGTTCCGCCGGCCGGCCGACCTTTGGACACCCAACTTCAACGTGCCGATGCGCAACGACCTGCTGTGGGTTTATGAAGGCTTGACGGACTATTACGGCAACGTCCTCACAGCGCGCTCCGGAATGCGTACCCCCGAGCAGGCCCGCGATGTATTTGCGCAAATCGCTGCGTCCTTCGAAATCAGTCCGGGACGCACGTGGCGCTCTCTGGAAGACACCACCAACCAGCCCATTATTTCGTCTCACTTCGCCGCCCCGGAAACTTGGCCGAACTGGCAGCGTTCGTTCGACTACTACCCGGAATCAGATCTTATCTGGCTCGACGCCGACACGAAGATCCGCGAGCTCAGCGGCGGACAGAAGTCTCTTGACGATTTCGCAAAGTTATTTTTCGGGATCGAAAATGGGAGCTACATCACCATTAGCTATTCGTTGGACGACCTTCTAAAAGCGCTGAACACCGTGCAGACCTACGATTGGGCAGAATTCTTCCGCACGCGGGTTTACGAGGTCAACCCGAACGTCCCGGAGAACGGGTTCACGCAGGGCGGCTATCGACTTGTGTACAACGATAACGAACCGGAGTGGCAGAAGAAGCCAGACAGCTCTCGTGGAGTGAGCTTCGCTACCTCATTGGGCTTCTCAATAAAAGCAGACGCCGGTTCTGATTCTCATGGCAGCCTCGATTACGTTTGGTGGGACAGTGTGGCCTTCAAAGCCGGCATAACGCCGGATATGCAACTGCAAGCCGTCAACGATCAGAAATACACTGCCGCGGGCCTGCGCGAAGCCATCGTCGCCGCCGAGAAAGGCAAGGAGCCGATTAAATTCTTGCTTAAACATGGCGACGAGTTTGTCACGGTCTCTCTCGACTACCACGGCGGGATGCGCTACCCGCACTTGGAGAGAGTCGAGACGACACCAGATAGGCTGGATGCGATCCTCGCGCCCGCTAAATAAAAGTGAAAAACCGAAGTCAGATTGCCTGCCGCTCCTAGACACAATCGGCGCGGAACGCCCTAGTCCCGACTAACTAACACCGTGCGCGTCCCTATGATTTCAAGTTTCCGAGTACGCGACTCTAATCGGGAGTTAGCAAAAAAACAGCGAAGTGATCACGGCTTTCGCAAGAGCAGCCGCAAGGCAAGGCAAGGTACATACGTCCTCACTCTCACGCCCGCTCTCAGTCGTCCAAGTAACTCATATGGTCGGAGTGCCATCTGCACTACCAAACTCATTTCTTCTTCATCCCGACATCCCAATTCAACACGACTGAAATCGGAATTCGCTCCTCGGGCTTCATTTCGGCGTTAATCAAGAATCGCTGCCCGTCCCGCGTTACCGCATATTCAAAAATCTCCAAATACGAAACCGGCACCTTCGGATTTGCCTGGAATAGCAGTACCGCTGCACCCGAAGTGAAGCTTGCTCCCGTGCTCACCGGCACTCCCATCATTCGTCCGTCCGACGACAAATAGAACAACTCCTTTCCGTCACCCCGCCACCTCGGCTGTTCTCCCCCCGTCGTCGAGATCTGCCATTTTCCATGCGGCTCGGGAAATGAAGTTACATAGATCTCCCACTTTCCTGTTTCGTTCGAGTTATAAGCAACCCATTTTCCATCCGGCGAAAATTGTCCGTTGCGCAGAATCCCGGAACTTTTCAGGTAGGCATTCACTGCGAGTCCCGGCAATGTCACATACTGCAGTTCGTCTGCGTGTCGGAACAGAATATACTTCCCATCGCGCGACCAATCATTTGCCAGTTTGTCATACGGATCATGCAATACGTTACGTTCTTCCTGCCCTCCGTCCGCCCTCTTGATGTACAAATCCAGATTCAGTTGCCGGTTGGACGAAAACAGAATCTCGCTTCCATCCGGACTCCACACTGCCGCTCCATCGTAGCCAGGATCGAAAGTCAGCCGCCTACTCGTTGACTCATGCCATGAGGGATAGGTCCAGATATCCATGTTCAGGCTCGGCAAATCAATGCTGTCCGCAGCCACTGCTACGTCATTCGGCGCGATCGCCACATTCCCATAAACTCCCGCCTTATCCAGTACCCCCACTTCTTTGCCACTTCGGTCAAACCATTTTGGTTGCGAATATCCCACCACTCCGGGCCCACCGCCTTGCGCCAACAGCAAACCATCGTTCGAAACCGCAAACGCAACTTTCTTCACTTGACGGACATAGAGAATCTCCGAAAGTAGATCTACCGGTTCACCCTTCAATGTGAGGCTCTGAGCATCGAAAGGTTGCGCCAGCAGCGTTTTATCTCGGTAGTACAGCAAAAAGCCCGGCTCTGCGTACGCCGGGTTCGCATCCGCCGGCACGATGAATTTCGTCTGCTTGGAGTCGAGCGATCCCACAAAAACTGCGTCCACGTCCTTGTATCCCGAAAAAGTTGCCGCCATGAACAGAAAGTGTTCCCCGTCTGGCAAGAACATCGGCCACCGGTGACTCGTTTCCCGCCGCGATGGGTCCGTCTGCGTAACGACCTGTGGTGTTCCCCCTGCTGCGGTCACTCGGTAAAGTCCGCCTTGCCGCGCATATGGCGCGAAAACGATCACGTCATTCTTGTTCCACGTCCCTCCGCGCCCCGCCGGCGCGTCACAAATCGTCCGCATTTGCCCGCTGCTCAACTCCAACTTCTTCATCTTTCCATCCGCGAAAAATCCAATCGACTTCCCATCGGGCGACCAGAACGGGTAATCGGCACCTTCCGTATCCGGCAAACTTCTGAAACCCTGCTTCCCCACCTCGTAAATCCAAATCACATTCTTTCGCGCCGTCTCCGAGTACCCCACGATCGCCGCAGTTCTTCCGTCCGGCGCAAGCGCCACATCTCTAGCCGTCACCGGCAGCGCCGCGTAATAAAAGCTCCTGTGAACCGTTGACCCGGTAGGCCGCCAGAAAATTCCCGCCGCGATCAAGAGCAGGCCCAACATGCTCGCAACCGTCCACGCCAACTTGTCTCTCCCAAGACTCGCGCCACCGGCGCCTCCCTGCCGTGCCTGCCCGCCGCTTTCCGACACCCATCGTAGTTCCTGTGCCAAATCCTTCGCCGTTTGCCATCGCTCTTCCGGACTCTTCGCCAGGCACAGTCCAATTGCGTGTTCCAGCGCGGGCGGCGTTAGCGGCTTTACGGTGCGAATCGCTTCCGGCTCTTTCTCTAAAATCGAGCTCGCCACGCTCAACTGGCTCTTTCCTTCAAATGCCTTCTTCCCCGTCAGCATCTCGTATAGCACCGCGCCTAAACTGAAAATGTCACTTCGCCCATCCAACTCCTTCCCTTCTACCTGCTCCGGTGACATATATTGGAATGTTCCAACAATCGTTCCCTCTTGAGTCACGGGCGAGGGCCTTGGCGCGGCCGCGGTTAGAGTGGCCAGCGTGGCCATCGGCACCGCCGGTTTTGCGAGTCCGAAATCCAAGAGCTTCGCTACGCCGCCCGTCAGCATGATGTTCCCCGGCTTCAAGTCCCGGTGCACCACGGCATTCCGATGTGCCTTATCCAGAGCCTCCGCAATCTGCACTCCATATTTCAGCACTTGCTCCAGCGGCAAAGGTCCCTTCTCCAACCGCGCCGCTAGCGTCTCTCCCTCCACACACTCCATCACCAGATAGTCCACACCGTCCTGACTGCCCACGTCATACAAAACGCAAATGTGCGGATGATTCAGGCTCGAAATGGTTTTCGCTTCGCGTTCGAATCTCTGCTTGCGAACGGGATCTGAAGAAAGATGTGCGGGGAGAATCTTGATTGCGACGGTGCGCTCGAGCCGCGTGTCTTTTGCACGGTAGACTTCTCCCATGCCGCCAGAGCCCAGCGGCGCATCAATTTCATAGGGCCCCAGTTTTGTCCCCTGAGCGAGAGGCATAAGTGGCGCGATTATAACCCCGGGAAACCTGCAGTTGGTACCTTCAGCCCATGGCGTGTCGCTGACAATCGCAAATTAACTCTCGGCCTCCTTCGGTCCGAGCACTGTTAGGGTGAACACCGAAACAGTCTACTCGGGCCGTCGCGAGGCCGGCGTCGTTATGACATCAATCGGTTTTTGTATCTGACTGTTTCCTGAGCCAAGTGCGCCAAGCGGGGGATTAATTCTTACTTTCGTTTTCCGGTGAAGCTTTTTCCAGTGTGTCGTGGAGGCCCCTAGCGCACTCTGCCACGGGCTCGGCATTATGGATGACAATGGCCTTCGCGGTCACCTCTTTACCACAGAGCTTCTTATTGGCGCCGTTGTCTGGGCGCAGCGTCGAACCTGCAAAAGATATCCCAGCAAAGAGTCCCGGGCGCGGGAGTAGGAAAGTATTTCCGCACTCATGGTGACGTCGGATTCAGCCGAGGTCGTGCGACCAACTGGGCCAGCGGCGGCGGTAGCGGTTCCACCAAGCTTTACCTTAGTGCTGAGAATGCTGGTAGCGGAACGTCGGCTCATGAGGAGAAGAACAAAGTCTGTGGAATTGCCACCGAACTGCAATCCTGCGCTAACGTCTTCGAGGGCCAGCATGGCTGGGGCGCTCCAGGAGCCGTGAAACGATTTGCCGCTGCGACACGTCATCACGCCGCGGCCGTAGCTGCTACCCAACCCGAAGGAGAGCTTCAAGACCGAAGGCAGAATGACGACGCATTCGGCTTTGTCGAGAACACTTTTAGGAATACTGTCAGGAGCGTCGAGAATTTCCTGCATTACCTTTCCGGTATTTTCTTCATCCTTTATCCTCAGATCGACAAATCCTAATGTCCGCTTACGAGCACTTTGCAAGAGATGAAATCAACTTGGAATCGCTCATGCTGAGTGGACCAGTGTATTGGAGGACTGTCTTTCCATGGCGACGATGATTTCGGCAATTTCCGCGGAGAACTCGGGCGAGGCTATCAAGAGGCTTCTGGCTGTCATCGTGGAACATGCAGGAGGAGATTTCGTGGGTATCCAAGGCGCTCAACCGGAGTACGGTCTACCCGCCTACGTCTTGTTTAACCACCCTAAGCACGGCTCGACGCTCGCTCTCCGGCTCGATCAGAACTTTGGCACGGACGCGATTCGCGATCGTCTCGCCGCGTGTGACAGGAGATATGGCAGCTAGAGATGCTGAGCGCCACAGGATCCATTCCATGAGCCCACGCAAAAAATCATTGCTCTCTGTTGTGCTCACCTCGTTGGTTTTGTGTTTCCGGACATCCGGCTCGGAACTGGAACCGCCTACCGCCCAAGCCTACGAAGAGTATGTGAAAACCGCACAGGCACGTATGCAGAATGAGGTCAACGATCCTGGGCACTTCCTCCGGATCGACGGGCTCCCCGACGCGCAGAAAGCGGCAGTTAGTATCGCGGCTCTGAAGTGGTGAGCTGATCATCCAGCCGATGACCACAACTGAACATCAAAACCCTCTTCAGATTCGTTCTTCAGAAAGCAGCCTAAAATGCGCGTCTCTCCGAATTCTCGTGCAGAGCCTTTCTTTCTTTGATTTGTGATTTGGCAAACTCCTTTGTTTCCATGCAGTCAGCGGATTCGAATCGCATCGGCTCCAGCAATCTTCACCAATCGAATTTAAGCGACCGTATCGATCCGGCTCAGGGTGTGCCCGGAGTGTAAGCCGGCAGATTCGGCGTGAACTTGCGGATGACAAATTCCTGAAGAAGGTTTGCCCCCGCGGACGCTCCAATCCCGATGAGCGCGTTTTCAAACGTTAACGCGACTCCATCGCGATCGCTCGCGGGGTAGTAAAGATTGGAAATGCCGCCAGAGGCCAGGCTTCCCAGAATTGCCGAATAAGCCGGTTGCCAATGTCCATTGTCGCCTTTACAAATCACGGCATTGGCGATCGCGTACAAAGCCCGCGATTTCTTGCTGCCAGTTCCCTTGTAGAAATAACGCGGATCTTGTTTCAGCAGCGATGGCAGGATCGCGCCTCCGATGTACGTTGACGTGACCAGGTCCGCGTACGTCGCGCCATAGCGCTTTCCGTAACCCTGCGCGCCTTGCCCATAGCCGCTGAAACGGTCTTGCGCCTGCTCAATTCCGGCAATCGCTGCGGTAAATCCGAAGGTGAAAGGATCTACGGTACTCTTCCACGCGAGCTGGAACTTTTGCCGCGTGTTGAGCGGAGCCGCATTGGCGACGTAACTCACATAGTAATTTGGAATCACGCCGAGCACACGCTGCTTCTCTTGATCCTTGAGTTGTTCCTGTGCCAGTTCAACCTGCGTGAACGTGACCCGCACCTCGGTGACATTAGTGGCAAGCGCCAACTCAATCAGTGGCGCAGTGTAGTTCTCTCCCGAATTCAGATTTCCCGAAGTTGTTTGCGGCGCGAAGCCTTCCGAAGTAATTGTCAGTTGGAAAGGCCCGGGAGCGATGTGGGCAAAAAAGAATTTTCCCTGGTCGTCCGTGACTACCTCTCGGCTTGGCGGTAGCTCGTCGCGCGTAAGTCGCACTCGGGCTCCGACGACCGCGGTTCCGGTCCGATCAAGGATTGTTCCGCTGACGCTTCCTGGCAATCGCGGGGCAGGCAGTTGAGGGCTCGCGGATGCTGATAGTCCAATTGCTGCGGGCAAACCTCCTTCCACTTCCGGAATGATAGGGAGCTCCTGAGACTGAGTCAGGGCAGGGAAGCCGAACGCCAGAGCGCCCACGCTTAGCAAGAGCAAACTTCGCGCGCCAAGGATACAGCTCCCGACGCTTCGCACCAGAGCTCTCTGACATGGGCCTTTTTTCATAAAATTTACGTCATTCCTTTATAGCTTCCCCGCCTGCTTCCAGCAAGGGTTCTCTGTGTATTCTTGGTTAAGCCTGTACCACTGGCCGGGTCAGACCCTGGGAATCTACTGCCTCGGCGCGCGCCGCTTCCCTCAGTGCCTCACACGAATAGATGCACAAAAGCTTGTGCGAAGTGGCCGCTGGAGATATAAGCCTATCTCAGCGTTCTTCGATCCATCCCCGGGAGACTGCATGACCACTCTTAAGCGGCCGTCGCTCAGCTTCTTGCTTACTGGCTTCCTGTTTCTCGCCATCTCTTCTGCCGCCATTCCGGCGCTGCGCGCTCAAGAGGCTCCTAGCGCAGATTTGCAGGGCAACGCCGATCTTCTTCTGATCAACGGAAATATCATCACCGTAGATGCCAAGGACTTCGTCGCGCAGGCCCTCGCCATTCAGAACGGCAAAATTGTTGCCGTCGGTTCGAATGACCAAGTCCGCAAGCATGCCGCTAAAGACGCCCGCATCATCGACCTCCACGGACGCACTGCCACTCCCGGCATGATTGACTCCCATTGCCACTTCGACCAAACCACCTCCATTTACGACCTCGATCTCAGCAACATCAAGAGTGTTGCCGAGGCCGTCGAACTCGTGCGCCAGAAAGTCGCGCACACGCCTCCTAATGTCTGGATCCAGGGCGCAGGCTGGGACGAAAGCAAACTCACGGAACTCCGCTACATCTATGCTTCCGATCTCGACAAAGTTTCCCTCGTTAATCCTGTCTGGCTTGCGCACACCACTGGCCATTACGGCGTCGCGAATTCCCAAGCCTTGCGCCTCGCCAAAGTCACCGCGGGCACGAAGAACCCTCCAGCCGGAATCATCGATCGCGATTCACAGGGCCGTCCCACCGGTGTGCTCAAGGAAGATCCGGCCATGAACCTGGTCGTCAACCTGATTCCTCCTCACTCGCACGATCAGCAGCGCAATGGCCTCCAGAAAATGATGGCGGACTTCAACAAGGAAGGCATGACCGCCGCGAAAGATCCGGGCATCCTCCCCGAACGCTGGGACATCTACCGCGAACTCCTGAAAGAAAACAAATCTACCGTGCGCATCTTCGCACTTTTCCTTGGCGGCACCACCATGGACTCTGCGCGCGCCACTCTCTCGCGCCTGCAACAGCAGCCCAAACCTCCTCAGTCATTTGGTGATGGCATGCTTCTCTCTGGCGGCGTGAAGATTTTCATGGATGGCAGCGGTGGCGGCCGCACCGCATGGGTCTACGAACCCTGGCACAAGAAATCCACGGAGATTGACACGGGCAATACCGGGTACCCTGCTCTTGATCCGGCCACCTACCAGCAAATGGTCAAACTCTTCCACGACGCCGGATTCCACGTCAGCACCCACGCCGTCGGTGATCGCGCCATCGATTGGGTTGTCGACACCTATGCCACCGTCTTAAAAGAGAAACCCACCAACGGCCTGCGCCATGGTGTCATTCACTGCAACATTCCCAC
This sequence comes from Candidatus Acidiferrales bacterium, assembly GCA_963735825.1. GTDB lineage: Bacteria > Acidobacteriota > Terriglobia > Acidiferrales > UBA7541 > Acidiferrum. The sequence continues at coordinate 111,654 of CAVTMR010000006.1, forward strand.
CGATCACGCGATCGCCACCATGGCCGCCCTGCAGAAAAAATTCGACGCTGGCTATCCGGAAACGCAAGCTCCCTTCCTGTGGTGGATTGGCGATACCTACGCCGGCACGTTTGGCGCGCAGCGCGATTCCCGCCTCATGCCTTACAAAACATACGTAGAGAAGGGAATCGTCTGGGCTGGAGGCTCCGATTATCCCGTTACGCCATTTCCTGCGCGCTACGGTCTGTGGTCCTCCGTCGTTCGCAAAACGCTGAACGGTGTGTACGGTTCGCAACCCTTTGGCACCGCTGAATCCGTCGACATCCACGTTGCGCTCAAGTCCTACACCATCTGGGCCGCGCACCAACTTTTTCTGGAAGACCGCGTCGGCTCGCTTGAGCCGGGCAAGGATGCAGACATCGCCGTCTGGGACCGCGATCTCTATTCCATTCCATCCGATGATTTGAAAAACCTGAAATGTGAACTCACGCTACTTCGCGGCAAGGTCGTCTACCATGATGCCCACTCGCCCGTCTCGGGAGTGCCCACCAACTGAACGTGATCTGTCGCGAGCTGCATTTCTCCCAATCGGTCAAACACCACAACGAGCTGTCATCCTGAGAGCCGCGTAGTGTGCGGCTCGAAGGATCTTAACCTGAATCAGCGCCGCATCGATCGGCATTTGCTCGCTCACGAACAAATCCTCAACCTGGCCAAAGAACACGGGCCATCACTTTTCTTTTGTATTCTTGTTGCCAGGTCATCGTGCCCTTCTTTGCTCCGCTGCTCTGAACTAGGCCTGTCTTGCCGTACTGCTTCTCGCAGTGGCGCCGATCTGCCGCGCCCGGACGAGTTCGTCACCAAGCTCCGTCGCAGGACTAACCATTTTTTTTAAATGAGTTACGGATCCAAACAAACGAGAAGAAGCGGGGCTTCTCCGAAGCACAAACTCATCCTCTCAGCCAGCGACTCGACAGGCGCTGCCTCCCTCATACAATCAGCAAGCGCCGGACCCCCTTGACCTCCTGCCTGCCAAAGTAAGCCTTTACAAAGCAATGACTTTTAATCAGGACCAAGTCCTGCTAGCCTTTGCGCCTTTTCACCCAGCTCCCTCCAGCCTTCTGCGCCGCTTTGCTCATTCCTCCCGCCAGCGCCACTGCTTACCAAGTTCTTTCGCTTATCCCGCCGTTTTCAACGTCCGCACCAACTTTGCACGTTCCCCAGGCGAAACTCCCGTTGATGTTTCCCATTCCGTCGTTCGCTTCGGGTGTATGGTGGAGAAAACAGTGGAGAAAACAGGTAACCCATGGGGAAGAAATGCCAAAGCTGAAGATTCTTGTTTCGCTTACCACCAACGATAACGATTACCAAATCGAACAAGCTAATTCCGCCGAACTCGCTGCTCGCAAGCTTGCCGTGGACATGCAAATCGTTTATGCCGGCAACGACGCGATCAATCAGAGCACCCAGATTCTTAAAGCGATTCAAGGTTCACCCGACGAGCGCCCCAATGCCATCGTCTTCGAACCCGTCGGCGGCACTGCTTTACCGCAAGTTGCTCGCGCCGCTGTTTCTTCCGGCATCGGTTGGGCGGTCCTGAATCGCGATGCCAATTACATTCCCGAACTTCGAGCATCCTCTAAGACGCCTGTTTTCTCCGTAAGCTCCGATCACGTCGAAATCGGCCGTATTCAGGGACGCCAGTGCTGCGCTCTCCTGCCACGCGGTGGCTCTGTCCTTTATATCCAGGGTCCTTCGGAAAACTCCGCCGCCAAGGACCGCACCACCGGTATGCAGGAAGTCAAGCACTCGAACATTCACCTCACCATGCTCAAGGGGCAGTGGACCGAAGAGAGTGCGCAGCGTTCTGTGCGCTCCTGGCTCAAGCTTTCTACCTCGCATAAAGCGCCCATCGATCTCGTCGCCGCTCAAGACGACTCCATGGCCGTTGGCGCGCGCAAGGCTTTTCAGGAATTGGCCGCAGAGTCCGAGCGCGACCGCTGGCTCAGCCTTCCGTTTCTCGGCTGCGATGGTCTTCCCAAGACCGGGCAATCCTGGGTTCGCAGCGGCTTGCTGACCGCCACCATTTTCATTCCTCCCAACGCGGGCCAGGCCATCTCTATGCTCGTTGACGCCTTGCAGTACGGCAAGATTCTTCCGGAGCGCGCGGTCACGTCCGCTTCTTCGGTTCCTCCCATCGAGGCCTTGCAGCCGTTGAAATGAATTGGCTTTTTTCGTCTTAACGCAAGTGCGCTGTCTCGCGGTTTTTTTGGGGATGTTCAGGCCAGGGGCCGATTGGTAGTTCGCAAGGCTTTTGCGTTTTATCAATATATATTTTCACATTTTTGCTGAGAGCAAGACCTTGGGGTGGTCTTATGCCAAAAATGAAAATTCTGGTTTCTCTCATCACCAACAATAACGACTATCAACTCGAACAGGCTCAGGATGCCGAGCGCGCCGCCCGCAAGTTCGACCTCGATGCGCAAATCATCTTTGCCGATAACGACGCGGTCAACCAAAGCACCCAGATCCTGAAGGCCGTTCAGGTTCCTGCTGAAGATCGCCCCGCCGCCATCGTCATGGAGCCCGCCGGCGGCACTGGGCTTCCTCAGGTAGCCCGCGCCGCTCTCAACGCAGGTATCGCTTGGGTGGTTCTCAACCGTGATGCCAATTACATTGCCGAACTCCGCCAGACCAGCAAGGTCCCCATTTTCGGTGTCAGCTCCGATCAGTTTGAAGTTGGTCGCATCCAGGGACGCCAGTGCCTTGCGCTCATGCCTCGCGGCGGTTCTGTACTGTATATTCAGGGACCTTCCGAAGCCTCTGCGGCCAAAGAACGCTTCCTTGGTTTTCACGAAATTAAACCCGCCAATATCCACGTGACGGTTCTGAAAGGCCAGTGGACCGAGGAAAGTGCTCAAAAGGCTGTCCGCTCCTGGCTCAAACTCAGCACTTCGCAAAAGGCCACCGTTGATGTCGTCGTTTCTCAGAACGATTCCATGGCCATTGGGGCGCGCAAGGCCTTTCAGGAATTATCCACCGAGTACGAACGCGACCGCTGGCTTAGCCTTCCTTATCTGGGAATCGACGGTGTGCCCAAAACCGGGCAGTCCTGGGTTCGCAGTGGTCTTTTGAAAGCCACCATCTGCTGTCCTCCTAGCACAGGGGTAGCCATCGAAATGCTCGTCGATGCGATCCAGAGTAAGAAAATCCTTCCGGAGCGCGCCTTTACCGTTGCTACATCCATTCCTCCACTGGAGACATTGCATCCTTAGCGGAGTCGAATTTTCCCACCACTTTTGCCTGTCTTCCGCCTTTTCCGGCGTTATAATTGCGGCCGGACTATCGTTCCTTCGCTTTTTCCACCTATTTGGAGGCCTTTTTGATGCGTAATCGCAAGCCGGATTCTCCTTCAGCAGACTCACGCCTCGACCGCAGGCGGTTTCTCGCCACGGGCAGCGCCGGGCTCCTCGCCGCCGCCGTTCCTGCCGCGCCTCACCTTGAGAGCGTTTTTCCGGAAGTTTCCTCAAAGCCTTCTTCTGTGCCCGCTCCGCAAGCTGCTTCTTCCTCCAAACGGAAACTTCCCATCGGTGTTTTCGACCCCGTCTATGCCGATCTTTCCATCGACGAAATGCTCGACAAGGTCAGTGCGCTCGGACTCGAAGCCATGGAAATCGGCACCGGCGGCTATCCCGGTGCGAATCACTGTCCCGTCGATGAACTTCTGAATGATCCCGCCAAGCTCAAGGCCTGGCAGAAGAAATTTTCCGACAAGAACATCCGCGTCGCCACCCTCAGTTGCCACGGCAATCCCGTGCATCCCGACGAAGCGCACGCCGCAAAAGACGCTGAAACCTTCAAAAAGACCGTGCTCCTTGCCGAAAAACTCGACGTTAAAGTCATTGTCGGCTTCTCCGGCTGCCCAGGCGGTTCGCCAAAAGACACGCAACCCAATTGGATCACCTACCGCTGGCCCCCTGAATACAACGAAATGCTCCAGTGGCAATGGAAGGAAAAGGTCATCCCGTACTGGAAAGTCGCGGCGAAATACGCTCGTGAACATGGCATCCATCGCTTGGCCTTCGAAATGCATCCTAATTTCGTGGTCTATAATCCCCGCACTCTCCTCAAACTTCGCGAGGCTGTCGGCGAAGAAATTGGCGCTAACTGCGATCTCAGCCACCTTTTCTGGCAAGGTTGCGATGCCGTCGAGGTGATTCACTTCCTCGGCAAGCAGGGCATCATTTATCACGCGCACATGAAGGACACCGTGCTCTATCCCGAAAACCTCGCCAAATACGGCATCCTTAACTTTGCCTTCGAGAAGGACGACCTCGTCAACGCTTCCGATACGTTCCGCGCCGTCGGCTACGGACACGGCGCCTCAACTTGGAAATCCGTCCTTCAGGCCTACATGGACGTCGGATACGATGGCATCCTCAGTATCGAAAATGAGGATCCCATTCTCCCCGGCCCCGTCGGCGTCGAGCGCGCCGCCTATGTCCTGAAAAATATTCGTAATGAAATTCTCGGGACCTGAAATGCATCCTCGCCAGTTTGTGGGAACCTGCGCCGCGGTGGCTCCTGGAGTTGCCGTGGCGTCCCTTCCTGCAATTCTTTCCGCTGCGGAGTTTTCCCATGCAACGGCGTGAACTCCTCCGCATTTTCGCTGCAGCCGCCGCGGCGCCGGTACTGTCCCCGGATCTCTTGGCCTTTCTTCGCCAGGCTCATCCCGCCGCCAACTATTCCTTGCGCACGTTCACGCCTCACCAGAACGACACCGTCATCGCCATGGCTGAGATCATTGTGCCTGCTACAGACACGCCTGGCGCCACCGCCGCGCGCGTCAACGAATTCATGGACTTCATCCTTGCGGATTGGGCCACCGAACAAGAGCGCACCCACTTCCTCACGGGTCTCGACAATGTCGACTCGCAAAGCGGCGCCTTGTTCGGCAAAACCTTTCTCCAATCCTCCCTCTTACAGCAGACCACTCTGCTCCGTTCTCTCGACGATGCAGTCGACTGGGTCCACGAGTCGGACCGTATTCGCGATGGCGCGTTCCCCAGCTCCCGGGACACCCAGCTCAACGGCGATTTTTTCCGGGTCTTCAAATACATGACCCTGTACGGCTACTACACCTCCGAACTCGGCTTCACTCAGGAACTCAAACTCGAAATCATGCCCGGTGCGTTCCGTGGGTGCGATCATATTCCGGAAGGGAAGAAGGGGTAGACTCAGCCTACATGGCAACAAACACCTACGACGCGCTCATCGTTGGTTCCGGTATCACTGGTGGCTGGGCCGCCAAAGAACTCACCGAAAAGGGACTCAACGTCCTTGTTCTGGAAGCCGGCCGCACCATCATTCCTGAACAGGATTACGTCGAGCACGTCCCCCTTTGGGAACTGAAGTATCGTCGCTGGGACGATCGCGCTGAACGACAGCGCACGCAGTTCGTCCAGCGTGAGTGCGACTACGACTGCGACGAGTTTTCTCACAAATTCTTCGTTAACGACCTGGAGAATCCCTACACTGTCGCTCCCGGCAAGCCCTTCACATGGATTCGCGGCCGCCAGGTCGGCGGCAGATCCATCACCTGGGGCCGCCAGACCTACCGTTGGAGCGACCTCGACTTCGAAGCCAATCTTCGCGAAAACATAGCTGTCGATTGGCCCATTCGTTACGCCGATCTCGCTCCCTGGTACGATTACGTCGAAGAATTCGCCGGCGTCAGCGGCCAGCCCGAGGGCCTTCCTCAACTTCCCGACAGCAAATTTCTGCCGCCCATGGAAATGACCTGCGTCGAACTGGATTTCCGCGCGGCTCTCGCGAAATATTACGGCGATCGCATCTGCACCATTGGCCGCTGCGCCATCCTCACGCAAACGCACAAAGGACGCGCCGCTTGCCATTACTGCGGCGAATGCCAGCGCGGTTGCATCACGCAATCCTATTTCAGCAGCCTCAATTCCACCCTTCCTGCAGCGAAAAAGACCGGGCGCCTCACGATTCGCCCCTACAGCGTCGTCCACAGCCTCGCCTTCGACTCGCAATCCCGCCGCATCTCCAGTGTCCGAGTCATCGACGCCCAAACCAAGGCCATCATGGAGTTCAAAGGCCGTCTCGTGTTTCTTTGCGCTTCCACGCTGGAGTCCACCCGGATCTTGCTCAACTCCTCCACTCCCGAATTTCCCAACGGCCTCGCCAACAGCAGCGGCGAACTTGGCCACAATCTCATGGACCACCACATGGGCAGCGGCGCTTCAGGCATCATGCCCGGCCATGAGAACAAGATGACCTTCGGCAATCGCCCCAACGGCATCTACATCCCGCGCTTCCGCAATGTCTCCACCAAGCAAAGGGAATTTCTGCGCGGCTACGGTTATCAAGGCGGCGCCGATCGCGAAGATTGGACTCGTGGCCTGGCTTCTGCAGGTTTCGGTCCCGACTTCAAGCATTCTCTGCGCAAGCCCGGTCCGTGGCGCATGGGCATGGGCGGCTTCGGTGAATGCCTTCCCGCTCACAGCAATTTCGTCGAAATTGATAAAGAAAGAGTCGATGCCTTTGGCATCCCCACTCTTAAAATCAGTTGCGAGTGGGGAGAGAACGAGCGCGCCATGTCGCGCGACATTGCTCTTCAGGCCGCGGAGATGCTTGCCACCTCCGGTGCCCGCGAAATCACCGTCTATCAATCCATCACTCCTCCCGGCCGGGGCATCCACGAAATGGGCACCGCGCGCATGGGCCGCGACCCCAAAACCTCCGTGCTCAACGCCAACAATCAGGCTCACGACGTCCGCAATCTTTTTGTCTCCGACGGCGCTTGCATGACTTCCTCCTCTTGCGTGAATCCTTCGCTCACCTACATGGCGCTCACCGCTCGCGCCTGCGACTACGCCGTCTCCAAAATGAAGAAAGGTGAATTGTAGCGAACGCTCTCCATGGCTCAGGTTCAACGAACGCCCAAATCCTACGACGTCTGCCTGATCGGCTCTGGTGCCGGTGGTGGCATGGCTGCGAAGGTTCTTACCGAAGGCGGCCTCAGCGTCGTGATGCTCGAAGCCGGTCCACAGGTCTATCCGGATAAGGATTTCAAGATGTTCATGTGGCCCTACGACCTTCCCCATCGCGGCGTCGGCGTTGGCGGAAGAGCCGCGGCTGATTTCAGCGAATTCCTTGCGCCCAACGGCTCGTGGAAAATTTCCGGTGAGCCGTACACCTCCGCTGCCGGCTCCAATTTTCAGTGGTTCCGCTCCCGCATCGTCGGTGGACGCACCAATCACTGGGGCCGCATTGCTCTGCGTTTCGCTCCCGTCGATTTCAAGTCCAAAACACGCGACGGTCTTGGCGAGGACTGGCCCATCACCTACGAGGATATTTCACCTTATTACGACAAAGTTGAAAGCTATATCGGCGTCTTCGGCACCAAAGAAAATGTACCCAGTGCGCCCGACGGCGTCTTCCTTCCTCCTCCCAAACCGCGCTGCAACGAAGTCCTCATCAAGAAGGCTTGCGACAAACTCAATATCGCCTGCATTCCCTCGCGCCTCGCCGTTCTCACCAAGCCGCTCAACGGCCGTCCCTCCTGCCACTACTGCGGCCAATGCGGGCGAGGTTGCGTCACCGCCTCTAATTTCAGCTCCAGCCAGGTGCTCATTCCTGCCGCGATGCAGACCGGCAAGCTCACGCTGATTACCGGCGCGATGGCGCGTGAAATCCTTGTCGGCCCCGAGGGAAAAGCCACTGGCGTTTCTTACATCGATAAGACTACGCGCACCGAAAAACGTGTTCACGCCCGCGCCGTCGTTGTTGCGGCAAGCTCTTGTGAATCCGCTCGCCTTCTTCTCAATTCCCAATCCAAATTGTTCCCTGACGGTCTCGCCAATTCTTCCGGGTGGGTCGGCCGCAATCTCACGGACTCCGTCGGAAGCAACGGCGGCGGGTACGTTCCTGAAATGGCCAAAATCCCGCCTCACAATCATGATGGAGTCGGCGGGATGCACATGTACATTCCCTGGTGGAAATACGATCGCAAGAATGATTTCCCGCGCGGCTACCACATTGAGATTAGCGGCGGTCGCGAGTTGCCTAGCGCCGGTATGTTTGCCCATTTGTGTGATGATGTTGAGGGCTACGGCCTCAATCTGAAGCGCACCTGCCGGCAGCGCTACGGCACTACCATTGGCTTTGCGGGACGCGGCGAAATGATCGCGAATCCCGATACCTACTGCGAAATCGATCCCGATCTCGTGGATGAATGGGGCATTCCCGTGCTGCGCTTCCACTTTAAATGGAGCGAGTACGAAATCCGCCAGGCCAAGGACATGCAGGAAACTTTCAAATCCATCATCGAAACTATGGGCGGTGAATATCAGACCAAGACCGACATCGATGGCCCTCACCCTTTTGGCATCGAAGCCGGCGGCAAAGTCATCCATGAAGTCGGCACCGCGCGCATGGGCGCCGACCCCAAAACCTCCGTGTTGAATGGCTATTGCCAGGCCCACGACGTCAAAAATCTTTTTGTCACCGACGGCGCCCCGCTGGTTACCAATCCCGACAAGAATCCTACCCTCACCATCATGGCGCTTTCCTGGCGCGCCTCCGAGTATCTGCTGGCCCAAGCCCGCAGCGGGAGCCTCTAACTATGAATGGAAGAAGTACAATTCGCGGTCATCCCGAGCGCAGCGAGGGATCTGTTTTTGGCCGTCACGATTACTATTCACCAAAATTGTCATTCCGAACGGAGACTGCGGAGTGAGGAATCTTTCTTTGATTTTTCGCGCGGGTGCCCCCCACGCCGCTTTTGCGTGTGGGTTCTTGGTTTTCTTTGGCGGATCGGGGCTTTGGAGTTTGTGCAAAAGTTCTTGTAACTCGGGAGGGCGCGACTTCAGTCGTGCCGTATGTGCTTGGCCTCGCTTTAGCCGCTGAGGTCTCGACGTTTCCCCTGGTGCAAAAAAAGGAGTAGCCACATGTCGAGAATTTCCAGGCGCGATGTGCTCAGAAATCTCACTGTCGGCGCGGCCGCCGGCTCCATCCTCCAGGTCATCCCCGCGGAAGCCGCGGCGCTCGTCCATCAAATGGTTCACGAAGCGAAGGCGGCGTCTCCGGCAGGGAAGTACACTCCCAAATTTTTTCCCCCTCACCAATACGCCACACTCGTCTTCCTCTGCGACACCATTATTCCCAAGGACGATAAGTCTGGCGGAGCGGTTGAAGCCGGCGCACCCGAGTTCATCGATCTCCTCACCAGCGAAAACGAAGACTACCAACTTGCATTCGGCGGCGGCCTCATGTGGCTCGACAATTTCTGCGCCGACCAGTACGGCGCCACCTTCCTCGATTCCACCCCCGCGCAACAAAAAGAAGCTCTCGACCTCATCGCCTATCGCAAAAACTCCGTATCCGATCCCTCGCTCACCCAAGGCGTCACTTTCTTTGCGCATCTTCGCCAGATGACCTGCGACGGCTTTTACACCAGCAAAATCGGCATCGAAGATCTCCAATACATTGGCAACACGGCTCTCGCCTCGTTCCCGGGCTGCCCCCCATTTCCTGAATCCTGAGGTCTCATCGGTGCGCGAATTTGGGCAGAAAACTCACATTCAACATTGCTACCTGGAAACCTGCGGAAAGCAAGAACGCCCCACTGCCGGCGCGAAGGCCGGCACTCTGTATTCCCGGCACGCGGCCCACGATTCCGGTCCTCCGGTTTCACCGCTTCGGTGATGAATGCGGTGCGCAAGCAATCTCAGGCGCCGCCACCGATTCCGTTTCCCTGGGAAGCGCGCTTTGCCCGGGTGCTGAGCATCCCGCCCGCCATTTCAGCCTCTGTGGCATGCTGCATCCTGGGTGTTGATAGCGTTAGTCACGACTGTGGTATCCCTGCTCTTCTCCTGGCGGTTCGTCTCCCGCATCGCATAACGCCCACCATCGTGCCATCCGGGGAGCCGCGTCGTTTGCCTACCAGGGTGTCATCCTGAGGGACGCGCAGTTTGCGTCTCGGAGGATCTCACAAAGACTCGAGCGACGCAGACGCTTTCGGCTCGAGCAGCTCTCCTTCCCATCGTGCGATTACCGCACTGGCCAGGCAGTTGCCGGTTACATTCAACGACGTGCGCGCCATGTCGATTAGCGTGTCCACGCCGAGGATCATGAAGATGGGTTCATACGGAAGGTGGAATGTAGACGCCGTGGCCATCAACACCACTAGAGTCGCGCGCGGCACACCGGCGATTCCTTTGCTCGTCAACATCAGCGCAAACACCATGAACAGCTGCTCCGTCCATCCCATGTGAATCCCCGCAGCCTGCGCCACGAAGATCGACGCCATCGCCAGGTACAGCGTCGAGCCATCCAGATTGAAGCTGTATCCCGCCGGAATTACGAACGCCACAATTTCCCGCGGCACTCCGAACTCCTCCATGCACTCCATCGCGCGCGGCAGCGCTGCCTCTGAGGTGCTGGTAGCAAATGCAATCGTGGCCGGTTCGGCTACATACTTTAGGAACCGCACCAGCGGCAGTCGCGCCAGCAGCACGATAGGAAGCAACACAAAAATTAGGAACACCAGCAAGGCGCCGTACGCGGTCAACAACAGTTTCCCCAGTGGTAGCAGCACGCTGATTCCCATGTGCCCTACCGTGTACGCCATCGCCGCTCCCACGCCAATCGGCGCGTAATACATCACGATATTCGTGAATTTGAACATGGCCTGCGTCAACGACTCCGCCACGCTCAGCATCGGTTGCCGCAACTTCTCCGGAACGCGCGTCAGCGCGATGCCAAACAACACCGCGAACACCGCCACCTGTAATATCTGGTTCTCCCCCACTGCCTTCACGATGTTTTCCGGAAACACATGCAACAGAAAATCGTCCCACTTCAGCGGCGCCACGTTTTGGGGCCTCTGCTCTGCCGAAGCCGCCGGCAGCGACAGCCCTTCACCCGCACGCGTCAGGTTGATCGCACCCACGCCAATGAACAACGCAATCGTCGTCACCACTTCAAAATAGATCAGGCTTTTCAGGCCGATGCGTCCCACTTTTTTCAGGTCGCCGTGTCCCGCAATGCCCGTCACCAGCGTTCCCAGTATCAGCGGGGCCACAATCACTTTGATCAGCCGCAGAAAAATGTCGCTCAACACCCGCAGATGCGCCGCAAACCCCGGCCAATCCAGCCCAATCTCCCATCCCACAAACATCGCCAAGAAGATCCAGAATGTCAGCGAACTCCGCTGAATTCCTGCATACGCAAGCGCTGCCAGCCCCATCCACCGCACCGCTGCAAACGCAACTTGCCCGTGTCCACCTGCCAGCGGCGCGCACCCCACTCCGAAGAGCAGCAATCCAGCAATCAGTGCTACGGGAAAGATCTTCGACGATTCCTTCGCCAATGTGCCGACCTCAGATTTGTCTTTTTGGAGCGAGTGCCGACATCATAGCCTGCCCTGGGTCGCTGCGCACCACTGTTCTCCCAGTTCTCTCCGCGACGCATCGACTTGCCGCGGTCGTGCCGCTCAATCCTTTAGCTCACCCTCTTAGGGTGAGGGTGTCCCGTCCGTGGGCAACCATGTTGAAATTCGTTGGAATCCGACGAGCTTCTAGATCAGCGCGTACAATGCGCCATCCGTGCTTCCCACATAGAGCACTCCATTGGCCAGCACGGGCGAGGCGTAGATTGATCCTACGGTCATGATCTTGCGCATTCCCGCGACCATGTCATCGTAAAAATCGCTCGCATACGCTGCCGCATAATTGGGGGTTCCATCTGCGTTCGTGTACGTGGCGGCATTCTGCTTCGCTCCGTCGGTCTGAAATTCCCACGCGGTCTTCTGCTCCTTCAGGTCTATGGCGAACAGTGTGCCGGAGTGCGAGCCCGAGTACAGCATCTCTCCCGCGATGATTGGGGAGGCGAACGTCGGCCATCCGGAAAATTTCAGTGAAAACAGCTCTGCGCCGGTCTTCGCATCTAAAGCGCGGAACATACCTGAATCGGAAGTTGCGAAGTAAATCTTATCCTTCTGCACCAGCGGTGACGCTATCACCCAGGATCCCTTATTGTTGTATGCCCACCTTTTTTGCCCCGTGGCCGCATCGAGGGCATACAAATTCGAATCCCGGCATCCGAAATACACTATGCCGTCTGCTACCACCGCCGAAGACTGAATTCCCACCTGATTGTGAACATCGGGATCCTCTCCCGTTTTGAAGCGCCACTTTTCTTTGCCGGTGGCCGCGTCAATCGCGTAGAAGTACGAATCCCAGCTTCCGATGTACAATACCCCCGCGGAAATCACTGGGGAAGCATGCACCACGTCCCCGGTCTTGAATTTCCAGTTCAGGGTTCCCTTGGTTGCATCCAGTGAATACACGTTGCCGTCGCCGCATCCAAAGTACACTGCGCCCTGCCACACCACCGGCGAGGAGAGATACACGTCGAAGGGGTCCGGCATGGTCTCCGCTGTAGGTTGTGAACCGTGCAGGTGCTTGGCCGCGAATCGCCGCTCGCCTCCCGTTTGAAACTTCCAGCGTAACTTGCCATCGGCAGCATCCACCGCATAGAAATTACCGTCGTAACTCAGAAAATAGACCGTGCCATTCGCCACCGCCGGCGAAGAAGCCACGCTGCTCGCGGTCTTAAATGCCCACTTCTGTGTCCCGGTTGCGATATCAAGCGCGTAAAGATTGTGGTCTGCGCTGCCCACGTAGAGTGTGTCTCCCACCACGGCAGGTGAGGACAGCACGATGCCCTTCGTCTGAAACTTCCATTTGAGTCGCGTGAATTTCGCGACCGGCGCCGTATCATAAATGCCTGGATGTTCCGGATCCCCTCGAAAACTCGGTGAGTCACTTGCAAGAATGGTCGCGGGTAGTACAAATAGGGCGGCAACCAGCAGATTTCGGCTCATACACACTCCCTTGAACACTTTTAGACGAGGAGACTGCAAGAACGATTCATCATCTGGACGGCGCCGCACCTTTGACCTGGTCGGGTTTTGGTTTTTGCTTTTTCTTTAGGGGTCGAAGCTCTAGCTTCTACATAAGCGTCCAGCTAGAACTGGCCGGGTGACCCACTCGCCACCTTTGTGTGGGTTCTTTGTTCCTTGTTTTTTAGGCGGCCCCCGCGTCACTCCGGGATTACGACATGCGGCGCGGTCCGTTAGAACGTCAGTTGTGACAAATATTTATAGCTCGCCGCAATGTTGGAGAACGCTTCCTTCGGCGCATCATTCTCCACAAAGTAGTGCTGGATCCCTCCAATGCTGCCCGCCGCAAAAATGCGCTTCCAGTCGATGATCCCGTCGCCCACCGAGGTCAGCCCCTTCTCCACTTCTTTCATATTCACCGAGGCCAGCTGCTCCGGCTTCACGTTCGGCAATTTCTTCATGTCTTTCACGTGCACTAGCGGGAATCGCCCCGGATATTTCTTGAAATATGCCACGGGATCCTGTCCCGCCACGCTGATCCAGCACAAATCCATCTCCATCTTTACGTTGTTCGCATCCGTCGATTCCAGCAGAAAGTCATACGGAAATTTCCCGCCCAGCTGCGCATCGGGTATGAACTCCCAGTAGTGGTTGTGGTACGCGAACTGGATTCCCGCTTTCTTGCTGGCAGCTCCCACCTTATCAAACGTTTCCGCCACGCGCTTGTAGCCGTCCGCTGTCCGCATCTTTTCGTCGATGTATGGGCACACCAGAAATGTTTGCCCGATCACGTGAGCGCCTTCCAGCGTTTCCGGCAACTTCTTCTCCACAGTGTCGTAACTTTCGTGACTCGATGGCGAAGTGAGCCCGTTCTTGTCCAGGATCGCGCGCACATCCTTCGGCGAATGCCCGAAGTAGCCCGCAAATTCCATTTCCTTGTAGCCGATGGCGGCCACCTTGGCGATTGTCCCTTCGAAGTCCTTCTTCATTTCGTCGCGGACGGTATACAGCTGCAGGCCGACCTTGGAAATCTTGTGTTCATCGGCGAAAGCTTTTGTGGAGAGCGAAGTGAGAACTGCGGTAGCAACGGATGTTTCAATAAATGTTCGTCGGTTCATGCGGCGATTGTACACCAACGCTCTTGCCAATACGCAACAAACAACTGGCGCCGCAAGAGAAAAACGAAAAAGCCTCCCGAGAACATCGGGAGGCTTTTTCCTGGGTGTGACTGGACCCGAGGAGGCACCATGCGTGCCTGCTGCCTCCTCACTCCTGGGCGGCAAACTAGAATTGGAACCGCAAGCCAAACTGCATGATTCGCGGCAAGTGTGAGCCGTTCAGCACCAGGAAGCCGCCGCAGGTCGGGTCACTACCCGAAGACAGGGCCGCGCCTGGATTGCACCCCATAGAGACGGAACCACCTGCACCGCCAGATCCTCCAGGGTTTGTGCCGCTGAAGGAATCCAGTTGCGTGTGGTTGAACGTGTTGAAGGTTTCCCAACGGAACTCGAATGCGTAACGCTCCTTGAACTCGAAGCGTTTGAAGAGTCCCATGTCGAAATTTAACCGCCCGGGCTGTCTTAGCATGTTGCGGGCCGCATCGCCAAAGGTCAGGCCGACGGGTTCGGCAAACGCTGTCGGGTTGTAATTAAGCTTTCCAAACAATCCCGCGGCTCCGAACGCCTGCTTTACGTCCGCGGGGACCACATTGGGATTTCCGACGACATCAGGATAGGATGGAATGCCCACGCCGTTCGCCACACCCGCGCTGTCTGCATACTGCGTTCCATTCGCGACGCTGAACGGTGCACCTGTCATTGCCACGGTTATGCCGGACCACTGCCAGCCGCCCATCAGCGTGTGTTTCCACCCGGTATCATGCTTGTAGAAGGGAAATGCGTAGACGTAGCTCAGCGAAAAGGCCTGGCGGATGTCGAAATTCGAGCTCGCCCGGTTGATTGCCGAGTTGTACGAATTCACGAACCCTCCGTCGTAGCGATCGGACGAATCGTCGATCGAGTGGCTCCACGTATAGCTGGCGCTAAATGTCAAATCCCCTATCGTACGGCGCGCCGTGGCTTGCAGCGCGTTGTAGTTGGAATTCGCCGTGTTCTCTAGACGGGTGATGCTGCCGAACCCGGCATACGGGCGGTAGTAGCCCGCCGCAGGATTCCCGCACGCAACAAAGAGATTCACCGCTGGTTGCCCGGTCACAAATGCGCCGCTCGCAGTGGTAGCTCCTGTGGGAAGGCCGGTGGTCGGATCCAAAACGAAATTTGCGCTGTCCGGTTGGCAGTCATTACCCGTAATGGGAGCGCCCGACGCCAGATACGGATTTTGGCTTGCCGGTACGGGCTGCAACTGGTTCAGATCGTATTGTCGTGTCAGATGTGTGCCCTTGCTTCCCACGTATGCGAGAGTCGCCACGATGTGCGACGGCAACTCATGCTGCACGTTGAGGTTCCACTGCTGCATATACGGCCATTGCACCTGGCCAGGAATGGAAGTGGCGCTGAATGGGCTCGGGGCTCCTTGGGCGCCTAGTCCGACGTTAGGATATCCAATTTGACTGCCTACGCTTCCGTTTTGAACCAGTGGCGACGGATTCCCTTGAAGGGCTTCAGCGTTGGCTTCATTTCCGTTCATATGCTCGAAGAAAATTCCATAGCCGCCTCGAATCGCCCACTTTCCGTCGCCAAAGGGATCATAAGCGAATCCGATGCGTGGCCCAGGGTTCATGTACTTGTTTTTCATGCATCCCGTAGGCCCCATGGAAATCCCCGGATAGCTTTGATTAATTGCGCCGCACTGGATGAACCCGTTAAAGGGATTGGTCGTGGGAAGCAGAAGCTGGGCGTTCGGGTCATTGTAGGGATAGAGTGCCGGGCCACTCAGAGGAACGTAGTTGGTATTGGAGAAATTGAACTCCTTGAACTGCTTCTCCTGGTATCGGCCGAAGAAGCTCCAGCGCAGGCCCATGTTCAATGTAAGCTTTCTCGTCACTCGCCAATCATCCTGAAAAAAGGGCTCAAAGATCTTGTAGCGGTCATAGAAGTATGGCTGTGCGCTGGTTTGCGCATAAGAACTCACCTGACCAGTTTGAAGATCCGCAAAGGGATTCCCTGTCGTATTCGGGTTATTTATGTCAAAAACCAGTTGGCCCTGAATATCCGCAGAGGATTGCTGGTTTTTCTGCGCAAACGCCACATAGCCGCCAAAGAACATTGTGTGGTTGCCATGGATGTACGTCATGATGTCCCGGTACGTGTAGGTGGGGTTAGCGTTCTTCCAGGGAAAGTAGCCTGTGTCCACAGCAAAACCGCCCGTGCCGTAGGCCGTGCCATTCGTGTTGCCGACAGAAATCGCCGGAATCTTATTCGCTTGAGTGAATTGTGTTGGGAACAACGGCACCAGATCGATACCCCCGGAAGGCAGGGCCACGTTGGTGATGTTCGACAGGATGATGTGGTCGGCCGTGTAGCTAGCGACAAATTCGTTCAGTAGGTTCGGTTTGATTGTCGAAGTCAGTCGAACGACAAAACTGGTTGTCGGTCCAACAAAGTTGGTGTTGGTATTGTCAAACGTATTGTCGTACTCGCCCCAGAGTGGGCCTTGATTGATGGTCGACCACGAATCGTGGATGTATCGCACCGTCAGCCGCTCGTTCTCTGAAAAATTTTGGTCTACGCGGATCAGTTCTTCGCGCCAATTCGTCGGATAGCTCGGGTTGGCTATGTAAGCCGGTAACGGACTGCCAGCGGCTTGCCCTGGGCCATATGTACCCAGCGTGTTATTCGCCTTGGGAATCATCGACAAGAGTGCAGGAACCGTTGTCGAGGTCGTCGCAGGCAAAGTGTTGTTCACGAACGGCGTGCCAGGGGCTCCAGGTTGGTACGGGCAGTCTGGAAATGCAGTTGCATCGAATGTCGCTCCCGTATACGCCGGGCATACGTCGTTGAAGTTACCGCTGCGCTCCGCGTCCGACGGCACGTTTTGGCTGATGGTGCTGCCGGGAACGATTTCTCGGCGCCACTCTTGCGACCAGAAGAAGAACGTCTTCTTCTTATCCGTATTGTAGTGATGGGGAATAAAGATGGGCCCGCCAAAGGTGTATCCAAAATCATTCTTCTTGTAATCCGGTCGCGCCACTCCTTGCCCGTTGTTTTCCCAGGAATTTGCGTTGAATATCTGGTTGCGCACATACTCAAACGCACTTCCATGAAACTGCGTGGTTCCTGACTTCGTCTCCACTTCCACCGAGCCGGAGCCGTTCTTGCCATACTGCGCCCCGTATGTCGAAGTTAGCACCTTAAACTCCGAAATCGCCTCCAGATTGGGATACACATTCAATGTGGAGTTGGACCCATTGTCCATGTTGTCGCCGCCGTCGATCTCCCAGTTGTTGTATTCCGTGCGGCCTCCATTGATGCTGTACGCCACGTTTCCTGCTACGCCCACAAGACCTTCATCCTGACCCGTCTGGTTCACCACCCCGGGCGCCAACGTCACAAGTTGCGTAAAGTTCCGCCCGTTCAGCTCCAGCTGCTGCACCTGCTTCCCCGTGATAGTGCTTCCGATTTCCGCCGACTGCGTGTCTACTTGCGCCACGCTCTCGCCGGTAACAATTACTTCTTCCGTCACTGCTCCGACCGTGAGCGTTATGTCCACGCGCGACTTCTGCGCCACATCCAGCACCACGCCTTTCGCCTGGAATTTCTGGAATCCTTGGGCAGTCACCGTCACATCGTAGCTGCCTGACGGCAGCGCTGGGACCACATAAGCCCCGTTTTCATTCGTCTTCGTGGTCCGCGTCAGATTGCCAGACGCGTTCGTCACCACCACTGTCGCGCCTACAACTGCTGCGCCCGATTTATCCATTACCGTTCCGCTGATCACGCTGATGTCTTGCGCTGACGCGTGAAATGGAATCAATAGCAGAAATGCAAGTACCCCCAGCCAGTTTCCCAACCTCCCCGTCAAAATTGTATTTAAGGAATTGCGATGTCTCTCCACGGTGAGACCTCCAGACACAAATTTTTGGCTAGGCTTTCACGGACATGAAGGAGGAAATACAGACGCGGCGACAATCTGCCTTTGGTCGCCAACCCGCGGCCACTCGCCTGAAATCCCTCGGTCCTCGACGGGATCTTGACCACCCCGAAAAGCACTTATTAAATCGGATTAATAGCGGATTGCTGCTACGCTGTCAAGTCCTAAATAGAAAGCCCGCTCGCGCCAGCTACGTATTGAACTCGCTACTCGCCGCTTGCCGATGTTCCTTCACTCTCGCTTGAACCTTGCTCCCTCACTGTCGCAAACTAGCTCTGCATGTCTCAGCCGCCTGACTTCCGTTCTCTCATCATCCTCATCGTTGCTTCACTCCTTTTGTGTCCTTTTGGTCCATTATTGCCCGCGTCTCTTTCCGCTTCTCAAACCAAACAATCCACAAGTGTTGCCGATCCTCAGGCCTCGTTTCAGAAGGGCCAGACCGCCCTGCAGTCTGGAGATCTCGACGCCGCTGAAAAAGCTTTCCGTCAGGTTCTCGCCGCTGATCCCAACGCCGGCGCTGCCTATGCCAACCTCGGCGTTGTCTCCATGCGCCGCAAGGACTGGGACGCGGCCCTCAGAAATTTGAAGAAAGCGGAGAGGCTCTCCCCGAAGACCCCGGGTATTCGTTTGAATATTGCTCTTGTGGAATTCCGTCGGCAGAACTACCGCGAGGCCATCCCTTACCTCGAATCCGTCGTGCGCGATGATCCCAACTCCACGCAAGCTCACTATCTTCTCGGACTCTGCCAGGTCTTCACCTTGGACTACGCCGCCGCGGCCAACACCCTCGATTCTCTTTGGCCGCAACTGTCGTCCGACGTCATGTACCTCTACGTCCTCGACATGGCCGCGAACCGTGCTGGAGACAAAACTCTCGACGACAAAGCCATGAAGCAGCTCGTCGCCGTTGGTGGCGATTCTCCCGAACTCCACCTCATTCTCGGCAAGTCTTATCTACAGCATCAGGAATACGACACCGCGCTCTTCCAGCTCCAGAAAGCTCTCGCCGTCAACCCTACTCTCCCTTTCCTGCATTTCAATCTTGGCTTGGTCTATCTCGAACTCGGCCAACTTGATAAAAGTGAACAGGAATTTCGCCAGGACATTGCCATCGAGCCGGATCTCGCCGACAATTATGTCCAACTCGGCAACCTCTACCTTCGCAGCCAAAAAGAAGCCGACGCCGAGCGGGAATTTCTCCAAGCCCTCAAACGCGACCCTCGCCAGGTCAGTGCGCTGTTCAATCTCGCCAAGCTTTATCAAGAGCAGCAGAGGTTCGACCAAGCCCTGAACGAAATCGACGCTGCCGTGAAGCTTGCTCCCGACAGCGGTAAAGTTCATTTCCTCCGCGCCCAGATCCTGCAGCATCTCGGCAAAAAGGACGAAGCCAAACTCGAGTTCACCACCGCCAAAAAACTCATGGATCTTCAGGTAAACAAGGATCGCGAAGAACTAGAAGAACGCTATCTACCCAACCCCGAGCTAAAGCAGTCGTCTCCCAACTGAACGAATCAGTCTCCAAATTGAATGAATCGGTGTCCCAACCGAACGACGCGGTCTCGCAACCCCAATCTATCTCCCAAGGATCGGTCTCCCCAAAATCGGTTTCCCACTGAATCGTGCCAGGGCAATTTGTCATTTCGAGCGAAGCGAGAAATCTGCTTCTGGCACTACGCCTTACTGATTACTGAAAACTGAGAACTGAAAACTTAATTTCGTGGTCCTTTCCACACCCCGCGCCCCTCCTCCAACCTCTCCGCCACACTCACCAGAATCTCCTCCTCGTACGGCCGCCCAATCAACTGCACATTGATTGGCAATCCCTCCGCCGACTGCCCCATCGGCACCGACATGCCCGGAAAACCCGTCAGGTTCATCCACTGGCAAAACCGCATCGTGTCGCGGTAATCATGCGCGTTTCCTGCCTGATAATTTCCCGCGCCATGCCGGAATGCAGGCCCCGACGACACCGGCGAAAGCAAAAGCCCCACTCCGCCCATCTGCCGCAGAATATTTTCGCGCACCAGATCCCGCTCGGTGCACGATTCCATAAACGACTCCAGCGTCACCGCAGGCTCTTTGGCGACAACTCCCAGATATTCCCGCAGCATCGGGCTCAGCAATTCCTCCTGCCCCTTCGTCGCTTGTATCAACAGTTTTCCAATCACCGGCCCGAAGAAGAACCACCATAGCTCCAGCGCCCGATCCAATTTCTGCAAAGCGAAGCGCTCCACGTGGAATCCCTGCTCCTCCAGGAGTTTTCCCGCGCGCTCTACGGCCGCCAGCGTTTCCGGCGTCGCCGTGCCAAGCGCCGCACTTTCCAAGATCCCCACGCGCAACCCCCGCAACTCCAGCGGCACAATCTCGCGAAACGGCACCGGCGCACTCAGCGCATCGCCCGGATCCGCTCCTGCCATCACCGCGAACAGCGCCCGCACGTCCGCCGCAGTCCGCGCCATTGGCCCCACCCCGCCAATCCATCCAAACGCACCTGCTCCCGGTGGATAATGCCCTGTCGCCGCGATCCGCCCCGGCGTTGGCTTCAGTCCGCAAATTCCGCAGAAGTGCGCGGGCAAGCGAATCGATCCGCCTCCGTCGCTTCCCACTCCGCCCATCGAGCATCCACTCGCAATCGCTGCCGCCTCCCCGCCGCTCGAACCTCCCGACGAATACTCCAGGTTCCATGGATTTGACGTTTGCCCATTGACCCGATTATTCGTTTCGTACGCCATCAGAAATTCCGGCGTGTTCGTGTTCCCCAGCAGAATCGCCCCTGCGGTCTCCAGCCTCGCCACCGCGATCGCGTCTTTCACCGGCACATAATCTTTCCGCAAAAGCGATCCCGCAGGACACCGCCAGCCCGCCACGTCCATGCTCGACTTGACCGTCAGCGGAATCCCCTGCAGTGGCAGCAGCGCCTCTCCTCGCTGGATCGCCACCTCGGCGGCGCGCGCCTTCGCGATTGCCGACTCCTCATCCAGGTGCACAAACACGTTCAGTTTCGGTTGCAATTCGCGCGCGCGTTTCAAATGCGCGGTCACCACTTCCACCGGTGACAATTCTTTCTTGGAGTAGCCCTTCAACACTTCCGCAATCGAAAATTCGTTAAGGTCTCTCATGGGTCATGCGAGGAAGGTACCGGGAGCAACAATCGCCGTCAATGCGAATTCCGCAGCGCCACATCCCTCTTCCATCCGAGCACGCCAGCCTTCAAATTCCCGCTATAAAAACGGTTGACGACTCGCTTTGTAGCCAAGACAATCAATGGTGCGCTGGGTCAGCATTTCGCCAGCCTTTGTCGCGCATCCAGAAAGAATTTCCGTTGATGCCTCTCAAAATTTCTGCTTCCCGTGCTTTTCTGCTCGTGCTTTCCGGCATGCTCCTCGTCGCCGGTCTCGGTTGCTTCTCGGCGTTGCATTCGAACGTCACCCAATCTACGCCCGCCTCTCGCCCCACCACTTCCGCGGAAGCTCTGCGGCTCAACACTCTTGGCGTCGCTTTCCTCAACCAGCAAAAAGGCGCGGAGGCGCAAAAATATTTTGAGAAAGCTCTCGCTCTCGATCCGAAATTCGCCGTCGCTCGCCTGAACCTTGGCATCGCGCTCCTCAGCCAGCAGAAACTGGAGCAAGGCCGCGCCGCTCTCGAACAAGCTGCTGCCGAACTTCCCAACGATCCATACGCCTCGTACAACCTCGGGCTGGCCTACAAAGATCTCAACGAACCGCAAAAGGGAATCGCGGCCTTCGAGCACGTCACGCAAATTGCGCCCGACGAGCCCGACGCCTATTACTTCATCGGCTTTCTCGATTCCCAACTCCAGAAGTACGACGACGCCATCGCCGCATTCAAGAAGGCTCTCGCCCTCGCTCCCTATCATGCCTCCGCTCAATTCGGTCTTGCCCGCGCCTACCAGCGCAAAGGGGAGCCCGACGCGGCACGTGAAGCCATGAAGCTCTTCCAGAAAAACAAGGAAGCCCACCTCGGTGATCCCTTCGGCGCTGGCTACGGCGAACAAGGCAAATTCTCTCTCGGCGAATTTGTGCACGGCGCGGAAGCAAAGGCTCCTCCGGAGATTCCCGTTCACTATATTCAGGACTCGCTCACGAAGAGTGTTTCCGGCGCCGCATCGCCGCTCCCCGCCAGTCGTGGTGCCTGCTTCATCGATTTCGACGGGGACGGCAAACCCGATCTTTTCCTCGTCGCGGCGCAAAAAGGGACGAGTCGCTTGCTTCACAATCTCGGCGAAGGAAAGTTTGAAGACGTCACCGACAAGGCTGGCCTCGCTGACATTGGTGAGGGCTTCGGTTGCGCGGCCGGCGATTTCGACAACGACGGCAAAGCCGATCTTGCCGTCTGCGAATCTTCCGGCATCCGCCTCTTCCATAATGAAGGAAAAGGCAAGTTCGTCGACGTCACCGAGAAAGTTGGTCTCCGTCGCGAGCCCGGCTGTGTCGCCGCCACTCTCGTTGACTATGATCACGATGGCGACCTCGATCTCTATCTCACCATGGCCCCCGCCGCGCCTCCCGAAAAACGCACCAACCGCCTGTGGCGCAACAACGGCAATTCCACGTTCACCGACATCTCCGATGCAACTGGCTTGGGTGTCCCCGCTACCGGCGCCGGCGTCGCTATCACCGATTTCAATAACGATCGTGCCGTCGATTTTGTCGTCGCGGGTGGCCCCGAAGGCGCAGGCATCTATCTGAATCCTCGCGAAGGAAAATTTATTCCGCTCCCCGCCGTCGACTTCGCAAAAGAAAAGCTCCCTCCGGCAGTTGGCGTCACCGTTTTTGATTTTGATAAGGACGGTTTCATGGATATCGCCTTCACCCACGCCGGTGCGCCTGGCCTTTCTCTCTGGCGCAATATTCAGGGAAAAAAACTCGAACGTGTTCCGCTTCCCGATCTCGGTTGGAAAAAAGGTTGGGGTCTCACTTGGGTTGACTATGACAACGACGGCTGGCTCGATCTCGTCGCCATTGGCGAATCCGCCGGCGGCGCCGGTGAAATTCGCCTGCTGCGCAATCTCGGCGACGCTGGCTGGGCCGATGTCACGAAAAAAGTTCAGCTCGATGCTCTGAAACTTTCTCAGCCTCGCGCCGTGGCTTTCGCCGATCTAAAAGCCAACGGCAGCCCGGACCTAGTCATCACCGAGGACGGTGCTCCTCCTCTCCTCCTCAAGAACATCGGCGCCAACAAAAACAATTGGATCGCCGTCGACCTCAAAGGCCTCAACGACAACAAAAACGGCATTGGCACCAAGGTTGAACTCTTCGCCGGCGCTCTTTATCAAAAATTTGAGATTTCTTCCGCCTCCGGCTATCTCAGCCAGAACGCCACTCCGCTCCTGGTTGGTCTCGGCTCGCAAAAGGTCGCCGACGCCATCCGTCTCCTATGGCCCACAGGCGTTCCGCAGGATGAAGTCGATCTCGCAGCCATGAAAACCGTTGCTGTTGGTGAACTCGATCGCCGCGGCAGTTCTTGCCCCATTCTCTTTTCCTGGAATGGCAGGGAATACGAATTCATCGCTGACATGATTGGCCCCGGTGTAGTCGGTCACTGGATCGCCCCTGGCGAGCGCGACGTCCCCGACCCCGACGAATATCTGAAAGTTCCCGCCAAAAGTGTTCGCGAGAAAAACGGCCTCCTCAGCTTTCGCTTTATGGAGCCCATGGAAGAAACCGTGTACCTCGATCATGTGCGCTTGCTGGCCATCGATCATCCCGCCAACGTCGAAGTCAATCCCAACGAGCGCTTCGTCAGCAATCCTCCTTTCCCCGAATTTCGCGTTGTCGCCACCCAAAATTCGCGCATCCCTTCCGGCGCCTGGGATGATCGCGGCAAAAATGTTCTTCCTCTGTTGGCAAAGAAGGATCGCAAGTACGTTACCGATTTTCCCGAAGTCCCCTTCACCGGCTTCGCCAAGCTCCATTGGATCGAACTCGACCTCGGCCGTTGGGACTCCGCCAAACCTCTGCGCCTCATCATGGATGGCTACACCGATTACTTCACCGCAACCTCGATGTACGCAGCCGATCAAGCCGGCATCAAGGTCATCGCTCCCTATGTTGAAGCGCAAGACGCGCAAGGTAATTGGGTCCGCGCCATTGAAGACATGGGCTTCCCTGCCGGTCTCGCTCGCACCATGGTCGCTGATCTTTCCGGGAAAATCCCTCCTGGCACGAAGCGCATCCGCATCGTCACCAACCTGAAAATCTACTGGGATTCGATTCGCATCGACCAAACTCCCGAACTACGCGACATTCATGTCAACGAAGTTCCGCTAGCCGCTGCGCAACTCGCCTATTTCGGCTATCCGCGCGAAATTCGCCTCAAACCCGCCAGTGACACTGTCTATTCCTATTCGCATTTAAGCCCCACAGGGCCGTACGCGCGTGCCGCTGGCAACTACACTCGTTACGGTGACGCGAAGTCTCTCTTGACCGCTTCCGACGACAAGTTCGCGATCTTCAGCTCCGGCGAAGGAGTCAAGCTCGATTTCGATCCGCGCCATCTCCCGGTTCTTTCTACCGGCTGGGTGCGTGACTACTTTTTCTATGCCGATGGTTTCGAGAAGGATCTCGATTTCTACGCCGCGCATGCCTTCACCGTGGAACCGCTTCCCAAGCATGGCCTGCTCTCATACCCTTATCCCGCCGGCAACGAATACCCGGCGGACAACGATCATCTCGGTTACGAATTGGAATACAACATCCGCTCGCGCTCCGATCGTCTCCCGGAGAATCTGCGTTACGACTATCCAGCGCCGAAGTGAGGAAAATAAAATGGCGAGAGCCGGAGTCATCACCATTCGGGATGTCGCCCGGGAAAGTGGCTACTCCGCGTCCACCGTCTCCATCGTTCTGAACGCCGCGCCTCTTTCGCGCTATATCCCGTCGGACACCAAGGGGCGCATCGAAGTAGTCGCTAAGCGTCTCGGCTACCGCCCCAATCCCCTCGCTCGTTCCTTGCGCAGCCAGCGTTCCAACATCGTTGGCGTCATGGTCTTCGACATCACCGATCCTTTTTGCACGCCGATTCTTCGCGGACTCGAAAATTCGCTCTACCAGGCCAACTATCTTTCCTTCCTCGCCGACGCTCACAACGAAACTCATCGTTTCGAACGCTACCTCGAAATGCTCCTCGATCGCCGCGTCGAAGGCCTCATCATCGTTGCCAACTGGCTGGTTACAGACATCAAGCTCCTCGGCGATCTCACCGAACGCCAGGTCCCCACGGTCGTCGCTGGCCGCGAAGTCGAAAGCGAACTGGGCAGCACCGTTTCTGTCGACAATGAAGCCGGCGCCGCCGTCGCTCTCGAACATCTCTACAAACTCGGCCACCGCGAAATCGCCTTTCTCCGGGGCCCTAAAGCCCTCACCAGCAGTGGCCAGCGTTGGAAGGGAATTAAGAATTTCGCTCAATCCGTCGGCCTGGCTCTCGACCCTAAGCGCATCGCCGAACTCCCTGAGTCCCTCGACGCCAACTCCAGCTTCGAAGCTGGCTCGCAACTCACCGCGGAATTGTTACGCCGCGGCAAGCCCTGCACCGCTCTGTTGGCGTACGACGATGTCACTGCGCTCGGCGCATTGCGAGCGCTCAAAAACAAGGGCCTACGTGTTCCCGAAGATTGTTCTGTGATTGGTTTCGACGACGTCGCTCAGGCTGGACTCTCCGTGCCTTCTCTCACCACCGTCCGCCAGCCCATGGAAGCCATGGGTGCCATGAGTGCCGGCATCCTGCTCGAGGCCATCACAGCCGCCGACCGGAACCGCGAATTCGCTCCAGTCCGCCGCAAAATCCCCGCTGAACTGGTCGTCCGCGAATCCACCCGCCCCCTCATCTAATCCGTGTATTTTGTGGTGGCCGGCCTTCAGATCGGTCTCTTGGGTTGTCGCTGTAGCGGCGGCTTTACACCCCATCTCGCCGGGTGCCCCACACGCCGCTTTTGCGCGTGGGTTCTTGAGGTTCGCCTTTGTGGGGCCGCCTTCTGAGGCGGTCCGCCAACACAAACGCTCGGCTAACGCGTCACTCCCCCACCGCCACCCACCGCTTCTTCTGAGCGCTCTCCGCAATCGCTTCGCACATCACCAATTCATGATGCCCCGACTCAAATGTCGGAAAAGTCCTGGGCGCCTTAAAGTCTCCTGCCGCCACATACGCATAAAAATCCTTGAACAACTGCACGAACGTGTCGGGATACCCTTCCGCATGTCCCGCTGGATACGCTGCATACCCGCGCGATTCCGGCGACTGCAGCGACGGATCCTTCGGCATTATCTCGCTGGCCTGCTCTCGCCTCCCAATCCATAGGGTGTTGGGTGCCTCCGAATCAAATACCAATGATGCTTTGCTCCCATCAATCTCGAACCATAGCCGAGCCTTCCGTCCGGGACTCACCTGCGACACGGTCACCACCCCGTGCGCTTCGTTGTCAAAATGCAGCAGCACCGACGCGTAATCATCCGTCGTGATCAGCACTTCTTCCGTCTGCCCCTCGGCCTTTTGAAACGACTCCACTCGTCCCTTCGGTTTCCGCCGCGTGGGCAGCACCGTCGCCAGGTCCGCGCACAATTCCGAAACCTTGCTCCCAGTCATCCACATCGTCAGATCCAGCCAGTGCGTCCCGATGTCTGACACCGCGCGCAGGTCACCGCCCAACTTCGACTCCAACCGCCAGTTCCAGTCCGTCGGGAACAGCAGCCAGTCCTGCAGAAAACTTCCATGCACCAGCCGAACGTCTCCGATCGTTCCTTTCTGAATCAGCGCACGCGCTTCCTGGCACAATGGGTAGTAGCGCAAATTGTAGGCCACGCCGCCCACCCGATTTGTCTCCTTCGCCAGCGACAGCAGTGCAGCAGACTCCCGCGAATCCATCGTCAGCGGTTTCTCACACAGCACGTGTTTTCCCGCCCGTAGCAATTGGCTCGATTCCTGAAAATGCAGATAATTCGGCGTGCACAAATGCACCACCTGCACGCTCTCGTCCGCCGCCAAGTCTTCCAGCGATCCATACGCCCGCGGCAAACCCAGCGATTCCGCCACTGCCTTCGTTCGTTCCCCGGAACTGCCCAGTATCCCTTGCACCGAAATTCCTAGCCGCCGCAACGCGTCCAGGTGCGCTCTTCCCACAAATCCCAACCCCACAATCGCTGCATTTGGTTTTTTCACGCTCATCCCTCTTTGTAGTCGCCGACCTTCAGAGTCTGTCTGATGACTCTTGTTCTTTGGGAGGGCACGGCTTCAGCCGTGCCGCAACTCCCGAAAATTCAACGCGGCTTTAGCCGCTGAGGGCAGCTCTCCGCAGTCCTCACACAGTCTCTTCAGGTCGGTTCCGTGGTTTTCATTTTGTACCGACCACCTTCTGAGGCGGTCCGCCACGTTTACCTGAAGCTCCGCGACAAGTTCTCGACTCTACATCTTCCTTCTTCAAACTGCACGTTTCCTCTGTTTCCTCTGTGGTACCAGCTCTTTCCCCCAGCGTCACGGACGTCCAGTCCCCCCGAAACGCTTCCACCGGATCCAAATAACTCTGCCCGAAGAATCTCAACCTCACCAATTCCACCCAAACCTGGCAATTCCCGTTTCCTGATCCCCGATCGCTGATATCTGATATCTTCTCTCACCAATGTCCACTCTCGCCCGCAAACTCACCCTCGCCAACTATTTCGCTCTCGGTTTTGGCACCATGATCGGCACCGGCTGGGTCGTTCTTATGGACGACTGGCTCGCCCGCGGCGGCCCGCTCGGCGCCATGCTCGGCTTCGGCCTCGGTGGCATCCTTCTTCTTCCCGTTGGCTACATCTACGGCCAATGGGTTCGTCGCCTTCCCGACGCTGCCGGCGAAGCGGCCTACACCGCGCAAGTCTTTCCTCCCCTCGTCAGTTTTTTCACCGGCTGGATCATGCTTCTCGCCTACTTCATCGTCTGTCCATGGGAAGCCGTCGTCGTCGGCAAGCTTGCCGCCTACATTTTTCCGCAGCTCGATACCTTCGAACTCTATCGCGTCGCTGGCCAGCCCGTTTTTCTTCCTCGCCTCGTTCTCGGTTTGGCCGTCACTCTCCTACTCACTTTCCTCAACTATCGCGGCATCCGCGCCAGCGCCACATTTCAGAGCTGGGCGACCTCCTGCGTCCTCGCTATTTTTCTCCTCCTCGTCCTCATCAGCGCCCGCACCGGCTCAACCGCAAATCTCAAACCGCTCTTCGCCCACGCCCCGCTCGCATCCGTCTTTCTAGCCCTGCAAATCGTCCCCTACTTCGTCACCGGTTTTGAATCCGTCCCCAAAGCCGCCGAAGAAGCGCATCCCGGTTTCCCGCCCCAGGACTTCTTCAAAGCAATTTCGATGGCTCTGGTCGTCGGCGCTGGCTTCTATGTTCTTGCCGTTGGCGCAGTCTGTTACATCGCTCCCTGGCAGAGTCTTCTCGGCCGCCGCTTTGCCACCGCCATCGCCTTTGAGCACGGCACTCACTCCGTCTGGCTCGTTCGCGTGATCCTCGCCATTTGTCTTCTCGCGCTTTTCCAAATCTTCAACGGCAACTTCGTCGCTTCCACTCGCCTCGTTTTCGCCTTTGGCCGCCGCGGCACCATCCATCCCGCGTTCGCCTCCATTCATCCCAACTACCTCTCGCCCACCGTCGCCATCTTTGGGGTCACTCTCGGCACGCTCGTCGGCCTGCTTCTCGGCGACGCCATCCTCGTTCCCGTTACCGAGGTCGGCTCCATGGCCTCGGCCTTCGGCTGGTTCGCCACGTGTCTATCCTTCTTTCTTGTCGAACCAACTCCGCGCCTGCGCCTCATCGCCACCTTCGGCATCCTCATCTCTCTCCTCTTCATGTTGATGAAGCTTCTCCCCATCTTCCCCGGCCACTTCTCCGTCGCCGAATGGATCGCCCTCTCCTCGTGGCTAGCAATCGGCCTGCTCATCCATCGCCGCTCCAAGCCCAAGTAACATCCGCGCACACGTTTTGTAGTGGCCGACCTCCAGGTCCGTCTCCGAGTTTCTCCTGTTTTGGAAAGGACTGCCTTCTCAGGCGGTCCGCTCTTGGTTTTGCTTTTTCTTTAGCAGTCGGACCTTTAGCTCCGACATCGCGCAATCTGAAAAAATGGGCCTTCAGCCCCCGAGGACTCCGATCTTCTCTTCCAATCTCGCCCGTTGTCATCCCGACCGGGGCGTCGGCGTCTTTCAGCCGAGGCGTAGTGGAGGGATCGCAGCAAAATCTTTGCCCGACCTCCATCAACGCAATCGCGCGTTCCTTCCCGCATCTCCTCCATCATGTATACTTTCCTATGCACTCTCTCTCACTCATTCCATGATTCCTTACCTACACCTGGGCCCTTTCCAAATTCCCACCTTCGGTCTGATGGTCGCGCTCGCCCTCATCCTCGCCGCCTACATTCTTCACGCCGATTTCGTCCGCCGCGGCCTGAAGGCCGACGCCTTCAGCATGATCACTGTCGCCGGCCTTGCGGGCATCGCTGGCGCCAAGCTCTACCATCTCCTTGAATCTCCCGCCGAATTCTTCGCCCATCCCATCGCACTCATCTTCACCCGCTACGGCTTCGCCTGGTTCGGTGGATTCCTCGGCGGCTTCGGCGCCATGATTTATCTTGGCCAGCGGGCCAAGCTCCCCTTCTGGCAATTTCTCGACGCCTGCACTCCCGCCGCCTCTTTCGGTTACGCCATCGGCCGCATCGGCTGTTTTCTTTCGGGCGATGGCGACTACGGCAGGCCCAGCAATCTTCCCTGGGGCATGAGCTTTCCCAACGGCGTCGTTCCCACCACGCAAACGTGCGTCGAATGGGGCTCCCCCGCGAATTGCAAGGTTCACCCCGCGCCGCTCTACGAATTCCTCATTTGGTCCGCCATCGGCGCTTTGCTCTGGTATCTCGGCTCACGCTGGCTTCGCAATCCAAAATCGGCCGGCCAACTCTTCGCTCTCTACCTCATTTTTACCGGCATTGCTCGCTTCCTCGTCGAAATCGTCCGCATCAATCCCCGCTCCTTCTTCGGTATGTCCAACGCCCAAACCGCCAGCGTCCTCTCCGTCCTGGCAGGCATCGTCCTATTCTTCTGGCTCCGAAGCAGATCGCAGCAGCCCGAGCCCGCAAAATCCAAATCCCGCACCTGACGCCCCAACAACCGATTCCATGAAGACAAACGCCGATCATCCCGAGCGCAGCGAGGGATCTCTCCTCCTCTTGGTGTGTGGGCCTGGACACAAACCGCGATGACGATTTTGCGTGCCCCATCCCTGCGGTTTTGGTTTATGCCAGGGTGGGTCTTGGGTCGCTCTTCTAACCGGAAAGCGATCCTTCGAAAGACTGCGTATTCACTGCTCGCTGGGCACCGGTCGCTGGCCACAACTCACTACTCCAGCAAATTCCGCAGCACATACTGCAGGATCCCGCCGTGCTGGTAGTAGGAAAGTTCCTCTGGCGTATCCACGCGAACCGTAGCCGCGAACTTCCTCTCTTTTCCATCCGACGATTTCGCGCGTACCGTCACATCGCCTCGCGGCGCCATCGAAGCCACTCCTTCGATCTCAAACACCTCGTGACCCGTCAGCCCCAGCGATTCGCGAGTCTCCCCTGGTTTGAACTCCAGCGGTAACACACCCATACCCACCAGATTGCTCCTGTGAATGCGCTCGAAGCTTTCCGCAATCACCGCGCGCACACCCAGCAATCGCGTGCCTTTCGCGGCCCAGTCGCGCGACGACCCCGATCCATATTCTTTCCCCGCCAGCACCACCAGTGGCACGCCGTCTTCGCGATACTTCACCGCAGCGTCGTAGATGAACATCTTCTCGCCGTCGGGCAGGTGCAACGTCCAGCTTCCTTCCGTGCCCGGCGCCAGCTGATTGCGCAGCCGGATATTCGCGAACGTGCCTCGCATCATCACTTCGTGGTTTCCGCGCCGCGCCCCGTACGAATTGAATTCGTGCGGTTTCACGTCGTGCGCGATCAGATATTTTCCGGCCGGGGAATCCACTGCAATCGAGCCCGCCGGCGAAATGTGATCGGTGGTCACGCTGTCACCCAGCACCGCCAGCACGCGCGCCCCATGGATGTCTGTCAGCGCTGCCGGCTTCTTGGGCATATTCTCGAAATACGGCGGCAGTTTGATGTACGTCGAATTCGCATCCCACTGGTACAGGTCGCCCTCAGGAACCGGCATCGCCTTCCAGTGCGCGTCGCCCTCAAACACCTCGCTGTACGTCTTGCGGTATTGCTCCTTGGTAACCGCCGCGCGCACTGTTTTTTCCACTTCCTGCGCTGTCGGCCAGATGTCCCGCAGGTAAACGGGTTTTCCGGCCGTATCGTTTCCCAGCGCTTCGGTAGTCAAGTCCATGTCCATGCGGCCCGCAAGCGCATACGCAACCACCAGTGGCGGCGAGGCCAGATAATTCGCGCGCACCAGAGGGTGTACCCGCCCTTCAAAGTTGCGGTTTCCGCTGAGCACCGCCACCGCCACCATGTTGTTTTCTTTGATCGCGGCGCCAATCGGCTCCGGCAGCGGTCCACTGTTTCCGATGCAGGTTGTGCAGCCATAGCCAACCAGATGGAATTTCAACTTTTCCAAATAGCTCATCAATCCCGATGCATTCAAATAATCGGTAACAACTTTCGAGCCTGGCGCAAGACTCGTTTTCACCCACGGCTTCACCTGCAAGCCGCGTTCAACCGCTTTTTTCGCCAGCAAGCCCGCGCCCAGCATGAGTGACGGATTCGATGTATTCGTGCAGCTGGTAATTGCCGCAATCACTACGGCGCCGCTCGACAAATCAAACGCATCGCCGTTGTTTTTCACCGCAACGTGCTTCGTGGGCTGTCCTTCCACTACTTTCGTGAAGGACGACTTCGCATTCTTCAGCGCTACGCGATCCTGCGGCCGCTTCGGTCCCGCCACCGTCGCTTCCACACTGCCCAAATCGAGTTCCAGAACATCGCTGTACGACGGATCTGGCGTCTTATCCGTGCGGAACAGCATCTGTTCTTTGCAGTACGCTTCTACCAAAGCAACTTGTTCGTGCGAGCGCGCCGTGAAACGCAAATACGCCAGCGTTTCGTCGTCAACCGGGAAGAAGCCCATCGTTGCGCCATATTCCGGCGCCATGTTGGCAATAGTGGCGCGGTCGGGCACGCTCAAGCTCGTCAAGCCCGAGCCGAAGAATTCCACAAACTTTCCGACAACGCCCTTCTTACGCAGGATTTCTGTCACCGTCAGCACCAGGTCCGTGGCCGTCGCGCCCTCTTTCAAGCGCCCGTGCAACTTGAATCCGACCACTTGCGGCACCAGCATCGAGAGCGGTTGCCCCAGCATCGCTGCCTCTGCTTCAATGCCGCCAACGCCCCAACCAAACACGCCGAGCGAATTCACCATCGTGGTGTGCGAGTCCGTGCCCACCAGTGAATCAGGAAACGCTTCTAGCCGGTTGCCGTTCGGCATAGAGCAAACCACGCGCGCCAGAAATTCGATGTTCACCTGGTGGCAGATGCCCGTGTCCGGAGGCACAACCTTGAAATTACGAAACGCTGTCTGCCCCCAACGCAAAAACGCATAACGCTCCACGTTACGCTGAAATTCCAGTTCCGCATTCAGTCCAAACGAATTCGCGCCGCCAAAGCTGTCCACCTGCACGGAGTGATCGATCACCAGTTCCGCGGGAAACAGCGGGTTGATGCGCTTCGGATTTCCGCCCATCTTGTGCATCGCTTCGCGCATCGTCGCCAGATCCACAATCGCGGGCACTCCGGTAAAGTCCTGCAGCAGAATGCGCGCGGGCATAAACGCAATTTCTTTTTCCGGGCCGTTCGGCGTCCACTTTGCCAGCGATTTGATGTCATTTGCGTGCACAAATCGCCCGTCTTCAAATCGCAGGAGATTTTCCAGCAGGATGCGCAGGGAAAAGGGAAGTTTCTCGATGTGGCTCAGGCCTTGCTCTTCCAGTTTTTCCAAGCGCTGAATCTCGAATTCTTGCGCGCCGACGTTCAGTTTGTCGCGCGTACCGAAGGAATTTGCTGCGGAGATGGGCATTCCATCCATCCTTTCAGAGCGATGATAGCGCTTCTATAATAACCGAAATCGTGGCGCCTCGCGGAGCCGCTATAATGGATCATTGTGAAGATTGTCCTGATCTCAACGTACGAGATGGGTCGGCAGCCCTTTGGCCTGGCGTCACCGGCGGCGTGGTTGCGCCAGCGCGGGCACCAGGTCACGTGCCTGGATCTTTCGCGCGATCCACTGAATGAAGGAGTGCTGCGCGAAGCCGGCCTGATCGCTTTCTATGCGCCAATGCACACGGCCACGCGGCTGATCCTGCAATTGCTGGAACCGCAGCGCCGCATGAATCCCCAGGCGCATTTCTGCGCATACGGTTTGTATGCCACGCTCGCCGCGGAAAGCTTTGCCGCGCATGGCGTGAAAAGCCTGTTTGGCGGCGAATTCGAACAGGCCCTGGTGGATCTGGCGGAGCGCCTATCCGCGACTCCCGCGCGTCCCTCACTCGATTCGCTCGATTCCAACGTCTCTCTTGCCCGTTTGCGTTTCCAGACTCCCGACCGCGACGGCCTACCGCCACTCCGTTCCTACGCGCATTTGGTTTTACCAGACGGGGAGCATCGCGTCGCGGGTTATACCGAAGCGAGTCGCGGCTGCAAGCATCTTTGCCGTCATTGCCCGATCGTGCCGGTATACAACGGCGTCTTTCGTATCGTCGATCGCGAAGTCGTGCTCGCGGATATCCGCCAACAGGTTGCTGCCGGAGCGCAGCACATCACCTTTGGCGACCCTGATTTTTTCAATGGCGTGGGCCATGCGATTCCATTGGCCGAAGCGTTGCATCGCGAATTCCCGCAGCTCACTTACGACGTAACGATCAAGGTCGAGCATCTCCTGAAACATGTGGACTTGTTGCCCACACTGCGAGCAACGGGATGCCTGTTCATCGTTTCCGCCGTGGAATCGCTCGACGATGCCACGCTCCAAAAGCTCCAGAAGAATCACACGCGAACGGCCTTCTTTCGCGTCGTCGATGAATGTCGGCGCGCCGGCATCACCCTGCAACCTACATTTATCCCTTTTACGCCGTGGACAACCTTCGCTCAATACCTCGACCTCTTGGAGCAATTGCAGGGTCTTGAATTGGTTGAGGCGGTGGCCCCGATTCAGCTGGGAATCCGCTTGTTGATTCCACCGGCGTCCAAGCTGCTCGTGCTAGAGGATATTCGGAAACTCGTTGGTGCTTTTGATCTGCAGACGCTGGTGTATCCTTGGAAACATGCAAATTCGCATGTCGATGCTCTCGCCGAAGAAGTGCAGGACATTGTTTTCGCCAGCGAAAAACTGAAGCGCGGCCGCGCAGCAACCTTCGAACGAATCTGGCGCGCCGCAAGCCTCGCTGCCGGCAGGTCCGTGGAAGAATCCGCACTGCCGCTACTCGCTTCGCGCGCCACGGTGCCGTATCTCAACGAGCCCTGGTACTGTTGAGCAGAGCCAACGCGGGACCAGTTGGTCCCCATTGCAAAAGCCAAAGAAGCCGTGCGCCAAGCCGAAACGTTTGTCTGATGGATTCGTGCGAGAATGAAATCGGAAGCACACTAAGCCTATGAATTCGCGCAAACGCCTCCTACTCTTCGCCACAAAACTCGGCTACCAGACGCGCATGTTCAATGCTGCCGCGGAAAAGCTCGGCGTCGATCTGGTTTTCGTAACCGATCGCTGCAATCGTCTCGCCGATCCCTGGAACGATCGAGCGATTGGCGTTCACTTCGAGAACGCCGAGGCGGCGGCTCATGCGGTGCTGCAAGCGCAACGCCAATCACCCGTCGACGGCGTCCTCGCCATCGGCGATCGTCCCGGGCCCACCGCTGCTTACGTCGCGCGTGCCTTGGGAATCATCCACAATCATCCGGCCAGTGTTGAAGCCTGCCGCAACAAACTCCGCATGCGCGAAGTTCTGCGCGACGCCGGCCTTCCCATACCTGCGTTTCGCAGCGTCGCGCTGCACCCGCCTGCGGAACCTGCCCTGCTGGGCATTTCGTTTCCCTGCGTGCTGAAGCCGCTTTCTCTTTCCGCCAGCCAGGGGGTTGTGCGGGCGAACAATCGCGAAGAATTTCTTGCCGGGGCAATTCGCCTGAAGCATCTGCTCGACTCACCCGAACTTCGCGCCACCCACGAACCTGGTCTGGATCGCATGCTGGTGGAAAGCTATCTTCCGGGCAGGGAAGTAGCCGTCGAGGGGCTGATCACAGAGGCTGAGCCGCGCATCCTGGCGATTTTTGACAAGCCCGATCCTCTCGAAGGTCCGTATTTCGAGGAAACGATTTACGTCACCCCATCGCGTTTCCCCGTCCGCGAGCAACAAGCCATCGAAAAATCTTTTCTGGATTCCGTGCGCGCTCTCGGGTTGACCCACGGACCGGTGCACGCAGAATTCCGCTTGAATGACGACGGCGTGTGGCCGATTGAACTGGCACCTCGCCCGATCGGCGGGCTTTGCGCGCAAGCTTTGCGGTTTAAGATTTCCGGCACAGCGGAAGTGATCGGCCTGGAAGAACTCCTATTACGGCATGCCCTCAACCTGCAAGGCGCCAGCGCGGAGCGCGAGCCTGCCGCATCGGGCGTCATGATGATCCCGGTTCCTCATAGCGGAATTCTGGAAAAGGTAGACGGGGAAGAAGAAGCCAGCCGTGTGCCAGGTATCGCGAAACTGGAAATTACCGCGCGACTCCACGATTACATCGCGGCGTGGCCGGAAGGTTCGAGCTACCTTGGCTTTCTGTTCGCCCGCGCCGATGATCCAGCAAGCGTCGAAGCATCGTTACGCCAAGCCCATGCCACCCTGCATTTCACTCTGACGCCACGCCTTCCCGTAGAGCATCCTCTCGCGGGACGAGCTCCGGGAACGCGAAGCGAATAGAACGTCGCGAATGATCCGTTGTCATCCCGAGCTAGGCGAGGGATGTGCTTTTGTCTTGGGAGTTTCTTTTGTAGCGGCCACCTTGTGAGGCGGGCGTCTTCTGAAAGGAACCGAGGCTATCCCTTGGCTTTCGGCGGGACGTATCCTTCCGGTAGCTTCGCGCCTTCGCCAAAGAAGAATTGTTCCATCTGCTCTTCCATGATCTTCTGCGAATTGGGATCGAGCGGGTTCAAGCGATATTCGTTCATCACCATCTTGGAATATTCCAGCCAGAGCTTCCATGCATCCTTGGAGACGTTCTCAAATACACGCTTTCCGATTTCGCCTTTCCAGGGCACGCGATCCAGTCCCGGCATCTCTTTCCCGAATTTCACACAATGCACCATGCGCGTACCGGGCTTCACCGGTTCGCTGGGTGCGGGCGTCGGCTCGCAGCTATCGTTTGCCATGCATTCCTCCCACCAAGCTTCATTCTCCGCCAGCGCATCCGTTCGTTGCAAGCCGGTTCGGGGCTAGTCCGCGAGCCGCTATTGTGACACGTTCCACGCCCGCGCAAACGCCCGGCTTTCATCTTTTCTCTTCCGTCCCGTGAACACTTCTGGTATTTCTCTATGGCTTCTCCTGGAGGCTGTACTTGCCGGCTATCACCACGTTGTTCTGGGACATCGGCGGCGTCGTCTTGACCAACGGTTGGGATCGCGAGTCCCGGCGGGCAGCCGCGCAGGCCTTTCAACTGGACTCGGAGGATTTTCAAGATCGCCACGACCTTTCTTTTCCTGCCTTTGATTCGGGGCAAATCACTCTGGACCAGTATCTCGATCGCACCCTCTTTTACCGCTCGCGCACCTTCACTCGCGAAGAGTTCACCGCCTTCATGTTTGCGCAGTCCAGGGAGTATCCCGAGACCCGCGCTGTCCTTTCGGCAGCCGCGCGCACGGGCAAGTACTTCATAGCCTCCATTAACAACGAACCTTTGGAACTTAACAATTACCGCATCGAGGCATTCAACCTGCGAAAGGACTTCACCGCCTTTTTCAGCTCCTGTTACCTGCACTCCCGCAAACCGGAAGAAGCCATATTCCGTATCGCTCTGGAAGTCACCCAGCGGCCGGCCGAAGAATGCGTGTTCATTGACGACCGCCCCTTGAACCTGGAGAACCCTCGCCGGCTGGGCATGAACGTGGTTCACCATCAGAATGCGCCCCAGCTCCTTGCCGACCTGAAATCTCTCGGGATTGCGGTATAGTTTTCCAGCTGTTTGGCATCCAATTTTGTGCCGTATTCCCCTAGGAGGGGTCCATGCCGGAAGAAAACAATCGCTCAGGCTCCATCTATGGCGGCGTCGCTGATCCTGTTACCGTGGTCTTGTTTGGGGCTTCGGGTGACCTGGCCAAACGCAAGGTGATCCCCGCGATGTTCGATCTGGCGCAATACAAGGCGCTCGGAGAACGCTATGCGATTGTCGGCTTCGCGCGTACCCCCATGACCGAGGACTCTTTCCGGTCGATGGCCGGCGAGGCGGCGAAGACCATCGGCGAGGGTGGCCCGCCGGATCCGACGAAGTGGGACGACTTCGCAGCGCACCTCTTTTACATCTCGGGAGACTACAACGACCAGAATGCTTATTCGCAACTGGCCAAGCGTCTGGCGGAACTCGAACAGCAAAAGCAACTGGGCGGCAACAGGCTGTACTATTTGTCGACCCCGCCGGAAGTCTATCCAAGCATCGTGGAGCAACTGGGCCGCGCTGGCCTGGCGCGCCCGTCGAATCCCAATTCGTGGGTACGGATCATCATTGAGAAGCCCTTTGGACGTGACCTCGCCACCGCGAAAGAACTGAACAAAATCGTTCTAAACGTCTTCGAGGAAAAGCAGGTTTACCGCATCGATCACTATCTCGGCAAAGATACGGTGCAAAATCTGTTGGTTCTTCGCTTTGGGAACGGCATTTTCGAGCCCCTTTGGAATCGCAATTACGTGGACCACGTGCAGATCACCGCATCGGAAACGTTGGGCGTGGAGCGTCGCGGTGGCTTCTACGAAACGGCGGGTGCGCTGCGCGACATGATTCAGAGCCACGTCTTGCAGCTCACCTCGCTCGTGGCTGTGGAACCGCCGGCATCGTTTGACGCCACCGCCGTGCGCAATGAGAAGCTGAAAGTATTGCAGTCGATTCGCCCATTCAATCTGGAAATGGTGGCGCAGTGGGTGGTGCGCGGGCAATATTCCCCCGGCAAGCTCGCAGATAAGCCGCTGCCGGGCTATCGCGAGGAGCACGGAGTAAGTCCCAACTCACGTACGGAAACGTTCGTCGCCATGCGCTTGCTGATCGACAATTGGCGCTGGGCCGGTGTGCCCTTCTATCTGCGAACCGGCAAGCGCCTCGCCAAGCGCACCACCGAGATCATGATCCAGTTCAAGCGCGCGCCGCACATCGTCTTTCGCGAAAGGGACGTGCAGCCAAACCGCCTGATCCTCAATATTCAACCCGACGAAGGAATTTCTGTCTCGTTTGGCGCAAAGAAGCCCGGGACGGAAATGAACATCGGCAACGTGGAAATGAATTTCAGTTATTGCGAGGCTTTTGGCGGTGTTACCCGCAGCGCGTACGCTACGCTGCTGAATGATTGCGTGCGCGGCGACGCTACGCTGTTTGATCGCGGCGACTCGGTGGAAGCTGCATGGTCGCTGATCGAGCCGGTCCTGGATGTGTGGAGCGCTGCAAAGACCGCCACGGTTCCCACTTACCCGTCGGGAAGTTGGGGACCCAAGGACTCCAACCAGCTACTCGAACGCGACGGGCGGCTGTGGTATAACCCCTGAGGTCCGCGCAGGTTCGAACTCCGGTTGACACACGCGGTTTCCTGCGTCAAGGTAACCCCTTGCTCTTTTCCCTGCTATGCTATTAAATCGGTTTAACGAGGACTATTCGTTCGGAGGGCCTGTGATTCTGGCTGGTGATGTTGGCGGGACCAAGTGCAACCTTGCGCTGTTCTCGCGAAAAAATGGCAACCTCGAGATGGTCTACAAGCAGCGATTTGCCAGTAAGGATTTTTCCAAGTTCGACTTGATCGTCAAGGAGTTCTCGCGCCAGGCCAAGCCGCACCTGGGAAATGAGAAAGTAGAAGCGGCCGGCTTCGGGATTGCCGGACCGGTGGTCGGCAATCGCATCCATGCTACGAATCTTCCCTGGG
Source organism: Candidatus Acidiferrales bacterium (assembly GCA_963735825.1). Taxonomy (GTDB): domain Bacteria; phylum Acidobacteriota; class Terriglobia; order Acidiferrales; family UBA7541; genus Acidiferrum. The sequence continues at coordinate 150,734 of CAVTMR010000006.1, forward strand.
TCATTGACGCGGACTCGTTGGCGGAGGAAGTGAAGGTCAAGCCCATCGTGCTGATGAATGACCTGGGCGCGTGGGGGCACAGCATCGATCATCTGGCTCCAGACGAGATGGCTGTCCTGAATGTCGGCAAACCGTATCCCGGCGGCACTCGTGCCCTGATCGCGGCCGGCACGGGCCTCGGCCAATCCATTTTGTTTTGGGACGACACGCGTTATCGCGTCGTGCCATCGGAAGGCGGCCATTCTGATTTCGCGCCCCGCACGCCTCAGCAGATTGAACTTCTGAAGTTCATGAGCCGGCGCTACCCGCAGGTGAGTTGGGAATTGATTTTGTCGGGTCGCGGCTTCCGCACTATCCATGAATTTCTCGCGCCGACCGTGAGGCATCCTGTATTCGAGGATCCCGACGCCGATCCCGCTCCGTTCATCACCAAAAGCGGACTGGAGAAGACCTGCCCCACTTGTGTGCAAACTCTGGATCTCTGGACGGTGCTGTATGGCTCGGAGGCTGGCAACCTGGCGCTGAAAGTTCTTTCGCTTGGCGGCATGTATGTCGCTGGTGGAATCGCCATCAAGATATTGCCGAAGATGAAAGACGGCTCGTTCGTGGACTCGTTCAAGGACAAATGGCTGTTCGCGAGTTTGCTGATGGATATACCCGTATACGTGGTCCTGAATGAAGACGCCCCGCTGATCGGCGCAGCCCACGAAGCGCTCGCCGCAATGTCCATGGCTGCTGGCAGATCTTAGGCTGGTGGCGGCAGCATTTCTTCGCTCTCCCCCAACTTTACACATATTTGGTAAACTATCGGCTTGGCGCCCCGGTCGTTCTGACCGCTATCCTTCATATCGCAAGTCCTGCTGCCCGGCGCACTGCGGGCAGAGGCACGGAGCAATACCCATGAGTAGTACAGCCACCACACCGGCCGTTGACATCCTGAATTACGTCAACGGCGCCTGGCGCAAATCCACCGCCACGGAATTCGTGAACGTGATCAACCCCGCTTCCGGCGAGCTTATCGCGCGCACGCCCATCTCGACGAAAGCCGACGTTGACGCGGTCGTCCAAGCCGCCGCCGCTGCGTTTCCCTCGTGGCGTCGCACGCCGGCTGGCGAACGTATCCAGTATCTCTTCAAGTTGAAGGTTCTCCTCGAAGACCACATCGACGAACTTGCCAAGCTGATCACGCTGGAAAACGGCAAAACGCTCGCCGAGGCCAAAGCCGAGTTGCGGCGGGGCATCGAAAATGTCGAAGTCGCCTGCGGCATTCCCATGATGATGCAGGGCTACAACCTGGAAGACATCACCCCCGGTGTCGACGAGACGCTGATCCGCCAGCCACTCGGCGTAGTTGCGGCCATCACGCCATTCAATTTTCCCGCCATGATTCCGTTCTGGTTTCTGCCGTATGCCGTCGCATGCGGCAACACCTTCGTGCTGAAGCCCAGCGAGCGCGTGCCGCTAAGCATGCGTCGCGCCATGGATCTCATCGAACAGACGGGCATCCCCAAGGGCGTGGTCAACGTCATCAACGGAGGCAGGGAAGTTGTCGACGCCCTTTGCGACCATCCGGACATTCGCGCTGTGAGCTTCGTGGGCTCCACGCCAGTGGCGAAGCACGTTTACCAGCGCTCTGCGGCCAGCGGCAAGCGTATGCAGTGCCAGGGCGGCGCAAAAAATCACGTGATTGTCCTTCCCGATGCGGATATGGACTTGGCCAAACAGATCATCAGCGATTCCGCCTTCGGTTGCGCGGGGCAGCGCTGCCTGGCCGTCTCCGTGGCCGTCACCATCGGCGAAGCGCAGAAGACCTTTCGCGACGCCATTGCCGACGCGGCCTCCTCGATCAAAGTCGGCTTCGGCCTCGACTCTGGCGTGCAGATGGGGCCAGTGATCAGCAAAGACAGCAAGCAGCGCATTGAATCTCTCATCGCCGCCGGGGTCAGCGATGGAGCCAAGCCCATCGTCGACGGCCGCAACACAAAGGTCGCGAGCTACGAAAATGGCAATTTCGTGAAGCCCACAATTCTGGATGGCGTTCCGTCTTCCAGTTCGCTCGCCAATACGGAGATTTTTGGGCCGGTGTTGAGCCTCATTCACGCCAATTCCATCGACGAAGCCATCGAGTTTATCCGCAAGAGCCCCTATGGCAACCAGGCTTCGCTCTTCACCACCAGCGGCGCAGCCGCTCGCAAGTTCCGCTACGAAGCGCCCGCCGGAAATATCGGAATCAACATCGGCGTCGCGGCGCCCATGGCCTATTTTCCGTTCAATGGATGGAAGGAAAGCTTCTTCGGCATATTGCACGCGCAAGGTAAGGACGCCGTGGAGTTTTACACTGACTCCAAGATCGTGATCGAGCGCTGGTCGCGCCAAGAAACCCGCAAGTTCTAATCGCCCTGATGCGTGACGGCTTTGAACTTTTCTGCTTGAATTGATGATTTTCTGCCATGATGAGCAAACCTTTCCGTCTGGACGTCAATCCGCAGCTGGAATGTGCGGAAACACTGGCATCGCACTACTACACCGATCCCGCGATGCTCGCCCTTGAGAAGCAGCGCATCTTCCGGCGCACCTGGCAGCTCGTTGGCACGTTGCGTCAAGGCTGCGGCGAAGCGCAAGGAGTGAAGCGTACGATTGCTGACCCGGAAACATATTTCACATTCGATGTAGCCGGCGAACCCGTGGTCGTCACGCGCGACAAGGCTGGCACGTTGCGCGCCTTCAGCAATGTCTGCCGTCACCGCGCGGGACCCATCGCCCAAGGCGCGGGTTGCAAGCACGTTCTGAACTGCGCGTATCACGGCTGGACCTACACGCTCGACGGCCGCCTGATCGGTACTCCCGAAATCGACGGCGGGGAATTCTTCGATCGCTCCACCATAGGTATGGTCCCGCTGCGCTGCGAAACCTGGGAGCAGTTCATCTTCGTCAACTTCGATCCGCAAGCCCCGACACTCTGCGAATTTCTCGGCAACATTCCCCAGCAGGCGAGCGAATTCCAATTCGAAGGACTGGCCCTTGCCGAGCGCCGCGACTACATCGTCAACTGCAACTGGAAGGTCTATGTCGACAATTATCTCGACTCCTACCACATCCCCGTGGTTCATCCCGGGCTCATGAACGAGATTGACTATCCGCGCTACCGCACCGAAACCTTCCGCTACTACTCACAACAGCTGGGGCCGGTGAAGGAACTGAAGCCAAACGACGCCGCAGAACGCGTCTATCCGCCGGGCGTCGGCCTGAAAGAAGCGCTGTATTTCTGGGTATTTCCGAATCTGATGTTGAATTTCTATCCGGACAATATCCAGATCAATCTGATCGTGCCGCTCTCCCACGAAAAGACGCTGACGATCTTCGAGTGGTATTTTCACCACGCGCATTCAGAAAAAACTCGCGAACGCGCCGCCAAAGCCATCGGATTCAGTGACACGGTTCAAAAGGAAGACATGCACATTTGCGAAGCCGTCCAGCGCGGCCTGCAATCCGCCACGTACGATCGCGGCCGCTATTCTGTGAAGCGAGAGAACGGCGTTCACCATTTCCACATGCTTCTCGGCGGATTTCTGCGCTAGAAGCAACATCGCTGCGCGCCCTGCCGATGCGAATTGCGAAGCGCCACCTCTTTCTACGGATGCGCGGGTGCCGGAGTTGGCGCTGGCGTAGTCGTAGCAGGCTTGGTCGCGTCAAAGTTCACCTTGGGAGCTTGCCGCGCTCCCTCCTCGGTCTTGAAGTACGCGTCGTTGCGCGTGAATCCCCCAAAACTTGCCACCAAACTATTCGGGAACAGCGAAATATACGTGTTGTAGTCCTGCACCGTTTCATTGTAGCGGCGGCGTTCCACCGCGATACGGTTTTCCGTTCCCGCCAATTCATCCTGCAAGCGCATGAAGTTCTCGTTGGACTTCAATTGCGGATAATTCTCAACGATCACCAGCAATCGGCTTAAGGCCGAGTCCAACTGCCCGTTCGCCGCGATTTTGTCGGCCGGGGCCTTCGCGCCAACCAAGGCAGCGCGCGCCGCGGCGATGTCGCCGAACACCTTTTGCTCTTGAGAGGCGTAGCCCTTCACGGTTTCCACTAGGTTGGGGATCAAGTCGGCTCGGCGTTGCAGAACGACGTCCACCTGGGCCCAAGCGGCGTTGACCGCTTCGCGCTTAATGGCCATCTCGTTTCGCCGGCCCACGTACGCGCTTCCCAGAACAAATGCCAGAATCAACAGAACCACCAGAATCGCGATTCCCGCTTTCATATCCACCTCGATTGATTGAGTTTCAAAACCCTACTGACCCGTTCGCTGCCACTCCCGTTTTGGCACCATGCCATCCAGTGCAACAATCACTTTTTCCAGTGCTCGCATATACCCGTCATACGCTTTAAACGGATCTTCGTGCTGTGCACCCGTGTCGCGATAGGCATTCACTTCCGCGAACGCCGCAGCATCCGCCCCCGTAGTGGCCGCAATCCGCCCAAAAAGTTCCGTCGTGTCCTGCGGCGGTTCTTCGCCGAACGCCAGCAAAGTGTGGCGCAGCAGCGTTACCGCGCTGGAGATGGTGCGCTTCATCACCCTGTTGAATTCCATTTCGTTGCGTCCCGCGTGAAGTACGTGCTGCCGCAGCTTCAGCAATAATTGCCGCAACTCGTGCTCGACTTCCACGCGGTGAAGATTCATCGGCACTTCCAGGTCGGCCACAACGTCTTTGCCAAACAGCACGCGGTGCGACCGTTTGATGTCTAAGCTCTCGATCGCGAAAACGTCGGTCGAACGGCGCAACTCTTCGGTGAGGAAAAACAGTGGCGCAGGTTCGTGCATCTCATGTGTCCACCAGGTTACAACAGGGGCGAGACGCTGCAATTCGCTCAAGTCGATGACAGTTACAGCGCAAAGAATATTCAGGTCCGAAGCGCCCGGCCGGAAGTCTCCACGCGCCGCGGAACCGTACAGGATCACGGACTCCAGATTCTTGCCGCTGGCTTCCTTCAAGCGGCTTACCAGTTCAGTGAGTTTGCCTTCCATCATTGTCACCCGCGCTTAGGGAATCTCTCTACCAACTTCCGCCTGCTCCACCGCCGCCGCTCCCGCCTCCGCCAAATCCTCCGAAGCCGCCGCCTCCGCCGCCCCAGCCTCCTCCGCCACCCCATCCACCGCTGGAGCCGCCCCAGCCTCCGCCGCCTCTTCTCCCGCCCATCGCGCCGATCACCGGCCCGATCCACCAGCCGCTGCCCATTCCGCCGCCAACTCTCCCGCCGCCGGTGTAATTGTTGCGGTTGCCACCGCTTCCGAACAGGATCACCAGCAGGATGATGCCGAGGATCAGCCACACCCACAACCCGCCGGAGTCACGGTGCTGTTGCGGCTCTTGCATCTGCGGCATGCCGGTTAGGGTGACGCCTTTATCGTCCGCGATATACTTCGCCAGTTTCCAGGCAGCCGCAACGATCCCCGCGTTGTAGTCGCCCTGGCGAAAATGAGGAACCATGGCACGGCCGGCGTCTCCGGCGCGCGCATCGTTAATCACCGGTTCCAGGCCATAGCCTACTTCCGTCCAGTACTTCCGGTCGTTGGGAGCCACAACCAACAGCACGCCGTTGTCTTCTTTCTTTTTGCCAATACCGAATTGCTTAAATGCGTTGTTGGCGTAGGTCTGTACGTCGTTGCCATCCAGGGACTTCACTGTGAGGACCGCGAGTTGCGCGCCGGTCTTTTGTTCCAGCTCCTTAGAGAGCGCTTCCAACTGCGCTTTGCTCTCCGGCTTGATCACCCCGGCGAGGTCCGTCACGTAGCCCGTGGGCTGAATTTTCTTGAGGTCGTCGGCGAGCGTGATGCCGTTCACGGCTAGTACGATGCACGCGATACACGCCGCCAGGATTGTTCTTCGCGGATTCATGGGTGCTTCATTTCGCTTAGGGACGTTGCCGGCTCAACAGCTCTTCACCCTGGTATCTTTCGTCGATGAAGCATTGTGTGTATGCCTTTCCCTTCACACGTAATAATGCAGAAAGCTACGGCGGAATTGCGGGCGGCGGGAGCGAATTATGCGGCTAGCCACTCAGCCTCTGCGCAAATTCTCTCACAATTCAGGCGGAAAAATCCGCACTGAATTTTTCAACACTCAGCTTGATGCACGCAGGAATTGCATTCCGCTGGCACCGTGCCTCTTGCGCCGGGATCCACAACCCCTGAGCCAGCCACTTTGTCTCTGTTGGGATTGGCTTGGCGGCCCTGATCGCACGGCATCGTCGCGTTGCGACCAAGTAATCGGGCCAGGCTGGCAACGAACAAGCGGCACTCTCAGAAATCTGCAGCCCCACTCTCAATAGGAGAGTGGGGCTTTTTCTTTGGTACGGGGCTGTTGCTTCGGCGGATGATCGGTCACGTGCCCAGATAAGTCACGTGCACGTAGGCTCCAGTCTGTGCGTAGTAGAGCAGGTACCAGCCGAGATGGTCGGGACCCTCGTAGATGACATAGTCATCGCCACAGTCCCAGCACCAGTCCGCACAGTTGGGCCAGTCCCAAGCCGCCACTTCAAAGAAAAATCCGCTGGGTAGCCAGAAGCAGTTCGCGCGGTTCGCCCTCTGGCCTCACGGATTGCTCGTGTCGTGCTTGCGGGGGAGGCGGAATGCGACCTTGGTTTGCGCGCGGTTGGTTATGCGCTTGCCCTTGAGATTCCTGGGGGTGCGGTGGCGGCTCGGGGGGACGTTGGCGCGCGAAGCGCGGGGGCTGCCATGGAGAGTGAAGACGATCGGAATACTCAGACAAGTTGTCTTCATACTTTGCCTCGAAGTTTTATATGTCGCGTTCTGTCCGTCCTCTGCCCTCCGATCGCCTTCGGTTTCGCCTACTTTTCTTCGTGCTTATCCAAGCCCGGATGTTTCGTGGGCTCAGGAACCGCGTGCGGCAAAAACTCTTGTCCATGCCACATCGGTGTACCCGCAAAGAAAGCCAGTGCGATCAAGATGCCCAAGGGATTCTTGTTATTAACCGCACCCGGCTTTGAGGAGTGCGTAGCCTCGCTGATTTTCATGGGATACTTCCTTTCTGCTCTGCGCCGGGTGGTGGGCCTGGAGAGCTAATCCTTCTGCCATTTCATTCCGTCGCAATATCTCCAGGAGCTGAAATTAATGCGTGTGCTGTTTGTCCGCAACCTCGCTGGGCACCGTGGAAAACGGGCGGCCAGCAATCCGGGACACGAATTGACAGAGTTCGCATTGCTTGTCGTGCCGGTTTAGAGCCGAATATGCTTTTGCGTAGTTCGCCTGCAGTTTTTGCAATTCATCGCCAATTTGCTTCCCGGTCAGGTTAGCACTGGCGGCTTCATCGCGCCGGCGGCGCCAGATTTCCAAGGCATTCTGGCAATCGTATAGTAATTGCTCGTAATCGCTGCAAACAGCAGTCTTGAAAGAAACTTCTTGTGACATTGTGCTTTCCCCCTTTGGCCCGTGGTCTTCGCTGAACTTGCTGTCGTTCAAGTGAAGGAGCATTCCAAGCTCCATTGTGCTAAGTACTTGGAACGTTGGATGTTGAGTGGAAAAAGCGAGAACGAACTAGTACCCAAGTTCCGCGTGATTTTCGCGCCTAAGTTGTACTTTTTACAGTTTAAACAACGAGAAACATCGCCAAGAAACCGACCAGGCTCGCGCACATACAAGAATCCTGGTAGATGTAGCTTAAGTCTTTTCCTGATAAACCCCTGTAGCTCAAGCCTTCAGGCCTGAGCCTCTTCTGTGCGTATGTGCAAACGCCTTGAGCGAAGAATTCGCGCCACGCCAAGCGCACCTCATCCCTCATACGCATACAAACTGGTCTCCGCCCCAGTGAGGTTCGCCCGTAATTCATTACCGCACCCGCCGACTCGTACGCATACCCGTTTCGTCCAAAAGCGTACTAGAAACGCAAAACCGATTTCGATGTCCTGCATGGATTCACGTTTCAGAGGCCGCAAATGCCAATTGGCACTCCGGTTTCCTCCAGCCGAAGCCAAATTGCTTGTAACTGGCCACCGGCCCCGCCACGATATAGCGGCAGGCATCGGCGCTATTCCCGATGCCGCGGTCTCCAATATATTCCGACGGAATGCTGGTTCATTCAGAAGTTCAAGGATGAAATCAGCGTTATCGGCGCGCAAGTGCCGCAAGAAGAGCCGTTTGGTATCGAGAATATTCACTCGCCAATTTCCGTTCCTTACCGCGTGCAACTCACGCCCGGGGGGTGGTGCAAAGTTGCGGCCTACGATATCCTAAGACGTAAAGAAGTTGTTAAGATCCGAACAACGTCCCCAGACAGCAGGAAAGCTCAATGAGTGAGATCAAGACCACGACGCCGAAAATCGAGCGGCCCACCTGGACGCCTGCTGGCAAAGTCCACGCCAGCGAACAGCCATTCTCGTACCCGCTGCAGCGGGAATTTGCGGAGCCTGACTGGACGCGCTTGCCGGGTTATCGCGGCGTGACGAAAGAAGAGTGGGAGACCGCGCTGTGGCAGCGGCGCCATACCGTCAAGAACCTGAAGGAACTCAAGGATGCTTTTGGGAAACTGATTCCCGATTCGCTGATGGCCAGTATCGAGCGCGACAGCAAAGAGCGCGCCACCATGTCCATCCTTGTGCCGCCGCACATGCTCAACACCATGGACTCCGCCGATCTGTGGAACGATCCGGTGCGGCGCTATATGCTGCCCGCGTTCGAAGATCGTCATCCGGAATGGCCCAGCCATCCGAAGGCCAGCCGCGATTCGCTGCACGAAGCGGATATGTGGGCGGTGGAAGGGTTGACGCACCGCTATCCGACCAAGGTGTTGGCCGAACTGTTGTCCACATGCCCGCAGTACTGCGGCCACTGCACGCGCATGGACCTCGTCGGCAAGGACGTTCCACAAGTAGTGAAACTGAAATTTCAGGTGCCGCAAAAGGACCGCTACCAACAGATGTTGGACTACCTGCGCGTCACACCGTCGGTGCGCGACGTCGTAGTCAGCGGCGGCGACATCGCCAACACGCCGATCGCCACGCTGGAAGATTTCTGCTCTAAGCTGATGGACATTCCCAATATCAAGGATATTCGCCTGGCAACGAAAGGCCTGATCGCGATTCCCCAACATTTTCTGCAGGACGAAGTGCTAGCGGGCTTGCAACGCCTATCGAAGAAGGCGCGCGAGCGCGGCGTTGATATTGCCGTGCACACGCACGTGAACAACGCCCGACAGGTGACGCCGCTGGTGCGCAAGGCCGTGCAGGCGCTGTTGGATATGGGTTATCGCGATGTGCGCAATCAAGGTGTGCTGTTGCGCGGAGTGAATGCCAGCGCCAAGGAACTGCTGGAACTTTGCTTCGCGTTGCTCGATCACGGCAAGATCATGCCTTACTACTTCTACCAGTGCGACATGATCCCGAACGCCGAGCACTGGCGTCTGGCGATTCACGAGGTGCAGCAACTGCAGCACGACATCATGGGCTATCTGCCCGGCTTTGCCACCCCGCGCATGATTTGCGATGTGCCGTTCGTCGGCAAGCGTTGGGTTCACCAGGTGAAGGAGTATGACCGGCAGCTGGGTATTTCCTACTGGACGAAAAATTACCGCACAGGCATCGAAGCCGATGATCCCGAAGCGTTAAAGCGGCGCTACGAATACTACGACCCGATCTACACATTGCCGGAGCTGGGCCAGGAATTCTGGCGCGAGAAGAACCAGCGGCAAACGCTCTCAAAGTAAAGTGAGAATGTGAATTAGCGCGGAGCTGACGAGGCGGCGTGCTTGTCGCGGAGATCGCACAGATGCCAAGCCCACACGAATCGCTCCGCAAAAATGAGAAGAGCGGCCGCGATGATGGCGAACCCGATGGCCGGGGACGTGTGCCGAAGGTGATTCCCAGCACACAGGAGAAGTATCAAGACTATGTCGCGCATCCAACCTAAGGCGATGAGGGACTTGACCAAAAGAGGCGCCTCCTAGTTCTAGTACTAGGATAGCAGCCGTCGCCGCGTCCGCAAGGAAAGCCAGGCAGACCTGTGCCTTACGGCGTAACCGGCCGGAAGGCCAGTTTCACTCTCCAGGCAGGCGACATTCAGCGAAAGTTACGCAGCGAGTTAGCGCAGAGAAAACTCGATGCGGCGGTTGTGGAATTTGCCTTCGTCGGTGTCATTTGGCCCTACGGGCTTGGTATCGCCGTAGCCCTTGGCGACTAGCATGTCGCCATTGACTCCTTGCTGGACAAGGTAAGCGCGAACCGCATCCGCCCGCTGTTGAGACAGAGTCATGTTCGAGGCGGAGTCGCCCGTATTGTCGGTGTGCCCGCCGATTTCAAGAGCGGTGCCGCCCGGAGCAGACTTGAGTGCAACTGCTACACGATTCAGATAATCGTCGGAATCGGTCGGAATCTGCGCGCTGTCCGACGCAAAATTGATCACATTAAGGTTGAGCGCAGCGACGAGATCCTGGCCAGAGAACCCCGGCTTCAGCGCCGCAAGAGCCGAACTTGCTTTTTCGTTGGCAATACGGACCTGCTCAGCGGGTTCCCACGCTACATTTTTCGTCGCCTGTCGCGAATTCCAGATCCAGTAACCCACGAGAAATATCGCCAGGAGCGCCAGTACTGGCTTCAGCCAAGCAGGAACACCGGCTTTCTGCGCGGCGCGTTCCGTCGCATAGGCAGCCCGGCGGGTTCCAGCGGCCACCGCTCCGGTTGCGCCACTAGCATAGGCCAAGACCTCCGAGGAAAAGTGCGTCGGAATAACTCCTCCTGGAGCGAGTCGATCCACTAGCTTGGGAACCATGAAGGCAAGCGCAGATGCTGCCGTGGAATAGGAAAGACCTGCTTTTGAAGCGATCTTATCAATTGAGTCGCGACCAATTGCAGCTTCCAGAGAGGTACTGGAAATCGCCCGAGGCTCGCCGCTTCCTAGCCATGAGGATACAAAATCACCCAATCCCGATTTACGGAGTCGATCAACGAATGCTCCCAAGCCTCCGGGCATTTCATTGATCATCGCCAATAGGCCGGACAGAAGGGAAGTGGTCTTCGTGCTGCTTATTCCGAACTGGTTGCTAGCTTCCGCCAAAACCGCGTCAAATGTACCCATAGCGTCGCTCCTTACATTAGCATGGCTGGGATGTTCGAAGCAGAAACCTGGGGCGGAATCGGGGGCAGCGTAACAGATTGCCGAAGATATGGGAAGTCTGTAATGCATTTTCCGCATTGCCAAGATTCGATTGAATGCACTACCATCCCTAATCCTGAGACTCGGAGCCTCGGCAACGACGCCGGGAGGGAAACTGATCGTATGCCCGGTGCCAGGGGTGCCGCCTTCCTCTATACGTGCCTGGAACTCTCTGCGCGATTTAGGTCTGTAGTTGTGACCTGTGTGCTCGCGGCAAACTTGCTTCTGGCAGGCTCGATAGTCTGCCCCGCGAAAGAAGCGAACCAAAACGTCACCGCACGAAAAGACGTCTTGGTACTACTCCCCGAGAATCTCGGATTTGAAGGGCAGATGGATTTCGTCCAGATTTTGCGGAAGGAACTGGACGTTCCCGATCAGGTCGACTTGCACGTGGAGGCGCTGGACCTGATGAGGTTGAAAAATTCCGAGAACGATAAGAAATTCGCGCACATCTACCGAACAAAATATGAAAATGTGAAGATGGACGTAGTGGTGGCAGGCCAACGTCCGGTTTTGGAATTCCTGCTCAATCATCGCAAGGACCTGTTTCCCGGAGTTCCAATTGTGTTCGGGATCGTTCCGAAAGACATACCGGCTCCGACCCAGAAATATCCCGGGGTGACCGGGGTAGTGGAGCCGCTGCATTTTGAAAGGACTCTGGACCTGGCGCTGGCGCTGCAACCCGAGACCAAGAAAGTAGTGCTGATTGCCGGTTCCTCTCCACGTGACAAGTGGTTGGGATGGATCGCGAGGGAGCAAATCAAGCCATACGAAAACCGCGTGCAGGTTGAGTATTGGGAAGGGCCGACGCCGGAGGAGGCCAACGAGCGTCTCAACCGACTCTCCGCGGACACCATCGTTTGTTACGTCGTGGAGTACAGCGACCACCTGGGACGAAGTTATTCCGGCTTGCAGTATCTGGAAAGAATTGCGCCGCACTCGCCGGTTCCCATTTACGGTTTTGTGTCCAGCTACGTGGGGCACGGCGCAATCGGTGGCTACGTGTATGATCCGCAAGACGAAGCGAAGAAAATCGCCACGCAGGTAAAGTCCATCCTCGCAGGAAAGAATCCCGACGATTTGCCCGTTCTGGAAGGCAACATGTACACGGCCGTGGATTGGAGGGAACTGCGGCGCTGGAGAATCCCCGAGTCGCGGGTGCCTGCGGGTGCGCGGGTGGAGTTTCGCGAACCGCCGGTGTGGAGGAAATACAGCTATTACTTTTGGGCGATCGCGGGATTCGTGGCGCTGGAAACGGCGTTGGTGCTATTGATGCTCGCGCAGATCAAGAGAAAAAATCGCGCGCAGCGAATGCTGGAACGGCGCTTCGCTATTGAGCGCGTGGCAGCCCAGTGCGCTGAGCGACTGGCTCACTGTCCCGCGCAAGCAGTGGACCACGAGATTCAAAAGGCATTAGAAGCGGTGCTGGAAGCCGAAAAGGCCGACCGGGGCATTTGGGTGACTGTGGATGCCGACGGCGAACTTGCAGGAGAGCGATTTTTGGCGCTACGGGACAAGGGCGAGGACGCCAAGATCTGTGAACGAGCAGAGGTGCCCTGGATTATGGGGCAAGTCTCCGGAGGAAACCCGGTCTCCATTTCAAGCCTCGAACAACTGCCGGAAGCCGCGGGGTTGGATCGCACCAATCTTGACGCTAAGGGGATCCAGTCGATGGTGGTGGTGCCTTCTGGCATGGACACCGACGGAAGAGGCGCGCTGGTGCTCTTAAGCAAGACTCCCGGAAGAGTCTGGCCCAATCCGTTGGTGGCCCGGCTGGGGATGATCGGGAGTCTATTTGGAAACGCCGTGGGACGTAGGCGAGCGGAGCAACAGTTACGTGAGAAGCAAGAGTGGCTGGACTTGGCATTAGAAGCGTCGATGACTGCCCTGTGGGAACTGGACGTACGCACTGGAAGAGTGCGGTGGTCGCAGCGGCAGAGCACGCTGCTCGGGAAGGAGCCCGTGGAACTGGAAGCCTCCTACCAGAAATTTCTGGAGTTGATTCCTGAAGAGGACCGGGAAGATTTGCATAGAAGAGCGCTGGCGTTGCTGACAAACAAAGAAGGAGACGACGCAATTGTCACGGAGTGGAGATTTCATGAGCCCGGCGGAGCTATTCGGTGGTTGCTGTTCCGGGGACAAGTATTCCGTGACGAGCGAGGGAAGCCACTCAGGCTGCGAGGTGTGAACGTAGACATAACGGATTTGAAACAGGCAAAAATGCAGTTGACGCAGTTGACGGAGCGATTGATTCGAGCGCAGGAGGATGAAAGACAACGGCTGGCGCGCGACTTGCACGACGACATTGGCCAGCGATTGTCACTGCTGATTATCGGCCTAGACCGGTTGAAGCATGAACTGTCAATGGAAATGCGCAGAGAGCGCGAACAGGTAGCCGTCGCGCTGGACGAGGCGAGCGCACTGGCGACCGATATTCATGCACTGTCGCACCAATTGCATTCCGCGAAGCTGCAACATCTGGGTTTGAAGTCGGCGCTGCGGGAACTGTGCTCACAGATGTCACGGCAACATGCCATTGAGGTCGAACTGTTCACGGGAACCTCGCCGTGGGTGGTTACGGCGGAGAAATCCCTGTGCCTGTACCGAGTGGCGCAGGAGGCGCTAAAAAACGCGGCGAAGCATAGTGGCAGCTCAAAGATCGAGGTGGGATTGGAAGCGCTACATGGCATGTTGCAACTGAGAGTTAGGGATAATGGCCGGGGATTTGACGTAAGCAATTATGAGCCGGGACTGGGGCTTGCCAGCATGCGCGAACGAATGCGGATGGTGGGCGGTACTTTGGAGATTCACTCCGCTCGGGGACAGGGAACGGAAATCATGACGCGCGTGGAAGTGTCTGTCGTGGTGCAGTCGGCCAGTGCGGATTGAAAAGAACCGCGAAAACCGCCTCAGTTCTGCTGTACAAGCTTCTGTTTGATGGCAAACCGCAGCAAGTCTGAATTGGTTTCCAACCCGAAATCTTGCATGATGCGATATTTGTGGAAGGCCACGGTGCGTGTGGCGACGTTCAGGATAGCCGCCGCCTCCTTCATGGTATGGCCTTCGGCAAGCAGTTGAAGGACCTCCCGCTGGCGAGGTGTCAGCGCTCGGGCAACTTCCGAGCGCGGGTCTCGCAGCGGACTTTCTTCCAGGCCCATGCGCACCGCGGGCGTAATGTATTTGGCGCCCTTCAGCACTTCGCGCACCGCCTTCAACAATTCCGAACCGGCCGATTTCTTTAGCAGGTAGCCCGATGCCCACTTGCCAAGAGCTTCCGCGGCAATCTCCGTATCTTCGTTCATGGTCAGAACGATGATCTTCAGCCGAGGCATGGAGTCCTTCAGTTGCGCGCCGGCGTCGAGCCCGTTGAGCAGGGGCATGTTTAGGTCGACGAGCGCCAGATCGGGTTTCAATTCATCCGCGGCGCGCAACAAGGCGCGGCCATCCGACACCGTCCGCACAACCTGAAATTCAGGTTCGAGAAGTTTTTTGAACGCCTCAGCGACCAGCGTGTGATCGTCGGCGATAAGGATACGTGCTTTGGTCAACGGTGGACTCCCCACCCCTGGGAATCGGCCTATCCAGTCCCCCCAACTCCGTCAACAGTATTGCCTCAGAGGATACCCCAGCAGAGACGTTTTGGGAATGATAATCGATGAAAGAACGAAAGAAGAGTAGAACTGAGGAACAAATCACCGAAAAACAGCAGTGCTCACCATCGAGCAACCCTTCGCAGCCCAGAGATTCTCCGCCCAAGAATCACTGGAAGCACTCCGCCCCGTCAATAACGAGACAATTTTGCCATCTGCGCAAGGCTGCTCGAAAGTAAGCACGAGTGGCCGGGAGCTTTCGAGAAACCGTGCTGAAGATTGAGTAGCGATGTCTCATCCTTCAGCGAGACAGAGAATGAAACGGAATGGCGAAAAGGGGAACTGTCAAAAGTAACAGTTTGTGAGAATAAACAGGTGCCGGAAACTCTACTGCTCGGGTTAAACAGTGGCGGGAAAACTGCCATAACGATTTTGTAGGGAAAGCCCTTGCGCGCGCGAAATTGCGTCGATGCAGACAGAACGGCCCGTGGTCACATTCCCGACCGGACCGCATCCAATTGGTTCAGAATTGTTTTTGTATTAACAATTTTGTAGCAAAGGCGGTTATGAAAATTCGCGCACGAATTCTGGTGGCCGACGATCACGAGGGAATGCGGGAGCGAGTGCACAACCTGCTGGGCTCTCATTTCGAGGTTGTTGCCGTAGTCAGTGATGGTCAGGCGGCCGTGGACGCAACGGTCCGGCTGAAACCGGACCTGGTGCTGCTGGACATCCTGATGCCGAAAATGGATGGAATCCGGGCGGCGCAGGAATTGAAACGGCAGGGACACGGCGTCAAAGTAGTTTTTCTAAGCGTGCAGCAAGACCAGGAATTTGTTGCCGCGGCATTCGAAAGCGGGGCGACCGCATACGTCTTCAAGTCCAGGATGCATTCCGACCTGGTGTGGGCCATTGACCGGGCACTGGCCGGCGAAGTGTTTGTTTCGCCAGGAGCGGAACGATAGCACAAGAAAAAACGTCAGGCAGCGTTCTGCTCGACGTCCACAGTTTCCAAGGCTTCCAACTTGATGCGCTTCACGTCCCAGGCCAGCCCGATTTTCGAAAGCGTGAAAATCCCGTACCAGTTCACATCGATCTCGTACCACTTCAGTCCGTGACGCGCCGATTGCGGCGAATGGTGATGATTGTTGTGCCAGCCCTCGCCGAATGTCAGAAACGCTACCCAAAAGCTGTTGGTGGACAAGTCTCCGGTTTCAAACCGCTGCTTGCCCCACATATGCGTCGCGGAATTCACCAGCCAGGTGAAGTGCAGGCTGAGAACCGAGCGCAGGAATGATCCCCAGAATACAAACGGCCATCCACCGATGAAATAGAAGGCCACCGCCAGGGCAATCGAAGGAACCGCGTGCCATTTGCTGATCCACAGATGGAATTTGTCTTTGCGTAGATCCGGCACGTAGGGAAGAAGCTCGCTGCGATCGCGGTGCATCGCGCGGCCGGTAAGAATCCAGCCCATGTGCGACCAGATGCCGCCGTCAATCGGCGAGTGGGGATCGCCTTCCTTGTCGGTGTTCTGGTGATGGATGCGATGCGTGGCGACCCACGCGATGGGCCCGCCTTCGAGCGCCAGCGTGCCGCACACCGTCAGGAAGTATTCCATCCACTTCGGTGTTTTGTAGCCGCGGTGCGTCAACAGGCGGTGATAGCCCATCCCGATGCCGAGGCTGCCGCCCACCCACCACATGACGATTGCCAGGATCAAGGCTTTCCAGGTGAAGAAAAAGACGGCTGCCAGGGCCGCGAGATGCAGCCCAATCATGATTGAAGTGACGCCCCAATTGACGGGCGAGGAAAACGTTTTGTCGCGTACAAATATTGATGGCTTGCTCATGGATATCTTTCAAGAGTAACACTGTCCAGCACGGTTAGGTGGAAAATTGCGAGCAGCGCTGCGAAAAAGTTCCTAGGGAAAGCTCTCCCAGCGTGAAATGGCACGACAAAAATTGTCGTTGCCAATAGGTGAAATTGTGTTATTCTATAGCTGCGTTTGTTGCTCTTGTATCACCTTTGGATTCGATTTAAGGGGCTGCGAGTTTCAAACTTGCGGCCTTTTTTCATTTGCGACTAGAGGCTGTCGAGAAGCACCAGATAGCTTTTTAAAATATAGAATAGGAAACAACGTGAAAGAACAAGGTACAGTAAAGTGGTTCAACGCCAGCAAGGGATTTGGCTTCATTCAACGCCAGTCCGGTGAGGACGTATTTGTGCATTTCTCCGCGATTATGGCGGATGGGTACAAGTCGCTCAACGAAGGCCAGGCAGTTGAGTTCGAGGTCACCAAAGGCCCCAAGGGTCTTCAGGCGTCGAACGTCACGGCTCTCTAGTCGTTTCGGGCGGGCCGCGCTAAGCGCCGGCTCGCCCGTTTTTTTTTGCCCGCCAAGTAATTCCTTCCCCCGATCGCCTGCCTCAGCCCTTAGTCCCTACCTATTGGCGCTAGCGCCCCGTTATTTGCCGGATGAACGCAACCTCTTCTTCACTGTAGGGCTTCCCGTCGGTGTGAAAGACCTCGTGGTGCCAGACCGGCGGTTGATGATCGACATACGGGTGCTGCCAGGAATCCCACGGATAATAGGTCTGCGTTTTTCCCGCAACCAGTCCCCAATTGATTGCCGCTACCTTGTATTTCTTTGCGATTGGCAAGACGCCCTGGAACGTGCTGCCGGCGCCGCGGGCCATATATTCGGTGCACAGGATCGGCCGGTCGAACTGCTGCAGAAACACCACATGCTTCTTGAAATCGTCGGGCTTGGCGTAATTGTGGAACGAGAGAACGTCCGACAGTTCCAGCTGAATTTTTTGCATGGCGCTGAGTTTATCCAAACTAGTCCAATCGCCTTCCCATAACCCGCTCGTCAAAGGCTGCGAAGGATGAGCGGACCGCACCCACGCGAAAGCTTGCGGAAGCAGGACAAGCACGCGGTTCACTTTGTCTTTTGGTTCCTGCTTTTCGTAGCTGCCTTCATTCGTCCCGCCCGGCTCGTTCCACACGTCCCAGCTCAGGATTCGTTTGTCTGATGCGAACGCGGCCACGATGCCCTTGGCATACGCTTCCAAACGCGGATATTGCGAGGGGTCGTCCAATGCCTTTGCGCCGGGGCTTTGTACCCAACCGGAATTGTGCACGCCGGGCCGGGGACCGCGTTGCGGGCCGAGTTGCGGATACGGATCCCAGCAGGAATCAAACAGCACAAACAGGATTTTGATGTGGTGCTTGTCGGCGATGCTCAGGAATGTGTCGACGCGCATTGTGAAACCCTTGGCATCCTGCTGCCACAGCAGATCATGCAGGAACACGCGCATGGTGTTCATGCCCAGGGATTGTGCCCAACCCAATTCCAGGTCGATGCGCTTGGGATCGAACGATTCCGCCTGCCACATTTCCAGTTCGTTGATGGCGTTGGCGGGAATGTAGTCGCTGCCGACCAGCCAGGGCTGATGAGCGTACCAGTCGTTAGCTGTTTGCTCCGACCACCGGCCTGCAGCCGGATCAGCGGAAGTCTGTGCCAAGCAGGAATCGCAGCAAAAAGAAAGAACTATCGCAACAGCGAGAGAAAACAATTTGTGACGGTGCATGGCTACATTGTGCCTCAACCGCTCCGCACCCCGCCCGTTTATCTCCTGCCTCGCTCCCCAATTGGCCTTTAACGCGGGATCTACGCCGCCTGGCGACCGCCATTCCTCGGTGTCCTCTGTGGTGAACATCTTTGATTCAGCGTGAGGCTTGTTTAGGGCGTGACGCAAGATCTCCGCCGAATATGCTTTGTCGCGGAAGGCGAAATTCCTTTTTTCATACGCATTTCCGGAATTTCACAGATAGGGCCTTCAGGCACATTTCACCAGGGAACTATGCCTGCGCTAATTCGCCTAATTTATTAGCACTTAGATGCGACCTGCGAATTGGCGGACTGGCCCTTCGATTGCCAATAACCCAGCGGGGTCGTGGGTTGCTGGTCCCACCACCCGTCCAGGTCCAGCCGCCCTTCTTAAGGGCACAAGCTCGTTTGTGCGGCCCGGACAAAAAACCACGCGTCTTCTGCGCCGTCCTGACCGCCACCAAATACAGGGGGCAAATCATGGAAAGATCGCATGGTATCGCTCTATCCAGACGATCCGAAGTCCGAGTTCTCCTGCTCTTCATCCTATTGGCAGGGCTGGTATGGCCAGCGCACGCGCAGTCGACCGCGACGCTGCAAGGAACGGTCACCGATCCCACCGGGGGCGCGGTGCCGAATGCAAAAGTGGTGGCAACCAATGAGGGGACCGGCGTGCAATCGAACACAACTACCGATAGTGCCGGAGCGTTTCTGTTCTCATCGCTGCCTATTGGGTTGTACAAGGTGGAAATTTCGGCTCCCGGTTTTCAGACTACGGTGTTCAGCGGACTGAAGCTGGACGTAGCAACGACCGTAACGAAAAACGTGCAGCTCAACATCGGGCAGGCCTCGCAAACGGTGGAAGTGACAGCGGAAGAGCCGCTGGTCGACACCAGCAATAACACTATGGGCCAGGTGATCAACGACAAGACGGTGCAACAGATTCCGCTGAACGGCAGGCACTTCACGGACCTGAGTTTGCTGACCCCCGGCACGATTACCCCTCCCGCAAACGGATTCCTGTCGGCGCCCTTGCGCGGGCAGGGCTCGTTTGGAATCAACACCGCAGGGCAGCGCGAAGACACCACCAACTGGCTGGTCAACGGAGTGAATCTGAACGATAACGTGCAAAACCAGCTCACCTTCCAGCCGCCGATTGACACCCTCGCCGAATACAAGATCGACAATTCCTCGTTTCCCGCACAGTACGGCAGGAATTCCGGCGCGATTGTGAACCTCGCCACGCGCTCCGGAACCAATCAGTATCACGGCGAATTGTTCGAGTTTTTCCGCAACAATGATCTCGACGCGCGCAATTTCTTCAACGTTGCCGAGAGTTCAACGGGAGCGTCCTTGCCGCAGGCGCCCTTCAAACGCAACGATTTCGGCGTCGATTTTGGCGGTCCGATCCTGAAAAACAAGTTGTTCTTCTTCCTGGCCTACGAAGGGCTGCAGCAACATCAAAGCTTGAGCGTATCGACGACGGTACCCAGCGCCGAGCAAATCGCCACGGTAACTTCGCCAGCCATCAAGAGCTTGCTGGCGCTGGTGCCGGCGGCCAACTTGGTGGGCTCCGGAAATGCTGCCGACCCCAACAGCTTCAACCTCTTCAGCGGCGGTGTGCTGGCCAACGTTTCGCTGAATCAAGGCTCGGGAGACATCGACTTCGAGCTGAGCCAAAAAGACAGCATGCACGGCTACTACGTCGTTCAGAAAGATCTGCGCGAGGAGCCCACCGCCGGCGGAGCCATCGGGGCAAACATTCCCGGCTTCGGTGACACACGCTCTGGTTTTCGCCAGTTGCTCACTTTCAGCGAAGATCACGTGTTTTCGCCGACGCTCAGCAATACCGTCCGTCTGGGGTTCAACCGCATTCACCTTACGTTCACTCCCAACGGTCTGCTGAATCCCACGGATTTCGACATGCTGTTGCCTCCGGGCTCGCCCGCGGCGTCTGGCCTGCCGTTCATCAATGCTGGTGGCACGCTCGGTTTCGGCGGTCCCACCGGGGAACCGCAAGGACGCGGCGACACCACCATCGTTCTTAACGACGGCTTGAGCTGGCTGAAGGGCCGCCACACCTTCACGTTCGGAGGCGAAATCCGTCGCGCTTATAACAACAACATCGCCTTCAACATCGGAAGTCTCACCTACAGCTCGCTTGCGAATTTCCTTGCTGACTCCGCCAATGCCTTCACCGTGCAACTAGGCTCTGGAAACGACAAGATCCTGCAGCCTTCTTACGACGTCTTCGCGCAGGACAGCTTCAAATGGAAGCCCAACTTCACCATTAACATCGGCTTGCGTTATGCGTGGAACGCCACGCCATCGGAAGCGGCGGGGCGCTTCACCAATTTCGACCCTGCCACGGGCAACCTCATCCAGGTGGGGCAGCCGTACCAGCAGAGCAACCTCAACTTTCAGCCGCGCGTCGGCTTTGCCTGGGATCCGTTCAAGAACGGCAAAACTTCCGTGCGCGGCGGCTATGCCATCATGACGCAGGCGCCGACCACCAACATCGTGTCGCCGTTGAGCGGCAACCCGCCGTTTGCGGTGCCCATTGCCGCCAGTTCCGCCACCAATGCCATCACCGCGGAAGATCCCAGTGCGGCCGTGGTTGGCACCAGCCTGGGTCCCTCGGCCATCAATCCTGGCTTTGACAATTCGTACGCCCAGGATTGGAATCTCTCCGTGCAGCGGCAAATCACCACCGACCTGGGCCTGGAAGTGGCTTACGTCGGTGTGAAAGGCACGCATCTGCAACTCACACAAAACATCAATCAGCCCTTCGTCACCGATGGATTCTATGGTTCGACGAGGCCCTATCAGGCGTTGCCGGCTGGCAGCCCCATCATTCCCTCGCAATGCCTGGCGCCCAATCCCAGCTGCCCTTACGGCACCATCAATCAGATCAACAGCGGCGGAAATTCCAATTACAACGGCCTGTGGGTCACCGTGAACAAGCACGTGTCTCATGGCTTGGAATTTCTGGGAACTTACACCTACTCCAAGTCGCTCGACTACAACTCGCTTTCCACCGGCGAGACCTACATCATTCAGAATGCCTACAACCCGCGCGGCGACTACGGCCTTTCCGAGTTCGACACCCGCCATCGCTTCGCGCTCAGCGGCTTTTATCAACTTCCGTTCACAGGCAACCGCCTGATCGCCGGCTGGCAAGTTGGCTTGGTGTTCCAGGCGCAGACCGGCAATCCGCTGAACCCCACGCTCGCGATCGGTCCTGGCCCAGGAGTTTCTCTCACCGTGCGGCCCGACATTCTCGCGGCAGTTGGAACAACCGGGAATCCTTCGGATTACTTCAGGAATCCTGTGCTGTGCGAACCGTTCAACGGAGTTCCTTCTGGCGACGCGCCCGTGATCCCGGCTTGCGGGCCAACCGTGAACGCATCGTTGGCCGTACCCTGCTTGTTCAGCAGCACGCCCACAAAGCCCGGCGGCAACACTTATCCAATCGTGCCGGGCTCTTGCCATCCAGGCAGCCTTGGGCGCGACACCATTACCGGACCGGGATTTATCAATACTGATTTCTCGGTCACCAAGGACACGAAGATCACCGAACGGCTCAACCTGCAATTTCGCACCGAGATGTTCGATATCTTCAACCATCCCAATTTTGGCAATCCCGTCCTCACTGCCACTAGCAAGTCTTTTGGGGTGATCGGCAGCACGCGATTCCCCACGGGAGACTTCGGCTCGGCTCGCCAAATCCAGTTCGCGCTCCTGCTGCAATTCTGAGCGCCAGCACAACAAACGCCATGAGGGCAGACTCGAATTTCGTGCGCAATCCGCGTTCGGGTGGTGCTGCGCCTACGGCGATCGAGGTCGTTATGTATCGTGTACCCAGACCTTACGGGCTGGGACAGTTTTTGGCGCGTCGTTGGCGCTCAAGAGGACCACCAAACTGAAGGTTGCCACTACAAAAGCAGAGTGAGGATGGCGGCATAAAGCCGCCACTACACAAGCCACGCGGGCGTTTTTTTGCGCTAGGAATAAAAACGGTAGCCGCGCACAATATGGAGACGATTGGCCTCGGCGAACGGGCGAGAGTGGTGCCGGGCTGGCGTGAGGGGGCCACGTTGGAGATTGAGGTAACGACGCAGGACGGAGTGAAAGTGGTGAAGCTGAAAGGGCGAATGAGTATTGGGCCGACGCTCGATCGCTTCGACAAGACCGTGAGCGAATTGTTGAAGCAAGGGCAGAAGAAGATTGTGCTGGACGTGGAGGAAGTGCCGCAGATTGATTCGAGCGGGATCGGGATGCTGGTGCGTCATCTGGTCACGGCGAAAAAAGAAGGCGGCGCGATAAGCTTGCTGAAGCCGTCGAAATTTACGATGCACACATTAAAGATTGTGGGATTGCTGAATCTGTTCTCCACCTATGAGGACCTGCCTCAAGCGATCGCGTCCTTTCAGTAGCAGGAGAGGCCCTCAGCGGCTAAAGGCGCTTTGCAGGGCAAGCAGATACGGTACGACTGATGCCGTGCCCTCCCGAGTTACGGCAAGCCACTTGTTGTCGGAGCTAAAGCTCCGACCCCCTAAAGAGCGGAGTTTGCAGGAGCGTTTCCTTAGGGGTCAAGAACGGTGAGCTACAGGAGAATCGGAGCTGGCATGAAAGCCAGCGCTACATTTAAGAGTAAGACCGCGTTGCTCAGTTTTTTGCGCAAGCGGTGAAGTGGTGGTCCCGACTACGGCTCGCTGTTGAAAAACTTTCATTCTGTCATCCCCAACGCAGTCTGCGGAGTGCGGAACCTGCTTTTTCCCTGGAATGGTGCGAAAAGCAGATCGCTTCGCTCGGGATGACAACGAATTTTGGTTTGTCCGCAGCTGTGCAGTGGTGTGATCCTCAAATAGGAGAGTGTTTACACAGACTCTTCAGGCTGCTTCGGGCCAACTCAGGTTTGTTTTTGTTCTAACTCGGCCCAGCGGGCGTAGAGGTTGTCGATGGCCTTCTGGGCTGCTTCCAGTTCCAGGGAAAGAGCGTGCAGGCGCGCGCCATCACTCATCACGGCGGGATCGAGTAGCGCGTCGTGCTTGGCCTGCAGTTCTTTTTCGGCGTCGGCAATGCGCCGCTCGATGGTTTCAAACTCGCGAGCTTCCTTGTAGGTGAGCTTCTTCTTTGCGGGCGAAACCGGAGCGACCGGCTTTTCACTTTGGCGCGGTGATTCCGGACCTGCCGCGCTGCGTGCCGCGGAACGCCGCGGCCGCTGCCACGCATCCCACTGCGAGTAATCGGCGAAGCGTTCGGCGTGGCCAAGTCCATCGAGTCCCAAGACAACAGTGGAGACGCGATCGAGCATGTAGCGATCGTGCGTGACGAGCACCAGCGCGCCGCGATACTCGAGCAGGCTTTCCTCCAGGATTTCCAGCGTAGGAATGTCGAGATCGTTTGTGGGCTCGTCGAGAAGGAGCACGTCGGCGGGCTGAAGCATGAGTTGAGCGACCAGGACGCGAGCGCGTTCGCCGCCGGAAAGCCGGCCGACTCGCTGATTCAGTGCTTCGCCGGTGAACAGAAAACGCGCGGCCCACGACGCGACGTGAATCACCTGATCCTGATAACGAACGGCATCGCTGTCGGGAGCGAGCGCGCGGCGCAAAGTAACGTCAGGATCGAGCTGGCGATTCTGGTCGAAATAGACGATGCGGAGATTGTCCGCTTGGCGCATGGAGCCGCGCGTGGGCTTCAGTTCACCCTTGAGCAGGCGAAGAAGAGTGGTCTTGCCGCTGCCATTGGGGCCAACAAGACCGACGCGCATTCCGTTTGTGACGATGAAGTGGAGATGGTCGAGCAGCTGGCAATCAGCGATGGAGTAGCTGAGGTCGTCGAGGGTGATGAGTTGCTTCGTTTGGCGATTGGAGGCGGAGAACGTGATTCCGGCGGTGGAGGTGCGAGTGCGCGCGTTCATGTCGGCAAGGTCGGCGATGAGTTCGTTGGCTTTGTCGATGCGCGCCTTGGATTTGGTGGTGCGCGCTTTAGGGCCGCGACGGAGCCACTCGATTTCGGTGTGGACGCGATTCTCCAGAGCTTCCTGGCGATTTCGCTGGGCGTGGAGATAGAGTTCCTTAGCTTCCAGGAATGCGCTGTAGTTGCCGGAAACACGCAAGGACCCGTCTTCGTAGGCGGGATTCAGTTCAAAGACTTCGTTAGCGACGTTCTCAAGGAAATAGCGATCGTGGCTGACGACGACGCAAGCGAAGGACGCGTTGCGCAGCACGCTTTCGAGCCACTCGATGCCGGCGAGGTCGAGGTGGTTGGTGGGCTCGTCGAGGAGGAGAATGTCGGGCTTGCGCACGAGAGCTTCGGCGATGGCGAGACGTTTGCGCCAGCCGCCGGAGAGGGTAGCCGCTTCGACGTCGAGATCAGTGAACGCGGCGCGACCGAGAATTTCAGCCGTGCGCTGGAGACGTTCGTTTTCGGGAACACTCTGCTGATCGAGGGCTTTCGTGATTACGGAACGAACGGTGTCGCCGGGCGCGAACTCAGAGATCTGGCGCACGAGATTGAGATGCGTGCCTTTGCGGATGGCGACGTCGCCGGTGTCCGGAAGCGTGATGCCGCTGAGGATGTCGAGAAGAGTGGACTTGCCGGAGCCGTTGGGGCCAATGACACCGATGCGATCGCCTTCGGAAATGGTGAAGGAGACGTTCTGAAAAAGGGGAACGACGCCGTAGCGTTTGGAAAGTCCCTGGGCGCTGATGATCGGTGGCACGTGGCGGTATGTTCTCCGAGAGATTGAGACTTCCAGAATAGCAGCAGGCAGGAAGGGCGCGAAA
The DNA here is from genome assembly GCA_963735825.1 of Candidatus Acidiferrales bacterium. Taxonomy (GTDB): domain Bacteria; phylum Acidobacteriota; class Terriglobia; order Acidiferrales; family UBA7541; genus Acidiferrum. The sequence continues at coordinate 175,887 of CAVTMR010000006.1, forward strand.
TGTGAGGCGAGGGGCGAGGGGCGAGCGGAGAATGGTGACGAGCGGACGGTGCGCGTGCTACTTTCGAAAGCCAATGAAGACGCATCTGAATGCAGTCGGCGGCATTGCTGTGCCGCAGTCGATATTCCTGTCGCTTGCAGAGGAGGCATTTATGCGAGGCACAAACTGGGGGAAAGCTGTAGTGGGGATCTCAGCAATGGTTTGTGCTCTGTTGACGGGTGCGGAAGCGGTGCGTGGGCAGAGCGCCGGTGAAGGCGACTCAGGCGGCGCTGGGGCGGCGCACGACTCCTCGCAACCACTGGACCTGGCGACGGTCGGGTCGCTGCTGAAGCAATTGCAGGCGCAGGTGCAGGAATTGAATACGCAGGTGCAGGAGTTGAAAACACAGCGGCAGTCCGAGCAGGCGGAAGCGGCGGAGTTGCGAAGGGAATTGGACGCGGCAAAATCACGACAGGTGGCGATGAGCGGGCCGGGGAACAGTGTTGCGGCGGCGCAAGTTTTGCCGGGAAGCACAACGCAGACAGCGCCGGCGTCGACATCAACGCCGGCGTCAACAGAAGAACGAATTACAAAACTGGAAGAAAATCAACAGTTGGCGGATCAGAAGGCCGCGGAACAGAACCAGACGAAAGTGGAGAGCTCGTCGAAATACCGCGTGCGATTGTCGGGGATGGTGTTGTTCAACATGTCTGTTAATCGCGGGACGGTAGACAATGCGGATTTTCCGCAACTGGCGATGCAACCTGGGCCGCTGTCTTCCTCAGAATCCTTCGTGGCCTCGCTGCGGCAGTCTCAAATCGGATTGCAAGCATTTGGTCCGACGATTGCCGGAGCACGGACGAGCGCGGATATTCAATTCGACTTTGCCGGAGGATTTCCGGAAGCGCCGAATGGAGTGAGCTTTGGGATCATGAGGCTGCGAACCGGTACGATACGGTTCGATTGGCAGAACACGTCGGTGGTGGCCGGACAAGACTCGCTATTTTTTGCGCCCTTGAGTCCGACCTCGATTGCGACACTGGCGGTGCCGGCGTTGGCGTATGCGGGGAATTTATGGAGTTGGACGCCGCAAGTGCGAGTGGAACACAAATTCACCTTATCGGATTCTTCCAGCCTGCTACTGCAGGGAGGAATTCTGGACGACCTGTCGGGAGACACACCGCCATCTGAGTATTACCGGTACCCCAGCTGGGGTGAGAGATCGGGCCAGCCCGCCTTCGCCACCCGATTGGCCTGGACGAAAAAAACAGAGGGACAAGACCTAACGCTGGGTTTTGGGGGATACTACGGGCGGCAAGCGTGGGGTTACGACCGGAGCATTGACAGTTGGGCCGGAACGGTAGATTTGACGGTTCCGCTGGGCAGCAAGTTTGAATTTACGGGTCAGTTTTATCGCGGGCGTGCGGTGGGAGGGTTAGGAGGCGGAATAGGGCAAACCGGGCTGTGGGTTGGATCACTACTCGACCCCACGACGGAAGTTTATGGACTGCAATCGATGGGGGGATGGGCGCAACTGAAGTTCAAGGCGACACCGAAGTTGCAGTTCAACGGAGCGTTTGGGCAAGACAACCCGTTTGCCTCTGACATGCGTCAATTCGGGGGGAGTCAGCCGTACTACACGTCGCCACTCTCGAAGAACCAGAGCGCGTTTGGAAATTTCATTTATCAGCCGAGGTCCGACATCGTATTTTCGCTGGAATACAGGAGACTGAAGACGTTCACACTGGATAACAATGCGAATGCGGCCAACTTGGTCACTCTGAGTGTGGGGTACATATTCTAGTGCGCAGGCATCGGAAAGCTGAGTTGCTCAGGATGGTGGGTTGGATTTGCTTGTGGGCGCTCACATCGGGGTACATGCTGAGGGCGGAGCAGAACACTGTCACGGCTCGCGTGGCGATCACGAAAAAATCGGAAGCGAAACAGGAGAAGGCGGCAAGTGGACCGAGTGATGCGTCGAACGTGGTGATTTGGCTGAAACCGGTGGATCATAGCGGAGCAGAAGTTGCGTCGGCGGAGCCAGGGCGAAAAAGAATGCAGCTGGTTCAGCGAAACAAGAGTTTCCAGCCGCATCTGCTCGTGGTGCCGGTTGGCTCGGTGGTTGATTTTCCAAATCGCGATCCGTTTTTTCACAACGTGTTTTCGTTGGTAGACGGCAAGCGATTTGACCTGGGGCTGTACGAGGCGGGAGCAACCAATTCAGTACACTTCGATCGCGTCGGGGTCAGCTTTCTCTTCTGCAATATCCATCCGGAAATGAGTGCGATCGTGGTTGCGGTGGATACACCCTATTATGCGGTGTCCAACCGCGCAGGCGGTGTAACCATCGCGAACGTGCCGGACGGAAAGTACGAAATGCACATTTGGTACGAGCGAAGCCTCGCTGAAGATTTGCAGGGGTTGACGCGGACGGTGACAATTTCGTCAGCGATGAGAGAACTCGGCACCGTGGATGTGCCGGAAAATCCGAGTTTTTCGCTGGCGCATAAGAACAAATATGGGCAAGAGTATGCGCCGCCGCCAAAGCAAGGATATCCGCATCCCTGAACGGTCTACAAGCGCAGGAAGACCCAAGAAAAAACCTCACTCCTGAAGGGGTGAGCTAGAGGTTTACTATCTAAGCTGAGCTAGATGGTGGCGGGGAGATTCTGGTCGCAGACAGTCTGAACGGCGGCGTAACGGCTATCGGCGTTGAGCTGGCGCATGATGCGATGAACGTGGTTTTTGACGGTGAATTCAGACAAACCCATGCTCTCGGCAATTTCCTTGTTGGTGAAGCCTCGCGCCAGGAAGGCCACGAGCTGTTGCTGCCTGGCGGTCAATCCCAGCTTCACACAAAGGCGCTGATTGAGAATCATGGAGCCTTCGCGGGTGGTGCGGGCCACGAATTGAAAAAGGTGATGACAGAGCCAGGGGGGGCAGACAGCCTCACCTCTTGAAACCTTGCGCACGGCGGAGATTACGTCGTCAGCACTGGCTTCGGCCAACAGGTAGCCACTGACCCCGGAACGAACCGCCTGCAAGAAAATCTCCGCATCGTCATCCATCCCAAACAGAATGACTTTCCTGCCCTGAGCAAAACGCAAAAGGTCGCCGATAAAGTTCGAGGGGAAGGCTGATGCGGAGGCTTGATCGGCCAGCAAGATGTCGCAGTCTGAGGCGGCGGCGTGCTTGTAGGCAGTTTCGGAGTAGCGGATGGAATCGGCGATGGAAAACTCGGATTGTTTGCGGAAAAGAGCGGTCATAGCCTCGCGGAGCATGCGATTCTCGATGACCAGAAAGATCCTGGTACATGGCGTCGCAGGGGCGTCTTTTGCCGGTCTCATGGATGTTCGCGTCCGCCGAGGATTAAAAGAATGCAAACCGGTCAGCGGTGTAAGGACGATACGTTGACAAACCCGAGCGGTCAATCCAGGACTTGTCAAAAGGATGTCACCATTCTGTCGCAAGCAGGGACGAGAGTTTTACATTCGAGGAAGGGTAACTAGATTTTTCTAAGCACGGGAGACGGAGTTAGATGAAGGTGGACTTGGCGTTTCGAGGGATGGGGCGTTCGGAGCAGGGTAGACGAACAAGAACGGTAGTTCCGGCCTCGGAGGTCTGCTCGACGGTGACGGAGCCGGCATGGTCCTGGACGATTTTGCTGACGATGGCTAGGCCCAGGCCAGTGCCATTGGGCTTGCCAAAGCTGACGAAGGGATCGAATAGGGATTGGCGGATGCTTCCGGGTATGCCGTGGCCATTGTCGTGGATGCGAATTTCGAAGGCATCGCCGGTGTTTTTGGCCTCCACGGTGATGGAACCCTGAGTATCCGCGGTGGCTTCACAGGCATTGAGAATAAGGTTGAAAAAGACGCGTTCCAGCTTCCTGGCGTCGAACATGCCTTCCAGATCCTCGGAAGCCAGGAGGATGATGCGGACCTGGCGGAATTCGGATTTCGAGTGGATGGCCTCAATGGCGCGGCGGATGACCTGGTCAATGCGAGTAAGGGAAGGAGTGATGGCATTGCGTTGATAGGAGAGTTCGCGAAGAGAGTCAATGAGGTCGGTCATTTGAGTGGCAGCGGTTTTGATCTCTTCGTAGATTTCGTCTTTTTTCAGCTTCAACTCATCCGCTTCGTAAAGGAATTCCGCATTGGCGACGACCGCGGCGAGGTAATGGCGCAAATCGTGGGAAATGGAACTGGCGGCGCGAGCCAGTGCGGCGATGCGCTCCGATTCGATTCGTTGTTGCTGGAGAGCCAGGAGCTGGCCGCGCATCTGGGCGAATGAGGTACTGAGTTCGACCAATTCGGTGCTGCCGCGAGGGGTAATGGAATAGGTGAAATCGCCAGCAGCGAGCGCCTTCACGCCCGCGACGAGATTGTCGAGGGGGAGCGTAATGGTGCGGGCGACGAATCCGAACAGGAGCGCTCCAAAAAGCACGGCAGCTGCGCCCATCACAAAGATGGTGCGGTTCAAGCGGTGGATAAATGTGTTGGCGGGGACGAGCGCCATCATCACATAGCAGCTAACGGGAGATGGGGAAGAACCGTGGAGTAGAACGGAGGAGTAGGCGTATTGGTCCGTAGCGAGGGCCAGCTGGCCGGAACTGGCCCCTAGTGCAAGAGACCCGGAAGAGATGCGCTGCTGAAGTTCGGCTTCGTCGCGGGCCGGCAGAGTGGAAGCGATAACCGAGCCATTGGTGGTGAGGGCGATCTGGTTGCCGGCAACAACGGAGAGTTGCTGAGCTACGGCGGAATCGACCTGATATCCGACCGCAAGAATGCCGAGTTGCTGAATATTGGGGGCAGTTCCAGCATTGATGGGCTGCAAGAAAACCTGATAGAGGCGGCCATCGTTGTACCACCAGGAGGCGTCCTCGCCCAGATCCGTGGAACGTAGGAGATCGCGCTGCACGTTGGCGGCCGACCAGCCGGGTTTGGTCATGTGCAAAGCAACGACTTCCCGGTTCGGCCTGGCGAGAACGAACAGGTCACTGCCTGCAAGTTTCCAGAAGGTTTCCGAGGCGTCAGAGATGGTGAGGGCGTTCGGCGCCGGCATCATGGCCTTGAGGGTGGGGAGATCTGCGAGCATGGCGGCCATGCGCGACAACTGAAGCTCTCTCTGCCTTTGGAGGCTCTCGAATGTGCGAACGGACGCATCCGTGCCGTCACGCACTTGTCTTTGAATCTCGACATTGACGGTGCGGCGGACGAAGAATAGCAGCGATCCGGTCAGTCCGAGAATGATTAAGAGCGCAGCAATCAGCAGCTGGGATCGCAGTCGAAAAGGAGTCATGGGCAGTTAACTCGAGAGTTCAGGAAGCCGAACCTGGGGCTGAACCTCCGGGCGTAAATTTGTAGCCTGCTCCGTGCATGGTCATCAAGAAGCGTGGGGCTGCGGGATCGGGTTCGAGTTTCTGGCGAAGTCGCAGGATGTGGTTATCGACGGTGCGAGTGGAAGGATAGTTTTGATAACCCCAAACCTCATTGAGAAGCTCTTCGCGCGAAACGACTCTACCAGCGGAAGAAGCAAGATATTTTAGCAGCTTGAATTCCTGTGTCGTAAGCGTGACGAGTCTTCCGGCCTGGGTGGCTTCCATACTGGTGAAATCGATGCGGGCTTCGCCGAAAATCAGCACCTCATGATTGACGGGTTTGGCCGCGACATGGGAAACGACGGGAGGATTGGCGCTAGTGCGACGCATAGCGCGGCGCACGCGGGCGAGAAGCTCCCGCGGGCTGAAAGGTTTCGTGACGTAGTCGTCGGCGCCAAGCTCAAGGAGAAGGACTTTGTCTTCGACCTCGGAATTGGCGCTGAGGACGACGATGGGAACCGAAGCGGCCAGGGCCTTGAATTCGCGGCAGAGTTCCTTGCCGGACTTACCCGGAAGCTTGAGATCGAGGATGACCGCGGAAGGAGTTTGCTTGCGAAAGAGCTCCAGACCGGTCAAACCATCGCCCGCGATTTGTACCTGCATTGAGTCGGATTCAAACAACCGCTGGAGAGTACGCTGCATGGCGCGACTATCTTCGACTACCAAGACCGTGTCCATCGTCATCATCACCATTTCCCCACGCCGCGATTCTCTGTCCGAAGGATAAGAGGTAAACGGCGCGGGAGAGTATGTGCTTCTGTTCATGATAACCCCCCTACTATCCAAACGCAGATTCAAGGTTCCATGCCTTGGGTTCGTGCCAGCATCAAGGCCCTCCACCAACGAAGATGCTGCCACGGAAGGCAAAGAAGACTTTTCAGATGAGCCGCAGAGCGACCAGCGACATAGCGCAAGCGAGCCGAGTTCACATTCCAGGAACTGTCGCCGTGGCTGGCGGCGACCGCGCCGATGGATGTTTGTCCTTTTCTTGGAAGCAGACGGCTTCTGAGATACAGCAATCTGCGCTTTCGGTCAGGAATGAATTCGGGAGCGAAGAAGAGATTGTTGAGGCTGCCCGGCCAATCAGAGATAGCCCAATCCAAAGAGAAATGGTCCAACCAAGTGCGCATGGAAGGCGAAGAGGCTCGTAACGACCAGGAAAGAAGCGTCGAGGGAACGCGGCAATCAAAGAGCCGATCGGCGAGTCCTAGAACGAAGGCGAAGATGCATTTTGTGAGGCGGTCCTCACTCGCCCGCTGGATGACACGGCACCACAGGGGATCGTCGTGGCGATGAATGTGCATGCATGTAGCAATTTCCAGCAGCCACGAAAGGCGAATCCAGGAGCGGAAGGAGTGGCGGAAGAGGTGAAGAACTTGCATGAGGAACTTGTCCTCTAACGATAAGGAGTAGAAGTGTGCAGAATGAAGGACGGCGGGCTCAGTATGCTGCAGACAATCTTGGGGCACGTTCACCTTTAGCCAGGGAGTGTTTTCCCAGATGGAAGTGTGCAGATCGGCTTGGCGATGGCGTTGCGGCGAATAAATGTCGTCTTCTTCGGAAGGAACATGATGGAGCGGAGTGGTGAAACAGGACTCGCCAGATTCCGATAGGCAGGCGGTCGAGTATCCACAAGATTGGAAGGCTTCGGCGGCTGCCGCAACGCTTTTTGGATCAACGAGGAAGTCGAAATCGGTTTGATGACGCAGAGAGAGGTCTTCGCAGAAATCAGGGACCAGCGTGAATCCCTTGAGCGTCGCTGCAAAGACGCCATGCTCATGAAAGCTAGCGGTGAGGCGTTGAAACTCCTCGAGCATGTCGCCGAGGCGGTCAGCGTTTTTCGCGAGGCGTTGTTCCAACTCGACGCGCAAGTCATCAGGGATAAGAGAAGTGGCGCCGCACCGCCGCAAACGGTGAACGAAGGTCAAGGCAAGGCCGCTTTGATCGAGCCAGTGCAAAAGGCCGCGACGCTCATGTACATTGAAAGAAGACAGCAACGGCAGGGCAGAGAAGTCCGGCTCGTGGCGAAGCGCCGAAAGGATCGCGAGTTTGGCAAGGCGATCAGGCATCAGCGCCCCCGGATGACAGACCCGGGAATAGCTCCGACGCGCCGACGCAAGCCACTTGGCTGGTCAAACGGCAGAAATAAGGGACCAAGAATTCCTGAAAGGTTCGTCCATCAATGTCAGGCCCGATAAAGCAGAGTAGTTCGCGGCGTTCGTGGTCCAGACCCAGCAAGCAGGCCGTTCCCATCCCAACGACCGTGAGATTGCCCGAAGAAAGCAGCAGCGGCTCCTCGAGTAATCCGGGAGCATCGAGATCGCGAACCAACTTCCATTCAATGTCGGCGGGGTGAGCATCGGCGGGCGCGGTATCCAAGGGAAGCGCGGGAAGAAGCGTGAAATCGTTGGTTTCCACGGTGACATTCGAATCACCAACGCGGAAACGAGTGCGAAGAGGTGTGGGGATGAAGCGTCGCAGGAGATCGAGGGGATCTTGATAGTTTGTAGAGTCAACGAGGGCCACGTCACACCTCCGCCAAAAATCGCTCAATGGCCTCAGCGGTCTGATGAGGGTCGTCGCCGGTGCGCAGGGACCATGACTGACAGGCAGCGAGCGAGGCAATGACCTGCGAGCGGGTGGATTTGGCCGCCGGCAGTTCGTCAGGGAGGCGTTCGGCATTGTTTTCGAAGAATTCAGCGATGAATTCGCCGCGACAAGGAACAAAATGGCAACCAGGGGTAGCGGAGCGTTCGAGAAAGAGGATCCATTTGGGGCGGGAAGAAGTCTTTAGGGCCGATCGGAAGACTCGAGCGGCATCGACCTCGTAGGCGATTTCCCCGTTCATCGTCTTCTTCGGCGCATGTTTGGCGAGTTCGGGGAAAAACCGCGCGCAATTGGGAAGAAGCTTGATGGGGGCAGCCAAGCCGTGAGCCGAAAGAACCGATTGCCTAAAGGAAAGGTAAGTCCACTCGTCGGAGAGGAGGGCCAAACCACGTTGCGCGAGCGCGGCAGACAAGGTGGATTTTCCGGCTCCCGAAACTCCAGCGAGGAGAAGGCCGTCGCCATTGCGATCGAGACAAGCGCAATGCAAAGGGGCTACGCCGAGGGTGGTGCCAATGAGGCCCATGGTGATGGGGAGGAGTTGCGCATTCCAGAATGAGCGGTCGTGAACAGCGGCGGAAGAGAGCACGCCGATCACGCGCCTGCGAAGGAGATCAAAACCCAGGAAGCTGGCCGGCTCAAGCATGGCAAAAACGAGATGGCGAGCACCGCGAAAGTGGGGAAGGTTTCCGGTGAGCGAATCCAAGGAGGAGTTTTCCAAGATATCCATCTCAAAGGAGGGAGCGTCGTCCTGTTTCTCCGGGGCCTGCCAGGGGGTGGCATGGCGGAGGACGTTGTGGGAATTGGTGGAGAGAAGGCAATGGGAGCCAGCAATAGTAAAGTCGGTGCGCAGGCGCAGGGTTTTGCGATTGAATGCGAAATTCACCGTCACAGTGTTACCCACTGTAACGCGAAATCAAGAGCATTGATGCTGCGGGAATAAGAAATGACAGCCAAGTGACATTCTGGTGACAAACACGGCCTGCGGCCTCAATTAACGTTTAGTCGCGCATCCGGAGCGCGACGATGTCCAAAAAAATTGTTTTCTTTTTTCCCTCCTTTGCTAGTTCAGAGGCCACGGCGCCGCTGGGTATCCTGGCAGTGGCCACGCCCCTGCTGCGAGCGGGCTATTCGGTAAAGCTCATCGATTCGACGATTACCCCAAACTACAAGAAACGGGTTTTAGAGGAAGTGCAGGACGCGTTGTGCCTGGCGATCTCTCTGGTGACCGGCCCGATGATTCGGGAGACTGTGGAAATAGCGCGCGCGGTGAAGGGCTGGAATCCGGATTTTCCGGTGATCCTTGGCGGTTGGCATCCATCGCTTCTTCCGAAGCAAACACTGGAAGCGGATTACATAGACATCGTGGTTCGGGGACAGGGAGAAGAAAGCCTGCTGGAGATTGCGCAGCATCTGGAGAATCGCTCGGCCATCGACTTAATTCCGGGTATCGGGTTCAAGCGGGACGGGAAGCTGATCTTCACGACGGAGCGGCCGTTAAGGCCCATCGTGGACTTGCCGCCAAAGGCGTATCACCTGGCCGATTTCGATGCGTATCAGCGAAGCTGCGGGCGGCGTTGGGCCATGTACATATCGAGCCTGGCGTGCCCGTTTAACTGTTCGTATTGCACGAACGCGGGAGTGTATGGACGGAAGTGGAATGCGCTGCCACCGGAACAGTTCGTGGAAGAGACCGTGGATCTTTCGACGCGGTATGGGTTGGAGATGATCTGGGTGGTGGACGACAATTTTTTGGTCGACCTGGATCGCGCGCGGCATATCGCCGAGGGCCTGGTGCGAGCCGGAGGCAACTTCAAGTGGAGTATTCAAGCGACGACCAACCTGACGTCGCGGTTGAGCCTGGAAGACCTGAAGCTGTTGCGGCGCAGCGGGCTGCACCAGATTTGCCAGGGCGTTGACTCGGGATCGGAGAAGATCCTGAAACTGATGAACAAAACGTTTCAGGATTACGATTCGATTTACGAAAGCGCGGGGCGTTGTTTGCAGGCGGATATCCGGCCGTCGTTCAACATGATTTTTGCCTATCCCGGCGAAGGAAAGAAGGAACTCCGAGAAAGCATCAATTTCGTGATGGATGTTTGCCGGCGTTTTCCCGGCGCGGAATTCTGGACGAACATTTTCACGCCGTATCCCGGGTCGCCGATTATGGAGCAGGCCCAGGAACTCGGGATTCGTCTGCCTTCGACGTTTGAGGGCTGGGCCGACTTCTTTCCGCGCTACACGGTGCTGCCATGGTTAAGCGGGCGCGAACACAAGCGGTTGCAGGCGATGCGCGAATACATGAGGATGGCGTTTGACCGCATTCCGATCGCAGCGGACACGCGAAAGCGCTCGACAAGGATAATACAGAAAGCGCTGTCGTTGCCGGCGAGGTGGCGACTCGACCATGACATGTATGGTTTCCCGGCTGAATTGTGGATCAATGAGCGGCTGAAGCGCAGAGCGGGACCGGTGAAACCCGCGGTTGACGCAAAGCGGCTGGAACCCGCAGTGGGCGAGGCCGCGTGCTGACGAAGCGCAAGGTCGTGCTGTTTTACCCGCCGTACGACGGGCCGCCGCTTGGTGCGCCGCTGTGTCTGCTGAGTCTGGCCGCACCTTTGCTGCAAGCAGGATTCGACGTTTCCATCATCGATGCTGCGATTCATCGCGATTGGGAGCAGAAGGTGCTTCGGGAAGTCCTCGACGCGCTCTGCCTGGGCATTTCGGTGCTGACGGGACCAATGATTCACGGCGCAGTGCGGATTGCCAAGGCTGTAAAGAAGCAAGGGCTGAGCCTGCCGGTTATTTTTGGAGGTTGGCATCCGAGCTTGGTTCCTGGGCAGACGTTGCAGGAAAACTACGTTGACGCAGTGGTGCGCGGGCAGGGCGACCTGACGTTGCTGGAAATCGCGCAGAAACTTTCCGAGGGAAAAGAGTATCGCGGCGTGCAAGGAGTCTCCTCAAAGGTGATGGGAATGCCGCAGCACTCGCCAGAGCGGCGAGTGGCGCTGCTGGATGATCTGCCCACACCTGCATTTGAGCTGGCGGATTTCGACGCTTACGAACGAGTGTCGGGCGAACGCAAGCTGGCGTATGCCACGAGCGTTGGTTGCCCATATGCGTGCAACTATTGCACCGACATGGTTTTTTACAAGCGGCGGTTTAATGCGCTCGAGGCGCAACGCGTTGTCAGCGAAGTGACGGAGTTAGTGGAGCGGTACCGAATCGACGAAGTGGCGATGCTGGATTCGAATCTGCCGGTGGACTGGCGGCGAGCGCGAGAAATCGCGCAGGGATTCGTGGATTCGGGAAAGAAGTTTCATTGGACGTTCCAGGCTTCGACGGATTTTCTGTGCCGGATGAGCGACGACGACGTGAGGTTGCTGGGGGAGAGCGGCGTATCGCACATGGGTTTTGGTACAGAATCTACTTCCAGCAGCGTGCTGAAGCTCATGAACAAACGGCATCAGCGAGTGGACGAAATGTATGAGACCGCGCGGAAGGCCTCGATCGGCGGGATTCACGTGACATTCAACCTGATTTTCGGGTACCCGGGGGAAACGGAAGCGGATCGCGAAGAGACGCTGCTGACGATGAGCGACATCGCCAGGCAATTCTGGAATGTCAGTTTTTCGCCAAATCTGTTTACGCCGTACCCGGGGATTCCAATCTGGCCGGAGCTGCGAAGCCTGGGACTGCGAGAACCGCAATCGCTGGAGGAGTGGGCGGAGTTGCCGTTGGGTCGCAACACGCTGCCGTGGCTGCAGGGAAAAGAACTGAAGCGGCTGTGGCGGATGCTGGAGTTTTTCCTATTGAACAACCAGCTTCGCAAAGCGACGAAGAATCATCCGCGACTGAGAACAGGAGTACGGCGGGCGCTGGGCGTGCCGCTGCGCTGGCGGATGCGCACGAAGCAGTATTCGTTTCCGTGGGAACTGTGGGTGGGACGGCAGTTCGAGAAGATTGTGACGCGCAGATCGCTGGTAACCGGGCAAGCGCTGCAGAAGGAAGGTGCCGGGGCATGTTGATGAATCCGCGCGCATCGACAGCGGTTGGTCCGGAAGTTTGCGAGACTGACGTCCTGCTGACGCATTCGTACCATCTTCCTTACGATCGCAAGCAGTTGCGGAAGATGCAGCCGTATTCGCCGCTGGGGACATTGTATGCGGCGGCGCTGCTGCGCGAGCGCGGCGCATCGGTGGCGGTATTCGACAGCATGCTGAACGAACCGACGGCCGGGTTTCAAGAAGCGCTGCGTATGCATCGTCCGAAAATTGTCGCGATCTACGAGGACGACTTCAATTTCCTAACCAAAATGTGCCTGACGCGAATGCGCGAGCTAGCGTGGGGAATGATCGAAGCGGCGCGCGAAGCCGGGGCCAGAGTGGTAGTGCACGGTTCGGACGCGAGCGATCACGCGGCAGAATACCTGCGTCACGGATGCGAATACGTGTTGGACGGCGAGGCGGAATACACGCTGCTGAGTGTCGTGCAAGCGTTGAGGAAGGGATCGGACGCCACAGGGATCCCCGGCGTGAAATGGCTGAAGGGCGTGAACGGCCAAGGTCTGGTGGAATCCTGCGAGCGAGGACCGACAGGCCACGGCGGGGCGCTGCCACTTCCTGCCCGGGATTTGATCGACCTGTCTGTGTATCGCGAGGCGTGGAAGCGCGCGCACGGATTTGTTTCCATGAACCTGATTGCCAGCCGGGGCTGCCCGTTCCGGTGCAACTGGTGCGCGAAACCAATATTTGGAGACAGTTATCAGTTGCGGCATGCGCGAGAAGTGGCGCAGGAGATGCGTTTGCTGAGGGACGAATACGGCGCAGAGCACCTGTGGTTTGCGGACGATATTTTTGCGTTGAACCGACATTGGGTGCAGGAGTTCGCGAGTTCGGTCGAAGAGTTTGGCTGCGCGGTGCCATTCAAGATTCAAGCGCGCGCGGACCTGTTGACCGCGGAAACGGCGCACGCGCTGAAGCGAGCGGGATGCAGAGAAGTGTGGATGGGAGTGGAGTCAGGTTCGCAAAAAGTCTTGGATGCCATGGACAAGGGATTGCGCCCGGAAGAAGTAGTGGCCGCGCGCCAGCACTTGAAAGAGCAAGGCATCCTGGCGTGCTACTTCCTGCAATTGGGATATCCGGGTGAGGGATGGGAAGAAATTCAGAAGACGGTCGCGCTGGTGCGCGAAACGCGTCCGGACGACATTGGAGTGTCGTTTTCCTACCCGCTTCCGAATACGAGATTTTACGCGCGGGTTCGCGAGCAACTGGGCGCGAAACAGAACTGGTCCGACAGCGAAGACTTGTGCGTGATGTTCAAGGGCGCTTATAGCGATCATTTCTACCACGCAGTTCGCGATGCGTTGCACGCTGAAGTGGAGAGTTGGCATCGGCCCGCGAGCAAGCGCGGAGAACGTAGCGAGATTCCAGGGTTATGGAGAGCGGTGGAAGCGCTGGAACCCGTGAGCCGCAATCTGGACGCCACGGAACTGCCGCAGAGCGCTCCTGGATACGAATTCTCCGTGCTTCCTGACCACTCGCAGCTGGTGTATCTGCAGACCAATGCACCGCGGGGAGACATCAATGAGTGACCTGGTGCTCACTCACGGTTATTTCATGTATGAGGACGCCAAGGAACTGCAGATCCGCAAGCCGTACGTTCCTCTGGGAATTCTGTATATCTGCTCGCACCTTCGCAAAAAAGGATTCGAGGTGGAAGTTTTCGACACCACCTTTTCACAAATCGCCGACCTGACGCGCTACTTACAGACCGAGCAGCCATCGGTGCTTGGAATTTACGCGAATTTGATGACTCGGAAGCGAGTGGTTGAAATCATCAAGATTGCGCGGGAAGCGGGATGGAAAACGGTGGTGGGCGGACCGGAGCCTGGGGCGTATGTGCAGGAATATCTGAACGCAGGCGCAAATGTGGTGGTGATCGGCGAAGGCGAAGTGACGATGGAAGAGCTTCTGCCCGCGTTGCGCGAGAAGTCGCGTACACAGCTGGAAAAAGTTCAGGGAATAGCGTTCCTGAACGAACACGGGCGCGTTTGCCAGACGACTCAGCGGCCGCAAATTCCCGACATCGATCTGCAACCATGGCCTGCGCGCGAATTGGTGGACATAAGGCGGTACGTGCAGACCTGGCGCGAGGCTCACGGAACAGGTTCACTGTCGTTCATCACCGCGCGCGGCTGTCCTTATAAATGTCGCTGGTGCAGCCACCAGGTGTATGGAATGACGCATCGCCGGAGGAAACCGCGCGGCGTGGTGGATGAAGTGGAATGGCTTTTGAAGACGTATGAGCCGGATATGGTGTGGATCGCCGATGATGTGTTCACGATTCATCACGGCTGGCTGCGGGCGTACGCGGCGGAAATGGCGAGGCGTGGCTTGAAGGTGCCGTTTGAATGCATTTCGAGGGCGGACCGTTTGAACGCGGAAGCTGCCGATTTGCTGGCAGAGTTGGGTTGTTTCCGGCTGTGGATCGGTTCAGAAAGCGGATCGCAGCGAATTCTGGACGCGATGGAACGCGGCGTAACCGTGGAGCAAGTGCAGACAGCGATCCGCTTGTGCAAAGAACGTGGCATACAGACCGGGATGTTCCTGATGTGGGGCTACGAAGGGGAAGAACTGCAGGACATTGAGGCAACCATCGAGCACGTGAAGCGAACGGACCCGGACATTTTTTTCACGACGGTTTCCTATCCGATCAAAGGTACAGCGTATTACGAGCGCATCGCCAGTTCACTGGTGCAACTGAAGCCCTGGCACCTGTCTTCGGACAGGGAGCTGGTGGTGCAGGGTAGGCATTCGGCAAAATTCTATGAGTTTGCTGACCGGCTGCTGAAAGAGGAAGTAAAACTGTCTCGACTGCAGTGCGGGGGAGAAGCTGAGGGATCCGCGCAAGAGTTGCGGCAGCAAGTGAACACGCTGCGCGAGTGCTTGTATTCCGAGGGAAAAGAGGTACGGGCATGAGCGGCGTGAACAGCGTGAACCTCACTGCTGCCGCGACCGCTTTCGACAGGGTCGCGCACTCTTACGACGATGTGTTTACGAGGAGCGTGATCGGGCGCGCACAGCGAAATCAGGTGTGGCAGCGGTTACTGGCGGCATTCCAGCCGGGCCAGCGAATCTTGGAATTAAATTGTGGGACCGGCGAAGACGCGCGATTCCTGGCACAAAAAGGAAGGTCCGTGGTCGCGTGCGACGCGTCGTCAGTGATGCTCGAGGTTGCGGAAGGCCGAGGAAAACTGGAAGCGGGAGCGGCAGGAATCGAATACCGGCAGTTGGCAAACGAAGATTTGAGTGTTCTGCTGGGGCAAGAGAGTTTTGACGGGGCGTTCTCGAATTTTTCGGGTTTGAATTGCGTGGCTGATCTGCAACCCGTGGCACGGAATCTGGCCGCACTGGTAAAGCCGGGCGGCCGCGTACTGATTTGCGTGTGGAGCCGGGTGTGCGTGGCGGAACTGGCGTGGTTTCTTTTGCACCGGCAAGTGGGCCAGGCGTTCCGGCGGTTGTCGGGGAAAGCGGCGGCGCGAGTCGGTGGCATGACGATTGAGGTGAGTTATCCCACGGTTCGCACGGTGCGGCGCGTGTTCTCGCCGTGGTTTCGGCTGGAATCGCACAGCGCGGTGGGGCTGTTTGTGCCGCCATCGTACGTCGAGTCGTGGGCCCGCAAACATGACAAGCTCTTCGCGCGCTTGGAAAAATTGGACCAGATATTTTCGAGCTTGCCGATTTTCCGCGTTACCGGGGATCACGTGCTGCTGGAGTTCGTGCGATGCGACTCGTGAGCCAATCCAGAGCGGTACGCTGCAGGTGAAGGAAAAATGATTATCCTATTTAATCCTCGAGCAACGCGACCGCGCAACCGCAGACTTCCCCTGTCGGTGATGGCGTTGGCCGCTGTGCTGGAGGGCCGCGAAGAGTACCGGGTCGTGGATGGAAACCTAGACGAAAATCCCACCGCAACAATTCTGGATTTGATACGGCAATACAAAGTGGAATTGCTGGGCGTCAGCGTGATGCCGGGACCGCAAATGGTGGCGGCGATGACGAGTTGCAAAGAAATTCGCAGCCAGCATCCGAAATTGCCGATCGTGTGGGGCGGATACTTTCCGTCGATTTACAGCGACTCGGTGCTGAATGCGCGGTACGTGGATTACGTGGTACGCGGGCAAGGGGAAGACACGCTACTGGAATTGATCGACGCAATGCGCGGGGCGCGGCCGTTCGAGGGCATTTTGGGATTGTCGTACAAGGACATGTTCGGCTTGCACAAGCACAATCCGGAGAGGCTGATGAAGCCGCCGGATGCGTTTCCGTGGTCGCCGTTTCACCGCGTTCCCGTGGAGAAATATTTGCGGCCGTCGTTCTTCGGGAAACGCACAACGTCGCATCACGCCAGCATCGGATGTCCATTTCGCTGCAGCTTCTGCGGGATCCATGCCGCGTATGGGAATCGCGAATTGATGGAGAGCCCGGCGCGGACTGTGGCGATCCTGCAGCACCTGAAAACGGCATACGGAGCCGATTCAATCCAGTTCTACGACATGAACTTTTTTCTGCGCGAGAGCCACGCCGTCGAACTTATGGAGCGCATGGCGCCGCTCGATATGAAATGGTGGTGCGAGGCGCGCGTCGACACGTTCAATAGGTACTCGAATGCCACCCTGGAGGCGGTGAAGCGCGCCGGGTGCACGATGATTTTTTTTGGAGCGGAGTCCGGCTCCGACTGGGTACTGAAAGAAATGCAGAAGGACATTACTACGGAGCAGACGCTGGCGGTGGCGGAGCGGATCCGGCAATTTGGGATTATTCCGGAATTCTCTTTTGTGATCGGAAATCCGCGGGACCCGGAGCGCGACACACGGGAGACACTGGAGTTCATCCGCAAAATCAAACGAATCAACAAGCAGTCGGAAATCATTATTTATCACTACACCCCCGTGCCGCAGCGCACCGCGATGTACGGGAATATTGACGGCCAAGTGTCGTTCCCAACGACGCCGGAAGAGTGGGCGACGAAGCGCTGGATGGATTTCACGCTGCGCATCGATCCCAACACGCCGTGGCTGAAACGCAAGACAAAGAAATTGATCGATAATTTCGAAGTGGTCATCAATGCTCGCTGGCCTACGGTGCAAGACATCCGCGCGCCGCGCTGGAGCCGCACGCTACTGAGGACGCTGAGTGCGTGGCGCTATGCCGCGAGGGTGTACGCGTTTCCGAAGGAATTGCGTTGGGCACAGCAATTCATCGCGCTGCGCAAGCCAAAGCAGGAGAGCTTGTAGCCGCTTGAGGCAAAAACATGTGCGAGAACGCCTCGACAACGAGCCTCTCATCAGTCGAAGGATATCGCGCGTGGGCGAACAGTTACGATCGCGAGCTCAATCCAATGCTGGCGCTCGAGAAGCGATTTCTGGAGACGCTGTTGCGGCCAGTGGCCGGACTCGATGTGGTTGATTTGGGCTGCGGGACTGGACGATGGCTGGAGATGTTTCAGGGCATGCGGCCGCGGAGCCTTCTGGGCGTCGACGCTTCCGTTGAGATGCTGGAGGTTGCGAGGAGGAAATTGGGAGGAGCGGCACGATTTGCGCAGGCGGATTGCGCGGATGTTTCCTTCGAATCGTGCTCGGCGGACCTGGTTCTGTGCAATTTTGTTTTGAGTTACATCGAGGACGCCGGAGCGTTTCTTGCCAAGGTCCGAAAGATGCTCAGAGCCGGTGGCTCTGTGTTCATCACTGATGTGCATCCGGAGACCAGTTCGCGGCTGAATTGGCGGCGCGGTGTGCGAGTCGAAGACGAATTTCGGGAAATTCAGACGTTTTCGAGATCTCTGGAGGCTGTGGTCGCTCTTTGCGAGAGCGCGGATTTCTCCGTAAGCGTGTGCCTGGAACCGCGATTCGGGGAACCGGAGCGTGATATTTTTTGCGCCGCGGGAAAGCGAGACTATTTCGAGCAGGTCAAGCAGCATCCAGCGATCTACATACTGCAGCTTCGCGGAAATCGGGGGAGGCTAAGGGTCGTTGAGCAGGAGATAACGTCCGCGAGGCTGTCGTGCATTCAAGGGGCGCGGATTGCTCTGGGTCCGCAGACAAGCGTCGCGCAGGACATCGGCATCGCAGGTGCGCGCATCGAGTCTTTGCGCAGCCATCACAGCAATGGTCAACCAGCCCATCACGGGGAAGCGGCCGTCAATCTGAACGGTTATCTGGTGCTTCCGGGGCTAGTGAATGGACACGACCACCTGGAATTCGCTCTATTTCCGCGGCTCGGAAAGGGCGGCTACAAGAATTTTCTGGAATGGGCGGAGGATATTCATCATCCCGGTGCTTCGCCCATTTTTGAGCATCGCCAGGTATCACGAGAGGTTCGCTTGTGGTGGGGCGGAATCCGCAATTTGCTGAGCGGTGTTACGACGGTGTGCCACCACAATCCTTACAACGCGGGAGTATTTGAGAACGATTTTGTGGTGCGGGTATTGCGGGACTATGGCTGGGCGCATTCGTTGTCGATGGACAGCGAGGTGGCGGCGAAGAAGTGGAAGACGCCAAAAGGCCAGCCGTTTCTGGTGCATTTGGCGGAGGGAGTGGACGAGGCTAGCGCGAAAGAGATTTTCGATTTGCACCGGGCCGGAGCGCTGGACGAAGAAACAATCGTGATTCATGGGCTGGCGCTGGGGAAAGAAGGCCATGCGCTATTGAGGGACGCGGGGGCGGGCTTAGTGTGGTGCCCGAGCTCCAATATGTTTTTGTTTGGGAGGACGTTGTCTACGGACGAAATTCGCCTGGCAGCGCGAGTTGCGATTGGGAGCGATTCGCCGCTTACGGCTCAAGGGGATCTGTTGGATGAACTACGTTTTGCGCGTGAGATTTCCGAGCTGTCGGCGAGGGAGATCTACCGCTCCGCGACAGTGCGGCCATCTGAGTTGCTACGGCTGAAAAATGGGGAAGGGAGCGTTCGTGCCGGTGCGTGGGCCGATCTCATCGCGGTTCGCGACATGGGGCGATCGCCGTGCGACACGCTTGCGGAGTTGGAGTTTAAGGACATCGAGCTGGTTGTGATCGGTGGGCGGGTTCAGTTGGCATCGATGGAGATGAGCAACCGCCTTCCGTCGGAGACACTCTCGGGATTACAGTCGCTCTGCATCGAGGGCACAGCGCGATGGATTCGCGCTCCGATCCAGTGGTTGTTCGAGCAGACTAGAGCGCATCTTGCCGGCGAGATCCGGCTGGGCGGCAAGCGGGTGAGCCTTGGAAACTAGCCTGCAGCGACCGGTGTCCGCCGAAGAGAGCTTAAGCAATCTTCACGTGATTCATGATTTGCCGGTGCTGGTGGTGCATGCGCACAGTTCGTGCAATTGCCGGTGCGTCATGTGCGACATTTGGAAGACGCAGGAAGGGAAGGCGTTTCGTAAGGCCGATCTGGAACCGCATCTTGCGTCCATTCGGAGACTGGGGGTGCGGTGGGTGGTATTTTCCGGCGGCGAGCCGCTGATGAATGCGGAATTGCCAGTGCTGTGCGAGATTCTTCGCGCCGAAAATATTCGGCTTACGCTGCTCACTACCGGACTGTTACTGCAAAAGTGTGCATCGGCGGTGGCCACCTGGTTCGATGACGTGATCGTTTCGCTGGATGGCCCGCCAGAAGTTCACGATAGAATCCGCCGGGTGGATAAGGCATTCGCGCTGTTGGAAGCCGGGGTTAAAGCGGTGAGAGAGCGGCGCCCGGAAATGCGAATCACTGCGCGCACGACGGTGCAGAAGGCGAATCATTGCCACTTGCGGGAGACGGTTTGCGCGGCACGGCGCATGAATCTGAATGGAATTTCGTTTCTTGCAGCGGACCTAACTTCTTCGGCCTTTAATCGGCCGCTGCTATGGCCGGCCAGCCGCCAGGATGAGATTGGTCTGTCACTTCTGGAAGTTGGAGCGCTCGAGAGAGAGATTGAGGCGCTGATCCAGGAAACCGACAGGGAATCAGAATGCGGGTTCATAGCGGAGACGCCAGAGAAACTGCGCCGGATGGCGCGGCAATTTCGCGTGCAACTGGGATTGAAGACGGGAGAGTCGCCAATTTGCAACGCGCCGTGGGTTGCGGCGGTGATCGAGACGGATGGAACGGTGAGGCCGTGTTTCTTCCATGCCGCGATCGGGAATCTGCGAGAGGGAAGTTTGGAGTCGATTGTCAACGGAGAAGCGGGGCGAGCCTTTCGGGAAAATCTAGATATCGCGAACAATGCGATCTGCCAGCGATGCGTGTGTTCACTGCATTACAGAACTTAGACGACGCCTAACAGACTGCCGCGGAGGGACTACTGGGTTGAGTAGCAGGGGGGCTCGCCTACGCTGCCGGCGGGCGGCAGATGCCGAATATAAACGACGATGGACCACATTTCTTCGTCGGTCAGGATGCCCTTCGACGCCGGCATTCCGGATGGCGAAAGACCGTTTTCAATGATCCATTTCAATTGCCCATCTTCATAGGACTGCACGCTGTTGGATTTCAGGGACGGCACCGGTGGTGACGTGTTATCGGCGAAGGGGACGCCCGTATTCTGACCATCGAGGCCATGACAGGCCATGCAGTAGTGGGAAAAGGCGGTCTGTCCGTCCTTGATGTTCTCTTTCGTTTCCGGGAGCGGATTTTTTGCGGCCTTCCCGCGAACGGTGATGGAGTGCTTGATCCGGGACGTGGCGGCCGTTTCCCACTTTCCGGGTGGAGTGGCCCGGCACCCGGAAAGGGCGACAGTGAAGGCGAGGTAAAACAGGGTAGCGTGGACGCGCATGAAGCAGGTTACTCCACGACATGAATCGTCATTGTCATGGAACCGTGCCCCTTGCCGCAGAAGTGGGCGCATTTGCCCCCGAAGGTGCCAGCCGTTTGCGGAGTGAACTTCACTTCCGTCGGTTGCCCCTTTTTTATGTCCGTCTTCACACCAAAGTCTTCGAGGAGCAAGCCGTGGGTAACATCTTGGGACTGGATGATCATGACGACTTCTTCGCCTTTTTTCACGGTGATCTCATTTGGCTCGAACTTGAACCTGCTGGCGGAGATCGTAATGGTATTAGGAGACTCCGCGTGGCCGGTGAAACTGGCGAAAAGGAGCACGACAGGGAGCGAGAGTGTTGCGGGGATGGATTTCAGACTCATGGAGTAACGTTTCCTTAGTTTGATTTGGTACTACTTAGGGAGCCAGGTATTTGCGGATGAGTTTTTCATCTTCCGCGCTCAACATGGCGCGGACTCGCATATGCCGAAGAACGGCGTTCACTTCAGTGGGCGAGATCGATTCCGGGGGATTGTGGCAACGTCCACAATTCTCACGGAACCTTCGCTCTCCCTCTTGCTGATCCTGATCCGCGGTAGTAGATTTCGCGGCGGCAGCTTGTTTCTTGGCAGCGGGCGGAGCGGGCGTCTGCGACTGTCCGGAAACGTTGGCGCAGATAGCGAAGAGAGCCAGAGCTGAGGCTGCAAAAAGAGTGATTTTCATTTGAACACTCCAGGCAAGGCTGGAAACAGAAAACGATAGCTGATCTGCGCGTCCCAGACATTGGCATTTCCGGCGGAGCTGTACTGCCTGCCGTAGCTGCCATTCACGCGAACGTCGTGTGGCAGATAGTAGTTGAGCCCAAAATCAAAGCGGGTGACGTCCACCAAGGGGAGGTCAGCGCCCGGTGTAGGAGTGCCCTTGAAGAATTGTTGAATGCGGGCGACGCCCTGTAAACGGCCGAGCCGAGAGGTGTCGCCCCGGGACTTCGAGAAGTGATACGCCGCTTCCAGCCAGTAGCCCTGACCGGCGGGCGAATGAGCATATTCCGAGCGGACATCCAGGGGAATTGGAGGAGGCTGCCAGGTAAAATAGGCCCCGACGGAGTTGTAATTGACATCCTGAAGAAACCGTTGGTAAGAGACGCCGACCTCCGCACCTGCCAGCGGGAAAAAGACCCCCATCCTTCCGCCGGCGGTACGGCCCGATTGCAGATTTTCTGTGGTGCTGAGAACCGAGAAGTAAGCGGTGTAGTTAACTTCCCAGGCTTTGCGGGCTGCAATGACGCCGCGAAACATCAGTCCGTTGTTGGATCCTGATGTGCGGGTGCCGATGGGAAAAATAATAGGAGCGTCTTGGAGATCGCGGATCCAGAACGGGGTGAAGCGTTCGTCATAGATGTTGAACGGGGTCAGGAAACGACCCACCGTGACGGTGACATGCGAATTTGCGATGTAGTCGAGTTGGAGATACTCGAGACTTGCGATGAATTGCCCGGAATAAGGTCCGCTCGACCCATTCTCGTGGGAAATGAAGCCGCGCAAATCCGCGCGGGATTCGACCAGCCAGTGTTCGCCGAGGGGGACAACCAAGACGGGGGCGATTGCTGGCTGGAAGAAGGTGTTACCGCCAACGGTGCTGCTGAGGAACTGAACGCCACCGGAGAGGATAGGGGCGTTCGTTTGGGCGCGAAGCCCAGTAGCAGTCCAAAGCATCACCAGAACGATTCCGAGTAATTTTTGCAGCGTTACACGATTAGAGCGCAATCCAACCCCCAGCTCTCTGTCCTAAGAGCCAATCGTCCAGCGGTCCGCGGAACGCGGATATTCGCGGAACCTTTACGAGCGTAAACATCATGTCGCCGGAAGTTGTCACCGGGAGGTCAAAGGGAAGTCATCTTCATGCATGCAAGTTTGAGGCGATTTGTAACGGACAAATTTTGATAGTCCAGATGAGTACCCGAACGTTAGTGCGAATTAGAACCCTCTTTTGTCTCTGATTGGGCCTGAACGTGGGCGTGCGATGCCGCCGATACTCAGGAAGCGAGGCAAAAGGCCATGGAAAAGGCAACGCGGATTCTGGTGGCGAACCGCCCGAAGCTGATGCGGGACGTGGTGCTGGCCACCTTGAGCGATCAGCCCGGCATAGAGATTGTCGGCGAGGTTTCCGATGAAACGCAGATCCTGGGGCAGGTGCAAGCGACGCTGCCGGACTTGCTGGTGATCGGGTTGGACGAGCCGGAGCAACGGCCAGCGATCTGCGACGTGGTGCTGCGGGACCACCCGGGGTTAAGGATTCTGGCGATTGCCTCGCGGAGGGATCGCAGCATTTGCTATTGGGCATCGTTCGACATTCATTCCGACGACGTTGAGGCTTCCACGGATGGAATCCTGAGCGCCGTCCGCAATGCCCCGCCGCATTTCACGGGGAAGGCGCTGTGAAGATGCCCAGTCCAGAAGGAACGACGTCCATGACTCAGTTGAAAAGCAGGTTGGCATGGCTGTTGCTTGTATTGCTGGCGTGCGGTGGTAGTTCCTTCGCGCAACAAAACCCCACAACGACAACAACGACGACGAAACAGAATTCCGCATACACGGCGACGACCCGGCAAAACACCTTTGAACTGGAGAAGGAAAACGCGGAGCGTGTAGCGGCTTCCCTGGAACAGATACGAGCAGTGTTGGTTAAGGACCCCGGCCTGCTGGTGGAATTGAAGCATTTGGTGGCGAAAGAGGCGACGGCCAACGGGCAACTGGTGGACGATCGCGATCTAACTGACCAGGCCATCTTCGACCGGCTGGCAGAAGACATAACGTTTCGATCAGCGGCGACGCAATTGGTGCAGCGCTACGGATATCTGTTGCCGAACATCAATCCAGACTCGGCTCTGGCAAAGCAGGAAGACCTGGTCTTGAAAGAGCGCGCTCGGCGGTTGGTGCAAATCGAGTCGCAGGAAGACGCAGCGTCGATGAAACCCAAGGACGAGCCTCCCCAGGGCGTGCAGCAAACGTCGAACTGTGACCCGCAGCGAAATTCGGATTGCCGGGAGAATGCGCAGCGCCGCTCGCGGCAACGCAACTTAGATACGGACGAAATCCCCGGGCCAAGGCCGGATCAGCAGCAAAACTTGCCGAGCGGCTTGCCTCCTTCGCCAAACACATTGCCATTGATGAGAGCGGGATTGACCGGCGGTGGACGCGGCGGGCTTTCCTCCATGGGGAGAAGCAGTGGCGATGGGAGCGACTCGGTTCAGCTCGCGGCTATGGCCGGAATTTTGCGCCAGCCATCTTCCAGTTTGGATATGGAGAGTCTAGCCAGCGCGTTGCGGGGCAACTCTTCCAGCATAGACATTAGCTCTTCCAGTGCCAGAAATGATTCCGTGCTGGCTCCCGCGAACGGCAAAAATCGAACGAATTCATCTGGGGAGCGCAATTTGGCAGACATGCCTCGAACGGAAATTAACCGAGAACCGCTGCAGGGCGCGATTGTTCACAAGGCTAATCCGTACGCAGACGTGCCCTCACTGTATGACATGTACGTGCAGGTGTCCGCGCACGATAAAGCGCCTGAACGCTTCGGCGTCTCCATTCTCAACGATGGAGATCGAGAGTCGAACGTAATGCCGATGGATTTGCCGGTCGGACCGGATTACGTGGTTGGTCCGGGTGACGGCTTGGCAATCGATTTGTGGGGAGGCGTTTCGCAACGCATGGTGCGGGTGGTCGATCGGGAGGGGCGCATCTCGCTACCGGAAGCGGGACCGATGTTGGTGAGCGGGAAGACGCTGGGGGACGTGCAAGCGACGGTGCAGCAGACGCTGCGCATGGAGTATCGCGATATATCGGCGGACGTCTCGCTTTCGAGGTTGAGGACGGTTCGCGTTTATGTGGTGGGAGAAGTGTTGGAGCCGGGCGCGTACGACATCAGTTCACTTTCCACGCCGCTGAATGCGCTGGTGGCTGCAGGAGGGATCACGACGCACGGATCGCTGCGTTCGCTGAAACACTACCGAGGGAAACAGCTGATCGAAGTGGTCGACGCATACGGCCTGCTGCTGCGAGGAGTAGTGGACGATCAGAAGCGGCTGGAAAACGGCGACTCGTTGCTGGTGCCTTCCGTTGGAGCGCAAGTGACGATCGAAGGGATGGTGCGGCGGCCTGCGATCTATGAGCTGCAAGGAAAAACAACTTTGGAGGAGGCGCTGGAACTCGCAGGAGGGATTCTGCCTGCGGCCTCGCTGCAGCACGTTGAAGTGGAACGGCTGGTGGCGCACCAGAGCCGTACGATGTTCAGCCTGGATCTTTCGGAGAAGGATGGAACGGAAGCAACGGTATCCAAGCTAAGCAACTTCGAAGTGCAAGACGGGGACAAAATCCACATCTTCCCGATCGCGCCCTACAACGACAAGGCGATCTACCTGCAGGGCCACGTGCTGCGGCCGGGCCGTTATTCCTACCACGACGGAATGACGGTGAGTGAACTCATTTCATCATATTCAGATTTGTTGCCAGAGCCCTCCGGGAAATATGCGGAGATTATCCGGCTGAACGCGCCGGATTTCAGGCCGACCGTGGAGAGTTTTGACCTGACGGCGGCGCTGGCGAATCCCGCAAGTGCGCCGAAACTGCAGCCACTCGACACGGTGCGAATCTTCAGCAAGTACGATTTTGAGCCTGCGCCGCAGATATGGGTTGGGGGAGAGGTGCGCTCTCCGGGACAGTACAACACCTCGGGACAGGCGCATCTTCGCGACGCGATTTATCTGGCCGGAGGAATATCGTCCGATGCTTCGCTGGATTCGGCGCAACTTTTCCGAACCGGCAAAGACGGAAAGATGACGATTCTGAGTGTGAATTTGGGGGAGGCGCTGGCTGGAAAGCCTGACGACAACGTGGTACTGGAGCCGCACGATCGCATCATGGTGCACCGAAATACAGCGAAGGTGGACCCGCCGACAGTGTACGTCAAGGGCGAAGTAGCGAAGCCAGGGCGTTATCCATTGACCAGCAACATGCGCGTTGAAGATCTAATTCGCGTTGCGGGCGGAATGAAGAGCAGCGCCGATACGCAGAGCGCAATTCTGGCCCACCAGGATGGGAAGGAAGGCGCGGGCGCGGCTTCGGAAAGCATGTCCATCAATATAGCGGCGGCTATGAATGGAGAGGCCAGCGCAAATCCTCCTCTGAATAATGGCGACGTGCTGACGATTCGCAAGACACCGGGATGGAGCGACCTTGGCGCAACCGTGACGATTCGCGGGGAAGTGCAGCATCCGGGCACCTATGGAATACACCCAGGCGAATCGCTGAGTGCGGTGCTGGAAAAAGCAGGCGGGTTTACAGCGCAGGCCTATCCGTACGGAACGGTATTGACGCGTCGCGAAGTGCGTGAACTGGAAATGAAGACGCATGAGGAGTTGGTGGCGCGATTAAAAGTGGAAGCGATGCAGTTGAAGACGCTGCCGGAAAACGACGCGGATCAAAAGAATGCAAAACTGACGGCGATCGCACAGGCAGACACGACGTTGACGCAACTGGAAACGAACTTGCCAGTTGGCCGAGTGGTGATTCAATCATCGCCCAACCTGAAATCGTTTGAGCAGGCCGCCGCGAACACGCCGTTGCGCAGCGGGGACGTGATAACGATCCCGAAGAAAGCGAACTATGTACTGGTGAACGGCCAGGTGTTTAATGCCACGGCTGTGGGTTATGTGTCCGGACGAAGTGCGAACTGGTACCTGACCCAGGCCGGCGGGTTGACGCAGTTGGCTGACAAGAAAGCCGTGTTTGTAATTCATGCTAACGGCTCCGTTTTGGCGGCGAAAAACAATAGCGGTATGTGGTCAGGCGACCCGATGAACGCTGTATTGATGCCGGGTGACTCCATAGTTGTGCCGGAAAAGGCAGCGAGGGTCGGCAGCCGGAATTGGACGACGCTGATTCAAACCGCGCAGGTTGCAACGTCGGTGGCCATTGCGGTGGCCTATTTGCATCCGTAAGGACCGCGGTCGAAGAGTCATGAGAGGAATCGCATTGGCGCGCTACTTGATGGTTGCGGGCATGGTGACAGCCACGGGAAAGAATCCCGCTGCGTGTCCGCAGCAGGCCTTGCCCGACGGTGAGTCCGCGTATTCCAGTTCGTCTTCGATTCAAACGCCGCAGCCGAATCGGAGGAACATCGTTCGGGAGCAAAATGAAGATTGGTTGCGGCGCCGAGAGACAGAAGCTGGGACGGCCAGCAAAAGATTCTTCTCTGATCAAAAGGAAATCTGGACGAGTCCATTGCGGTTGAAACCAGCGGATGCAGAGTGGCTGATTCCTGTTGCGGGGCTTACGGCGGGAATGATTCTGACCGACGCGAGCTTCAGTCGAAGTCTTTCGAACAAACCAAGCACGCTGAATTTGTTTCAGGACTTGAGGAATGGAAGTGTGGCGGCGCTCGGCGCGGCTTCCGGTGGACTGTATTTGTGGAGCATGCGAACACACGATCCGCATCAACGGGAAACGGGCTTGCTTGCAGGCGAAGCGGTATTGGATAGCCTGGTTGTAACAGAAGGCGTGAAATTTGCCACCGGGCGCGAGCGGCCAGATCAAGGAACGGGACAAGGCAACTTTTTTCAGGGCGGCGATTCGTTTCCTTCAAGCCATTCCGCGGCGGCGTGGGCTGCGGCGGGAATTCTGGCGCATGAGTATCCGGGCCCGATGACAAAGCTTCTGGCATACGGTTTGGCTACGACGGTGAGCGTCGCGAGCGTTGGCAGCAAGCAGCATTTTCCTTCGGACGTGCTGATTGGGAGTGGAATCGGGTGGCTGGTGTCGGAATATGTTTACCGGACGCACCATAGTGCGGACCTTGGCGGATCCGCGTGGAACCCGATCGGTGCATTGATTCACGATGATGAGTCCGGTGTAACGGATTATCCGGGTTCCACTTATGTTCCGCTTGATAGTTGGGTGTATGCGGCGTTTGACCGGCTTGCGGCGCTTGGGTACCTAAGCAGCGCCTTTCAGGGGACGAGGCCGTGGTCGCGGGAGCAGTGCGCGCGTCTGCTTATCGATGTGAACGAAGCGCTCGGTGGTTCGGGTGGAGACGATCCACGAATCGACTCGCAAGTGCGCGCGCTTGTGATTGCGCTTCATCATGAGTTTGCGAGGGAAGAAGCAACCTTCGCCGGCGCAAATAACAAGTCGGCCGAAGTTGAGTCAATTTATGCGCGAGCTTTGAGCGCGAGCGGCACGGTGCTCGACGACGGTTACCATTTCGGCCAGACCTACGCATACGACTATGGTCGGCCTTTCCGCCGCGGCACGAACTTCATCGCCGGTGGTTCCGCAAGCGCGACGTACGGCAGCCTGTTCTTTTATGTGAGCGGGGAATATCAGTCGGCGCCGTCTGCGCCTGCATTGTCCAGCGCGGAACGGGCGTTCATTGCGAATCGCGACAAAGTGCCTCTGCCGTCCGATGCGCCATTTTCCGCGATCAATCAATTTGAGCTGTTGGACGCGTACGCGGGCATCAACTTACACGGCTGGCAAATTTCCTTTGGAAACCAGAGCCTGTCGTGGGGGCCGGGCGCGGGTGGCTCGCTGCTGCTGAGCGACAACGCGGCACCGTTTCCGATGCTGCGGATTTCTCCCGATGGGCCGCTCGAGATTCCCCTGTTGTCGAAAATTCTGGGGCCTTTCGATGTGGAACAGTTTTATGGACGCATCGATGGGCACGTGGGCGCATCGCAGCCCTGGATTTACGGTCAGAAAATCAGCTTCAAACCATTTCGCTCACTTGAATTCGCCTACGGGCGGACAACTCTGATTGGGGGAACGGGACATCCGCTGACTTCCTACCGATTCGTTTCCAGCCTGATCGGGAGAGTTGACCCTGCTGAAAATAGTGTCCCAGGCGACGCACGCACAGCGGTGGAATGGACGTGGCGCATTCCGGGAATACACGATTGGGCGACGTTTTATGGGGAGCTGGAGGACGACGACGATCCAATTCCGCTGCAAAACCTGACCAAGAGCGTTCTTCGGCCGGGCATCTATCTTCCGCGGTTGCCGCTGCTGCCGAAGTGGGACCTGCATTTTGAGTGGACAAGCTCGACGTCACCCGGCCGCGCGTCGTTCCAAAACCACGGCAACCTGAACTACTGGAATCTCGACTACACCGGTGGCTACACCAACAACGGCAACCTGATGGGGAATACCGTTGGGCGCGAAGGAGTGACGTTGCAGGCCTGGACGCGCTATTGGATGTCTCCGCGACAGAACCTGGATTTTTCATGGAAGCAGAGCCGGGTGTTGAAGGATTACATTCCCGGGGGGCGGAAAGTGGCAAGACTTCCAAACGAGTTACTCGTACACGTCGCGATCCGGTGTTTATCTGAAAAGTCTTTTGCAATTCGAGCACATATCGTCGTTTCCGCTACTTTTTCCCGGCTCGCGAAACAACGTGACTGCTTCGATTGAGATTGGCTTCCTGCCGCAATGGGGGAAGCGACAGTCCAGCCCTGTACCTATTTCCATGACACACACGAGCGCGAGTGTGGGAGAGCCGGTCCAATGAGTTCCAATGGGACAAAACCCGCCGCCGAGATGCTGCGGGAGGTCGGAGATCGAAGAACTGCTGGCGAGACGCTTGCAGCGAGACCGGCAGGAAAATCGCGGGAAGAGGATTGCGCGAATCGGGCGGCTGTGGGAGTCGCGAAAGGTGCTGTGAAGTTTGCCGCGTGGGGCGCAGTTCTGACGGCGGTGATCGCGATCCTGATTCCTTCGCAATACGAATCGATAACGCGGCTGATGCCGCCGGATCCTCCGCAAGGACAGGGCCTCGCCATGCTTGGCCGGCATCGTGGGGAAGATGGGTGGCAGTCTCGGCGCGCTTGGCGGCGATCTGCTGGGCATGAAGACCTCCGGCGACCTGTTCGCGACAGTCCTGACGAGTCGTACGGTTCAGGACGATTTGGTGAATAAATTTGATCTGCGCCGGATCTATGGAGTAAAGCGGTGGGTTGATGCCAGAAAAGAGCTGGCGAGCCGGACTGACATTTCCATTGATCACAAAAGCGGAGTGCTCACGATTCATGTGCAGGACCACGACCCGCAGCGGGCACGGGCGATAGCGCAGGAATACGTGGCGCAGCTCAATAACGTTGTGACGCAGCTAAATACGTCGTCGGCGCACCGAGAGCGCGAGTTTCTGGAGGGCCGGCTTGAGCAGGTAAAGGTCGAGCTGGAGTCCGCGGAGAAGGAATTCAGTCAATTTGCAAGCAGTAACGCAACCATCGACATCAAGGAACAGGGCAAAGCGATGGTGGAAGCAGCGGCGGCGCTGGAAGGGGAGTTAATCGCGACGGAGACGGAGTTGCAGGGGCTTCGCCAGATCTACACGGACTATAACGTGCGGGTTCGCACGGCGCAGGCACGCGTCAACGAATTGAATCGGCAGATTCAGAAACTCGGCGGGAAACCGGAATTCGGAGCGATCGGAGGAGCAGGCGCAAAAGACGGCGAGCTTTATCCGTCGATCCGGAGGCTTCCGCTGCTGGGAGTGACGTACGCGGATCTGTACCGGAAAAACAAAGGTGGAAGAGACGCATTTTCGAGATACTGACGCAGCAGTACGAGCTAGCAAAGGTGCAGGAGGCCAAAGAAGTTCCAAGCGCGAAGCTGTTGGACCCCGCAGACGTTCCAGAGAAAAAGGTATTTCCGCCGCGCGCGATGTTGACCGTGTTGGGCACGCCTTGCAGCATTTGCGCTGGGAGCTTGTTGGGTATTAGGCAAGGACAATTGGGAAAAAACGGATCCCGAGGATCCCGGAAAGATCCTTGTGCTGAACATGGTTCGGAGCGTGCAGCCGCAACTGGAGTACGTGGTGCAGCAACGGGCCAGCACGTTCACTCGCGCGAAAAGATTCGTTTCGCGGCTCGCCGGGGGCGTATCACCGGCAGAAACGAAGCAGTCAGAAGGTACGGATTGAAACTGCGGCTGCGAATGAGATTCAACCGGAAGCGTGTGCTAACAGCATGAGTTCGATTAGAAAGACGACAAGCAATTTTCTGAACGTCGTTGGCGGCGAAATGATGCTGCGTTTCGCCAATGTTGTCGTTGCCGTGCTGGTTGGCCGGGTGTATGGCGCAGCCCTCCTGGGTATTTACGCCTCGATCATCGCTGCTGCTACGGTCGCAGAGCGCCTTGCTGACAACGGATTGGAAATGGCAGGCATAGCGGAAGCGAGCAAGAACCCGGCGGATGTGGGGCGGCTGGCGACCGCTCTGTATGTTAATAAAACCGCGCTCTCGGTCGTCGCGATTATTGCGCTGGCGGGACTCGGGGGAATCGCCGGCCTTTCCGGAGCGAACTGGGTGGTTGCGGGCATTCTGACGCTTCGTACCTTCCTATATTCCTACTGCCGCTTGCACGCTGGACTGCTGAAAGCACGGGACAAGACAGCGGAACTTGCGCGCGTCCAGTCGGTTCACAGCGCGCTTCTTCTGGGCGGAATTGTGTTTGTTTACCTGCGTTCGCAAAGTCTAACCACACTGCTACTTTGGCTCTTGGCGTCGCAATGTTTCGAGTACCTCTTTTCTCTGGCGATTCTGAACCACTACGGCGTACGAGCCACGAAGGTTTCGCCACAATTCTGCTGGAGCCTGCTCCGACGTTCCACACCAGTTGGTCTGACCTACTCGCTCTCTACGCTGATGCTGAGGGGCGACGTGCTGGTGCTGTCGTTACTGGCATCCGCGCCGCTGGTTGGCATCTTCGTCGCGGCGGACACAGGGTTGGTGATGGTCTACGTGGTTGCGTGGTTATTCAGCGGCGTGTTGCTGGCGGATCTGGGCAGACTGGCGCACGACCAGGACGAGTTCGATTTGCATTTTCGTAAATGCATTATGGGTATCTGCGGGGTCACCGTTCCGCTGGCGGTGGCCGCGATCTTGGTCGTTCCGCAGGCGATCCGTTTGGTTTTTGGCGGGAATTTCGCGCTTGCGGGGCTACCTGGGGCGGTGATGGCGGTGGCCATTCCGTTCATTGTTCTGAACGCGGCATACCTAAGCCGAGCCATTGCGCGGAACGCCGCGCGAGCTTGCCTAGCGATTTATGGCGGCGCCACGATCCTCTCGGTAGGGTGCAATTTTATTTTTGGGTATTGGTACGGCGCGACAGGAATTGCGGCTGCAATCGTAATTCGCGAAGTGGCGATGACGCTGGCATTTTGTTGGGTCGGAGATTTTCCCGGCTCACCAGAAAGATCAACTGTCGCTGTTCAAGGAAACGCGGAGCTTGGCGACCTGTTGAATGCGTGAAGTAACGGAATCGCGAGTTGCTTAGACGACGATGAAAAAGATGGTCACAGCGCTCATGGTCGTAAGCCTGGCGGGAAATATTTTCCCGGTGATCAACATTGTAGCCATTTCCAGTCTGGTGCCGCTATATCTGATCAGCCGGGATACCGAGGAACTGAAGCGCTCCGGGTACGGACCTGAAACCGCGAAGAAGTTACTTGTTGTCGCTTACTTGTATTGGCTACTGAGCTACGCACTCACCGGCGCGACGTTGGAGAATCTTGTGTCCTTTGACTTTCTCCGCTTTGACGGAGCATTGTTCATCGCCTATCTCCCGCTGCTTTTAGTCACGGATGTGCGCCTCGATCCACTGTTTATTCGCCGGATCGTCGGGGTCTTTCTTACGATCATGTCTGTGGTGGCGCTTGTCGGTCTGGCGGAATTCTTTAACGGGACAATAGGTTCGTTGTTGCTTTCACGCCTTCCGGAACCGTTGCAGTTGCTTCACGATGCGTCGCTCTCTTCAGACATCTTTCAAGGATTTTTTCGAGCGCACAACGCCGCGGGGGGGATTTACGCGATGGCGGCACTTATTGCGTTTTCGCTGCTTGTCCTCGACAAGAATCCAGCATTCCGCTCTGTCCCTACGTTCTGGGTCGCATGCAATTTTGTGGGCTTGGTGCTCACACAGTCGCGAACGGGATATTTAGGCTTTGTTGGGGCGTTGTTGCTGGTGTTTTTCCGGCGGCGAGAAACGCGGCGGAACGCTTTCAAATACAGCGTGCTGATTCTTGTTCCGCTTTACTACATGCTGCAGGTGCAGCCGGTTGTGAATCAACGAACCGAGGCGGTTTCCGATCTTGAGGATCCCAATGTAGTGATGCGGTTTGTCTATTACCAGCGAGCCTTCGACGATTTTGTACAAAGTCCGATCATTGGCACGGGGTTCGGGCGCTTCAATGACGATCTGAAGGGTTTTGTGGGAATTCCTAACTTGGTGTTTGTGGCGACGTCTGGCCAGTCTGTGAATGACGACCTGCACGCGCACAATTCCTATCTACATTTCCTTGCGGAGGGCGGGATTATCGGCATGGCGCTGATGCTCTCCGTCTGGATCTCGACATTTCTTTGGATTGAAAGGGAAAAGGCCATTTTTGCGCAAGGATCATTCGGCCGCTGTCTGGCCGAGGGAATTCAGGCGTGCATCATCCTGGAATTCGCCATGAGTTTCACTGAACACATGATGGGCACGGCGACCAGTTCGCTCACGGTATTCACGTTCTCCGGACTCTTCCTGAATTTGGTGGGCTGGAAGTACAGAGTGGCGTCGGTTCTCGTCCCACAAAAACCGGCAAGCGGGGAGTTACAAGCATGTCCCGAGCACTGACACGTTTAGGATGGGGGGACGATTTCACTCGAGGATTTTGTTATGGCGGTCAATTCCATGATTCCGAATTCGCAGATCGATAGAACGGGAAAGCAGGCGTGGGATAGGTTTGCCGAGGCCGACCCCTATACCTACATTCTGACCGACCTGAAAAGCCCTGATCCCAAAAAGTTTTGGGAGAGCGGAGAGCGCACGGTGGAGGAGGAACTTCTCCCGATGATCCGGGAGCGTGCCATTCGCAGGCGAATCGGTCTGGAACTAGGATGCGGAGTTGGCCGGCTTCTTTTTCCGATGGCGCGGCATTTCGAGGAAATGGTGGGAGTGGATATCGCGGAAGGCATGGTGCGGCGAGCCGTTTCCTTCGCCGGCGACAACGGCATCCGTAACGTGGACCTTGCGGCAATTTCGGGTCCTGAAGATCTGTTGCACAAGGCCGGAGAATATGCGGGGAAAATCGATTTCCTGTATTCGCTGCTGGTGTTCCAGCACATTCCGGATTTCGCCGTGATCGAAGGTTACCTACATGCGGTCAGCGAACTTCTTGAAGAGAACGGTATCGCTTACTTGCAGTTCGATACTCGCGAACAAAATTTGCTTTACCAGTGGAAGACGGAGCTGCCGGATTTTGTGCTTCCGAGGTTCTGGCGCCGGGGCATACGGAGAATTCGGCGAAGTTCGACGGAAATTGAAGAGTGTATGAGGCGTGCGGGGCTGGAGACTGTGGGTGAGTTGGACGCGCGTAGCGCATATCACCGTTACATTTTGAGAAGAGCGCGAACGACGAGCGTGAGGCCATGAGTCTCAATCTAAAAGTAGGAGAGCAGGAGCAGGCGGCCAAGGCTGGTGCCGCACAGCGTAATCGATTTGCAGAAGACGCGGGTTGCGATCGTGCACTACTGGTTCGTCAACCGGCGAGGCGGAGAGCGTGTGGTGGAAACGATGGCGGACATGTTTCCCAACGCGGATGTGTTCGCGGTGGTAGCAGATCATGAACAGTTGTCGCCGCTGCTGAAGCGACGTTCGGTGAAGACTTCGTTCCTGCAAAAAATACCAGGCAGCCGGCGCTGGCACCGTCACATGCTGCCGCTCTACCCGTTTGCGCTGGAGCAATTCGATCTGAGGGGATATGACCTGGTGCTTAGTTCCGAATCCGGTCCGGCGAAGGGAGTTCTGACGGGCTCGCGGACCTGTCATATCTGCTACTGCCATTCGCCGATGCGCTATTTGTGGGATTTCTATCATGCGTACAGAAGTGGCAAGAGTCTCGGCACGGTGTCGCGTCCGATTTTTACGGTTGTGGCGCACTACCTGCGTTTGTGGGATGCGGCCTCGGCTGCGCGCGTGGATCACTTCGTGGCGAATTCACAGAATGTGGCTGCTCGAATTCGCAAGCATTACCGAAGAGAGTCAACCGTTATTCATCCGCCCGTGAAGGTACGCGCCGGTTATATCGCCGACCGAATTGAGGACTACTACATGGTCGCGGGGCAGCTTGTGGACTACAAGCGCTTCGACTTGGCCATTGAAGCCTGCAATCGTTTGGGGCGGCGTTTGCACATCGTTGGCGAAGGGGAGCAATGGAAAACGCTGCGCAAGAACGCTGGCCCGACGATCAAGTTTTGTGGGGCGCTGTCTGACGAAGAGCTCCGCGAGCAGTACGCGCATTGCCGCGCGCTGCTTTTCGCAGGGGAGGAAGACTTCGGAATTATTCCGGTGGAGGCGCTGTCGTTTGGCCGCCCGGTGATCGCGTTCGGCCGCGGGCGGAGTGATGGAGACGGTGAAAGGATTTTATCCGGATGCGCCGGTGCCGGCAGAAAGCTCCTGCGGCGTGTTCTTTCGGGAACAATCAACGGATGCATTAGTGGAAGCGATGCGCGCCTTCGAGGCGGCAGAGAACAGATTCTCGCCATTTTTCATCAGCCAGCAGGCAGAACGATTTGACGAAGCTCATTTCAAAGAGAAATTTGGGCAATTTGTATCCGAGAAATTGGAGGAGAGTCAGTACCCCAATTTGTCGCTATGATTCGTGGCCGACTCAAACGCGCGCAAATGTTGCTGACGGTGGCGGTGTTTTCGGTACCGCTGGCGTCGTTCGCCGCAGCGGGATATTTCCGGTTCGGGACACACCTGATCCCGAATTATTCCGCCGACGTGGATCCATTCACCTATTTTGGCCTGCTGTTGTTGGCGACCGTCTTTTGGGCACTGGCTGCGGAACACTACGAACTCACATCACTGGAACAGCATCTACTGGCCGAGGGAAAGAGCCACCGAATTCTGCTGGCGTGCCTAACGACGTATGCTGCGGTGTTGGCGATCGACTTCTTTTATCGCAGTTCCACTTTTTCGCGTGTATTTATCTGGATCAGCGGCTTCAATCTTTTCCTATTTACCCTGCTGCTGCAAAAAGCATTTCGCTGGTATTGGAAAAATAGCCGGCTGAACGAGAAAGCTGCCATTCAACTTCTGATCGTTGGCGCAGATGAGTTTGCTGCGCGAGTTGCCGAGTCACTACTTGTCGGAGGGGTGGCACCGTGCGGGATTAAAGGGCATATTCGGCTACCCGGGCAATCGTGTGCGGTGGACCGGCATCCGGTCTATGAGCTTTCCGACGTCGACGAATTGGCAATTGGCAATGGTTTTGACGATGTAATCATCGCGATCCCGCCGGCTTCATTGGGCGAGTTACCTCGATTGCGAGCGCAGCTAACTCCGTTGTGCGTGCCGGTGCGACTGGTGCTCGATGTGGGGGAGGGAATCCCAACGCGACAGCGGATTTTCCCACTGGGCGATTTGCTGATGCTCGATTTACAGTCCACGCCGGCCGAGTCTGCTCTCTATGTGATTTTGAAACGCGCCTTCGACCTGGTCTTTTCACTTTGTGTGCTGGTCGTGGCCGGACCGCTGCTGGCGCTGATTGCCTTGGCGGTGCGCCTGACGTCGCCCGGGCCGATTATTTTTGCGCAGGATCGCGTCGGTCTGAATGGAAAGTTATTCCGCATGTACAAATTTCGAACCATGAGGGTATCTTCCCAAGAAGATAGCGACACGCGGTGGACAATCAAAGGCGATCCACGGTGCACCAGGTTCGGGCGAATATTGCGGCAGACCGGACTGGACGAATTACCGCAGTTTTTTAACGTGCTGAAAGGCGATATGAGCGTGGTTGGCCCGCGGCCGGAGCGTCCCGTCCTGGTGCAGAGATTTATGCAGTCGGTCGGCAACTACAACACGCGTCATTATCTGAAGGTGGGCATAACGGGTTGGGCGCAGGTAAACGGATGGCGTGGGGATACATCGATTGAAAAACGCGTGGAATATGATTTGTACTACGTGCGCAACTGGACTCTTGCGTTTGATTTGTTCATCGTGGTTCTGACGCTGTTCCGAGGCTTTACGGATAAGAATGCTTACTGATGCTCAGGCGCTGCCGCCGTCGGGATGGCGACAATTAGTTTGCCTGTTTTTGACTTTGCAGTGACAACTGCCTGGGTCGAGATTCGGTATCGTTGCTTGTCGGCCGGAAGCGATCTTGTTCTTTTCATTCGCGCGGAAGAGAGAGAACTTGAAACCGCTCCCGGCCGTCCTACCTAGCTGTACCCCCTCAAATCAGCATACAAAGATGGTGTTCCAGGATGCTTCAGCCTGAAGCTTTGGTGATCAGGCTTTAGTGGTGGTCTGTGAACCGGCCTTGAGCTTGGCGGAGCCACGCCAGGCCAGCAGCAGCATCAGGAGACCAAAAGCGAGCAGACCCACGCCCGCGTCGAAATTAATGTTGATGCCCAGCGAGCGCGCGTAGATTTGCTTGTCGCCAAACAAACCGAACAACGCGAGGATCACACCAAACAAACTAAACATCCATCCGATGGGGTACCGAATATCCAGGCTCATGGCGAGTCTCCTGTCTACCTGAAAATAACATTTAGCACCAGGGCAAGCACAAGGACCACAACACCGAGAAAAGCAGGGCGCTGGTGCCACATCAGGTGCTCTTCACTGGGCTTTTTCGTCAGGGAGTAGACCAGCCCGACGAGTTCCTTTTCATCGCGAGGCTTGGTAACGAGGCTGATCGCAACAGTGACCAGGAAACAAACGACAAAGGCCCAAATTGCGGTCCAGAAGTTTTGCGCCATTTCGCTGGGATAGTTGTGAAGGACAGTGATCCAGCCGCCCTTGATTCCGATGCTGTCCCCTTGCGGCAGTGATAAGCCGTGGTGAAGGGCAGCCGCAACGGTGCCGCAGAGCAGGCCGACGAAGGCGCCGTGGCCCGTGGTGCGCTTCCAGAACATGCCGAGGAGGAACGTGGCGAATAATGGGGCGTTCACAAAGGCGAACACCAACTGCAGGAAGTCCATCAGGTTATTGAAAGAGTTGGCCGCGTAGGCTGCTGCGATCGAGAATAAGACGCCAAAGACAGTGGCGAATTGTCCCATGTGTAAGTAGTGTTTGTCCGAAGCGCCTTTGTGTATGTAGGACTGATAGATGTCGTAAGTCCAGACGGTGTTGAAGGCGGTAACGTTGCCGGCCATTCCGGACATAAAGCTAGCCAGCAGCGCGGTGAGGCCGAGCCCCAGGATGCCCGTGGGAAAGTAGTGCAGCAGCAAGTTGGGGATGGCAAGGTCGTAGTCGAGGATTGGTTTACCATTGCGGTCGAGCGCAGGTTTGCCTGTGGCGACGTCGAGCTTGACGGGGATGAGGCCCTTTCCGTCTTCGCTGACCGTTTGCATTTGAACCTCGCCATTGACGGTGACGGCTTCATGCGTGCTCGGCAGCGCCAGAGCGATCATGCCGGGAAGAATCACGAGAGCCGGAAAGAACATCTTCGGCACAGCTGCGATCAGGGGAGTGCGGCGAGCGTCGGTCATCGAGCCCGCAGCCATGGCGCGCTGAACCACCAGGAAATTTGTGCACCAATAGCCGAACGAGAGCGTAAAGCCGAGGCCCATCACCAGGCCGAACCACTCAACGCCGAGTGGATTGTTATGCGGATTGGTCATGCCCAGCCAGGAATGCGTGAACGTTTCCGGCAGTCGCGTTTTCAGCCCACTCCACCCACCCACATCTTTCAAGCCGAGTAGAACGAGCGGCAGAAATCCAGCGACGATGAGAAAAAACTGTAGAACCTCGTTGTAAATCGCGCTGGTGAGTCCACCGAGGAAGACGTACCCCAGCACGATCAGGGCGGAAATGAAAATGCTCAGGTGGAAGGACCAGGACACGGGCAAGCCCATCTTGGCGAGCGGGACGTCCAGGATGTGGAGAATCTGGATCAGCTTGGCCATGGCGTACATGGAGATGCCAGACGAGAAAATCGTCATCACCGCAAATGAGATGGCGTTGAAGGCGCGGGTCTTTTCATCGAAACGCAGGCGCAGAAATTCCGGCACAGAGCGGGCGCGCGAGCCGTAATAAAAAGGCATCATGAAGAGCCCGACGAAGACCATGGCCGGAATCGCGCCAATCCAATAGAAATGGCTGGTGGCAATTCCGTATTTCGCGCCGGATGCGCCCATGCCAATCACTTCCACGGCGCCAAGATTCGCCGCCATGAAGGCGATACCGCAGACCCAGGCTGGGAGAGAACGGCCAGCAAGGAAGAAGTCTGTGCTGGTCTTCATGAAGCGTTTAAGGAAGATGCCAATGCCCAGGACGAAGGCGAAGTAAAGAAACATGATGACCCAATCAATGGCTGTCAGATTCATTTCGCAATCCTTTCCACTGAAAGCGGGTAAATCATCAAGACGATCACTGGGTCAATGTTGGAGGTGTCGGTCGTGATCGAAGTCGAGTTCCCGAATTGTGACCCACGCGCGAGAAGAGCGCCCTTGTGGTTTATAAAATGCCTTGAGTTTGGCAGTTAAGCAAGCCCCTAAGTCAGAAATAGAATTTTTCGAGCACGCGACGGCAAAGCTTTGCCACCGAGAGCGATTCAGGCGGCGGGCTGCAGGGTCATGCGGTGGGCTGGCGGCGAGCCGCTATGATGAAATATCGGCGCAACACCGCGTGCGTTTGCATGGCCGAGAATTTGTCGGAGGCGTAGGCGATCGCGCCGCCGGAGTTTGCGCTGTGGCACGAGGTCGAACCGGTGGCGCTGGACCGGCTCCGCGTTTCCATGATTCACTGGTTGGCTGGCGAACACCCTGCTTAGCGCTCGCCCGTACGAAATATCCCCGGGGAGGAGAATTCCGACGAAACGCGCGGAGATGTTGCAGCAAGCTCGTGCGCAACGCGAGCCTCTGAGCATGATTGTGATCGGAGGCGGTGCGACGGGTGTCGGCGTGGCGCTCGACGCAGCGGCGCGCGGCTACAAAACGCTGCTGCTGGAGCAACACGATTTTGGGAAGGGAACGTCGAGCCGCAGCACCAAGCTGGTGCACGGCGGCGTGCGATACCTCGAGCAAGGGCAAGTTTCCCTGGTGATGGAGGCACTGAAGGAACGGGGCATTCTTCGGCAGAATGCGCCGCATCTGGTGAGCGAGATCCCTTTCGTTGTGCCCAACTATTCCTGGTGGGAAGGACCGTTCTACGGCATCGGGCTCAAGCTCTATCAAGGTTTGGCGGGGAAGTATGGGTTCGGCCCTTCCGAGCTGCTGTCCAAGGAAGAAACTCTCAAACGTTTGCCGAACATCAACACCGACGGTCTGCGCGGCGGCGTCATCTACTACGACGGGCAGTTTGATGACGCGCGGTTGTTGATCGATCTGGTGGCGACTGCGGTGGAGCAGGGCGCGACGCTGCTTAACTATGTGCGAGTGACCGGCTTGACGAAAGACGCGGACAACATGGTGGACGGTGTGGAGGCGCGCGACGTGGAGACTGGCGAGGAATTCACATGGCACGCCAAGGTGGTTATCAACGCTACGGGACCCTTCACCGATTCGGTGAGGCAGTTGGCGGACCCAAACGCAGAAGCGATGGTTTACCCAAGCCAAGGGGCGCACATTGTTCTGGATAAATCATTTCTTTGCGGAGACCACGCCATCATCGTGCCGCGTACGAGTGATGGGCGCGTGCTGTTTGCCATTCCTTGGCACGAGCACACGCTGGTGGGCACCACGGACACTCCCGTGGAACAAGCCAGCCTGGAACCGGTGCCGATGGAACAAGAAATCGACTTCATGCTCAATACGGCGAGCCAGTACCTTGCGAAGAAACCGACGAAGGACGACATATTGAGCACGTTCGCGGGAATACGCCCGCTGTTGCGCTCTGGCGACAAGAAAAATTCGGCGTCTCTCTCCCGCGATCATTCCATTCAGATTGATCGCACGGGCCTGGTGAATGTTGCGGGCGGCAAGTGGACCACTTACCGAAATATGGCCGAGCATTGCGTGGACGAGGCCGCAACGCTAGCGTGCCTGACGGA
Organism: Candidatus Acidiferrales bacterium; assembly: GCA_963735825.1. Classification (GTDB taxonomy): domain Bacteria; phylum Acidobacteriota; class Terriglobia; order Acidiferrales; family UBA7541; genus Acidiferrum. The sequence continues at coordinate 216,664 of CAVTMR010000006.1, forward strand.
ACGCCCGAGCGTCACGAAACATCTGAACATCCACGGACACGATCAGAAAGCGGAGCGTTTTGGGTCCCTTGCGTTTTACGGGTCGGACGCGCCGTTGATTCAGGAGATGATTCGAGCCGATGCTGGTCTCGGCGAAGCTTTGCATCCGGCACTGCCGTACTGCGCCGCGGAAGTTGTATGGGCCGCGCGCGAGGAGATGGCGCGCTCGGTGGAAGACGTGTTGGCGCGACGCATCCGGGCGCTCTTCCTGAACGCGAGGGCAGCGATGCACATGGCGCCGCGCGTTGCACGAATCCTTGCGGTTGAACTAGGCCGCGACCAACGATGGCAGGAAAATCAAATACAACAATTTCAAGAAGTGGCGCGAGGCTACCTTGTCAAAAAATAGTTGGCTTGAAACGCGAGTGGGGCGCAACCTTTTGGCAGAACAAACTCGCTGGCGCGGCGTTTCTCGGGTAGACTCGGGAAAATCGCTATGACCAGAGTATCGCGTCGCAACATGCTGAAGAGCACCATTTCGGGTGTGACTATGGCTTCTGTTCCATCGACGTTGTGGTCTGAGCAAAACCCGCCGGTTCCGCGCAAAGCGCGCGTGAAGCAATCGGTGTCGCGCTGGTGCTACCAGCAGATTCCGCTGGATGATCTTTGCGCCAGCGCTGCGCAGATGGGCTTGAAGGCCGTGGATCTGCTCAATCTGGAAGAGTTCCAGGTGCCCGCGCGCTATGGACTCATTTGCAGCATGGGATACGCGGGAGGCGGCGAGATCGCCAGCGCGATGAATCGGGTGGAAAATCACGCGAAGATAGAACAAGCTTTTCGCAAGAATATTCCGCTAGCGGCCAAGGCTGGAGTGCCGAACGTGATCACGTTTTCCGGGAATCGCGCGGGGATGTCAGACGAGGAAGGGACCAAAAATACGATCGCGGGATTGAACCGCGTGAAGAAAATTGCGGAAGATCATGGCGTTACGATTTGCATGGAACTGCTGAACAGCAAGGTGGACCACAAGGATTACATGTGCGACCACACGGCGTGGGGAGTGCGTGTGGTGGAGGCGGTGAATTCGCCGCGTGTGAAACTGCTGTATGACATCTACCATATGCAGATCATGGAAGGAGACCTGATCCGCACGATCCAGCAGAACATTCAGTGGCTGGGACACTTCCACACCGGAGGAGTTCCGGGCAGGCATGAGCTGGACAATACACAGGAAGTGCAGTGGGACGGGGTGATGCGCGGGATTGCGGCGACCGGATTTCAAGGATATGTCGCACATGAATTTGTGCCCACGCGCGATCCGCTTACTTCGTTGAGGCAAGCCGTCGATTTGTGCGATGTGTAACGCCGAGAGAAAAGATCAAGCCGAACGGCGGAATGAACGATGCAAATCCTGGTCACTGGCGCGACCGGCAAGGTCGGACGCAATTTTATTGGGCGCGCGCTTAGTGCTGAATTCGAAGATGTGAGCATCCGCGCGCTATGCCACAACAGACTTCTGGATCCGCGCCCGCGGCTGGAAATTGTCCAGGGCAATATTTCTGATCGTGCAATGGTGCGCAGAGCCTTGGATGGCGTTACGCATGTACTGCATTGCGCCACGTGCAAAGAAACGCCCGACGATATTATCGACGTTGCTGTTAAGGGACTCTTTTGGCTGCTCGAAGAGTGCCGCTCCAGGCCTCCTTTCCAGCAGTTCATCCTGATCGGCGGCGACGCTGCGGTCGGCCATTTTTTCTACGACCATCCGGCGCCGGTCACGGAACAGCAGAAACATGGCGCGTATCCTGGATGTTACGCGCTATCGAAAGTCCTGGAAGAGGTGATGCTGGAGCAATATTTTATCCAATACGACCTCAACGGATGCTGTCTGCGGGCGCCGTGGATCATGGAAAAGGATGATTTTAAATACTCACTTACGTTTGGCGACGACGTTTTTGGTGGCCCGCGTTGGCGAGACTTGGTCGGGCCCGAACGCGCCGACGCCTATTGCAAGAGTGGCGCGATGCCCCTGATGCTTGATGCCGCAGGCGTGCCCATCAAACGTAATTTCGTGCACATCAGCGATCTCGTGGATGCCATTCTGAAGGCCCTCAACCATCCCAAGGCGCGGCAGCAGGCCTTCAACATTTGTATGGACGAACCGGTCGATTACCGGCAGGTCGCCGAGTATCTGCGTCAAACAAGAGGAATTCCCTCCGTGGAGATCAAAACTCCCTATCATTCAACCTGGCTGGACAATTCTAAAGCGAAGTTCCTACTCGACTGGAGGCCGCGCTTTGACCTGAAGCGACTAATCGAAGAAGCCTGGACTTACGAGCGGAATGCAGGCGATCGCCGTCACACGTGGTACCCGGGATAACGGGTCGGATTTCTCCACGGAATTCGCGGAATTTCATTGGCGAACAACCTGGGCGCACGGAAAAGGGTTGACAGACCTGTTAAGCTTTTCCCGTTCTGGTTTTCTGTTCCATGTTTCTGACGAGACCAAACACTAAGGAATGACATGGACCGACGAGATTTTTTGAGAACGACAGGAACGGTGATTGCCGGCGCAACTCTGGCACACGGTGGGTTAGCAGAAAGTTCGCAGCAAGGCGCCGATTCTGTCGCTGGCGGACGGCTGATTCTTCCGGTCAATCGCAACTGGCGCTACAACTCCAAGTTTGTGGAAGGGGCCCACGACAAAACTTTCGACGACGCGGCGTTTCAACGCGTGGTTGTTCCGCACACCAACATCAAACTGCCCTGGCACAGTTTCGACGACAAGGACTACGAATTCGTTTCCATTTACCGGCGGCGTTTCAAGCTGCCTCCGGAAGCGCGCGGGAAGCACGTGTTTGTGGACTTTGAAGGCGTGATGACCGCGTCGACAGTGTGGATTAATGGCGTGCGGCTCGGGGAATACAAAGGCGGCTACACGCCATTTTCGTTTGACTTGACGCCGCACATCGATTTTGCCGGTGAAAATGTGCTGGCCGTAGATGTGGATTCGACCGAGCGGCCCGATATTCCTCCGTTCGGATACCAGATCGACTATTTGACGTTCGGTGGAATTTACCGCGAGGTGTCGCTGCGCGTGGTTCCGGGAACGTTCATCGAAAACATATTTGCGAAACCCATGGATGTTCTGACTCCGCATCCGCGAGTGCAGGTGGACTGCTTCCTGCAGAGCCTGGAAGCGTCGCGCGAGCCGATGAATCTTGAGGTTGAGCTGCGGGATGGGAATCAAGTGCTCGTGAAGGGCACTGCGAAAGTTCCCGCGTCAGCGGCAACGACCGAGCCGGTCGCGCACTCCGTGATGCTCGAAAATCTGAGCGGCATCAAATTGTGGGACCTGGCGACGCCGAATCTGTATTCCGTTCATGTGCGGCTGCTGAAAGGGACGCAAACTGTCGATCAGGATTCGCGGAGAATTGGATTTCGGGAAGCGCAATTCACCGACCACGGATTCGAACTGAACGGCAAGGTGATCAAGTTGCGAGGTCTGGACCGCCATCAGACGTTCCCGTTTGTGGGTCAGGCCATGCCTGGGCGGCCACAGCGGCGAGATGCGGAAATCCTGCGGGTGAAGCTGAGGTGCAATATTGTGCGCACGTCGCACTACCCGCAATCGCGGCATTTTCTGGATGCTTGCGACGAATTGGGACTGCTGGTGCTGGAGGAAATTCCCGGATGGCAGCATATTGGAGATGAAGCCTGGCAGCTGATTTCCATCGACAATGTGAAACGCATGATTGAGCGCGATTGGAATCATCCCAGCGTCATCCTGTGGGGCGTGCGGATCAACGAATCGAAAGACGATCACGATTTCTACATACGCACGAATGCGCTTGCGCACAAGCTCGATCCAACGCGTCAAACGGGCGGCATCCGTAATTTCCAGGAATCGGAGTTCCTGGAGGACGTTTTCACCATGAATGACTTCGGCTTCCCGTTGAAGCCGCCCAATCATCCGCGCTACCTGAACACCGAGTTTGTCGGCCACACGTATCCGACAAAGACCATCGATAATAAAGAGCGGCTGATGGAGCACACTGTCCGCCATGCGCGGGTTCACGACCAACTGGCGTCCAATCCGCAATATGCAGGTGGCATCGGCTGGTGCGCGTTCGACTACAACACGCACTATGATTTTGGCAGCGGCGACCGTATTTGTTACCACGGAGTGACCGACATTTTTCGCGAGCCAAAGCCTGCGGCGGGCTTCTACAAATCGCAATGCGATCCTTCGGAAGAGATTGTACTGGAGCCCGCGTTCCACTGGGCGCGTGGCGATGAATCGATAGGATTTACGAAGGGCATGGTGTGTTCGAACTGCGACCACCTGAAATTCTATGTGGGCGATAAATTGGTGGCCGAAGCCGACCCGGACAAAACACAATTCCAACACCTGCGCTATGCGCCGTTCACTGCGAGTTTGGGGTCTGCCGTACATCAGTGGGGAGACCTGCGGATTGAAGGATATCTGCAGGGCAAGAAGGTGATTACCAAGACGCTTTCGGGCAAGGGTATCGACCAGAAATTCTCGTTGCTGGCCGATGACACAAAGTTGCATGCCGACGGAGCCGACACGACGCGCGTGGTGCTTCGCGTGACGGATGAATATGGCGCGATACGGCCGTTTGCGAACGACGCGATCAAGCTCGAACTCGAAGGCCCGGCGGAGATCATCGGCGATAATCCATTTGCTTTGGTAGGCGGCACAGGGGCCATCTGGATTCGCGCGAAGGAACAAGCGGGAACGGTGCAGCTGACCGCGACACACCCAGTCCTCGGTGTACAGAAAATTCAATTCGAGCTTGTGAATGTCGCTCCAGAAACGGCCTAGCGCCAAGCGCGTGGACGAGTCTCATCGCAATTTTGAGAAAGCGGAAAGAAGGAGCTGCGCCATGAATACGTTATGGTCGAAGTCTCTTTTGATGATGGTAGCCGTGTTTGGGATGGCGATGTCAGCGCGGGCACAGGCGAGCTACGATTTGCGCTCACCCGACAAACGAATCGAAGTACGAATCCGCACGGCGCAAGGAGTTCGCTACGACGTGGCACTGAACGGCAGGGGGATACTGCAGGACAGTTCGCTGTCGATGGACGTTGACCACAAAGTGTTAGGGCGCGAGGTGAAGGTCGCCGGGTCGAAGGAACGGCACAACGACCAGATGCTTGAGCCGGTGGTGCGCCAGAAATTCGCGAAGATTCGAGACAACTACAATGAACTCCGCCTGGACATGGAAGGCGGATATGCCGTGGTGTTTCGGGCGTACAACGAGGGAGTTGCTTACCGCTTCGAAACTTCTCTTCCCGCGCAGGAGGTGAAAATCTACGGGGAGGAAGCAAATTTCCGTTTCCCTCGTAATTTCGCCGTCTTCTATCCCCAAGAGGACAGTTTCTTCTCGCACAATGAGCGCAAATATTTGCCGCAGCATTTGTTTGAGATCAACCCGGACTTTCTGGCGAGTTTGCCGGCGGTGGTGGATGTGGGCGAAGGCGCAAAGGTGGCCATCGCGGAATCGGATGTGGAGGAATACCCGGGCCTGTGGCTGCTGGGAACGGGCGGAACCGGGCTCAACGCGACTTTTCCGCCTTATCCTTTGAAGGAGCAACTTTTCCGAGATCGCGATTACAAAGTTGTGGAGAGCGCGGATTACATCGCGGTCACGACGGGAACGCGCACTTTTCCATGGCGCGTGCTGGGCATCGCCGACCGTGACGCCGATTTGCTGACCAATCCGCTGGTGTGGTTACTGGAGAAACCGTCACAGGTGCAGGACACCAGTTGGATCAAGCCGGGCAAGGTGGCCTGGGACTGGTGGAACGACAACAATGTTTACGGCGTGGACTTCAAAGCCGGGATCAACACGCAAACGTATAAGTACTACATCGATTTCGCCGCGAAGTACGGAATCCCGTACATCATCCTGGATGAAGGCTGGTACAAACTTGGCAATGTGCTGGACGTCGTGCCGGAAATAAATATGGAAGAGTTGACGACGTACGCGAAACAAAAAAATGTTGGCGTGATACTGTGGGTGGTATGGAAAACGCTGGATGATCAGCTGATTCCCGCGCTGGATCAATATCAAAAATGGGGCGTCAAGGGAATCAAAGTTGATTTCATGCAGCGCAGCGATGAGATTCTGATCAACTACTACCATAAAGTCAGTAGAGAAACGGCCAAGCGCAAAATGCTGGTGGATTTTCACGGCAACCAGAAGCCTGCGACCATGACGCGGACCTGGCCCAACCTAATCAGCACGGAAGGCGTGCGCGGGATGGAGTGGAGCAAGTGGAGTGCGGAGGCCGAGCCGCAGCATAACGTCACACTGCCGTTCACGCGAATGTTCCTTGGCCCGATGGACTACACACCCGGAGCGATGCTGAATGCGACGAAGACTACGCTTCGCTCCTATAAACCACCGCCCAATGGCGCTCGGGACGCGTTGTCAGCAATTGGCGATGTACGTGGTGTACGAGAGTCCCTTGCAGATGCTCTCAGACAGCCCGTCGAACTACCTACGTGAACCGGAATCGATGGAGTTTCTCGCGGCGGTGCCGACGCAGTGGGATGAATCGAAGGCGCTTGATGGAAAAATTGCGCAGTACGTGGTAGTCGCGCGCAGGAATGGTTCGGATTGGTATGTGGGTGCGATGAATAATTGGACGGCGCGCGAACTGGAGATTGATTTCTCGTTCCTGCCCGAGGGGAATTTTCAGATGGATGCTTATCAGGATGGCGAGAACGCTGACCGGATGGCAAGCGACTACAAACTGGTGAAGTCGCAGGTGAATCGCGCGACCAAATTGAAGATCAAATTAGCGCCGGGTGGCGGGTGGGCGGCACGGATTCATCCGTAGGCGGAAGTTGGGACAGGGTCTTGCGTTGGGAGTCACGTGAGAGCTGAGATCCTTCGGCGATCCTCGTCGGATCGCCTCAGGATGACAACTGTGTCCTGAAGGCGCGACGCGCTACTTTAGCTTGGGCTTGAACGTGTCGACAATTCCGCTGCCTTCGCGAATGGTGAGGATCTGATTTGCCTTGACCTGCGTGAAGCGTTCCACTTTTTGCGTGGTGGGCCATTTTACTTCCACAACATCGGCTAGCTGGGCTTTGCCCAATCCGAAGTGCAAGCGCAGATCGGATTGCGACATGACGCTGGCTCCGCTGTGGACCTCATTCATTTGCGCGTGATTGCCGGTGACAACGCGCACGCGAGCTCCGATGGCGGTGCGGTTGCATTTCGTTCCAATCAATTTGATCTTGAGCCAGTTTTGCGAGTTGCCGCCGTCGTTGCGCAGCAGGGAAGGGATGTCATTCATGTTCAAGATCAGGGCGTCGATATCGCCATCGTTATCAAAGTCGCCGAAAGCGGCACCACGGCTGGAAAAACGTTCGCTGATTCCGGGCCCCAGTTCTGAGGAAACATCCTTGAATCTGCCGCCTCCGAGATTTTTGTAGACCAAGCGGGGATTTTTGAAAGTCTGACCGAGGCTGTGGGCTTCGATTTCCGGGTAGACGTGCCCGTTGACCTGCATAATATCCGGCCAGCCATCATTGTCGTAGTCGATGAAGCCGCAGCCCCACGCGACGTACTGGTTGTTAATGCCAACGCCTGAGGAAAACGCTTCGTCGGTGAACGTGCCATCGCCGTTGTTGTGGTACAGATTGCAGGTATCGTCGGCAAAGTTAGTTTTAAAAATGTCGAACCAGCCGTCGCAATCGTAATCACCGACGGCGAGGCCCATGCCCGCCTGTTCATGGCCATTTTCGTTGTAGGCGCAACCCGCGCCCACGGCGACGTCGGTAAACGTGCCATCGTGGTTGTTGTGGAACAGGATGCTCGGCTCGGAATCGACCGCGACGTAAATGTCGGGCCAACCGTCATTATCAAAATCGTAGGAGACGGCGGTGATGGAGTAACGCGGGCCGGGTTTGAGGATGCCGGCTTTTTCGGTGACGTCGGTAAAGGTGCCGTCGCCATTGTTGCGGAAGAGATTGTTGGTGTCTCCAGCAAGGCCGCGCGGGCCGCACATTACGGGAATTCCTTTCCACTGGCAGGAGGCAGCGTCGCCGGGATTCGCAGCGGTGGCTGGGTCGAGCTTGATGTAATTGCAGACAAACAGATCCAGACGCCCATCGCGGTCATAGTCGAACCAGGTGCAACCGGAGCCCCAACGAACCAGTTCATTGTAGAGACCGGCTTTGCGCGTGACGTCCGTGAAGGTGCCGTCGCCATTGTTGTGGAACAGGATGTTGTGTCCCCAGAAGCAGCAGAACAGATCGTCCCAGCCATCGTTGTCGTAGTCGCCGACGCACACGCCGGTTTGCCAACCGGTACGGCCGAGACCGGATTTTTCGGTGACGTCGGTGAACGTGCCGTCGCGATTATTTTTGTAGAGGTGCGAAGTGGGAGCGGCGCCGGCGGGCCATTTGGCGTCAAGGCGCGAACCGTTCGTCAAATAGATATCCAGCCAGCCATCGTTGTCGTAGTCGAAGAAGCCGATGCCGCTGCCCTTGGCTTCAATGATGAGACGTTTGTGCTCCAGGCCGCCCCAGACGTTCGGTATGGTGAGCCCGGCTTTGCGGGCAACGTCCACGAAAGTGACGGGCGAGGCCGCGGGGGTATTCGGAAGGGATTTTGCTTCGAGGATGGCCGAGCGATTCCACTTCCAGACCGGCGTAGCGAGCGCATCAAGTAGCGTTGCGCCGAGCGCCACAAAGGAAGAACCAAGAAATCGTCGTCGCGGCAGATGCAGGGTCATCGGCTTGGCACCTTGGGGAAGTTTCGCGGGACGATTCCGGTACCTTCCTTGACGGCGATGATTTGAGCCAGTGGCACATTCGTCAAGCGGTCGACTTGGCCGCTGGGCCACGTAATTTCCAGCGAGTCGATCTTCGTGCGCTTTCCGAGGCCGAAGTGAATTCGCGGGTCGCTGGCCGACATGTAACCCATGCCGCCTTTAGCCTGTTCCACTTGGACAAATCCCTCGGAGGTCAATTTTAGCGAAGCACCGATGCCGTCGCGGTTCGACTTTGTGCCGATGAGCAAAACTTCCAGCCAGTGATTGGCATTTCCGCCGTCGTTGCGCAGGACTTCGGGATAGTCACCACGAACAATCACCGCGATGTCGAGATCGCCGTCATTGTCGAAATCGGCGGTGGCCAAGCCCGCGTCCGGCAATCGGGCGGATAAAATCAGGACCAAGTGAATCGGAAACTTTTTGAAACTGTCCTTTGCCGAGGTTCCGAAACATCAGCAGCGGCTCTTTGTACGAGACTTCACTGTGATAGAGGGCCACGTTGTCGACCATTGCGCCGTTGGCCTGCAAGATGTCTGGCCAGCCATCGTTGTCGTAGTCCATGAACTTCATCGAGACGCCGCTCATTCCCATGGCTTTGTTTCCGATGCCGGAGGAAAAGGTGGCGTCGTCGAAAGTTCCGTTGTGATTGTTGTGATAGAGACGGTTCAATTCGAAGTCCAGGTGCGTGATGTAGACATCCTGCCAGCCGTCGCGATCCACATCCGCTGCGTCGATTCCCATGCCTGCTTCGTAGCGCCCATCTTCGCTGGCAGCCATGCCCGAAACAAACGACACATCCTCAAAGGTACCATCATGCTTGTTGAGGAAAAGGAAATTGGGCCAGGAGTCGTTGGCGATGGCAATGTCGGTCCAGCCGTCGTTGTTAAAGTCGGCGAGAACCACGCCCATGCCTTTGGATTCCGGCTTTCCTACACCAGAAGTGTCGCTGACATCGCTGAAAGTTCCGTCGTGGTTATTGTGAAACAGCTTGGTTTTCTGTCCCTTGTAGTTGCCGGGATGGCAATAGGAGCGGTAACCGGGCCGATGTTCGCCGCACCAGATATTGTTCTTCGGGCTCCAGTCGATGTAGTTGGTGACGACGAGGTCGAGCCAGCCGTCTTTATCGTAATCGAACCAGCCGGCGCTGGTGGACCACATTCCCTGATCCGCGACGCCGGCTTTGCTGGTCACGTCGGAGAAAGTCCCATCGCCGTTGTTGTGGTAGAGGATTGCGTTGCCGTAGCCGGTGACGTACAGATCGGGGTAGCCATCGTTGTCGAAATCGCCGACGGCTACGCCTTGGCCGTAATGGCCTTCACCCGCCAATCCTGCTTTTTCCGTGACGTCAGTAAAGGTGCCGTCGCCGTTGTTGTGATAGAGAGCGCAGCGCAACGGGTGCGGCGGTTTGTAAATGTCGGTCGCGGCAGTCTGCACGAAAAAAAGATCCATTAAGCCGTCCTGGTCGTAGTCGATCCAAGCGACGCCGGTGCCCATGGTCTCCAGGTAATACTTCTCTTCGGTTTGCGTGGAATCCTGCAGAAAGGTGATGCCAGCGGACTTTCGGATATCCGTAAAATGGACGCTGATGGGAGCATCTTTTTGCTTCGGGGCTTGTGTGGATTGAGCCATTAGAGCGATAGCAGCCAAAAGCATGGGGGCCAGTGCAGCGAACCCGATGAAATAATTCCTGCGGGGTGAAAGTTTTTTGGTCTTCGTGATCTTCGGCATTCAGAGAGTCCGGTCAGCGACGGAAAGGGCAAATTGGAGCAGTTGCTGACGAGCCAGCATGGGCATTGGTTCGTTGACGACCAGCGGCATGGCAGGCGCTTTTTCCAAGGCCTCTTCAATACGATTCACGTCGAGGCCGCCAGCGTTGCTGCCTTTGAAGCGGCTGAGGACTTCTTTGGCTTTTTCGATTTGGCCCGTCTGGTAGTAGAAAACACCCAACGTGGAATAGCTGCCCGACCACTCAGGCAACAGGTCAACGGCTTGCGTCAGCTGTTCCGCCGCCTGCATCGTGTTGCCTTGTAACGCAGAAACCAATCCCTGTCCCCACAGAAGTTTTCCCGAGCCTGGAATTCGAGTGAAGCCTTCTTGCAAGGTCTTTTGGGCGCCGCCCAGATCGTTCTGGCGAAGTTGCAGCAGCGTGAGCGAGAGATAGTATTGGTCGTTGTCAGGATTTCGACGAATGGCATTGCGATAAATCTGCGAAGCTTCGGGCGGCTGGCCGAGATGAGCCTTGATGTCGGCGAGCAGAGAGAGGAAAGCATCGTCCTGCTGGCCAGCGCTCGAGACTTGTTGCGCAACATCCAGGGCCTGTTGATATTGGCCTTTGCGGAAATAGGCGTCCGCGAGATCGAACTTCACATCATCGGAATCAGGGTTGGCTTGCTTTGCCGACTGGAAATGCTGGATGGCGTCGTCATACAAATGGTAACGCGCTAGCAAAACACCGATGCCGGTTTGCGTGCGGTAGTCTCCGGAACTGAGTTGGTCGAGCTGCGCGATGGCTTGGCGAGCTTCCTGAACCTTTCCGAGTTTTAGATAGCCTTCGGCGAGCAAGTACAGATTTTCCGGCTGGTCCGGTTGTTTCTGGATCTGCGCCGACAACTCGGTGAGGTCGAGTTGCGTCTTCTCCTTGCCGGAGAGATTCGAACGGTTGTCGAGATAGTCAAAGAGATGTTGGTAGGGATAGGGCCCAGTGGAGGCATTCTTGGAGAGAGTCTGGAAGACGCTCAAATCCCGCTGAGCGGCTTCGGTTTGGTGGAGGCTCCTCTCGACCATGGCCAGCTTGTAATATCCTGGCGCCGGCGAGCGGCTCACGCGGACATATTTTCTGAGCAGCTCGGCAGCCTCCGCGTATTGTTTGCTTTTGATGCGCAAATTGGCGAGCTCGAGCAGGGCATCGGATTGCTCAGGGTCCGCGCGGAGCGCTTCCTGGAAAAGATGTTCGGCGGCCAGATGATTTCCCTGGCGTTCCTCAATGTAACCGAGGTTGAACAGGCACGTCGAGTTTCGCGGATCTTTCTTCAGGCCTTCTTGAAAATATTTGCGCGCCTCGTCGAAGCGCCCCAAGCGGCGGTAGGAGAATCCCAAAAACGCATAGGACCGCGCGGACGGATCCAAATCGATCAAATGATTGAATTCTTCGATGGCCTTTTCTACTTTGCCGGACATGAAGTAACTTTCACCGAGAGCCGCGTGCAGATCCGCGCGCTGAGGGGCAAGTTTCAGGCCCGATTCCAGCAGAGGAATGGAGTCCTCGTAGTAGTTTTGAGACATGCTTACGCGCGCGAGGGCGTAGATGATGTCGATGTTGTTGGGGGCAAGTTTGTGGCCGCGGACGAGCAGATCCAGGGCGTCAACCGGTTTCTGCTGCGCGGTGTAGACCTGGGCCAGGAGATAAAGTGTCTCGGGGGAATCGGGCTTGATGGTCAGCGCGCGCTTCAGGACGAGTTCGGCCTTCGCGTATTCGTCGCCCTGCAGATAGACCTCTCCGAGATTGTAGAGAATCTCGAAGGTTTGAGGCTGGCGCACATTCGCTTGTTCGAGTTCGAGTTGCGCGGCGCGATGCTGTTTTTCGGCTGCCAACAATACGCCTAGCGTGAAATGCACCTGCACGTTTTCTTTGTTTTGCGCAGAGAGTTCCTGCGCCGCCTTCAAACCCTCCGCCGTCCTGCCAGCTTCAAGATAGGCCCTAGTCAGAGTGATGCGCGAAGCAATTGTTTGCGGGTGGATTCGCTGCAAGAAGGGAATCGCGTCTGCCGGGTGCTTCTTCGTTAGGAGGACCAGGCTCAAATTGTAGTTGCCGTCGGAGTCCGCCGGACTGAGGCGCAGCACCTCGCGGAATTCCTTTTCGGCGAGGTCGAGGTTCCCTTGAGCGACATACAGGTTGCCCAAGTCGTTGTGAATCCCGGTGGACTTTGGGTTGAGTTTCAGTCCTTGCTGGAATGCGGTTAGAGCTTCGGGGTAATTGTTCTCCGCGGTGTAGACCAGCCCCAAAAGCGCGTATCCCTGGGCGTTTAAGGGATTCTGCTGGAGTTCTTCTTGAATCCTGATTTTCGCGTCTTCGAACTTGCCCTGCTCGAAGAAGTTCTTGTGAATCCGCGAAGGGAGATGGAGTCTTGGATGCGGGTTGCGTGGCCTGTTTGTTGGGAGGTACTTGTTGTGCGGCGAAGGCTAGCTGCGCGAGGAAGATCACCGACGCCAGGACGACGGTGGAGCACGGCCTCAGTCGCGAGCCCGTGTTTCCGGTTGTGTGCCGGCCAAAAGCGTGAATCTCCATGAACGGCGTTCCTCGCCGCACTCACTCTGAGAGAATCTGCAAAAAGCTAATTTAGCATTTCCAGAGTCTGCTGAGCCAATTTGTGCTGCGGTTGCTGGCGCAGCAATGTCTGCAATACTTCTCTGGCTTTTTCCTTGTCGTTCAAAACGACGTAGAGCTTGGCGAGATTGAGATAGGCCTGGTCGAAGCTGGGAGCGACCTGGATGCACGTCTCGAATTGCTGCTTTGCCTCGGAGTAGTGCGCCTGGCGGACGAGCAGAATGCCCAGATTATTGAGTGCCTCGGCATAATCCGGACGTAGTGCCACGGCTCTAGTTAGGTATTCCGAGGCGCGATCAAGTTGGTTCTGCCGGGCGTAGAGCATGCCGATGCTGTAATTCGCCTCGGGATCGTTGGGAGAAGTTTCGAGCGCCTGCTGGAGAAGTTTTTGTGCGTCGGCTAGATTTCCTTTTCGGCGGAGCAGATTACCGAGGTTCAGGAGTGCGGTGACATAGGTCGGCCTGAACTCAATAGAGCGTTCAAAGTTTTTGATGGCCTCATCTTCCTGACCCTGCTGCGCGGACACCATGCCAAGATTGTTCCAGGCTTCAGCATAGTTGGAGCGCAATTTCACCGCCTGTTCGAGATAGCGACGCGCCTCTGCAAGAGAGTTTTGTCGCAGGTAGAGGGTCCCCAAGTTGTAGTAGGCCATGGGGTCGTCGGGTTTCGCGAGAATAACTTGTTTGAATTCTTCCGTGGCCTCTTCGAGATAGCCGCGTTGAAACATCGCTACGCCGTAGGTGAGATCGTTGCGCCGGAATTCGTCTTGAAGCAGCAGGCCCTTCATGGGAAGAGCTTTCAGGAGAAAAGCGGAAGGAGTATCGGGAACCGCCCGGAGGTCTTCGAGCAGGCGTGAGGGCTCGATTGTGACCTGGTAAACCTTGACGATCATGCCGTCGCGGTTCAGGAGGAGCGACGTTGGGAGCGCAAGATCTCTGCGGCGATCGAACAGGTAGCGGTAGATGATGTTGTAGACGCCCGCTACTTGCGGCGTTGCCAGAAGGATGGGCAGAGAAATCCCTTGTTTGGCGGCAAAAGAGCGAATTGCAGACGAGTCCTGGGGATCGTCGAGATTGAGACACAGAACGTGAAGGTTGTGCGACGCGTATTCCGCCTGATGCTTTTGGAGAAGCTGTAGTTGGTTGGCGCAAGCAGGCGCGGCTGTTGCCCAAAAATGGAGAAGAACAAATTTTCCGTGCAACGACTGTAGCTCCTGACTGTTCCCTTGAAGATCGGGGAGAGAAAAATCTGGAGCATGCAGAGGTTGGATCAGCCAGGTTTCGACGGAAAGAGGCAATTGTTCCGTTTGGTGCGGCTCGCTTCCGTGTTGATAAGCCGGAGGCGAGGTTGCGAAGGGCTTTGCTTGGAATTGTTCAACCCCTTCCTGGAGTTCAATGCGGTGGTTCGCGGGTAATTTTTCGAAGACTTGCGTGAGACCACTTGGCCAGCGAACGCGGACACGCGCCGTGCCCTCAACGCTTCCCAGACCGAAGAAAAGTTCCTTGCTGTGTTGCGACAGAAAGCCCGAACCTGCCTGCAGAGACTTGGTTTGGCGATGATCGCCCACTTCGACAGTCATGGCTGTGCCGATCGCGTCGCGATTGCTCTTTGTACCTTGCAAGCGAAATGCGATCGAAGCGCCGAGGTCCTTCATGGCATTGTGCAGGATCCGGATCTGGGGCGCGGTGCGGTTCTTGAGAATGATTTCCAACCGTCCGTCGTGGTCAATGTCGGCCAACGCAAATGTGCGGCTGTCGTCGATGAAATCCAGACCAGCGACGCCAGAAATGTCGGAGAAAGTGCCATCCTGGTTGTTCCAGTAGAAGACATTTCTCTCAAAGCCATTCCAGGTTGCATCGGAACGGATGGACTCGTTGATCGCGTTCCATCCGCGCTCATAGCTCTCCGAAGGGGTGGCGTTCGCGGGCGATTTTGCGACCACTTGACGCCAGAAAAAACTGGAGACGTCGGGAGCGTTGTGGCCCGAGATGTAGCCATTGGCGATGTACAGGTCTGGGTAGCCATCGTGGTCAAAGTCCCACGCATCGGTGGACCAGGACCAGCGGCCCATTTCCACTCCGGCTGGCATGGCCACATTCTGAAACTGACCATTTCCCAGATTGCGATACAGCGAGTTGCCAATCATGTGCCGCCGGTACAGGGCGCGAACCTTGTCCGGGTCCTGATCGTGAAAATGTGGTTGACCAAAAACCCGCATTCCCGCCGCTACCCACATACCCGCAGCGTAGATGTCCTGCTTTCCATCGTTGTCGAAATCCAGCCAGCACGCGCTCATGCCCGCGCCGGCTTCATCGACCTTCGCTTCGGTGGAGACGGCGGCAAAGGTTCCGTCGCCCTTGTTGCGATACAGATTGTTGCGGCCGAAATCATTCACGACGTACAAATCTGGCCATCCGTCGCCGTTGCAGTCGCCCCAGGTGCACGCGAAAGTGTAGCGATCGTTTTCGACGTTCAGCCCGGCCGCTTCGGTGCGGTCTTGAAAGATTCCGTTGCCCTCGTTGTGGAAGAGGAAGTTTGGAGGGCCGTTGCGCGCGTCAAAATAGGGGACCGGATAGTGGTATTGGTCGAGTCCCAAATAGTAAGTGTAGAGACAGAAATAAACGTCGAGGCGTCCGTCGCGGTCGTAGTCGGCGATCGCGGCGTGCGTGAATGTTCCCTGCGGGGGTTGGGCAAACTTGAAGGCGTCGGGCTTGACGGAAAATTTTCCATTTCCCTGATTGACGAACAGCAGAGGGCCGCTGCCACAGACTACCAAGAGATCTTGAAGGCCGCGGTTCTGAAAATCCGCAAACAGCGCGCAAGCGGTTCCGTCCAAGACTCCGACGCCGGCAGCTTCCGTCACATCTTCAAATGTGCCATCGCCGCGATTGCGGTAAAGACGGTTGGGAAGCCCCGGGGGCTGGCAGATGTAGAGATCATCGAGTCCGTCATTGTCGAAGTCTCCGGCGGCCAGGCCGCGATTGCCATAGACGTCGATGCCGACAGCGCCATCCAGAAGCGTGCGCCAGTAGTCCATTCCGTGAAGCATTTGGTTTTTGTAGGAGTCGGTCTGGCCGAGAGCTTGCTCTGTGACATCGAGGAAAATGGGTTGCCGCGCGCGGCTGAGGGATTCTTCGGTCGCGGTCCAGCGATGGACTCGCCAGCCCGAGGAGTCGGCGTATCGCCATTCCGTCGACCAATAACCAATGCGTTCCTCGCGTTGTGCGTCGCGGAGTTGGCCAACAAAGTCATAGCGAATGTCGACGCGAACGTTCAGAGGTGAGTTCGACGTCTGCTCGATTCCGAAAATTTGAAATTCTGCTGTTTCCACGCGCGTAAATGGCGCCAGGTAGGCTTGCATTTGCTCGAGAAAACGTTCGCGGCCCAACAGCGGCCCATTGGAGAATTTTCTCTTGATAGCGGTAATTCCATTTGCCGAACGCAGTGTTTTCTCCTGCGGTCGGAACCAGCGAGGCAGCCTCGAGCGAGGGGTCCAGGAGTCTTGCCAGCACGTTCAAACTCACGGGATTGGAGCGCATCTCGCCACCCCATTCCTCGAGGTGCTGCGCGATTTCAGCGGCATATTTTTCCGTGACGAATTCGTCGCTGCCGGGCGGGACATAACGAAGAACATCATCGAGCGGAGATCTCGCAGGATAGTGCGGGGTCAAGCGGAAATCCGTCAACGGAAAAGAGGGTCCTTGTTCCTCGAGCGTTTTTGGAGACAAAGAGCGAAATGCCGCGGAATGCAGAGGCGCCGGAAGATACAACAAGGGAGCCCAACGCATCGCTCCCAGAAAAGTTCGACGCGAAACTTTATGTTTGTGCTCTTTTTTATGCCCCATTCGCAGATGCTCGTGAATTTCCGCTCCCGCGTTGAATGCTAGCATCCAAATGAAATCGGGCCAAACTCGCCGTCGAGTTCCTGGATTTATCGCTGGAGTTGGTGATGAAAGAGCAGGGAAGTTTCGCTAGGCTTTCACTGGTCCGGAAGAATGGCCCACGATCAGTTCAGCGGGGATCTCGTACTCCCGGCCTTGCGGATTCGTGGAGCTACAAAGCTCATGAAGCGCGTCGGCGGCCATTTGTCCAAGCAAGTCTCGATGGATGTCCACGGTAGTGATGGAAGGGTTGCTGTATTCCGCGAGCCGTGTGCGGTCAAAGCCGGTGACAGAAATATCTTCGGGAATTCGGTAGCCCACAGAGATAAGACCCTTAATCACACCGACAGCGGTGAGATCGTTGACGGCCATCACCGCAGTCGGGATCGGCGACATCCGTCCGATGGCCAGACCCGCGGCAAGCCCGCCCTCAAAGCGCAGATCCCCGTGCAGGATCGGCCCGGGTTCGAGTCCGAGGGCCCGCACAGCTCTTTCGTAGGATTCCAATCGGGCGATGTTGGATTTGAGTTTCGGCCTGCCGGCGACGAAGGCGATTTTCCGGTGCCCCTGTTGATGCAAGTGTTTGACAATTTGCTCAATTCCGGAAGCGTAATCAATTCGGAGAGTGCTGACGTATCCGCGAGCCGGGGCGAGATCAAGAAAAGTGACGGCGATTCTTCTGTGGGTCAATTCATTGATCAGGCGCGCGCTAATTTCGGAAGTCATGATGGCGACACCGCTGACACTGTGCGCCATCATGCGGCTGGCAGCCTCTTGCGTGCGGCGCGGATTGTAGTCGGTGTCGCTGAGGATGGCTTCGTAGCCGAGCTGGCGGGTGCGTGCCAGAAAACTTTTAATGACCTCAGGGAAAAAAGGATTTTCGATGTCGGAGACAATGATTCCCAGCGTGCGCGTGTCGCGCGAAGCGAGGCGGCGAGCATGTATGTTGGGGAGATAACCCAGGCGTTTTACTGTGGAAAGAACCAGGCCCTGAGTCCTGCGGCCGACCTTGCCTCGTTTATTCAGAACATTGGAGACCGTCGCGGTGGATACGCCTGCAGCTTTTGCCACATCTCGTATCGTTAGACCCATAAAGGCACAGACCAACCCTCGACAATCGATGCAGGTTCGCGGGGAGAGAGAATAAACCTGCGAGCGCAGAGTATAAATGAAAAAATGTGCTTGACAATATGCAAAACAGTGTGTATTAGTTTTGCCCAAGGTTAAGCGGTTAAGTTATTTTGTTGGGGTGCCTGGTTGTGGGCCTTCAAACCCAGTTCCGGGTATATCCGCATTTTATTTGGTTGGAGGAAATGGTGCCGTGACGTCATTTGCGGCCGTGATTACGGATTCCCGCAAGGGATTCCTTTGATCTCGTCTGCATGTGCGTTTCGTCGGATCGATGGTTTTGCATTCTGGCGAGTCGGAAAACTGAGGGGGCAGCATGAAGTCTAGGACATTTGTTATTGCCGGCCGGGCCTTGGCGCTCTTGTTCGCACTTGCAGGGCTGCTGTTTGGTGCTCGAGCGCTGTACGCCCAGGTCGACGCCGGTTCCATTTTGGGGACCGTAACGGACGCGTCAGGCGCAGTCATCAGTGGCGCCACAGTTACACTTACCAATGAAGGGACAGCCGCGAGCCTTGCCACCACGACGAGTTCCGACGGCCTGTACAAATTCTCCCCGGTAAAAATTGGTTCCTACAAGATTGACGTTGTCCTACAGGGGTTCCAGCCGATGACGGCAAAAGGTGTCGTCGTCAACATCGGTGCCAACGTGGTGCAGGATTTTGCGCTCAGGCCCGGCAGCGTTTCCCAAACCGTTGAGGTCACAGCAGCAGCCCCCCTCATGGAATCTCAGAGTGCTGCGGTTGGTCAAGTGGTGGACTCCCGCAGTGTCAATGACCTTCCCCTTAACGGTCGGAATTTTACCTTCCTCGCTCAAATTGCCGCGGGTGTGAATACTCCGCAGGCAGACACCCGTGGCAACGCCGCGAGTGGCGCCTTTGCCGCCAATGGTTTGCGGCCCGCGCAGAACAATTACCTACTCGACGGCATCGACAACAACTCGGATACCGTCGACTTCCTCAACGGTACGAACTACATTGTTCTTCCCCCTGTGGACGCCGTTCAGGAGTTCAAAGTGCAGACTTCCGACTTCAGCGCGGAGTTTGGCCGTTCGGGAGCCGCGGTTCTCAATGCGACCATCAGGTCCGGTACCAATGATTTCCATGGCACCTTGTGGGAATTCTTCCGCAACGACGTATTGGATGCCGCCGACTTCTTTGAAAATGCAGGCAACATTAAGAAGGGAGCCCTCCAACAGAACCAGTTTGGTGTGGCCGCTGGCGGCCCGGTCGTTATCCCGCACGTCTTCAATGGCCGCAACAAACTCTTCATCTTCGGGGACTACGAAGGATTCCGCAGGGTCCAGGGGACAGTTTTGACGGGCTCGGTGCCGACGGTTGCCGAGCGTGAGAGCGGGTTCACGAATTTCCAGGATCTCATTACCGGACAATCGAGCGGCAAGCCAGGGACAGACATTCTGGGCCGCATTCTTCCCTTGGGCACCATCGTGGATCCAGCCACGACCCGGGCTCTAACTGCAGGTCAAGTGGACCCAGTCACAGGCTTGACTGCAGCCTCGACAGGCTATGTTCGCGATCCGTTCGGGGCTTTTGGCACCGCGACGTGCCCCGCGAGCACAACCAATTTCGGCGGGGGCAACGTTGGCGCCTGCCAGTTGAATCAGATACCGGCGGGACGTTTGGACCCCAATGCCATCAACCTCATGAAGCTTTACCCACTCCCGACCACCTCTTCGCTGTTGTCAAATTACGCGAATTCGCCAAAGCTTTATGAGCATCGCAACGCTTTTGACGTGCGCATGGATGCCAACATAAGCGACAAGAATCAGGTCTTCTTCCGGTTCAGCTATGTGGACGATCCGCAATTCATTCCCGGCATTTTCGGCGGGGTGGCGGACGGCGGCGGTTTCCAGCAGGGCAATCAGACCGCCCTTGCTCAGCAGGGCGCCCTCGGCTGGACGCACACGTTTTCACCGACACTGATCAACGAGGGACGAATTGGCTTTAATTACCTGCACACAACCCGCGCGGGACCGGTCGCGAACGAGCTGGGAATTCCGGAGCAATATGACATTCAGGACGTTCCACAGGTGCCTGGAAATGGCGGTCTCCCGCGTTCGGCATCGGCGGACTGTCAACCTTGGGGAGCAACGCCTTTTTACCCTCAAACGAGGTTAGCCAAACCCTCCAGCTCACGGACGATGTCACCAAGATTTTTGGGAAACACACCTTCAAGATGGGTTTCGAATGGCAGCACGTGAAGTTCACGACCTTGCAGCCGCCGTGGTCGCACGGTGAATATGATTACAACAGTGCTTTCACGGATCTCGCTGGAGGTTCGAATTCAGGAAACACCGGTCGCGCGGACTTCCTTTTGACTCCAACCGTGGCCAGCGTACCTGGCGGAGTGAATTACGTCGGTGGTTCCAGCCAAGTCTACCTCTCCAATATCGCATTGACCAACGACGGCAAGAACTACTGGGGTGGTTACGTTAATGACAGCTGGAAGGTCACTTCCAAACTGACCGTCAATCTCGGGCTGCGCTATGATTACTTTGGTCTGGTCGGCGAGAACCACGGGAATCAGGCCAACTATGTGCCGAATGCCCTGGGCACACCGACGTACTTGATATTGCCAGGACCGAACTCCAGCCAACTTTCTCCGAGTTTCCAGTCTGTACTTGGGGGGGCGGGCATCGGGATATCTGTCACGAACGCCTACGGTAGCGGGCTTGGGCATTCGCAAACACTCAATTATGCCCCACGCGTAGGCATTGCCTACCAGGTCAATCCAAAACTGGTGGTCCGCGCCGGATGGGGTATCTTCTACAACGGTTTTGAAAATCGCGGCTACTCGCCGAATATCGGCGAAAACTATCCGTTCCAGTTCCAGTTTAACTTCCCGGCACCCAACAGTGTCACCCCATATATCTTTACGAGTGGTGGTGTCCCTTGTCCAACGGCGGGCCCTGGTGGTTCTGCAACCTTTGAAACAGGATTCTCGTGTACTCCACTCGATTCCAGCTCATGGTCAACGCCAACGGGTTGGCATTGCTAGGAATTCAGTTCAACTATCAGACCCCATACAACATGGGTTCCAACTTGACCCTCCAATACCAGATTACCCCCACCATCGCTTTAACGGCAGGGTATGTGGGCACAAATGCGCGCCATTTGGAGGTCTTTCCAAACGACCACCAACAGCATCTCGACGATCGCCGACCATAACGCTAAAACTTCGAGCTTGATTCCTTACCCGACTTTAGGACGGAATCCTAGCTACGCGGCGACCGAAGGGAACAGCAACTACAACGGCTTGCTGGTG
This sequence comes from Candidatus Acidiferrales bacterium, assembly GCA_963735825.1. Lineage (GTDB taxonomy): Bacteria > Acidobacteriota > Terriglobia > Acidiferrales > UBA7541 > Acidiferrum. Next base: position 238,075 of record CAVTMR010000006.1, read on the forward strand.
ACGATCGAAAAGAGGTTTGCGAATGGTCTAAACTTCCTGGGAACCTATACGTACTCGAAGGTGCTCAGCGACGCACATGACTTGCTCAATGGTGGGAGCCGGGCTTTGGCCCAATGCTGTGAATGGCTACCGTGCACCAGCTGTTCCTGGTTACGGAATCCATGCGGATTACGGACTGGCCAACTTTGACATAAGGAATGTCTTCCACTTTAGCGGGGGTTATCAGCTCCCCTTCGGTAGGGGGCAGCATTACATGAGTGACGCCACAGGGGTAAAAAACCAGATTGTTGGCGGCTGGAGCCTCAACTGGCTGATGACATTCCAGGGTGGTCAGCCCATAGCCCTCAGCTTGTCCGTCGACCACAGCGGCAGGTTTGGCCTGTGGCGATCTTTTTGTACCAGGCCAGCCTTTGAAGCTCGGGCTGCATACCGATTCGAATGGCAAGCTGAGTTGGTTCGGAAACCCCGGAGCCTTCAATCAGCCTTGTCAGATCGGATCAAATGGACAACCTATCCCCAATTCGCCGCAGGGATGTGTGCCGTTAACGGGTACGGCGGCGCTGGGGGGCTTAGCCCAAGTGCCAGGGCCGAAATACAGCAGGGTGGACTTCTCAATCTTCAAGAATTTTCCCATCAAGGAAAATATCTACCTGCAGTTCCGGACCGAATTCTTTAACATTGCCAACCATCCAACCTTCAACGCTCCTAATTTCGGTGGCAACGGCGTTGTGGCCATCGGTGGATCGGGCAACTACACCAGTTCCACCTTCGGTGAAATTGGGTCCACTCGCACCAACCCATATGACGCGAGGCAGATCCAGTTCGCCCTAAAGTTCTACTTCTAGTCGACGCTTACACCCCACTGGCAAGGCCATTTCTTCCAAGGTGAAGCGGCCTTGCCGGAATTTTCCAGCTGCCAGCTGGCATTTGATACATCGTGATACCATGCAGGAATTGTGACGCGAAGGTATTCGTCAATGACATGTGCGTTTCTGACTCTCGTAACGTACATTTCCGCGACACCGGCGGCGCATGCCCAGAAGCAGGATCTGGACCTGAGTTTAGGGCGGCTGTTGCCCAATACGAATCCGGCAAATATCCGGAAGCCGCCACGCAACTTGAGAAGCTTGTGCGTGAGGTGCCGGAAAGTTTTGAAGTGCAGGAACTACTCGGCCTGGTCTATGCCGCGCAGTCGCAAAACGACAAGGCCAACGAACATCTGGAAAAGGCCGTTCGGCTGAAACCCGATTCCGCGACGGCGCACACGCAATCTTGGCAACAATCTGTTGCGTCTCGGTAAGCTCGATCTGGCAGAGCAGCAGTTCAAAAGGGCAGCGGCGCTGGACCCCCAGGACTATGAAGCCAATCACAATCTGGGCGAGTTGTACGCCCGTTCCAACAAGGTCGCCGAGGCAGTTCCGTTTCTTGAGCGCGCCCAGCGGATCAATCCATCCTCTTATGACAACGGTTACGATTTGGCGCTCGCCTACCTGCTCACGGGACGCCTTCGTGACGCTCGGCAGACTAATCCAGGATCTTGCCAAACGAAAAGATACCGCGGAACTGCACAATCTTTTGGGCGAGGTGGAAGAGAAGGAAGGCAACTTCGTGGCTGCGGCCAATGAATTCCAGGCTGCCGCGCACATGCAGCCCAGCGAAAGCAATATCTTCGATTGGGGCTGCGAGCTCCTTCTTCACCGGACACTTGAACCGGCAATCGAGGTGTTTCGCCAAGGTGCGGAACGCTATCCGGATTCGGCTCGCATGGCGATTGGACTGGGGATGGCGCTATATTCGCTCGGCAAGTACGACGAAGCCGTGAAATCTTTGCTGCGGGCGGCTGATTTGAACCCCGGCGATCCTCGTGGTTACCCGTTTTTGTCCGGCGCCTTCGACAGTTCGCCAAGCCAAGCCGAGGAGGTCATCGAGCGGTTTCGACGCTTCGCAGAATTACAACCCAAGAACGGTCAGGCCGTGTATTACTATGCGATGAGTCTCTGGAAGGGCAAACGGTCACAGGACCCGAATCTCGATCTGAATCAGATCGAAGCGCTTCTGAAGAAATCCATTGCACTTGATCCCAGACTTGCTGAGGCGCACTTCCAGTTAGCTAATCTCTACTCCGATCAACGAAAATACGCAGTGGCGATACCGCAATATTTGCAGGCGCGCGAACTGAATCCAGATTTGGCCGACGTGCATTACCGTCTTGCCCAAGCCTATGTTCGCACCGGAGAAAAAGACGCCGCGCAGGAAGAATTCAAGGTTTACCAGCAATTAGGGGCGAAGCATCTTTCTGATCTTGATAAGCAACGAGCGGAAATCCGGCAATTTGTTTACTCGGAGAAGCAGGGCACGGAGGCAAGACCGTGAGCCGCTCTCGCCAACTCGCGCAGCAACTGGCGTTCACGCGCAGGGAATTTTTGCGCAATGCCACGGGCGTGGCTCTGGGTAGCGCGCTGCTGCGACCCTGTGCGTTTGCACGTGCAGCGACTCCTTCCTCCAGGCGGAAAGTGGTGGTCATCACCTTTGGCGGAGGCGCGCGCGACCAGGAGACTTTTGCGCCTGAGGGTCAGGAGAACATTCCCCACCTGGTGCGGGAACTGATACCGCAATCGGCATTTTTTACGCAGGTGGTGAATCGCGGAATCCTGGGCCACTATGTCGCCACCGCAAGCCTGGCGACTGGCGTGTATGAAACGATCAACAATTTTGCTTCGCTTCCCCCGGAATCGCCCACGATATTTGAATATTTCCGCAAAGACTTCAAGCGACCTGCCTCGGATGCCTGGGTGGTTGCTCCCAGCAATGGTTTCAATCGCATCGGTGAAAGCAGTCATCGTGGCTTCGGTCCTGGCTCGGGCGCAAGAGTGATCCTGCCGAAATATTTGTTGAGCGCCGCAACGTCTGGCAGCGCGGATTACGGGCATTTGCTGCGTGACAGCTACGAAACGCCGCTGTCGGCTCCCGAACTCGGTGGAAGCCCGTTCGAGCTGGAGCAGATGGAGAGGATCCTGAAGTTGTCCGTGGATGATTTCCGGTCGCATGCGCGAACATTGTCGAGTCCCGATGAACTCTCGGTGTACATCGTGCGCCAGTTGATGCGGCAACTTGCGCCAAGCCTGCTATGGGTAACCATGCACGATATTGATATTGCGCACGCCGGAGCCTACTCGCTGTACATCGACGGAATTCGGCGCACCGATCGGCTGTGTGCCGAACTCTGGAAGGCGATTCAGAGCGAACCCGAATACGCAGGCAAAACCAACCTCTTCATTCTTCCCGATTTCGGCCGCGATTCTGACGACGATCCCGGCGGAAATGGTTTTCAGCATCATCGCACCGGCGACGTGCTCTCTCGAACGACGTGGATGATGGCGCTTGGCCCTGGCGTGCGCGAGGGCGTGGTGTTCGACCATGCGGTGGAGACCATCGATTTCGTGCCGACTCTCGGCGCGCTGATGGGCTTTTCGCCGTCCTTCTCGCCAGGCAAACCGATTTCGGAGCTGTTGTAATTTTTTATGCTTCCCGCCAACCTCAAACCGGAGCAGTTCAGCGGCTATCCTCCCGAAGCAAGAAAACTTGCGGTGGAGTATCTGGGAGTGTTCCAGCGCCTGCCGTTGAGTTTCCTCCCTAATCTTTTGCGTGAAGTAATTGACTATGATTACCGATTTCCTGCTGAACGCAAGACGCTTGAGAAAGAGCTTGGGAATCTGAGATCGCTTCCTGCACCGGAATTAAACGAGTGGTTCCGGGAATTCGCCGCAATTCGGCTATCTGCCAAACTCGAACAATTTGATTGGATCAATTCTCCGTCGCAATTCGTGGAACAACTTTCATCGCACCTCTGGACTACGCACCAGTTGGACGCGTTTCGTAAGGCAGCTACGGACTATGCGGATCGTCTGCACGCGGCGATACCGCCAGATCCGCCTGCATTGCCTCGGCTGGGAATTGCAGTCATCGGGCAGGGAGTGGATGTTCACGAGGAGCAACTATTCCGCAGATTGCGGCCGCACGGTGCTTACTTCGCGGCGATCCAACCGGATGACGGACTGCAGCGCTTGCTCGATGTCGTGGCAGCCAGAGCGAAATCGACGCCGCTTCCCTATGCCCATTGGTACATTGATGGTGGGCAGGAAATTCCGTACTCTCCGGCGATCACCTGCGTTTCTTATAAAAACCTGGAGCCCGCGCGCGCCGCTCTGCTGACCAGAATTCAGGCGGAAACCACAAAGGCAGGCGCAGGGCCGGAGGCATTGCGCACTGTGATGGCGCAGATGCGTCCTGCCGATCTTGGCTTCGACGAATCGGGCGATCGCGTGCTCGATCATTTTCAAGTGAAACTGCTGACCGAAGGCTCCGGAACGCAAATATTCAGCACCAGTTTTGCGCAATGGACAGCACGCGAAGCGTTGCGGCGCGCACAGCCGCTGACGTTGCTGGTGCGCTTTGCACCGCGGCAACGGCAGAAGCCCATGAGCGAGTTGCTCTCTCCGAGCCACGAGCCTGCGGAATTGGACCCCATGGGCTCGCTGGTGGATGCGGATATGGGCGCTTACTACAACTGGATCAACCAGCAGCGCCTGCCGGGCTCAGAGAAATCGCTATTTCTAGCGTGGTTTGAGAATCACCAGGAAGCGGTGGCGATCTCGCCGTCGATGCCTCGCGGGACGGTGTCTAGTTCGGCGGCCACGCTACCAGAATTGCTGTCTTGGATGGCGTAAGGGTTTGGTACTCGGGACCGCACCGGGATGATTTCTTGCGGCTTTTGGTTTTGAGACTCACGTCAATTTTTGGTTCATGTCGTAGGCACTTCAGGGTAGCAGACTCAGATCCTCTCCAGATTCGGAGGAATCATTGTGAATCGTTTCGCGTGTCGGTTTGTTTTCTTCTGTACTACCGTTGTGATTTTTTTGCTGCTTTTGTCTGCCACTCCATGCGGTCTTGCTCAATCGACTCTTTCCGCACCGCCGCCACTTCTGCTCGGCACCGCCTGGTATCCGGAGCAGTGGCCGGAATCGCGCTGGGACGCCGACCTTGCCCTCATGCAGCAATCCGGCGTGCACATGGTTCGTGTCGCGGAGTTTGCCTGGAGCCGCATGGAACCGGAAGAGGGGAAGTACGACTTCGATTGGCTCGACCACGCCATCGCTGCCGCAGCCAAGCACGACATCTATACGGTTATCGGCACGCCCACGGCCGCGCCACCCGCCTGGCTTACGCAAAAATATCCTGAGACGCTGCGCATGAACGCCGACGGGCGCTGGGACCAGCACGGCAACCGGGAACAATACAATTTTGCCAATCCGAAATATCGCGAACTTGCGCGGAACATCGCGGAGCAACTGGCGAAACGTTTCGGTCACAATCCTGCCGTGCTTGGCTGGCAGATCGACAACGAATATGAAATGGCATCATACGACCCGGCAACGAAGGCGCAATTCCAACAGTGGCTCAAGGCTCGCTACGGCACGCTAGAAAATCTGAACGCTCGCTGGACGACGGCCTATTGGAGCGAGAGCTACACTGCCTGGGACCAAATCCCGATTCAGGTTGGTTACGGCAATCCCGGCCTGCTGCTTAGTTGGATGCGTTTCGTCAGCGACACCTGGCGCAGCTACCAGAAGAATCAGTTGGAGGTCCTGCGCGCCAATTCTGACGCGGCTAAATTTATCACCACGAACACTATGGGTTGGTTCGATGGTTACGACCACTACACCGTGGAGCAGGACCTCGATCTGGCGGCCTGGGATGACTACGTGGGACAAGGCCATCTCGATGCGGTGAAGAACGGCTTCGCCCACGACTTGACGCGCGGCTTCAAGCAGAAGAATTTTTGGGTGATGGAAACGCAGCCCGGCTCGGTGAATTGGGCGGAGATCAACAACGCACTGGATAAGGGTGAAGTCCGTGCCATGGCTTGGCACGACGTGGGCCACGGTGCCGACACGGTTAGCTACTGGCAGTGGCGCAGCGCGCTCAATGGGCAAGAGGAATATCACGGGACGCTGGTCGGATCGGATGGTACGCCCGTTCCGCTTTATGCCGAGGTGGCGCAAGTCGGCAAGGAATTTGAAAAAGCCGGGCCGGCGCTGGCTGGCACCGCTGTGAAATCCGAGGTGGCGCTTCTGCATTCGTACGATAGCCGCTGGGCCATCAACTGGCAGCGGCACAACAAGAATTACGATCCCAACATGGAATTGCGCAGCTACTACGCCGCGGTGCGGCCGGTCGCGCAATCCGTCGACATCCTTCCGCCAACGGCAAATCTTTCTTCCTACAAGCTCGTGGTTGCTCCCGGCTTGAATGTTCTGTCCGATGCGGCTGCGAAGAATCTTGCTGAGTACGTCCGCTCAGGCGGGCACTTGGTGCTTGGGCAGCGCTCGGCGATGAAGGATGACGACAACGGCTTGCAACCCGATCGGCAACCCGGCCCGCTCGGGGAACTGCTTGGCGGGCGTGTGGAGCAGTATTACGCGCTGGTTGATCCCGTCCCGGTAGAGGGGCAGTGGGGAACTGGCGAGTCGCCATTCTGGGCCGAGCTGCTAAGTATAAAGGAAACGGATACGGAGGTTCTGCTGCGCTACGGGAAGAGCAATGGTTGGCTGGATGGCCAGCCCGCCGCGATAACGCGGAAAGTCGGCAATGGGCGGATCACGTATATCGGTGCATGGCTCGATCCCAAGACCATGGAGAACGCCGTGAAATGGATGGCCAAGACCAGCAATGTGGCCTCGCCCTTGCCCAATATTCCCACTGGCGTCGAAGCATCGGTGCGGCAAGGAGCTCATCGGACGGTCTACATTCTCGTGAATTTGTCGAAGCAGCCGCAAACCATTCCCCTGCCAAGCGCGATGAGCGACGTGCTGGAAGGCGGCTCTAAATCATCCGTGAAGTTGCCGGTTTACGGCGTGGCCGTGCTTGCCGCGGCGCATTGAGTTTCCGCAAGGAATTCGAATGATAGGATTCGACAAAATGAAATCTACTCTGCAACTGCGTCTGTCTTTCACTCTAGCGGCGTTGCTAGTGCTGATGTTGTTCGCTGCAGGATCCGCCCGGGCCCAAACCAGGCAAGTATTCCGCCTTGATGGCGGCAACTCAACCTACGCGTTCGGAGTGAATGAACGGGGCGACTTACAGACGTTGTACTGGGGCGGGCGGCTGGGTCCAGACGACAAGATTCCCGCCGCGCATTCTTATATGGAGTGGGCTTCGTTCGATTCGTCATACACCACGACGCCGCAAGAGTATGCCGGGTGGGGCGCCGGGTTGTTTACAGAACCCGCGCTCAAAGTGAGTTTTGCGGATGGCAACCGCGACCTGGTGCTGCATTTTGTTCAGGCCACGCCAAATGGTGCGCAATCGCTGGAGGTTGTGCTGAAGGATATCTCGCGCGAGGTTTACGTCACGCTGAAGTATTTCATCGACGCTGACAGCGGCATCCTCAGCCGTTCTGCAAACATCGAAAACCGCGAGAAACAGCCGATCGTGGTCGAGCAGGCCGCTGCGGCGCAATGGACGCTTCCTCCCGATCGCTACATGTTGAGCTATCTGACGGGCCGATGGGCCGGAGAATGGACGCTGAATCAGGAGCCGATTCATCCTGGCGCGCGCGTGATCGAAAGCCGTCGCGGAAGCACCGGGCATCAGGCCAATCCATGGTTTGCGATTTCGCGAGACGCCAGCCAGAAAAACGCAGGACCCATCACGGCGGCAGAGGAATACGGCGAAGTGTGGTTTGGCGCGCTGGCGTGGTCCGGTTCCTGGCGGTTTACGGTCGAGGTGAATCAACTCGACTTTGTACGTGTCACCGGAGGATTCAATCCGTTTGATTTTCGCTACAAACTCAATCCCGGCGAACATTTGGAAACGCCGGTTTTCTACGGCGGATATTCCGATCATGGTTTGGGCGGCGCTTCGCGGGTGCTCCACCGTTTTGAAATTGCGAATGTTCTGCCGCACGCGCCGAACCCCAAGCCTCGTCCAGTGATTTACAATTCGTGGGAAGCGACGGAGTTTAAGGTTGACGAGCCCGGGCAGGTAGCGCTGGCCGAAAAAGCTGCGTCCATTGGCGTGGATCGATTTGTGATCGACGACGGTTGGTTCGGGCAACGTAAAACGGATCACGCGGGCCTCGGCGATTGGTACGTGAATCCGGAGAAGTTTCCGAACGGGCTGAAGCCGCTGATCGATAGGGTTCACGGGCTGGGAATGGACTTTGGATTGTGGGTCGAGCCGGAAATGGTGAACCCGGATTCGGACCTGTATCGCAAGCACCCGGATTGGGTTTTGAATTTTCCCGGGCGGCCGCGTTCGGAGCAGCGCAACCAGTTGGTGCTGAATCTGGCACGCAGCGATGTGCGGGACTACGTGGAGGGATTCCTGGATAAGCTGCTCAGCGAAAATGACATTGCTTTTCTGAAGTGGGACTACAACCGGAACTGGTCCGAGCCTGGGTGGGATCAGGTACCTGTCGACCAGCAGCAGCGCGTCTACGTCGAATACATCCGTAATCTCTATGCGATTCTAAGCCATCTGCGGAAGAAGCATCCGAACGTGGAGATCGAATCCTGTTCGGGCGGAGGTGGGCGCGTCGATCTGGGCATTCTGCACTACACGGACGAGGTGTGGCCCTCGGACAATACCGATCCTTTCGACCGGTTATCGATGCAGGATGGCTTCAGTTATGCGTACCCGCCACAGATCATGGTGGCGTGGGTGACGGATTCACCGCACTGGCTGAACGGCCGTTCGACCTCGCTGACCTATCGCATGCTTAGTTCCATGCAAGGGTCGCTGGGCATTGGAGGCAATCTGAATCATTGGACTGTGGAGGATTTTGCTACCGCCAAACGCCTGATCGCCGCGTATCACTCCGTGCAGCCGACGATTGTGCGAGGGGATCTCTACCGGCTGATTAGTCCGCGCGACGGAAGCGAGATGTCTGCGACCGAATCCGTTGCGAGGGACAAGAACCAGGCTGTAGTTTTTGCGTTCACGCATTCCACACAGGAAGGACGCGGCTTCCCGCTGTTACAGCTGCAGGGACTCAATCCGGACGCGGAATACCAGCTCATTTTTATCGAGGGCAAAGCCCGGCCAGGAACGCCGACGAGCGCTTCGGGAGCGTGGTGGATGCATCACGGAGTGTGGCTCGATTTGCGCGGGGATTTCCAGGCTGCGGCGTTTCGGTTGGATCGCCAGCACTAAGCGCGATACCATTGCCGAGGTTTGCTTGGTTGAACACCTATGAAAGCGCTCTTACTGTCCAAATACAATCAGCTTGAGATGGCGGACTTCCCCGTGCCCCGGCCTGGATTGGGTGAAGTGTTGGTCCGCGTCGCGGCGTGCGGAATTTGCGGAAGTGATGTGCACGGCTACGATGGCTCTTCCGGGCGGCGCATTCCTCCAATTGTGATGGGACACGAGGCAGCCGGAACGATCGCAGCACTCGGCGGGGACATCGTGAACCTGGCTGAAAATGAGCGCGTGACTTTCGATTCCACTATCTCCTGCGGCGCTTGCGAATTTTGTAAGCGAGGAGAGTTGAACCTGTGCAACCATCGCGAGGTGATGGGGGTCTCGTGCGGGGACTATCGACGCGCGGGCGCCTTCGCCGAATACATCGTCGTGCCTTCGCGCATTGTGTATCGCTTGCCACCGAATATTTCTTTTCCGGAGGCCGCGCTGCTGGAGGCCGTGGCCGTAGCGGTTCACGCCGTTTCACTGGCAGAGAGCGTTCCAAAGCGCACCGCTTTGGTGATTGGCGCCGGGACGATCGGCTTGTTGTGCCTTCAGGTGTTGCGCGCGACAGGCTGCTCGCGGATTTTTGTCGCGGACATTGATCCGTCTCGTCTCGGGCTTGCAAAGGAATTTGGCGCTACGACGGTGCTATCGCCTAAATTGGAGTTCGCCAAGCAGGTGAGCCATCTCACTGGCGAAGAAGGAGTGGACCTGGTGGTTGAGGCGGTCGGGCGAAATGAGACCGTTGGCACGGCGATTGACGCGGTGCGAAAAGGAGGCACGGTCATTTTGGTTGGAAACATCGCGCCGGAAGTGGCGCTGCCGCTGCAGAAGGTCGTGACGCGGCAAATCAGGCTGCAGGGTTCGTGCGCGTCGGCAGGGGAATATCCGCGCGCGATCGAGTTGCTGGCCAGCGGCGCGATCAACGTGAAGCCACTGATCACGGCTGTTGCGCCTTTGGAGGAAGGCCCCGAATGGTTTAAGCGGCTGCACGCGCGTGAACCTGGATTAACGAAAGTGGTGCTTACGCCGGGCGGGACCGCATGAGCGACTCGCTTTTCGATCTCAAGGGACAAACTGCCATCGTTACGGGAACGAGCCGTGGGCTCGGGCAATATTTCGCGCGGGCGCTGGCCAAGGCCGGTGCCGATCTGGTTCTGACCAGCCGAGACCGGGAGAGCCTGGTGCCATTTGAAAAGGAGATCAAATCCCTGGGGCGAGCGGTGATTTCGCTTCAGTTGGACGTGCGTGAACAACAGAGCATTGAGCGAATGGTGGAAGCCGCGGAAGCTGCATGCGGTCATCTCGAAATCCTTGTTAACAATGCCGGCTGCAATGTACGCAAGCGCGCTTTGGACGTTACTTGGGACGACTGGAATCTGATTCTCGATACCAATTTGCGAGGAAGTTTCTTCGTAGCCCAGGCAGTGGCGCGGCGCATGATTCCACGGCGGTACGGCCGCATCATCAACATCGGTTCCGTAACGAGCGTCGCAGGCTATGCCGGTCTGGGCCCATACGGAGCGAGCCGCGGCGGCATTCGGCAACTGACGATGAGCCTTGCCGATGACTGGGGCAAGTATGGCATTACCGTGAACTGCCTGGCGCCGGGATGGTTCCGCACCGAACAAAATAAGGTGCTGTACCAGAACAAAGAGTGGGTTGAGTATCTCTGCGACCGCATCCCGGTGAAACGGCCGGGCGAGCCGCACGATTTGGACTCGGCGGTGGTCTTTCTTGCGGCAGAATCCAGCCGATATGTTACGGGGCAAACTCTTCTGGTGGACGGCGGAATTTCTACCGGTGCCACACGCGCGGTCGTCAAGTCCGAGACCAATCAGAAGACCGAGGCGGAATAGAAGCGGTTACTGCGGCTCAGCAATGGGCTCAATTCGGCCCAGCAGGAATGCGTAGCCGGAAATGCCGACGACCAAAAAAGCGGCAGCTACGGCAAAGGCCCAGAAAAACGAATGGGTGCTCTGCGCGACATAGCCCGTGACAATCGGCGCGGCAATGGCCGAGAGTTGATTGCCGAAATTCAGGATTCCTCCGAGCGTTCCCACGCTTTCCCGCGGTGCAATCAAGGAAGGAATCGACCAACCTACGGGCGAGGCGGCGGACAATCCCCCGATTGCCACGCTGATCCACACGAGGGCGACGACGGTGCTTTGCGCGTAGGCTGCGCCTAGCATGCCCAGGCCAAGGGTAGTGCCTCCGATGAGGATGGCCTTCCGGACGAAGGAAGGGTCGCGACCGCTTTGCACCAATTTGTCGACTAGCCAGCCGCCCATGAGGATGTCGGTAAAGGTTGCAAAAAGCCACGGTACGCTGGTGTACAAGGAAGAGTGCAGCAAATCGACGTGATGGGTCGAAGACAGGTACGAAGGCAGCCACGTGAGCAGCAAATAGAAAGTGTAGTTGTAAGATGCGAAGCCCAGCACCAACCCCCAGACCTTTCGTTGACGTAGCAAATATTTTAGCGGTGCGCCCTTGGCGGCTCTGAGCTGGTCTTCGGGTTGCGCGCCACCTTGCCGAATAAAATCGCGTTCTTCCCGGGACAATGCCGGGTCTTCGCTGGGATTCCGGTAGAACGCATAAAAAAGGACAAAATAAAGAAGACTGATAAAGCCCGTCGCGGCGAAACTCCATCGCCATCCGAATCGCACCATCATCAGCCCAATTACCGGAACACCAATCGCAGAAGCAAGTTTCGCCGCGGAATCGAAGATGGCCGTGGCCAAGCTGCGCTCTTGCGCCGGGAACCAATAGCCGATGGCTTTTGAATTGGCGGGGAAGGTAGGTGCTTCGCCGACTCCCAGCAGCAGGCGCGCGCCCAGGAAGCCTGTCAGTCCCGTGGAGATCGCTGCCGCGAACGACGCTACGCTCCACAAGAACGTTGCAATGCGGCCCACCAGCTTCACCCCGAAGCGGTCGAGGATGAGGCCTGAGGGTAGTTGCAGCGCGGCATAGGTCCAGCTATAGGCGCTGAGCAAATAGCCGAACATCACGGTGGAGATGCCGAACGCATTGTGAAGCGCGTCTTGCGAGACGGAGAGATTCACGCGGTCGAAATAGTTCACCAACACGCCGAGTCCCAGAAGCAACGCGATACCCCAACGACGGCGAGGGACGTGGCGCGCTGGTGACGTTGCGATCGGCGTCATGGTTTGCATTCGACTGATTGCTGACGCATCAGTTTATATCAACGCGAACCGGGCGCCGCGGAACTCGCCGAATCTTTTTGATGCGCTATGATTGACTGGCCAAAGATGTCTAACGCCTATCGACGATGAAAAGAAACCCTTCCCGACGCGAACCCCTTCTCAGCATTTTGACCTGTTTCTTTCTTTCCGGGGCAGCGGGCCTGATTTATCAGCTTGCCTGGAGCAAGGCTCTGGGACTGATCTTCGGCCATACGGCTTATGCGATTGCCACGGTGTTGGCCGTTTTCATGGCGGGACTTGCGGCCGGCAGCGCGTTTTTCGGTCGTTGGCGCAAAGATCAGGCCGGACCTATCGCTCTTTATTCCCAAATCGAGTTCCTGGCTGGCATGACAGGGGCGCTTTCGCTGGCAGGGCTTGCGGGCGTGCGATCGATCTACTTTGCGGGGTATCCGCTGATCAGTAGTATGCAGCCGCTTCTACCCGTCCTTAGATTCTTGGGTGTTGCCGTCGTTCTGTTTATTCCCACCTTTCTAATGGGCGGCACTCTTCCGGTGCTGGTTCGTGGCGTCACGCGGAATCCCGTGCAATTGGGGTTGCGGGTCAGCCAGCTTTATTGGGTCAATACTTTCGGGGCTCTCACTGGGACATTGATCTCAGGCTTTGTTTTGCTTCCCGCACTCGGCTTGCGTCTGACGGTGGGGGTTGCCGTCGCGCTCAATATCATTGCGGGCCTGATCGCATTGCGGATCGCGAAAGAGTTTGCCAACGCGAGCGAGGTGCGAGGGTCGACCTCACCAAAGGTATCTGTCGGCAAATTGCCGCAAGAGCTATCGCCCCAATTTCTGCTAATTTTGTTCGCCGTGGTGGGCGCTACCGCTTTCGCCTACGAGATTGCCTGGACGCGGCTTTTGGCAGTGGAACTCGGCAGCTCCACCTACGCGTTCACGCTGATCCTCGCGGCGTTTCTGGCGGGAACAGTCATCGGCAGCATGACCTTCCAACGCTTCTATCGAGGCGCGAGGAAGGTGGGGATGGCGACATTTTCTCGCGCGCAAACCTGGATCGGGGTGGCCGCGCTTTTGTCCTTGATTTTCTTTCATTGGATACCATCGGTGATTCCGTTTTTGCTGCGAGCGACACATCAGACGTTCGGCGGATTGGTTCTGGCGCAAGCTGCGACCAGCGCGCTGACAGTACTGCCAATGGCGGCACTCTTCGGATTCAATTTCCCGGCGGTTCTTGTCTTGCTGGATGACGCGATGGGTGCCAGCGCCGGCGGGTCCAGCATCATCGGCAAGGCCTATGCCTCAAATACGCTGGGGGCCATAGCAGGATCTTTGATAACGGGATTTTTGCTGGTGCCGTGGCTGGGCAGTTTTCGCGTGATTGCGGCTACAGCAGCCGTGAATATTCTGCTGGCGCTCGTGCTGGACTGGTTTTCACCGCGCCGACAGATTCGTTCCCTAGTGCTGAACTTCGGCTGCTTGGTGATGGCCTTTATCATCGGATTCTCCTCTTTGTTCAACAACCAGTCGCTGCTCTCCTTATCCGCAGCGTTGTACGGGAACACCTTTCAAGGACATCTCACGCTGGAAGAAATCGCGGCCACGAACGATCTGGTGTTCAGCACCGAGGGGGTAAATGATTCGATTGCCGTGATTCGCTCCGATAACTATGTGGCGCTACGTGTGAATGGCAAAGTGGATGCCTCCACGGGCGATGCTCGCACGCAGCTTCTTTTGGGGCACCTGGGCGCAGCGTTTCATCCCGCCCCACGGCGAGTCCTTATTGTCGGTTTTGGCAGCGGAATGACGGTGTCAGCCGTTGCCCGTTACCCTGATGTGGAAAGAATTGATTGCGTTGAGATCGAGCCCGCAGTGATGCGCGCGGCGCCCTATCTTGAAAGCCTCAACCGGGGCGTTCTGAACGACCCAAGAGTCCACGTTATTTTTGATGATGCGCGAAATTTTCTGCTCACTTCTGCGGACAAATACGATCTGGTTATTTCTGAGCCGTCGAACCCCTGGATCGCGGGAATCGCCACACTGTTCACAAATGAGTTCTACGCCGCCGTGCGACAACGGCTGGCGCCAGGCGGGATTTTCGTTCAGTGGGTACAAGCCTATTCGCTGGCACCGGATGACTTGCGCATGATTGTTGCGACACTGGCACCGCACTTCCCCGAGGTCACACTGTGGCGTGGCGAAGCGCCGGACCTACTGCTCCTCGGCCGCATGGATGCCGCGCCCTTCCAGTTTGCGAGGCTCCGCGCGCTTTGGAAAAACGCGGAGGTGCGCAAGGACTTTCAGTCCGTGGACGTCCACCAGCCCGAAGGGCTTGTCGCTTACTACTTGTTGGACGATGCCGCGGTACGGAAGCTGGGAGAGGGAGGTGTGCTGAACACTGATGATCGCACTCTGCTGGAATACCACGCCCCGCAAACTCTGCTTGCGCGCAATTCGTTCGCCGCCAATCAGGAATTAATCACACAACTTCGAATAGGTCCTCTGCCCGCGAATCTGGAACCATCGGAAGTCCGGCGCGCGCTTGAAGCCGGCGTGGAAACGGCGCTTGATCTGAAGGAACCTGCGAATGCTCAGAGATTTCTCAACGCCTTGAACTCGCAACCACAGTCGGTCTCTCGCGATATTGCGCAGGGCCGTCTGGAGCTGATGAGTGGCGCCGTGACAAATGCGAAGTCCGCTTTGCAGGCTGCGCTCAAACTGGAACCCAACTCGCCCGGAGCAATGCATTGGCTTGCGGTCGCGGAAAATCGTGACGGCAACGCAGTTGCGGCCCGCGCGCTGGTCGACAAGATTCTGCAGCAGGACCCGCGTTATCTGCCTGCCCTTAGCGACGAAATGGAATTCGCCGCGGATCGCAAAGACTATCAAATCGCCCTCCTTGCCCAGCTTTCTCGCATGAAAGTATTGTCGGATCCACCCGCCTCTGAATACTGCCGGTTAGGGGCAATCTGGATAAAAATGTCCAATCTCGCAGAGGCAGAGCCCGTATTACTGAAGGGAACGTTGAAGGACCCTTACAGCTATGCCTGCAACCTTGAGTTGGGGGAACTGTATCGGGAAACGCAGCGCTTTGCGTTGGCGCGGGAACGCTTTGAGACCGTCATACGTCTCTACCCGGATTCCGATGTCAGCGTTTATAAGTCACTCGCAGGGCTGTACTTTTCACTTGGTGATACGAAGTCTGCGCAGACTACCCTCCGTAAAGGTCATCGAATATTCCCCGACGACGGCGAACTGCAAAAGGCTGGCGCCGATCCGTGACGCCTCGGTTGGCAAGCCTCGGAGACTGGCTCTCAGTACACGTTCGACCCAGTGAGGGATACTGCTGGTCTCACGTTGCACTCATTACCGGAAGAACACCATGCTGTATTTCGCGACGAACGCTCGATCGAAGGGTTACTTCAGCAGTGAATTTGCCTGGACCTTATTTCTGGTCGTGGGCGGGACGCCAACGCGTGCCAGCCGATAATCTGGTTGGACATCCATCGGCAGTTCGACTATTCGCTTGGAGTGCTGGATCACGGTAATACTCCATCGGATGCTTTCTCGCAGAAAAACGATCAGAAGCGCTAGGCACGCGCCGACGAGGCATAGAATCGCCACCAAGAGCAAAAGCACCAGCAGTTCGCTCATCCAATACACTTTTGTCGCGAGCAAAATTGCAAAAACGACCGCAAGCCCGATTGCAGGAACGTACACCGCTGCACTCGAACGACCTTGCGTGATTGTTTCCTTGTGCATTCTGCGTTCCATCCGCAAACCCTTCAGCCTGCTCTTCGACAGCCGTGAGTCATGGGTGCGATCAGCAATTTAGGTCATCGGCACTTTCTTGAACATCGGCAAAATGGACAGGCAGGGAATCCAAAGGAGCCTGGAAGGACGGTAGGAACATGGCCGAGCCGGGGGCCATCTCGACTGACAGCAGTTAATTTCAGGACCTCTGGGAATTGCCCATGGATTTCGAGGTCTATCGGCGCCAGCCACCGCCACCCCAACTGCGGTCACCTCCACCCCAACTGCGACCACCGCCGCCGAAGCCACCCCAACTGTGACTGCCTCCCCAACCGCCGCCACTGCTCCCGCCGCTTGGGTGGTACTGGTTGAAGTGATCGCTTGAGGACGCGCCACTCATCCTGTTTTGCATATCGGAATTCATACTCTGAGAATCGAAGCTTCCCGAGGAGCGATCCTGATTGAAGCTCTGCTGGCGTTGCTGCATGTCGGCCTGACTGTTCGGGTGCTGTTGTTGGTAACTCTGCGATTTCTGTTGGGCTTCTTGCTGAGCCTGCTGGGTGTTCACGCTGTTCCAGGAATTGGTGCTGTTGTCATATTTTTGCCAGCCGGAACCCGTGCTTTGATAGGCGTTGCCGTCGTGCCCTGCGTACATGTCGCCGCTGGAGTTTTTTCCGGCGTAGGTATTCCCGAATGCAGAGGAAGTGGCATAGCCGTGGCCTCCCTGCGAACCTTGAATCGAACCCACTGAGCCATTAGCGGTGGAGTAGTGCTGTGTATAGGCAGATTTGTTGCCCTGCTGCACATAGGACTGTCCCCACTGCGCGGTCGGACTCGATCCTTGATGTGTAGCGCCGTATGTTCCGGTGTAGGGATTGTAAGCTTGGCCGACGCTCTGGCGACCGTAGGCATTTGAGGTGGAAGCGCCGCGCGCATACGTGCCCGTGTAGGGATTATATTGAGCGGCAGTCGTTGTCTTGCCGTAGGCACCGTAGGTGGTACTTGAGTAGCCGTACGCGCCCGACCTGCTGTTGTAGTAAGGAGTAGCGTATCCACCGTAGCCGTATGGTGTGCAGTACGGATGGTAATAAGGATATCCCCCGACAGGATAGCCAATGTAGGGAGGATAGTAGTAGCCCGTTCCATTCGCGACGATCGCGCCTACCGCCGCGCCCATGACAAACGCGCCGAGATATCCGGCAGTGTAGCTGGCGGAGATGTTACCGTCGGAAGTCGTGGTCTGCGTGACGTACGTGACGTTATAGACCGGTGAACTCGGAGGAATGGTGTAGATCACTTGGGGCACGGAACTCGCAGTGGTCCATGGGCCATTGGGAGTTGTGGACATGAACCAAACGCCCTGGAGGCAGAGGTAGTAGAGGTCGCCGACCTGAATGACTTTGTCCACCGTGTTGGTGGCGTATTGCAGAGAGGTGCCGGTGATGGCAGCGAACTCTGGTGCGCCACTGTAGCTAACCTTGGCCTGAGCCGCGGCGGTGGTGGGATTGAGAATCATGGTGGTAGGGATCTGAGCGATGAGCACGGCGTCTTTGGCTTCGTTGGTTCCGGGAACGGAGGCGAGGATGGCGCTTGCCGGACTCGCCAGTGGAATGTTCGCAAAATCGGAAGGGAGACTGAGTGAAGCGAACGTCCATGGCCCTTCCAGACTCGGTGCACTAAACCAGCGTCCGGCAGCCAGGTAGTAATACGTTTGGGTGGCGCTGTAGACGAACAGCGGGCTGTCGGTGTTGTTGGCGAAGGAGAGTTGCGTGCCGGTAATCGCCTTGTAGGTGGGCTGGCCGTCGAAAAGAATGATTTCGGCGGGACTGGTAGCGTAGAAAACTCCGGGGATGACGGGATTGGAAACCTGTGGAGGGGGAACGGCTTTCAGTACTTCAGCGAACTTTCCGGAGTTGGGAAGCTTTTTGAAGTCTCTCGGAACGTTCATGGTGCGCGACCAAGGACCGTGCAGATCGCTGGCAGTCAGCCAAATATTGCTGACGAGGAGATAGTATTGCGAATTGGATTTGTCCTGGAACAGCGGCCAAGTGGTGTTGACAACTGACTTTAGATCGGTGTGCGGAAGTTCCGCAAGAACTGGGTCACCATCGACGCTCAGAAGGATGGCGGGGGCGTAGCCGACAAAAATGACCGGGGGATTGTTGTTGAGTTCGACGGTCTTCACGTTTTGCGACTTGGGGAGATAGGCGACCACCCGATCAAGAGAAATGTTGACGTAGGGAGGAATGAATGTCCTGAGAAGTTGATCCATTTGCGCTGTGGAGGCGGGGGGTAGCGAGGGAAAATAGGTATTCAAGACATTCATGTCGTAAAAAAGGACCATGCGGGTTGCAGTGTCGACGCTGGTGGTGCCTTGAAAACTGACCGCTCCGACAACCTGCTTGCCGCCAGTGGGAGTAAGTTGAAAGGCCTGGCGCCAGGCGATGGTGGTGAAGTCCTTCCAGTCATCGACCTGAGGCTGATAGATGACGAGAGTTCCGCCGGATTT
The DNA here is from genome assembly GCA_963735825.1 of Candidatus Acidiferrales bacterium. Classification (GTDB taxonomy): domain Bacteria; phylum Acidobacteriota; class Terriglobia; order Acidiferrales; family UBA7541; genus Acidiferrum. The sequence goes on from CAVTMR010000006.1 coordinate 256,752, forward strand.
GACGATCTTGCGAGGCCAGCCGGGGTCCTGCGCGACAACCGTAACGGCCGTCACCAGGGTCACAAGGAAAATCGCCATGGCATTTTTCAAATATTTCATACTGATTACCTCCGAGGCCGTCGAACCGAGAAACTCGTTCTCACCGTGCTTGGCGCTTCAATCATCCGGTTTCGATTCGGTATGGCATTATCCCTGCCACCTCCATGAGCTAAGGAGTTGGTTTCGGGATCCGGAGCGTCCGCGACCCCGCTGAGTGGCTTACTCTACCAGAGGCCGGTCCGGGTCGGTATTGTCAATCTGTACAGTCAGGGGGAGCAGGCCTAGGCGGACGAGCACCTGCTCGGGACTGTGTTCCGACCCTGTATAAAGTGACAGTACCCGGACTATCTCATTCACCACTAGAATTCCTGACACGTTGGGAATTCTGCCCTGCCAGGGAGGCAAGTTTGCCCACGAACTGCTTCCAGTCACAGGACGAAAGGGCGGTCAGAGACAGAAAACCCATTCGAAGGGAAACTGTCACTCCCCTAATAGCAAACGGGTCAGGAAGCATCGCTTCCGTAAGGAGACACATGAGAAGAACACGGTGGATCGTAAGTACCGAGGCATCGCTCGGCATGGGAATTCTGGCGGTGTGCGCACTAGCCGTGCCGAGCTTGAGGGCACAAAATCCCGAGATGCAACAGCGGGTGGCCGAAGTAAAAGAATCAATGGCGGTGAACAAGCAATTGCTGGCGCAGTACACGTGGATGGAGCAGGACATCATTAGCATCAAAGGCGAGGAGAAGAAGGAAGAACTGTATAACGTGCAACTGGGTCCAAACGGGAAGCCACAAAAGACCCCGGTTGACCCCAGTTCCGTCTCTGACGATGAGCGGCGCCGCCGTGGATTGCGCGGCCGCATTATCGAGAAGAAAACCGAAGAATACAAGGAATACGGCGACCAAATTAAGGGTTTGGTGCAGCAGTACGTTCCGCCGGAGCGAGAGATGCTGCAACAGGCCTATCAACAGGGAAACGTGATGATGGGGCCGGTGGGAGGCGCGCCCGGGGAATACCGGCTGGTGATCAGCAACTACGTGAAGCAGGGCGACAATATGACACTGGTGATGAACAAGGCGCAGAAGGCGCTGGTGAGCTTGACGATCGCGACGTATTTGAACGATCCGAGCGACGCCGTAAAGGTTAACGTGCAATTTGCCAGAATACCCGGCGGACCGAACCACGTGACAAGCGAGACGATTGATGGGGTAAGTAAGCAACTCACGATCGCGATCCAGAACAGCAATTACCAGCACCAGTAGTCGGAAAGACACGGGTGCCGCTTTGGCAGAAGGACATCGCCGATCAGATTGAGCGGGTTTCCACGGAAGAAGCCCAGGCCATGGTCATTCGGCTGGCGCGGGAAGCGGGTCGACAGGCTATTCCTCTAGTGCGAGAGATTTGTGTTTGAAATGGCGGACACCGCTGGTGTATTCGGCAACGATATGGCCGTCTCCACGGAGCTTGTACTTGTACGTAGTTAATCCTTCGATGCCCATGGGACCACGCGCGTGGAGTTTGCCGTTGCTGATCCCCACCTCCGCACCGAGGCCGTAACGATAACCATCCGCGAAACGCGTCGACGCGTTGTGGAATACGCCGGCGGCATCGACTTCCTGCAGAAAGCGGTCAGCGACCCCCGGGTCTTCCGTAACGATGCATTCGGTGTGCTTCGAACCGTACCTGTGAATGTGTTCCAGCCCCTGTTCCAAGGAATCAACAATTTTCACAGAGAGGATGAGGTCGGAGTATTCTGTCGACCAATCCTTCTCGCTCGCGGGGACCAGCTTTGCCTCCGGAAGCAGTGCCAGGACCCGCGGACAGCCACGAACTTCCACATTTGCTTTTTTTAGTTCTGCTATGACCCTCGGGAGAAATGCGGCGGCAAGATCCTTATGCACAAGCAGCGTCTCGACGGAATTGCATGCCGCAGGGTACTGAACTTTGGAATCTAGCGTGATGGACGTGGCTTTGTTCAGGTCCGCCGCGCGATCAACGAACACGTGGCAGATTCCCTCACCGTGGCCCAGGACAGGGATACGGCTGTTCTTCTCCATGAACGCGACAAACTCTTTCGAACCCCGCGGGATCAGCAGGTCGACTTCGTTGTGGAGACGCAAGAGTTCCATCACGTCCGAACGAGACTGCAGCAACTCGATGGACTCCTGAGGTATAGCGGGAAATCTGCGAAGAGTCTCTCGCCAGACACCCACAATGCTTTCGTTGCTGTTTGCGGCTTCCGCGCCCCCTTTGAGCAGAACCGCGTTGCCCGATTTGAGAGCCAGTGAAGCAACTTGCGGAACGACATCGGGCCGTGATTCAAATACGACAGCAATCACGCCAAGCGGGCAGGATTCTTTGTGCAAGATCAAACCTTGGTCGAGTTCGGTGACTGCGAAGCTCTTTCCAAGCGGGTCAGGCAGGTTGGCGACTTCGCGCACGCGAGCGGCCATCTCACCGATGCCACTCCCTTTGATCCGCAGCCGTGAAAACAGGGCTTGCGTCATCTCTCCGGTGGATAAGAGCTTTTCCGCTGCGGCGCAGTCCTTGGCATTCGCGGCCAAAATCCGCTCGGCATTCCCTTCGAGTGCCTCTGCAATTGCCAAGAGAGTGGCTTTGCGGGTTTCGTCCGAAAGAAGGGCAAGCTTTCGGGATGCTTCGCGCGCAGAGTGCGCCATCGAAGCGACGTCTGTCACAGGTCTGGTTGAAGTTGAAGAGTTATCGCTCAAGGCTTGCGCTCCAGCAGAACAATGTTATCTCGAGTGAAGAGTACGCGAGTGGTTGCTGCCGCCTCGCTGGCGCAGTTGGCAACTCCGCGGGCGAATTCGTTGCCATCGACGTTCGCGATGCTGACCACGTCCATTGGCGCAAATGGTCTTTCGACGCGAAGGACACCGGTCGAAAGCAAGCTGGCTTTGCCTCGCGTAATCGCGCGCTGCGCGCCCGCGTCAACCACGACGCGACCGCGTACCCCGGCTGCATAAGCAAGCCAGCGGCGTTTCCCCTTCATCCGGCCCGAGGGCAGAAAAACAGTTCCTTCTGGCTCTCCTGCAAAAATGCGTGGAAGCGTTTCGGGACGGTTGCCATTTGCGATTACCGCCACACCACCACAATTCATGGCAATTTCGGCTGCTTCAAGTTTCGTTACCATGCCGCCCCGTCCGGATTGCGAAGGCCCGCTCGCTACAGCTCTCAACTCCGGAGTCACCTTCGAAATCAGCGGGATCAACTGTGGGCGAATTCCTGATCCTGTGGGTTTGTGTTTGGTAGAAGTTTCTGTACCCAACAGGCCATCGACATTCGTGAGGAGAATGAGAGCGTCTGCCTCCAAGCCACTCATGACTAGCGCGGCCAGCCGGTCATTATCGCTGAAGGCCGCCGAGCGGGCGCGATCGCCGACCGTCTCGAGTTCTGCGGTTGAAACTGTGTCGTTTTCGTTGACGATCGGCAAAACACCAAATCCAATCAGTTTTTCCATCGTTCGCCGCAGGTTCGAATAACGTCGCCAGTTACTGAAATCTTCCTCGGTCAGCAGGACCTGAGCAGTCTTCACGCCGTACGCGCCAAATAGACGCTTATACGCTTCCATCAACAGGCTCTGTCCAACCGCGGCGCACGCTTGCTTAGTCGCCATGTCCTTCAGTCGAGACGGATGGAGTCCGAGCCATCCTCGGCCGAGTCCGACGGCACCGGAAGATACCAGGATGACTTGACGGTGGTCCGTTTGGAGATTGGCGATAGCTTGCACAATCGGTTCGATCCGTTCCGAGGAAAGTTCGCCCTGGGTGCCCGTGACCGTGCTAGTTCCCAGTTTGATGACCACGCGTTTTGCGGTGCGCAGAAGGCCATTTCGGCGCTGATCGCCCTGAAGTACAGATTCGCTCATTTGCCACCTGAAGTTATTAGAGTACGACATTGGCTGCAGTTATCGAATTCGAATTAAACGGGAGAATGGGAGCGACTATTCCAGCGGTTTTAATCTATAAAATGCGTAAGTTTTGGGTGATTTGACCTCGTTGTGTTCCTGCGCTCGTCTGGTCTCACAGACGAGAAACGTGCTAAATTGCTGAAAGTGAGCGCCCGTAGCTCAACTGGATAGAGCACCGGACTTCTAATCCGGTTGTTGTCGGTTCAAGTCCGACCGGGCGCGCCAGTTTTTTGCTTCAGTCGGCGTGGTCCTTCTTCGCAACCTCGTTGGCGCTCGCAGCGGGACTTATTCAGCTCGCTCGGCGCGGTTTCTTCAGGGCCCAGCGCTCTCGCACTTCGCTTACGACGCCCTGCTTGTTCGTTTGCAATGCGCGGACCAACGGTTGGTTGCCGGTCTCTTCGTGCCGGGCGGCCCACAGCACCATTTCGGCCAGGACTGGAGCAAGATCGATACCTTTCGGTGTAAGCAGGTAGGTGAGTTTTCGCCCATCCGCTGCATCAGGTTGCGTGGTGACGATGCCATGCGCTTCCAGTTTGCGCAGCCGGTCGGCCAATATGTTCGTCGCGATGTGCTCGTCTGACGCCAGGAATTCCTTGTAGGTTTGGAATCCCCGAATCATCATGTCGCGGACAATTAATAAAGACCAGCGATCGCCCAGCATCTCCACGGAAGCATTCAGTGGACACCCCGACCGCCGCTTGGGATACGCTTTCTTGGCTGCCATGCCCTCACCGTAGCACATTTTCGCTTGCATTTCACAAGTAATCGTAAGTAAGATGTGGGCCTTGAACGTTCGCAGGGGAAATGGCTTTTCCCTTGGGGGGCGCGATGCCAATCAACGAATTCCTGACGGCGCACAAACCGGAGCTGTTCCTGAACGATCTGAAAATTGCGCTGCGCTCTCTCCGTCGCAGCAAGGGCCTGGCGATCACCGTGATGCTCACGCTGGCGCTCGGCATCGGCGCCAACGCCGCCATCTTTACCCTGGTGCGTGGTGTGCTTCTTCGTCCGTTGGTTAACCGCGACGAGAGCCGCCTGATCTACATCCGGCAAAGCGCACCAGGCATAAACACGGATAACACCACGTTCTCTGTGCCTGAAATAGAAGATCTGCGCGCGCGGGTCAAAACGCTCAGCGCCTTCGGCGACTTTTCCACTATCGGCTTCACGATGATCGGCCTCGGCGAGCCGCGCGAAGTCCGCGCTGGCGTGGTCGGCGGATCTTATTTCGACGTGATGGGTCTGCACCCGGTGCTCGGACGCTTGCTGGACATGCGAGACGACGGCCCCAATGCCGCAGGTGCCGCGGTGCTCACTTATCGTTTCTGGAAGACCACGCTGAACAGCGATCCTTCCGTCATCGGCAAGACTGTCCGGCTCGGCACGCGCTCGGCCACCATCGTCGGCGTGCTGGAACCTTCGGTCCCTTATCCCGCGGAAACCGAAATCATCGCCAACGTCGTGACCAGCCCGCATCATCTCTCTGCCACCATGGTCACCGGACGCGTGCATCGCATGACCGAGTTATTCGGGCGGCTCGCGCCGGGCGTCGATCTGGAGCAAGCTCGCGCTGAGCTGCGCGCGGTGCATGGCACGATGATTCGTGAGCATCTCGACGTCTACTCGCCCAAAGCCGACTTCCGCATTGACGCGGTGCGCCTGCGCGATCAGATCACCTCGGGTGCGCGAACCGTGCTGCTGGTGCTGCTGGCGGCGTCCGCGCTTGTGTTCATCATCGCGTGCTCGAATGTCGCCAACTTGATTCTGGCGCGCACCGTTCGCCGCGAAAACGAGCTGGCCATGCGCGCCGCGCTCGGCGCAAGCACCGGCGCCCTGCGACGCACGTTGCTGGCCGAGAGCCTCTTGCTGTGTGGCGGTGGCGCGTTGCTGGGCGTGCTGAGCGCGCGTCCGATGGTTTCGATCCTGGCGCGCTACGCCTCCCGCTTTTCGGTTCGCGCGCTCGATCTCACCGTTGATTCGAGCATGCTCTGGGTCGGCGCGGTTCTGGCCGTTCTCGCTGCAGTGCTCTTGGCGTTCGTCCCACGCCTGCCTTCGTCCGGTGGTTCGGATGGAATCAGCGTCACGAATACCAGCCTGCGCATTACTGGCAGCACCAGCCGCCGTTTGCGCATCTTCGCCATTACGCAGATCGCCGCGTCGTTCATGCTGCTGGCCGGTGCCAGCATGCTGATCAAGACACTGCTTTCGCTGCAAGCGGTGCAGACCGGTTTCGACACGCATCACGTGCTGGCGTTAAATGTGCCGGCGATTTCCTACGGAAAGACGCCTGAGCAAGTCGTGGCTTTCTACAAGGAAGCGATGCGGCGTATCAACGCGCTGCCCGGCGTCGATCGCGTTGCGTTTGGCATTGTGGTTCCCTGGCGGGATGCGGGCAGCTTCGGCCCCGGCTTCCAATTTTCTGCAGATGGCCATGTCCGTGAGTCCGGCGAAGAAGATCCGCGCGCACAGTTGCGCACCATCTCGCCCGGATTTTTCGCGGCACTGGGCGTGCCCGTTATTGCTGGGCGAGACTTCGACGATTCCGACCGGCGCAACGGCGAGCCTGTCGTGATTATCAGCCAGAGCGTGGCGCAGCGGATGTTCCCGGGTCAGGACGCGGTGAATCGCCACGTCATGTGGACCGATCCCGTGATGAAGTTCGTCGACATCAGCACGGAGCCGCGCCGCATTGTCGGTGTCGTCGCCGATGTGGACGACGAGCACGTGGTCCCAGGTCCTGCGCTCACCGTGTATCACCCCTTCGACCAGATGGAACTCTGGGGCGGCCGCCTGTTCGTGCACACCAGCGCGAATCCCTACACCCTAGTGACGCCGGTTACGCGCACGATTCGCGACCTGTCTGTAGACCAGCCGGTCGAGCGCGCCGCCACTCTCGACGACGTGCGCGCCGAAGTGCTCACGCCGGATCGTCTGAACACCATCGTGTTCGGTGGTTTCGCGGCTGTCGCGCTGCTCATTGCGGTGGTGGGCGTTGCGGGTGTTCTGGCGTTTTCCGTTAGCGGGCGCATCCGTGAGTTCGGCATTCGCCTGGCAATTGGCTGTCAACCGCGTCATCTCCTCTCGGGCGTCGTGGCTGAAGGCGCCGTAATGGCGGTGGCTGGCGTAGTTGCTGGCGCCGCAGGTGGTTACGCGCTCGTGCGCCTGGCCGGCGGCTACTTCACGGACGTACAGATCCCCGGAGCCGTGCCGCTTGTCGCCGCAGCTGTCGTGCTACTTGCCGCCGCGGTTGTCGCCTCGGTGGTGCCGGCGGCTCGCGCTGCCCGCGTCGACGTCATGCAAGCACTCCGATCGGACTAAACACGCAGCTGCAAAAGTGGGTAAGCAGAATTGGCAGTGCAGACTGCCGCCGTGCCTGTGATCCTGCTGCCGTTCGCCGCCATTTCCGACGAACCATACAGCACCTACCTGCTCGTTAGCAAACGCCAAGCAGCAAGCAACGATTACTGTCGCGTAGCAGAGCGCGCGGGATTTCTTGACGCTGTCAAAGGGAAGGCCTAGGGTCAAGATAACGACCGCTCCAATACAGGCAGAACACACATGGATAACGTTCCGTCGCCCATCGAGAACGAGAACTCCGACTACGGAGCCGCGAAGATCAGCGCCGATCTGCGGCGGCTGGAGCGGCGCGACCTGTGGGCGTGGATGAATGCGGTGGTGATCATCCTGGGGCTGACGGGTGCGGTGTTCTCCCTGTCGGCGTCGCTGCAATGGATGGGAATGAAAACGGTTTTGGGAGTGGATTATCGCGTTGCGGTACGTGCGCTGGTAATTCTGGTGCTGGCGTTCACGGCGCACACGATCTACCAGCAAGTAAAATTGCGGAAGCTGCAGCGCGAATTGAAAGAGCAGCATGTTCAGGCAGAAGTATTCCGCCGGCTGGCGATGTTCGATCCGCTTACCGGTTTGTGCAACCGCAGATTTGCGGAGCAGCGGTTGAAGGCGGAGATCGCGCGGTCTGAACGGAGGGGCACGCGCTAATTGTGGTGCTGGTGGACCTGAACGATTTCAAGGAAATCAACGACAAGTATGGGCATCAGGCGGGCGACCTGGTGCTGAAAGAATTCGCCCAGCTCTTGAGCAACTCGACGAGAGGATCGGACGTGGCGGCGCGTTGGGGTGGAGACGAATTCATGATGCTCCTGGTGGATTGCGAGGTGGAGCAATTGTCGCGAGTGCTGGTGCGGCTGGAGGGGTTTGAAGTCCAAGTGCAGGGGAAGACCCTGCCGGTGTCGGTAGCGGCCGGATGGAAAGCGTATGAGCCGGGAGACCGTGTGGAGGAACTCATCGAAGCCGCGGATCGCAGGCTGTACGACAACAAGGAAATTGTGAAGAAAAGGGAGCCGGCAGCCGTGGCAGAAGTTCAGTAGCAAGGGACTTACAAATAGCGATATGCGGTTCGGCAATGCACCCTGCGTTCTCGAACACAGGCGCAGGAAACTGCGCCTTTATTTATTGGTGGAACGGCGCAAGCGGTAAAAGAGGAAGAGCATCACGACCGCGGCGAGGGCGCTTGCGGAATCCAGCAGCGAATCCCAGGGGCCGGCGCCGCGGGAAGCCACGAAGGATTGGTGGATTTCGTCGAGTGCGGAATAGCCGGAGGCGATGAACCAGGCAAGCACGGCCGGCGCCAATTGCCATCCACGGCGGATTCCGCGCAGCCCGTGATAGAGAAGCAAAAAGAAAATGAAATATTCCGTAAAATGCGCGCACTTGCGAATGACGTGGTGAATGAAGTTGAGAGATGCCGCGCTGGTGCCGGGAAGGAACCAGCGAAGAATTGGCTCGATGATGCGGCTGGTATGCTCCGAAGAAAATGAATCGGTGGAAAGGACGAACATCATCGCGGCCCAAAGCAACGCAGGCCACCAGGCACGAAGCCAATCTGGAAATAACGAACGGTGCGGAATGCGTGAGCCCAGGCCCGCGAGTTCGGGAGCGGGGCGCGGATTACGCCAGGATTCGGAAGTGGACAAAAGGTGCTCCTCAAAAAGATTGAAACTCAGACTACAACTCTTATGTTAAAAGATACGCTTCCAGAAAAAGTATAGACAAGAAACCGCATAACAGGCTATTCCATGCGGTAGTTGGGCGCTTCTTTCGTAATAACCACATCGTGGACATGGCTCTCGCGAAGGCCGGCAGCGGTGATGCGTACGAATCGGCCCCTTTCCGTGAGCTCCTGGATGGTGCGCGCGCCCACGTAGCCCATGCCGCTCTTCAACCCGCCGACCAGTTGATCGGTTAGGCCGCTCAGCGGACCTTTATATGCGACGCGTCCTTCGACGCCTTCGGGGACGGACTTCCCGCGATCGGCGCCTTCCTGCGAATAGCGGTCGGCGGAGCCCGCTTCCATGGCGCCTGTAGAGCCCATGCCGCGGTAGGACTTGAATGTTCGGCCCTGAAAGAGAATGGTCTCGCCGGGAGATTCTTCGGTTCCTGCAAACAAGCTGCCGATCATGACGCAAGATGCGCCGGCGGCGATGGCCTTCGAGATGTCACCGGAATACTTGATGCCGCCATCGGCGATGATGGGGACTCCTGTGCCCTTCGCGGCTTTCGCAGCTTCCATGACGGCGGTGAGTTGAGGAACGCCCGCGCCGGTGACGATGCGCGTGGTGCAGATGGAACCGGGACCGATGCCGACTTTAAGACCGTCGATGCCGAGGGAGATCAATTCCTTCGCGGCTTCAAAGGTAGCAACATTTCCAGCAACCACTTGCATGTCCGGCAGGCGGTGGCGGATAGCCTTGATGGCTTCAAGGACGCGCTCAGTGTGGCCATGAGCGGTGTCGATGGCGAGGACGTCGGCCTTGGCTTTGGACATTTCGACAGCGCGCTCCAGGAAATCGCCAGTCGCACCGACGGCCGCTCCCACCGTGAGTCGGCCCTGATCGTCCTTTGCGGCACGTGGATATTCGAGCTTTTTCTGGATGTCTTTAACGGTGATGAGACCCTTGAGGTTGAAGTCCTGATCGACAACGAGGAGTTTTTCGATGCGATGTTTCTGCAGGATTTTTTCGGCGCCTTCGAGGGTGGTGCCGACAGGAACGGTAACCAGATTGTCTTTGGTCATCACCTGGCCGACCAGTTGGCTGAGATCTTTTTCAAAGCGCAGGTCGCGGTTGGTGAGGATGCCGGTGAGACGCGTACCGCGGGTAACGGGCAGCCCGGAGATGCGGTACTTGTTCATGATTTCGAGGGCCTGGCGGATAGTGATGTCCGGTGAGATGGTGACGGGGTCGACGATCATGCCCGATTCAGAGCGCTTCACGCGGTCGATTTCTTCGCCCTGGCGGTCGATGGGAATGTTGCGATGGATGATGCCGATGCCGCCTTGCCGCGCGATTCCAATGGCAAGGCGGGATTCTGTAACGGTGTCCATAGCGGCCGAAGCGATGGGTATGTTGAGAGAGAGCTTGCGGGTGAATTTGGTCGCGGTTTCGACTTCCGTGGGCAGAACGGTGGACTTGCCCGGGAGCAGCAGGACGTCGTCGAACGTAAGACCTTCGGGGATGGGACCGTCAATCATGAACGAGAGCCTCGCATAAAGAAATGTAGGGCGGGGAAGCGCGCGCCCTTAAACAGCGCAGCCCAGCGGGTGGCCGCTGGGCCGGTGGATGAATTCAATAGATCGAAAAAATGCATCACGGTGAATCTTCTATTTTAGGCGTTGCCGGGAGATGGGGTCAAGTTGAGGGGCGAGTAACCTGACGCAGTGACTCGTATCCCCCAGGAAAACTTCGGTCTCCGCGCGTCAGGCGGCTCCTGCCTCTATCTATCAGCTTCTGCGGAAAGATCCGTGTAGGCGGAATTGAGGTATGCAGTGAGCCGACGTTGGCGCGCCGGGTCCGTGGTTTGCTGGATCATGGTTTGGAGGATGGGCTCGAGGAAGCGCGAGTATTTGGCGAGGATGGCACGGTCGCCGGAGGCGAAGGCAGACTCGACGGCTTGTTCAGTGGCGGGAGTGATGAGTTCGAGGCGGCCAACGAAGACTCGCGTGATCTCGGTTCGTGCGGGAGAAATGGCGAGGGGAAGCACGGAGTCCACGAAGCTGCGAGGAACGATATAGAAAAGGCGCGAGCCTTCCTCAAACCACGAGTTTTTCCAAGTTTCGAGCATGGCGTGGGCCTCGTCGGCGTGCAGGCCCTGGGAGATAAGAATGCCTTCCAGATCGCTGAAGAGCGCAGGGAGAGAACCTTCGAGCTGAGACAGAGCGAGAGATGCCTGATCGTGAAGCGGGCCGAGAATCCGATAACAAATTTTGTCGCCACGGCGTTCAAAGAGAATCACGTCAGGGACTTCTTCTTGAACCAGGCTTTGCACGAGCACAGCACCGTCGCGAGAAAGTCCGGCGAAGATTGGTGGCGCCAGCGCGGACACGCCACGATAGAAGAGGAACCGTTCGTGCTGATCGCCGGAGGGAGTTCCAACACGGATCGGTGCGGAAGAGGTTTCGCGCGCAGCATAGTAGTGATTCTTGCTGGCGTCGCGGGGGAAATCCGTGGCACCGCCAGGTTCGATGTGCACAGAGTTCCACGAGATGGCGCCCTGGCCTTGCATCAGAAAGAGGGAAAAGTCTTTGCGAGGATCGATGGCCGCGGCGGATGCGGAGTGCGGGTACCACTCGGTGATCAGGCCCTTTGCGAACGAAACGTTGACGGAAACGGTGGTTTCGCGTGGCGAATAGAAATAGATGACAGGAGTTTCCATGCGGATGGTTCCGCGAAGGCCACCCTTGAAATTGGGTTCGCGTAGATGTTCAACGAAACTCGGCAGATCAGTGGAACCGGTGAACGGAAGCCAGTTGATGGGCTTCCCGTCTTTTCCGGAGATTGAAGTGAAGGTGCCCCACTCGTGGACTGTGAGGTCGGATGAGGAGGAGTTTTGTTCTGCGAAATGGGCTCGCGGGAAGGCCAGGAAAGTGAGCAGAACGGCGGCACCGGCGATTGCACGCACAAAGAAGAAAGCGAACCGCATGGCGACGGCTCCCGTAATTCCGGATTTCATTGCTTTGCCACCTTTACATTGGATGTGCGCGAAATCATATCCGCCATCGTGTCTGATTGCGGGCCCATGAAGTGAGTGAAGAGGTTGTGCTCGAGCAGTGCGTCGGTCTTTGCGCCGGCAAGCGTTTTTTGTACGTAGACTTGATGCTCGCCGGCAGGGCCGTTGAGAGTGATGAGCGCAGCGGCGAAGTCCATTTGCGGGTCGTTGCCGCGCAGTTGCATGGCTTTCTTGACCAGGGCATAGCCGTCGAGTCCCTTGGCGGGATTCGGTTCGTCCTTGCCCATCCACTGCCTGTAGCATTCCGCGAGATAGCCTAGGTCGAACGAAGCCAATGCGACTACTGGGGAATTAGCGGAAGAATCTGCGCGAGCGACCAGTTTGGTGAGCAGTTCCTTTGCGGCGGCGGGATCTTTGCGAGCGTAGAGAGTGGCACGGCGCAGGGTTTCCATGTGGACGAGGACGACGGAATCGGAATCGAGGACAGCGATGGTGTCTGCAGCGAGATTTCTCGCGTCGTAGTTTTCCGAGCCAGTGAGGTTCCAATCGTGGCTCGTCCAGGGAATAGATCTGGCATCACCGATAACGAAGGAATGACAGATGAGCGGTGGACCAGCGAGTGCCGAGCTGGTGAAGAGGAACAGGGCGAGCAGGATTGCAAACGCGATGCGATTCAAATGAAAAAGTTGAGATTTCATGGTGGCTACGAACCTCCTAGCGAATGGATTCGCATACAGAGTGAAAGACGAAAAGACGCGGCTGAGTGTTAACTTTGGAACGTTGAAATGCGCGACGGAGAGATACGAAATTCAGATTCTTGAGACCGCAGGAACCACGGTTTTCGCGATGAGGGTGTTGACGAATTATGCGCGCGCTCTCGAACTTACGGAGTCTTTTTCTGGAGGAGCTGTTCTTTCAGGACTCGATTGGGAGGATTAGCGCGCGGCGATGAGGTTTGCTCCCAATAACGCCATAGATAAATGTCGCCAAGGTTGAGGGCGTTCCACCAGAGATCGAGCATGGATTGATCGAGCTGGAGAATTCCGTCACGGGTGACGCCGGCGGGCGGAGGAACGAGAGTGGCGAAGCGATCGTAGACTTCGGCGCGTTCAGTACCGTCCGTGCGAGAGAGAAGATGCCAGAGTGTGAGGCCATCCCTTGCGTGCGCTTGCGAGAGAATGTTTGCAAGCGAAGCGGCGCGGCTATCCTGGGATTCGGCCGCGAAATCAAAATCGGCAAGAGCGGCGCGGAACGCTTCGGAAGCGTCCTCGAAGTAGGGCGTGCCAGGGCCAACTTTGGGCCGCGTGGGACACATGGCGCCGGCTGGAATGAAGGATTCGCGGCCGTTGAGATGAAAGCCTACCCAGCCGAGAGTGGTGCGAATCGTGCCCGAACCGTCCGCAGCAACCTGCAGCGTGTACGCACAACCGAGATCGACGGCCACAGCAGACGGCGTGTCGACGACGAACTCGCCAGCAGGCGCCCAGATCATGGCATGAATGGTGCCGATATCCAGTTGAAGGCGTTTGCGATGATCTTCGGTTTGCAGAAGACGAACGCGAGAGTTGGGCTCGACCTTGATCTCGCCCAGGTCCGTCTGAGAGATGCTGGCGCGTGATGTTCCGTTCGTTTCCAGAGTTTGGCCGACACGGAGATTTGCGGCGGCCTGACCCGCAGTGATGAAGCGTGTGCCGATTTGCGGAGTGCCATCGAGCCGTGCCACTTCCCAGCCACGGCCGGATGGCGAGACGCGCGTCGGGTAAAAGGAAAGGATGCCGCCTGCGATTAGAGCAAGGAGGACGACGGCAACGGCGGCGAAGCGCGGAAGCCAGGGAAATTGCAGAAGCAGACCATGGAAGTATCCGGGCTTTGCCGGCGCGTTCTGCGGTTGTGGCAACCCGAGCGGAATTTCGCGGTGGCTGAATTGTGCCAGGAGCGATTCGAGGCGGTGCACTTCAGGATCAGGCTTGCCAGAGCCGTCCCACAAATAGGGCTCATTCATAATTAGTTCCTCAGGCGAATTGTTGCGCGGTTTGTTCATGATGGTGTACTCGATGCCTGCGAGTCTGAAGCCTCGGTTTTGTGGCCAAGAAGCTCGCGGAGTTGCTGCATGCCGCGGTGGAGATTCACGCGTACGGACCCGTGCGTCAGACCCGTCCGTGCGGCGATTTCGGGACCGGTCATGCCTTCAACAAGACGCAGGATGAGCGTTTCGCGATAGGTATCCGGCAAAGTGCGGATGGCCTCGAGAACCTGGTGAGCTTCGGATTGATCGGCGCGATTTGCGGGATGCGGCTGTTTGTTGCCTTCGTGGATTTGCTCGTCAAATTCGTCGGCAGGGCGCGATTGGCGGTGAAAATCGATGGCGCGGTTTCGCGCAATGGCGGCGAGCCAGCCACCAAAGCGCGAGACGTCGCGGAGGGAGTTGAGGCGGGGAAGCGCTTGGAGGAAAACATCCTGCACGAGATCTTCGACCGCCGCGTGAGGAACCTTAGAGAGCAGAATGCCGTGAACCATGCGCGAGTACCGGGCATAGAGCTTCCCGAACGCGCTGCGATCACCGTTTTGTGCCGCTTGCACCAATGCGACATCGCTTCCGCCCGTCTCGGTAGTGGAGTTCACGGCAGCCAGACCCGGGAACGTCGATTGCAGCTCAAAGTCGGTTGACATATTAGGGCCATCGCAATGCGCATGCATTTAATCGATAGACGCAGGAACCAAGGCCGGTGTTAACAATACCCTGCAATCTGCCTGTTTGCAGTAGTTTATGGCGCGCAAAGGGAAGGGAGCACGCCCGCCTGGCTGGATGAACGGAAGGATGCGGTGAGACCTGATAAAGTTAAGGTCATGCCAGCCGAGATTCCAGAGTTCGAGCCGCACGCTTGGTTGAGGACCGGCCATTTACAGACCATGGTAGGGCCGTTTTTGCGGCGGAAGTTTGTGCTGCCACCGTCAGAGGAGCGCTTGTTCCGCGTAGATGACGAGACGCAGTTGAAGGGAATGTGCCACTGGCAGCCGGGAAAGCGGCTTGATGCGCCAGTGATTGTGATTGTGCACGGGCTGGAGGGATCGTGCGATTCGAAGTACGCGATTGGAATTGCGGACAAGGCGTACCAACGAGGCTTTCATGCCGTGCGCATGAATCAACGGAACTGCGGGGGCACCGAGCTGCTGACGCCGACGTTGTACAACAGCGGAATGAGCGGAGACTATCGCGCCATACTAATGGAATTGATCGAGAAAGATGGCTTCGAGCAGGTTTTCTTCGCGGGGTATTCGATGGGAGGAAACCTGGTGACGAAGATGGCAGGGGAATTTGGGGATTCCGGGCCTAAGCAGCTGAGAGGAGTTGCGGTGGTGTGCCCGGCGCTGAATCTGAGTGCGTGTGCGGATGCTCTGGAGAAGCGGGAGAATTATCTTTACCAGCGGCATTTTGTTAAGGGATTGCTGGCGCGGTACTGGCGAAAGGTGGAGCTGTTTCCGAAGCACTATTCGAAAAATGGATTTGGGCGGGTAAGGACAGTAAGGGAGTTTGATGACAAAATCACGGCGCCGGCCTTTGGATATAAGGATGCGCAGGAATATTACGAAGCGGCAGGAGCGAAACGGGTAATCGGGCAGGTGAAGGTGCCGGTTCTGATGATGACGGCTCAGGATGATCCATTTGTGCCGTACGACGTGTTTCAGCGGGCGCGAGTCTCAGAAAACCCGCTAGTGAGATTTGTGGCGCCGAAGCATGGTGGGCATTGCGGGTTCATATCGAAGTGGGAAGGAGCGGAGCGGTTTTGGGCGGAAGAGAGAATTGCGGAATTTTGCCAAGAAGAAGCAATGAAATAAGGAAATAGCGAAATAAGGAAAGAAAAGCGTGGTGCCGACATTGACCTCCGTAGCGACGCTGAGGCGAACGCGCTAGCCGAGGGGCTTCTCGAGAGAAACTTGAAAGCCTGGCGTTAGGAGTTGTGCCGGGCCGGAAGCGCTGATGACCATGTCATCTTCGCAGCGAAGGCCGAATTCGCCGGGGATGTAGATGCCAGGCTCGTTCGAGAAGGTCATGCCAGGGACGAGAACAGTGGTGCTGGCGCGAACTAAATAGGGATGCTCGTGGCCATCGAGGCCAATGCCGTGTCCCAGGCGATGGCTGAAGAACTTATAGTCGGGGCCATAACCCGCGCTGGTGATGACACCGCGAGCAGCGTCATCCACCGAACCAGAGAGTTTCCCCTCACGTGCCGCATCGAGAGCGGCGTTCTGCGCACCGCGAACCACTTCAAAAACCTGCTGCACCTTCGCGGAAGGCTTGCCGAGAACGCCAGTGCGCGTGACGTCAGAATCGTAACCTTCTACTTTTGTGCCTCCGTCGATAAGAATGACGTCGCCCTCTTTCAGTTTTTGCGGTTGCTTGCTTCCGTGAGGAAGCGCTGCGGATGGACCGATAAGGACAAGGGCGTCGCCTCGGAGTTTCATTTTCGCGAATCCGGAAGTCACCAGCTCGCCGATGTCCTCTTGCGACATGCCTTCGTTCAGGGAGGCGAACACCGCGCGGAAGACGTTGCAGGTGGCCTCACAGGAGATGCGCATGAGTTCGAGTTCGTGGGGCGATTTCACGGCGCGGCACGCAATGGTGATGGGATCGGCGGAAACGCAGTCGAAGGCCGGCGCGGCCGCGCGGAAGTGGTCGTAAAAAGTAAACGCAAAAGTTTCTTCAATGCCGATGCGACCAGAGCGGATGTTGCGGTCAGCGAGGGCGGCAGCAATCAACCTGGTGGGACTTTCGTCTTCCTGCCAAACGCGGACTTCCGCCGGATTGCGGAGCGATTCGCGCATGCGCGCCTCCTCAAAGGCAGGAGAAACGATGATGGGATCGCCCGTTCGCGGAATGACGAAAGCCAGGAGGCGTTCGCTGGGCCACCAACGGATACCCGTGAAGTAGACAAGCGAGGAACCGGAACCGATCAGCAGGGCCTCTAACTTTGGATTGGCCTGCGCCATTAGTTCCTGGGCACGAAGAATCCGCGCGTGGAACTCCTCTGGCGTGATGGGATGAACTCGATCGCCAAGAGGCTTAAGGGACGAGAAGGCAGGTGGAAGTTTCCCTGTTGATGAGTCCGCCGCTGGGGCGTAGGCAGAGAGAAGCAAAACAGAAGAGCTGGCGGCTGCGGATGAACGAAGGAAGCGTCGACGCGAAACGAATCGGTGAGGGCTCATGGGGAAGAAGGATGGTGCGAGAGCAGGTGCGATGTCAAGAAGACCCGGAAAGGCTTGGAAAGGTAGAAAACGAGACGGCAATAAGCAGAAGGAGAAGCTTCGGGAATCCATAGGATTTATGAGGAACAGTAGGCAGCGGTGCAGAATAAAGATGTAAATTATATAAGTATCTGCATGACCTCTTAAGTGACTGTAAACGAAGACATTAAGTTATATAGCCGGAACAGAAAGCGGCCTGTTTGGAACTCTGATTGCACTATGGTGAGCCATCGGTTGGTTAGTCTCGCATTGGTTGCTCGCATCCAGGTAAGTATGTTTCGAAATTTTATGTTGGTATATAACGGAGGTTCCTTTGAAAAAGGAAATATTGAGCCTCGTGATTTTCACGAGCTTGTGTGTGCTTGGCTTCTTTTGTGCAAACGTCGTTCCTGTCTATGGTCAGACAGATACCGGTCGGATCTCCGGTACAATCACAGACGCCACTGGTGGCATCGTCGCAGGTGCAAAAGTGGTCGTCAAGTCTGTCAACACCGGTCAATCGCATGAAACGACCACAAACTCGTCTGGTCTTTACACGATTCCCAGCCTTCGGCCAGACACCTATGAAGTTACCGTGGAGGCAACGGGCTTTGCCACGGTTACGCGACGCGTGCAGGTGACGGTTGGATCGCAGATTGAAGCGTCATTACAACTTGAAGTTGGTAAAGCGACCACAGTTGTGGAGGTAACCTCGCTTGAGGGAAGTGCTGTTGTTAATACGCAGGATCAAACCTTGTCGGAGACCATTAGTTCAAAGGATATTGATCTGTTGCCGACCTCACCCACCCGCAACCCTTATGCCTTGGTAGGGACCTCTGGCAACGTGGCAGAGGACGCCGGGGGTGGTCAGATGCGCGGGGCTGGTTTCGCAATTAACGGCATGCGTTCGGCCTCGACGAGCATCTTGCTCGACGGCTCCGAAAACGTTGACACCTTTACAGCTAGCGTTGGCCAGACTATCCCGCTAGATTCCGTGCAGGAATTCAGCGTGCTCACCAACAACTTTGGTGCCGAGTACGGCCGCGCCAGCGGCGGCGTGGTCAACCTTGTCACCAAGTCGGGTACAAACACCTTTCACGGTTCCGCTTACGAATACAATCGCGTTTCGGCCCTGTCCTCCAACACCTTTCAAAATGATGAGACCGACACGCCCAAGGGTGTATTCACGCGCAACGATTTCGGATTTGCGATCGGCGGCCCGATCAAGAAGGACAAGCTGTTCTTCTTCAACAACACCGAGTGGGTCCGGGTGCGCAGCAGTGCCCCAACGAACTACACGATCATCGATCCCGCATCGGTGGCATCGTTAGCTCCAGCCAGTCAGGCATTTTTCACTGCGTATGGAAAACTCGCTTCCGATGTCAGGACCATCGCCAGCGGTCCTTGCTCAGCGACCGTTGCCAACAGCCCAACTTGCGATACGGTCGGCTTCAGTGTGCCGAACGATGCCGGTGGAGGTCTCTCCGCAGAACACCTGGATGGAGGTAGCCAGGTTTGACTACAATTTCAGCCCTAACACCTCGCTTTTTTTCCGATACGCTGCATTCAATGAACTCGATTTCCCTGGCACCGTCATCGTCCAGTCCTTACGCAGGCTACAACACGGGACAAACCAATTTCGACCAGAACTATGAGATAAGCCTGGTGCACTTTTTCACTCCGAGCCTGGTAAACACGGCAAAAGCAACCTACAATCGTCTGAATGGGCCGGTTCAGGGGCTTGGCACGAATCCAGTCGGTCCAACCCTCTACAACAGCGCCACTGCGCTACCGAACGTGACGGTCAGACGGAAATTCCTTTCCGCTTAGTTTACCCCGGCTACAGCGAGACGACTCCCGGCAATTGCCATTCCGTTCGGCGGCCCTCAGAACCTCTACCAATTTCATGATGACCTCTCCTGGTCACACGGCAAGCATCAGTTCAAATTCGGTGGCCAATTCATCCAAATTCGTGACAATCGCGTCTTCGGAGCCTATGAAAATTCGGTTGAAGCCCTGGGTACGAACTTGAACACTGCCCTTGCCAACTTAGTGTCGGGAAACATTTATCAGTTCCAGGGGGCTGTTTATCCCCAAGGTAAATACCCTTGTATTAAAGATGCGGACGGCATCTATCAGGTAACCGCAGACTGTACGCTGACGCTGCCGGCCACACAACCAGCGTTCAACCGCAACTACCGCTACAACGACGGGGGAGTTTATGCCCAGGATTCCTGGAAGATCATACCCCGCTTGACACTCATCCTAGGTCTCCGCTGGGAGTACTACGGCGTACAGCACAATGCCAATCCAGCGCTCGATTCCAACTTCGTTTTTGGTTCTGGAGCTAATGAGTACGAACAGATTCGCAACGGAAGTGTTCAACTCGCCAAAGACGGCGGGGTGTTCTGGAAGCCAAACTACAACAACTTTGGTCCTCGGGTTGGCTTTGCATGGGACATCATGGGAGACGGCAAAACCTCTCTCCGCGGAGGTTATGGGATAAGTTACGAACGCAACTTTGGTAACGTGACCTTCAACTGCCATTCAGAACCCACCGAATTATGCTGTGGTCAGCCTTATTTCCCAATCAGGATGTCCCGGTCAACCAGCCGGTGTACACCGACAATTTTGGTCCTCTGGCAGGCACGGGAACCAAATTCTTGCCAGCAGTTAGTCTCCGTGCGATCAACCAGAACATGAACACCGCATATGCCGAGACTTGGAATCTGTCCGTCGACCGCAGCGTGGGGCAGCAGGGTGTCGTTTCTGTTTCCTATGCGGGCTCGCGTGGCATACACCTATATGACATCGCCAATGTGAATCCTGGCGCTGGCGGTAACCCTGACGGTTGCGGTAGCGGCGGCACATTCCTGGGCGACGCCCATTGTTCGAATCGTCTCAACTACCAGTACAGTAATATGAACTTCCGAAGTGACAACGGCTTCAGCTTCTACAACGCCTTAAACGTCAAGTACCAAGTGACGAATCTTTTCCGCAAGGGGCTGGGCATTGGGGCGAACTACACTTTTTCGCACTCCCTGGACAACCTCTCCTCCACTTTCAGTGATGGGAGACCTTCCGGCCTCTATCAATTGGGCTATCTGGATGCCTTTAATCCCCGGCTGAACTATGGCAATTCGGATTTTGATATCACGCACCGCTTCAACCTCAGTTTGAGTTGGGAAATTCCGTGGCTGAAGAGTTCAGACAACAAGCTTGTCAAGACCGTGCTAGGTGGCTGGGGCCTCGGCACCATTTGGAGCATCCGTAGCGGCTCACCTTTCAGCGTTTATGATTGCACTAACTTTAATGGTACCGCGTGCCCACTGTGGGTTCCGAGCTCGGTGACTCAGCGGTCGGGTTCATCCGACCTCGGTGGGGTCGAACTTGTTTAACTACATAGCGCTGCCGAACACCGGCGGTCACCGGTGGATAACCAAGGCGTTGCACTCTGGACTCCCGACCTGCACCGGCTTAAATCACACCGGTTGCACGTACACGACTAACGGCCAGGCCTACCCTGACCGGAACCAATCCGTCGGGCCAAGCTACTGGAACCTGGACATGAACTTCTATAAGACCTTCCGGCTCACCGAGCGGTTCGGCTTGCAGTTCCGCGGCGAGTTCTACAATATTTTCAACCACCACAACCAGTACGTCACAAGCGATAACCTCGATGTTAGCTCGCTCAGCACTCCCTACATCCAGACCGAGAAGGGTGGCATCTACGGCGACGGCTGGGCAGGCTACCGACGAGCGTCGCAACATCCAGTTCGGACTGAAGCTGATGTTCTAGACGCAAACCCAGCTCAACCTCTTATCGGGGAGCCTGGAAACGGGCTCCCCATTTTGTTCTTGGTGGTAGTGGTAGAGTGCGTGAGGTGCGGAGCTGGCGATGAAGATGCCTGAATCTTCTCTCCGACCTCGAGTGTGTTGTTTCTCCGCTAGATCATGCTGAAACGTCGCCAGGCTGGAGCTTGCTGTCGAGCATCAGTCCCGCTATCTGTGGGAGTCAGTCGTGAGGCGCATGCTTGACCGATCTCCAGAAATCATAGGAAGCAGATGGTGTATCCTGACGGAATTAAGCGCAGGGCTCACCTTGGAGCAACATGCAATCTGGGTTTGATTGTGCGCTCTGATGCGGTACGAGCCGCCTCGAGCCGAGCAATCGGTTTTGAACTCTGAACTTATGTCATCCAACCCGAAGTTGCGAATCTATTACCCGCTCGCGCTCCTTCTAGCGAGCCTTGCCTTCCTCCCCACGATAGGTTCTGCGCAGGAGTTGCTAGTCAGCGTCCGCGAGCCTTCGGGGGAGCCGCTCTCCGAAGAAGCAATTGTGCGCGTCACCGGGCAGGCGGGTGGACTGCAACAAGTCGGCACCACAGGCAATTCCCGCAACTCCATCAGTACAGCCGCATTCCCGGTTGGGCCAGGAGAATATGACATTGATGTCGAGGCGACGGGATACAACAAGGGCACCGAGCATACCAGCATCTCCAGAGAGGGAATGCGCCAGACCGTGTATGTCTTCCTGACTCCCGTGGGTAGCTCGACAGTAGCCACTGCGCCGGTTGGTGTGGCTTTGGCTCCGAGAGTCCAACGAGAATTGGACCAGAGTCTCGCAGCGTTACGGCAAGGCAAATACGGTGAAGCGCGTAAGCATCTCGAGAAAGCACAGAAGATGGCCCCTTCCAGCCCGGACATCTTGTACTTGATGGGCATGCTGGAGTACACGGCCAAAGACATGCCGGCCGCGAGAAAACAGTTTGAATCCGTGCTTGCCACTAACCCGACCCATGAACGCAGCCTGCTCATGCTCGGCCAGATGCAGCTAGAGGCGAAGGAGAATAAGGAGGCCAGCGCGACGCTCCAGAAAGCGGTGGAGGCGGACTCCAACAACTGGCGAGCGCATTATCTCTTGGCCGTTGCCTTCATACGAACCGGGGAGCTGTCAAAAGCCGAGGTCGAAGCTGCGCGTGCTGGCGAGTTGAACCAGGAAAAGGCTGCTGCCATGAAGATTCTGCGCGCCAAAATCCTCATGGTTCAAGGAAAGGACTCCGAGGCGGAAGATGCGCTTCAGTCTTTCATCAGAGATTACCCGAAAGACGCTGCGATTCCGGAAGCAAGAAAGTACGTGGAAAAAATAGAGGAAGCAAAGAAGGCCGCCGCGTCAGCCGCGATTTCTCCGCCGGACTCTCTGAAACCATCGGACGCAGCAGAGTCCGTTGTGGCTGTTGCTGCAGCATTCGAAAAGCCTTGGGCGCCGGCTGACGTGGATGGCGGAACTCCCCCGACGGCGCCTGGAGTTTCCTGCTCGCTCGAAGATGTCCTCCACAAGACGCAGCAGCGGATTCTCAGGCAACTGGGAGATTTGGAGAAGTTCAGCGCCACCGAAAAGATAGCGCATCAGGTCCTCGACTCCAGCGGCGTGTGGACAACCCCAGTATCACGCGATTTCAACTACCTGATCTTCGTTCACCACAACAAGACCCTGCCGTACTACTTCGTCGAGGACCGAAAGGGAACCGAATCGAGCAACTCATTTCCTACCGGAATCGCAACACGCGGTTTGGTTTCTCTAGGGTTCATGGTTGTAAATCCGGTGTTCTCAAAGGATTTTCAATTTACCTGCGAGGGTCTAGGTAACAGGAACGGCAAGCCGGCGTGGCAGCTTTATTTTGTGCAACGGGCTGACGTCCCTTCGCGCGTGCGCTCGTGGAACTATAAGCAGATAGATTATCCAATTCCTCTCAAGGGTCGCATGTGGATCGGCGCGAACAGCTTCAACATCATGCATCTGGAAACGACACTGCGTGAGCCTGTCCCGGGTCTGCGCTTGAATCGCGAGCAATTAATGGTCGACTACGGCCCAGTCCATTTCCAGTCCGCGGCCACGGAACTCTGGCTACCCTGGCAGGGTGAAATGTATTTTGACCTGATGGGTCGCCGCTACCATCACAATCATACGTTGACGAATTATCTGCTGTTTGATGTGGACACCAAGAACAAGATCAAAGCTCCCCCTCCGCCGCCTGACCAAGACCATTGATAGTTTTGCTCGCTGGCTCCAACTGTGGGGCTGTTGCGAAGAATGGCGCTACTGTTCGGCGCGGATGGCGAGAAGCTCCTTGCCTTGCACCTTGATTTCGATGCCATACGGCGGGCGAATGTCGCTGCCCTGTACGATGGCGCCGCGGATCCACGTGTTCCCAGGAAGATTCGCAGTTCTCAGCGGGTCGTACAAGACGTGGGTACAAGGATTGCCGACCAGCGGGTGACGCGGCGAACGGAATTCGTATTCATCGCGAAGCTTCGTAAGGTCCGTGATGTATTCCAGTTTGCAGCTCCCGTAAATTGGTTTGCGAGAGAAGGCCCAATAACCCGAGGCAAGGCCCGGCGAACCTTCGGGGAGACGGACAATCGTCGCGGGAATCTCCTCACCATTCAACTTGTTGCGGAGCAGGAAATCGACGGAGGACCAGGGCTTTGCCAGATCAGCTAGTGAGGCGACAACAGGATTGAATTCGCTGACATGTGGCAATAACGCGTTGGGATCCGGCGGCGGCGCCGGCACCTCCATCTGAGGAGTTGGCTCCGCCCGAACCGATTCCGGCGGTTTGCTGCGAGAGAACCAACGCGCAGCGAGTAAAATCACCAAGCCAAGCACGAGGAATGCCACGATCAGCGGCATAAGGGGATTGCGGCGGCGTGGCGGCCGAGCGCTCGGGCCCGAAACGCCCGGGATTTGCGGCATGTCCGCTTTGAATCGGGAAGCTGGGGCGGGTTCCGTCATCGCGAGAAAGTTCCCTTGGGAGCGTGCCGAGTGATCCAGGAAGGAGATCGCGGACAGAGCGACGACACCTTCGCACTAGTGACATTGTACGTAGGACAAGCGCACGTGGGCAACCCCATAGAGCGGCATAATCGGCCTCAGAAGGAGCTGTGCCTGAAGAGTAACATCCATTAGTGAAAAGGTTACAGCTGCTGCCAGGATGCTTGTTTCGAAAGGGATTGCGTCCTAGTGTAAGAAGGAAGAAGGTATAGACGGGGGTCGCTCCGTAGAAGAATGGGCAAGGAAACTCGATCGACGGCACGCGGGTTCGTTCGAAGCTTGAACATTCTGTTGAAGTTTGCGCGCTTGTATGAGTTTGGACACGTGCGGACCGCGGCTCAGTTTGAGACCACCTGGAAGGAACTGCGGCAAGCCCTGGATGAAAGTGGGGACACCGGACTGTTGCTGGGAGCTTCCGGCAACCAAATTTTGCTGGACGGTGTGCCGCTAGGCACCGCAGCCGGCGAACGCAGTTTTGCGCAGCTGTTGACATCCTCTGGAATCGCCAGCATTCACTTCTCTCCCAGTCTCCAACAAGGGCAGTTTGCCAGGTTCGTTCGCGCGTTTCCCAGCGGAAACGCCAAGCCTAGTTCTTTGGCGGAGCAATTGAAGTCCGCGCTGGCCGGAGAAACAAGCATCAAGATCAACGAAATTCGATTCGTCGCGGAAGACGGATCAGTTGCGGGAATCAAAGTTGCGGCGCAATTGACGGCCAAAGTTCTGGGTTCCGCGGGCGACAAGTTCCGGGACATTTTCGAAGACCCCAATAAATTGCTGCAGTTGATTCTGGCGGCCGAGAGCAATCGCGGCCTGGGTGGCAGCGGCGGAGGAGGAGGCAGCGGCGGTCCAGGATTTGGCGGAACCGGTGGATCCGGAGGTGGAAGTGGCTCCAGTTGGAGCGGAGGCGCCGGCGCCGGTGGAAGCCTATGGGAAGCGGGAAAGGCCGCGGGTGGAGGTGGCGGCGGAGGCGGAGGAACTGGCTCAGGTAGTGGAGGACCAGGAGGCGGAAGCGGAGAAGGTGGCGGCGGCGAAGGCCTTGGCAATGGGGGTACTGGCGGAGGCCCGGGTGGAGGGAGTGGGGGAACGGGTGCCGGCGGCGCGGGCGGCGGACTCGGTGGTGGTGGAACTGGCGGACCGGGCGGCTCTGGAGGCGGTCCTGGCGGCGGTTGGAGAGGTAGCGGAGGGATTGGTGGTGGACCTGGAGGCGGGGGCCCCGGACCAGGTGGAGGAGGTCCTGGTGGACCTGGAGGAGGTCCTGGCGGACCCGGAGGAGGCCCTGGCGGACCCGGAGGAGGTCCTGGCGGACCCGGAGGAGGCCCTGGCGGACCCGGAGGAGGCCCTGGCGGACCCGGAGGAGGCCTTGGCGGACCCGGAGGAGGCCCTGGCGGACCCGGAGGAGGCCCAGGCGGACCCGGAGGAGGCCTTGGCGGACCAGGAGGAGGTCCAGGCGGACCCGGAGGAGGCCCTGGCGGAGGAGGTGCGGCTGGCGGAGGAGGCGCGGCTGGCGGAGGAGGCACAGGAGCCGAGCCTGGTAAATGGTTGACGGCCACGGCTTTTGTCCGTGGTGGAGTGCTTGGCGGAGTTCCCGGTATGCCAGGCATGCCCGGAATGCCCGGTGCAGGTGGGGCAGGCGGCGGGGCCTATCAAGTGGCGGAAGAAGACGTTCGCTCGATGATCGGCTTGTTCGCGCAATTGGGTAAGTCGCGAAAAGATCCTGAGCACCGCATGGACGCGGCGACATTTCAATCGCGGCTCTCGACCCTGCCCGTTCGCGCGCAATTTACCTTGACGCAGGCCCTTGCGGGACTCGCTGCGCAAGCACCCACTGATAAACCTGACAAGCCCATGCTCCTGAAGTTAGCCGAACACGTGGCCATTCGATTCGCGCTCGATAGCTACGAACGCGGTGAACTGAGAGTGAATGCGGTGAAACAGTTGCTGGATCGCATGAATGCGGAAATTGAAGCGCTGCGGAAAATCCTTGGTTCCCAAGAAGAAATGATGGCGAGCGCCGGAATTCAGGTGCAGTCGTACACCGAACTGCTGGACCAGGAATTCTGGTCACAGGTGCCGGAAGAGAATAAGAAGGAAGTGCTGACTTCGGATGAAGCATGGTGCGTGCCTCCGCGAAACGTGCGCGGATTCCTGGAAGAGATGCTGCGGCGTGGCGAGTTGAAAACCGTCAATGAAATCCTGACGAAGTACGCGGCATGCGTGGCCCTGGACGCGCCTGAAGCGCGGCGAACGACAGCCATCGGCTTATCGGACCTGGCGGAGTTTTACGGAAGCGGCGACGGAAGCGCGTTGATCGACGTGATCCAGCGCCTTGGAAACCAGTTAGGTGTCGAACGCGAGCCGGATCTGCAAACGCTGGTTGGCGCAGCCTTTGTGCGCATGAGCCAAGAGGCCGGTTCCAGAAAGTTTTATCCTGCCATGCAACAAGCCTTGGCTTCATTGGACGGCGTGGAAGCGTTGCGGCCGGGATCGACGAACAACCTGCGCCAGAGAATCGGTGCGGAAGAACGCCTGCCGGAGTTTGTAGAAGATGCCCTACGCACCGGGCAAGTGCCGGATGGCATGCTGGACATTCTGGCGCTGATGCCGAAGACCTCGCTTAATTACGTGACCCACCGGTTTGCGAATTGTGGTTTTCGCGAGGACTGTGAATTGTTGGGGCAGATCGTCACAGGTTTGGGCGAGGATGCTGTGCACCGCCTGGTGGAGACGCTGCAAACCGCCCCGGCCACCGAGGCAGTGGAGGTCATTGGATTACTCAGCCAGATCTCGCCAGAATCGGTGCAAAAGGTGCTGCCGAACCGGCTGGCGCAGTGGCCTCGCTCTTCGCATGACCGCGCAATACGGCAGCTATCTTCGGCTCCGGCGGAACAACGCGGGAATCTTCTGGTGGCGCTCTACGATTCGCTTGATCCCCTGATTCGCCCCTTGGCCCTGGATGAGATGGGAATGAGCGGGTGGTTGGAAGTTATTCCCAGACTTGTGGAATTGATAAGGGACGATTCATCCCCTGGTTTCACGCGAATCAAGGCCATTGAGGCCGCGGGCAGGTTGCGAGCCAGTGCGGCCAGCACGTCGCTGCAGCAAATCCTGGAAGCCAAGCAAGTCTGGCGGTGGGCGTATCACACCGAGCTACGGATCGCCGCAGCGCAGGCTTTGCAGAAGATTGAGCCAACACTGGGAATGGAAAAGGTCGCGGCGAGCGGACTGGACCGCAAAGATCTTGTGCTGGAGCCGACAGACCCCGAAGCCAACACGGCGGTCATTCGACAAAGGCGCTACGCGCGATTGAAGCTGTCCAAATTCGTGATTGCTGTCACGTCGAATCTTCGAGAGAACCTCCGCCTGACGATTCCGGAATTGAATTTGGGTGGAGGAATAGGGGCGGCGGATCGGCACCTGGCGCCAGGTTCGTTGTTGTCGCTAAAACTTTCACACGGCGTCAGAAATATTCGCGCGCAAGCGATTGTGCGAGGAGCGCGGCCCCAGGCCATGGCGTTTGAATTTGTCGATATGGATTTGGATGAGCGTTCGCGGCTTAGGAAGCTTCTGCTTGAACTCGGGGGTTTACCTCAACCCTCGAATGTCGGCAATCGAAGCCGGCGTCAAGGCCGCATTGCGTTGTCAAGGTAAGTCCCGCCAGCAGTGTCAATCGGTGCAGGAGCGACCTGTCCGTTCGCTTTGCAAGCCGTACACAAGGTCAGGAAGACCAACTGTCCTGTGGGAGAGATAACCCGCGAGTTACATGGGACCACTGTACCATTGTGAGCCGCGCGCAATGGGCTTACGGTACTAGAGATGAAGTCCCAGGCGCTTCCGCGCCGGAGTTACAGGTATCACGTGCCACTGAACGCGATGAAAACGGACCCTAAGACCACCGCCGGGCGAGCTTTCGTCCGAAGTCTGAATATTCTCTTAAAGTTCGCGCGGCTTTACGGGTACGACCATGTTCGCACCGCCAAGCAGCTGAGTACTGCGTGGAACGAATTGCGCACCGCCATTCCTGAGGACGCCGACGAGGGATTGCTGTTGGGGGCAACCGGAACGCAGTTGCTTTTGGATGGCGTGCCCTTGGAAGGCTCGCCTGCAGAGAAACAGTTCGCACAACTCTTGTCGACCGCGGGGTTGGCGAGCGTGCAGTTCACCCCTCAAGTGAGTGAAGAAGAGTTGGCAAAGTTCATGCATGCATTTCCCACTGGGAAGGCGAAGTCTGCGGAACTTGCTCAGCAGCTCAAGACCGCCATTGCCGATGCCAGAGGGATCCGCGTCAACGAAGTGTGCTTCGTGGCGACCGATGTCCGCCTGAAAGATGCGAGTATGGCAGCGCAAATCGCCGCGGCGTCATTGGGTGATGAGCAGGATTCGTTCAAGAGGATGTTGAATGACCCGCAAAAACTGCTGGAGTTGATTGCCGCAGCGCAAGGGTCGCACTCCGGCAGCGGTGACGGCGACGGTGGATTTGGCGCGTCATCCGGCGGCACAGGAAATGGTTATGACATAGAGGCTGGCTCCGGAACGGGCGCTGGTGGCAGGGCAGGATCTGGCTGGGGAACAGGGGTAGGCGGCGGGGACACGGGCCACGGAACGGGAACAGGCTCCGGTGGCAGCGGTGGGACAGGATCTGGTTGGGGAACGGGAGTAGGCGGCGGGGACACGGGCCACGGAACGGGAACAGGGTCCGGTGGCAGCGGTGGGACAGGATCTGGTTGGGGAACGGGAGTAGGCGGCGGGGACACGGGCCACGGAACGGGAACAGGTTCCGGTGGCAGCGGTGGGACAGGATCTGGTTGGGGAACGGGAGTAGGCGGCGGGGACACGGGCCACGGAACGGGAACAGGCTCCGGTGGCAGCGGTGGGACAGGATCTGGTTGGGGAACGGGAGTAGGCGGCGGGGGCACGGGCCACGGAACGGGAACAGGCTCCGGTGGCAACGGTGGGACAGGATCTGGTTGGGGAACGGGAGTAGGCGGCGGGGGCACGGGCCACGGAACGGGAACAGGCTCCGGTGGCAACGGTGGGACAGGATCTGGTTGGGGAACGGGAGTAGGCGGCGGGGGCACGGGCCACGGAACGGGAACAGGCTCCGGTGGCAACGGTGGGACAGGATCTGGTTGGGGAACGGGAGTAGGCGGCGGGGGCACGGGCCACGGAACGGGAACAGGCTCCGGTGGCAGCGGTGGGACAGGATCTGGTTGGGGAACGGGAGTAGGCGGCGGGGGCACGGGCCACGGAACGGGAACAGGCTCCGGTGGCAGCAGTGGGACAGGATCTGGTTGGGGAACGGGAGTAGGCGGTGGGGACACGGGCCACGGAACGGGAACAGGTTCCGGCGGTGGCGTTGGAGGAGGGACCGGCTCGGGCGCAGGAACAGGAGCCCCGAATTCAACCGGAAGTGGACCGGGTTCCGGCAGCGGTTCGGGAAGTAACTACAGCGGCGGCATCGGGAGTGGCCTTATCCTTGGCAATGGAAGTGGCAATGGCGCCGGGCGTGGATCAGGCTCCGGTGCCGGCACAGGCAGCGGCGGAAATTACGGTGCAAGCACAGCCGGAAGCGGTGGCCGAGGCGGAGGAACGGGGTTTGGTGTCGGGGAGCCCGGAGAAGAAGGAATCTACCGCATTCTGCGCGCGTTGACCACGCTGGGGAGGATGGAGGCCGGAGAGAATCCAGCGGGCGCCGCAGTGGAATTCCAGCAACAGGTCAACCAGATGCCGGTGGACGCGCAGGAAATGCTGCGAAACGCGCTGGCGGGCATCGCCGAACAGGGCAAGAATCACAAGCTCGATCAGAGCGTGCTCGTGCAACTGGCGGAGCATCTCTCCATTCGATTCGCGCTGGAGCGTTTCGAACGCGGGGAAGTGAAAGTAAATGCCGTGCGTCAGATGCTGGACCGCATGCACCAGGAAGTCGAAAGCCTGCGAAAGATTCTGGGCCAGCACGAAGACAAAATGGCCGAGGCGGGGTTGCTGGTGGAGTCGCACCGCGAAATTCTCGACCGGCAATTCTGGGCATCGGTGCCCGAGAGTGCTAAGAGAGAAGTACTGCTGTCGGAAGAGGCCTGGGCCATTCCGCCGAAGAACGTCCAATCTTATGTTTCTGAGCTGATCGGGCAAGGGAATGTCGCAGAGGCCGTCAGCATCCTGCAAAACTACGCTAGGTGTGCCGACAGCGAAGAGCCCGACGCACGAAAACGCGCGGCCACAGGGCTTTCAGAGATGGCCGAACTGTATGCCCAAGCCGATCCGAAGTTGCTCGCCGACGCCCTGCGCCATGTGGGACTGCGTCTGAGTGTGGAGCAGGATCAGGATCTGCAGTCGCTAGTCAGCGCGGCGTTTGTGCGACTGAGCCAGGAGGCTGCTACGCAGCGCTGCTTCCCGGCGATGGAACAGGCACTGGATCTGCTGGCCGGGGTGGAATCGCAAAGGCCGGGAATTGCCAGGACGCTGCGATCGAAGATGGGCATCGAAGAACGCGTGCCGGAGTTCGTCGATGAGGCGTTGCGCGCGCGACAGATTTCGGCGGGATTGACCGGCGTGTTGAAGCAGTTACCACAGACGGCGATGGAGCAGCTCGCCCTGCGGTTCAATCGGTGCCAGCTCCGCGACGACGTGGAGAATGTGGCGAATCTGGCTCATGACCTCGGCGAAGAGGCGGTGCAATGCCTGAGAAGTACGGTGCGCGGTGGACCGGCCATGGAAGCCGTCGAGATGGTGGGCCTGCTGGCAAAGCTTGACCCCCAGGCGACGGAAGTGTTTCTGCCCGGGCGGGTGAATGATTTTCCTCGGGCGGCGCAAGACAGAATTGTGCGGCAACTCGCTGCGAGCGGTGCGCAGGGGCGTTGCCGTGTTTTCCTGGCGATCCTGGATCACGTGGATCCGCTGGTGATGCCTTTGGTCGTCGACGAAATCGGCATGACCGGCGACCGCGAGGCTCTCGGAAGAATGTTGACGATTGCGGATGGAGACTTGCCGGTCAACGCAGCTCCGTTTTTGCGTGTGAAAGCGATTGAGGCCTTGGGGCGGCTGGAGGCCACAGAGGCTGTCAGCACACTGAAGCGAATCGTGGAGACTCGAAAGATATTTGGCTGGCAATATCCTCAGGAGCTGCGGATAGCCGCGATGCAGGCGTTGGAAAAACTGGATGCAGCGTGGGCCAGAGAATTCCTCCCCAAGAGTGGAATTGAGCGCGATGAGATGTCGCTGGCTCCGTTGCAAGTCCCGCTAAAGTCAAAATTTGTGCGCCAGCGCCGCCATCCTCGCGTTAAGCTGCAAAAGAACCTGCATGCGGTCAGCACGAACTTGAAGCAAAACTGCGGCCTGGAGATCAAAACGGCAAGCATGACAGGCGGCCTGGCCACCATGAGCATGCATTTGGCGCCTGGCACGCAGGTGCAGCTGAAGATGCAGCTCGGCCTGCGGAATCTGCAAGCGACCGCGTTGATGCGAGATTACCGCGCGCAGTATATGTCGTTCGAGATCGTGGACATGAGTCTGGACGAGCGGGGCAAGTTTCGGAAGCTGCTGTTGGAACACATGGAAAGAGGAACCAAGTCCGGGGAGTAGACCAGGTTCACCCCAGCTCCAGGGTCCACGGAATCTCCCTTAGGCCATGCGTTTACAATACGTTTACTGCTCTATTTGCTGCCGTACGTACCTAGTAAGTAACGCGTCATAGGTACTATGCTACGGTACCTTTGTTCGATTTACTCTCTACCGATTCTCCTCTTACTCTGCCTATATGGTAAAGAACCGCGTCTAGATGTCCGCTGCCCCGGGGCTAATGGCCGGTTCAAAGGGTGGTTTTGTTTTGCCCAAGGGATTCCCATCGCGAATCTTTCTGCTGCTGTGTGCGGTGGCAACGTTTGTGTGCGGAGCAATGGGCGTACCGCCGCGAATTTCCTTTCCAGCGAATCCGCGATTTACTGTCGAACGACTGGAAGATCAGCTAGGAATGGGCGCGGTGACTGCTACCTGCATGGGGCAAGACGCACAGGGATTTCTGTGGATCGGCACGCAAACCGGGCTTTACCGTTACGATGGCGCGCGAGCGCGGAAGATGATCGAGGTTGAATCAATCACCGGCCACTACATCGTGGACATGCTGATTGCTTCGGATGGCACACCCTGGTTCGCCGGAAACCGCGGAATCGCGCACCTCAAGAACGGAGAATTCAAGCGGCTGGCAATTTCACCGGCGATGATGCCTTTGGGAACCGGAAATCAGATTTTCGCGGTGGACAGTCAAGGCGTCGCCTTCGTCCTGCTATTCAAGGGTGGAGTCCTGCGAATCGATCCAAAGAACCCTGCCAGCAGTAACGTATTTGGGAAGGCCGAGAACATTCAGGAAAACGCCGCCGGAATTGTGCGCGCGCCTGACGACACAATCTGGATCACCTTTGGCACGCATCTGGCGCATTTGGATCCGGGAGGCAATGCATTTGTTGTGGACCCGGAAATCCGATTGCCGAAGGATCGCGTGGTAGCGCTGCTATTCGACGGCAGTCAGACGATGTGGCTGAGAACGGCGACACACCTGGCAAGCCTCGACCCTCGTATGCACAAGATCACTCTTGAGACCGGCGTGTCGGCCAGTTCCAATGAAGAGGAGGGCAAGCCGTCAATCGACCAACAGGGCCGATTGCTGGTGCCGACCTCTGCTGGACTGTATTGGAAACAAGAAGGCCGCTGGCAGGTATTGACGGACAGGCAAGGAATCACGAGCAATGATGTGGAGTGTGCGCTTGAGGATCGCGAAGGCACATTGTGGATAGCAGGATCCGGAACCGGATTGGACCGGCTGCCAGGAGTGCGCGAGTGGTCCGCGTGGACCACCGCCGAGGGATTGCCAGACAATTCCACGTGGTCAACAATCCGCGATCACAGCGGGAGATTGTGGGTCAGCACTGGAAAAGGAATCGGAGTTTGGGACCAAGCCTCTCGTCACTGGGACAGAGTCACGCTGGGGAATGGCCCGCGAGAGATCCGGCAGATTCAGCTGGCCGGAGACGGAGCGGTTTGGGGTGTGACGCCGACCGGAGCTCTGGTGCGGATTGACCCTCGAGACTTTTCCACGACGGTCAGCCCGGTGTACTTCGGGCGCGCGTTTTCGACGGTTTACGCCGCGCCAGACGGAAGTATCTGGGCGAGTACGCGAACGCGATTGGTGCGATTTACACCCGGCAAGGGACTCGCCGAACCCAAAGACATCGTGCTGCCTTCCGGGGCCGGTGAAATTGACTTTCTCTCGTTCGCACCCAGCGGTGTGCTGTGGGGAACGGGTCCGGGAGCGCTGTATCACTTCGACGGCAAAGAATGGAAGACCATCACGTCGAGGGACGGATTGCGCGGACAAACTGTAACCAGTCTTGTGGCGATGAATGATGATGAAGTATGGATCGGTTACAACGATGTGGTTGGCGTCAGTCATCTGCACTTGGCAAAGAACGGCATTGCGCGATTCGAGCATAGCAATTGGGACTGGACCGTGGTCCTCCGCGATTCGCAAGGCCGCGTCTGGTTCAACGGGACAGACGGGCTCGCCATCCTCGATGCCAATGGCCGACTACAGCGGCTCAACCACTCCGATGGATTGCTCTGGAACGACATCAGCCCATGGACCGGGATCAGGGAAGAGAAAGACGGGAGTTTTGTCGTTGCGACTTCGCGAGGACTAGCGCGCTATCGGCCGACAGCTAGCGCGGCACGGGAAGTGGCTCCCAAAGTGATGTTCACTTCCGTGACCCTGGGGGGCGTGGAACGGAAGGTCTCCGAGCTTCCCGAGATATCCGCGTCGGATGGCACGCTGGCGGTGCAGTTCACGCCAATGGACCTGGACAGTCCTTCAAGGACGAGTTGCCAGTACCAGTTGAAGGGCATGGAAGAACTGGCGACAGAAACGGACTTGCGGGAAATTCGGTACGCCGCTATCCCCGCGGGGAGATATGAGTTTTCCGTTCAGTGCTGGCGCGAGGGAACGCGGGCCGTTGCGTCGCAAGCCAGCTTCAAGTTCCGGGTGCGCCCCAACTTCTGGCAGACGTGGTGGGCGCGAGGATCGGCGATGCTGCTTTTCCTGATGGCCGTGTGGGGATTTGTGTCGTTGAGAACGCGAACAGAAAGCCGCAGGCGCAGGGAATTGGAACAGGCCGTCGCGCAAAGGAACGCGGAGTTGATGCAGAAGAATAAGGAGTTGGAGGAGATTTCACTGACCGACCCGTTGACCTCGACACGGAATCGGCGCTATTTCTACGAAACGATTTCAACGGACATTGCCCAGACACTGCGGGCGCACCTGAAATCCCTGGATGCCACCGCAACGCCGGCTCCGCGGCAGGAGTTGATCTTCGTGCTCGTGGATATCGATCGTTTCAAGCGCGTGAACGACGAGTTGGGTCATGCTGCCGGCGACCGGCTGTTGCAGGAAGTGGCGAAACGAATCGCTTCGGTGATGCGGCGTTCGGACGACCTGGTGCGCTGGGGCGGGGAAGAATTCCTGTTGGTGTGCCGGACAACGGACCGGGAAAATGCGTCGATGCTCTGCGAACGAGTGCTGGAGGCGGTTCGCGAACTGCCTTTCGATATCGGCAACGCCGTGGAAATCCACAAGACGTGTTCGATCGGCTGGGCCCCGTTCCCATGGCTACAAGAGGATGTGGGGCTGCTCTCGATCGATAACGTCATTGAACTTGCAGACAAGGCGCTCTATGTGGCGAAACGCGAAGGACGCAACCGCGCCTTTGGGATGGTGCCAGCGGAGGACGCGCTTAAGTCCGAGAGAAACATTTCCATGGAGAATTTGCGCGATTGTCCGCCGGACCTTGTGAAGATCGTTTAGGGTTGCCGGGCCACAATCAATTGGGTTCCCACCGAAAAGTAGAGTTGGGACAGGATGTTGCCCTTGCGTTCACGGAAGGTTCTTTCAGCGTCCTTCCTGGAGGTCGCTTGATTATATTGCTTGCGCTGCGTACCGAGTCCGGTGGCGATGCAGACGGTCATTCCCAGCGCACCGCCCTGACGGCTGTTTCGCGGGCCGGCCGATCGAAGTCTCTGATTGCGCCATCTGCGCGGGGCGTGCGAGTGGCGAATCTTGGCGGCGGCGCATCTAACCAGTTACAATGAAGTGTTTGTAGCAGCCCGGCCTTACCGGCTTGTGCAAGCGCGGAAATTCACGCATTCCCGTCAGGAGACGGCGAACCTCCATGGAAGCAGCACAAATACTCGACCGCGTCGTAGCCCGATTTATCGGAACGAAGCACGAACGCGACATCAAGAAGCTCCAGCCAATCATTGCGGCAATCAATGCGCAAGAAGCCGAAGTCCAAGCGCTGAGCGACGAGCAGTTGAAGGAGCGCTTCTCGGCGCTCAGGACGCAAGTGCAGGAGCAGTTGAAGGACGCGGATCCAGCGGAGCCTTCCTACAAGGAAGAATTGCAGAAAGCGCTAGGGCCAGTAACGGTGCCGGCGTTTGCCCTGGTGCGCGAAGCAGGGCGTCGCTTCCTGAGGATGCGGCACTTCGACGTGCAGTTAATCGGCGGAATGGTGCTGAACGACGGCAAAATCGCGGAAATGAAGACGGGCGAAGGAAAAACGCTCGTGGCAACCCTTGCTGCGGCGTTAAATGCATTGGCTGGCCGCGGCGTTCACCTGGTGACGGTGAACGACTACCTGGCCCGGCGCGACGCGGAGTGGATGAGCCCGCTGTATAAAGCGCTGGGATTGACCGTCGGCGTGATCGTGCATGATCTGGACGACGAGCAGCGCCGCGCGGCATATGCGGCTGACCTGACCTACGGAACCAATAACGAGTTTGGCTTCGATTACCTGCGCGACAATATGAAGTACGACTTGGCGAGCTGTGTGCAACGCGGGCACCAGTTCGCGATCGTCGATGAAGTCGACTCGATCCTGATCGACGAGGCCAGAACGCCACTGATTATTTCCGGGCCTTCCGAAGAGTCCACCGACAAGTATTTCAAAATCGACAAGATCATTCCCAAACTGATCAAGGACATCGATTTCACGCTGGACGAAAAGCATCGCACAACCACGCTGACGGAAGAAGGCTTCAATAAGTGCGAGCGCTTGCTGGGAATCACCAACCTTTCCGATATCGCCAACGTGGAGCAGATGCACCACGTGTACCAAGCGTTACGCGCGCACTCGCTGTACAAGTTGGATGTCGACTATGTGGTGAAAGATGGTGAAGTAATCATCGTCGACGAGTTCACCGGGCGCCAAATGCCAGGACGCCGCTGGTCCGACGGACTGCACCAGGCCGTGGAAGCAAAAGAAGGGGTGAAGATCGAGCGCGAAAATCAAACCCTAGCGACGATTACTTTCCAGAATTATTTCCGCATGTACAAGAAGTTGTCCGGCATGACCGGTACGGCGGAAACGGAAGCGGCGGAGTTCGGTAAGATCTACAACCTGGATGTCGTGGTGGTGCCGACGAACCGCACGCTGATTCGCATTGAGAATCGCGACGTGGTGTACCGCACGGAAAAAGAGAAGTTCGAAGCGGTGGTGAACGGCATCCTGCAGGAAGACAATAGCCTGGCAAATGGGATCCGGCAGTATCACGAACGCGGCCAGCCGGTGCTGGTGGGCACCATCTCGATTGAGAAATCGGAAACGATTGCGGAACTGCTGAAGAAATCAGCGATCCCGCATCAGGTATTGAACGCGAAGCAGCACGAGCGTGAATCGCGCATTGTGGCGCAGGCAGGCCGCAAGGGTGCGGTCACGGTGGCAACGAACATGGCGGGCCGCGGCACAGACATTCTGCTCGGCGGTAATCCCGAAGCCATGACGCGCGAGTATTTCTTGAAGAACAAGCTGGCGTTACCCTATGCGGCGGCTCCCGCGGTGATTGCGGCGGAAAGCTCTGACGGCGCAGGCATTCAGCCAACCGTGCCGATGGTGCTGTTCCAGCACGAGGGGAAAATCTTTCAGGTGCCGCAGGATCAGTGGGCGCCGATGTACGAGCAGTTTGCGCAGCAGTGCAAAGCCGAGCACGACGAAGTGGTGGCGCTGGGCGGGTTGCACATATTGGGAACGGAACGGCACGAAGCACGGCGCATTGACAACCAGTTGCGTGGCCGCGCCGGGCGCCAGGGCGACCCCGGTTCCTCGCGTTTCTTCCTTTCGTTGGAAGACGACTTGATGCGCATTTTCGGCGGCGAGCGCGTGAAGCAATTGATGTTTCGCCTCGGGATGACGGAAGGCGTGCCCATCGAGTCGGGGATGATCTCCAGCCGCATTGAGAATGCGCAAAAGTCCGTGGAAGCGCAAAACTTCGACGCGCGCAAACATTTGTTGGAATACGACGACGTAATGAACAAGCAGCGCGAGACGATCTACGCCATTCGCCGCTCTGCGCTGGAAGGCAAAGACCAGCGAGACTACGTGCTGGGGATTGCGGAAGACGTCGCCCGCGAGTTGGTGAACACCTATTGCCCCAAGGAGCAGCATCCGGGGCAGTGGAACACGGCGCAATTCCTGGCGGAGGTGCACAGCCAGTTTGGCATCGACGCAAAGGCTGCGGGCGCGGATCCCGCCGCTCTGAATCACGAAGAGCTTTCGGACGCGATTGCGAACGCCGTGGCGGAGCGTTACGCAGAGAAGGAAAAACAGTTCAGCCCGGACCTGCTGCGATGGTTGGAGCGGCGAATTATTCTGGACGTGGTCGATTCGCAGTGGAAAGACCACCTGCTCTCGCTGGACCACTTGAAGGAAGGAATCGGGCTGCGCGGCTACGGGCAAAAAGATCCGCTGGTAGAATTCAAGAAAGAAGCGTTCATCCTGTTTGAAGATATGATGGCGCGCATCGACAATGAAACGGTGCGCTACCTCTTCCACGTGCAGATTCAGCAGGAAGCGCAGCCTGCGCAGCCGAGAGCGCCTCAGCCTGAGCCTCCGCGGCCGCGTCCCTCCACGGCGATTGCGGCTGCGGCGAGCGCTGCGGCGCGTGCCGAGGAAGCGGCTCCTCAACGATTGCCGGATTTTGCGCGTGCCCTGGAGCGGCGGCAGGAACGGCAGCAACGCGATTTGCAGTATCAGACAGGCGCTGGCCAGACAGAAGCCCCGAAGCCGGTCCGCGCCGGCGCAAAAGTGGGGCGCAATGATCCTTGCCCTTGTGGCTCAGGAAAGAAGTACAAGAAGTGCCACGGAGCGAATTCCTAGAAGAAGTGATGAAGCAAAGAAGCAAGGAAAATCAAGAACGCCAGATAAGTGTGGCTAACGACTCTGCACGGGGAAGGATTCAACCATGCCGCCAGGCACGAAGCCAGGACAAATGCCGGAACGCCAGCCAATTCCGGGAGTGAAGAACCTTATTGCGGTCGCCAGCGGAAAAGGTGGAGTGGGGAAGACCACGGTCGCAGTGAATCTGGCGTTGGCGCTAGTAAAGCTTGGGCACAAAGTTGGATTGCTGGATGCCGACGTCTACGGACCAAATGTGCCGATCATGCTGGGCTCTACGACCGAGCCGATGGCGGTGGGGCAACAGCGCATTATTCCCGTGGACGCACAGGGCTTAAAAATGATTTCCATGGGCCTGCTGAATCCGGGAGACAAGCCGGTGATCTGGCGCGGCCCGATGTTGCACAGCGTGATTACACAGTTTCTGCGCAACGTGGAGTGGGGCGAACTCGACTACCTGGTGATCGATTTGCCGCCGGGCACCGGCGACGTGCAGTTGACGCTGATTCAAACTGTTGCGGTGACCGGAGCTGTGGTGGTGACGACGCCGTCGACCGTGGCGCTGGCGGATGTGCGCAAGGCCATCGAAATGTTCCGCCAGGTGAACGTGGAAGTGCTGGGCGTGGTGGAAAATATGAGCACGTTCAGTTGCCCGCATTGCGGCAAACCAGTGGATATTTTTGGTCACGGCGAAGGAGCGAGGACCGCTATCGAATACGGCGTACCGCTGCTGGGTGAGGTGGAAATTGATCCGCGCATCCGCATTGGCGGCGACACCGGGAAGCCCGTTGCGGCGCAGGGCCAAGCGGCTCCCGCGGCGCAGAGTTTGTACCGAGTGGCGAAAGCGGTGGCCACGCGGCTGGCCGAAGTTGGCGCCACGTCCAGCGGGCCGACCGTCCAGATCGACTGAACGACGGTCTCGTTTTTATAATAGCGCTCAATTCTGATCGATTTTCCCGTTCGCTCCTGATTCTCTGCGGAACTTTCCTGCGATTTTGGACGTTCCAAGAAATGAGGGCGTTTCTATGACTGGATCCGTACCGGTCGAATCCAATCCTCCCGAACGCACCCGAGACGCCCGTCCAGAAGTTTGGGCACTTTTGGGCGGGCTGTCTTTTTTGGTGTTCGTCGCGCACATGCTGGTGAGCGGTCGCTATGGCTATTTTGTGGACGAGTTGTATTACCTCGCTTGCAGCCATCACCTGGCGTGGGGATACGTGGACCAGCCGCCGTTGATCGCGGTGATTACCTGGCTGGAACGAGTGACGCTGGGAGATTCGCTCTCGGCGCTGCATTTCCTGCCTGCGGTGGCGGCGGGGTTGCGCGTCTTACTGACGGGCTTGATCGCGCGCGAACTAGGTTCCCGGCGATTTGGCATCGCGCTGGCCTGCGTCTGCGTAGCCGTTGCGCCGATTTACCTGGGACTCGATTCACTGTTGACCATGAACGTATTCGAGCCGCTTTTCTGGATGGGCGCGGCTGTGGTTGTCCTGAAGATTTTCAATGGCGCAAGCCAAAGGCTCTGGCTTGTGTTTGGCGCGATTTGCGGCGTTGGATTGCTGAACAAGCATTCCATGTTGATCTTTGGCTTTGGTCTCTTCGTTGGCTTGCTGCTCACTTCGCAAAGGAAGCAGTTCACGAAGCCGTGGATTTGGCTGGGCGGCCTGATCGCGTTCCTGATTTTTCTGCCGAACCTACTTTGGGAAATTGAACGTCACTTTCCTACCGTCGAACTGCTGCGAAACGTGCAGCAGAGCGGCCGAAACACGGAAATGGGACCAGGCATGTTCCTGTTGGTGCAGGCGTTCATTCTGCATCCGCTGGCCGCGCCCGTGTGGATCGCCGGTCTGTTTGAGCTGCTGCGCGATCGCGACGGCAAGGGCTGGCGCGTGCTCGGCATCGCCTACGTTGTGCTGATGATTTGCATGCTGACGATGCACGGACGAATGTATTACCCGGCACCCGCCTATCCCATGCTGTTTGCCGCGGGAGGACTGGTGTTCGAGCGCTGGTTCACCCGGTTGCGGAGCGGCCGCTGGCTGAGACCTGCATATGTCTCGCTGCTCGTGGTGACTGGCCTGGTCCTTGCGCCCTTCGCATATTTTCCGATGCTGACCGTGGATCAATACATTGCGTACTCCAAGTTCATGCATCTTGCTCCGGTGCGCCTGGAGAACCATGAGATGGGCCCGTTGCCGCAAATTTACGCCGATCAATTTGGCTGGAAGGAAATGGCGCAGGTGGTAGCCGATGCGTATCACAAGCTTCCGCCCGAACAACAGAAGACGTGTGGGATATTTGGGCAAAACTACGGGCAGGCCGGCGCCATCGATTTCTTCGGCGCAAAAATGGGATTGCCCCCGGCCATTTCCGGCCATCAGAACTATTTTTACTGGGGACCGCACGGCTACACGGGAGAGTGCTTGATCGTAATGGGCGACCGTCCCGATCGGCTGCGCGAGTTATTTGAAAGCGTGGAGTTAGCTGGAACCGTGACGCACCCCTTGTCGATGCCCTATCAGCACTTCGATGTTTATTTGTGTCGGCGCCCAAAATTCGGCGATTTGGAAAAAGCCTGGCCAAAAATCAAGCGCTGGGGCTGAGCGCGGCTGAGCGCGCGTTTCCTTGTCAGTAGGGTGAAGCGAGTGCTATCTTGAAAGACTCAGTGCGTGCTGGCAGGCAACGTAGGGCAGTCTATATTGTTGACCAGCAATCACTTACGAGCTTTCGAAGGGCCTTATGAGTGCGCGACCGGATATTCGCGCGTATCGCAGCAAGTGGCCACAGATTGCGCCTTCGGCGTATATCGACCGCGCCTCGGTGATTATCGGTGACGTGGTGATCGGCGAGGACGCGAGCGTCTGGCCCATGTGCGTGGCGCGCGGTGACGTGCACTACATCCGCATCGGCAAGCGCTCCAATATTCAGGACGGCTGCGTGCTGCACGTGATGAAGGATCAGTATCCGCTGGTGCTGGAAGACGAGGTAACTGTGGGGCACTCGGTGACCTTGCATGGCTGCACCATTGAGTCGCATGTTTTGATTGGAATGCGCTGCACCATTTTGAATGGCGCGGTGATCGGGACGAACAGCATCATCGCGGCGGGCACGTTGATTACGGAGCGGACCGTAATTCCTCCGGGGAGTTTGGTAATGGGCTCGCCGGGCAAAGTGAAGCGGGAACTAACGCAGCAGGATATCGAGACGATTGGGATGTATGCCACGCGCTATGCCGGATACAAAGACATCTATCGCGCCGAAGCGACGGAGCGGGGCGAGAACGTAGATTGGAGCAATTACAAAGGCTGAGCCGTTTGGCCGGCACTCCCCATGGCGGAAAAACGAAAATTCCAGGCAATTAAGGGTACGCGCGATCTGCTCCCGCCGGAGACGGAGTTGTGGAACCGGGTGGAACAGACCG
The DNA here is from genome assembly GCA_963735825.1 of Candidatus Acidiferrales bacterium. Taxonomy (GTDB): domain Bacteria; phylum Acidobacteriota; class Terriglobia; order Acidiferrales; family UBA7541; genus Acidiferrum. The sequence goes on from CAVTMR010000006.1 coordinate 298,433, forward strand.
CGCGCGAAGTATTTGGTACCTACGGATTCGGAGAGATTCGCCCGCCGATTTTTGAGTCCACGGAATTGTTTGCGCGGGCTGTCGGTGGCGAGACGGACATTGTGTCGAAGGAGATGTACTCGTTTGAGGATCGCGACGAGACCTCCGTGAGTTTGCGCCCCGAAGCGACGGCTTCAGTGTGTCGTGCGTACATCGAGCATGGGATGCACGCGCTGCCACAGCCGGTGAAGCGGTACTACATAGGGCCGATGTTTCGGCGGGAGCGGCCGCAGAAGGGGCGATACCGGCAGTTCTACCAGATTGGTGCTGAAGTATTGGAGAGTATTCAGCCCGGTCAGGGTGGCGCAAAGGATATTTTCAAGGATGCCGCCACCGACGCGGAAGTGATCGAGATGGTGATGGAGTTCTTCGCGCGGTTGGAACTACAAGGTGTGCAGCTGGAGATTAATTCCATTGGGTGCCGCGAGTGCCGGCCGAAGTACGTCGAGGCGCTGCGCGCGGAACTGCTCAAGGTGAAAGACAGGCTGGGACCGGACAGCCAGCGGCGGATCGACACCAACCCGCTGCGCGTGCTGGATTCAAAGCTTGAGGCGGAGCAGGAGATCATCGCGAAGCTGCCTCGGATCAGCGAACACTTGTGCGCGGACTGCGCGAAGCAATACGACGAAGTGAAGCGGCAATTGGGACTGCGCGGCGTGGGCTACAAAGAAAATTGGCGGCTGGTTCGCGGGCTGGACTATTACATGCGGACAACTTTTGAGATTACGGCGCAGGGGCTAGGCTCGCAGAATGCGGTGTGTGGCGGCGGGCGGTATGATGGACTGGTCGAACTCCTTGGCGGCCAGCCGACGAAGGGAATTGGCTTTGCGATTGGCGAAGACCGCCTGATCCTGTCTCTACTGGAAGCAGGGGAAGGCGACGTAGCGAAGGGGCGCGACGTCTACATTGCGTGGATGGGAGCAAAGACGCTCGCGACCGCGATCCATGCGGCGAAGACGTTGCGCGCAGCCGGCTTTCGCGTGGAATTGCCACCGGTCGAGCAGAAATTTGGAAAAGCGTTGGGCCAGGCGGACAGGATTGGATCACGCTACGCGCTGATTCTGGGCGAAGACGAAGCCGCGTCGGGTCAGTGGACTCTGAAGACGCTCGCAGATGGAACGCAGGCGAAATTTACGGAAGCGGAATTGTTGGAGTTTTTGAAGAAGGCAAAGGCGTTGTCATCCTGAGCGAAGCGAAGGATCACCTAAGATCGCCCAGGCTTAGCAGCGGTTGAGGCCCTCGGTGCACCCTCATCGGGTGCCCTCAGGGCGACAGGTTAGAAAAAGTGAGGAATGAATCATCGTGTTGGACTTTCTCGGCAGTCTGAAACGAACACATTACTGCGGGGCGCTGCGCGCTGGCGACGCCGGCCGCGATGCCACGATCATGGGCTGGGTACACCGGCGGCGCGACCTGGGGAATTTGCTGTTTCTGGATGTGCGCGACCGCACGGGAATTGTGCAAGTGGTGTTTAACAAAGAGACCCAGCCCGAAGCGCATGCGAAGGCGGAGCAGGTGCGCAGCGAATTCGTTGTGGCCGTGGAAGGCAAAGTCTTGCAACGCGGCAAGGCAAATCCGGAAATCGCGACGGGCGAGGTGGAGTTGGCCGCTTCGAAACTGCACATCCTGAACACTGCAAAGACGCCGCCATTTCCCGTGGAGGACGAAATCAACGCGACGGAAGAGACGCGCCTCCGATTCCGCTATCTGGATTTGCGTCGGCCGAAGCCGCACCGCAACCTGGCCTTGCGCCACAAGATCATTCTGGAAATCCGCAAAGTAATGGACGAAATGGGGTTCATCGAAGTGGAAACGCCGATGCTGACGCGGTCGACGCCGGAGGGTGCGCGCGACTACCTGGTGCCCAGCCGCGTGCATCACGGGCAGTTTTACGCGCTGCCGCAGTCGCCGCAAATTTTCAAGCAGATTCTCATGATTGGCGGGATGGATCGCTACTTCCAGATCGTTAAGTGCTTTCGCGACGAAGACCTGCGCGCTGACCGGCAGCCGGAATTCACGCAGTTGGACCTGGAGATGTCGTTTCCGCGGCAAGAAGATATTTTCAGCGTGATCGAAAACGTGATGGTGCGAGCGTGCGCGGTGGCGGGGATCAAAGCAGAGGCGCCGTTCCCCCGTATACTGCACCAGGACGCGATCCGCAAGTATGGCAGTGACAAGCCGGACGTGCGATTTGGCATGGAACTTCACGAGGTGACGGAAGCCTTTCCTGACGAAGCCAAGCAGAAGCTGCAGATCGAAGGCAGTGTGTTTGCGTTCGCTGCGCCTGGTGCGGCGAGCTACTCGCGCAAGCAGTTGGATGAATTGACGGAGAAGGCCAAGGGGGCCGGCGCGCGGGGAGCGTATTTCGTGAAGCTGGCGGCCGAGGGAACGACGTCGACCGTCGAGAAGTTGATTGGGGCGGAAAACGTCAAGAAGCTCGCGGAAATCTGTGGGGCGAAGACGGGCGATCTAGTCGTTGCCCTTTCCGCGAGGGAACAGATCAAGGGCGCCGAAACGGCTGCATTGGTGGCGGGTCAGTTGCGTATACAACTCGGCGAAGCGCTCGGTCAGATCGACAAAACGCAAATGAAATTCCTTTGGCTGACGGGCTTTCCCTTGTTCGAATGGAGCGAAGCGGACAAGACCTGGGTGAGCGCGCAGCACCCGTTCACCGGGATTGTCGATGAAGATTTGGAAAAGTTGGAGACGGCGCCGTGGGAAGTGCGATCGAAGGGCTACGACCTGGTGCTGAATGGCGTGGAACTTGGATCGGGCAGCATCCGAATTCACCGGCAGGATATTCAGGAAAGACTGTTCAAGGCGCTCGGATTGTCGCAAGAGCAATTGCGCCGTCGCTTTGGGTTCTTCCTGGATGCGCTGACGTATGGCACGCCACCGCACGGCGGGATCGCGTTAGGGCTGGATCGCGTAGTGATGCTGCTAACGGGAGAGAAGTCCATCCGCGAAGTGATCGCGTTCGCGAAGACCACGGCAGCGGTGGATCTGATGGCCGAGTCGCCTTCAGAAGTGGACCGGCTTCAGCTCGACCAGCTGGGAATCCAGATCAAGGGCTCATGAACCGCATACGCATATTGCCGGAGGCGGTGGCGAATAAAATCGCCGCGGGAGAGGTGGTGGAGCGCCCGGCTTCGGTGGTGAAGGAGTTGCTTGAGAATGCGTTGGATGCCGGCGCCACTTCCGTGCGCATCGAGACCGAGATGGGCGGCAAGCGCATGATTCGCGTGATCGACGACGGGCATGGCATGGCGCACGACGATGCGCTGCTGGCGTTCGAGCGGCACGCGACGAGTAAGCTGCGCACGGCGGATGATTTGCTATCGATCGCCACGCTGGGCTTTCGCGGAGAGGCGCTGCCGTCGATCGCGGCTGTGGCGCGGCTTTTGCTGGAAACCCGCGATGGCAACGAAGCAGAAGGCACGCGCGTGGAGTTTGCGGGAGGAAAGCTGGTTGGCGTGAAGCCTGCCGGACTGCCGGCGGGGACGACCATCAGCGTCGCGGATTTGTTTTATTGCATGCCGGCGCGCCGGAAATTCCTGAAGTCAGACACGACGGAGCTTGGACACATCGCATCTTTGGTGACGCACTACGCGCTGGCGAATCCGAGGAAACAATTCACTCTGACGACGCCGACGCAGGAAATCGTCAATTGCCCGCCGGCAGAAAAACTCGCGGACCGCGTTTATCAGCTTTTTGGCCGCCAGGCATTGGATGAACTGGTAGAAATACCCGCAACTTCCGCGCCCTTTCGCGCCGCCATCACTGAACCGGAAATGGAAGCGGGCGAAGCAGCGGTCACACTAACGGTGACGGGGTTCACGTCGCGCCCGGAAATTCAGCGGCCCAATCGCAACGGCATCTATGTGTTCGTGAACCGGCGGCTGGTGCGAGACCGGCTGATTCTCCACGCGATACACGAGGCATATCGCAACATCCTGCCACCAACGGTCTTTCCGGCGACGCTGCTGTTTTTGGAGATGCCGTATGAGGAGGTGGACGTGAACGTGCACCCGGCGAAGATCGAGGTGCGCTTCCGGCGTGCGCAATTTGTGCACGATTTCACGCGTGATGCAATTCGGCAGGCGCTGATGAGCGCTCGGCCAATCGCGAGTTTTGCGACTGTGGCGGCAACCAGTGCGCCGAATCTCGTCGCGCCTCCTGCAACCTTTTCTGGGGGCTTCGCAGGCTCCAATGCAAATTCAGGAGTGCCGCGCGCGGTAATTCCTCCGTTGGAAGAACTGGGCGTGGGTTCAGGAGTGGGATCGGGTTACGCTTCCGGCGCTGGATTTGACTTGACACCGGCTCCGTTGCAGCCTGTGCCACAGCGGTTTCCTTTTGAAGCTGGCACTTCGCTTGCTCCGGGTGCAGGGCAGGGAATTGACCGGTCCACGATCAACTGGGCAGAGAATTTCGCGAGGGCCAGCGAGGAAACCCCGGCAGCGCTCCCGCGCCCAGATCAAATCGCGGACCTGAAACCGTTGGGCCAGGTCAGCGCCAGCTTCATTGTGGCGGTGAATGGCGAAGGGCTATGGATCATCGATCAGCACGTGGCGCACGAACGAGTTCTGTTCGAGCAACACCTGGAAGCGCGCCGGGCTGGCAAAGTGGAATCGCAGCGGATGCTGATGCCGATGGTGATTGAGCTAGCGCCGCGGCAGCTGGTGACCTACGAAAAGATCGCGGAAGAGTTGGCGGCAAACGGATTCGAAGTGGAACCGATGGGCCCGAAAAGCCTGGCCATTCAATCGGTGCCCGCGGAGATCGCCGCCGCTGACGCGGAACACCTGTTGACGGAAATCCTCGACGGCATTGAGCGCGAGCACGCTGCGATTTCGATCGACACGTTGCAATCCAAGATTGCGGCTTCGACCGCATGCCACGCGGCCATCAAAGTGAATATGCCGCTGGACAATACGAAAATGGAATGGCTGTTGGGCGCGCTGGCCAAGACCGACTGCCCGATGAGTTGCCCGCATGGGCGGCCGGTGGTGCTGCGTTATTCGGTGCGAGAGATTGAACGGGCGTTCCACAGAATTTGAAAATAGCGCTAGGTGAAGACGCGCAAAGCTGGCGAGTGGCAAGCGAGTGCTGATAGACTGCGTGGGATTCATTCCAATGGGTTGCGTAATTGCTGACTCCCGATCTTTGATTGCTGATATCAGATATCAGTAGTCAGCGATCAGAACCAAGAATTCAAAAAACGAGGTGGTCGTGAACGAGACACAGAAGACCGCGGTGATATTTGGACTGGCCAACAAGCGCAGCATAGCGTGGGCCATTGCGCAAAAGCTGAGCGAAGCGGGTTGGCGGCTGGCCATTACGTACCAGAATGAGCGCATGGCCCAGGAAGCCAAAGATCTGGTGACGGAATTGCCCGGCGCGGAAGGATTCATGTGCGATGTGTCGTTTGACGAGCAAATTGCGAAACTATTTGACGAATTGAAGAGCAAGCATGGAGTGTTGCATGGCGTCGTGCACAGCGTGGCATTCGCACCCGCGGAAGATATGAAGGGCGAATTTGTGAACACATCGCGCGAGGGTTTTCGCATTGCGCATGATGTCAGCGTGTACTCGTTGATTGCGGTAGCGCGCGCTGCTGCGCCGCTGATGACCACCGGTGGCGGCATCGTAACGTTGACGTACTACGGAGCCGAGAAGGTGGTACCGAAGTACAACGTGATGGGCGTTGCCAAAGCCGCACTGGAGGCCACGGTACGATATCTGAGCAACGACCTTGGCGCCAAGGGGATTCGCGTGAATGCGATTTCCGCCGGTCCAATCAAGACGCTGGCCGCGCGAGGCGTTTCACAACTCGGCGAAATGTTGAAAGCGCACGCGGAGCGCGCGCCATTAAAGCGGAATGTGAATCCGGCGGAAGTCGGCGGAACAGCGGCCTTCCTGTTGTCCGACGCGGCCTCCGGTATCACCGGTGAGACGATTTACGTCGATTGCGGCTACAACATCATGGGCTTTTAGAGCAGTCATCCCGGCGCTACCTCACGGGTATCGGCAATCAGGAACCGCAAATCATGGCCACACGACTGACGATTGCGATCGACGGGCCCGCCGGATCGGGCAAGAGCACCGTCGCACGGGGGGTCGCGGCATTGCTTGGCTATCTCTACCTCGATAGTGGCGCAATGTATCGTGCTGTCGCGCTGAAGGCCCTGCGGCACAACATTTCTTTGGACCATGAGGCGGAGTTAACAGCGCTCACTCGCGAGACGCACATCGAGTTGAAATCACCAACGCCGGAGCAGGAAGCCGAAGGATTGAAGAACCGCGTTTTCCTGGACGGCTCGGAAGAGACCTATGAAATCCGCTCAGCGGCCGTGGCGCAAGCGGCTTCACGCCTCGCGACCATCGCCGGAGTGCGGCGAGTTCTTGTTTCCGAGCAACAGCGGGCCGGGCGGGGTGGTGGAGTGGTGATGGAAGGGCGGGACATTGGCACCGTTGTTTTTCCCGACGCCGAGCTTAAGATTTTTCTCGATGCGTCACCGGAGACACGTGCGGAGCGGCGCTGGAAAGAGCACCAGGAAAAGGGCGAGGTGATGACAATCGCGGAAGTGCTCGAAGAAGTGCGCGAGCGGGACAAGCGCGACCGGGAACGCAAGGTGTCTCCACTGGTTCGCGCCGCTGATGCCGTGCTCGTTGACAATACCGCGATGGGAATCGAGGAAACCGCACGGCTCGTCGTCTTTCTGGCTCACGAACAGGAAAAAGAAATTGTCTTGCCTTCCGGGAGGATTGCATGATTCGCAGTCTCGCCGCGATGGCGCTTTCGCTATTGCCGATCCATTTGTTACTGCCTCTATTGGTTGTGGCACAAAGCGGCACGGCAGATCAGACGGAGTCCGCACAACGCTTCCGTGCTTTTCTCGCCGAGGACTGGAAACGCTGGATGCAGGACTACCCGGAGATGGCGACCGCGGTCGGCTTCCCTGGACAAAGCCGGCGTTGGACTGACGAATCGCCTGCAGGCTTTGATGCACGAGTAAAACATTTGCGGGCAAGCCTGGCGACACTGCAACAATTCAATCGGGGGTCGTTGCCCTCCAGCGAACAATTGAATTTCGATCTTTATCACGAGCTTCTGGAAACGGCGGTGCAGGGGCTGCCGTTTGGCGACGATCCCATGCCGTTTCGCGGCGTGACCCCGGCGAATCGGTGGATGCCGGTGAATCAGATGGGTGGCATACAACAGGGCGCGGCGGAAACGTTGGCGACCATGCCCTACCAAAAGCCTTCCGACTACGAAGACATCATTGCGCGGCTGGAGGCGCTTCCCGCCGTCGTCGACCAGACGTCGGGAAATCTGCAAGAGGGATTGAAGCGCGGTTATACGCCGCCAAAAATCACGATGCGCGATGTCCCGAAACAGATCACGGACTTGATTCCTGCGGATCCACTGAAAAGTGCGCTGCTCGAGCCACTCACGGAGTTTCCGCCCAACTTTACAGCAGCGGAACGTAACCGGCTTACGGATCGCGCGAAACAAATCTACGCCAACAGCATTGTGCCGGCGTTCCAAAAGCTGAACAACTATCTCGTTGCTACGTATATTCCTGCCTGCCGCGAGAACATTACAGCGAGTGCTCTGCCGGATGGAGCGGCAGCCTACGCGTTTCATGTTCGCTGGCAAACTACTACGCACCTGACACCAGAACAAATACACGAAATTGGGCTTGCCGAGATAAAACGAATCCGCGGCGAGATGGACAAGGTCATCCAGTCCACGGGATTCCAGGGAAACTTCCACGCGTTCACGGAGTTTCTGCGGACTGATCCGCAATTTTATTATACGCAACCCGACGACCTGGTGAATGCCTACCGAATCATCGTGAAGAAAATCGATCCTGAACTGGCGCACGAATTTGGAAAGCTGCCTCGATTGCCGTATGGAGTGACTCCGATCCCGGCATTCAAGGCGCCGTCGCAGACCACGGCATATTACCAACCAGGCGCGCCATCGGCGGGGCGGCCAGGAACCTATTTCGTGAATACCTATAATCTGGCGGCGCGGCCGAAGTGGGAAATGGAGGCGCTGTCCCTGCACGAATCCGTCCCCGGTCATCATCTGCAGATTTCCCTGGCGCAAGAAATGGAAAACGTTCCAGAATTCCGCCGGCACATTGGCTACTCCGCATTCGTGGAAGGTTGGGCGCTCTACGCGGAAAGTTTGGGCGAGGATTTGGGGATGTACAAAGACCCTTACTCGAAATTCGGGCAGCTCAGCTACGAAATGTGGCGCGCCGTGCGACTGGTTGTCGATACGGGGATGCACTCAAAAGGCTGGACCCGCCAACAGGCGATTGACTTTTTTCGAGAGAATACCGGGAAGACGGATCAGGACATTACCGTGGAAGTGGATCGATACATTGTGTGGCCCGGACAAGCACTGGCGTACAAGCTAGGGCAGTTGAAGATTCGCGAGCTGCGTACGCGCGCGGAAAAAACTCTGGGCAATGAATTTGCTATTCGCTCTTTTCATGATGCCGTTCTGGAAGAGGGCGCGATGCCGCTCGACATTTTGGAAGCGCACATGGACGCTTGGCTCGGGAGACGGTCGGCAGCACAGGCGCACTGAATTCCTTCAAACCTTTAGGTACCTGAAAAGTAACAACTTACCGCCCAAAACAAGCCAAAAACGTGATTTTTTAAAATTAGTGCTTGACAGATTTTTCGTCTCCGTTTACTTTGCAGATACCTCAGTATTTTCTGCTGATTTTTCGGTGCAGAGCTTCGCTGAGCGTGGAGAGCAGACGATGGGACCAGAAAAACCAAGTCACGATGATCTGATGACAAGGCGAATGAGTCTCGTGGTCTGCATTTTCACGCGACTTTAACGAATCCCGCTTAAGTCATTTCGATCCAAAACAATCCACTTCGGGGGAAGTGTTTCCCGGGATGGCGAAGTTCACGGTTACTTCATCGGCAGAAGCCGCAAGGCTGGGGTTCGAATCCCGGATATACCGTGAACGCTGATTCCTCCCGGATCTAATTTCTTCGAGAGATTGTCATTGGCCATGAAAGACGGAGTGCGGAGCGTGCGCTGGAGGTGTGTCCGAAATTCCAAAGTTTGCGGCGTGGTGTAGGTGCGAGTTACATCGCATCACCGCATGCGGGTTCAAATTCCGCCAGCGGCGAAAGCTGCTGTAGCTCAACGGCAGAGCAAATGGCAAAACACTCGGGCCGAGAGTTCCCGCCGCAGAAGACACCGGGATGGTGCAGAGCAGAGATACTTCGCTGACTACGATAACGGGGCCGTCAGCCCCGTAGCTGTGCTCATTTATTCCTCCCGGTTTGAAATTGTCGACGCAAAGAATTGCGTCGCAGAATTTGGCGAAAGGCAAACGAAGGCTCGAAGCCCAGCTGGTCCGGTTGGGGCCAGTAGCCCAGTGGATGGAGCACCCAATTGTCCCTGACCGGATGCTCCCGTCCAGCGACTTTCGCAGCTTGCATTTGCGGAAGCAGCGCAAGGAGGCAGTCATGAAGCGGTCAGTAACGAAGAATGAAGTTCGGCGCAGTAAACAGCGGTTCCAGGCGCAAAGCTTTCTATTTGCGCTAAAGCACAATTCCGACTGCCTCAGGCAGTCTTAGAAAGGAAAAAACAGTGGGCAGTAATTTAGATCGGTTCTTTTCCCGGATGGGTGCACGAGTGAAGGTAATCGAAGCCGCAGCTGCGCCTTTTCGAGTGCGCTGGAATAGGCAGCGATCTACGGAACAACCGCCGCAAATTGTCATCGACATTCGTCGTGACAAGGCAGGCGAGTTTTTCGAGATCCGTACAGCGCCCGGAAGCAGGCAGGAGATCGACGTCCTGAACTTGCAACCTCGAGAAAAAGCATCGCGTCTTGCTCAGTCGCCAATTTGACGTGCAGGGCGAGCTTTTGGGCCAAGCAGAAATTCTTGTGCGGCCGTGACGAAAAGCACTGGTTCGTGGCAGCAATTCCAGAAAACGAACCAGTCAACACCGTCATCGGAGCCAAGATTGCGCTCAAGCCAAAAGAAGTCCGCACGCGCGAGCAGGCGCTGGGCCGCAAGGAGAGTTTCCGGCGAAGGAATGCAGCCTACGTGCGCCAGGGAGAATGGTTTTTTCTTTCTGAGCCGCACGTTGGGGCTGATTCCTTGCACATTCTTCGGAATGAGCCGCTCTCTCGCGGGAATGGCAGTAAGGCACACATCGTCAAGCAGTGCTATCGCTCCGGCGGAGAAACGGTGTACGCCTCCGGGAAGTATCCCCTGGGCATTTCTGCCGAGGAATACAAGCGGTTACCGGAACGTGAGCGCACGCTCGGTTTCACGATGATGAAGCGGGATGCGGCCGTCTATGTGCGCGGGGAAGTTCGTCACCCCGATCACGGGACCATGACTCTTAACGGCTGGCATCGCGCACTTATGAACACAGAGAATCGCTCGAGTGCACTTCGCTATCTGGCGTTTCTCGACTAACCGCGGCGTCTGTATTCCTGCGTGAAAGGCCGGGAGTACAGGCGTTCGCAGAAGGGAGGAGCACCACAAATGACAAAAATGCATGTGTGGAAGCGCGTGTTTCTCGTACGCACTCATGAAGGAGCGGTAGCGCAGAAGGTCGGCCCGAAGCTGGAGCTTCGCCGCGCCGTGCTGACGTGCCTGCTCTGGGAAGACACGTTCTACGAAAAGGGCAGCGGAATCGCCGCGCGCGTCGCCGAGCTCGTTCGTGAAAATAAGCCGGAAGACGTGGCCGCGCTGGCCCGCGAAGCCCGCGACAAGATGCAGTTGCGTCATGTGCCGCTCTTCCTGGTCCGCGAACTGGCCCGGCGCAAGGAAACCGGTCCGCTCGTTGCCGAAACGCTCGAGCACGTGATTCAGCGGGCGGACGAGTTGGGCGAGTTCGTCGCACTCTATTGGAAGCAGAGGAAAGAACCGCTTTCGGCTGGAGTGAAGCGCGGGCTGGCTCGCGCGTTCACGAAGTTTGACTCCTACCAACTAGCGAAGTACAACCGCGAGTCGGTGGTCAAGCTCCGCGACGTTCTCTTACTCTGCCACGCCAAGCCGAAAAACGAGCAACAGGCAGCGGCGTGGAAGAAGCTTGTGGAGGGCTCGCTCGACTCTCCCGACACTTGGGAGGTCGCTCTCTCCGTTCGGAAGGACAAGAAGGAGACGTTTGAGCGACTTCTGGAGGAAGGGAAGCTCGGCGGAATGGCTGTGCTGCGCAACCTGCGGCTGATGATCGCGTCGGGAGTTTCGCAGAAGCTCATCCGTCAGCGGCTCGACAAAGGTGTGGCGTGCGTGCTGCCGTTTCGATTTGTGACGGCGGCGCGCTACGCACCGAAAGTCGAGGACGCGCTCGAATCCGCGATGCTCAAGGGCGTCGCAGGGCTTCCCGAGCTCGCCGGATCGACAGGACTGCTCGTTGACGTTTCTGGTTCCATGAACGCGGCGCTCTCGAAGAAAAGTGAGACCACGCGCATGGATGCTGCCGCAGGACTCGCCATCCTGCTGCGGGAAAAGGCCGAGGAGTTTTCCATCGCGACCTTCTCCGACTCGTGCGTGCAGCTTCCGTCCCGGCGCGGTTTTGCACTGCGCGATGCGATTGTGAAGTCGCAGGCGCACGCAAGCACGTACCTGGAGCGCGCTCTGACGCACCTGAGCAACCAGCCCGACTGGAAGAAGTTGGAGCGGCTGATTGTGATTACCGACGAGCAGTCGCACGACGGGATCCTTCCGGCGTGGACGGCGAAAGCCTACGTTGTCAACGTGGCTCCGTACAAGCGCGGGCTAAGCTACGGCAACGGCTGGACGCATATCGACGGCTGGTCGGAGCGGGTCGTCGACTACATAGCCGCGGCGGAAGCAGAAACCGCGGATTGACCTGATTCACAACCGTGGATCGACTTCCGGGCGTCTCGAACCAGTCGGGACGCCCGCTTATTTTTTTGGGGGGGCGTCAAGCGCCGATGGAAGTGGCGCGGAGAAGTGCGGAAAGGTAGCAGTCGGGAATTTTCCCTTCATCGCAGCCGATGCGCGCGGCGATGTCGGAGAGCCTTATCCACTCAGCACGTTCCAGAGCCAGGACCAATTCGTAGACATCGCGAACGCGGTTCGTTCCGCCGCAGAGAGCGATTTTCACTTCCTGAATTACAGGAAGCGACTTCAAAACTTCACGCATAGGTTTGTCCAGCAGCGCGTCGGTGATGGAGAGAAGCCCCATCAAGAAAAGGCTAGAGTCTTTTTCGCGGAGTCCGGCGGCTGCGGAAAATTCTTCACAGAAAAACGCACGGGTAAGAGCCGTGCGGATCAACTCCGGCGATTTGCCGGCGCTCATGGAAATAATGGCGAAAATAGAGCCCCAACGGCGGAATTCGTTTTCACCAAGCACCACCATGGCGTGACGCACGCTGCGAACTTCAGAGCGCAAGCCAAGAATGGGTGAATTGAGGTAACGGAGCAGCCGATAGAGCAGCGAAGGTTCCTGCTTCAGCAGCTTTTCGATGATATCAAAGCGAAGCTCGGGAGCGGCGACGGCTGCGAGAAGTTGCAACTGGATGGTCTTATTGCCGGGAATTTCGCGAGTTTCCACCATGGACGGTTTGCAGAAGAAGTAGCCCTGAAAGTAAGAAAAGCCCAGTTCTCGAGCCTCGCGGAACTCACTCTCTGTTTCCACTTTTTCCGCCAGCAGACCAATATTGTTGTCCGTATATTTCCGTGCAAGGGCTCGGCGAGTCCGGGCATCGAACATCTGAAAATCAATCTTCAGGAAGCTGGCGAATTCCACAAGCGGCGCGATCTCCTCTGAATCCACAAAATCATCGAGCGCCAGTTGGTATCCGGCGGAACGCAGTTCGCGGCACGCGCCAAGGATTTCTTCGGTCGGGCGGACGGTTTCCAGGATTTCGACCACGATGCGATCCGCAGGCAGCAAGCGCGGTGCTCCCAGGCGCAATGCCATTTCGTCCACGTTCACGAATGCGCGTGCATGGCCGGTGAGCATATCCAGATCGAAAAGTGTGATGGAGTCCGCGATCACGCTGGAAGCAGCGTTGGCAAACGGTTGAAAACTGTTTTGTGGGCCGCCCCGGAAGAGCAATTCGTAAGCGAATACCTGCAGACGGGTGTCGAGGATGGGTTGGCGCGCGATGAATTTTTCGTGCATAAATGCGCCCCTCGGATTCACAACGCTTCTTCCGCCTCACGGCGGAGGACAGGCCAGCTTCTTGTCTGAGGGAAAGGGGGACGCCTTAAGAGAGCATGCTCCTCAGACAGGAGCGGACATCGAGCTAAGAAATTCCGCGTTCGTTTTCGACTTCGTGAGGCGGCTGAGCAGTAGCTCCATGGCCTCAACGGTTGATAGCGGGCTGAGCACCTTACGCAGCACCCACACGCGGCTCAACTCATCCGGCGGGAGCAGCAACTCGTCCTTACGAGTGCCGGAGCGCTGAATATCAATGGCCGGAAAGACGCGCTTATCGGCCAGGCGCCGGTCAAGATAGATTTCCATGTTACCGGTGCCCTTGAACTCTTCGAAAATCACGTCGTCCATGCGGCTGCCGGTGTCGATCAGCGCGGTGGCGATGATCGTGAGCGACCCGCCTTCTTCCACGTTTCGAGCGGCCGCAAAAAACCGCCGCGGGCGCTGCAATGCATTGGCGTCGATACCGCCCGAGAGAACTTTGCCTGAAGGAGGCGTGACGGCGTTGTAGGCGCGCGCAAGACGCGTGATCGAGTCGAGCAGCACAACGACATCGCGCTTGTGTTCCACGAGGCGCTTGGCCTTTTCCAAAACCATTTCCGCTACCTGAATGTGGCGTTGCGGCGGTTCATCAAATGTCGAGCTGATCACTTCGCCCTTCACCGTGCGCTGCATGTCCGTAACCTCTTCCGGGCGCTCATCGATCAGAAGAACGATCAGCGCTACTTCTGGATGGTTGACGGTAATGGAATTCGCGATGGACTGCAGCATCATGGTCTTGCCGGTGCGTGGCGGAGCGTTGATCAACCCGCGCTGCCCTTTGCCGACAGGGCAGAGCAGATCAAGCACTCGTCCGGTCAGATTTTCCTTGGTGGTTTCCATCTTCAACCGGCCTTGGGGATAGAGAGGCGTCAGGTTGTCGAAGAATATCTTGTTGCGTGCAACTTCTGGGTCTTCAAAGTTGACGGCTTCCACTTTGATAAGCGCGAAATAGCGCTCGCCGTCCTTCGGTGGACGGACTTGTCCCGAGACGGTATCGCCGGTCCGCAAATCGAACTTGCGGATTTGCGACGGCGAAACGTAGATGTCATCGGGGCCCGGGAGATAGTTGTATTCCGGGGCGCGCAAGAAGCCAAAGCCGTCGGGCAGGCATTCCAGGACGCCTTCTGAGAAGATCAGGCCGCTTTTCTCGGTCTGTGCGCGCAGGATCTGGAAGATCAGTTCCTGCTTGCGCAATCCGCTGGCGCCGGGAATGTTCAATTCCTTGGCGATCTTAGCGAGATCGGTAATATTCTTTTCTTTGAGTTCAGCCAAGCTGATACTCGGTTGATTATTTGCTTCTGGACTCGTTTCTTTTGCCATAGTTCCTGACTTTAGTTGTTTGTTGATGGTGAACCTTGACCCTATGCATTTCCGGAATGGACTGCGTGGTGGTATACCGTCTGGCGGGTGGAATCCCCCGCCAGGGTGGGCAAACCAAACTGTCTGCAACCGGTAGCAGCTCCAGGCCTGGTCCCAAAGTCAACCCGCGGGTGCGGGCCGTGCCTGGAAAAGCTGCTTAGTTGGTCAAACTCGAATCTTTATCGGCGCCAGACTTGAACGCTTCCGCGACAGGCGCAACCCCAGTGTGCTCAAGAGGCACAATCGGGCTCTCCAGTGCAATTTGCAAGACTTCGTCCATTGTCTCTACGAAATGCATCTTGAGGCTGGAGAGAATCTCCTGAGGGATCTCTGCAAGGTCCTTTTCATTATCCTTCGGAAGTATCACGGTACGCAAGCCCATTCGGTGGGCGGCCAGCAGCTTCTCCTTAACGCCCCCAATAGGCAGAACTTTGCCGCGCAGGGTGATTTCCCCGGTCATGGCCACGTCGCAGCGCACGGGAATTCGCGTGAGAGCGCTGACGATGGACGTGCAGATGGTGATGCCGGCGGACGGGCCGTCCTTCGGGATGGCGCCTTCGGGGACGTGCACGTGAATATCGATGGTGCGGTAGAAATCCTTAGCCAGGCCTAGGGTCGCGGTACGCGAGCGCACATAACTCATTGCCGCTTGCGCCGATTCCTGCATGACTTCGCCAAGTTTTCCGGTCGGGGTCAGCCGGCCTTTGCCCTCCATGATTGCCGCTTCCGTGACCAGCACCGAGCCGCCCACTTCGGTCCAGGCCAGACCGGTGGCGAGGCCGACTTCATTGTGCTTTTCCAGCCAGAACTCGCGGTACTTCAGGACGCCCAGGAATTCGTTCACATTTTCGGGCGTAATCTCCGCCTTCTTGGAGTCCTTGCCCTCGGTGACCACGCGACGCGCCATCTTGCGGGCGATATTCTGAATTTCGCGCTCCAGGTTGCGGACGCCAGCTTCGTGCGTGTAATGACGAATCAGGTGCAACAGTCCTTCATCCGTGAAGGTCAGATTCTTGTCGGAAAGGCCCGTGACTTCCTGGGCGCGCTTCACCAAGAAGCGCTTCGCAATTTCGAGTTTTTCCTGCTCGGTGTAACCCGGCAGACGCAGGATTTCCATGCGATCCTGCAGGGGCTGCGGAACGGTGTGCAAAACGTTGGCGGTGCAGACGAACATCACCTTGGACAGATCGTATTCGACATCCAGGTAATGATCCGTGAAGGCGTGGTTCAGCTCGGGATCAAGCACTTCCATCAGCGCGGCCGACGGATCGCCGCGGAAATCCGTGGACATTTTGTCGACTTCATCCAGCACGAAGATCGGGTTTGTGGTGCCGGCCTTCTTCATCATTTGAATGATCTGGCCAGGCAGAGCGCCGATATAGGTCCGGCGATGACCGCGAATCTCGGCTTCATCTCGCACGCCGCCCAGGGAAACCCGCACGAACTTCCTCCCCGTGGCATGGCCAATCGACATTGCCAGAGACGTCTTGCCAACGCCTGGAGGACCCACGAAGCACAGGATCGAGCCCTTGGGGTTCTTCACTAATTGCCGCACCGCCAGGAATTCCAGGATGCGTTCCTTCACCTTTTCAAGGCCATAGTGTTCTTTGTTTAGGATTTCTTCCGCGGCCTTAATATCGCGAATTTCCTTGGAGCGCTTTTTCCAGGGTACCGCGAGCAGCCAATCAATGTAATTGCGGCTAACGGTGGACTCCGCGGACATCGGCGGCATAAGCTCCAGGCGCTTCAGTTCGGCGGCAGCCTTGTCGTGCACATCCTTGGGCATGCCGGCGGCGTCGATCTTTTTCTTCAGCTCATCGGTCTCGTTCTTTTCGCCGCGCCCCAGTTCCTTCTGAATGGCTTTGAGCTTTTCGTTCAGGTAGTACTCTTTTTGCGCCCGCTCCATCTGGCGCTTCACGCGCGTGTTGATGTTGCGGTCGACGTTCAGCTTCTCCAACTCGATTTCCAGAATGTCGCAGATGCGGTTCAGGCGCTCCAGGGGATCTGCGGTTTCCAGTAAGTCCTGCTTCTCGTCCACCGGAAGCTGCAGGTTCGCTGCAATCGTGTCGGAAAGGCGGGCAGGATCGTCGACGCGCGCCGCGGCGATCATCGTGTCGTAGTTAAGGCTCTGGGACAGCTTGATGAACTGCTCGTATAGCCCGGTCACCTTTTGAACCAGCTGTTCCACTTGCGGGGTGCTTTCGATTTTTGCCGCCAACAGGCGCAGATTGGCGCGGAAGAAGCCTTCGTCAGTGGTGATGGAGAGCGCGCGGGCTCGTTCAACACCTTCGACCAGCACCTTAATGTTGCCGTCGGGCAGCTTTACGCTTTGCACGATGTTGGCAAGCGTGCCGACAGCGTAAATCTCTTCAGGCTTGGGATCATCGATGGAGGCGTCGTGTTGGGTGGACAGAAAAATCTTCTTCTCGCCGGCCAATGCCTCTTCCAGAGCCCGTACACTGGCTTCCCGCCCCACGATGAACGGTGTCATCTGTTGCGGAAAGATCACCATATCGCGAACCGGCATCATCGGTACGCGTTTCATTTCCTGTTTCTCGCGAGTATTAAACATGCAGGCCCCTGAAACTCCTCAGAGCCCGAAAAAACCGCTATCCGGCCTTCTCGAGCAAACTCCAATTGATTTCGCGCCCGCGCACCATATCGGCGGTCACCACGAAATCGCGTATCTTCCGTTGCATCGGCAGGTGGTACATCAATTCCAGCATGAGGTCTTCGAGTATCATACGCAAGCCGCGCGCGCCGACCTTGCGCTGAAGTGCTAACTCCGCGACGGTCTCCAAAGCATCGTCGGTGAAGCGCAGCCGAACGTTCTCAAACTCAAAAAGGCGTTGATATTGCTTCAGCAGGGCGTTCTTTGGCTCCGTCAGAATCTTCATCAGCGCGCCCTTATCGAGGTCGCTCATCACCCCGGCGACAGGCAGTCGGCCCACAAACTCCGGGATCAACCCGTAGCGAATCATGTCCGTTGGCTGAACCTGTTCCAACAGTTCGGTATTGCGCCGTTGCGGTGTCGTGGGCGCGGCATCGGTGTGAAAACCCAGAGATCTGCGGCCAACGCGCTTCTCAATAATCTTTTCGAGTCCGACAAAGGCTCCGCCGCATATAAATAAGATGTTCGTAGTGTCCACAGGGGTAAATTCCTGGTGCGGATGCTTGCGGCCGCCCTGCGGAGGAACATTGGCGACGGTTCCCTCAAGAATCTTCAGGAGCGCCTGCTGCACGCCCTCGCCGCTAACGTCACGGGTAATCGAGGGGTTTTCGTCCTTTTTGGCGATCTTGTCGATTTCGTCGATGTAAATGATGCCTTGTTGGGCCTTCTGTACATCGCCGTCGGCGGCCTGCAACAGTTTCAGAATAATGTTCTCGACGTCTTCACCAACGTACCCGGCCTCCGTCAATGTGGTGGCGTCCACGATCGCGAACGGCACATCCAGCATGCGCGAAAGCGTCTGGGCTAGGAGCGTCTTGCCCGTGCCGGTCGGCCCAATCAGAAGAATGTTGGACTTGCTCAGTTCCACTTCACCCGGTTGCTTGTTCAGGAAGATGCGCTTGTAGTGGTTATAGACGGCCACCGCCAGCTTCTTCTTCGTGCGATCTTGCCCGATGACGTAGCTATCCAGGAATTGCTTGATCTCCGGAGGACGCGGCAGTCTGCGCGCCGGCGCCGCTGCTTGTTCGCGCTTCTCGTCTTCCAGAATGGTCTGGCAAACACCCACGCACTCATTGCAGATGTACGCCCGCGGGTAGTCCGAAGGCGAACTGATCAGCTTCTCCACCTGTTCCTGGGTCTTGTGACAGAAGGAACAGCGAAGCGGTTCATCTGGGCTGTATTTTTTCACGTGTTCGCAGTCCTCATAATATCCGGCACACACCCGGAGACTGTACTTGCCATTTTAGGCTGAATCTTCCCCGGGGCGAAAGAGAATCTCGCAACTGTGCCCTCAATCAGGAACGCGCCGTGCTGCTTGCTCGAGTCGGACGTTTCGGGCAATTCCCTGGAGCGCCCTGTTAGCGATGCTTGAAGATGATCTCATCGATCATCCCGTAATCCTTAGCCTGTTCCGGATTCATGATGTAGTCGCGCTCAACGTCTTTTTCGATGCGCTCCACCGGCTGGCCGGTATGTTTGGCCAGCAATTGATTGATGGTAGAACGCATGCGCAGGATTTCCTTGGCGTGCAGGTCGATATCGGTGGCCTGGCCGCCGAGCCCGCTCATCCAGGGCTGGTGAATCAGAATCCGGGAATTGGGAAGAGAGAAGCGTTTCTTGGGAGCTCCGCCAACCAATAGCACAGCGGCAATCGACGCAGCCTGGCCCACGCAGGTTGTCACAACATCCGGTTTAACGAATTGCATGGTGTCATAGATCGCGAAGCCCGCGGTAATCGAGCCGCCCGGGGAATTGATGTACAGCTGAATGTCCTTTTCCGGGTCCTCGGCTTGCAGAAAGAGCATTTGAGCTGTAGCGAGGTTCGCGACGTGGTCGTCGATCGGAGTGCCGATAAAGATGATGTGTTCCTTCAGCAGCCGCGAATAGATGTCGTACGCGCGCTCGCCCCGGCTGGTCTGTTCCACGACCATCGGAACCAGAGTTGTCGCGCGGTAGACTGGATCTTCGTAGTTTTTCATGGGTGAGAGTTCACTCGCCGAGCGGGGTTAAAGTCACTTGGCGCTCGCCGCGGCGACCGTCTTTACCGTTGCATTTTGAGCAAGCCAGTCGAGAGTCTTGTCGCTCCGCAGCTTCGCTTTCATCCTATCGAGCGTGCCCTGCTTTGTCAAACTAGCCCGCAAAGCCTCGGCCGATTGCCCGCTGTGTCCGGCCATATGTTCGAGCTCGTGCTGCAGCTCTTCGTCGGTGACTTCGATCTTTTCTTCTGTGGCAATTCGGTCGACCACCAGTTCCGCCTTCACGTCATCCTTCGCGCGGTCTTCCTGCTTACGCCGCAGGCTCACCCAATCCACGTTGACGGCTCGTGGGTCCACTCCCTGATTCGCCAGCGACCGCACCACTCGCTCCAGCCGCACGTCCATTTGATGCTCCACCAGGGCTTCCGGCACTGGAAATTCGTGCAGCTTCACCAGTTCGGCCAGAACCTTCTCCCGCTGCAAATCTTTCTGGCGATGATCGCGTTCGTGCTCCAGGCTTTCGCGAACCTTCTGCTTGAGTTCGTCGAGAGAGCCAGCGTCGCTCACATCTTTGGCGAATTCGTCATTGAGTTCCGGGATGGACTTGGTCTTCACCCCGAGGACATCCACGGAGTAATGGAATGTTTTGCCAGCCAGCTTCTCATCCGGATAGTCGGCGGGGTAGGGAACGTCAAAGTCCTTATGATCGCCGACTTTCGCGCCGCGCAGATTTTCGTTGAACGGGGCCATGGTCTCTTCCGCGCCCAAGTGGCACAGGACGCTGTCGGCCTTCAGCGGTTCGCCGCCGCCCTCGGGTGTGCCAACCAGTTTAATCTGCACATAGTCGTCGTCCCGGACTTCGCGCCCTTCCACGGGAGCGAAAGTGGCGGCACGTTCACCCATTTCCTTGAGGGTCTTGTCGACATCCTCGTCGGTGATGGTCATTTCCGGCATCTCAATTTCGAGGCTCTTGTAATTGCCGAGGGAAAACTCCGGCAGCACCTCAAAGGACGCGCGGAACTTTACCGGCTGGCCTTCCACGAATTCCAGTTTGTCCACCTGAGGTTGCGAGATGGGAGTAAGTTTCTGTTCCGCGACAGCCTGCTCGACCTTCTCTGGGACCAGCTTTTGCAGGACCTCGCTCTTGATGTCTTCGGCAAAGCGCTTTTTGATGAGAGTGACAGGTGCCTTGCCAGGACGAAAGCCCGGAACCCGCGCCATGCGCGCAAACTCTTTCGCTACTTTTTCCGTGGCCTGGGATACTTCTTCCGCCGGAATCTGCAGCTCCAATTCTCTCCGGCAATTCTCGTCTGCCATTTCCATATTCTCCCTGTCGGCGCAAAATGTTTCGCCGGCGAAAAGCGCGGACCGAAGTCGAATGCAAACTCGCTCGACTTGCGTATGTCATCCCGCTCTGTCTGCGGAAACTTCAGGAATTTCCCTGCGGTACTCCGGCGGGCCAGCAAAAACCCCAAGTAAAAGTATAGGTGAGGCTTACCCAATGGTCAACGAACCATGCGGGGCTGGCGGCGCTGCTCGCCATGCTGACCACGCAGTTTTCTGAGGTCAATCACGTTGTACGATACTAGTCCCCGAAAGCACTCTAAAAACGAGGTCCACCATCGGTATGTCTCGCGTCTTCGGTCCCACCTCAGTGGTCGCAGGATTTCTTTTACTGCTTTACTTCACCGCAACCCCAGCCACTCGCGCCCAGAATTTCACCGACATCAAGCCCTCGCCGCAGCAGGTTGAGTGGCAGGACCTCGAATTCGGTGTCATCATCCATTTTGGAACCAACACCTTTTTGGACCGCGAGTGGGGCGACGGCACGGCCAGCCCCCAGGTATTCGCTCCCACGCAGTTTGATCCTGAGCAGTGGATGCGCGCCATCAAAGCGGCCGGCGCCAAATATGTGGTCCTGGTGGCAAAACACCACGACGGCTTCTGCCTGTGGCCGACCGCGCAAACCGACTACAGTGTGAAAAGCAGCCCCTGGGAAAACGGCAATGGTGACGTAGTGCGGCAAGTGTCCGCGGCCGCCCGAAAATTTGGACTGGGATTCGGCGTTTATCTTTCTCCCTGGGACCGCCATGAGCCGAAATACAACAACTCCGCCGAATACGACAATTATTACATGGCGGAATTGGATGAATTGACCACGAGCTACGGGAATTTCGTGGAATTCTGGCTGGACGGAGCAGGCAGCGCCGGCCACGTCTACAATTTCCCTCGCATCATCGAAGGCCTCCGCGTCAACCAGCCGAATACCCTGGTCTTTGCAGACGCCGCGCTTCTGGAATATGCCGATATCCGCTGGGCAGGGAATGAGGACGGCACCATTCCCTACGAAAACTGGAACGTCCTCGATCGCCACGGGTATCTTCGCTGGCGGCCCGTGGAAGCGGACACCCCGCTGCACAAGAAGCACTGGTTCTGGCATCCCAACGATGAAGCAGCGCTCAAATCCGTCGCGGAATTGCTGACGACCTACGACGAGACGATCGGGCACGGTGGCCAACTGATGCTCGGCCTTGCTCCTGACCGCCGTGGATTACTGCCAGACGCCGATGTAAAGCGGCTGGAAGAATTCGGCGCGGCCATTCGCAAAAGCTATGGGGAAAACCTGATGGTGAAGAATCACACTCCATCCGGCGCCACCGAGGCGGCGCTGGACGGAAATCCCGATACGTTCTGGTCGGCACCGGCCGGGTCTCACCACGCTATGCTCGAGGTCAGTTTCGCCAAGCCGGTGACGTTTGACCACACCTTGCTTATGGAGTGGCTAAACGACGGACAGCATGTGGAACGCTTTCGCGTCGAGGTATGGACTGGCAACCGCTGGAAGCCCCTTGTGGAAGACAGCGCCATCGGTCACAAGCGCATCGACACCTTTCCACCCGTAACAGCGTCTCGCGTCCGCCTGAACATTCTTTCTTCATCAGCGGAAGCGCATATCCGCGAATTCCAGATGTTCAATGTCGGCAGCGCTATCAGGGCGACCGCCGCTGCCTACTGAACGACTTTAACGTCGCCAACCTTCAGGTCTTTCAGGCCCGGCTCGATTTTCGCGCGATCACCCACGGCCACAACGATCATTGCCTCGGGATGCAGGTACTCTTTCGCTACACGCAAGGTGTCGGCGGAAGTGACCTTGTCAATTTGTGCCGGCAAATCGCGGTAATACTCCAGCGGCAGCCCAAAAACAAATTGCAGGCCAATCGTGGAGGAGATCGCGTCGGTAGTCTCGAAGTTGCCCACCAATGATTTCGAGAAGGAGTCCTTGGACTTCTTCAGCTCATCAGCGGTGAGTTCGGATTCGCGGACGCGTTTCAGTTCCTTGAACACTTCAGCGGCGGCAGGAGCGGTAGCGTCGGTACGAATCGCGCCTCCCGTGAGGAAAGGCCCAACGCCGCGGCGATACTGGAATGTGGAGAACGCGCCATAGGTGTAGCCATGCTCTTCACGCAAATTCATGTTGATGCGGCTGGAGAAAAGACCGCCGAGCGCGGTGTTCATCACTTCAAGCGGGAGGTAGTCCGGCGTGTTACGGCTGGCTCCCAGACTTGCGAGTGTCAAAAATGTCTGTGGCGCGGCCGGTTTGTCCACAATCGAGACGGAAGGCGTCGGCGCTGCAGGTGTCGCAGGAGCCTTCGTCTTGAAATCGGGGCCTGACCAGTTGCCGAAGTATTTGCGGCTGAGTTCCGCCAACTGCGATTCGTTCACGTCTCCCGCAACGGCCAGCACCGAATTCGAGGGAACATAGCCGCGTTTCCAGAAAGCCATCATATCGTCGCGGGTGATGGCCTTGTTCGATGCCACTGTGCCGAGAATCGAAAAGCCATAGGGGCTGTTGGGATACAGGATTTTGTCGACAGTCCGGAACGCGATGGTGCCCGGATCGTCGTTTTCCTGCAGCACCGCCGTCACCCGGCGGCTGCGCAGGCGTTCAATTTCCTTGGCGTCGAAAGCGGGGTGCAAGGTGGCGTCTGCCAGAAGATCAAAACCAGGATCGGCGTTCCAGGTGAGCGCGGACAAGGTCAAATAGGCGCTGCTATAGCCGGCTTCCGATTCGAGCGATGCGCCAATCTGATCCGTGTCCTCAGCAAACTTGATCGCGGAACGGGAAGTTGTCCCTTCGCGCAGCATTCCCGCGGTGAAGCTGGACAGCCCCGGCTTATCAACTGGATTTAATTCACTGCCGCTCATGGTGAACAAAGTTGCCGCAACAATCGGCAGGTTGTGGCGTTCGACAAGGAGCACCGTCAATCCGTTGGGCAGTTTCACCTGCTTCGCCACAGGCAGCGTGAATGTTGGAACCGGCCCAGGTTGCGGAGGTGTTGCGCGCCACGCTTCATCGGCCATTGCGCTTTTGCTCGGTCCTGCTTCCGCCGCCTGTTTCTTATTTTCCTCGTCCGAGGTTTTTGGAACGTCAATGATTTTCTTGTCGCCGGGGACGCCGTAAACCACCGCGCTCGCGTCCTTCGCAAAAACTTTTGCAATTACATTCTTCATGTCTGCCGGAGTGACCGCGTCGTAGCGCGCCACATCCTTCGAGAAATACCCTGGAGTGCCTGCGTACTGATTGTAGTAGTTCAAGCGGTTGGCGACGCCATTGGTGCGTTGTAGCCCGCGGATGAGGCCTGTTTCGGTGACGTTGCGCGCGCGATCCACTTCGGCTGCCGTCGGACCTTCCTTGCGAAGCTTGTCCATTTCCTCATCAATGGATTTTTCCAGGTCCTCTGGCTTCACGCCGGGTTTCGCGGTCACTTCAAGTTCAAAGATGGAGCCAAGACGAGTTTCCTCGACGCTCGCTGAAACGTCCTGAGCGATCTCCTTGTCGTACACCAGCGTTTTGTACAGCCGGCTGCTCTTTCCGCCCGCCAGGATTACCGAGAAGAGATCGCTTTCGGCATCGCCCGGTTGAAAGACGGGTGGCGTTAGCCAGCCAATGTACACGCGCGGAAGTTCTACTTGATCGGTTATGGTGGCGCGGCGTTCTGAGGTGATTGCGGGTGTGGTTACGGTAATCTTCGGGACTGCCGGTCCCTCCGGAATCGTGCCGAAGTACTTCTCCACCTGCCCCTTGATTTTGCTCTTGTCGAAGTCGCCGACGATTGCAAGCGTGGCGTTGTTGGGCGTGTAGTACTGGCGGAAAAAGTCGCGCACATCTTCGAGTTTCGCGGATTCGACGTCAGCGTGCGATCCAATCACGGCCGGATAGTAAGGATGGTCTTTCGGGAACAGCTCGTGGTAGAGACCTTCTTCCACCAGTCCATAGGGCGTGTTCTCCGTAGATTGACGCCGTTCATTGCGCACCACGTCGCGCTGGTTCGCCAGGTTTTGAATGTCCAGTTTGCCGGGCAAGTAGCCCATGCGGTCGCTTTCCAGCCATAGCGCCAGATCCAACTGATTGGAAGGCACTGTTTCGTAATAGTTGGTGCGATCAAAATTCGTGGTGCCATTGATTTCTGTGGCGCCCGCCGCTTCCAAGTAGCCGAAATGCGCCTTTGCGCCAACGTGCTGAGATCCTTCGAACATCATGTGTTCAAAAAGATGAGCAAATCCGGTCCGCCCGGCTTTTTCATTGGCGGGCCCGACGTGATACCAGATATTCACGGAAACGAGAGGAAGCGTGTGATCTTCCGAGAGAATGACCTCGAGACCGTTCTTCAGCTTGTATTCCTCAAAGGGAATCGTCGGCAGCTTGTGTGCCGGTGCGGACTGGCCGGAGGCAGTTGTTCCCAGAAACAGCGCCGCACCCAAGAAGCACGCGAGCGCCCGGCTTGCAACTGCGTTCATCAACTTGGTCATGCCCTCTTCTCCCTCATAACTGGCGTTTAATCATATAGGGTCTCAAACTCGGGCACCTGGCTGCAAATTCGCAGAATCGGGGTACTATGCCCTTTACAGACGCACCGGCAACAGGATGGTTGCTTTCGCGAGACGAGGGACAACGAAGAACATGAGCGCGGGAAGTAGTGAAAATGCAGGTCTGGCTGCAAGAATGACCGGTCGCGCAACACGCTGCTTTCTGCTGAGCGCGCTTGGCTTCGTTCTTCTCGCCTCCTCCTCGCGCTGCCAATCGCGGCAGGCTGCTGCGCCGACGGAAAGCTCGCCGCAACTCGTCATCATCGATACCGATATTGGCGACGACGTGGACGATGCATTCGCTGTGGCACTAGCGCTGCAAAGCCCGGAGCTGAAAATCCTGGGAATCACTGCTGCCTGGGGCAACACCCCACTGCGCGCAAAGCTGCTGGCACGATTTTTGCAAGAAACTGGGCGAACCGATATCCCCATTGCGGTGGGAACGGAAAAATATCCGGCCAAGGGCAAGCTGAATTTTTCGCAAGCCAAATATGCGGAGCGGGGTCCGGATCGAACTTTTCCTGCTGCGGCGGATTTCCTGCTGGCACAAATCCGGCAACACCCCGGCGAGATCACGCTGATTGCCATTGGACCAGAAACCAACCTTGGCGAAGCCGTCGATCGCGACCCAGACACATTCCAAAAACTGAAGCGCGTGGTCTTGATGGGCGGATCCATTTACCGCGGTTACGACGGCTTCCGTTATCCGACCGGAAAGCCGCAGCCCCAACCCGAGTGGAATATTCTCTGCGATATTCCAGCGGCACAGAAGCTGTTCACCTCCGGCATTCCGCTTTACGTCATGCCGCTCGATTCCACGCAGATCAAGCTTCAGGAACTGGAGCGCGCAAAAATCTTCACCACCGGCACATCGATCACCGATGCGCTCACCGTGCTCTATCATCAATGGTCGAACGGCAACCAGGTCACGCCCACGCTCTTTGACGCCGTGGCGGTCGCCTATGCCATCAAGCCGGACCTGTGCCCCACAACATCATTACGCCTGCGCGTCGATGAGCAGGGAAGCACAAGGGTCGAGACCGGAGCGCCCAACGCGCAAGTTTGCTTGCGCTCGGATTCCGATCAATTCTTTGAGTTCTATATGCCGCGGATCACCGCCCCGGTACTTGCGGCCAAATAGAAACGCGTGCCTGCCACAGGTTGCTTCCGCTCCCATCAAACCGGCCGGCCGCCAGGAGAACTGCCTTGAAAAACAGCGCCATTCTTCTCGTGCAGTGCCCAGACCGCAAGGGGCTGGATGCCACCATCGCCGAATTTATTTACCGCTACGATGGAAATATTCTTCACTTCGAGCAGCATCAGGCCGGAGAAGAGCGTTACTACCTGGCGCGTGTCGAGTGGGATCTTGACGGATTCCGCTTGGACATGAAGGACTTCGACGGCGCATTTGGCCCGATTGCGCACAAGTTCGGCATGAACTGGTGCATCGCCCTGGGCAATTATCGCCCGCGGGTGGCCATCCTCGTTTCCAGACAGGATCACTGCCTGGTGGACTTGCTGTATCGCCAGCGTAGCGGAGAACTGGAATGCGATTTTCCGCTGATCATCAGCAACCATCTGGACGCGAAACGCGACGCCGATTTTTACGGTATCACCTTCCATCACATTCCGGTCACCAAAGAAAACAAGCCGCAAGCCGAAGCACAGCAACTGGAGCTTCTCCACGGGAACCGCATCGACGTCGTAGTCCTTGCCCGCTACATGCAGGTGCTTTCTACCGACTTCATCGTACAATTTCCCCAACCCATCATCAACATTCACCATTCCTTCTTGCCGGCCTTTGTTGGCGCAAAGCCGCATCACCAGGCGTACGAGCGCGGCGTCAAATTGATTGGCGCCACCGCTCACTACGTTACGGAAGTGTTGGATGATGGCCCGATCATCGAGCAGGGAGTAACCCGGATCACGCACCGCGATTCGCTGGAGGACCTCGTCGAGAAGGGCCGCGACCTGGAAAAGGTGGTGCTCTCTCGCGCCGTTCGTTGGCACATTGAAAGCAGAATCCTGCTCTATAACAATAAAACCATCATCTTCGAGTAGCCTTGAGGAAGGAGAGTCTATGGGAAACCGACCGGCCAGTCAGCCGGCAACCATGTGGCCGCTCAATTCAAAAGGCATCCTGGAGCAGGAACTGATTGGCGCGCTGCAAATTCGCTTTAAACACGCCGTTTGAAGCCTTTTCAGTCGGCACCGACGGGACGCGCCAGGGCCTTCGTCATATCTGCGTGCAATAACCTGTGGAACAGATGCTCACCAGCTTCGCGGCGAACCGACAGGCGCCCTGCGACGTAGGCGCGCGAACCTAATCCCCGCTGCACCGAATCACAGATGGCCATGTCCTCATCCTGCACTTTTTCGCTTACCGCGATGCTTTCGCGGTGGTGCTGTTCGGCCACGGCGCTGATGTCCGCAAAATAGTAATCGAAAATCACGGCGCATTTGTCCACGCCAAGCGGCAGGACGAGATTGGTGTCCATCACGCCGGAGTAAGCGTTGATCATGAAGTTCGGATAGACCCACAGATAAAAAGCGTGGCCCTGCCGCGTGGAACTGATGGAAGCCTCCAGCGCGCCCGAGCTATCCAGCGGGCTCGACTGCAGGCACGCACGCTCGAAATTGTCGATTGTGTATTTCGTGTACTCCACCACGCTGCTCAGTCCCTTGTGCGCGTGCGGCACGTGGTACCCGCCATCCAGATAATTGTCCACGTACACTTTCCAATTGCAGTTCAACGTGTAGATGCGGCGATCGAAATAGTGCAGATTTTCCGCAAGCTTCAGCGGCGCCACGAGTTCAGGCACTTTACCCAGAAATTTCTGCAGCGGCCCGGCCGCTCCGTCGAGATTCACGAAGATGAAGTTCTCCCAGCTATCGACGCGTACGGGAACCAGACCGTTGTCCGCCCGGTTGAAGTTGCACACGCCATCGAATTCCACCATGCCCTTCAGCGCGCCGTCATTCCCGTAAGTCCAGCCGTGGTACGGGCAGCGGAACTGTTTGGCGCATCCTTTCTCTTCCGGGACCACAGCGGCGGCATGATGGCGGCAGACATTATAGAACGTGCGGAGCATGCCGTCGTCGCTGCGAACCACAAGCAGCGGTTCTTCGTTCACATCGATGGTGAAGTATTCCCCGCGTTCCCTGACCTGGTCGAGGCGCCCCACCACCTGCCAGTTCGCGGCAAACACGCTGTTGCGTTCCAGTTCCGCAATGCGTTTGTCGAAATACCACGGCGCGGGAATCGTAAAAGCTTTCTCCAAAGGATTAGCGGGATTGTAGAGATCCAGAACATCGCGGACGCTGCGCTCATTCATAAAGGATGACTCCGGATATAAAGTAAGCGAGAGCATTTTCGTTCAGAACAACGATGGGGCGCAAGGGGAGGGAAATACAGTAGTAACCAATCGTGGTGCGGGAGAGAGGACTTGAACCTCCACGGGTGTTACCCCACAAGATCCTAAGACAGGCCCCACAAGATCCTAAGACAGGTAAGTTATGCAACCTATTTATCGTCCAAATGTTACATGAATGGCCGTTGAGCAGACTCGTTCTTTTGGTGCCCGAGAGAGGACTCGAACCTCCACTCCCTTACGGGAACTGGCTCCTAAGGCCAGTGCGTCTGCCAATTCCGCCACTCGGGCTTCCCCCCACATTATCACGTTGTTGGCGTTCGGCCGTAGCCGTCGCTTTATGCAAAAGACGCTCATCGGTGACCTTATAGTTTTGGAACAAGTCATCCTAAGTTCCGTGACCAGCTATTAGTTCTGTTGGATGGGGCGCTTGGGATTCGCCGCGGCGAACTCGGCGCTTTCCGAAATCTCCGTTTCCAGTGAGAACCAGTTCAGGATGAGTCGGTTTCTAGCGATCTGGTAGAATAGAGAACCTGGTAGCCCGCTTCCGGGACTACACGACGAAGCTTTTTGCGGACCATGGAATCAAGGGTGTTGCGTATTGGACTGCGCTGGACGAACCGGTGAAAAGCAGCACGTTCTTTTACATCCAAGTCGTAGAAGTCTTTCATCCGGCTGTTGGCGATCCCAAGCTTGCCCATTGCTTCCAGTTTTTCCGCGACCACGGTCTCGCGGGTATAGCTGAGCAAACGGGGAGCAGGCGATTCTAGCAGCGTTGGATAGTCAGCTTCGACGGGAGCCGGGGTGACAGCATCTCATAGCCGATATCGATCTGAATCGGAATTTCTGCGCGCTCCAGATACGCTGCGAGACCGGTGCGATAACTACTCTTTGAAGCGCTTGACCCGGTACGCAATAGCCTCTTCTTTCTCTTTGGTCCGAATCGTAGTCTGCTCCGTTTCGACTGATTCGCGAACGCGTTCATACATCTCGGGGCTGATCAGAATCTCGTGGGCACCCGCTGCAGCAGAGTAGCGCGCCGCCAGGTCTACGGCTTCACCCACTACGCCGAACTCCAGGCGGTCCGCTATGCCGACGAATCCTTGTACCACCTCACCGCAGTGAATTCCAATACCGAAGTGAGCGCAAGGCGCGCTTTTCGACCGCCGTAAGTCGTTCAATTTTGCTATGGCAGCGTGCCATTCAAGTGAGGCGTTGATCGCATTTTCGCGCTGGTTCGGATCCGATTCCGGACTTCCGAACACCGCGACGATTGTGTCGCCCGCACATTTATCGATCGTTCCGCTATATTTGAAAATCACGGGCGTCACAACGGCAAAGTAGTCGTTGAGCATCTCCATGACATCCACGGGATCCATCTCCGTGGGCGGTTGCGATGAATCTCGGATTCTGGAATTGAGAATGGTTACCTCGCTCCGTTGACCAGCGAGCCGCAAACGCTTGTGGTAAGCCAGGAGGCGTTCCGAAACTTTAGGAGAAAATTGGCGCAGTAGATTGTTCCGGGCAACCGATTGCCGACAAAATCTCTCCCATTCCCGTTGTGTCGCTACCGCCATCGCAGCGTACTGCGCGGTGGCAACCATGAGATTCAGGTCCTCCTCGATAAAGAACTCAGCTACATGCGCCGCTCCAACATAGATGGCCCCGAGAGCCTCGCCCTGCCAAATCAGTGGGGCGTACATCCCGATTTCAACGGCGCTTTGGCGCATGCTGCTGCTCAGATCCACTTGCGCGCCTTTCTTCCAAATCAATACCTTGCGGTCCTTCATGGCGCGGCGGACAAGAAGTTCGCTGATGTATGGGGGCTGAACGTAATGGTAGGCTGCGATCAACAGGTCGTTTGTCTCAGCTTCTCGAAGCACCAACGCCCAGCTCTCCGCATTCGGGATTATCTCTATGAGCTGGTCCACAATTTCAGGCAGAAGCGATTCTCGCTTCATCTTGGTGGCAAATTGAAAGGGTAGATCATGAACTATCTTTAGCCGGCGTGCGGCGTCATCTGGCGCGCCTTCCAATGGCGCGGCGCTGACAACCGTTGAGGCCATGTCTTGTTCGATAAACAAGTTTGTTTCAGTCTGTCGCTTCTCGGGTAAAAGGAACAGGCCGGGATCGAGGTAGTGCGTTCTATTGGCTGCTCCTTGTGCTGCCGCAAGGTCCACTTGGAGTATAGTCTCGCCGGCGAGGACTGCGTCGCCGGGCCGGAGTGGCTGCTTACCTTTCCCTTTGATTTCGATTCCGTTTAGCTTTGTGCCGCGAGTACTGTTGAGATCTTCAACCCAGAGTGAGCCATCCTCCTCCCAGATTCGCCCGTGAAGTCTTGACACTCTATGGTCGGCAGAGAGATCAAGGATGACCGCCAATTTATCTACTGCTCGTCCAAACAAGACCTCCGATTCTGGCGTCTCCCAGATCCTTTGCGTGCCGCGATAGGAGGAGGCAATGCGCATTGAGGATTCACGCCGAAACAACGGCTGGCGTAGAAAGGTACGAAGCATTAATTAGGCCATTCATGACGACCTTATGCCCACGCCTGATGGTCCCGATGGGGGGCGGTGGCTTCCGCTAAAAGCTGTAGGAAACCCCGACAAGGGGAATGGCCGTAGAGCGCAGCCCGCTATTATTCATTTTTAACAGCACATTTCCTGTGAGCACCAAGTTGCCAAACGGCCTGTACTTGATTCCGAGCGACCCGCTAAAGATGTTGTAGTCGGTTGTGCGGACACCCAAGTCCGGATGCATAGTTCCCGGCGTCAAATCCGAACAGCTTGCATCACCGCACTTTCCCAAATCAGTGTAGGGGCTTGAGAAAAGTTGAGGCACTCCAAACAGACGTTGCCCGTAAAAGTCGAAGGCAGCCGTGAGCCGCTTCACGATGGCAACATCCGCGCCTAGCGTGTAGAGAAAGCTGTTCGGGAGTGAGCCCTTGCTATTCGTGGCGGTGGGGCCAACAATGTCGCCAGCGAGAATGGACTGACCATTTATCTGGTATCCAATCGTGGCGTGGGGGGAAACCCGTGCGCGATAAGAGATGATTCCAAACGGTTCGCCCCCCCAGGCACCAGAACCCAGAAAATTCTTCTCGTCTCCGGTGGGGGCACGCACGTTTGCACCTACGGCTACTCCAAGCCGCTCACCCCGGTATACTTCATACTTCCCCCGAAAGATAACATCGCCAATGCCTGTTGCCGTCGCGGGATTAGGGACGCCGGTTCCCGAGTTGGGAAATGTCGCTTGCAGGCACGGTTGGACAGGTCCGCAACTAGTGACTACCGAAGGATCAAACTGGTGGAATACGCCGCCCGGGAACGCTGGTATGTTTGGAGCGAACGGATAGTTCGGAACAATGGTGGCGCTCGAACTAGCTTTCATCCGGACATCAAGAATGGGGACTACCACCGAGACATCGAGACGACTCGTGAGGCCGTAAGTTCCATACAAGGTGTACTGATTCACGGTAAGGTTGATGTCTGTCGTGGTTTGGATATAATCGCGCACGAAACACGTGCTGCCCGCATAAGGCCCGGTCAGTCCTGTCTGATTTGGGCAGGGTGCGAAGGGTGGTGGAATAAAGGGCTCGTGCTTGAAAACCGCGGGTAATTTGGTAATGTCCTGTCCGTCGATCGAATTGAAATTAAAATATTGATAGCTAAAACCAACATAGAGCTTTCTGCGCCCGATGGTACCCGCGCGCTCTCCCAGTATTGGCCCGAGGCTCTCTTCGGTCGAGGGTGCGAAAGTCTTCAAGGAAGAATCGTAGACGAATATAAAACCGGAGGCAGGCGAAGGGATGGGCAATTGAGACACCTGGATACCAACCGCTTCATTGATTGGCCCAAAACTGGAAAGGAAGTCACCCTCGAAGTGAGCTTGATGACTATTTGCAAGCAACGGCGCATTAGGGCCACTGCCGAGACCGGACGGACCATACAACTGCGGGAGCACGCAAACCAAGTTGTGGCTTGGTGTCCCATTCAGCGGACAAATTCCCTGGGCAGAGGCTTCACAGGCGGAAAAAGTGGCTAGGGCTATAGAACCCACGAACATGAGTTTGAGCATGGGACCCCTCCGTGGCAGACCCTAGATCATTTGCCCAGAAAAAACAACATACCCCACAACCGATGCGAACCGGGAGTCTGCCCAAGAGTGGCAGCCCGGCGAAAGTCTATACTTCGAGTCTCTTTTGTCAAGTTGGGTTTATGAAGAATCAGTGTCATTTGATGTCCGTTATGACCCAGACCCCGTTTGATTTCGCCAAGTGGAACACCGCTCTATCATTGCGGCTGTTCATTTTGGCCCCCTTTGGGGTGTATTCCTGAAACACTTGCCCCGTGATTGTGGCGGTGGCCTCGTCTGTACTTATCTGGACGGAATCGATAGCCACGTTCATCCGAATGGAGCTTGCCAGCTCAAACGAGGATTTGTAACGTGCGTAGCGTCCCCCCATATTCGGCCAAATTTGCCGCAGTGCGTTCGCATCCCGTCTTTCGAACGCTTGCGCATAACGCTGGACGACGGCTCGGACGGCCGCATCATTATCTGGGGGAGCTGAAGTGACAGTTTCAGACGACTTCACGGGAGGGGTTACCGGAGCAAGGGGAGGAGGAACATTCAATGCGTCAAGTTTGGCGCCGATGTCGTTTGCGTATTTCCGAGCTTCTTCAGCGTGCGGACCACCTCGCTGGGTGATTGACTGAAAGTCGGAACGAATCCCCGCGAGCGCGTTTTTGTCGTTCGCGGTCAGGGCCTGCTGATATTTTTGCACCGTGAGCTGAAATTCCTTGTCCGCGATCTTGTTTTGCGCTCGAGTCTGCACTTCAGCGATTGCATTAGAAATGCTGTTCACATAGCTCTGTGCTTCGCCAGCGCGGGGCCCCCCTTCACTGGCAAGCGATTGGAATTTTGGCTCGAGAGCCTTGAGTCTCTGCACTGCAGCGTCGTCTTCACCTTGCTTGAGCTGGTTAAACTGGCTCTCCCATTGCGACAGCTGGGCTTGTTCCGTCTGATCTATCTCGATGGTTAACTGGCTCGAATCGGCTCCGTTTTGTTGGATCTGGGCCGCGACCTGACGGGCGGAACGGAAATCACCTTGTTTCAGATCCTGGCGCGCCTGGGCCAGTAGCCTATCCCGTAGCTGATGTTGGGGTATGACAGTATCAAGATATCTCTGGGCGTCGTCCCGGCGGACACCACCCGCAGGAAGTGCCAGGATTTGCCGCAGTTCATTTTCGGCGTCCTTGTAGCGTCCACTTGCCTCCCGGTTTTTCGCCTGTTGCCAGAGTAATTCTTCTCTTTGTCGCAGCTGGCGAACGCTTGCGTCCTTCATGGATTCTTCAATGCTCACAAGTTTTTTCTGGATATCAGTCGTCAATGGACCATTCAACGAAGCTGCTTGCTGGAGCGTTCGCATCGCCCCCTCAAGGTCATTGGCGGCGATCAGTTGGTCTGCTGAGCTAATGGCTTCGCGTTGTTTGATCTCAAGCG
The DNA here is from genome assembly GCA_963735825.1 of Candidatus Acidiferrales bacterium. GTDB lineage: Bacteria > Acidobacteriota > Terriglobia > Acidiferrales > UBA7541 > Acidiferrum. The sequence continues at coordinate 332,450 of CAVTMR010000006.1, forward strand.
GATCGATCTCCGGCTTTGTAACGCGCGGGCTGAGACGAAGCTTCTGGCACGACCACAGGTGCTGGTTTCGATGTGGAAAAATGGATTCCCGCCCAAACCGCCACAGCCACGACAATCCCTCCGAGAACAACTAGGCCCGGTTTCCGCCAAGCAGGAACTGGGCTAGGATGCAATTTCGGGGAAGTAGACAGGGTAGAAACGGAAGGCACTTGTTCCTGAGTTTCGGTCTGATGAGGAATGACGACGTCTTCGGACTTGGCCGCGATTTCATTCTCGTTTACTGCAGGATCCGGGAGTGCGGGGCTCGATGGGGCGGTCCCGGAATTCACCGGCGAGTGGAGCGCAGGTACGGATGGCTGAGGAGGACGGGTTGGCTGGACTGCCGCATCCTCGGTTGCGGGCGTTTCGATCGCGGGTTCTTTTACAGCGGGAGGAGGGGTGAAAAGCTCCGGAAGGCCCTGCTGGAACGCATACTCTTTTGCGAAATTTGAGGGGGTTGAAGGCACTCGGGAATCCCGCGGCTGCGTCGCGGGAGATGCTGCGTCTTTGATTTCTTGAGCAACGTGTTGCACTCGTGAGTCAAACGGCTCCAAGACATGGGTGTCCAGGGCCAGTTCCAGAGTGCGACTGGCCTCGTCCAGATTTCCGCACTCCACCAAGCTGCGGATAGTCTCAAGACTTCTTTCCTGTTCTCTCTTCCTTTCGCGCGCCTCAAACTCAACCTGAGCGGAATTCAACAACTGCGTCAGATCCGTGTCAGGTCCGTAGGTAACGAGTGTCTGTTTCGCGAGGTCAATTGCCTCGCTGAATTTTTCCCGGTTGATCTTGACTCGGATTTCCCGGATTCGCTGCTCGATCCGCTGACGGGTTTCCTGTTTCTTTTGTTGAGTTTTCGCTCGCCGAACTAAATCGAGAAGATCTGGATTGTCCGGTGAAGTCTTGAGGGCGCTTTGCGCCATCCGGATCGCCTCTTCAAAACTGTTAGCATCGAAGAGCGCCCTGGTTTCGCAAACGGCCTTCCCAAGCAAAAGTTCGCTTTCGATCTGTGCCTGCTGGCTGCTCGCGAACTCAGAAAGCCGCGTCAAGGCCGCCTCGCCGGGAAACTCGTTCAGAAGCACCTTTGTCCGTGAAATAACTTCGGGATACTGCCTCTCATTCATCAGCTTCCTGAGGGCTTCTATTTCGCGCTGCATCCGCTCGGTCTGAGCGTGTTTTTCTTGTTCTCGTTGCACGAGCGAGCGCAGCTTGATGACGCCTGCGTCCTTCGGGTACGCAGAAACCAGCGCATCCAGAAGTGCCAAGGCCTCTGCAAAGCGCTGTGCAGCCAAGAGAGCCCTAGCTTCCGCGAGCTTTTGTTGTTTTTGCTGCTCCGCCCAATCTTCGCGCGCCGTTTCAAGCAGCTTTGCGATTTCCGTCTCGCCTGGAAAATCTGTTCGCAACCGGTTGAGCAGAGTGATGGAATCGGCGTATTGTCTGGACGCCAGTAAATTTCTAGCCTCGGCCACACCCGCCCGTTTGTGATGCTCTGCTTGATCCTTTAGGGCCGAATCGAGCAATTTGCGATAGTCATCTTCCTCGGGAAATTCATTTTGCAGGGAAGCAAGCAGCGAAAGAGCTTTCTCATAGTTCCTGGACGCCAGGAGACTCCGAACTTCTGTTAGTCGCTGACGCTTATGTTGCTCGGCCTGCTCCAGGCGGACCGCTTGAAGCAACTTCGTGGTTTCCTCGTCGTTGGGGAATTCCTTCGTCAGGGAAGTCAAGAACGTGATGCACTCTTCAAAACTTCTAGCGTCTAGAAGCTTTCTCGCCTTGGCCACGCCCTCCTGCCTGCGCTGTTCGGTTTGACCCGCACGGGCGGCCTCGAGCAATCTTGGAATTTCCTCGTCCTCGGGGAATTCTTCTTGCAGAGCCTTCACGAAAGTAGAGCATTCCTCAAAGGCCCGGGAGGCTAGCATCACTCGAGCCTTGGCCATGCCCCGTTGTCGGTGCTGCTCAACTTGATCCCTGCGAGCATCCTCAATAAGCCCGGTTATTTCCTCCGCGTCAGGGAATTCTGTACGCAGGGCGTTCAGCAGCGAGAGGCATTCGTCGTGGCGTCCGGCAGCGAGGGCACTCTTCGCCTCGGCCAAACCGTGCAGCCTGCGTTCGTTCGACTGGTCCTTGCGGACATCTTCCAAAAGCCTGAGGATTTCTTCGTCGCGTGGAAACTGTTTCCGAAGATTCGTGAGTAAGGCCACGGACTCTTCGTAGTGCCTTCCTGCCAGCAAATTTCGAGACTCAAGCAAGGCTTGCTGTTTCTGTTGCTCAGCCTGATCCTCGCGGACAGTTTCAAGGAGTCTTGTGACCTCGTCCTCGCCTGGGAACTCCTTCGACAAGTCGACCAAGAGTCGGATGCACTCGCCATAATTCTGTTGTGTCCACAGGCTTCTCGCGTTTTGGATGCTTTCCAGCAGTGCTAACCGCCTTTGCCGTTCCGCCTTCTCCTTGAGTACTTGTTGTTGAAGAGCCAGTGCTTGTTTGTTGGAAGGCTCGACTTCGAGCACCCGAGCCACAAGTACCTCGGCTTCTTCAGGCATGCCCTCGGCTAAGTGCTTTTGGGAAACTTGCAGCCAGTTGGCGACAAGTTGAGCTTTAACGAGTTCGTTCTGAACCAGTCTTTGCAACTCTTGAGCGGGTTCAAAGTTGGAGTCCAGTTGTAGAGCACTATCGGCTGCCGACTTTGCCTCCTGAGTCTTTCCTTCCTCCAGGAGTGCCTGGCCCTTTTCGACAAATTGTTGAACCTTCGGCCGGACTTGGAGACGCTTGAGTTCGGCATTGACCTTCTCCAATAAAGTCCGAGCATGCTGATTGCCGGAGTCGATCTGGAGGGCCTGGCGCACTAGATCGCGGGCCTCGGTAAAATCCCCTTGGTCAACGCGCTGTCGGCTCTGCACTACGAGTTCAATCACGGCTTGTGCTTGAAGCTTCTTGCAAATCGGATCCAGCTCTAGCAAAAGATCTTCCATCGACTGGTATCGATCGCCAGGAACCTTGCGTAAAACTCTTGACACAACGATTTCCAATTCGGGCGGGCAATCGGGCAAGACTTGATTTAGCGCGAGCGGCTCCTGGTTACAGATACTATGCATAAGGCTGGCCGGCGTGGCGCCAGTGAATGGTCTCTCGTAAGCCAGTAGCTCATACATGAGAACCCCGAAGGACCAGATGTCCGATCGCTCATCGGCATGCTCGCCGTGATATTGCTCAGGCGACATGTAAGCAAAGGTTCCGATGAGCATTCCGGTTTGCGTTCGGGAAGCTTCCATTACCCGAGCGATTCCAAAATCAACTACCTTGACGACGCCATCCCGGTTGATCATGACGTTGCCGGGCTTGATATCGCGGTGAATAATGCCCCTTTTGTGGGCGTAATCGAATGCACGACACGCTTGCATGGCGTAGACGAGCTTCAGCGAAATCGGGAGAGGGGCGCGGCGCACAATCACCTGTTCGAGATTCTCTCCCTCTACCAGTTCCATGGCGATATAAGGAAGTTCCCCCGCCTCCCCCATATCGTAGATCGTGACAATATTCGGATGCTGCAAACCGCCCGCCGATTGAGCCTCCCTGTAAAAGCGGTGAAGCAGGTTGGGATCCTCAGCGACGCCCGTCGTGATGGTCTTGAGCGCAACCAGCCTATTGATGATTGGATCGCGAGCACGGTAAACCACACCCATGGCGCCGTGGCCAAGTTCTCCAAGAACCTCGTATTTGCCCAACTTCTTCAACCCGCACCTCTAACTGTGTCATCGCGTTCTGGGGTCTCGAGAACTGCTCGGATCTTGGAAGAATATTCAGCCCTCCAAAAACCTTCTCTACGAAACCTTCGTCAAGCAATGTCTGAGCCAGATTTGAATGATGGGCGGCAAATCTGGCGCGTTTCGTGGATTCTCGTCGAGTTGTTCACCTTATATTCACACAATAATATCTTCATATTCACATAATAATAATCTTCGAAACGTAGTAATGCCTTCGAGGCACACAAAAACACAGGCCTGCGAGTCTGGCAGAATGTTCCCAAAATGGACTGAACGTGTCAATCAAGTAAGAGCCTCACCTCTTGAATCACACGGCTACTCACCGGAAAAAACCCTCCTTCGGGATACGTGCGCTATTTTTTCCACTTCGTGGGAAATGATCGCATAGGTAACATCAGCGCAGTCGAGAGGCCAGCGGGGCATGGGCTCAAATCTTGGGCATTATCTGTACGAGCGCTCCTCGAGATTCCGAAGTTGTTTGCGCCACTTGGCAGAACCTGCTGGAAGAATGAAGGGGTAAGTGCCATGACACTCGAGGAAAAACGAAAACGAAAGCGAGATCCTGAAGATTGGGTTTGGCGATACCACGGAGGAGCGGAAGGGAAGAAAGGCAGCAAGCCAGCGGTCTTGGTTGAAGACGTGAAGAAATATCCGACCCGGTCCGCGGCCTGAGAAGCAGCCGACAACATCTCTTGTCCGTGAGAACCGGTGCAGCAGACCTTGTCACATTCAATGCGCTTCCTCGGGCTCCTGGAGCAGGACGGGGCAGACATGTAAATCGGTGAGAACAGCCTCCAATCTGAAGAAGGTCCTCGCGCGGGACTTCCTATGCCCGGAGCAAAAATCGATGCTGTTCAAATCATTTCGCAACGACTACTAACACTGCCTGAAGCCGCACACTATCTTGGCTGCACGTTGTGGTCTGGTCTGTGCGAGAGCTGATGTGGAAAGGACAGCTTTCCTTCACCAGATTCGGTGCACGCTTCCAGATCGCCGAGATTTGGACGAATTGCGATGAGAGCAAACAATCGTATTTTTGAAGTCGGGCTATTCGACGTGAGATTTAAAGACTCTGCGCTCACATACATACAGTAAGTCAAGTAGTTAGTTGCGTACCCCAGCGCTTCCTTATTCAGCCCCAAAGGGCAAACCGCGCGGGCGATACGCTCGAAAAACACGCATCACAAGCCTAGATGCGCAACCCAGGTAACAGAGTCAAAAGAGCTCTTGACGCTAGCTTCAATTGGAGTATCCTCCGCGGAATCTCGTTTCTCTTGCTCAAACACCTCGTTTTCATGCGGAGGGTCCGGGTCGAAATGAGTGCGTGAATCCTTGGCGACGTGCTGTGTTAGAGCGTTGTCAACGCGGCGGGGGCTAAGCCCATTCCACTTCATTTTAGGGAGCACCTGGGCCCCGGATCCATGCGGAAGATCGAGGAGTCCGAGACTCGTCAAGTGCTGGCCAGTCGACCGATAACGAGTAATCGGGTGCTTCGCGGTTTGCGGGCCTTGAGAGCTACCTCGAAGCGGATGGTACTGCATTGAGTTCACCATCGGATTCCAAAAGTGAGCGGCAGAACATTAGTCGACACTTTGTTGTAACCGGCGTGGTGGTACCTGACCTCAGCGTAAATCTTAGCGTGACCCTCACCTAACCGATATGTGACGCCTCCGCCGATATTCTCGCCGAAGGCGTTGGCGCTTGTGCTGCCCGTGACGAAGTTCACGCTCCCAATCGTGCAGCCAAACCACCAAGACCAGTACGGGTCGCAGATGACTCCCACGCCAGGCGTTGTGGTTTCACCTGAGCGATGGTACCAGCCGATTCCGCCGATCGCGTAGGCTCCGAGCTTTCCGTGGATTGGAAAGTGGAAGATCGGGTTAAATGTCCATGCGTATTGCCGGGCGCTCGCGCCGGGTGTCTGGAGAAGCTGCTTGGTCTGTGAGTTGACGGGCAGATCTTGCCACATGAACTCGGTGTCCACGCCGAAATTTTTAGTGAAGTTATATCCCCCGCCCGCCACGAAATTACCCCCGTCATTGACAAACGAGCTCAAGTCTCCTTGAGGGAAGCCAACGCCACCTCCGATATTAAAAAGCCATTTGCTGTAATCATCCTGTGCCTTCGCTGGGGTGGCCGCACCAAGAACGATTGCTATCGATAGAACAATCCATAGACGGTGCATACTTGTCCTCCTCCGGGAAAGTGTAGGTTATCTGAACTTCGGCGCAAAACTGTCAAAACTAACAGACGCAATGGGAAAGAGGCAGAGAAAGAGTCCGAACCGCCTATATCTGACTAATGCCGAGGCCGGGATAGAAGTAACGGTGTCGTTTGGAAGGATCGCCGGAATTGCGGGCCTCATTTGACCCAGGACCTACCAGCCGAAATTGTCGAGACTGTCATCTGAGACAGTACTCAAGGGCCTCGGTCTCGCTCGCGCCTACGCCTTATAGATCTTCGACCCTTCAATCTGGGGCCCTCCCAGAGTCTGTTTAATTCTCCAAAGTAAGCACGCGGACGATGTTCGCACACTGCCCATTAAATGAGTCGAAGGTAAAGCCTGTGCAACTGGTGTGCAACGCCCTTTCTATCAATTTTCTTATCAAATCTTCTGAGTAATTAGCGGTTAGACTATCAGCAAGTCACTATTGCAGATGGTTAAATGGGACTTTGGTGGTCTGGCAGTGGGCGGGTCGCCCCGTCCCGGTAGGTTCGTTATCTGGCGACGGGGCCTAAGGCCCAGCGCAAACGTCCGGCCAGCTTCAGTACGGCGCGCTATGCACCCCGCGCATCAGCACTCGGAACCGCCCCTCCTGATTTAGGCCGTTGCACGTTGCGATTTTATGGGGAATCGAGATCGAAAGTATCTTTTGTCGCAAACTTCACAGCGGAATGGAATCACGAAGAACACTGCGCAGAAGAGCCTTTCAAGCACGCCTTGGCGGCGAGACCTGTGTGTGCTTTGACTCTGGCACCGAGGGCAACGGTTACGTTTGTCCATATGCATTCCATAGCAAACTTCCCAGAGAGACGGCCCGACCAAGGCCACAGTTTTCTCCAGAAGTCGCGTCCAACCGAGCGGGGCTATTCGGGGGCTGTTATTAAAACACGTTTTGATCAGTGATGGAAGCCGCAGCGCCTTGTTACGCCCTTCTCTCCGCTAGCGGGTAGTCGAGCCGGACCGATGGCAACCGGGCCGATCCCTGATTGCTCCAGGGCAACAACAGACATGCCGCAGGGCAACGACAGAAACCTTCACAGCGGCCATAATCTTCTTAATCGGTTGTGCGTTGAGGACAGCTTCCTCGTCTCATGAGCGGGGAATGCTGGGAATGCAGTTACTCCGCGCAGGGCCGGCCAAAAGGTCATGGCCGGCCCTTCTACACACTTAGTGACGTTTGACCAAGGAGAAACCGAAATACCGAAAACATCATTTCCGTTGAATGTTGGTGACGACTCAAACGTGCGGACGCCTCACGGGCATTGGAAAATCCGCGATGTAGAACGCTGGATTGCGGAGTACCTGCGCATTTCCGCTGGCTCCGTGATGCTCCGTGGCAATCCGAATGACCCGGTCGGATCACTTCGGAAAAAGCAGGACCGCTAGCCGCCTGCACTGTTGTTTCAATCCTCTAGCACCTGCCAAATCTCAATCAGTGCCGTTTCATCGTGGCCAAAATCCACCTGCAGCTTGATTCCGTCGCGATCCTGAATGAGGTGATTTACACGCGCCTCCACGATCCTGCGCCCGGAGAGCTTCACGAGGATGGATTGACCGGGCTTGTACTCTTTGGGCATCTTCTTCGCCATTCCGCTCTCGCTTCTTGCCATTGAATCACGAAAGCTTCGAGCGGAGGCTTCCCGTTGTTCGCCTGTAACGGGCAGCCTTCCCGAACTGGCGCAGTTGTTCATCGGTCATCCCTCGCAGACGGACGCGGAGGCGCTCAACACCAATTTCCCGCTGGATCTAAATCTCCGGAGGCATGGTGTCCGGTGAGAGGAAGGGAGTGCGGTCAGTATAGCGCATCACAACAAAAGCTACTCTCAGGCCGAGGGCCGGCACGAGTTGCTAACTCGCCGACGCACCCCGCTATGAATTATCTATGAGTGATCGCCCCTTTAGGAGCGATGAAGTCCGGTGAAGTCGGGTGAGTTATCTTCCTTAGTTTCTGTGCTTGGCCCTTTGTTTGCAGTGCGAGAAAATTTTGTTCCTAAGTCTTGCGCGTCTGCCAGTTCCGCCACTCCCGCACGGTAATGAGCTATTCTCAGTGATTTCCCGGGTATTGGTCAACAGAACGATTCCAGCCCTCAGTGAAAATCGTGGGATTGCATCTCGGCGCTCGCTGTCAGCAACGGCTCCACAGTCCTGGCTTTTACCGACACAACTCCATCTTGATTTTGCAGCACTCCAGAAATGATCAGGAACGAATGGTGCACAACAGTCGTGTGTCTCTCGTCGAAAAGTTGTGGAGTAATGATGATGTTTGCAACACCCGTTTCATCTTCCAGGCTCAGAAACACAAACCCCTTGGCCGTGCCGGGGCGCTGGCGAGCGATGACGGCGCCGGCAACGCGCACGAATTTGCCATCTGAAAAGGATGGCAGTTGAATGGCTGGAGAAATGCCTTGCCGTTGCAAGACTCTTCGCTGATAAGCCATGGGATGAAGCCCAATCGTCAAGCTAGTCCCGCGAAAATCGGCATTGAGCCGTTCTTCCGGGTTCATACAGTCGAGGGGCGACGATTCGCCGGATTGATTCTCCGTTAGTGAATGCCCTGCCAGCAGCGGCCCTGACCAGCGGCTGGAGCGCTCCACTTGCCATAAAGCATCGCGCCGGTGAAATCCCTTCTTGCCGGAAATGAAATTCAGCGCGCCCACTGCCGCAAGAACGCGAAACTCATCTTTTCGTATTTCGGGAACGCGTTGTTTCAAATCTTCAATTGAATCGAAAGGCCGAACGCTGCGCTGATCGCAGATTTGCAGCGCGACCTCCATCCTCAAGCCTCTTACATAACGGAGACCAATGCGAACGCGAAAACCATCCGGCGCCTCTTCCAACAGGCAATCCCAATCAGAGCTCGCCACGTCAATGGGTTTGAAGCGCAATCCGTGGCGTTGCGCATCCTTAATTAGCGTAGCGGGCTGGTAGAAACCCATCGGCTGGTTGTTCAGCATAGCAGCCGTAAAAGCCGCTAGGTAGTGGCATTTCAAAAAAGCACTAGCGTAAGCGATCAACGCAAAGCTCGCTGCGTGCGATTCGGGGAAGCCGTATAACGCAAAGGAAGTGATGGAACGAACGATCTTGTCCTGGGTCTCCCCGATGATTCCGTTGCTTTCCATTCCCCGCCGAAGTTTGATTTCCACTTCTTTCATTCGCGCTTCGGAGCGCTTGAATCCAAAGGCCCGGCGAAGTTCCTCCGCTTCACCGCCAGAGAATCCCGCGGCAATCATGGCAATTCGCAACAATTGTTCCTGAAAAAGAGGTACACCCAGCGTCCGCTCAAGCGTGGATTCCAGGGAAGGGTGCAGGCTTTCGACTGCTTCGCGACCCAGGCGCCGGTTCAAATAGGGATGCACCATTTTCCCCACGATCGGCCCGGGACGAATGATGGCCACCTGCACCACAATATCGTAGAAACATTTTGGCCTGAGCCGGGGCAGGCACGACATTTGCGCGCGGCTTTCCACCTGGAACAGTCCGATGGTGTCGGCGCGTTGCAGCGCGGAGTACACCGCGGGATCATTGGCCGGCAGGCGGCCAAGGTCGATCTCTTCGCGATGGTGTTCGCGAATCAGTCGAAGCGAATCTTCCAGCACTGCCATCATTCCCAATCCCAACAAATCGATTTTCACGATACCCATATCCGCACAATCTTCTTTGTCCCATTGCACCACAACGCGCCCCGGCATCGTGGCTGGCTCTAGCGGCACAATGGAATCGAGTTGTCCCTGGCAAACCACCATTCCTCCGGAATGCTGCCCCAAATGTCGCGGCAGATCCTGAACTTTCTGACACAGTTCAAAGAATTTTTGGATACGATGCTGCTCCAGATCGAGACCCGCGTCCTGAAACTGTCGCGTCAACGTATCTTTTGAATCGATGTACTCCCACGCCCCCACAAGACTCGCCAGCCGATTCAGGGTTTCCGGATCAAATGACAGAGCTTTGCCGATTTCCCGCGCCGCGGAACGGCCGCGATAGGTAATGACGTTCGCGGTCATGGCCGCGCCCAGCTTCCCATAGCGCTGGTAAACATATTGGATGGCGCGTTCGCGCTGGTCGCCGCTGGGAAGGTCTAGATCGATGTCGGGCCACTCGCCACGCTGCTCAGACAGAAAGCGCTCGAACAGAAGTTCCATGCTGACCGGATCTACAGCGGTGATCCCCAGCGAATAGCACACCGCGCTGTTGGCAGCGGAGCCTCGGCCCTGCACGAGAATATTATTTTCGCGGCAGAAACGAACCATGTCCCAGACAATCAGGAAATATCCGGCAAGATCCAGCTTTTCGATCACCGCCAGTTCGCGATCGATTTGTTGCACCGCCCTTTCATTCCCAGTGCCGTACCGATGCACCATGCCTTCCCATGCTCGTGCGCGCAGAAACTCGATCTGCGATTCCTTATCGGGCGTGGGATAGACCGGAAATTGGTAGCCCAAATCTTTGAGTGTGAATTTCAGTCGCGATGCCAGTTCAACCGTGTTGGCAATGGTTTCCGGCAGATCCGCAAAGAGAGCCGACATTTGTGCCGGCGACTTCAGGTAGCGTTCGGAGTTATACGACAGCAGTCGACCGGCATTGGCCAGGACGCGGTGGTGGCGCAGACAGGAGAACACGTCCAGAATTTCACGCTGGTCAGGTGACGCGTAGCAAACGCCATTGGTGGCCAGAAGCGAAAGCTGCAGGGAGCGAGCGAGCGCAATGGCGGCTTGATTGCGCCGCTCTTCTTCCAGGGAAAAATGGCGTTGCACTTCTACGTAGACATTCTCCCGGTCAAAAATCGCGCACAATTCGCGAAGGCATTTTGCCGCTTGTTCGGTGCCGCCGGTGCGCAACGCATGCGCCAATAGCCCTTCATCTCCTCCGGTCAGGCAGATCAAGCCTTCCTTTGCCTCTCGCAATTCATCCATCTCGATGGCGCCCTCGCCTTTTTTCGCGCGCAACTTCAAGCGAGTGATCAGGCGGCAAAGGTTTTGATAGCCCTGGCGGGAAGCGACGAGTAAGCAATAGCGTCCTCCCGCCGTTGCGGTAACCTCGGCGCCGATATGGGCGGTTAGTTCCAGTTTTTTTGCTGCCAGGTAAAACCGTGGCGCGCCGTACAAACCATCGCGGTCCAGCAAAGCCATCGATGGCATGCCATGAGACGCAAAAGCGCGAACCAGGTCTTCGGGCGTGCATGCGCCTTCCAGAAAACTAAATGCAGAACGAGCGTGCAGTTCGATATACATCAATCGTATGCGCCCAATACGAACCATTTCTTTTGCCGCGAATCGAAACAAATTCGATAGAAACCTTGTGACGGCGGAGTCTCGTAGGGAAAATTAACTTCCACATCCCACGCGTCCTGTTGCCACGGATCTTCTTCCCACCAGTCGCCCGATGTGCGCCAAGGCCCGGAGGCATGAACGACCTCTCCGGAACGGCCTAAAAATGCGACGTTGATCGGGCGTCCTCCCCGTAAATTCACTTTCGTCAAGACTGGCGGACGAAAAGCCCGGAATCCAATTTTCGTTTCCGTTTTTTCGTCGCCATCGATCGGCTGCGCGGACGCGACGGAAAACCTGTGCATGCGGAAGGAATCCGGGCGATGGGAATCCAGCAACTGCGGCGATCCTACGTTGCCTTCGCCTACCACGTGCGCGATGCGCGCAATCGTCAGTTCCAGCTTCTCGGGATCAGGAACCTCGGGAACGAACAATCCGCCTTGCGTCACGCGCGGGAAAGAAGGTTCCGCGAGCATGTGGATCTTCTGTACCGGTGCGTGCGGAGGAGTTGATTGCAATCGCAAGCGCACCAGTTTCAACAGGAGTTTGGCGTCGCGGCACGGTACAGGCAGTTCGAGGGTGCAAACATAATCGCTGGAAAGCTCTTTTTTGCGGATCGCTTCACTGCAAGAGTCGAACGCGCTTTCAAACGAAGGTTGCAGCGTGAAATGCAGATGGATCGCGCGAACGGCAAGCGACCGGGCTGCGAGTCGCGCACAAAGTTGGTCGAGCAGTCTGCCCAGAAGAAAGGAAAGCGGCTCCAGATCCTCGACCGCGTCTTCCAGTTCAAAAAATTCCTCGAAGCAATGCGCCGGTTTGGCGATGACCAGCGATCTGACACCATTTCCCGAAGCGATGGCGTGCACCCGCACACCTTCCTGCCCAACACATTCTGAAAGAGAAATTACCGGCAGAGAGGCGAGCGCTTTACAAGTCTTCACGCCCCAGCGTTCGAATACTTCACAGAGTTCCTCGCTCAACGAAAGCATGTGCACCGGCAGGCTCTCTAGAAATTTTGCTTCTTGGCCTTCAGGAATAACCGTAGTCCCCGGCAAAGCTCGCGCCACCACATTCGCTGTTTCCACATTCGCCGCAATGGCCACCTGAACCGTTAGCCCCATCTCCGCACATTTTGAAACCATATTTGCCGCAATATTTTCGTGGGAGCCAAAGAGCGACGCCAGGCCATCCACATCAATCAGAACCGTGTCGGGAGCAGTGTCTTCCACACGCGGCGAAAACGACCACGCAACATCCAGCAGCACTGCGTGGGCCGTGGTTTCCTGGGGTTTCCCTCGCGGCCGGATTTCCACGCCGGGAAACTGGGTCGCCGCTGCTTTTGTCATTCCTTCCGCCACTCCCAGGCGCGCGGCCAAATGATTGACAGCCACCACCTGATAGGTTGGCGGAAGGCCATCGATTAGCGCGATGGGCCGGACCGCTAGTTCGGGCTCGCAACGCACTACCGCTTGCAACCTGAAATTGGGAACGAAAATGGCAGCGAATGCCATGGCGTTTCGAAAAACCCGTTGAGGGAAGGGAATAACTCAACCGGGATTCTGTTTCCTTTCTTTTTTTCGTGCCCGTGAGGGGACGGGGAGAGTTGGCTCATTCTCGCGACGTGGGTCCGCACAAACGGCAAAACGAACTATTTTCCCCGCGTCCTGGCAAGAAACAGAACTTCTGTCGATGTCGATATAGTGGGGAACCGCCCGTTGAATGCGCGTGCGAACAATTTCCGCCTCGCTGGTCCACCCTTCCAGCAAGCAGCTGGGCGTGTGGAAAATTCGTCCCGCGTTGTTCCTCGAATGTAACGACCAAGAGGTCGTCTCTTTTTGCAAACGCAGGACTAGCGAAGCGCACGTTTTTGCGTTCGATTCCTGCGAAAGAACCAGCAAAATCGTTGGCGTGCTTTCCACCGCGCGCCGCAAACGGAACCACACGTTTAGCGGAATCTGGTGCACCGCCCGCGCGGGAGCATCCGCCAGGTCCAGCGCAATCAGGCCGAAACCTCCGCCATGCAAAAGTAAATCCGTGGAACGCAAAGCCTGGTCCAGGCTGCGGCAACGCACCCAAAGAACCTGCTCCAGATGCACGCCAGCGGTTTGCGCAACATTCGGATCGAACGCATCCTGCGCATCTACCAGCGCGCACACTTCGGCATTCCTGGTGCGTCCCGCCAGGGTCGACAAAAGAATGGAAGTCTTTCCCGAAGAGACTGGGCCATAAATTTCCGTAAGGCTTCCCCGCGGCAGGCCTCCTGTGCTTTCATCCAACGCCGGGATTCCTGTAGGAGCGGTGCAAGTAGGCTCCGGTTCGCGAAGACGAAATGGAGAGATAACGCGCCCGGCAAGGGCGGACTCGACCTGGAGACGTAAGGCAGCAGAAGTGGGCCGCATGGCAATCAGAGGCGAGGAAGGGAAATGTTCGCTTTTTGTTCGCCACGATTATTTTCTCTCTTCTCAGCGGCTTTTGTCAAACTTTCACAATTTCCCCAAATCTCCCCAGCATTACACCAAATCATGACCCGCTCGTGGAGGGCGAAGGCTGCGATTCTTGAATTCCGGCCTGTTTTCCGCCTGCGCTTGGTCCCCGCAAGCCGATCTCTAAGGGAAAGACTGTATTGGCAAAATGCGGAAATCGATTTATCAATATTCCCCCTATTTCTCAGCGAAAGGTGGTTATTTCAGCCATGGCCTCTTTTGCACACACCCAACCTGCGGGGACATTTGACGACGCGCCACAAGATACTCCAACACAACGTCAGGTTCGCGTTTTGGTCGCTTCTCCTCAATTGGAAGTTCGCCAAGTCCTCATTCGCACGCTCGATCGCCTTTCCGCGGATGTCATTTCCTGCTCCACGCGGTCTCAAGCTGAGGAAGTGCTTGCCCGCCAGGAAGTCGATCTCGTCTTTTGCGATGAGCATTTGCCCGATGGTTCTTACAGCGATCTGATTCACACCAATCATTCGCACCAAAAAATTCCTCGCATTGTCGTCGCTACTCGCCACGCTGAATGGGATTTCTATTTCGAGGCACTGAGGAAGGGAGCGTTTGACATTACGCGAAGCCCTTGGCATGCCACGGACATCGAGATGGTTCTGATCCGCGCGCTACGGGACGAATGTCAACAGACAGCGGCTCGCCAGGTCGCCTGACGGACTCTTCTTTCCGGTTCCATCACACCCGCGACTCAGTCTTGATAATACTTGTAGTACGGGGACTCTCCTTTGGCTAGTTTTCCGCTCGCGGTGCTGGATTGTGCCCACCCGTGAGTGGATAATGTGGGCGTAGAAGGGAAGCAAACCTGAATATGATCGTGCAGCAACACGGTGACCCGATAGTGGTGATTCGCCAGACGGATCACGCGTTTCTCTCGGGATTCTTTGCCCGCGAATGGGGCAATGAGGTTTTTGAACGGCCGGAACCATTTGCATCGTTCTGCCTGGCGGCGGCTGAGCACGATAATGGCTGGCAGGAATGGGAGATGTTGCCCGGTGTCGATCCCAAAACGTTTGCGCCGCACACATTCATGACCGTCCCGACAGACGAGCATATTGCCCTGTATCAACGCGGCATTGAGCGCGCCGTGCGGGCGGATCTTTATACGGGAATGTTGATCGTGGGTCACTGCATGAATCTGTATGACCGCGCCCGGGCCACCATGCCCGGCTATTCCGCAAAATATGTGAGGTCTCATGAGCAACACTTGGCCGCCGACTTTGTCCAGCGGTTACGGCTGCAACAACTCCGCTTGAAGGTGGACCTGCGCAACGATCCGGCGATGAGACCGTTCACCGACGAATCACGGATCAAAGCCAACCAGCAACGATTGGACGCGCTCGATCGACTCTCTTTGTATTTCTGCTTGGGTGAAGGCGGCGATATCACCATCGAAGATGTTCCCGTAAGTGAGCAGAGCGAGGTCGACTGGCAACTCCGGGAGGTCGGAGAAAATCGCTACACTCTCGATCCCTATCCATTTCGACGAGAGCCACTGGAGTTTGCACTCCTGGAGCGCCGAATCCCCAAGCGTCGCTATATGGATGAGGGGGACTTGCAGAAGGTATTGACGGCTGCGCCCTTCTATAATGCTCGCTTCACGCTCAGATCAGGCGCAGCGAAGAACGAGTCCTACGCCGTGGGCGCATAAGAGTTCCAGTTCTCACTCAAGTCGCGGTAATGTCGCTGCCCCCCGAAGGTGCCGGGAAATCTTGCGCTGCGTCGGAGGCGGTAGCATAAATCTGAATAATCTTGTCGACCTTGGTCATCTTCAGCGTGCCCTCAATCATTCCCTTGACTCCCACCAGCCGCAGCGAGCCTCCAAACTTCTTCAGTTGTGACAGGCATCGCACCACGCACCCGATCGCGGCGCTGTCGATGTGAGTCACTTGCGACAGATCGAAAATCACGCGCAGTTCGTTTGCCCGGATCAACCCGTCCACTTCCTGCTCCACTCGGCGGCAATCGGTGCCGGCGTGTACGCTGCCTTTCATTTCTACCACGGTAAGGCCAGGCTGAATCTGCCGCTTGCTCAGGTGTAGGATCACGCTTCACCCTCGTAAGGAAACTGCCGGATCAGCCGTACGCAGTCGCCCAACGCCGCATACAGCGAGTTTCCCCAGCCGCACGGAACGAACGGGGCCGTCTGCTGGTTCAGCGCCTTATCCGCCTCCGCGAAGAAACGGACGTGCTGCCCAGGTGGTGGGGAGGCGAATTCCTTTATCGTGATACGAAAGGCGATCTCGGAGCCTTTTTGCTCCTTCAGTATCGAAAAAAAGTGCAGTTGCGCAAGCTGTTCGCCAGGGTTCTCCTGCACATACATCCAGTCACTCATGCGTAGGCTCCCGCAAAGAGATTGCTTGTTTAGGTAGGGTCCGTCGTCACGGGATGTTAGGCTAACGTTAGCGCCAAGTCAACGCATTGCGAGTGGCCAGAGTGGCCATTTACACTTGACATTCTGCGTCGACCCGTACATCGTAAAGGGCTTTGCTTCTACTTCCGGGTTGTACAGAGAGGAGGTATGGCAGGCACGTCCTATATGACCAATGTCCGACTCTGTTTTCACGATCGTTGTTTCGACGGTACCGCCTCGGCCGCGTTGTTCTACCGCTTTTATCGCGAACGCCAGGATGCCAACGCCCAATTTAATTTCACCGGCATGACCCATAAAGCCAAGCATCCTTGGGAAGAAGGCCTGTTCGACGGCGACGAGAACGTCATCGTTGACTTCAAGTACTCGAATTCGCCGAAGGTGACCTGGTGGTTCGATCATCACCAGAGCGCATTCTTGACTCCAGCCGACGCCGAATACTTCAAGAAATTTCCCGGCAAGAATATGTATTACGAACCGGACTACAAATCCTGCACCAAGCTGATTGCCACGATCACCAAGGATAAGTTTGGATTCGATACGAAACCTTTGCAGGATTTGATCCATTGGGGCGATATCATCGATGGCGCTCAGTTTCCCACGCCACAGTCGGCCACCGAACTCGCGGAACCGGCCACTCAACTTGCTCTGGTGATTGAAGCCGCGCCAGAGGACGGAATTCCCGCTCGCATCATTCCGGAACTGGCTTACCGGCCTCTCGCCGAGATGATGACCCTGCCTATCGTAGCCAAGCACCTCGGCCCTCTGCTGGAACGCCATCGCAAGTCCATCGACATTCTTCGGCAACGCTGCGAAGCCAAAGACGGCGTGATCTTCTTTGATGTCAGTGATATGGATTTGGAGGGATACAATAAGTTCATCCCCTATTTGCTGCATCCCGAATGCGTCTATTCGGTCAGCGTCAGCGCCTCGCCAGTTCGCGCCAAGGTTTCGCTGGGGACGAACCCCTGGAACCAGGCAACCGCCGATCAGAATCTGGCCACCTTGGCAGAGAAGTATGGCGGTGGAGGTCACCCGCGTGTTTCCGCGATCTCTTTCGATCCTCACGACGTGCCGCGTGCCCGTCAGGTGGCACGAGATTTGGCGATGGTCCTGCGCTCCAAATAGGAATTAAATCGCGCGCGACTGCGAAGTTTAGCTACGACTTCAAGTCGACAACAATTTTAGAACAAGGTAAAATTAAGAATTGCCCGTGGACCGGTAGCTCAATGGTAGAGCAGTTGACTCTTAATCAACGGGTTGCAGGTTCGAGTCCTGCCCGGTTCACCAAAATCCCCAATAAAACAAAGGCGATTTGTAGTTTCAATAAATCGGCAAGCTTTGCTGATTTGCTCTGTGCTACCGGTTTGCTACCTGGGAAAGTGGGGACAGCAAAACGGGACAGTTCCTAGTCCCGATGCTATTTTTCTGTAGGTTATCTTGTTCTCTTGCGATCAGGAAGCTTCTGCATAAGCGCCCGAACCTTTAGCACTGCTAAAGGGGTTTGTTCCCCTAAGACACGAAGCGTCGACCTAAGCCTCGACTGCGCCCCTGCGCTCTCGTTGCCCGCCCTGGCGTTTATATAGTCCCGGCTATCTTGATTCACGGCCGCAACAATCACCTTGGTGCGACTGACCACTGCATATGTCTCGATAGTCTGCAGAAGCAGGTCGTCGGCAACATCCCGGAGTTTTCCCAATTGAGTATCGAATACGGTTGTTACCCAGAACAGGCCCAACTGTGGAGGCTGTCCCGATTCCATGAGTCTTTGCAGGGAATCTTCCGCCTGTTGGCCCGTCTCCTCAAGAGCGGTTTCGAGCGCCGCGACCTCTACGGCGATAGCCGTGAAGAATGCCTTTTTGCTCCGCCGCGACTGCAACCACTCTTTGATCTCGCCAAAGAGGAAACCTAATGCCGCGCCAAGGCTGGTGAAGAACGCAGGTGTCGCCAGATTGCTGACCCACCAGGGGGGGTTGATTTTGCATGGGGTTCGGAGAGTATTCTCTGCCCGCGAATATATCACACGCAGGCTGGACAGCCAGCCTACTCCAGCCTAAAGAATCAATGAAATAACCACGTTCGATTCGTACCGAGTCGTACCCATTGTTGATTCAGGTCCGTTGCGTCGTGAACTAAGAACTAAAAGTTTCTTGCAAGTCGGGGGGCGCGTGGGGTGCTCACTCCTTCGCAACGAATGTTGTCCCCGGTACTAACTTTTCCGGTACGTTCGTTAGAGCCTTAAATTAGATCGATAGAACTATTCTCCGATTCTCTCGCCAGGGCGAGAATCGAGCATGGCACGGATTCGGGAAGTAAACACAGTGAGAAGAAAAGCCCATGCCCTGGCATTCCATCCACGACGAGACAACAGTAACTGACGTCCTTAAAATAACCCTATTCCTCATCTTGGTCCTGTTGGGGTTAGTTGGCACTGTAGCTTTTCTGTCGAGTGGGGATTCCATCCAGGACGAGACATCAGTAACTGACGTTCCTAAAATAGCCGTACTCCTCATCTCTGCCCTGACGGGGTTAGTTGGCGCTATAGTATCTCTGTCCAGTTAACTAGTGGCCGCGATGAAAACACGGACAAGTGCGGTTATATTTCAGCGCTTCCCCCTGGCTTCCTACTTGACGCGTCGAGTCAGCAGTTCGTGCCGGCCTTCGGCCTGAGAGTAAGCGCGGTTCTTGATCTTTAGCCAACTCTTTCCATCGTCTTTGTAAATGCTCAGTTTGCGCTTAGCGACAATGCCCTCTAAATCCCTCGCACAAATCTGCTCAAAGAATCGCTTGCCGTGTTCCTCGATATGCTGCGCGTAGAGGATTCGTTCGCATGATGCTGATTGGATCAAAGCCGCCAGACGCCTCTTGCGCTCCATAAGAGGGAATTGCCGGATGTCTTGACCGTCCAGCCAGAGCAAATCGAAGGCGTACAGCACCGGCTGGCCTTTTCTGCTGAGAAGCTGATTGAACTGGCTGACACCTTTGGCGTCGAGGCATACGATCTCACCGTCAACCAATCGCGCTCTGCAGCGGCAGTTTTGCGAGTGCTTGCTTTAGGGAATCGAAGCCCAAGTTTCGCTGGTTTCGAGAAACGATCTTGCACTCACCGTTCTGCAGGTACACTACGGCTCGGAAGCCATCATGCTTCAATTCGAAAATGTAATCGGAATTGTCGAACGGCTCTTTAACGAGGCGGAGCCGCATCGGGTGAATGCGTGGGAGCACGAGCCATTTTACCATCTGACAGATCAGGCCAGCGCTTATCGCGATGGCGACCAATTCTCCATCCACGACTGTCCCATCAGGCAGATCGGCCAGCCGCTCCACGATGTAAGGAAACCGTCTGTTCAGGGATTTGCGTCGGCGTGAGAAAAGCGTCACATCGCTTCCGGACTGACCGCAAGGGCTCGATACGGCATCAAGCTTGATCTCCCAGAGCCATTGCGAGCCCTCGGGCAGTCTCGCTACCGACAGACACTCCATTGGTTCAACAAACGAGGCTTTCTTGTCGGGCAGCGAACGCAGCCTGTTGGTGGCACTTCGTCGCATGTCTACAGCAAGCTAAGATGGGAAAGCATGGTTCCAAGCTCGCGTGCCTGGCAACGGACATTCATCACGTGAAGTTATACTCCTCGGGCCGCTGGTTTTTAAAGTTCCGGATACTCGCGCACGTGCAAAGCCCCAAGGGACAAAGCTACAGCAATCGCAATCGCGCACCAACCGTGATGGGCTGCGCCGTGCCCTCCGACCAGCACCACGGCGCCGTAGACGGCGAAGGAGATCGCCATTATAGCTTTGATTATTCTGAGTGTTCGAAACGGATTAAACATCATGGTCCCCTCCTTAGTTTTGGAATGGTGGCCGTGCTTGTGGAGTCAAGGAGGAAGAATGCTTCTCGTAATCGGCTACGCAAGCGGGGGGACAGTGGGTTTCGCGCGAACTAGCCTAGGACTTTGCGGTCCGGCACCAGCTCGCAATCGTCAGCAAGAAAAACAGCGCGGCACTATGTAAGAAACTCGTATAGGAAATGGCCGTGCCGCCAGGAACACCCATGTGGGGCGGAATCATGTGAGAGCAGCGGTCGAAAGATCAACGTGAGGACAGTGCAGATCAAGCCTAGCCAATAACCTATGAGCGAGAGCCGTTTTTCCATGCTTATCTCCTTAATCAAGTTTTGTGCTTTGGTCCGTGTTTCCGATCATTAGCTCAGTACATTCTGCAACCTGGTCGTCAATGATCTTGATTTCTAAAGCCAAGTGAGTTTCCAGAGGATTCTGCAAAAATCGCCGGAACAATAGATTCCTCTTTGCTTTCAATTTCTCGCGCTTTCGCATGCCGTCGATTGGAGTTTCGTGCATACGGATTAACTCCGTTCAAAAAGCGTAGGGAAACCTTTTTTCGCCGGGCTTCTTCGGTGGGGACAGTGAGGGGATAGTACTTCTCAATGTTTGTTCTCGTCAATATGGAGGTGACCGTCGATTCATTCGCCCAGAAAGATCGGCTCGATCTTGGTGACCATTCATTTCGTCTACGTCAGATGGTTGAATACACCGAGCTCGGTTGAAAGCCGTCCGCCTTGGCCCAGCGGGATCAAGAGCGCCGGGCAGACGTAACTCCCCCACTCGAAAAAAGAGATCGAAACCTCGCATTTTTCATTCGGGAGGATTCGATGATTTTGCTGAGACGACAATGACCTTGGACCCTGCCAAGCCTATTGCGATTTATCAAACGCACTTCGCTGCGGGAAACGGAAGTACTATTAGTTCCGGGCAATGGAAGTACCATTCCAGTACCCTAAGCATTGCTCAGCCTAAGTTTGCCTAAGTTCCTTGTCTTCTATCAATTCGCGTTTGGAAGGAAAAGTGCTCCACTTTCGGCGGGGCTTGTCCTTGGCGAATGAAAGAAGCAATCGGAGACTAGCATGAAGGCGAAAGTAACGAAGTTGGCAGTACTATTTCTTTCGGCAGTCGGGGTAGCACGGGCAGAGTCGTTCACGTATACGGCCTCGTTTGATTCCATGGCCTTATCCTTTAATGTGCATCGCTTGCTAGGCGCATCCGAGCAGCAGATAAAGCTAAAGGATGTAACTCTGTTTGAGCGTCCTACCATCTTTGCGCCAGAAGTGGCTAACGGCGATGGAACCTACTCGTATCTTCCAGAAGTGCCCCGTCTGATATCTGTATCAGCAAGCAATCTAGATTTTAACGCTGTATTTCTGTACCAGGTCCGTTGTGGTGCTCTAGGAGAGCAATGTTCGCCTTCCGCTACCGGTAACTACCGCTGGCAAGAGAGCATCTCTTATTTCATGGTGTTTAGTTCTGCGGTTAATGGAGTGGGCCAGTTCATTCCAGTTCATTCTGAAGCGGACGCCGCGACTAATGGAAATGCACCATTGGGAGAGAGCCACAACCTGCTGGAATTAAACGACGCTACCCTAACCGTTGTGGACCCACCAGGGTCGCTGGCAACACCGGAACCCAACAGCGGCCTCATGTTTGGCGCATGCTCTCTAGTGTGTGCGGCAGTTGCTTGCCGCCGGAAGAAGATTCGTATTCAATGGCGAACCACGCCTGAACCTCTTTAGACTCATCTATGCATGGAGCGGCAATGGGCGGCGTTTTCTCGCCTGTCGAACTCCAACCCCTTCTCGACAGAAAGCTGAATTTGGGCGGCGAGGAACGCCGTAGACGCGACGGTCAAAGCCGTCATCGAGCGCACCGATGGCAAGCGCCTCCAGGTGGATTTTGGGAAGGACGAGACCGCGCTCGTTCATCTCTGGCAGGTAGTCGAGAAAGCTTAGGACCCGTCGCCGGATAACGAACCTACGGAGGCCGGGATGGGCGGCAACCCCGGCTTACGCGATTGTAGAAGGGCCGGCCAAATGGGAACAAGGCCGACCCTACGCCGGGCGGAGTAACTGCCTTCCGAGCTAGCTGTCCTCCCAAGCACAACTGAATTGAGAAGATTATGGCCGCTGTGGAGGTGTCTGTCGTTGCGCTGGGGCATGTCTGTCGTTGCCCTGGAGCAATCAGGGATCGGCCCGGTATGGCGATACGGCAGCTTGCCGGACGCGCTGCGATGGATGCTACCGTCAGAATACTCCTCCGCCCTAACCAAAAGGAGAGTGCTCACTAACCATTCGGTTAGCCCAAGCGCGCATAACTTCCTTTTGCCCCTTTGCGAGTTTGTGGCATGGTGCCTAATTCCTCTGGAATCTTGAATTTCACTTTCGTCGTTTTCCTTCCTACCATCCAAGCGAGTCTGGCACGCCACCTGCACCCTAAATCCGCACTTGGAAGTCAGGAAAGTACAAAACCCCTGGGGGATGCTCTCCCAATCGCATGGACGCCATGAGTTGTCCTCCGGGGGCTATTTCGTATCACAGTCTTCAACGTTTCTCCTTAAGATTTCATCGCTTCGGCCCGATAGCGTAGCGGCTTCGCCGGCTCGATATATTCCCGGGTGTTGCTATCGGTCAGTTCCGCCTCCGCGTTCTGGCGCAAATTTTGTTGCTCGCGCTGCCACTCTTCCCGTTCTCTGTGGAATCTCGAGAGATCATCAAGCTGCTTTTCATGCGATGGAAGCTTCACTGACAGCCCCTTAACTCATATCGCTGACATTCAAGAATTAAACTTCCCCGGCCTTTTTCCTTGTTCACCTACAGTAGTCGACGCCATAATTTTCACCGACAACCTCGACCGCAGCGCCTGCCGCGTGAGGCACCGCGCGCGAGCCAAGAACGCCCCGAGTCACCAGGACTAGCCCCGGACCCAACACCCGCTCGACGCCCATGAATTCCTCGTCCAAGCGCAAGTATGTCCTCCGCCCCGTCACCGGGTTTGGGCCAAGCATGTCTGCACTCGAGGCCACGCAAAACATGGTCTCGAAATTGCCCAAATTTTCCAGCGTCGTGGTGGTCGAGGTGATTGACATATTTCTCCTTCACTTGATCCGGCGGCCCATTACATCGCGGTCGAGTTTTCTCGCGCGGCAATAATCAGCCGCAGTCATTTCGTCCCGCCGCAAATCCGGACGCCCCACGGTTTTCTTTATGTTCGCACGCAACCAATTGAACATCCGCATGTCCCCATTCTTTGCCGCGTAGTCGAGAAGAGTATTTTCCGCTTCCTTCTTTTCCTCTTCGAGCCGGCGGTACTTTTCTTGGTTGCCCATTTAGCCATCCCTCCGCACATTAAATTCCGTGCTGTCCTGCGGATTTTCAGATACCCGGCCCTGTTCGGACCTGGCCTGCGCGAGGCGGTTCCGTTCAGCATCCCGATCAATGGCCTCTTCTTTTGTCAGTGGATTTGCGGAGAGCTTGTTTCTCGCTTCGTCGCGCTTGTCCAATTTTTCAACTGTGGTGGATTTGCCGCTTGTGTTGCGAATCGCTTTTTGCATTTTCGTTTTCTCCTTTATTTTCGCGCTGCTTCTTTTCTGCGCTGCCAATCTTCTTTTTGTCTTTCCTTCACGCCATCGGCCTTGAGCTTTTCAACCTCCGACTCGAGGCTCTCAAACCGGCCCTTGATCTGACGCACCGAGTTTGGCGGCCACATGGTGTACCAGCCATTCGCGTGATAGTCCGCTTCCTCAGTGAAATTGTTCACCACAATCCACTCCGTGGCTCCTCCTCCCCCTTTGGCAAAGTCGTATCTGACTTTGAGCTTGGGGAAATCCGGCAGCATCACCGGCAGCGGATTCGCCGCAACGAACTTTTCTTCCGCTGGTTTCGGGTCAAGCAGGCCTTTGAACAACTGCTCCAGCACCTGCCGGGGAGAAGAAACATGGATGAACCGCTTCTCCATTTTGTCCAGCTCCACAAGCGCTGCCTCCGCAACTTCCCGAATTAATTCCTGTTTGTCCTGCGCTAATGGTTCGTTCATCGGCTGCGCCTCCTTGCCCGTTCTTGGGCGTCTCTTCGGCGGGAAAATTCCTTAAAACTGATGCCCTCAAGCGGGAGCGATGCGGCGCTAGATGATTCCTGCTGCTGCTTCACTCGGCTCAAAAGTTCATGGATACGAGAAGTGCTGGCTTCCGGGGAAAGCTTATGCAGCTTTTGGATTTCCCTGGGATGCGTGCCGAGGTAATGGACGACATCCATCCTGTCAGAATCCCCCAGCGAGCGGATTGCCGATGCCGCGGACGGAGGCACTTGGTGGCCCGCGCGATCCGCCGCTTCGATGACGCGGTGAAAATCAGCGTATCGGGAAGTCGCACCCGGAATGTACTCCTTTGGTTGCGAGGACACTTCCATTTCGTGACCTGTTTCTCCGGAGTCTTCTTCGTCTGGTGGCGGGGTGCGCCACTGCTCTGAGAGTCCCCGGCGAAGGGCCTCCGGCTTTTCGGTCGTGGATACCAGTCTCATTTGTTATTCCTCCGTTTTTACCAATCTTTGCTCAAGCATCGAAATCTCTCGCCTCAGCGAGTCGATAACTTTCTCAGCAATCGGATCATCAAAGATGGCCAACTCACATTTACGCGGGGAATTCACTTCGGCAAGGGGAACGTTGTTCTGGACGGATGCCAGGAAACTTAGATTGCCACATCCAGATCGGTTCGATGCGTCTTCAGCCATGCGATTTTTCCCCCTACTGCATCCAACTTTGACTCATATGTTTGGCAAAATCATAGGTGTAATGCGGGATTTTCTCCGCTGGCGGCTTCGTTCTCATGCGATCCCTGCCCGACATGATCAGATACCTGGTCGCGTCCATCAAATGGTCATTCTGCTTTACGATTTTTCCATCCCGGTCCCGCTGGTAAAGACGAAACTCGCTTAGCCAGTTCCCCAATGAACGGAAAACCTTCAGCTTTCCGCTACTCATCAACTGCCATACCTGGTGGATCCCCCGCTTCCACAGTGTTGTCGGCTTCCTCGAGATGCAAACCGCACTCGCGATAAATTTGAATAAGCTGCCTGCCGTCAATCTGGCTGCGGCCTCGAGCCGCAGGATCGATCACCCCGGGAATCCACGCACCACGGCCTTTTATCGCTTGCGCGTGCAAGATAGGTTCCTGCATCCCCATGTAGTGCTCAGAAAATAAGTAGATGATTCCACTTTCGCTGTCCCGTGCAGCAAACACTGCCGCAGTTTTGTTCCAACCAACGTCAAGCCCGAAAGCTCGCGGCCAATAGTCAGGAATCGCAAAGTCCGCCACCACAATGTCAGACTCCGGTACCTGATAGATGGCGCCAGATCCTAACTGCGGAACACCTTTCGACCTGGCTTCTTGCTGATACGGCGGGATGCTTAAAAGCAATTCCACTTTGGCTTCGGCGCTCAAATGCGGAACATCATCCCAGGTCGCTTGCACTACGAACTTGCCGGAATCGCTCGTTTGCTCCTCGAGGAAGTCCCGCACGATGTCCGTTACGCCCATCAAAGGCGTGAATGTCAGAATCAGAATCCCGCCAGTGGTCATGGTCCTGAGAAGCGATTCAACGTATATTTCACGGTCCGCTTCCTCATCGAGCCATACAAGATCGCGGTTGGTCCCTTGGAACGCTTCCCGGCCTTGATCGTATGACTTCAGAATCAGCTCGGAAGTGCCACCGCTTACGTGCTTGACGAAAATCCCTTCAATCGCATCCGCTACGCCAGGCTTTGCAGTGGTGCGAACGATACGATCCGCGGGAATCATTCCCGTTCCGAATTCGCCAACCGGACCAAGTAGAATCCGCTGGATGATGTCGCGAGTAGTTTTTGCGGTATCGCCACTTGCCCATGCCTGGATGGGACGATTGAAACGTTTTCCCGTCCACCATTGAGGGTATTTCCCCAACAGGTGGCATACCGTCTCAAACGCCCCAACACCTTCGCTTTTACCAACTCTGTTCGCAGCAAGGAATGCTCGTTCACGATGAGTTCGGCCAGCTTCGAAGAATGCGCAGTGTTTTGGATAAAGGGAACGCCGCAACGGTCCCGAATCAGGGTAATAACTGTCGATTTTGGTGAGCTTTTCGAGCTTCTGCTGAAGCTCT
>CAVTMR010000007.1:0-783368 GCA_963735825.1 Candidatus Acidiferrales bacterium
GCGGCACGTGCCCTGCAAAAGGTGGAGCAAGGAAGTGAGAATTTATACAGCCAACCAACAGTTCAACGATTGGCTAAATCGCTCCTCGGTGGATTTGCAGATGATGATCACTAATACGCCGTACGGGTTGTATCCGTACGCTGGGGTTCCGTGGTTCAACACGGCATTCGGCGCGACGGGATCATTACTGCACTCGAAACTTTGTGGGTGAATCCCTCGCTGGCGCGCGGGGTCCTGTCATTCCTGGCGGCGACGCAAGCGCAGAAAGAAGTTCCGGAAATCGACGCGCAACCAGGAAAGATACTGCATGAAACCCGAAAAGGAGAGATGGCCGCTCTACGGGAAGTTCCGTTCGGCTGTTACCACGGGAGTGTTGACGCCACACCGTTATTTGTGATGCTGGCCGGAGCATACTGGCGGCGCTCGGCGGACCATGCTTTTCTAAAGGAAATCTGGCCAAACGTAGAGGCAGCACTGACGTGGATGGATACATACGGCGACGCCGATAATGACGGATTCGTAGAGTACCAGAGGCAGTCGGGCGATGGGCTCGTGCAGCAGGGCTGGAAGGATTCCTACGATGCAATTTCCCACAGTGACGGGACGCTTGCCGACGGGCCGGTGGCGCTCTGCGAAGTGCAGGGTTATGTCTACGCGGCCAAGCGGGAAGCCGCGGGTGTCGCGCGCGCTTTGGGAAAAGTAAAGCGAGCCGAGGAACTGAAGACACAAGCAAAGTCGCTGCGGCAGCGGTTTGAGCAAGCCTTCTGGTGCGAGGAATTGTCGACCTATGCGCTCGCTTTGGACGGCCGGAAGCGGCCATGCCGAGTGAGAGCGTCGAATGCGGGCCATTGCCTGTTCACCGGAATTGCCGGCACCGAGCGCGCGCACCGCGTGGGGCAGACGCTGATGGGCAAGGATTTTTTCTCGGGTTGGGGAATTCGAACATTGAGTTCTCGCGAGGTTCGCTTCAGTGCGATGTCTTATCACAACGGGTCGGTTTGGCCACACGACAACGCATTGATCGCCCGAGGATTTAGCCGGTACGGACTGCGGGAAGGCGCGCTGAAGATTTTGACGGGATTGTTGGATGCTAGCTTGTTCTTGGACTTACACCGCCTGCCCGAACTGTTCTGCGGATTCGAGCGGCGCGCAGGCCAGGGCCCGACTCTGTATCCGGTGGCGTGCTCCCCGCAATCCTGGGCCGCCGCGGCGGTCTTTCTGATTCTGCAAGCGTGCCTGGGAATTCGCGTCCACGCTTCTCCAGCTCGCGTGCTGTTCCGGCGAACGATGCTGCCCGAGTCGTTGCCTCGAATTGAAATCAGGAATCTTGCGGTGGGAGACGCGAACGCGGACCTGGTCATTGAGAAGGAGGGCGAGGGGTTCTATGTCCGGATGCTGAGAAAGCAGGGTGCGCTGGACATTATTTCTATGAAGTAAGATAGTAGCCGCATGTCTAAAATAACCTGCCATCACCAAATGACATGAAAGCCGAGCACCCGATGATTTGGTTGCAGTTGCGGGACGGATCCACGTACGGCCTCACAGACTATTGGGTTAGTGACGGCGAATTGCATTACACGACCACGTATGGGCGCCAAAACTCGCTGCCCTTCGAGCGCATTGATCTTGAGAAGACCGTGCAGTTGAACGCGGATCGGCACGTGTCATGTTGCTGTCCCAGCAGCGCCGCGCTAGACACGAATTCTAGCAAGCCGGATCGTTTATTTGTACGCCAGTTAATGTTAAGTGCCCGTATACGCTGAGATTTATTACTAGTGGGACGTTCCCCCGCAAACCTCTCATACACAGGTCACCGGCAATCCCGATACTTCTCGTCATTTTTCTGGGCACTGCTTCAGGCTAATTCCTGCGTCCGACAGCTTCGCGACTTCTGCTTTCCCGGTTCCGCCCTTACACACCAACATGGGTCCCTCCCATAAAGCAGCCGCTCGCTTTGGAAGCAGAAGCCCTCGCTTCTGGGTGCCCCAGAAAAATGGAGCAGAAAAAGGAGACATTTTCATGTCCTACTTATATGTCAAGTGGAATAGCTTTGGGCTGAGGTTTGCCCGCCGACGTTTCCGACATTAGAGCATGGTTTGTCTTGTGCTGGCCACTCCCGTAGCGAAGACCTGCGACGCCGGAGGCGGCGCGCTTAGGTCGTAGCGGAGGGAGTGGCCAGGGACGGATTATTGGGCGAATCTCGTCCGAGCGGGTACCCTTGCGAATGCCGCCGTCTGCAACATTTGCATTACTGTCGTCCAAGTGGCCTGGAAAGAACCAAAACTGCGGCGCCGTGTTTTTCGGAGTCGAAAGCTAGGCCAAAGACGGAGAGAGAAGTTAGTGAGCCAGGGCCACCGAGACGGGCAGGCTCGATACTTTGGCATACTCCGAAGCAAACAGTTCACTATCCGGATACTGCTCGATCAATTCCCGCAACAACTTTCGCGCGAGGGCAGCTTGATTTTCACGGCACGCGGCAAGGGCAAGGATGATTTTGGCGAAGGGGCGCAGGTAGCGACCGTTCTCCGCAGTCCTGGCGACTTGTTCCATGCCGAGCTTTCTGTCGCCGTGAATTCCATCGAACCAGAGCGCGAAGCGGGAACCAGCGCTCTGCGATCCGATAATGTAGTTGGCAATGCCAAGGGCGATGTAAGCATCGGTCGCGTCCGGATAATTTGCCAGTAAACACTCGGCATATTTGTTGGCTTCCTTCATGCGCTTCAGGCCGTTCATATGTTTCTTCTGCAGAATCGATTCGGCATCTGATTCCATTCCGGCAGCCAGCGTCAGGGCAAAGAGAGCTTCTCCATCGTTGGGATTTGCTTTCTGCCGCACCTTGGCGAGTTCGCGGGCTCGAGTTAGCGCTTCGCCGAAATGGTTCATGCGCTCCGGGTTCGGCCTGCCGTCAATCCCGTGCAGAAATCGCTTTTCGTTCAGAAAAAAATCGCTTGTCAATACGCCTTGGAGGTACAACTCCTCAAAAAGATAGCTCGCCGCCACGGCCACCCCACCAAAAGGATCTTCCTGATTGCGGGACTCCCAGTTTGCGAAAATTTGGCGTGCTTCGGCAAACTTCTGCTCGTATAGGAGATCGAATCCAGCGCTAAGCTCCGGGACGGGTGTGAAGGCCGGCGACTCGCCGTTCGGCACACCCCTCGCAAAACCGATAGCTGGGCTCAATAGCAGTAACAGGGTGAGGAATTTGGAGCAACGTAGCATTTATCTGTACCTTCCGTTATCAGTGTGCGGTTGGTCGCGGAACCATTAGCTACGCGCCAGCCACATGCCATAGCGCACGGAGTCAGCGAAGCTGAATCCCTTTCCGTACCGCAGCACGCGATACCACCGGCCCCACGTACGAGCGAATATGAGAATCATTGACATAACGCCTCCTGAGAACTGAAATCTCCCGAACTCCTGAGTTGCGCTTCCATGTTGACGGCAATGCGGGTGCAGACCACACCCACAGAAGTTGTTACGCGGAATGGTCAGCGCGACTGATATTCAGCTTGTGCATCTTGTTTTGGAGTGTTGTTCGTTTCAGTCCGAGGCGCTCTGCGGCTCCACCTTGGCCGGCTATTCTCCCCGAGGCGGCTCGCAAAGCATGGATGATGACCTGCCGCTCAGCCCGTTCGAAAGTTGATGCCGCTGAAGCAGCGGAGTGCCTCAGCTCTGCGCGTGGGACGTTCAATTCGTCCCCTTGCGTGAAAATCACGCAGCGCTCGATGAAGTTTTCCAGCTCGCGAATGTTGCCTGGCCAATCGGCGTTCACCAGCGCCTCCATGGCCTGCTTCGGAACGGACTTAACGTGCTTTTGCATTTCACGGGATCGGCGCGAAACAAAATAGTGCACCAGGAGCGGAATGTCTTCGCGCCTCTCGCGCAGCGGAGGGATCTCAATTGGAAAAACGTTGAGTCGGTAAAACAGATCCTCGCGGAACTTGCCCTCCCGAATCATTGCTGGAAGGTTGCGGTGAGTCGCGGCAATCATCCGCACATTGACCTGGATGGTCTTGACGCTTCCCAGCCGTTCAAACTCTTGCTCCTGCACCGCGCGTAACAATTTTGGCTGAAGTTCCAGAGGGATGTCTCCAATCTCGTCCAGAAAGAGCGAACCGCCGTCAGCATGCTCGAATCTCCCCTTTTTCTGCATCAACGCGCCGGTGAACGCTCCCCTCTCGTGTCCGAAGAGTTCGCTCTCCAGCAGCCCGCCTGGGATCGCCGCGCAATTCAATTTCACGAGATTGCGGTTGTGCCGAGGACTGAGTTCGTGAATCGCCCGCGCGATGAGTTCCTTCCCGGTGCCGGTCTCGCCGGAGATCAACACTGTGGCGTTGGTGGGAGCCACTATCTCCACTTGCGAAAGGACCGCGCGCAAGCCGCCGTGCCGCCCGACAATTGTGTCCAGAAATGAGACCTGAGCTGGTCCCGGCTCGGGCGTCAGTGATTTATCGGAAAGAGGAAATACGCCGTTTGTCGGTGGAACTGACTGATATCCACTGAATTGAGTGAAACTAGGTGCCGCTGCGCTCATCTTACCCCCTCAAGACTGGTCAGAATGACCGTTCCATGCACGGGAGTGTGCTCGCAGTCCCGCCCGCGGGCAACCCTACAACGGTAGTTCGTGGACACTACATCGGTTTGCGGTGGGCACTATCCCGGAGTGTGTGAGACCCCTTTTTTGGGAAGGGACGCATTCAAAATGGGGGTGAGGGTTAACTCTTTCGGTCCGGAAGCTCGACGCGCTTCCATCCAAACAGGTAGGCGTCAACCGACCAGGCCCCGGGTCCCAGGAGGGCCAGGGCAGCGCCGAAAGTCCCCAAGAGGATGCACGTCCAAGGATCTGCGGGATGCAGGAGGGCTTTCCACAACGCAAGGAACGCCAGAATGGTTCCTGCCGCGGGGGTCCACAGACCGACAAGTAAAAGTATTCCTACAACTCCGGTGAGCACATTGAGTATGGTTACTCCAACCGGGGGACCGCCGCGGAGTGCCATCGCAGCGTGAAACACCAAGGCGATGCCTGCAACCACTCGCTGCAAGAGAAGACCCAGGCCAGGCGCACCGTGGGCAAAAGTTGAGAAAAGTCGACGCATGACATCATCAAGATTATGCAATCCGCTCTCCAGACAAAACCCCAAAAAGGCCCGAACGAGGGACTCTTTCGAGCGAATTACAACTCGATGATGCCGCGTTTAATCCCGATCATGGCGGCGTGAGTGCGGTCTTTCGCCCCCAATTTGGACAGGATGTTTCGGACC
The DNA here is from genome assembly GCA_963735825.1 of Candidatus Acidiferrales bacterium. Lineage (GTDB taxonomy): Bacteria > Acidobacteriota > Terriglobia > Acidiferrales > UBA7541 > Acidiferrum. The sequence continues at coordinate 5,262 of CAVTMR010000007.1, forward strand.
TGACCTTTCACCGTCTCTTCGCTTACGGATAGCTGCTCTGCAATCTCTTTATTTGCGTTCCCTTGCGCAATCAGCTGCAGCACACGAATTTCTGCCGGTGTGAGGGCGTCATCCGTGGCATGCTCGGCAACTTCGTAGCTAACCTCAGCAGAGAGCGCCTTTTTTCCTGAGTGGACCCTTCGGATTGTCTCGAGCAGTTCTCGATGTAAAGCGCTCTTCAGTAGATACCCCTGGGCTCCGGCTTTGATCGCGCGCAGTACCTGAGCGTCTCCGGCGTACGTAGTCAGCATAATAATTCGCGCCTCGGGACTCTCATTGCGAATAGCGATCAACGCGTCCAGACCATTCATCTCCGACATCTGGATGTCCATCAGGGTAACGTCCGGATGGTGCGACCGGAACTGCTGAATCGCTTCGCGGCCATTCGTAGCTTGCGCGACTATGGTCATGTCCGCCTGGCCAGTCACGAGAGTCTCCACGCCCGCACGCACAACAGGATGGTCGTCGACAACCAGAATGCGAATCGGGCTCGCCTGATCGTTCATGATTTTAGCTCAGTGTCTTTCCCCGAAAACTTCGCGAACTTCTCGGCCAGCCACGACCGCTGTTCAGCTAGCGCCGTGTACGCGCGACTAGCGGGAATGCTCAATTCGACTTCTGTGCCTGAATCCAGTTCGCTCCACACTGTCAGCTTACCGCCTATGAGCTTGGCTCGTTCCCGCATGCCGCGCAAGCCAAAGTGTCCTTCACGCCCATCATCGCTCAGGAGCTTCGGGTTGATGCCCTTGCCATCATCGCGGACTCGCAACCGTATCTGCCGCTCGTCATAGTGCATTTCCACTTCGATTTGCTTCGCGTCCGCGTGAAGGAATGCGTTGCGCATGGCTTCCCCAGCAATTCGGTACACTTCGTCGCGAAGAATCGGATGCAGATTGCGCGGCGTGCCCTCCAGCTGAACACCGAATTCCGGCCGCTGCGGACTGCTGTCGGCGGCTGCGAGTTCTCCGCCAAGCGTTTTAATCGCCAACGCTAGATCATTGCGCTCAATTGTCGATGCGCGTAACCCTTGCACCTTCTCACGTCCTTCAATGATTGCTCGTTCTGCCTGATCCACCGCGTTCTCGAAAGTTTTTTTGGCTTCGGCTGGATGCTCTGGCAGCAGATGAATTCCACTTTGCAGGTAGAGCAAAATACCGTGGAAGCTTTGCAGCAGCGTGTCGTGCAGGTCGCGGGCGATACGTGTCCGTTCGCCGACCCGCTCTTCCAGGCGCAGGTTGAACTGCGCCGCCAGTTGCCGCAGCCGCAGTTGGTACAGCGCCCACAGCAGCGCCAAAACGAGGCACCCGCATAGAGCGCGGAACCAGTTCGTCTGGTAGTATGCGGGAGCGACGGAGAAATCCAGCTTGGCGGCGTTCTCGTTCCAGACGCCGTCGCTGTTGGATGCGATCACGCGGAAGGAATATTTGCCGGGAGGCAAATCGGTGTAAAACGCCTGCCGGCGCGCGCTGGCCTCGTGCCAATCACGGTCATAGCCGTCCAGCCGGTAACGGAACTTCACCTTCTGTGGAATCAGAAAGGTGGGAGAAGTGTAATCTATCTGCAAGTCCCTCGGATTCGGCGGAACCTTGAGGTTGGGCGTTACTTTCAACTCCTTTCGGTCAGCAACGAGCGATTCGATGTATGTCTGTGCTGGGAACGCTTTCTGCGAGAGCTTGGATGGATCCACCATCTGAACGACAACTCCGCTGGCAAACCAAACACGTCCATCGGGAGTGGTCGCAGCTTGGTTGAAAGAACCTATATTTGGCTGAGCCCCTTCGAATGTGTCATAGACGCGGTTCTGAACCATCGCATCCGGGTTGGCCCACCATCGTTGGAGCTCAGAATCTGAGAATTCCGCCACGCCGCAACGAGTGTAGAGCCACCAACGTTTCTCTTTGTCCTGAGTGAAGGAGATAACGAAGTCGCAGGGCAGACCGTTCTTCGTCGTCATCCGCTGCATTTTACCCGCCCGCCATCCGACGAGTCCGTTCTCGGAACCTACCAGAATGGAGCCGTCTGCCTCGGCGATAATTTGGCGGTTTAACGGAGAGCCTCCTTTGTTTAGCGTAAACTTTGTTTCCAGAATGCCATTCCGGAAAAGCGCGATATCTCCTTTCAGAGTTTCCATCCAGATTCCTCCGTGTGGATCCGGAGCGAGATTATGTCCAGGCGGAACTTGCGACGCAGGGAACTACTTCGCGCACCTGGAAATCGCGGATGCGTACAAGCTTTCGCGGATTGCCTCTACACTCTGCCCAAATATTCCCATCGATGTCCTCGGTCATTCCAACCACCATTCCAAGCGGCTGGTGATTCAGTTCAGGCAGGCGACGGAATCGCCCATCTTTGAACAGATATAATCCGTCATCTACCCCCACCCACATGTTCCCGGCGTGGTCTTCAAGTAAGGAGGCGACCTGATCGCCTGGAAGACCGTCACTCCTGCGAATGGATGAAACGGTCCCGTTCTTAATCCGATCGAGCGACCCATCGTTTGCGACCCATATTGTCGCGTCTCGGCTTGCTAGAATGCCCGCCGCTAAATCCTTCCCCAAGCCTTGCAAGGATGAAAATGTAGTGACCCGCGGATCGCGAAAGCTGTCGACTCCGCTCGTGGTTCCAGCCCAGACGATGCCTTCTCGGTCCTCAAAAAGAGCCCACACGGAATCGCCGGACAATCCTTCCGTGTGGTCGTAATGCTCCACAGTATCCCCATAGATACGAAAGAGTCCTTTTGCATCGGTGCCAACCCAAAGATTCCCGTCACGATCGAACATCAGACTGGTGACGCTGAGCTTGCTTCCATCGAAGGTGGGGGTGACGAATGGTTTCATGGCGCCATCCTTCAATTGCGCAAGTCCTAGACCCTCCTGCTGTATGCCCCCCCAAAGAGATCCATCGGATCCACCGGCCAGGCTAAAGACGTCGTATTTTCCCAGGTGGTAGATCTCCGAGACTCCGGTATGCCAGTGGACCAAGGCCCCCTCCCCTCCCAGCCAAAAGCCCCCCTTACCGTCAGCCAGTACAGCATCGACACGGGAAATCGGTATTCCGTCATTCTTTCCGAAACACCTGACAGAGCGCTCAGTAACGTGGCAAAAGGGCTGGTCTGACCCCCGGCGTGTTGCTACCCACACAGAGCCGTCAGGATCTTGGCTGATGCTTTGAAACGCGGTTCCATTCACTGCAAAGCGAGAAGTGACAGCCCCGCCTTTCAGGTGAATGAGCTCATCCGCTACCACCCAGAGCCCACCTGCATGGTCGGCAAGGATGCTGCCTATCGTGCTGCTTGAAAAATCGGCAGGCGTGTGCCTGGACAAAAACCGAACGCCGTCGAACCTGTAAATGTCGCCGGGAAGAGATAAGAACCAGAGAAAACCATCGGAGGTTTGCGTGATCGAAAACATGCCCGATGGCAGAGACCCATCTTGTGTTCGCCATGAGGTATGCATGTACTGAGTGAGACGTTTGTCCGGATCGAGGGCGTGAACCGGGGCTGCCTGTAATAACAGATAGAAGAGACAGCTGCCCCAGATGGCCGTTATCGTCGTGCGCGGCCAGTTAAAATGAAAGAGAAGCGATCGGCAAGGAGCTATTTTCCCCATGCTCGTAGCCGAACAGCGTCGGACACTATGAACCCGTTGTGGCCGGCAACCGAAGCTTCAGTGGTTTGCCCCCGCAGCGCGCAGGAATACAAAGACAAAACAAGAATCAGCAGAAGAGCAGGGACTTCGTACATAAAGTTGACCTGGAGCAGCGTAGCTTCGCCATCATCCTGCCACTTCAATCCCGTTTCTGCAACCATCACCCAACCATCACCGGCCTCTGATCTGCCAGCGGAGGGTCACTACTGCCGAAAAGCATGTCGCCTCTGATGCTACAGCAAACCGGCTAAGTCGCTGCGTCCTCATGATTGCTAGCCACTTGCAGTTTTTCCGTCTTTGGTTCCTGCCGTGCTGTTCTTCCGACCGGAGGGAGCTGTGGAACTCGTGAAAACGTCTCGATCGCTGGCTGGAATTTTCGGCCATTCACTCTGCACCAAGAGAACGGCCAAGCTAGGCTTTGGTGTTATTGCAGCAGTCTTCCTTCTCCAGTTTTACTACGTCCGGGAACTGGTCTTCATGGAAGCGGTCCTGGCGCTCGGGTTCGTGGTTGTGGCGCTGATCGGCGCTCTATATGCCCTCGGCTACATCGCGGTTTTATGGTTGTGACGCGTAAGCCTGTTCAAATAGCTTTCCCATCGCTTTGTCATACCCGTAGATGTCCTCGAAAAAGAAAACCTGGCCGTCTTCCTTGGAAATCGCGGTGCCGTAGAGGATCAACAGGGGAATCTCGTGCGCCAGATTTACCTGCTCCTGCTCCTGTGCTTGGAACGCCGCTTCCACCCGCTCTCGCGTCCAACCGGGATTATTTCGGAGCACCCACGTGGCTAGCGCCCTGGGATCCTCAACTCGTATGCAGCCGTGGCTGAAATCGCGCCGGCTCTCGCCGAAAAGAGCTTGGGACGGAGTCGAGTGCAAGTAGATGTTGTCGGCATTGGGAAAAACAAACTTGATCAGGCCAAGCGCGTTCTTCGGTCCCGGTTTCTGCCGCACCATGAGCTTGCCCGCGCGCAATTGCGCGAGCACTTCTTCGCTCACGATGCCGTCGGTGACCACTTCTCCGGAGTAGGTAGTCACTTCAAAGTTGTTTTTCTGCAGATACTCTGGATCCTTTGCAATTTTCGGGACAATCTCGGCGCGCAAAATACTCGGCGGCACATTCCAGTAAGGCCAAAAGATCAGGTACTTCATTTCTTCTGCCATGACTGGCGTCTGTGTGCGCAACGCGCGCCCCACCACCACCCGCATCATCAGCGCCGGCTTCCCCGGCGCGTCGAGCGCGTCGAAAGCTCGCAGAACAAATTCCGGAATATTCACGAGGATTGGCGGCTGTGTGAAGTTGTCTGGTATCCACCGCCAGCGTTCCAGGGTTAGCCGAAGCGCTTCCACGCGCTCACTCATCGGCCGGTTCAGCTCCGTGATGGTTTCTGGTCCAAGCTTGCCCGCCGCTTCCAACCCATGTCGCATCTGGAACCGTTTCACGCCCTCCACCGCATCGCCGGAATACGACTGCGAATTCTCCGGCACCGGCTGCGAAGCCGGCAGGTCTCCCAGAAACTGCAGTCTGCGGATAAGTTTTCCTGTTCCTTGGTATTCTTGCCCCGGCGCAATCGGCTTTTTCACCTGCGGTAGGGGATCGGGCACTTCCTCCTTTGCCATCTGCATATACTTCTGAAGCGCCATCAGTGTCCGCTGGTAACCCGGGTACGGCGGTTCGATCGGGTCCACCGCATCTTTCACGCTCCGCGCCCCCACCACGCTTTTCCAAAGGAATTCTCCCGCATTATGTTTTTCGCGTTCCGGGTCGAAATCCTTGTGCAAGATTTTCGGATCCACCTTTCCCAAGTGCAGGTCGGTACCATAACGAATCGCAGACACCGTCAGCGCCACATCAAATTTCACCAGCGCCGATTCCGTCGCCCCGCCCGGGCTTTGCAAAGCTTTCAACCGCTCCGGCCACTTCACGCCGTCGTAGTCTCTACTGTCGAGTCCCTTTTGATCCGCCTTCTCCAAGATTCCAATCGTCTCTATGGCCTGTAGCGTCGGCTTCCCGCCACGGCTCCATCCCAGCCGGTCGCCGGACTCATCGTAGAATTCCTTCACCGCCGCGCTCTTTTCCGAAAAATTGGGCCACTGCAGATCAGCTAATCTCCCGCTTGCCACGATGGCCCGCAACTCCTGCTCCCCTGCAGCGCTGAGAGACTCCGGTGTGCCAGAGTTCTGCGCTTCAACCGTTCCTTTCCGCCGCGCGCCGGAGGAAGCTGTCCCGCCAGAACATGCGGTGAAGCCCAGTCCGATTGCCAGAAATAACACCAGCCGCTTTTTCATGGGATAGTTCATTCCTCCTCCCTAGTTTCAGGATTGTACCTGCAATAGCGCTGCCCCGGGTAACGCGTCGTTCTTCAGCGCATTCATTGCGCGGTTCGTATCACGTTCGTGGTGCACGCCATGTATTTATTCTTGGAGATTAGAAATGCAAAGAATCTGATGAAGCACCTGCACGAGAAGGGTGAAGTCTCTGATGCTGAATACAGGGCATGGAAGAAACAGAAAAAGATTGGGTAGGAAGCTAGGAAACCAAGAAATTCAGGTCCGCAATTCACTCGGTTTCTCGGGCGCTGATGGTCGGCTACACGAAAACAAATCCGAGAGGGGAGAAAGCAACAGGGTAAGCCCTGATAAACGCGCATCTCGTCATTGCTTGATTTCCTGACGAGATGCCGACTTCAGAGGACTCATCCCGTCGTGGAAGCCGACAATCCGGGAGCTATCTCGCCGGGGCTCAAATTGGGACGCCAAAGTGGTCACTTCTACGGAAAGCATGATAACCAGGCACTGACTGGAAGTCGCAACATTTGCGGGATCCAAGGCGGGAGTTAGTTGGCGGAAATGATAAGTTGAGTCTCAGCGTTCCCACACATACCGTAGACGGTGCCAGGGATGCATGCGCCCACGGAGTAGCTGTAACAACCAGGATGCTTGGCGGTGACAGTGACCGGCCGATCCGCGCCGCCAATAATGGCACCTTCGTGGTCAAAGGGATCGGGGCTGCCGAAGTCAATGACGAAGCCGGTGTTTTTGGAGCTACTCATGAAAGTTACGCTGGTGCCAACTTTAATGCAGAAGGCTCTGTTGGACTTGGCGTCGGGAATGCTCGGGGTAGCGGTGGCGTAAGAGCCCTGGTCGCGCTTATTGTCGATGGAGCAAGGAGAGGAGGCGGAGCCGCAAGTGTTGGCCGGGGCGCAAATGCTCGCAGGATTAGAAGCCGAGCAAACGTCATTTTTGATTTTGTTGGTGTCTTCGCCAACGATAATACCCGTCAGCAGAACCGGCAAGGTGAAAAGACGGCCAACGGCTGTAAGATAACGATAGACCTTCATTTCTCACCTCACTCCATGAATATTCGGGATCGAAAACCTGGTAAAGCATAATGCGAAGCGCAGAGATTGCCTCGCAGAGGCTGGCACGCACCAGAACCTTTCAAATGGTTCTACTCCAAGAGTGTGCCGGGCTTGTTCCAGTCGATAATGTTGACGAGCTTCCAGGGGTTTCGTAGCAGCTGGAACTCGAGTTGGCCCTCTTTGTTAATGACCAGCTGAGCTGCCGGGAAGAGAAAGCCGGCACTCTTCTTCTTATCGGAATCGTTGATTTCGATTTCGCCTGCGGTCACATTGTAGTCCTTCGATTGGGTATCGAAAAAATGTTCGCCGAAAAGTATCGGACGGTTGGTAGCGAAACGGATTTTCCGCCCCGTTGGTGTTGGGATCACATCAATAAAAGCCACGTTATCCCCGACTGTGCCAGTAATCGAACAACGGCCAACCGCCTTCATTTTCTTAAGGGCGTCAACCAACCCTTTGTTCTGCCCCTTCTCAAACGCTTTGATGAGAAGCTGGCGGTCTTGTGGCGTTGAGGATTTGTAAATTTCGATCTGAACTTCGACGAGCTGACCCAGCTGGGTGCTTGTGCCCCTGGCACTGGCTGAGATGGTCTCGTACTTGTCCCCCCTAGCCGAAAGAGCAGGAGAAACGGCGAAAACCATTAACGCTGTGGCGAACATGGCCAGAAGAGCCCACTTCCACGTCTTGTTGTATGCAATCTGAAACTTCGCCATTGAATCCTCCTAGCATCCCGCGTTGTCCTGAAACCTGACTTATCGGAGACAGTACCGATGAAACCGCGCGCAGTTGGGTCCGCCCCAACTTTATTGCATAGCCGAGCCAATTCCCCGTTATTGCGTCGCTGATCTCTTGCAAGTCAGCGAGCCTGCCAAAAGAGAGGCGCGGCTATTCGCGTGGATCTAAAGACAGTTCGAACTTGGCTTCACACAGGTTGCAGAAACAAGCCCCTGACTCACGCGAACAGTTTTTCTAAGATGTCAAAATCCTTGCTCAACAACCATTGCTCCGCTTCCTCTGCCTCTTCTCCATTGCCCAAGACATCAAGAATGGCTCGATTGACGACGGCCACAAACAACCGCTTGGTTGCTTGCGGATGGAACTCCACGGATTGCAGTTGCATATGGAAACCTCACTGACACTAGTGCATCGGAGTTGCCGTATCCGGCGTGGAGTGCGAGGCCCTTAAGATGCTGATTTTATGTATAGATATTATGGGAGGGACCATTCGCGTTTCGAGGTTACCGGCGAATCAGTGACCGCCAACGGGCACGCGCCCGTATTAAGACGTTCAGCGCTCAACGGCGGAATGTGACCCCTGTTTCGACCTAGTCGGGTCGTCGAAGTGCCGCCGCTACAGCCGCTGTACCAAAGCCTCATGGAATTGCGCAACAGCCCGTAGGTGTGCAACTTCATCAGCCACTGACTCTCCTGCACGTCGCTCTTACGACCTGGAAGGTTCTTCGTGTCCCGTGCATTCACCAAGTACACTTCCAAATCAGCTTCTTCGAGAATATCGAATACCGCAATCCAGTAGACCCCGGTGGATTGCATCGCGACTGTCCGAACCCTGCATTGCTTTCGCCAGTTGGCCATCGTCTTTAACTCTCCGGTGGTGCATCCGAAGCGCCGTACCGGTTGGCTGTCGCGGCTCGGGGGTACCGCCACGTAGGGGGATTCGTTGCCGATATCAATGCCCGCGGCATCGGGATGTACCACTTCCAAGCTGAGGTCTTCGCTCTGGATCTCGCGCATCATCTCGCGTCGTTGCTTGCGGTTCATCCCGTGACGCTCGAAGTTGCCCAACTGGTTGGAAAGATCGAGGGAGAGCAGGCTGCTCACGGCATCAGCATCGCATTCGAAGACCTACTGATTGGTGGTACGGCGCTGCATCTCGGCTATTCTGTGGCGACCCTCAATGCCCGACACTTTCGGTTGATACCCAGCCCTTCTGTGTTCAGCTTTGAGATACGCGAAACAAACTGCGCTCCGAAGACTGCGCGCCAGCCGTCGGCCACCGGGAAGCGCATCACAATCCTCGTCGAGGTGGTTCACTTCGATATGCACTCACAAACCCTTGGTATTACGTTTTCATGACGGTATCGCACCGTGAATATGTAACCGCCTGCTCTGCCGCTCAATTGTGCCGTACTGGTAGCGACACATTTTGCTGCAGGTGAAATCCAGCAAAGTTTCGCTGGGCACTTTGACCTGATCTCCCTTGGTGATGATTTCTGACCCTGCGCCTGCCGAACCACCGACGCCCGCACCAATGGCTGCACCCTTGCCACCGCCGGCGATGGCGCCGATGATCGATCCGACCGCCGCTCCGCCAATCGTCCTCTTCGCCGTGCTCGCTCCGCGGGACTTTCCGGTAAGTTCATATTCTCCGCTCACAAGGGGCACGGTCTGGCCGTTCACCACAATGCCCGTCAGCGCCAGACGAAGCTCAGATTTGCCGGTAAACGTTCCTGACGTCTTCGCCTCGTCCAACCGCCCATACACGCCCGCGCCCTTGGGGACCACGATGTTCCCGTCCACGACCAGCGGTTCCTGCAACGAAGCCTGGAAGCGATCTCCCACATGGTTCTTGGTCGAATCGATGCTGTCGATGGTCCGCACAGAAAGCCGCGTCCCCGCCGGCAGGGTGACGGAGCCAGCTGTCTCGTTTGCATGCTCTCGCTTTGATGGCATCTCACCTACTCGCGTCTCGGATTCAAATGTGAGCGAGACGATGTCAGCAACGTCGTACCGTTGCACCGACGAGCTGACCTGGAACCTGATCTCGGTCTCCGTACCACCGACAAACCTTCCCTTGATGAGGCTGCCATTCTTGAGCTCCAAAGAATCCGCCGGGGTGATTGCTGCCCCGAGGCAGAGCGCGATAACCAATCCGCAAACCAGCTTAGGTCGCATCATGACTTCTCCTTTGACAACGACAAATAACTCAGATCCAAAATCCTTCATGCAGCTAACGCCAAATCTTTAGCGCTCGTGTCAGTCCACAATGTGACAGTTCAAAATCTTTGCTAAAGAGCCAGCTCTCGGCATCTTCCGCCGCTTCGCCGTGCTCCAACACATCCAAAATCGCTTGATTCACCCACCGCCACGAACAGACGTTCGGCAGCTCTTGCTTGGGAGTCGCTGGACTGTCCAACTGGCGTCTTGTCGGTTGTTTGACGCTGACGTGGGCACCAAGAGCCTTGAGCCCAGAACCAAGCTTTCGCATCAGGCCACAACCGCGAACCCGAGCGCCACGACCGCTTCCATGAAGACCAGTTCCCGGACGTAGTAAAACTGGAGAAGGAAGACTGCTGCAATAAGACCAAAGCATATCTTGGCCGTTCTCTTGGTGCAGGGTGAATGGCCGAACATTGTGGCCAGTGGTCGATATGTTTTCACGAGTTCCACAGCGCACTCCGGTTGTAGAACAGCACGACAGGAACCAAATACGAAAACGACCGTAAGTGGCGGCAATCCGTGAGGATGCAGCCCCAAAATCCGTTGTTGTGACTTCAGAGGGCGACGTGCTGTTTCGGCAGTAGTGACGGTCCGCTGGCAGATCAGAGGTCGGTGATGGTTGCGGAAACGGGATTAAAGTGCACGATGATGGCGAACCCCCTTCTGGTCCAGGTCAGCATTATGTACAAAGTTCCCCTCTCCTGCTGATTCTCCTGCTGTCTTTGTATCTTTGCGCGCTGCCTGCGCAAACCACAAATGCCTCCATCACCGGGCGGTGATAGACCTGTCGAAGGCGGTGACTGCGGAGGCGAAGGTCGCGGCCGTCAACCTCGGCACGAATTTTCGTCATGAGACGGTGACGAGGTGTTCAATAGGTCCGGAGACATGTTCGGTGTTGAGGGACTTGAAAAGATTGTCCGTCAATCGGCGACGCGAGCTCTTCCCGAAATGAAACAGGCGATTCTCGATGGCCTCGCCGCCTGGAGACACGGCACTATGGCCGATGACGTATCCATGGTTATCGTTGAGGTTCGCTAGCTCGAACACAAAAGGCAGAGGCAGGCTGCCGACCGAAGGTCGAGCTCTTACCCGAAGGCAAGTCACAAAAACAATTTCGTGTTCAAAGTCGGTCTGCTGAGCCATGCATGTATGACGCGTCGCCGGCGCTTTAGACGACCTCAACGAGAGCCAAAACGCGCTGTGGCGTCGAGTACCGCCTCAGCTGCCCGAGTGCCGGCAGCATGGCCCGAACGCGGTCACATCTCCTCTCGACACGGGGAGCACCTTCAACTCACGGGGCGCCAAATTCCTGAAAACAGCTGGATTGCTGTATTTATGCGAACAGGTTTGCTTTGGCACACGTCGTGCCCTCCCGTTAGGGACAAACATTCGCACGCTGACGTGCCAAAGGAGAGCATGAATGCCCCGTCTCGCGGTTTCTATTTGCGCGATCCTGATGCGATCTGCTTATCGTTCTGTTGGCTTTTTTCTGACGACCTGTAACAGAAGCGCAGTAATGAAGAGCCAAATCGTATCAATTGGTTTGGTGATCTGTCTCTTTTTCGGCCTTGCAACCGTAATGCGGGCTCAGGTTCCAGCGACGGCTTTGACGCCAGAAGCACCTGTGCTTCCCATGGACATAAAGTTTCGGCACGTGCCGCAATATTTCGAACAGTCGTTTACTGACGATCCGCGTTACGCAAGGATTGAGGCACTGGTCGATGAAGAACGCTGCGACATCATTTTGCTTGATAAGACGACGAACAGAGAAACCCTCTATTCCAATTTGAACCGTCGGGTGGATGCCCTTGCCGCGGATGGAGTTGATGCTCTTGCCACAACAGTCGATTTTGTAGCCTCTTTGACCGATGACTCTCATCCAGTATTTCGATTTCATTTTTATGATCAGTTCGGGCAGAACATCACGTGGCAATTCGTCCCCGGTGCTATGGTACCGCACGCGTCTCCAGGGGTTATCTTCTACACCCATTCCGGCGTCACCTTACTGTACGCGCCGCGCCGTGCGGCAGCCGTAGCGGGAACTATCCTAACAATCGCAGGGAGGGGATACCGGCCCGAATCAACGCGATCCCATGATGCCCTCTCTGCTTTTTATGCGACTGACATGACGATTAGCGCGATTTTGCCCGGCACGGACCTTTGGAATGTCGAGAGCGGCCCAGACGATATCGTGCAAGGGGCCAAGTGGACTCTAAGCGGCAGCGGCGGACAGCGACGCATCCTTGCGGTCAAACAACTCTCTGACGCGGAAGCTGCAATAGATCAGATCGATCCCAACAATCCTGATGCGCCGCAAGTCGTCCTCAACCTTGTGCGCGCTAACCGTTCTTACGGGGTTTCCTCGGTTTCATTGGAGACTCACGGTAATAAGCTTTGGATCTTTTTTGGGCCGGTACTTCCGCTTCCGGGACGCCAGATGGGCCAAACAACCGTGACCTTCACTATCGCCGAAAACGAGCAAGCGAATGTTGCTAGCGGCGAACTCGAGGTTGAAAGAACTAGTTATGCCGAGCACCTCTCGTGGCGCTTCGATACGCCAAATGGGGCGAGGGGAACCACGTTTATAACAAGCGCGAACCTTATCCCCGGCGCTCACGAGCTCGCGACGTGCGTGAACGAGGGCTGCTCGGACCTACGATAAAGCAAATAGCATGAAGCTGGTGCCCAGTTTGGTTGCTCATCCGAGTAACGCGACGGCTGCATTTCATTCCACAGGGGAGACTTGGGGCATGCGAAAACGAAAAATTCCCGGTGACCGAGTTATTACGAACGCGCCGGTTCTCTTGCTGTTAGCGGAAACCAGTATCAGCATTGTGAGTGCTGGACAATCGGATGCGCCGCCACGTGGTGTCGCGGTTTACGTTAGGGATTTCGAAATGTCGGCCGCGCCGGCCACGGCACCCGATCCTCCAAGCGCGGCCTGGCGCGAACGCAGCTCCAAGTTGGCAGGAACTCAAACAGCGAGTGTTTTCTGCCAGATTATGCAAGAGGAACGCGATTGGTATCTGGCGCAATTAAGGCGGCGGATGGACACGTGAAGCCGGGATCTCCTCTGCGACAGTTTCTCGGATCACTGATGCGTGCTGTGTCGGGGGCGAGGCAAGAGTATCCAATCGGACGACCGGCATAGAAGGCGAGAGAGAAGATGATGAAATTTGGTCACAGTTCAAGAGTTCATGCGAGCAAGGTTCTCGTTGTTGTGCTTTGCCTGATCTGCATCCTGGTTTCGCCCAGGACGTTTGGAACGGAATTGAAAGCAGCTACTGCCCGGGCTTTCCAGCAATATGTGGATCTCACGGAGGCACGGATTTGGGGTGAGATTGCGGACCCGAATAGGTTCCTGAAAATCGATGCGCTCCCCGAGACTCAAGAGGCCGAGGTACGTTCTCGGTTAATGAAGGGTGAGATCTTCATTCAATCCATGGCGACCAAGGAGGATGGTGCGCCCATCCAAATTTCGGGCGGCCTCGTTCATCACTGGATGGCTCTGGAGTTCATTCCGGCGGGCACGGCAGAGCAGGTGTTGCAGTTGGCCCAAAATTACTCGCGCTACGCTGAACTGTACAAACCCGATATACAGGACGCGAAGATTCTCGGCCGCGAGGGTCAAAACTTCCGCATCTACTACCAACTATACAGGCACGCCATCGTCACCGTTGTTTACAACGCAGAGTTCGACGTGGACTACTTCACGCCAGACAGCTCAAGCAACTACAGTCTGGCGCGCTCCGTACGGATCGCTGAAGTGGAGCATCCCGGGGGCACAGACGAACGAGAATATCCGGTTGGAAGAGACCACGGATATCTGTGGCGTATGAACCTGTACACGCGCTGGGTAGAGCGCGACGGCGGTGTGTACGTCCAAGTCGAGTTTCTGGCTCTGAGCCGCAGCATACCTGCGTTTTTCGCCCCGCTCGTAAATCGGTACGTTCATTCGATCCCGCGGGAATACCTGAAACGCTATCTGGAGACAACACGGAAAGCGCTTTCATCCACAGAATCCCGCGTGTCTTTTGAGGACAAGCCCGGCGACGTGGAGATCACCGCTGTCTATGCTCATTGGCGCGGAGCTCCCTTAGCGCGGGACCGATGGGGGTAGGAGGCTTGTTGCCGTTGCAAGAGGTCGGGCCTAGCATTTTCCGCTGGGAGTCACGCCGTAGACTACCGAATCGCGACGGTGAAGGGGAGTTATGGCAACAGCAACACAATTGGCGCAGATAAAAGAATTGGACCCGCGGCGGCAGTGTTCCACGTCGTGCCATTTTGAGGATGCGCTGCGGCAGAAATTGTGGGACAGGACGAGGCGGTGCCGGCGATTTGGCGGAGTTAGAGTGTAGGCAGGTGCAATCATGAAATTTGTGCACACGCAACTACGGGGAGCCGTTGGCATCCTTACCTTGGATCGCCCGAAGGTAAACGCGCTGAACAAGGAACTCATCGAGGGGCTGACGATAGCATTGCAGGAGATGAATAGGCAGGGGATCCGGGCGGTGGTGCTGCGGGCGAAGCCGGGGGTAAATGTATTCTCAGCGGGACATGAAGTGACGGAATTGCCGACGAACGGGCGCGACCCGCTGACCTATAATGATCCGCTGCGCCAGGTGGTGCGCGCGATTCAGCTGCACCCAGCGCCGATTGTGGCAATGGTGGAAGGGTCGGTTTGGGGCGGAGCCTGCGAACTGGTGATGAGCTGCGATCTGATTGTGGCGGCCGAGGACACCACGTTTGCGATTACTCCGGCGAAGCTGGGGGTGCCCTACAATATTTCCGGAACACTAAATTTCCTGAAGGTTGCCGACATGCATATCATCAAAGAGATGCTGTTCACGGCGGCGCCAGTGGCGGCACGGCGAATGGTGGAGTGTGGTGTGGTGAACCATGTGGTTTCACGGGCAGAGTTGGAAGAGTTTACTCTCAACCTGGCGGGGCAGATTGTGGAGACTTCGCCACTGGTACACCGGATCTTGAAGGAAGAGTTGAGAGTGCTTGCGTCGGCGCATCCGCTGACGCCGGAGGTTTACG
Source organism: Candidatus Acidiferrales bacterium (assembly GCA_963735825.1). Taxonomy (GTDB): domain Bacteria; phylum Acidobacteriota; class Terriglobia; order Acidiferrales; family UBA7541; genus Acidiferrum. Next base: position 20,308 of record CAVTMR010000007.1, read on the forward strand.
AGCGCATCCAGTCGTTGCGACGAAATGTGTATGACAGCGAGGACTACCAAGAAGGAATCAAGGCGTTTTTCGAGAAGAGGAAGCCGGTATTTACGGGGAAGTAGAATAGCGGGCTTTTGAGGAAGACAGAGGGGCCGCCTGGATCGCGCGGCTGTTTTCGAGGTCAGAAAGAAAATTACACATCTATGAAAATCGAATCTGACGACCGAAATAGAAGCTTGGAAGAAGTGGGCCTCGGCAATCTCGGCAGCATCCATTGGAACCTACCCTCACCCGCGCTTTACGAAGAAGCCATCCGGCGCTGTGAGGGCACACTCAGCCACCTAGGGCCGCTCGTGGTTCGCACCGGCCCTTACACCGGACGACTGCCAAAAGACAAGTTCTTTGTGCGTGAGCCGTCCAGCGAGAAAAAGATTTGGTCGGGCAAGATCAATCGCCCGATTGAACAGCCAAAGTTTGAAGTGCTCAAACACCGTCTCTGTGCGTATCTTCAGGGCAAGGACATCTTCATCGATAGCTGCTACGCTGGCGCCGATGAACGCTACCGCGTGCCGGTGCGCGTGATTTGCGAGCAGGCCTGGCACGCACTCTTCGCACGCAACATGTTCATCCGCGAACTCGACCCGGAAAAACTGGCGGCGCACCAGCCGGAGTTCACCGTTATTCACGCGCCCAATTTCCATGCCGACCCGGAGATTGACGGCACGAATTCCGACGCCTTCGTGGTGCTGCATTTCGGCAAGAAGTTGGTTCTCATCGGTGGCACGGCCTACGCGGGCGAAATCAAGAAATCCATTTTCACGGTGATGAATTATCTGCTGCCGCAACGCCAGGTGATGGCGATGCACTGCTCGGCAAATTATGGCAAGGACGAGAACGACGTGGCCATCTTCTTCGGTTTGTCCGGCACGGGCAAAACCTCGTTGTCGGCCGATCCCAACCGCACGTTGATTGGCGATAATGAACACGGCTGGAGCGATGACGGCGTGTTCAATTTCGAAGGCGGCTGCTATGCGAAGGTCATCAGGCTCTCGCGCGAAGGCGAACCGGAAATTTACGAAACCACCCGGCGGTTCGGGACCATCCTCGAAAACGTGGCGATCGACACTGCCACGCGCCATGTGAGGCGGTCAGCCGTGTGCCGATGCGCAGCTTATTTTGCCGAAAGAAAAATCCCCACCCGTGCCCAGCCGGGTTGACCGCCTTGATCCCCGTGTCTCCCATTTTGCGACTCTCGCTCAGACCCTGGACCGTATCGTTCCGTTTAGCCTACAGACAACTCGCCCTTCTTCAGTTCAACAGATCACTGCGCAGCGTCTCGAGACGTATTTACCACATTCGAAAACGAGAGTTCCACGCCAAGCGCTTACTAGGCAAGGTGTTACCACTCCCGCCTCGCACCAGCGTCCACTCCCGGAATCGTGGTCGTTGGGCCGATCAAACCGCGACACCTCACAGAAAGCGCGTTTTCCCGCGATCGCGCTCTAAGGAACTGGTGAGAGACTTCGTCCTTTCCCCACGGCATTCGTTTTTGTAGGCTTCTATGTACAGGATGTACCAGGAACAGTGCGGTAAAGGCTTCTTATCAATTGCCATGATGCGAGCCGTTAAACGCGTGGTCGCGTTGTTGATCGTCGCCATGGGGATACCCCAGCTTGGCTTTTCACAAGCAACCCTGCATCTGCAAGACTTTTTCAGACAGAGCATTGGATTGAATGAGGATCAGATTGCCGCCATACGAAACGGACAGGCCGTAGCGAAGGCGGTGCACTCGCGCAGCCCGGACGAGATATTCTTGTTCGGCGCGGTTTATATTCACGCCTCTCCCGAAGGTTACCTTCGTTTTGCTCACGATTTCGACCGTCTTCGCACACTTCCGAGCTATCTCGCGCTCGGCGTATTCGGCAATCCTCCGCAGCTTTCTGACTTAAAGGATTTTTCGTTCGACAACGATGACATCAAAGCTGTAGAGCGTTGCAAGCCCGGCGACTGCCTGATTCAGGCGCCCGCCACTTCCATCGAGGAGTTTCACCGGTCCATCAACTGGTCCGCGCCGGACGTGAACCTAAAGGTGAATGAACTGTTGCAGAAGTCCGCGCTGCAGTTGCTGCTTGCTTACCAGCACGACGGTAATCGGGTGTTCGGGGTCTACAACGACAAACACAAGCCGGTCGATGTGGCGCAACAGTTTGCCTTTATGATCAGCTATTACAAGGAACTGCCCGAACATCTACCGGAGTTCTACCGATACCTTTTATCGTATCCGAACGAAAGACCCGCAAACGTTGAGGACACGTTCTATTGGGCGAAAGTGAAGTTCGGGTTAAAGCCAACGCTGCGGATCGTGCACATTGTGACCATGAAGGGGAAACCAGGCGACGAAGTAGCCTATGCCATTGCCGAGAAACAGCTCTATTCCAGCCACTACTTTGAGACGGCGCTCGACCTGTCCCTCTGCATCCCTGCGAATGAGGACTCGACGAACCCTGGTTTCTATCTGATCATGGCGATGGGTTCGGAACAGGCGGGCCTGACTGGTCTAAAGGGATCCATCGTTCGACAGGCTGCCGTCGGTCGTTCGGTTTCCAGTCTCCGAAATGCACTCACGGCGATCAGGAATACCTTGGAAAGTAAGTAGAGCTCCGAACCACAATGCAGGATTTCATCTTGGAAGTTTAACCGCGAAACGAGCAGCAAGCTCGGCGGGGGCTACTGAATTTCGTGGTCACGGGCAGAGCGAGTTTCCGGTAAGCCCCGGGCCCACTGGAACTAGAAAAAGACCTGCGGAATGGGCAGACAAAGGTGGTTCACGAACACCGCGAGGAAGTCATCGGATAACTGAACGTCAGAGTGTGGCTAATCCTCATGTGCTAATTGCTGCACCGCTTCTTCCGTTAAACAGAACATCACCTCTGTTTTGCTTTCCCAACTCGGCCCTGTTCATAACGATCAAGCACGTGACCCCTACTCCTGCCCAGAAGGCGGCGCGAACACGTCGGCATAATGCCAGGGTCAATCCCGCAGTGCCCGTCACACCGAACATGTTTGCAATGAGCATATTTCCAGCTTCATAGGTCCCAAGGTTACCTGGGCTAAGTGCGCCCAGAAGGTTAATCACCTTTGTCAGGCCTTCCAGCGCAAACGCGCCGACCCCGGGGATCCTTGCTCCCATAAACCGCAGGATGATGTAGACCTCCAAGACAGCCAGAGCATGCCAAAGGAGATCGAGCGTCAGGCTTGCCCAGAATGCGGCAGGTGCTTCGTGAGGAAAGTCGAGGAGGTTGTGTTCGGCTGAATCAATGGTCGGCTGTTTGCCGTTGACCCAATTGTGCAGGCGACGCAATCGCCCAACCGCGCGAGCCGCGTTCCCCATCAAGCGCCAACGCTTTGCGACGGCTACAGCCGCCAGGACCACCAATGCTATGAGGGCGCCAGCGAGTAGCAATCCATGTATTCGCCACCTGCCAGAGAGAGGGGCAATCAGTAAAGCGGCAGTGATTCCTAATACCGTGACGACTGCGGCAGTCAAGGTATGCAATCCTGCGTCAATTGCGCAGGCCGATATTCCACTCGCCAGCGGCACTATAGAACGCAACACAGATATGCGGATCCCTTCCCCAATCAGCTTCCCAGCAAGACCAAGTTGACCGGCCGCATCAGAGGCCAGCTGCACCCCAAGACTCCGTGACCAGGAGAGCCTTCTGATATCACACATAAACGTTTGTCGCCAAGCACAGGTCCTGAGCAACTGAGAGAACCCTCCCAGCATGATAATCAGGGCTAAGCCCCAGCCGACTGCCTGCACTTGCTTCCAGATGGCCTCCGGGCCGGCGCGAAGCACCAAGTAACCCAGTAGCCCAAGGCCAAGGAGAGCGGCAAAGACTCGAAGCGAGACCCGAGTTAGAGACTGCAGCATAGCCACGGCAACTCCTATCCTGACTCGTCCGATATCGTTCGAGGAAAATACTTCGAAAACCCCTCACATTACTAAGTGCACCGAGATGGCCAAACTCTCAGACGAAGGGCGTCCTCCCAAGTTGTTGGTTTGAAATGGAAATGATGTGATGTAATCGGTCCCGGTGCTCGACTGGCGGTCAAGAGCTGCCCGCATTCGGGCACCGGCATCGCGACATCATCTCGGAAAAGCGCGTTTGTCATCGATCTCCTGTCGGGCAGACGGCTACTTTGACGAGGCTTTTGCCGGAGCGTCTCTCGGGCGCACCGGGGATAAATCCGCCTCGGTTTCGGCTGGTTAGTTAATGTAAGTGACCGGTACCCGTCGCGGCGAAGATTCTTACTTGCATAAATGCGCGTTTCCCACTGCCAGGTGGACTACTTCCGGTTTGCCTGTGAATCAGGACTCAGGCGCTTCGCTCTTTCCTTCTTTTAATGGCGACAAGTGGCTTAGCAGGACACGCGAATAGTCTGTCCAAGGTATCGAAATCCTTGCTGAGCAGCCACCGCTCTGCTTCTTTTGCCTTTTTCCCGTTATCCAGGACATCAGAGATTGCCTGATTGACGACGGCCAGGAACAACCGTTCTGCGGCTTGTGGACGGAACTCATTGGATTGACTCAGCATTCCCCTACGCTCCTCGTTCATCATCTGTGCTGCTCACATGCAGTCCGATTTCCCACACACCAGGCTCAACCGCCAGAAACGTGAACTGGCTAGTGCGCCAACCAAAGCGCGTACGGCACCGACTGGAACACGGTAAATTGATAGTGTTGGCGTAAAATCTGGTACCACTGAAGTATAGTTGGCGTTTTCATGACTGCTACCTCTGCTAGGCTGCGATCCGTTCTTTTTGTACGTCGCCACCCAAATGTGTCCAATCGGGCCGAGAATCCGGCTTGGGAAACTCTTTGAGTTCCGGCTTGCGTAGTGCCGCCGACTCCTCGCGGCTCGCTTCCATCAACGCCTTCATCTTCTCGAAATCCATGCCAATGAGGAGAGCAATCCAAGGACCAAACTTGCAGGCACGTTTAGTGATTGATTTCTTTAGACATAGGAACTGGGGAAAATGGTTCGGTAAACCGGAATGTTCAACTCCGTGCCATCAAGCGTGACTCACTGCCGATACCCGGGCACTGAGTTAGACTAGGACGGGTACTCCCAGGTACTCATTCCGAACCTAACGATTGATCATAACGTGGTTGGCCTCACAACGAGCCGAGTAGATTGATGCGACGTTCACTCAATCATAGAGGGCGAATGGAATGTCTAGGACGTGATTTGCACGTTCGCGAGGATGCTCACTCACTTCTGCTGAACCGGTATAACACGTTCTGCTGTAATGTGAAGTCGAGCAGGGTCTCGCTTGGCACTTTGACCTGGTCTCCCTTGGTGATGATTTCCGACCCGGCGCCCGCAGCGCCACCGACCCCCGCTCCAATGGCCGCACCCTTACCGCTCCCGGCAATGGCGCCAATAATTGAACCGACCGGCGTCCCTCCTATCCTACGGTTCGCTTCGCTGTGCTCGCCCCTTGGGATTTGCCGCTGAGTTCATATTCTCCTGATCCCAGGGGCACGGTCTGCCCATTTACCACAATTTCCGTCAGCGCCAAACGAAGCTCCGAGCGACCTGTGAACGTTCCTGATGTTTTGGCCTCTTCCAGACGGTCATAGAGACTCGCACCTTTTGGAAGCACGATCCTGCCGTCGACGGTCACGGACTCCTCTAGCGAGGCTTCGAAACGGTCGCCTACGTGATTCTTCGCCGAATCAATTGCATCGATGGTCCGCACTGAAAGCCGCGTTCCCGCGGGCACAGTAACTGAGCCAGTTGTCTCATTTGCATGGCCTCGATTTGATGGCGTCTCACTTACTCGCGTCTCGGATTCAAATTTAAGGGAGACGACATCAGCGACCTCGTACCGTTGCACCGACGAGCCGACCTGAAACCTGATCTCCGTGTCCGTGCCACCTAAGAACCTTCCGTTGATGAGGCTCCCATTCTTGAGCTCCAGAGAATCCGCCAGAGTGCCCTAAGTAAGGAGTCACACATGGCAACAAAGCGCATAGGCATACTCACCGGAGGCGGCGATGTCCCCGGACTGAACTCCGTGATCAAATCGGTGGTCTACCGTGGGGCGGAACTCGGATGCGAAGTTGATTGGTATCCGCCGGGGCTTGGAAGGATTGACCCACGTCGATCTGAATGAGCCCGCCAGTAAGGCACAGTACATCCTGCCCCTGAACCGGGAGAACACCCGCACCATCGATCGCACGGGCGGAACCTTCCTGCATAGCTCACGCACAAATCCCACTAAGATCAAGAACCTGCCTTCCGCTCTGCAGGACCAAAAGTTCGAAGCCAGAGAATCGAGCAAGAAGGGCGTGACCACCACCAAATTCGATGTCACACCGGCAGTGCTGAAGAACATTGAAAGGCTGGGCCTGGACTGCCTGATCGCGATTGGTGGTGACGACACACTGAGCTATGCGTCGGAACTCGATCGCAAGGGCATAAAGGTTATCGCAGTGCCAAAGACAATGGACAACGACGTCCGCAATACGGAATACTGCATCGGTTTCTCGACGGCGATTACGCGCGCCATGGCCGCCATCGACCGCCAGCGTACCACCGTCGGCTCACACGAACGCATCGGCATCTTTCGCGTCTTTGGCCGCGATGCCGGGTACACGGCACTCTACACGGCGTACGTGACCGGAGTACGCTGCTGTATTCCCGAGTACAAGGTCGATCTCAAGCAGTTGATCGATTTGCTCGTGAACGACAAGCGCAACAACCCGAGCAATTGCTCACTCGTGATTCTTTCCGAAGGCGCTGAGTGGCAAGGCTACACAGTGAAGGAATATGGCGAAGCGGACGCCTTCGGCCATCGCAAAAAGATGAGCGTCGCGGAAGACCTGAGCGACGAGATCAAGCGGACCACCGGCGAAGAGACCGTCGTTAGCGACCTGACTTACGACCTGCGCTCCGGCAGTCCGGACTTCGTCGACCGCCTGGTGGCATTTACCTTTGCCGGCATGGCCATGGACGCTTTGGAAGGGCAAGTCCGGCTTGATGACCGCGCTCAATGAGGGGCGCTACGCGATGGTGACGGTTCCGGATCCCAAACTGGGGCCACGCAAAGTAGAGATCGGATCGATGTACAACACCGATCGCTACCGCCCCAAGTACGACCACAAGCTAGGTCTGCCGATCTTCCTCACCCGACCGTAGTGAGTGTGGGATCTGGCCGGTCGGGCCCGACACGGCTGTAGCTCATGAGCAGATGTGATCTCGAACTTGCGAGCCGCTGGTGCATCCTCCGCACGAAACGACAGTGGTGTTGACGCTTTTTTTCATTTCGGCTAATTGCGCCGTATCGAATTTCGCAGCATCGAGATTTCCCCAATGGTTCATGCGGAATTTCGGAACTGTCCCCATAAACGCCCTCCAGAAGCGGCGAGAATTGACCTTCATTCGCAAGTTACTTCGTGACTCTCGGTATTGCACCTCGCCAGCCAAAATCGCGACAGCTGCAAGTGCTTTCTGCGACTGAGGCTGATCAAACGCTAGCGTTCGGACTCTGCCCGCATTGCGGCAATGCCCTACCGAGGGCACTAGCAAAGCTCCAGAATCAACCTTAAACACCAAATTGTGCTCGGGTTAGGTCAAGCTCGAATTGGCAAAGGGATTGCACCACGTATCTCGGACGCTGCAGTGAAGTTGAGGTGCACAATGAAAAAACAAAAAGCGAGAGAGGACTTCTGGCTGATACTCGGATTAATCAATCTCGTCGCAATGATCTACCCAATGAGCTGCTACTTGCAGGCAGACAGCATGGAAAACCAAATCATGGCTGTCTTTGTGCTCTGTGGGGTCGGGCTGTTGCTGGCTATCGCCGACGCGGTCAGTATTGCAGTTACCTATTCACAGTGAACGGGATCCGGGTTGGTTGTTAGCGGGATGGGCTGCCCTATGGCCCGCCCGCTCTGAGTATCGTAGGTCGTCCTCTTGATTTCATCCTGCCGATACTGCGTCAAAAAAACGACTATACTTGCGGCCGACATGCCGGAAATGAACTTGTGGATGGATTCGTGCCCCTCTTTTGCTTCATGCCTTAGATATGTCGGCGCCGTTTTCTTTCTGCTCGCCGCAGCGGCATCAACAGAAACTGACCGTTAGCGACAATGGGTAATGGTCGGATGCTAGAACCGAACTGTGAACGTGAGCGTCGGTACCGATTAATGGGCCTCGGAGCAGTATGCAGTCGATGACGCGATCACGCGCTGAGAGCGAATGCGTAACTGTCGTCGCCTGACGGAGCGTGGCGAACGGATTGGCAAATCGGACGTCGGCAAGAGCTGCAGCTGGCTGACCCTGTGAAAGATCAAAATTAAAATCGCCTGCGGCGATGACCGGCACGTCAGGGCTATAGCGTTTCAAATCTTCCAGAAGCTCGTGTAGCTGAGAATAGCGGAGATCGTCGCTTCCCTTACTCTCAAAATGCAGGTTGTACGTCGCCACGCTTCTGTCCGGCGTGAGCACTTGGCTGAACAACGCCATGCGGCCCCCGCGTCTTCTCTGCAGGGACGGGAGACAGGGAATGAACCAGCGCGGACGCCAAAAGTTCGATTGTTTGTGGAATGGCAGGATGGAGGAATTGGACAGCGGCCAACGCGAGAGTGTGGCTTGTCCATGGTAAGCAGGCGATGAGGTCGAGCCCTGTGCCAGTTCTTCAAATTCGCATCCGAAGACATAGTTCAGTCGAAGCTTTTGCGCGATCTCTTTCGCAATATTTCGATACCCGGTTCGCCGAGCGCTCTTGTCGGCTTCCTGGAGAAAGATGATGTCTGCATTTGCGGTCGCGAGGAATTCGAGGATACCCTCCAGCTTTGAGCCTCGCGCAATATTCCAACTGATGACACGAAACGCACTCCGAGATTCCATACCTTCAGAACAAGCGAACGAGCCTGTCTCAATCTGCGTCATGAGCCGAGAGCAGAACCGCGCCGCTCACGCACTCGCGCCTCCGGTTCTTTATGGCAGGCGAAGATACGACAGACGAACGCGCAGAAATTACTCGATACGAGTACAAAGCAATGATCCAGACGAGATTCGCGCCGATCGCACTTGCAATAAAGGCAACGTGCATTATGTTGAGAACTGCGAAAGCCAGAAGAGCATAGGGGAGGAAACAGCGACGGATAATAAACTCCGTGTGGCGCGCGATATACATCAGCGGGTTCCGTTTCTGTTTGTCTGCCTTCTTTTGCCACAGAGCTAGGAACTTCTCGGGCTGGCTGGATGCAAACCGATGCCGTGCAGAACCGACCGCCAAGAAACTGGCCACTGCTCCGACGAGCAGGAACCCTCCCCAAACGAGGTAAGCTTCTGTCCCTCGACTTCGAGTCAATCCGATGCTCATTCCCACAAAGATGAACAGGTAGTACAGGTAGTCGCAGATTGTCTCCAGCCAGCAACCGAGCTTGCTTACTTGCAACTTGAGACGAGCGACCTCGCCATCGCAGCCGTCGAGGATGCTTGCCCAAGCGGAGAGAAGCGCGCCCAGTAAGGTGTCCCAGTAGCCGCCCAGTGCGAAGAACACGCCGGCAAGAAAGCTAACTCCGAGCGTAAACAGGGTCACCATGTTCGGCGTAATCGGAAATTTGATGAGCTGGCGGCTGATTGGAATAGAGATCCTGCGATTCATTCGGGCAAAAAGGCCATCCGTGGGTTTCACCAACCATCCGTCAAGCTTTTGCTCCGCGAGCATCCGGTCTGGCGGAGCACTGACGGCCTGCCACAACTCGGCTGCAACCTCCTTGAAGACGACAGAATGTGAAGGTTTGAACCAGGCGTACAGTTCAACAGGTGTCTCGACGGACGCTGGGCAATTCTCGGCAATCCCGAGAGCGGCCCCACGAGAAAGAGCAGCGATACCCACGAACTGACCATCGGTCGTGAGAGCCATCACTTCGCCCCGACCATCCCAGTCGCGGATGATCTCGAAAAGGCAGGGGTGGTATGCCGCGCATGCAGACACAAGTAAGGTGCGCTCCGAGTCTGCTGCAACCTGGCGAACCAGCTGAGGCAGTTGCCCATGCTCTCCGATTTCGAACCATTCCACTCCCTCGGGCAGGCGCCCTGTTCGCAGTAACTCGCGCCGGATTACGATTCCGGCCAGTGCGCTCGACGCTACAATGATCCGGCTCGCGTTAATACGCTGTGTTTGAAGAATAGCGCGGAGGATGATTGGTAGCGCTCCAACATGTGCGAGCTCTGGCGAGAAACCTCGTGTATCGTGGTAGTCGTCCGCAAATATTATCGTGGTGATCGTTTCGAGGGATGATTCACAACTCGCGTTGGAGCGGGGTTCCTCGAGGCGTGCCGGACTGTTTTCCCGCGCTGGACCGGAGCCGCCACTCATCTTGAGATGGCCGAGAGACCTGGAGACCATAAAGAAGGAAAGAACTCCCACAACGGTCCAGAATAAACTGCGCAGTCGACGGCAGAATCCTAATGTCAGTCCGGCAGTGCCGCTCAGTCCAAACAGAGTGGCGATCAGCATCGTACCGCCCTCGTATATTCCGACATTGCCGGGAGTGAGTGACCCCGCGACGTTGATGAGTTTTGTGAAGGATTCCAGAATTAATGCACGCGTCCAGGTGACGTTCTTCCCCATGAACAGCAGGATCAGAAAGACCTCGGTGATCGCCAGACCGTGACACGCAAAATTCAGAGTTACACTCCCCCAGAATGCGGATGGCCTTTCACGGTGGAATCGCAGGAGTTTCTCTTCGACGGAGGATATCAACGATTTCCTTTTGTGGACCCATCGGCCGATCCAAGGGACGTGGGCGAGAGCACCTGCCGGACCTGAAAGGAGGGGCCAGCGGTTCTTCACGGCCAGCGTCGCTACAACGAGAATGCCGAGAAAAGCAATTGCGAAGAGTGCCGCATAAACACGCAACGTATTTGAAAGCGACAACGCGACAACCCCTGTGGCAATTCCACAAACAGTGACGAAAGCGCCGCACGCGATGAACAATCCCCGGTCAAGCGTCACTGACAATATTTTGCTGTCGGCAGGTACGTCGGGCCCAAGCAAAGCGACTCGCGTTGCCTCGCCCGCCAGTACACCAGCAAACCCAAGTTGGCCAATCGCTTCGGAAACCAGCCGCAATCCGAACAAGCGCGAAAATGAATACTGCACCCCGCGGGGAAGCGTCAGGCGCCACGCCCAGACCTTAGCCATGTGCGACAACCCACCCAACCCGATCACTAACACCATACCCCACCCGACCAACTTCACGTTCTCCAACAACGCGCGGGGTCCTGCGTGAACAACTAAGTAGACCAACAGCGCGGCGCTTAACGCGCCAAAGACATACCGCAAGGCAAGGCGTGGATCTGGACGCGATCTAGACACTGGCCACCTCTTCCAGCTGCGGCAGGTACGAGCAACGCGGCGACAATTGTACCTGCGCGAAGTCGAGCATTGCGGGAGTATCGATATCCTGCCAGATCGCATCCTCGATATCGTAGGCTCGCAGCTTCCCATTCGAGGCCATGTACTGCATGCCGTCAGACAGAGAACAATTGCCGTCCTTTATCACGGCATCGAGCGCATCGAAAACTGCTGGAGTGCATAAGAACATTCCGGTGTCGACAGCATCGTAAACCTTAAGGCTCTTGCCAATACTGATGATGTGATCACCCATGCGCACCACCTTAGTGGCGTCGTCCAGATCAAAAATGCAGTCCAACTTGTGATCCACTCCGAGAACGGCTTCGTTTTTCGCCAACGGTTGGCGAAGCAGAGAGGCGGCGGTGTCTGGCTCAAAGATATGGTCGGACATCAGAAGTAGAAATGACTGGTCGACAGCATATCTGGCCTTGAGCAGCGAGATGCCGTTCTTTTTGTGGTATTCGGTATTTTCCACCCAGGTTACGGGCGTAGCGCGAAGCGAACTGCCTGCGAACCAGCGACGCACGATATCGCCCTGATGCCCGACAACGATCACGAAGCGTTCAATTCCTGCCTGCTTCGCTCCGGACATGACGTGCTGAAGAAGAGGAATACCTTCGAATCGTACGAGTGGCTTAGGAAGCAAACCCGACACGCTGTTCAGGCGGCTTCCCAGGCCTGCAGCAAGAATGACAGCAACATTACTTTTTAGCATAATTTGCCTCAACCTGATCTATCACCGATTTAGCCGATAGGGACGACCCAGCAGCCGAATTCGGTTGATAGTCGAAATAGCTGATAGTGACCTCTGTCTTTCCAAAGATGCGGGCTTCTGTCACGCTTTCCGTCGAGAAGGGGAACCAAAAGTCGCCGGATTTGTGATACTGCTGCACGAAATGAACGCTGTTCGTCCAGAAAGAAGGATTTTTTGCTGGTTGGCCCTCGACTCGAACGACTGCGAAATCCTCAGCATCGATCCAGATGCGACCCTCGAATAGGTATTTGTCCTCACGCTTCGGCAGAACTTGGATCACGTAGACCGGACGAGCTTCTAAGAATTCGCTCGCGAGCATCTGGAAGCGATAATTCTCGGGAGTAAGGCTGGTCGAGGGGCGAACCTGCGGCCGTGAAGTCTCGGTCTCGGATTCAAGCATCTTGCGTAGCACTCGCTTATTCGCGGAGCTCCAACCCTGTTCCGAAACAACTTCGAAATGCTTCGTTCCGTCGGGATCGCACTTGACGCTGACACGCAGTTCAGCTCGCTTATTCAAGTGCTGATTCTCAAGAACGTAGCGTCTCGTCCCGGTGTAGCCCCCGCCCAACTTATCTCTTTGGCTGTTATGGTCCATCAGCTTTGCGATGACCTCGTCCGCGTAGGGGGTCGGGGCTTGCTGTGCATGAGCTATCGTTGTGGAACCCAACGCGAGCAATAAAATGACGGCGGTTCGAATTCTCATAAATTAGAACTCCACAGTGAATTTCCCGCGATATTCGCGCCAGGCATTGTTGAAGAACCCCCCAAAACGAGCGCTCTCCTCGATGGTTTGCACATCGCGCGGATTGAAGTGATTGAAGAGGTTGAAAACGGCGAAGCCCACGCGCGCTCTGATCCTGCGTTCCCCCAGCGGGATCGACACTGGCCGCGAGACTTGCAGGTCAAAGGACGAAAACTCGGGAAAACGCCGCGTGTTCCGTGGCCCTACATATTCGCGAAACTCGTTTTGTACCGAATAGGGAAATCCAGTGTGCAGATCGAACACGGGAGCAAGCACCAGCTTCCATGGTGCTTGGAATTCGCCGGAAAGCAGGAAACGGTTGGGAGCATCGAACGACAAACGCCCCTGCCCGTTGGGTTGAATGACCGGTTTTGCAACGTTCCCGAAAAACTGAAAGAAATCGTTCAGATCTCCATACGCGCGCGAACGCACATAGGAGGCATTGACGAAGTGCTTGTGGAACTGGTAGCGCCCGCTTACTTGTAATTCCTTGTAGGACTGACCTCCATTGTTCGAAAGCGTGATCCGTCCGGTGCCGGCGCCGGTATCGACGGCAGAAAGCACGAAATCGTCAGCTGTAGTGCGTTGCTCGTAACCCACCTGGAGCAACAGTCCGCTGGATACCTTTTGGCTGAGCGCTAAATTCCACGCGGTGCTTCGTGGGTTGCGCAGACCACCGAGAATCTTGTTGGTATAAGCGGTTGAGCCGGTCACCTGACCCGCGGGATCGAGAATAGACACAGTCCGCTCTGGCAACCACTGGAAAGCTGGGATCATCAAGGGCACACGGTCGTAGAACTCCCCGATTCCCCCTCGCAGCATCGTTCGCCCACTGCGGGTCACAGCCAGCTGGAAGCCGACACGAGGAGCGGCGTGCACGGAACTTGTCACGGTATCGCTGTCAAAGCGCAGCCCAAGATCCAAGAGCAGTCGTGGAGAAACGGTCCACTGATCCCCAGCAAACCAGGTGACTTCTTGCTGCGACACATGAGCTTCACCGTCGCCCGTGAAGGTGATTCGCTCGATCGGAGTTGCCTGAGCCCCTTGGATCTCGACCGGCGAAAACGACTGGACGCCACTGTAACTGGAGTACGCGTATTCCAAGCCGACGCGCCATTGGTGGGTTCCGAGAAAATGCTGCGGGCTGAATTGGTACATTTCCTCCCAGTCGAAACGTGAAGCTCGGCGCTTCTGAGAATCGAAGAATCCACCTTCGGTCGTCTCCAGCATGAGCTGGTAAGGACCGGAGCCTGCCGGAGTGAGATCCACATCAAATTTTTTGTAGCTGAATTGCGAAGTCAGGACGCTTTCATTTCCCGTGAGATACCGGTGCTGTCCATACAGCTGGTAACCGCGCTGGTGATAGTCCGACGTGGATTGCTGTGGCGTAAATGTGTTCAAACCCATGTACTGCAGGCGCTGCGGGTACACGGCGGCGGAGATGGTCGCCGTTTGTTTGGGGCTTAGGTTGAAATCGAGCTGGGTGTACGAATTAAAGCTGACGAGTGTCGTATCCCGTTCAAACGGCGGCAGACTATTTACAGGAGTTCTTACGAATCGATATTCCAGCGACTGCGTGAAGGCAATGTGGTCACCCCAGATGGGACCGGTGAATGTCATGCGAGGCGTAGCGGAGCCAACCCCGAATACCGAGCCGTCACGGACCCGGACGCGTGGAATAAAGTTTTGGACGGAGAGGTGGAATTTTTCGAAATCACTGGTCTTTGTCTCTATGGAGGCAACCGCGCCGGTGAGCTTTCCGTATTGGGGATCGTAGGGATTGGAAATCACCTGCACCGAAGACACGACATCAATAGGTACGGCAAATCCTGGACTGCCTGTCGCGGGGTCGGTTGCGTTGGCGCTGTTCACCAACGCTCCGCTCTGCGTATTCCGGGCACCTTTCATGTTGATGCGTCCGTCTGGCCCACGCACGACGCCAGGAAGCGTCGGCAGGATGCTCTCAGCTCGATCATCGACGTTCGGTGCAGTCTGGAGCGTGCTAGATGTGACCGTTCCGGATGGAGATGGAGAGGTCGCTTGCGCGTCGTTTGCGGTAGACGTTACTGTGACGGAGTCCTGGACTGTCATGGGCTTTAAGTCCAGCGAGATTTCAGAGGCCTTGCCCATCTCAACTGTCACGACCTGAGTTGCTACTAGTCCCGGTGCCGCGACTTCAATGGTGTATGTCCCAGGCTGCACCTCTGGAAATGCGAATTTGCCGCCCTCGTCCGTTTCTGTTTCCATGACTGCCGGTCCCTTCAGCGTCACCTTTGCGTTGACGATGTAGGACTGGCCCATCGAATCCTGAACAAACGCTGTCCCTCGTACTTGACTCATAGCCACCGGCGTTTGCCCCGCAAGTAAATGTGTCGCAAACAGACACGCGGAAAGGCAAAGGAACAGGAGTTTCGCCGGAACACCACCGCTGCATCCCGCTTTATTCACCCCGCGACGTTTGACTGTGTGCGACTGCATGTCCCAAATTCGCAAGTGAGCAACTGATGTGCCACCTGCGCCTCCTGGCGGTAGATCGTGTCTCGACTGACGCCGCTACAACGAACTACATTTTTCCGGATACCTGATTTCAAACTCGGATTCGATCAATGCATTCGAGTGACCACCGAATGCCCGCTTCACACTGTGCACTCAAGTGCATTTCCGGCAAGAACATAGTGAGGGTTCGGCAGATTTTGTCGCATCGCAAGAGGACCAGCTTCTGGGCGTGCTGCCCGCATTCGGTCAGAGCAGTCGGCAAATTGTGAGTCGCGGAAATCTCGTGCTGAATGGTGGTTCTAACGCTACGTGGTCGTTGCGCCCCAAAAACACGCTGAGGGCAAGTCACTTTAGGCTTTTAGCCATTGTGAGCTACTGCCAATTGCATAACGCATCCACATTTGGCAGCAGACTTGCGACTAGAGCTGATGTGAAGCGACCGACCATGGTCGCCAACGGGGAAAAACAAATGTTTCGAGCGCAGTCCGAGAGCGGGGCAGTTTCCGGTTTCCATGTTGGGGGAAGCCTTGTAGGCAGCTGGACACTCGACTTGGAACCTCCCGTCAAAAGAAATGTAGTTCCGACCGGGTCGCGCGCTGAGTCGTTGGAACTGCACGCTATAGGCCCAGCAGTGCACGAGACGTTGATCTTGGTGTGGACTTTGCGATAGGAGTTCGGCGGAGACATCTGTGCGCATAATGCGCCAGAAGTCTGCGAACGGCTTGATCTGATGTGCAAAGGAGGATCACGACTAAGTCGTTCGTAACTCCACCTCCGTACCCGGGTCTCCCCCCCACCCGGGTACGGCCCCTCACGACCACCGCCAGAAGAGTTCAGGACTGCTCAAGCAATTTCTTGCGAATCGCATTCAGAAAAGTGTCCGTCGTTCACGAAAGGCACGCTTCCCTTCCGTGCATTCCCTTGCCGGATTCCGAATTCCCTTTGCCCGATGAACGCAAGATTCAAGACTAGGCACAAAAATGGTTCCCTGCCTCCAAGTAACGAAGTTCGTAGAGCCCGATTTGTTGCCCCGATTCGGGCAATGCCCACATCGCGGCATCGAGAAACCTGGACATATGTCAGATCTAGGCCAAGATCAGCGAGATAGCAGCAGCAAAACTTGGCATGCGGTGTGCCCATATACCTTGACGTATAGCGACCGACGATGGTCGCTCAAGGAACGAGAATGCTTCGAGCGGAGTTCAACCAAAGGAATAACGGCCTGGTACTCAAGTTAGAAGGCCGGCTCGTCTCAGCCTGGGCAGTTCAAGTGAAATCACTCGTCTCCAGGCGCTTTGTAAGGAACGGGTTGTTAGTTGATATGTCGGAAGTGACCTACGTCGATTCCGTCGGCGAACAGCTGTTGCTTTGGGTGCGCGATTTACACGCAAAATTCGTGGCGGAAACTTGCTATGCACGAGACGTCTGCGAACGGCTTCACCTGACCCTTAAAGGAGACGCTGACAGGCCCGTCCCGTCAGCGACCGAGGTGCTTCCCTCGTCCACAGTAGCCCCCCTCCCCCGCCCGGGCGATCTCCCGTGACTCGCCCGGGCGCGGCCCCTTAAGGAGATGCTGCATATGTCATGCATCCGTTCACCTAAGAAAAGGAAAGCGGAGGCGAAACGCGTGTCCACATTCGAAATCCTGGCCCGGTTCGAGGTCGAACATGAAACCTTCTCGAGGCTGGCGTTCGTAATTACGGGCGACATAGGAGCTGCGGAACGATCGGTCAGCGAGGCACGCGAACTGGTCACAAACGGGGCGCATCCCTTCCCGTTCCGGGAGCAGCTCACGGAATGGGTTAAGTGGGTGACGATTGAGGCCGCAATAACAAACAGTCTTCACGAAATTGCCCGCTGCGAGTCGAGGTATGTGAATCAGAATTGCATGCACTCCGGGCATCTTTTGAATGGCAATAATTCGAAGCTGAGCGAATTTCGCAATTTCCTGTTGCAGATCGATCCCGAAATCGTCATCGGTGAGCTTGATCCGCTAGCCAGGGCGGTCGCCATTCTGAGGACGACCGCACGCGCGTCGATTCTGGACTGCATATTGCGGCTCAAGTTGTCCCTTGACACTGTGCTTGCTGCAAATTGCAGAGCGATGACTTGGTTCGAGGAGAAGCGAACCGGACTGAGTGATAGAGCTCCGACTCCGGAATCAAAACTGGAGAAACCATGATCAGAGTAATCACAATTACGCACCAGTGTGGAAGTGGCGGAACACAACTGGCTTCCTTAATTGCACGGAAGTTTGGGTGGGAACTCCTTGACCATCACTTGGTAGACCGCATCGCCCGTATCGCCGACCTGGACGTCGCAAAGGCCGCTCAGTTCGACGAGCAGGCGGCCCACTGGTGGCGCGGTCTGCGACCTCCAAGGATTAACTTAGCAGACTGTTGCCCCTACGTATCCCCGCGCTGGTTGGACGCGGTTGACGAGGACTCTGCCCACGCTCTCGCCACGCAACTGGTCCAGGCAGCGGCGCATTCTGGAGAGTGCGTCGTCGTCGGACGCGGCGCTCAATGCTTGCTGCAGGGCCGAAGCGACGTCTTCAATGTTCTTGTCTATGCACCGATCGAGAAACGAGTCCGGGCCTTGCAAGCTAGCTGGCCTGAACACCGAGACGTTCAAGCCCTGCTCACGCAGATGGATTCACAACGAGCCGAATATATTCGCCAACGCTACGGGAGAGATTGGCTTGATCCGATGCTGTACGATCTTTGCGTCAGCACTTCGATCGGCCTCGATCGTGCCACCACCCTGATCAACGACGCAGTGGTGTTCCCGGATACAAACTGGACGCCGACAGCAGACGAAGAGGTGTCGCTATGTCCATCGCTGGATCAGCTCTAGATCTGCGCTTAAAGTCTGTGTTGATGGCAACGGATCTGTCGCCCGCTTCCGTGAAACCCCTTCATCACGCATTGGCCATTGCCCGCTATTACGGAGCGAAGCTTTACGTTGCGCATGTCGTTTCGCCGATCCCTTATTTGATGGCTGGACCGGAAGCCCTCCAGCTCGGCTGTGAGGGAGCCTCCCAGGACATGCAACAGCTCCAGCGTGACTTGTTGCACGATGGGTCGCTGAACGGCTTAGATCATGAATTCATCATCCGCCACGGAAGCGTCTGGGAGGAACTGCAAGCAATAGTCTTCCAAAAACAAGTCGACCTGGTCGTGGTCGGAACGCACGGTCGCCGCGGCATTGAAAAAGTACTCCTGGGCTCCGTCGCCGAGCAAGTCTTTCGAGACGCGACCTGTCCTGTCCTAACCGTCGGCCCGTACTCATACCGGGAGAGCCGTGTTGACTTGACGCGCGAAATTCGGACGTATGTGTTTGCGACGGACTTCGGTGAAACTTCTCTTCGCGCCCTGCCACAGGCCGTGTCACTCGCTAGTCAAACTAACGCAGGACTGATCCTGCTCCATGTCGTTCCAGCGGCTCCTGTACCGCAAATCCCCGGCTGGTACAGCGCGTCCGAAATCATGATAATGCGAGAGAATGCGCGGCAGGCTTGCGTGCGGCGGCTCGAGCAGTTGATGCCTCGTGAGGAAGAGACGCCAATTGAAAGTGCGTTTGTCGTCCAGTTCGGAATGCCAAGTGAAAACATTTTGCAGGTGGCTTTGGACAAGGGTGTAGACCTAATCATCCTGGGCTTACGTCGCGCGTCTCTAGCGGGCACAATTTCGCACATGCCTTGGGCCACCGCTTATGAGATCGTGTGCGGCGCCGGATGCCCCGTGCTAACCGTCAGGCAGTGACCCAAACAGGCATGTTTCAACAATCCAGACCGTTCAGAATTTCCCAGCTTGATCAAACTCTCGATGATGCCACAGCCGACAGATATCAAAACGCCTTCATTTCGTGAACAGTGAACCGGAGACCCACGAACTCTGAGCGGCTGATGTCTCACCTGACAGTTCGGAGTCGATTAAGAAGCCAACTTGGCCCCACACGCGAGGGTCATTCTCGATTTCATGGTGAGAACTCGGACGAGCCACGGATAGTTGTCACAGTTGATATCATGATCCTTATAGGTCATACGGAAATTTCCGAGGATTTTTGTTTGGTCTGAATCAACCGCGGGGATTGTCGACCTCCCGTGGAGCCATCCCTCCGCCTGATAAAAGTTAATCGCGCGAGCAACGTTGGCCGGAATGCGAGAATCGGATTGCCAAACCTTGGTAACGCTATCCACTTGGACGGTAAGCAGCACTCGGATGCCTTGTCGCCCCAATTGTCGGCCAATGTCACTGCTTGCGCACCGCCCCAGCTATGCCCGTAGATGATGATACGTGCTTGTTCTTTCTCAGTGGCTGTCAGAATGCCGTCGTCATTAACATCGAGTAGGCACAAGATCTGGCGCAAGGCTTTCTTCCCGTCATGATTTGCAAACACCTCGACACGACTATTGCAGTGTCTGTTCGCGGACAGACGAGTCGCAAAGCATCTTTTGCAGGTGACTGCCTGTCTGCTTCGTTACATGCGGAGCGGGCCGCACCTCCGCGGGAGTGATCTATAGACCGTTGGGGCAGCGAACTCTCCTGAGCTTTAGTTGTGGCCGAGTGTGTCGCACACATCGCGAGCAAAACGAAGAACATTGTGTTCAGTGCTTTATGTCCAGCTGATGTCATGGTGACGCCCCCCCGCGATTCAGTTGCAAAGCCGGCAACTTCTTGGTCGCATTCAGCCTTTTTGTGATGCGACCACCGAGGACTCGGCAGTGACCTCACCGGTGACCGCATTGCCGCGTTTCGGCCAAAGCTGAAAGCGTCCTACAGTCATCGAACCGCACTTCTATTGCCAGATTTGAGGTCGTGCAACGACTGCTTTCGCAAGGGAATGAAGCTCTCCGATGCTTATATGTCCAGACCAGATTAGGGCAGTGCCCTAGAAAGGGCACGTGCTCCCGCCGCGTAATTCGAAAACAGCCGGGTGCTCGGCTCCTCACCTCACGAAGACAGCATTGCGGTTCGCGGACTCACTCCTATCGCCCTGCCTGTCCTGATCAGCAGCTTTCACGTTGGCACCGGATTTGCACTATCCGTTGCGAGCAAGCGACCCCACGCGTCGCCGGCGCGATCGAAAACAATGCTCCTTTGCATCCTACGGAGATACAAGCTATAAACACTTTCTGTTCCGCAACGTTCGTTAGCCTCCTGCTACTGTTTCCGTCCCTTGCGGCTCACGCGCAATCCAATTTTGTTGACGTCAGTTCCAATGCCGCAGAACCGGCTATCATCACGCCACCATCGACGCATCCCTACGGGGAATTTTCGATCTACACGAGTGGAACGCTCGCCAATCCCCAAATCATGAGCGATCTGAAAGGTCAGCGACTGTTCTTTGCCGGTGTCCGCACGACTTCTCGGCTCTTCACCACGCCGCATCTATTCATTGGCGGCAATCTGGACGTCAAACCTCTTGTCATCCATTCGAGAACTGTGTCGAGTGGCCGCCAGTACACGTATGGTGGCGGCTTTTCTGTTGGGCTGCAATTTGCGCCTCGCGTCGCCTGGCATTGGCAACCGTTTTTCGACGTTGACGGAGGTTTTGTCTGTTTCCCTACACGATGTCCCGCTTCCCAATACTCGCCGGCTGAACATGACTCTCGATTTTGGTCCTGGTGTGATGGTCCCATTGCGAGGCAATAACGCAATGCGGACAGGAGTCTGGCTCTTTCATTTCTCCGATGGAAACACGGCCCCTCGAAACCCTGCTTTCGACGGAATTATGGTTTACGTTTCCTTTACTTACCGCAACTTCGTGCCGCACTTCGCTCGCAAGCGGCCTTCTTAGTCCAGCTCCGCTTCGTGTCCGGAAAGTCTAGAGCTTCTCAAGATTGGAATCACTTACCCGATCCGAGCGATCGCCGAGTGCACTCGACACATGCACCAGACCATTCGCTGGGTGAGGAATCGTGTCAGCGAGATAGAGACAAGGCTATTGATTAAGGCCGGCTCTCTTAACTACGGGAAGCATAGAAACTGCGAAATGATCAATTATCAAGGCATGCCCGGGATGCCCGTCTCCGTTCACATGACACGGACGGCAGTTCGAGCAGTTCGAGCAGTCCGGGCGATTTCCAGTTCCATCACGCCTTTTTCCCAACAGCTTAATTCTTCGTCGGCGAAAAGATCAGCGTGGTAGCGACGATAGCGCGGACCGTTGCCAGTGGACGGTTCGTAGATCTTCTCCCGTACCCATCGTTGTTCGGATACGATTGGCGATAGACAGTAGGCGCATTCGTGCGAGGTAAAAGCAGCGGAGACAAGCGCCCCATCCGCTGCCGGATCAATTGTTACGTTCGCCGGCGTGATAATGGTTGCCATATGGGGCCTCCTATCCTGTGGACTTGAGTTCCGCCCATACTCGGAGCAATCAGAGAACCAAACGTCGGAGGCATTCCCGGGAGCACATAAGTGCCTAACTGCTTTATGAGATAGCGGTGGGGAAGGGGTTCGGCAAAACCGGGATGCCAGCTTGTGGTGTCCGCTTGGTAGTACGCTGCCGATTTCCAGGCACTCACGCCAACCTATGGGAAGTGGACAACGCTTCGGTAACGACGCGACCAAGTGTAATGGCGACATTTCGAATCGTTCGTTCCTCAATTGGAGGCGGCCTTTCATCCTAAGCTGCGACGGTTGGCTGCTGGGGTGGGAGCTGCGACAATCCGTTGGTGTCAATCAACGCGTAGTCTTTCTTCTTCTCGATACCCAATCGGTTCATTTTGTTTTGCAGGGTTGTACGCTTCAGGCCCAACCACTCGGCAGCGCCACCACGCCCGAAATCTGACCTGTGGCATCCTTCAAAGCATCGATGATCGCCTTGCGTTCCGCCTGTGCGAAGGTTGTGGCTGTAGGGTCAGCTTGCGTTTGAGCGCCCTTCAGTTGTGAGATAGGAACCTTTAACTCTTCACCTTGGGAGAGAATCACCGCGCGTTCGATGAGCTTCTGTAACTCGCGGGAATTTGCTTTGCCACGGCCAGTTCGTTAGCGCGTCCATAGCCGTGGATAAGACGAAACTTCCCCTCGCCATTGACACGATGCTGTCCCGCTGACCGAAATCGCTGTAGTGCCCACATGCGGTCAACGCCACTCCCGACTGTGTCACACTCGCGCCATCTCCTCAAGGACTTGCGAAGATCGTGGCTTGGCACCCTCATTGCCCATAGACATGCGAGAGCACAACGGTGGTGCTGGGAGAGGTGTTATGCCGATGACTCTTATGTTCGTTCGCAAGTGGGTCCGGTGGTCTCGCGTACTGCGGTACGGCAAGGCATTCGGCTTCGTCGACTCCATGCGCTACGGCCTGTGGCTGGCGCGTAGTTGATGGGACACTCCGCCATGAATACAGCATGTTCTTCGAATCACAAACGGGCTCGCAACTGATGCTTGCCGGCATACAGCGGAGCCTTTCGTTGCTCGAACTCGAGGCCTGGATGCCGAGCGAAATCGGGGCCATCTCGCCAACGGTGGAGCAGTTGATGCGAATCATAGAACCGTGGCGCTGCATCGAGGGCAACGAGTTCGGCGTCGAAATGGCCCTTCGGGAAGCTCTGAGCAATGCAGTCATCCACGGCAACAAACTGGACCCCGACAAGTTAGTTGAGGTTCGCTGCCGGTGCGAACGAGGAAAGGGAGTCTGGCTGATCGTTAAGGACCATGGAAATGGTTTTGACCCCACTGCCATTCCGGATCCTCTGGCGTCCCAGGGATTGGAGGCGGAACACGGCCAGGGCATCCACCTCATGAAGTTCGCGATGGATGAGGTCTCCTTTAAACGCAGCGGCACCGAGGTTCACATGCGGAAAGGACCGTCGTGCAAATCAAGAACAGACCCGCCGAACGACAAAGAAAGAGTCTCCCCCGATTCGGCGGACAGCATTGAGTGTGACGCTACCGCTGCGGTGCGCGAATGCTGATAAACGCCGCACAAAACGAGAAGCCAGACGAGAGGTGAGGTGCAACAAGATGGGTTCCTGCTTCGTCGACGAGATCAACAAACGAGACGTGACCACTGCCTCCGCCGGTGGTGCAGGTGCCGATGAGGTGCTTGTCGCTGCCGCCAAAGATGGAGACGAACAGGCATTCGAAGTCCTCATCAAGCGGCACCACCGAAGAATACTAGCCCTTGCGCTACGCTACGTACGAGTCCGTGAAGACGCCGAAGACATTGTCCAGCAGACCTTCCAAAAAGCGTTCGTCAACTTGCATCGGTTCGAAGGAAAATCCTCCTTCTCTACCTGGTTAACGCGTATCGCCATCAATGAAGCTTTGATGTTGTTGCGCCGCGGCCGTATGCTCCATGAAGTATCGATCGACGAATCGAGCAACCGAGAAGAAACCTCACGCGATCTGGAATTATCTGATCTCAGTCCCGACCCCGAAGCCAGCTGTTTGCGGCGGGAGGCAGCACGAATTCTGTCGGCCGCGATGCACAAGTTGACGCCCCCGGTGCGGACAGTTATTGAGTTACGGGAGCTTGGGGAGCTATCTACACAGGAGACGGCTCTACGAATGGGTCTTTCGGTCGCCGCCGTCAAGGCACGGGTCTTCCATGGAAGAAGGGAGTTGCGCAAGACATTGGAGAGTCTTGAGTTCACTACAAAAGCGACCTTCAGCAATTAGCTAAAGTCCCCTACGCATGATCGGGAAGTCGCTCAGAATGAACGATCCCACGGACCTCGACGGGCGATCCGTCTTCCTTGGTCGCCATGGATTGAATGAAGATCTCGCCCTTCAGCAACCGAGAACGTACCTCGGGCTCTTGAGTCTCGGGGAGCGCATCGATTTGCAGGAAAATATTCGGACGCGCAATCTCGCCCCGTAAAGAATCGGGAGCGCAGCTTCGAGCTTTCAATTCCGTTCCAAGCGTCTTAGGCGAGACCAAGACGCAGACCAAGGAAAGCACAACGACGAGAACCTTGCTGGCATTAAGTCGTGAACTGCGACGAAGTGTCATCGTGGGAGATTTGATGAACCGAAATCGAGTATCGGTTCCGGCTACGATCTGTTCTACAGGTTACTCAGGGCTGCGATGCCGACCGCCTCGGACGGTTCGGCGTCAATTTCGAAAAAACGAACTCTTGAAGGACACCCGTGAGAGACGTTTCACCAAGCCTAATCAGCGCCGATGAAACGACAAACCCGGATCCGCGGCGATCGTTCGCGGGAAGGTAGAGAGCCTGCATTCCTGCACCAGCAAAACTTCCAATCACATTCGAGTAGTTCGGCTGCCAGCGTCCATTGTCCCCTTTGCACCTCACCGAACTCGCCAGAGCGTAGAGAATCCTCGATTTCGTACTGCCGGTTCCTTTGTAGAAGTACCGTGGATCCTGTTTGAGAAGCGAAGGCATTACCGCGCCACCGATAAATGTAGAAGTGAAAACATTGGCATAAGTGGCGCCATAGCGCTTTGCGTATCCTTCCGCTCCCTGTCCGTACGCTCCCCAACGATCTGCGGCCTGGTCAATCCCGGCCATAAACCCAACTCCGGCAAGCGCGACCGGGTCGCTAGCCGATTTCCAAGCAAGTTCGAATTTGTGCTTCGCCGAAAGAGGAACTGCATTTCGCTCGTAGCTGACATAGAAATTCGGGACGATCCCGAGCACTCGCTGTTTCTCTTGCTCCTTGATTTGCACATCTGCCAGCTCTTGCTGCGTTAGCCTAACGACCACCTCGGTTACCTGCGTGGGAATGACCAACATGATCAGCGGCGTGACGAAAGGCTCCCCAGATTGCAGAGTCCCGGAGAACTCTTGCGGCGCGAGACCCTCGGATGAAACGGTGAGCTGGAATGCGCCTGGAGGGACATCGGTAAACGCGAACAGCCCATCCCCATTCGAAGTTGCCTCGAGCTCCGAAGATTGGCCTTCACGCTTAAGTGTCACTACGGCTCCGGCAATGTCGTTTCCGGATTGATCAATCACTTTGCCGCTTATGCTTCCCGTTTGTTGCTGAGTGTATTGCTGCCCACGGGCGGAAGCCTGTGTGTCCTGAGGGTCAGCTAGTGCACTCGTCGCTCTTTGGTCTAGCGGAGCCTGTTGAGACCAGCCGGCAAAGCTGCAAAGCAGTACTGCCAGGGCCAGCCAAAACGGTTTTCCGAGGACAAGAATCGAGCGTCTCATCGCAATTCCTTTCTAATCGGCAATGCTCCTGCCGGAAATGCATTCGAGTGGCCATCGGATCCCCGGCTCGGGCTGTTCGCTCAAGTGCGTCTCCGCGAGAAACATAAGGAGGACTCAGCAGATCCTTTCGCATCACGAAAGAGCCAGATTCCGGGCATGCTGCCTGCATGCGGGCACTCGAATACCCGCACAAGTGCAGGAAGCTCCTGTTTTCTCGTTGTTCGCGAATGGCACCCCGCTTGCGGTAAATACTACTGAGCACGATCCGCACGGCCTATGTTCCAAACCGACCGTGAGGGTGCTTTCGGAAGAATCGCGATCTGCCTCACGCAGAGTGGAAATGTAAGGAGCCCCAAAAATGACGTCGAGAGTACTAATTGAAGAACCCGCACCGCGGTCGCTGAGTGCATATGGGAAAGCGCGCTCCACGGTGCAAGGAACACCGTTGACCTCTGAGGAACTGAGGAAGACCCACGCATACTGGCAGGCGTGCAATTATTTGGCGCTCGGGATGATCTATCTCCAAGCGAATCCGTTGTTAAAAGAGCCGTTGAAGCCCGAGCACATCAAGAACCGCCTGCTCGGACATTGGGGATCCAGCCCCGGCCTTGCTTTCACGTACATCCATTTAAACCGCCTCATCAAGAAGCGCGATCTCGACGTGATCTTCATGGCTGGCCCTGGACACGGGGCGCCAGGGGTTCTAGGGCCGGGGTATCTGGAGGGTACATACTCCGAAATATATCCGGAAAAGAGCGAGGACGAAGTTGGTCTGCTCGAGTTCGTTAAGCAGTTTTCCTTCCCCGGCGGCATTGGGAGCCACTGCACGCCAGAAACTCCCGGTTCGATTCACGAAGGAGGCGAACTGGGATACGTGCTTTCGCATGCCTGCGGCGCAGCGTTCGACAATCCAGAGTTGATCGTCGCGGCGGTGGTTGGCGACGGCGAGGCCGAAACCGGACCGCTGGCCACTTCGTGGCACATCAGCAAATTCCTGAATCCCATTCGCGATGGTGCGGTGCTGCCCATCCTGCATTTGAACGGATACAAGATTAACAATCCCACTCTTCTGGCGCGCATCAGCCACGAAGAGTTAGAGAACCTCCTGCGCGGGTACGGCTGGACGCCCTACTTCGTCGAAGGCTCGGATCCCGACAGCATGCACCAGGCCATGGCGGCTACGGTGGAACATTGCGTCCGGGAGATCCAGGCGCATCAGCAGGAATGCCGCACGAGCGGCGTGGCCAAGCGGCCGCGCTGGCCGATGATCGTGTTGCGCTCTCCGAAAGGCTGGGGCGCACCACGAGAAGTAGGCGGTCACCGGCTCGAAGGCTTTTGGCGGGCCCACCAGGTGCCCTTGACCGACGTCAAGAAAAATCCCGAACAACTGCGAATCCTCGAGAAGTGGATGCGCGACCAAAAGCCCGAGGAGTTGTTTGACCAGAATGGCAAGCTGATTCCGGAGCTCAAGGAACTCGCGCCCACGGGGAACCGCCGCATGAGCGCCAACCCGCATGCCAATGGCGGCGTCCTCAGGAAGACGCTGCGTTTGCCTGATTTCTGCGATTACGCCCTGAAGGTGGACCGGCCGGGAAGCATCGAAGCCGAGAATGTCCCGCCCCTGGGGAACTTCCTGCGCGACGTGATGAAGTCGAACATGAACAACTTCCGCGTGTTCGGCCCGGACGAAACCACCTCGAACAAACTGCAAGCAGTCTACCAAGCCGCCAAGAAATTCTGGATCGCCGAATACTTCCCCGAAGACCAGGATGGCAGCGAACTGGCGACGGACGGACGGGTCATCGAGATGCTCAGCGAGCACACCATGGAAGGCATGCTCGAGGGCTATCTGCTCACCGGGCGCAATGGCTTCTTCTCCTCCTACGAAGCCTTTGTCCACGTCATCGATTCCATGTTCAACCAGCACGCCAAGTGGCTGTCCATCTGCAACCATCTGTCCTGGCGTCAGAAGATCGCCTCGCTGAACCTGCTGATCACTTCGACGGTTTGGCGGCAGGACCACAATGGTTTCACGCACCAGGATCCCGGGTTCCTGGACGTGGTGCTGAACAAGAGCGCCGCGGTCACGCGCATTTACCTTCCGCCGGACGTCAACTGTCTGTTGTCGGTGGCCAATCACTGTCTGCGGAGCGAGAACTACATCAACGTGATCGTTTCCGACAAGCAGCTGCATCTTCAGTACCTGAACATGAATGCTGCGATCGAGCACTGCACCAAGGGCATCGGCATCTGGGACTGGGCCAGTAACGACCAGGGTGGCGAGCCGGACCTGGTCATGGCTTCCGCCGGAGATATTCCGACGCAGGAAGCCTTGGCTGCAGCGGTGTTGCTGCGGCAGGAATTTCCTGATATCAAGATCCGTTTCATTAACGTTGTCGATCTTTTCAAGCTGCAACCAAGCACCGAGCATCCGCACGGTTTGTCCGACGCGGACTTCAACTCTCTTTTCACCTGCGATAAACCGATCATTTTCAATTTCCACGGTTATCCATGGCTGATCCATCGCCTCACTTACGGGCGTAAGAACAAGGCTATACACGTGCGCGGGTACAAGGAGAAGGGCAACATCAACACACCAATGGAGCTGGCTATTAACAACGAGACCGATCGCTTCAGCCTGGCCATCGACGCCATCGACCGCGTCCCGCGGTTGCAGAACATCGGTGGCCATGCCAAGGAGAACTTCCGCAACGCCCAGATCGCTTGCCGGGCCTACGCCTACAAGCATGGCATCGACAGCCCCGAGATTACCGGATGGCGCTGGCCCCAACAGTCAGCCCGGATCGAATCGAAGGGATAGCTGCGCACGAGTGAACCGGCCACCTTGGATTTGTTTGGTGCAGAGTGGACCGCCGAAGAGAGGCGGCGAAAGGATTCTGATTCTCAATGAGTATAGCAACGGTTTCCCCCAGTTCTCCCCTGCTGCAAACAATGGATCTGACCTGTGTCAACACCATTCGTACACTCTCCATGGATGGGGTCCAGGCCGCTAATTCGGGGCATCCCGGGACTCCCATGGCCTTGGCGCCGGTGGCTTACTGTCTCTGGCAGCAGTTCCTTCGCTTCGATCCGCAAGATCCCGTGTGGCCGAACCGTGACCGCTTCGTGCTGTCGATCGGGCACGCGTCCATGTTGCTCTATTCTCTGCTGCACTTGACCGAAGTCCGCGCTGTGAGCAAAGACTACGAAACTCTCGGTGAAGTATCAGTTCCACTGGATGCCATCAAAGCGTTTCGGCAATTGGATAGCCGCTGCCCGGGACATCCGGAGTACCGCTGGACTTCGGGTGTGGAGACCACCACAGGGCCGCTCGGCCAAGGCGTCGCCACCAGCGTGGGCATTGCGATAGCCAGGCAATGGCTGGCCGCGCGTTACAACCGCCCAGGCTTCGAGGATCTTTTCGACTTCAACGTTTACGCGCTTTGCGGAGATGGATGCATGATGGAAGGCATCTCAAGCGAAGCTGCCTCTCTTGCTGGACACCTGCGGCTTTCGAATCTCTGCTGGATCTACGACAACAACCACATCACGATCGAAGGCAACACTTCCCTGACGTTTACGGAAGACGTGGCCACGCGTTTTATCGGTTACGGCTGGAACGTGACGCGGGTTGGAGACGCAAACGACCTCGACATGTTGGCCCGTGCGTTCCGCACTTTTCATAACACCAAGGATCGCCCCACACTCATCATCGTGGACAGCCACATCGGATACGGCGCGCCCCATAAGCAAGATACTAGTGGTGCTCACGGTGAACCCCTCGGCGAGGACGAAGTCCGGCTCGCGAAGCGAAACTACGGCTGGCCGGAAGACAAGAAATTCTTTGTGCCGGAAGGCGTCTACGACCATTTCCGTCAAGGCATCGGAAAGCGCGGCAAGCAGTTACGCGATGCGTGGTTCGCGCGAATCGGGGAGTATCGCAAGCAGTATCCCGAGCTCGCCGAAGAACTATTCCGCATGCAGCACCGCCAACTCCCGGAGGGTTGGGACCGCGAATTGCCCGAATTTCCTGCGGACCCGAAAGGACTGGCGACTCGCGAGTCCTCGGCTAAAGTGCTGAACGCGGCCGCCAAGAACATTCCCTGGTTGATCGGAGGATCCGCAGATCTCGCGCCCTCCACCAAGACTCGTATCACGCAGGAGAGCGCCGGCGATTTCTCGGCGGAGAACCATGCCGGACGCAATTTTCACTTCGGAATCCGTGAACACGCCATGGGCGCCATACTAAATGGACTGAGCCTGGTGAAAGTCAGGCCCTTCGGCTCGGGATTTTTCATTTTCGTCGATTACATGCGGGGCTCCATGCGCTTGAGCGCCTTGATGGAGCTCCCCGTGATTTATGTGTTCACTCACGACTCCATTGGAGTTGGCGAGGACGGCCCCACGCACCAGCCCATCGAACAGCTTGCCCATATGCGGTCCATGCCTGGCCTGATTGTGATCCGGCCGGCGGACGCGAACGAGGTGAGAGAGGCTTGGAAGGTCATTCTACAACTGCACCACCAGCCGGCGGTGTTGGTGCTCACTCGCCAAGCCGTACCGACAATCGACCGGAGGAAGTACGCCCCGGCCTCGGGCCTGGCCCGCGGGGCCTACATTCTGGCGGATGCCCCGGGCGGCAACCCTGAGGTCATCCTCATCGCCACCGGCAGCGAGGTGGCTCTCTGCCTGGAAGCCTACGAGCAATTAAGCAAGGAGGGCGTGCGGGCACGCCTGGTCAGTATGCCGTCGTGGGAATTGTTTGACGATCAGGACAGGAATTACCGGGAATCTGTTCTGCCCCCACACGTGAAGGCACGGGTGTCAGTGGAGGAGGCATCCGATTTTGGCTGGAGCAAATACACCGGCTCCGAGGGGCACAACGTCTGTATCGAAAGCTTTGGAGCCTCGGCACCTCTTAAGCAGTTGTTGAAGAAGTTCGGTTTTAGCGCGGAAAGAATTATAGCTGCGGCGAAGAGCCAGATTGCTCAACAGCGAGCTCAGAGCTGAACAGGAGCACCACATGAAAGTGGGCATAGGCGCAGATCACGGCGGATTCGAAATGAAGCAGCAACTCGCCAAGTTGCTTGCGAAAGAAGGCCACGAGGTCGTCGATTTTGGCAACAAAGTCTATAACAACGACGATGACTACCCGGACTTTGCGCTCCCCCTCGCTCGGGCTGTGGCCAGTAAAGAAGTGGAGCGCGGCATTCTAGTGTGCGGCAGCGGCGTGGGCGCGTCGGTAGCCGCCAATAAAGTGACCGGCGCACGCGCGGCGCTCTGTCACGATGACTTTTCGGCGCGCCAGGGGGTGGAGGATGATGACCTGAATATCCTCTGCTTCGGAGGCCGCACCATGGGTATCGCGGTCGCATGGGACTGCACGAAAAATTTCCTCGACGCCAGGTTCAGCGGCGCCGATCGCCATCGTCGTCGGCTGGCCAAGGTCACTCAGTTTGAAGCTAGCAAGATGGCCGCATCACGCGATGGCAGGTAAATCCAAAGTTTCAGATCTGAACGATAGGAGAGCACAATGACATTGTTAGAATCCCTGAAGAAATACACGACCGTTGTAGCGGATACCGGTGATATTGAGGCCATTGCCCGGCACCGGCCGCAGGACGCTACCACCAATCCTTCGCTTCTCTTTCACGCCGCCCAGATGCCGGTCTACAGGCACTTGGTGGAAGAGGCTGCCGAGCTTGCCCTCAAGAGCGGCGGCCGCCATGAAGAGATGGCGGAAGAGTTCATCGATCGTCTTTTTGTCTTGTTCGGATGTGAAATTCTCAAAGTGGTGCCCGGCCGTGTCTCCACGGAGGTCGCCGCGAGCTTGAGCTTCGATACCACGGCGACGATCGCCAAAGCGCGAAAGCTAATCTCGCTGTATGAGAAAAATGGCGTGGCGCGCGAACGCATCCTGATCAAGATCGCCAGCACGTGGGAGGGCATCCGGGCAGCCGAACTTCTTGAGAAGGAAGGCATCCACTGCAATCTCACACTTCTGTTCAGTTTTGCTCAAGCGGTCGCGTGTGCCGAAGCTGGAGTAACCTTGATTTCGCCTTTCGTTGGCCGCATTTACGACTGGTACAAGAAAGAACGCGGCGGGGCGGAGATTCCAGCGGACCAAGATCCTGGCGTTGCGTCCGTCACTCGCATCTACGATTACTACAAGAAATTCGGTTACAAGACCCAGGTGATGGGGGCAAGTTTCCGGAATGTGAATCAGATCGTCCGCCTGGCCGGATCCGATTTGCTCACCATCAGTCCAGACCTTCTTGACCAGTTGGAGCAGGCCGATGGCACTTTGGAGCGTAAACTCGACCCGGCAAAAGCGCAGGTGAGCAAGGAAGAACGCATTCACCTGGACGAGAAGACCTTCCGCTGGATGCACAACGAGGACGCCATGGCGACGGAAAAACTTGCCGAGGGCATCCGCAAGTTCAACAGCGACGCCCGCCACCTGGAAGACTACGCGCTCTCCAAGGTGACCCAAACAGTGGCGTGAGAAACGGTCCCGCAGAACAAAAAAAACTGAACTGGCCTATCAACATATGAAAATTCTCGTACTCAACTCGGGTTCCAGCAGCCAAAAAGCCTGCTTATACGAAATTGGCGAGACGGTCCCGCATCATCCGCCCATCCCCTTGTGGCAGGGGAAAATCGAGTGGGGTGTCGACACCGCGGCGATCCTTGTAAAAAACTCGCAGGGTGTCACCTTCAAAGAAGAATTGCCGGTTTGCTCGCGTGAGCAAGTTATCCGGCACCTGCTGCGCACCGCGCGTGATGGGAACGCGCGTGCCATCGCCTCGACTTTGGAGATCGACGCGGTAGGACACCGTGTGGTCCATGGCGGCGCGCATTTTAAGAACCCCGTAGTAATCACGAACAAAGTGCGAGCGGCCATTGAGAGCCTCTCGGCTTTCGCGCCACTGCACATTCGCGCCGAAGTGGAAGGCATGAAGATAGTCGAAGAGCTTTTCGGCGCAGTTACCCAAGTGGCCGTCTTCGATACCGCGTTTCACTGCCAAATACCACCATCCGCGGCGATCTATCCTGGTCCTTATGAGTGGTTTGAGAGCGGGATTCGCCGCTACGGATTCCACGGGATCAATCATCAGTACTGTGCCGAGCGGGCGGCGCAGATGCTCGGAGCGGATGTGAAGGCTCTAAGAATTGTGAGTTGCCACCTTGGGAACGGTTGTTCAGTCACCGCGATCCGCGACGGCCAGAGCATTGATACGACAATGGGCTTCACACCGTTGGAGGGTCTGATGATGGGGACACGGTCCGGGTCGGTGGATCCCGGAATTCTGACTTTCCTGATGCGCCAGGGCCACTTGGATGGCCAGGATATCGACAAGGTGCTGAACCAAAAATCGGGCTTACTCGGTATCTCGGGTCTTTCGAGCGACATGCGCGACATCCTCGCCGGCATCCGACAAGGGCACGAGAGAGCGAAGTTGGCATTCGACATTTATGTGCACCGTTTAAGAGCAGCGATAGGTGGTATGGCCGCCGTGTTGGGAGGAATTGATGCCCTGGTGTTTACCGCCGGGGTGGGCGAGAACTCCCCCGAGGTGCGAGCCGCGGCTTGCAGTGGATTGGAATTTCTCGGCCTCAGACTCGATAGTAAAACGAACGCACGACCTTCTCTCGATCAGGAAATCTCGACGGCAGATTCAAGTGTGCGCGTCCTGGTGATTCGGGCTGAGGAAGATTGGGCTATCGCTAAAGAATGTGGGAAGCTGGCGCAGGCACACCAGCAAGGACAAACAAACGCGAGTGTTGCCCGGAAAGAGTCCCTCCGACAAGGCGAGAGAGCGGCAAGCGAATCGGGCATTAGTTAAGTCAGAAAAAGGATAGAACCGGCATGAGCGAAGTACTTCCAGTGTTATATATGGCACGTCACGGCGAAACGGCATGGAGTCTCTCGGGACAGCATACTGGCCTTACCGACTTACCTTTGACTCCAAATGGCGAGTGCAACGCCCGGCGGCTCGGAGAACGCCTCAAGGGCATGACATTTGCCAGGGTGTTTACCAGCCCGTTGCAGCGCGCGGCCCGAACCTGTGAACTGGCCGGGTTTGGCGCCGTGGCCGAAACTGATCCTGAGCTGGTGGAATGGAACTACGGTCAATATGAAGGGCGGCGCTCAGCCGAGATCTTTGCGGAACGTCCAGATTGGCAACTGTTCCGGGACGGCTGTCCGGGAGGTGAATCGCCAGCACAGGTACGCGAGCGAGCAGACCGTGTGGTCCAGCACGTCCGCACAGTTCCGGGAAACGTACTACTCTTTTCCAGCGGACACTTCATTCGAGTTCTGGCCGCCCGCTGGCTGGCGCTCGGTCCGGGATCCGCGGGCAGGTACTTTCTCTTGACCACGGCGAGCCTGAGTGCGCTCGGCTACGAGCACAAACTTTCCCAGCCGGTGATCCGGCTTTGGAATGACGATCATCACGTGGCCGCGTGAGTCGCCCCAATCGTTTGGCGAGAAATTGAGGTTTTTGGATGTTGGATAGTACGGATTTCAGATAACTCAGATCAAAAGGACCTCCAATGAGCACAAAAGTTGTTAAAACCGCGGAAGGCGTTCGGGTCCCACCGAGAACGCCGGAAGAATGGCGCGTTTCGGAACTTCTCAAACAGTACGGGTGCGGCCCGATTGCATTCGCCGGTTCAGAAAACGCGTTTTATGACCGGCACTTGGTTTTCGACCGTGTCATCGACCCGCAGGTCGCGACGGCGCGAGAGCGTTTCGAGGCGTTTTCACATTCGATTCGAGACGTCCTCGCACAACGCTGGATGCTGACCAGGACCACGTATAACAAAGCCAATCCCAAACGCGTTTATTACCTGTCCATGGAATTTCTTCTTGGGCGCTCGCTGACGAACAACATATCCAACCTCCTGCTTAGCCCGTTGGTTCAGTACGCGGTGAAGGAGAAAGGACTCGATTGGCTCAAACTAATCGAAGAGGAACCCGACGCAGGCCTCGGCAACGGAGGTCTGGGGCGGCTCGCGGCTTGTTTTCTGGACTCGATGGCCAGAATGGAATTGCCGGCCACAGGCTATGGTCTTCGGTACGAGTACGGTATGTTCAAGCAATCCATTGAGGATGGATGGCAAAAGGAACATCCAGACAATTGGATCCGCATGGGCGACCCCTGGGAGGTCGTGCGGCCTCCTGAAATGGTGGAAGTGAAGCTAGGATGCTCGTTCAAACTGATCGGGGGCAGCATTCAGGTTCTACCTGGACGGCCATCAACCCTGATCGGCATTCCGTTTGACCGACCTGTCGTAGGCTACGGAGGAAAAACGATCAACACGCTCCGGCTGTGGGCCGCAGCTGCGCCAAACTACTTCGATTTCCAGGAATTTGGTACCGGTGATTTTGTGGGAGCCCTGGCGGACACGCTTGAGGCGGAGTCGCTCACACGCGTGCTGTATCCCGACGACTCAACGACGATTGGGCAAGGACTACGATTCATTCAGGAATATTTTCTGGTGGCCTGCTCACTCGCTGATATCGTCCGGCGGTTCCAACGGTTCAATAAAGATTGGGAGCAGCTGCCCGAGAAGGCGGCAATCCAGCTCAATGACACGCATCCGTCGTTGGCCGTCGCCGAGCTGATGCGAATTTTGCTGGATGACGCCCAGCTGGGATGGGAACGGGCGTGGGATTTGACGAAGAAGACCCTCGCTTACACAAATCACACGCTATTGCCGGAAGCGCTTGAGAAGTGGCCTGTCGAGTTGTTCGAGATGCTTATTCCCCGCCATTTGGAAATCATCTACGAGATCAACCGACGTCTTCTCGACGAGGTTCGACTTCGCTTCCCCGGCGATGACGGTCGCACGGCTCGCATCAGCCTTGTCGAAGAGGGCGGCCAAGGCAAAATCCGCATGGCCCATCTGGCAATTGTTGGCTCGCACAGTACGAATGGCGTCGCCGCAATCCACTCCAAACTCTTGCGCACGACCACCGTTAAGGATCTGGCGGAGATGTACCCGGATCGCTTCAGCAATAAGACCAACGGGGTGACGCCAAGGCGATGGCTGCTGCAAGCCAATCCCAAGCTATCCAGCGCGATTTCGGATGGCATCGGCGAGCGATGGATTACCGACCTGAGCGAGCTAAAAGCGTTGAGACCACTTGCCGAGGACGTTAGTTTTCGTGACGTGTTTCTCGCGTCAAAGCGGGAAGCGAAAGTGCGGTTTGCCAATTGGCTGAAGTCCACGTCAGGACAGGACATCGATCCAGATACGGTTTTCGATTGCCAGATCAAACGCATCCATGAGTACAAGCGACAACTGCTGAACGCGTTGCGTATCATAGTCGTCTATAACAGGCTGCGCGCGAATCCCAATCTCGAAGTTGTACCGCGCACCTTTTTCTTTGCGGGGAAAGCAGCACCCGCCTATCGTCTCGCCAAGCTGATCATCAAGTTCATTAATAATCTCGCGGGGACAATTGATGGCGACCCTGCGGCACGCGGGAAAATCAAAGTTGTTTTCCTGCCCGAGTACAACGTCTCGCTTGCCGAACGGTTGATTCCCGCGAGCGATGTTTCGAACCAAATCTCAACGGCCGGATTTGAAGCGAGCGGAACGAGCAATATGAAGTTCATGATGAATGGAGCCCTGACGGTAGGGACCCGTGATGGCGCGACGATCGAAATGGCCGAGGAAGCCGGTGAAGAGAATTTCTTCCTGTTCGGCCTCACCGCAGAGCAAGTGGAGAACAGCCGCAGCTGGTACAACCCGTATTGGCACTATGATAATGAGCCGGAGACACGAGCAGCGCTCGATCTCATTTTCTCCGATTATTTCAGCCCAAATGAACCGGGAATTTTCAGTCCGTTACGCGACACACTTCTGAACGGCGATTACTACATGCACTTGGCAGACCTCACCTCGTATTGCCGGGCACACGAAGCCGCCGGCGCGTTATATGCAAATCCCGGTGAGTGGGCACGCAAAGCTATCCTTAACGTAGCCAGCTCTGGAAAATTCTCAAGCGACCGCACCATTGCCGAATATGCTCGCGATATCTGGAAGGTAGAACCATGCCCAATACCGTAGTGAACAACGCATTGCGTTCGTCGGGCAGCGGGTCGGCAATGAGCGCCGGTTCCGAGGCGGGAATGCTTCCGCCGTTTCCCTGTGAATACCGCAGTTCCGGCATGCTGCTGCATGTTACGTCACTGCCATCACCATATGGGATCGGTGATCTCGGGCCATCTGCGTTTTCCTGGGTCGACCGCCTCTACCACTCTGGACAAGGGTGGTGGCAGGCCTTGCCGCTTGGGCCCACGGGTTATGGAAATTCACCATACCAGTCACAGTCTTCGTTTGCGGGCAATGGTCTGCTCATAAGCCCCGAGGCCTTGATTTCAGACGGCCTGCTCAACATGAGTGACTGTACATCACAATTTCCTTCAGATCTGGTCGACTACGATTCCGTTATCCCTTTCAAAGAGAAGCTGCTCGAAAAGGCATGGACGAGATTCATTTCCGGTGAGCGCAGCGATCTCCGCCCTGCTTATGAGGAATTCTGCGCAACACAGGAAACCTGGCTGGAAGACTATGCGCTTTTTCGGGCGCTAAAGAACAAGTTTGACGGTTTCTATTACCTCGAGTGGCCGGAGGATTTGATCCAGCGAAAGCCTGCTGCCTTAGCCAAGGCGCGACGGGAGTTGGCCAGGGAAATCGATCGCTTTCGCTTCGAACAATTTCTGCTGCTGCGCCAAGCCGATCAGCTGAAGGAATACGCCCATGCCAAGGGCGTCACTTTAATTGGCGACCTTCCATTCTTTGTTTCACCCGATTCCAGCGACGTGTGGGCGAATCCAGAATTATTCCTGCTGGATGAGCGGCGGCGGCCGCGTTTCGTCGCTGGAGTTCCGCCCGATTACTTCAGCGCCGAGGGACAGCTATGGGGTAATCCGGTCTACAACTGGGATGCGCTTCAGGCCACAGGTTATCAGTGGTGGATCGACAGGATTCGCACTCTGCTGGGTCACGTAGACGCAATTCGCCTGGATCACTTCCGGGGTTTTGCGGCTGCGTGGCATCTGCCAGCCGGCGCCAAGACAGCGCAGTCCGGCGAGTGGGTGCCGGGCCAAGGAGCCAGATTCTTCCAGGCGGTCCGGAGAGACCTGGGACGGTTGCCATTTATCGCCGAGGACCTCGGGATCATCACCTCGGAGGTGGCGTTGCTGCGCGATCAATTTCAAGTGCCAGGCACACGAATCCTACAGTTCGCGTTCGATGGTCACGCTGATAATCCTTATCTTCCACACAATTTTATCAGCAACACGGTCGCGTACACGGGCACGCATGACAATCCGCCAACTCGGGAATGGTATGAACAACTGCCCGATTCCCAGAAGCAAACATTATGGGGCTACCTTAATCGCCGGCTCTTGAATAGCGCCCAAGCTGCACCAGCGCTGATCGAGCTGGCATGGGCCTCCGTTGCAGCTTTGACCGTTGCGCCGTTACAGGACGTTCTAGACCTCGGCGTTGGAAGTCGAATGAACGTACCAGGTCGTGCGGACGGAAATTGGCGCTGGCGCTTCACGGAGGAGATGTTGTCGACAACCGCTTTCGAATGGCTGTGCGAATTGACAGAGAGGTCGAAGCGTCGCGCGAACGTGCGTTTAGACGCTCAGCGGCTGAAGGCGGAAGGCGTCACTTTTTTGCGAACGAACGGCTCAACTCAAGGCTGAGAACTAGGTTACGAAGACGTGAGCAACCCGATTGATAAAACAGCTCCTGACAAGGATCACGCATTCGACGCGAACCGGTTCGGAGTCTCGCCTCAAAAACGCCCCACATGGGCACAAACAGAAGGAACCCCGTTACCCCTGGGTGCCACGTGGCTAGAAGACGAGCAAGCGTTCAATTTTGCGGTGTATGCGGAGCATGCTTCGAGCGTCACCCTGTTGATCTATTCGGCCGACGATTTGGTTCACCCGATCCTGACATTCCAGTTCGATTACATCCGCAACAAGTCAGGACGGATCTGGCACTGTAGGCTCCCGCTCCATCAAATCCGTGGTGCTCGCTATTACGCCTACTCGGTCTCAGGACAAGTCGATTCTGAGCTGCAGACCTTTGATCCCGAGAAGGTTTTGCTCGATCCGTATGCTAAATGTGTTTTCTTTCCACCCGAGTTTGACCGCAAGCCAGCAATTGCGCTCGGCCCCAACGCAGGAAAAGCGCCGGTAGGTGTGCTGACCGGGCACAGAGTCGCCTTCGATTGGTCAGGAGACGTTGCACCTCGCCCTGAGTCGGACGCGATCATTTACGAACTACATGTAAAGGGCTTCACGAGGAATCGGAATTCTGGTGTACATCCTTCGCGTGCCGGCACCTACTCCGGACTGGTGGAAAAGATCCCATATTTGAAGGAACTCGGGATCACGGTCGTCGAACTGATGCCGATATTTCAGCGCGACCCTCACGAGCACGACTATTGGGGCTACATGCCTTTGAATTTCTTTTCTCCGCATGCGCAGTACGCCTCCACTCGTGACGACGATGAGCAGCATCTTGAATTCAGAAACATGGTCAAGGCTCTCCACCAAGCAGGAATTGCCGTGGTTCTTGACGTTGTTTATAACCATACGTGTGAGGGCGACCATCGCGGCCCCGTCTACAGCTTCAAGGGTTTCGGCGCTGCAGGTTATTACATGCCGTCCTCCGACCCGACAGTTCCATACGCCAATTACTCGGGCACCGGCAATACATTGAATTTCAGCCAGGCGCACGTGCGGAAAATGGTCATGGACAGCCTGCGGTATTGGAAAAACGAAATGCGCATCGATGGATTCCGCTTCGACCTGGCATCGGTGTTTAGCCGTAACGGCGATGGATCACTCAATTGGGGAGATGCTCCAATTTTCAGCGAAATCGCTGGCGATCCGGAGTTAGGTCTATTGAAGTTGATCGCTGAACCCTGGGACACCGGCGCGTATCAACTGGGACGCGGATTCCCGGGGGCGACCTGGCTTCAATGGAACGCGCGATTTCGTGATGATGTCCGCCGCTTTGTCAAAGGCGATGCTGGAATGATGCCAGACCTGATGCGACGCATCTACGGCAGCGACGATTTATTCCCGGATAGCCGCGCCCATGCCTATCACCCCTACCAGACCGTGAACTATATCGATTCCCACGACGGTTTCACACTATACGATCTGGTTTCTTACAACCAGAAAAATAACTGGAACAACGGTCATAACAATCAGGACGGCATGGACGAGAATTTCAGTTGGAACTGCGGTCACGAAGGAGACGAGGGAGCGCCGGTGGCGGTTCTGGCACTTCGTCGGAAACAGGTTAAGAACTTCTGCTGTCTGCTTCTGCTGTCGAATGGCATCCCGATGTTTCGGGCTGGTGATGAGTTCCTGAATACGCAATTCGGAAACAACAATCCCTATAAGCAGGACAACGAAATCGGTTGGCTGGACTGGAGCCAGCTGCAGGCGAATCAAGACATTTTTCGTTTCTTCAAGAGGATGATTGCCTTCCGGAAGTTGCATCCTTCTCTCTGTCGCTGCAGGTTCTGGCGCGAGGACGTCTCTTGGTATGGCACTGGTCCTGCGGTCGATTTGTCTCCGGATTCGCGAAGCTTGGCGTTTTGTCTCAATGGCGCGTCACAGGGCGATGACGATATCTACGTGATGATCAATGCATATTGGCAAGAGTTGCAGTTCCAAATCCAAGAAGGTGCGCTCGAGGATTGGGTAAGAATTGTGGACACGGCTTTGCCGGCTCCCGATGATTTCTCGGAGTCCGGTTTGCCACTACAGCAGACAACATACCAAGTGGCCCCGCGATCCATCGTTGTGTTGCTTCGACCTAAAGCAAAAAGGGCTTTCCGTTGAGAGCTCGCTCACAGAACAGAATCACTGAGAGGCGGCAAAGATAGCCCAAGTAAGGAGTCATACATGCCAAAGAAGCGCATAGGCGTACTCACCGGAGGCGGCGACGTGCCGGACTGAACTCCGTGATCAAATCGGTGGTTTACCGCGGGCAGAACTCGGATGCGAAGTGCTTGGTTTCCGCCGGGTCCGGAAAGGATTGACGCACGTCGATCTGAACGATCCGGCCAGTAAGGAACATTAGGCGCCACGCGAGTGGAGATTACGGATGAACGGATGCAAAGCGGTTCTGTGGGACATGGATGGTACGTTAGTCAATTCAGAAGAACTACATTGGATTTCCTGGCGCAACACGATGGCAAAGGAAGGCATCGTCATCACGCGCGAGCAGTTTCTTTCGACCTTTGGCCAGCGTAATGATTCGATTATCCCCTCCTGGCTTGGCTCCACAGCCACTGGCGAACGAATCGAACGAATCGCGCGATCAAAGGAAAACCTATATCGTCATTTGTTGCGCCTAGGCGGCATTGCACCCGAACCCGGGGTTGCAACTTGGTTGCACAGGCTCCACAAATATGGGTGGCGGCAAGCAATCGCCTCGGCAGCGCCGCGCGCCAACATTGATGCGGTGCTGGAGGCCCTGTCGATGAACCACATTTTTAAGGGCATCGTATCCGCTGAAGATGTGCACTGGGGCAAACCCGATCCAGAGGTATACCTGCTAGCCGCTTCCCGAGTCGACGTTCCTGCCGAGAGGTGTATTGTCGTGGAAGACGCCAGCGCCGGAATCGAGGGGGCGCGCCGCGCCGGCATGCGGAGCGTAGGGGTAGGCCGCAAAGGCAAGGATCTTCACGCCGATGTGGTTGTGGAGTCTCTTGAGCAGTTGGAACCGGATGCTTTCGAGCGTCTGTTGAGATAATCGAAGGCTGCGCAGCCACGACGGGAAGCGCTGCAAGTATTTGTCTGGGACCTCCGCTAAGTGGCATCTCGAAGATATTCTGTTTTTCGCTCGCGGTGCTTGAGAGCGAAGGGAGAAAAAGGGAGTAGCGATAGAGAATGGACGGAGACGAAATTGGGCCAGGAGGGCAAACAACCGTTCAGAACTGACGTAAACAACATCCCTAGTTGTGGTCGACAATTGCATTGACGGTGAGCGCCGACTCGACTTGATAGGCAAACGCCACGGGGGGCAATTCTTCGTCTGATCGTACGGTGTGCTCGCAGGCGGCGAGGATCCAACGTTGTCCGAGCTCTTGCTCGCCAAGATAACTGTGCATGAAACCGATGTACCTCACGTGCCGCGTTGTAGACAGCTGCATAGACAACATTGGCGTTGTCGCCGATCAGAGTGTATCGACGGTCCGGACAGCGACGATTCGGTGGAGCTCCGAGTGTGTTTAATGGCGCTCGCCTGAGAATCGAGCTCGCTCACTTTGCGGCGTCCCCACCGCTCAGGACTACGGTCTTCATAACTCACTCTGCAGGCGAATTTGCGACGTCCTCACAATGATGGTTTGGTACGGCGGACGTGGACGATAGTCCGGCGTTTGTTCTTTTCGTATCACTGCTCACACCATGACTGCCGGAGGGCAGTGACTCTATGTGGGCACACTCTTTTAAGAAGAACGATGTCACCTAGATTCAGAGTATGGGAGTTAGATGCGACCTGCGTTTGGCAACTCGAGTGCGACAGGATAAGCAGGGAGTTCGAGGGAGAAGTGTTGATGAAGTCTGGATCGATGGCAAATCGACGTGCGCAGCTCATCGCAGACTGGCGAACGTCAGCGAACACCCGACATCTGGCGACGAGGAGATGAACATCGTGAAGAAATTGATCCTAGCGGTAGCCGTACTGGCAGGCATCCATGTGTGCGGTAATTCAAGGACTCTGACTCTAGCTCAAGATAAGCCTGCGCCGTCGACCGGTAAGGTCGTAAGAAGTGCCGATAATTTCGGCGACCAGCAGGTGGTGCTGATGCACAGACAAATCGATTCCATGAAAAGGCAGCTCATCGCCGCGAATGTGACACTCACGGACACCGAAGCCACCAAGTTCTGGCCGGTGTACGAGCAATATTCCGCAGAGCTCAAGAAAATCACGTACACAAAAAACGCGCTGATCAATGAGTATGCGGAAGAGTACGGATCGCTGACCGACGAGCAGGCGGACAGTCTCATTCGCCGCTGGCTGGATTCGGATATCGCCGTTTTCGAACTCCGCAGGAAGTATCTGCCTATCTTTCGGAAGGTGTTGCCCGGAAAGGTAACAGCGACCTTTTTCCAAGTGGAGCACCGCATCAACGCGATGATCGACTTGCAACTTACTTCGCAGCTGCCTCTGATGCAGAGCCAAGACGAGTCAACTGAGGTGCAATGAAGCGACATCTGCTGTTGCGATCAAAAGAGCTTACGGAGAAATAGCTCGCGAGGTATAGAAAATGTATCGAGAACAGTTGCTAAGGAGCGGAATCGTCTCAGTTGGTCTCTTGATGTGCGTGTTTTTCTGGAACGCGAGCGTCGTCGGCGAGATTGTACCGCACGCTTCACCGAGGGTTATCCTCCGCACTGACAATTCCGGCATGGGTTTTCTGTACGCCACGCCGGGCACCCAGTGCAGATGGCACGACTCTGAAAATCGCAGACCGAGAATACCCGCCCGAGTCAACGCAATCCGATGATGTACTGGCCGCATTTTATGCGACGGATATGACCGTGTGAACGTACTCCAGCCGATATAGTCCAAACGGCCAAGGACGACGGTGGACGGCTACGCACCCTTGCAGTCAAAGAACTTTCGGCTATAGAAGCGTCGATCGAACAGTTCGATCTTAACGATCCTGACGCGCCGCAGGGTCATTCTGAACGTCGTCCGTGTGAACGACACTTACGAACTTCGCTCGCTATCGTTCGAGAGCCACTTCAATACCCTTTGGATTTTCTTTGGCCCGCTACTTCCCCTTCCGGGCTCACGAGGTCGACGATAAAAGGATCGTCATCTTCACCGTCGCTGAAAACGAGCAGGCGAACATCGCGAGCGGCGCATTGGAGGTTCAAAGGGCTGTCGATGCGGAGCACGTGTTGTGGCACTTCGAGACGCCAAGTTTTGCGAGGGAATCACGCTTGCGACGGGTGTGAATTTGATCCCCAATGCTCGCACGGAAGCGAACTGCACGAACGAAGACTGCTCGGATCTACTAAAGTAAATGCGGATGAGGGTGCTCACTCAGGCCCTGGGACGGATCTTCTTTTGGCGATATCGCCGCCTCCGGTGAGTATGCCTATGCGCTTCGTTGCCATGTGTGACTCCTTACTTAGGGTATTCAAGAATCCGCTCCTGTGTAGATTTCCGTTCTGCTCCTTAGTATGTCCCCGGACTGAACTCCGTGATCAAATCGGTGGTCTACCGTGGGGCGGAACTCGGATGCGAGGTGATTGGGATCCGCCGGGGCTGGGAAGGCTTGACCCACGTCGATTTGAA
This sequence comes from Candidatus Acidiferrales bacterium, assembly GCA_963735825.1. Taxonomy (GTDB): domain Bacteria; phylum Acidobacteriota; class Terriglobia; order Acidiferrales; family UBA7541; genus Acidiferrum. Next base: position 64,225 of record CAVTMR010000007.1, read on the forward strand.
TGAGCCCGCCAGCAAGGCACATTACATCCTGCCCCTGAACCGCGAAAACACGCGCACCATCGATCGCACGGGCGGAACCTTCTTGCACAGCTCACGCACAAATCCCACTAAGATGAGGAATCTGCCTCCCGCTCTGCAGGACCAAAAGTTCGAAGCCAAAGAATCGACCATCAAGGGCGTGACCACCACGTTCAATGTGACAGCGGCAGTGCTGGAGAACATCGACATGCTGTATCTCGACTAGCTGATCGCGATTGGCGCTGGAGTAAGCCAAGTCCGGCTTGATGACCGCGATCAAGGACGGCGCTACGCGATGGCACCGATTCCCGATCCGAAGCTGGGCCCACCGCAAGGTGGAGATCGCATCGATGTACGATACCGAGCACTATCGTCCGCAGTACGACCACAAGATCGACCTGCCAATCTTCCTCACACGGTCGAAGTGAGCGGTGAGATCTAAGCGGTTGCGCCTCGGTAAGATTCCATCCACTCCATCAAATCAAGCGGTTGGAAGGGCGTCCCCCTAGATTTTTCGGAGTTTGGTTTGCTGCTGGAACAATCATATAAGTGGCGACCCGATCCATTATTGTATTGGTTCGACTTGAACAGACGGAGAGACCACGTTCCGATCCCTTGAATGCACTCGAAAATCCACCTGGTGACGTTCAGTCAAAGAACGGCTTGTGTTGACCTAGGGGTGGATTCGCCTCGTCTGAGCATTTTCGTTGCTTGCCTATTGGCACGAACCGTCATTCACAAACTGATTCGATGACGCCATCGACTCTAGCGAGTGCCAACAGGGCGATAGTTTCTGCTCCAGAGGGTCACTGATCAGGGAGTCGGGCGCAATAAGTCCTACTCACGGTGATTTTCAGGTATCTATCGGTCAACGGTTATTGACCTCGTTGACCAGCAGCGGAAGTGCCTTCTGATCCGTGTCTGTGCTCGCCACCACTTCGGCATGCTTCAGGCTTGATTGGAATTTGCCTCTTCATGACGGCCCGCGGTGTGTGGACGCCCCGCTCACCGCATGGCAGTCGCTAGATGATAAACACGAGCTTTCGAAACGCTGCTGGGACCGTCCCAGATCGGAGGTGTTTACTTCCCGGGTTCGGGAGGGAAGTTCTTCAGCAGTTTTTGTGCTCCCTTGTTGAGCCTTTCCTGGTTTTTCTCCTGTTTTTTGCTGGGTTCAATCGTATGTTGGGCAGCACCTATCCAAATGAGCTTCTTTGCAGCAGGGTCATACATGCCAAGGACGAAAGTCCCGATGTTGATAGTTGAAGTAGTCGCCGAGAATGAATCGAGGCCTCCGCCCCATGGGCCCCGGCCGCCCCAGCCGTTCGCGAGGCCGTTTATTTGCTTCTCCTGACCGATAGCGAGTTGATAGCCAAGGAGTAAATCGGATTTTTCGCCGTCAACCACCTTGGTTAGGCCCTTGGCGGCCATTTGGGAATCGACCGCTTGCTTGACCTGGGTGTCCAGGATCTGGTCGGGCTGGCCACGGCCCACTCGGGGTACGCCCTTTACCTCGTCGACCCATGCATAGGTGTGATATTTCGAGAAATCAGTTCCTGGCATACAGTTCGTTCTCACCTCCTGTCCGCGCGTCACAGAACACGCGACGAGCGCCAGGACCAATGCAGGACCCAACTTTGCCTTCCAGTTTCGAGATTTTTGCCACATCGTACTTCTCCTTTCAATAACTTGCGTTAGCCTTTTGTCAGCAATGCTCGATTGGCCAATGCATTTAAGTGGCCAGCGGGAGCCGCACCTCGAACTGTTCGCTCAAGTGGGTCTGCGTGACGAAGATAAGGAGAACTCGTCAGCTTTCCCCTCATTAATGCGAGAACCAGATGGCGGGCGTGCTGACGGCATGCGGTCAGACCAACGCTTGAGTCGGTCGAGTTGCAGAAATTTCCTGCCGCTTTGCTACCGGAATCGGCATGAGTAATTTACCAGTCTCACCTGCGTGACTACTGGCACGAACCGTCGTCCACAAACTGATTCGAAGAGGCCATCGACGCGAGCGACTGCCAGCACGTCAATAATTTCTGATTCAGAGGATCGCTATTCAGGGAGTTGGGCGCAAGATAGTCTCTACTCACTGTGATTTTCATGTATTTGTCGGTCAAGGCGTTCATAGTATTGAACTCGTTGGTCAGTAGCGGAAACGCCTTTTGATCCAGATCCGTGCTAACCGCCGCTTGGGTCTGCGCCAGGCTGGATCGAATTTGCCTCCTGTAGTTCCCGAACCATGCGTCGGACAAGGGATACCCGCGCTCAATAGCATTCTTCAACGCAGCATGCCATTCAAGAATCTCCCTCATGGTCTCAATCCCACCTGCGAGGAACGGCTTAGAAAGGCCGGTCGCTGGCTGCGGCGCTGCCTGCGCTGGCGTATCGCTCCCGGGCAGGCTCAGCATGATCCGATTCCCTACGAAACGCAGCGATCCGCCCGTGATCCGCGCGAATTCGTCCACTTCCACGTAGTCTTTCCCCTGCACCTGAATCACGCTTGTCTGTCCCTGCGGCCCCTCGATTAGGAGCGCACTCGTCTGCTGAGCCACCAGGACCAGCAACGGCAGCAGCAGGATCGCCACCAGCAACACCGATATTCGAATTGCGTTTCGACGCATATGTCATTTTCCTTTACGACCGCCGCGGTGTGCTGACGCCCCGCTCACAGCGTGGCTGGTCGCGTGCCATTTCCTGGACCGCCGGTACGAACTGCAACCAGAGTGCCAAAGGAAATAGATGACAAACACGAGCTTTCGAGACCCTGCCGCGATTCCGGTGCCCGAATGCGGGCAGCGCTTGACTCGAACGCGACTACAGTGCCCGATTACATCCTATGATTTATATTTCGAATCAATAACTTGGAAGCACACCTTTCACCTCCAAGTTTGGCCATCTCTATGCAAGGTAGCAATGTGAAGGGTCTGGTCCGTCACTCTCATTCGGGGTTCTTGTGATCACAATTAACCACATTCCGCCAATTACGTATCCGATGATTCTGATGGCGGTGTTCGCGAACCAGTTGTGCTTGCCGATCCCTGCAGTCTTGTTTTTGATTACAGCCGGTGCTCTTGTGGCGAGCGGGAGCTTGAATCTTGGCAGCGTTATTCTGGCAGGATTGGTGGGTTGCCTGTTGGCGGATTATGCGTGGTTCCTAGCAGGCCGGTGGTGGGGGCATCGAGTCGTGCGCGCTCTCTGTGCCTTCAGCACGGACGGGCAGCAATGTGCCGGGAGGGCTCGGAGACTCTTCGCGCGACGGGGGCTGCCGAGCTTAATGTTCGCGAAATTCGTTCCAGGTCTGGACGGCCTGATGCCGCCACTAGCGGGGATGCTGAATGCGGCGAGCGTTCCGTTCCTCCTCTATGACGCAGCCGGTGCTATCTTTTGGACTGCTGGGTACTGTTTCGTAGGATATCTATTTGCCGACCGCCTAGCTATTGTGGCGGCCACGCTGGATCGCGTAAGCGGGTCCCTCGCGATTTTACTTGCGGGCGTTCTCTGCTACTTCATCTGGAGAGCGTGTGAATTGCTCCGCACCATGAGACGACTCCGGCTTCGAGCGGTCAGCCCCGCGCTCTTGTACCGGAAGCTGCAGGCGGGTCAGAAGGTGGCGGTGCTGGATCTGTTGGATCTTGAAGGGCATGAGGACACAAGCACAATTCCTGGGATTCCCGGTGCGGCGCGCATCTCTCCGATCCCTCTGCGCCGATCAGCCAAGGTCCGAGTTCCGCCGGATGTTCAGATGGTTTTATGCTGTTCGTCACCCAATCAAATAACCAGCGCTCGTACGGCGCTTTCGTTGCGTCGTAAGGGAATCTCAAACGTATGGGTTCTTGATGGAGGTCTCCAAGCATGGCGGGAACTCGACTTGCCGGTGACGATGAAACTCAGCAGCCCTGTCGAGCTCGCAGCGCGTTTCGGGGTTGAGCTCACCGAGTGAAATCGCGTACCCAAATTACTCTGCCTGGTAATTTGCAGGCAAAGAGGCACTGAGGCTGCCTTCCAAGTTCGTGAGGGGGCATTCGTTGCATTGTGGGCTGATGCTCTAGCCAAACACCACGGGCTTGATCGTCGTGAGCGCATTTCGGAGACTTGAAACCGAACGGCCTACGACGCTGATCACGGACACGCAGTTGAGAGTAAGATGTATCCAAGCTGAGGCAGTGGAGCACCCAGATCATGAGGAGCACCGAAGATCGATATCGAACTTTGCTGGATGCGTCCAGCAACCTGGCCGATCAGCCCACGGTCAAAGCCGTTCTGCACAGCCTGCGTGACGTTCTGTCCAGCACCTCGAGGGTGCACGGAACCGAACTCTACGTCTTAAATGATGAGAAAGATAGTCTGCACGTGCTCGAGTTCGATCGAGACCCGGACGCACCTGCATTCAAGATCGGAACCAAAGTGTCACGAATTGGCGCGGCAGCACGGGTGCTTGAGGAACAGAAACCAGTTTTCATCCCGGACTCATCACAGGAAATGTTGAACCATCCTGAGTTGGCTCCGTTTGCCGCCGAAGTTGTAGGACGAACCGCCTATTTGCTTCCAGTCTCTACCGCCCAGAAACGATACGGGTTTCTCTCGGTGACAAAGTTGCAAGGCGAGGAATTTGCTCCCGAAGACGTGGAACTGCTCCGTTCTCTGGCGTCGCACGTTGCGGTCGCGCTCGAGTGCGCTCTGGCAAGGGACCGCGCAGAGCTGTACCAGCGACAAGTGGTGAAAGAGCGGGATCGGCTCAGGCTGTTGCTGGAGATCAACAACCACATCGTTTCTAAGTTGGACATTAACGAATTGTTTCGGTCGGCATCGGCATCCATCCGGACTTATTTTCGAAACGACTTCACCGGTTTTTGGTTGATCGATAAACAATCGAACCAGCTTGAATGCGTGGTATTGGATTTCCCCAGCGGCAAAGGTTCACTGACCGCTGTCACTGGGTCTGAACTTAGCGACACCGATCACAAAAAGCTACGCGCCCACGTCCCTGAACTTCTGTCGGTCGAAGGGATCGAGAAGCTCCCAGCCGGAATCGTTGACAGGCTCAAAGCTGAGTCCATCGCCTCGATGGCGATCGCCCCAATGTTAACCGCAAGCGGCCCTCTAGGTGTGATGACTATGGGCAGCCGCCAGCCGGACAACTTCGGACAAGAGGACCTGGACCTCTTGTCACAAATCAGCAGTCAGATTGCGCTCGCGGTTGACAACGCGATTGCTTATGGGCGCGTCACGGAGGCCAGGGATCGCCTGGAGGAAGAGCGCTTGTACCTCGAATCGGAGATCCGCTCCGAATACAACTTCGAGGACATCGTCGGTAAGAGTGCCGCGCTGCGCAAAGTGCTGGATCAGGTTGCGATTGTAGCCCCCACTCAATCGACGGTGCTCCTGCATGGCGAGACCGGCACTGGCAAAGAACTGTTTGCCCGAGCGCTTCATAACCTCAGCCCGCGTCGCGAGCGCACTTTCGTTCGACTGAACTGTGCCGCCATACCTTCCGGCCTGGTGGAAAGCGAACTGTTTGGGCATGAAAAGGGTGCTTTCACCGGAGCCCTGATGCAAAAGAAAGGCCGGTTCGAGCTGGCGGATCACGGAACTCTATTTCTCGACGAGATCGGCGACATCACCCTGGATTTACAACCGAAGCTGTTGCGCGCCCTGCAGGAGCAGGAGTTCGAGCGGTTGGGAAGTACAAGGACCGTTCATGTCGATGTTCGCTTGATTGCGGCTACGCATCGTGATTTGGATGGCATGATCCGCAATAATCAGTTTCGCGAGGACCTTTTTTATAGGCTCAACGTGTTCCCGATAGAAATCCCTCCGCTGCGCGAAAGGCGCGATGACATTCCGCTGCTGGTGCACTATTTTGTCTTACGCCACTCCCGGCAAATGCAAAAGCGCGTCAAATCGGTTCCGAAGCAGGCCATGGAGGTGCTGGTGAACGCCGATTGGCCTGGCAATATTCGGCAACTGGAGAACTTCATCGAGCGTTGCGTGATCTTTACGCAAGGCGAAGAGTTAAATGTGCCGTACGCGGAGCTGAAAAAAGTGTCCGACCGCTCCGTTGCTTCAGCCGCGCCAAGTTTCGAACAGGCCGAGCGGCAAGCCATTATCGATGCTTTGAGAGCCGCCTCCGGGAGAATCGCTGGCAAGGGCGGAGCGGCAGAGCGCCTCGGACTGAAGCGAACAACACTCCAAAACAAGATGAACAAGCTGAACATTAGTCGTGCTGAGTATTCCGGGTGAGAATCCGGCCATTCTGGGAAACCGGACCTTGACTCTCATGTTCAACCAGCCATTGAGCTCCATGGGGCTTCAAGGAAGAGGCAATCGCGCCCACATCACCGCACTGCCGGTTGGTCCGGCACAGTGGCTACGAAATGCCTTCAATACGCAGCTCTGGCATAATATCTGCAAAACTTGTCCAAAGCAGCTCAATGCTAAACGGACGGCCTCGCAAATGAAATCTGCGTTGACGCTGATTACGATTGGCACGCTCATCTTCTTGCTCGGGTCTGAACTCTAGGCCTCAAACCGGCCATTGAGCCCGCGCCCGTATGGCGGCACTGCCCATTGGTCCGGCACAAGTGCCCCCGCCACCTTTCAATATTCTATTGTAATTTCAATAACTTACGGTGACGAGTACCTGGTATAACACCTGCAAGGTTTATACCTGGAAAGTCTCCAGCCGACGCTCCTGGCTGCCTAGACACTCCAAGGAGGCGCGATGCTACGCGTCGAGATACACGATTCCGCGGACAGTTTGAGCCTCAAGCTTGAGGGCCGATTCACCGGTGTTGACGCCGAGAACACTCGCACGCTCATAACGCGCTGTCGCGAGGGAATGAGACTGGTCGTAGATCTAACTGATGTCACCTTCATCGATTCCGTGGGAGAAGAGGCACTATCGTTTTTTGGCCGGTTCGGGACGGAATTCGTTGCCCAAACATCCTATACACTCGATATATGCGAGCGCCTGCATCTGCGACTTGCTCGAGATGCGGCATCGAATACGAACACGTCAGGCGCTTCTCGCACAAACGGTCGCCGACGCATGGCCCATGCACATCAGCCGGAAAACGAGGGAGTCTGAAAACCTCCCGGCAAGCACGATGTGACTTTCCACGGTTTCATCCTGAGTTTTGCGGCATCCGTGCCGCTGTTTCCCGCCCCGCCGTCTATCGCAGCTTCGTCCTCACTGAGGAAGTCCTGGAATGCCCGCATGCGGGCAACGTCTGTCGCCTGGATAACAGCCGCGACCTCTTGTCCACGGATCTCGGTGAAACGCTATCGGCCAAGAATCTTGGCGCTTGCACTGCGCTACACTCGGGTTCGCGAAGATGCTGAAGATGTTGTCCAGCAGACTTTCCAAAAAACGTTCGTCTACTTGAGTAACTTCGCAGGGAAATCCTCGTTCTCAACATGGCTAACGCGTATCGCAATCAACGAAGCCCTTATGTGTTTGCGCAGGGCTCGTGCGCTACGCGAGGTATCAATCGACGATTTGAATGGTGATGAAGGAACACGGCCCGACTTCAATGTAGCCGATGCGAGTCCCGACCCGAGGCCACCTACATGCAGCGAGAGGAGGCGCGGATTTTGTCGATCGCGATCAGACGGCTGACCCCGAGAATGCGAAGCGTGCTCGAGCTGAAGGAACTTCGAGAATTATCGGCTCAAGAGACGGCCCGACAAATGGGTCTGTCGCTCGCGGCTGTCAAAGCTCGGGTGTTCCACGGCAGAAAGAAGCTACGGAGCCACATCGCAGATGTAGGCGTATCCCGAAAGTCCAAGAGGGTTTTTCAACGATCGTGATAGCTTGCCAACAACAATCGGAAGGTCTTCTCACTTTCAGTCCATCTGGCTAGGCCGCAAAGAAGCAGAAAGACCCAATCGGCTCTACCTACCCTGCCTGCCACGCCTCTGTCTGCACTCGCGGTCCATTCCCGATCAGTCTTCAAAAGTACAGGTTAACAACGACCGGCGTAACTGGTTTCGACCTCTCGGGCCGCAACCGTTGCTCGCCTATTGACGGCAGCACTCCGCCGTGGCCACGCATTTCCGCCCGCACCAGATTAGCTTGACCGATATCCAGCTCATCGACCTGCCGAGATCGCAGAAGGCCTCTGGCATCGCGATGCTTTGTGGCGATGTGGCGCGACGCTGCCCGCATACCGGCAGCGCAGTAGTGCCCAGACCTGTCCTGGCCCATGTAGATCAACCACTTGCAATGCGCGCGAATTGGCATGTGATCTGCATTACTCACAATCCGAGACAAGCAGGCATGTGGATGTCGGCAACATTAGGTATCGGCACTGTCCACATTTTTGATGAAGCGATCTTTCGATGATTAGTGCAATGAACAACTCAAAACCGCTAACACACAGCCCGGATACTTACCACCACGGGGACTTGCGTAGAGCGCTCGTTCAAGCCGCGCTTGAGCTCGCGGCGGAAGACAAAGATTGGAATTTCTCTCTGCGAGAAGTCGCGCGCAGGGCAGGGGTGAGTCACAACGCGCCGTATAACCATTTCCCTCACAAACGAGACCTGCTGGACGCCGCGGCCGCGGCTGGTCACGATCTGCTGCGCAGTGAATTAACGGCTGCCGTCGCGAAAATCGCTGATCCTCGCGCAGCGTTGTCGAAAATGAGCTCCGCGTATGTCAGCTTTGGCATTAAAAATCCCGTGCTTTATCGTCTGATGTTCAGCGTGGCGCCGAGTGGCCCTGCCTGGCGTCCAGAAGAAGTCCTGACCACGTGGGTGGCTTCGCGTGCTGTTCTGGAGAACATTCTCCGCAGGGGTGCACGCATCGGAATCTTCGACCCCGCACTCAGCCGAAAGTCGGAATTGCAAACCGCGGCTCTCTACACGTGGGCCGTAGTTCACGGCCTAACCATGCTTGCGATCGATGGCTTCGCGAACGTCGAGCGTCTGTCCGTCGAGCGCATCGCGCAAAAAGTGATCAGCACGACTCTTCGAGGGCTTGCAGGAAGGGAAGCCTCAACAAACGGATCAACAATATGAGATTCAAATATTTATCAGTGATCTTTATCGCGTGGGCTCTTGCATTGCCGATGGCCTCATCAGCCCAAGAGCAAATATCGAATGCCGATACTCAGGAGCCCATCCTCACTCTCGATGAAGCGGTGACTCTAGCACTCCAGCACAATCGACTTGTGAAGAACTCGGCCCTGGAAGCTCAGAAATACGACTTCCAAGTGAGTACGGCGCGTAGCAGGCGGAAACCACAATTTCAATTCACCATGCTGGGCGGCGAGCTCTTGCACCCGTTTGACTTCACCTTTCCCGCCGGTTCGTTCGGCACATATCCGGGAATTGGTCCGATCCCATCTACCAATGCCAAAATCAAAACGCCGGCGGTGTTCACTACTTATTTGACGGGCAGCATCGATCAACCTCTGACACAGCAATACAAGATTGGCCTCGGAATTCGCGCAACAGAGCTTGGCCGCGACATCGCTCGTGAAGATGTCCGCGCCGAGCGGCAGAAGATCGCTGCCGAAGTTCGCAATGCGTACTTCAACCTTTTTGCGGTTCAAGCGAGTGTGGATGCCGCTCGTGAGGCGGTAAAAACATTCGAAGAAGCACAGCGGGTCACAGTCCAATACGTGTCAGAAAAGACGGTGCTGCGCGCCGATGCTTTAGACGTCGACGCCCACCTAGCCAAATCGCGCTATGAGTTGTCCGTCGCAGAGAATGGGCTGGCGACACAGCGTGAGGCGTTGAATCAACTGCTTGGCCGCGATGTTTCCACGCTTTTTCGTGTTGAGTTTATTCCTGAGCAAGACACCAGCGATCTGACCCTCGATTCCGCTCGGCACGCAGCTCTGGTGAACCGCCCCGAATGCCGGCAAGCGCAACTCAAGGAAAAGCAAGCCCAATATGACCGGCGCCTCGCGAAAGCCGAATACATTCCGGACCTGAGTCTCTCTCTGCGCTATCAGGGAATCTACAACGTGCAAGTCCTTCCACAGAATGTCGCGACGGCCGGCTTTCTCCTGACTTGGGAGCCGTTCGATTGGGGGCGCCGCCACAACAAGGTTGTCGAGGCAACGAAAACTATCGAACAGGCGCGCAACGGGATCGAAGAGACGGAATCGAAGGTCGCCGTAGAGGTTGGTGCGAATTACCGTAAATGGTATGACGCTTCCTTGCTGCTTAAGGCTTCTCGGACGGCCCACGAAGCGGCTGCGGAGCAGCTTCGCGTCACGGGCAACAAATATAAGGAGCAGGCCGCGCTCTTAAGAGACCTTCTCCAGGCCCAAGCGCAGAGTTCCGAAACCAATTTCCAGTATCAGCAAGCGCTTTCCTCCTATTGGAGCGCTTTTGCCGAACTGCGCAAAGCGATGGGAGAAGAGTAACCGATGAGAGCAAGAATTATTTTAGGCGCTACAGCCAGTCAGGGCGGAGTTCGAGAAAGCGATCGGAGAGGAGTGGACTTTATGGAGAGCAACAGGAAACGAGCGGGGTCAGTAATCGGGGCTGTGCTTTTCGCCACGATTGTGGCTACAAGTGGCTGTCAGGAACCCACGAAAGTCGCAGCTAAACCTCCCACACCCGTTCATGTAGTGGATGTGACTTTGTATTCGCCTTCAGAAGATTTGCGCTACTCGGCTTCCGTTCTGCCGTTCGCGGAAGCGGTTCTGTCATTCAAGTCCGCAGGATATGTGACCGAAATTAAACAGGTCGCAGGTGCTGACGGGCGGCGTCGAGACATAGGTTCGGGAGACTATGTTGCTAGGGGCGCCGTTCTCGCGCAGATTCGCCATCAGGACTTGAAGAATCAACTCGACCAGGCCACCGCAACACTGAGTGCCGCCCAAGCGCAGCATGTCGAGGCGACGAAGGATTACGAGCGCGCGAAGACGCTTTACGCCTCAGAGAGCTTGACCAAGCCCGATTTCGACCGAGCGCAGGCGAAATTCGATTCGACCCTCGCAGCTGTGGATCAGGCCAAGGCAAATGTGCACCAAGCGCAGTTGGCTCTCCAGGACGCGGACCTGACGGCGCCGTTTTCGGGGTACATCCTTGCCCGGAACATTGAACTAGGGAACCTCGCAGCACCCGGGACTTCGGCCTTTACTATCGCCGACACGAGTGCGGTCAAAATCAGTTTTGGCGTTCCCGACTATGCCGTAAGGCGTCTGCGCTTGGGGCAACAATTCAGCATTCATTTGCAGGACGATCCAAAAGAGTACAACGGACGGGTCACCAGTATTGCCGCGAGCGCCGATGAGAAAAATCGCGTTTTTGCCATCGAAGTGACCGTCCCCAATCCCAAGGCATCATTGAAGCCCGGGATGATTGCTTCACTCAGTTTGACAGGCGTTCACAACGCCCCGGTTCCCGCGGTGCCCCTCAGCGCCGTTGTTGCTGACCCCGGCTCAGCCGGACACTACGCGGTTTTCGTCGCCAGCGAACAGGGCGGCAAATGGGTCGCGCATTTGCGCCAGGTCGCACTTGGTGAAACCCATGAGAGTGATGTGGCAGTTGAAGGTGTAAATCCAGCCGAGAAAGTTGTCGTCGTTGGAGCCGCTGGTCTGAAGGACGGCGATTTCATCCAGGTTATCCCATAAAGGTATAAAACAAATGGCACTCGAACACGAACAAGAGATCAGTAATCGCCGCAATGTCCCGAGGTTTTTCGTCGAGCACCCGCACATCTCCTGGATGCTTCTCCTCGGAGTGCTCATTTGGGGCTGGTTCGGGTACACCTCCATGCCGCAGCGCAAGGACCCGGACATTCCCGTGCGCCTCGGTGTGGCGGCTTGTCCCTGGCCCGGAGCCACAGCGCAACAGGTCGAGCAATACATTACCCGTCGAATTGAGGACGTTGCCGCCGAGAATAAGACCATCCATCCTGGAACAGATGCGGACTACGGCATCAAATCCATATCACTTCCCGGCTATTCGTTTGTCACCATTCAACTGGATGAGGGCATCACCGACACGAAGCGACAATTCAGCGATATCAACCTCAAGCTGAATGCTCTAAACGCTCAGCTGCCGCAGGGCGCCGGCCCCATCAGTTTCCAAAGCGATTTCGGAGACACCGCCGCCCTGATGCTGACCGTCGCGAGCCCGAAGGCGGACGACATCGAAATTGCGGCTCGTGCCAATTCCGTTGAAGCGGCGATTCGCAAAGTTCGTGACGCCAAACATCAGAATCGAAGGGACCAGCTCGTAACAGTAACTGTAGTGAATTCTTTTCCCCAATCGATTTCGGCGCGTGAGGTCCTTGACAGCGCATACTTGTTTCAAGAGGAAGCGCAGAGGGCCGGAATCATTCGCGATTCGCAAATCATTCAGGGAAGTGGATTTATCGGCGTCGATGGTGTTTCCGGAGCAGATGACAGTTCCATTCAAGCGTTCATTCAGCGGTTTATCTCCGAGCGCCTAAAACGGTCCGAGTTGCATCCCGATTCGTGGGACCCAGCGATCATCCGCGATCCGAAGGAAACACGAACGAAGCTGGCCAGCGTTGCCGGGGACAAATACAGTTATGCCGAACTCGACAATTTTTCTGACTTGATTGGCCGAACGCTGCAGGGAGCTCCCGAAGTTTCCAAGGTGGAGCGGCGTGGCGTTTTGTCGCAGACCATCTATCTGGATTACTCGCAGGATCGCCTCGCAGCCTACGGCCTGCGTCCTGCCGATCTCTCCAAAGTGCTTTCGGCTCGGAACATCATTGCGCCGGGAGGAACTGTTGAAAGCGGCGAGCGCAGGATAACTCTCATTCCCTCCGGACAATTCGATACCGCAAAAAGCATCGGCGATGTGGCGGTATCGGCCACGTCAGAGGGTACCCCCGTATATTTGCGGGATCTTGTCCGAATCAGCCGGGGTTATCAGGCTCCTGCCCAGTATCTGAATTACTACACTTGGCGCGACCCAAGTGGACACTGGCAACGCAGCCGCGCGATCACCTTAGCGGTGTACATGCGCGATAGAAAGCAAATCGCGCGCTTCGGACAGTCGGTGAATTCAAAGCTTTTTGAGCTTCGCCAAATCGTTCCCGCTGACCTGATTCTCGCGCACACGTCCGATCAGCCGCTACAAGTCAAGGAGAACATCAACCTCTTCATGCGGGCGCTTTTGGAAGCCATAATTCTCGTCGTCTTGGTGTCCCTGATTGGCTTTTGGGAGTGGCGGCTGGCGCTGATCATGGCGCTGGCCATACCGATCACACTCGCGATGACGTTTGGCATCGCGTATATGTTGGGAATCGATCTCCAACAAGTCTCCATCGCATCGCTGATCATCGCGCTGGGCCTTCTCGTGGACGTTCCGGTGGTCTCAGGAGATGGCATCAAACGTCACTTGGCGGAAGGGTTCCGGCGCAGCATTGCCTGTTGGCTTGGCCCGACAAAGCTCGCCACAGCAATCTTTTACGCGACAATCACGAATGTTATCGCCTACCTGCCATTTTTGATGCTTACCGGCAATACCGGTGAGTTCTTGAAGAGCCTCCCGGTGGTGATGACGGTTTCTCTGCTGTGCGCGTACTTTGTCGCGATGACCTTTATTCCGTTCCTGGGCTACTACATCTTGCGTGCTTCGGCAAAGCGAGAACCGACTATCGAGGAGATGCGGCAGCGGGGATTTTACGGCTTCTATAACAGACTCGTCGGCAAAGCCATAAAACACCGTTGGGCGGTCCTCGGTGCGTCCCTGGTTTTCCTGATCGGAGGCGGGTTGTTCGGTTCTCGACTTAAGACCCAATTCTTTCCCGAAGACGTCCAGTATTGGTTTTATTTGGATATCTGGCTGCCGAATGACACTCCGTTGAGCGTCACCAACGATGCTGCCGTGCAGGCCGAAAGAGTCGTCCGACAAGTGATTGACAATTCGCCTGACGTTACTACGAAAGAGCACCGTGGGCATCTTCTCAAGTCACTGACGACCTTTGCCGGTGGCGGGGGACCTCGCTTCTGGTTTTCCGTCTCGCCCGAAATGCCGCAGACCAACTACGCGCAAATGATTGTTGAGATCACGGATAAAGAGGCTTCGCCAAAGTTAGCTCGTCCCATCCAGGACGCACTGGACAAGGAAGTTCCAGGCGCGTGGGTTACGGTTCGCCAGCTTCAAACCAATCCTGTGGACAACCCCGTCGAGTTGTTGATCTCGGGGCAGGCAGACGTTGACGCGAGAAATGAAGCTAGCGATATTCGCACTCTTCGGCAGATTGCCGCGCAGGCTCAGGACATCGTCAGGCAAGCTCAGGGCATCGCCGTTCTTCGTGATGATTGGTTCCCTGACAACGTTCAGCAGAGGATTCAGATCGATCCAGACCGCGCCAACGTGGCAGCCACTACCAACGCTGATGTCGCAGACGCGTCGGCCACGGCCATGAGCGGCGCAACAGTGGGCATCTTTAAGGAAGGCGACAAGAACATCCCCATTGTGGCGCGCCTTCGCATGCAGGAGCGTGCTCAGCTTGCCGACATCAAGAACCTCTATATTTACTCTTCACAGACCAACAACCGCGTGCCGCTGCTGTCGATCGCCACGGTCGGAAATTCTTTGGAAACGGGTCGCGTCAGGCGCCGCGAGCATTTTCGCACCATCTCCATCCTGTGCTATCCCCAGCCTGGAGTTCTCGCATCTGAGGTGCTTAACCAGATCCTTCCAAAAATACAGGAATTTCAGAAAAATCTCCCGCCCGGTTATCAGCTCCGCATTGGTGGCGAACGGGCCAAACAAATCGACGGATTCGAGAACCTCAAACTCGTTCTGTTGATCTCTTTACTCGGGATTTACCTCGCACTATTGATTCAATTCAATAACGCCGTAAAACCTCTTCTGGTATTCGCCGCTGCTCCCTACGGAGTGATTGGCTCTCTGGTCGCCCTCTCGGTAATGCATACGCCGTTTGGATTTATGGCCTTTCTGGGCATCGCCAGCTTAATCGGAGTGATCGTAAGCCACGTGATCGTACTCTTCGATTTCATCGAGGAAATGCATGCGAAAGGGGAGCCTCTGGAACAGGCACTTCCAGACGCAGGCATCCAGCGTATTCGGCCCGTAATGATCACTGTCCTAGCGACCATCTTGGCCCTCGTCCCGCTGGCGCTTGAAGGAGGGCCCCTGTGGCAGCCTCTTTGTTATGCACAGATAGGCGGGCTTGCCGTGGCAACGTTCATCACGTTGCTCTTGGTGCCCGTCCTTTACAGCATCTTTGTACTCGACCTGAAAATCATCCGCTGGGAGCCGAAAAAGACCACTGCAGCGGCTGAAGCTCACAGCCCGGCTGAGACCGTGGCACAAACTAGCTGACGGAGCCGAAAGAGGGACAGTGACTCGTGTCCGACGTAAGGTCCAAACGTAAGGTGAACAATGGAAGCAAGAAAAACTGAAAACTCTCGATACGGTAAACTCGCCAGCGCCAATCCCCCGCCGGATTCCGGCTTCATAGCTGCTACCCGGCGAACGAGCCGTGAGCGCGTCGTAATCGTCGGCTGCGGGTTTGGAGGACTCTTTGCCGCCAAATTACTCCGCCACGCCGATGTCGACGTGACCATTATCGACCGCACCAATCATCATCTGTTCCAGCCGCTGCTGTACCAAGTCGCGACGGGAATTCTCTCCGAGGGTGACATCGCGCCTCCGATCCGCGATATCCTCCGAGATCAACAAAACGCGAGTGTTGTATTTGGCGAGGTCGTTGATGTCGACCTCGAAAGCCGGCGCGTTATTGTGGACACGCTCGGTTCCCGGAGTGAGATTCAGTACGGGAGTTTGATCGTTGCCACCGGCGCAAGCCAGTCGTACTTCGGGCACCCGGAGTTCGCGCATGACGCGCCAGGAATGAAGACGATCGATGATGCGCTCGAACTGCGCGGGCGGATCTTCGGCGCATTCGAGATGGCCGAACGCGAGCCAGACCCTGCCGCACGACGTCGCTGGCTGACATTCGTCGTGGTCGGCGCAGGGCCGACGGGCATTGAAGTCGCCGGCCAGCTCGCAGAGCTGTCACGCCATTCGTTGCGGCGCAATTTCCGTAACATCGATCCGGCGGAAGCGCGCATCGTGCTCCTCGGCAGCGCACCAACTGTATTACCCGGCTTTCCCGAGTCGCTACGCGAGCGCGCTCTCCGAGACCTCCAAAAAATGGGAGTCGAGGTTTATGTGGGCACGAGAGTCACTCGTGTGGACGAGCGCGGCCTCGCGACCAATTCGGCCGATCCGCAACTGCAGTGGATCGAGGCGGCAGTGAAGTTCTGGGCCGCTGGGGTTGAGGCTTCGCCGCTCGGCCGTATACTCGCTCAGCGGGCGGGTGCCGAGCTTGATCGCGCGGGACGGGTCAAAGTCGAACCCGATTGCACGCTGCCACACTACCCGGAAGTTTTCGTAATTGGCGACCTGATGAGCCTCGATGACCTGCCCGGCGTAGCGCAGGTTGCGATCCAGTCCGGCTGTCACGCGGCGCGGACCATCGTCCGGCGGATCGCAGGCGACAATACGCGCCGGCCATTTCGGTACCGCGATCGTGGGACTATGGCGACGATCTCGCGCTTACGTGCAATCGCTGCGATCGGTCCGCTGCGCGTTTCCGGTTTTCCTGCTTGGCTGCTTTGGCTTGTCGTCCACCTCGCAGCGCTGACTGGCTTCAAGAACCGACTTTCCGTCGTTTTCAACTGGGGAATTGCGTTCTTTAGCCAAGGACGCCCCCAACGCGTAGCCACCGCGCAGCAGGTGTTCGGGCGCTATGCGCTCGAAGCACAAGCCGCAGCAGCTCATCGTTCCGGTCAAATCGGTCCGTTCGTCGGCTGGGACTCCATGGAATCTAATCGAAAGGCTGAACCTCGCACGTCGACCGAAGCGCTGCCAAAAGCGAGTGGACCGCTTGTGAAAGCTTCGCAATGATGCTTTTTGATCAAATTGCCGCGGCTGTTCTTCTGCTGAGTCTTACACTCTGCTTGCAGTGCGCCGGCGTAACTACGCTCATCGAGTGGCTAAAGCGTGTTCTGACCAGGGACACTCACAAGCATGGGCCAGTTTACTCGGCCACTTTGGTAGTGAAATCGATGATTGCAATTGTAATTATGCACGGCCTCGTAATTCTTCTGTGGGCCAGTTTCTATCGGACGCGTTGCTTCCCGTCATGGGAGCTCGCCTTTTACTTCTCCGCGAGCAGCTATTCCACTGTGGGATATGGTGATCTGGTTCTTCCGACCCACTGGCGACTCTTAGGGCCGCTGGAGGGGATCACCGGTGTGTTGATGTGTGGGATATCGGTCAGTGTTCTGTTTGCTCTCGTCACCCGGTTACTCGATCGCGACACACAATCTTCGCTGACGAATTCAACTGAACAAAGCCATGACTAACGTCAATATCAAGACTCCGGATTGGCTCCGCCAGATGGAGAGTATCCTTGAAGAGCTCAACGAGGGAGTGGTCATTGTCGATGATCAGCTTCGTGTAGTTTTCGCCAACGAAGCGCTGCTCCGGCTCGGAATGTATAGCCGTGAAGAAATCCTTGGTCGAACACCCGACGCGATTTTCCCAGCGAAAGATATTCCGTACCTCCTGCGGCAACATGAATCAGGCCACCTCTACGGACGCAGTCGAAGTGAGTTCTACTTGCCTCGCAAAAATGGCGAAAGGATCGCGGCGATCTTCAGCGGGCGATCGATTCAGGGCCCGGACGGACAGGAATACGTCCTACTTATCGTGACCGACATCAGCGCACAGAAGCGCATCGAGGAGCAACTTCGCGAATCCAACGCCCAACTGGAAAAGCGGCAGATGGAAATTGAGGCCGAACTCTCACTCGCTGCTCGTGTTCAACAATCGCTCGCACCACAAAACCTGGTTTGGAACGATGTCTCGGTCGAGACTTACTACAACCCAGCGCGTACCATTGGGGGTGACTTCGGCGTGGTTTTTCCACACAGCGACGATGTTCTAACCGTTCTCATGTGCGACGTGTCGGGCCACGGCATCGGTTCGGCGCTCATGGCCAATCGCATTTACTCCGAAACACTGCATCAGCTCGAACGAAAGGTAGGTCCGGATACATTACTGCGGCACGTCCACGACTTTGTGCATGACCGTATTGCGACGGACGGCTTTTACTTCACCATGGCCGCAATGCGTTTCAGTAGGGGCGGCCGCCGCGCCACCTTTGCTGCCGCAGGCCATCCACCAGCAATGCTCGTCTCAAGTGGCGGTGTCCGTCTACTTGAGTCGCAAAACGGGATCCTCGGCTGCCTCGCGGAAACCGCACCAACCGAGTCCGTGGACGAAATTGAGCTCAAATCTGGCGATCGCTTCATTCTCTACACGGACGGGCTCGTCGAGGTCTTTAATCATGAGGAAGAGATGCTCGGGGTCGAAGGGTTTTCGCAGTTGGTCCTCGATTCGGCAAAACATAAATTGCCGGAAATGCGGCAAGCAATCCTTGACGGGGTGGCTGCGTGGAGTTACGGCCCTCTCGTGGATGACGTTTCGCTCGTCATTGTCGAAGTTCGCTAGTTCTGTCAGAGTTCCGTCCCGAGGGGGACGTGCGCCAGGGGCATGCGCGTTGACACGGGCCACATATCCATTGTGGAACCTATCGGTCGAGTTTCCGGTGCGGTAGTGGGAGAGCACCGCATCGAGGGCCGCGAAGCCTTGTCCCATTTTGTGCGCCAACTGAGTGTAGGCGGATATAAGGATGGCTGCGCCGCTGTGCTTCGTACCTGAGAGTGCCCGTCTAACTCGGTGACCGGGCATCGGCAGTGTGTCACGCTTGATGGCACGGAGTTGAACATTCCGGTTTACCGAACCATTTTCCTAGTTCCTATGTCTAAAGAAATCAATCACTAAACGTGCCTGCAAGTTTGGTCCTTGGATTGCTCTCCTCATTGGCATGGATTTCGACAAGATGAAGGCGTTGATGGAAGCGAGCCGTGAAGAGTCGGCGGCGCAACGCAAGCCACAAGTCGAAGAGTTTCCCAAGCCGGATTCTGGGCCCGACTGGATATATCTGGGTTACGACACAGCAAAGGAACGGATCGCAGCCTAGGAAAGGTAGCAGTCATGAAAACGCCAACGATATTTCAGTGGTACCAGATTTTGCGCCTACACTATCAATTTACGATGTTCGAGGCGTTGCGGTTCGCGCTTTGGCTGGCGCGCTAGCCAGTTCACGTTCTGCGCGGCTGGGCGTGGTAGTCGGGGAAATCGGAGTGCATAGGCAGCAATACAGATGATGAACGAGGAGGGTCCCAGAATGCAGAGCCAATCCAATGAGTTCCGCCCACAAGCCACAGAGCGGTTGTTCCTGGCCGTCGTCAATCAGGCAATCTCTGATGTCCTGGAGAACGTGAAGGAGGCAAAAGAAGCGGAGCAGTGGCTGCTCAGCAAGGATTTCGATGCCTTGGACAGACTATTCGCAGGTCCTGCTAGCAAATGGAATCGCCATTACGAAAAGGAAATCAGCGGGCCGCTTAATTCTGATTAACGAGCCAAATCGGGCTCTCTGCCCGAGCGGCAGGTAATCATTGATGTTGAGAGCCGCTTCCGCAAGAATAACCGGCCAGTGCGGCGCTCCAGAGCGCCTCGGACTGAAACGACCAACATTGCAAAACAAGATGCGCGAGCGGCGACCAGTTCATGAGCGGCCAAACCGCACCGTTCTTCAAGGCGCTAGTTCACGGTCGCCGGCCAGTTAAGTACCACAGAGTAGGTTTCGACGAAACCCTTTCGTGGCTCCAGCACCAGAAACTTAAGCCCGTCGTTGGTGACTGCATACTGATTGACGGTGGGATCCGGTATAAGTCCCGTATCGAACAGATTTCTCGGGACGCTGATCTTCGCAGAAGAGCCGTGTTCGACCATCGCCGACATCATCTTTCCTTCAAGATCAATGAAGAAAAGTTCTCGACCGTCACCGCGCCAGCGTGGCTGGGCCCCGCCGGCTACCGAAACCTGCTGTATGCTATCAAACGAAGGGAACAAGGCGACAAAGACTTCCCATCTTCCCGTGCGGTTCTCGCCGTAGGCGATTAGCCGCCCATCCGGAGACAAGTGAAATTCATCTTTTATGAAGCTAGATGAATAGAGCGCTTTAGGTTTGCTGTCGCCAGTCAGAGATATTATCGACAAGGTCTTGGTATCGTGCGTGAGCAGGAAGCGTCCGTCCGGAGACCAGTCTTCCACCCAGTGCCTTTCATTGTCGCCATAGATGTTCTGTGGCTGCTGACTTCCGACTTCAATCTTCTCCACCAGGAACGGCGGATCAGATCCACCGTTAGGAAGAAGATTGACCGCAATGTAGCGCGAGTCTGGCGACCACACGGGGTCCGACTGCGCGTGGGGATCAGTCGTCAGAGGTGTCGTTGTATTAGTCGCTATGTCTATGAGCCACAGACTGCCTGTAGCGTGCTGACGAAACGAGTTCAGCGCCAAGTGCTTTCCATCCGGCGAAAGCGTGAACTGCTGAAAGTCGATCACCGGTTCGAGGTTGCCAATCACATTGCCGTCTCGGGAGTACCAGTTGAATTGATCGAAAGATGAGCCTGCTGCCGTGCCATAGATAAGCACTCCGGTTTGAGACGCAGTGAATTCTGAAGTGCCCAAATAGGCTGGAGAAGCCGCGACGTTACGAGCGACCAACAACGGTTCACCGATCTTTCTCAAAGCTGTCCAGTCCATGCGCTGTGCATAGAGAATCTGGCCTTGCGCGAACAGCAAGTAGTCGGGCACCGCAACAGCACGACTTTCGCCCGCAAGCAGCAGTATCGGATCTCCGCCACCCAGCGACTGCGCGTAAATTTTCGCTCCCGGATCGCGACTCGTCAGACTTGTTCGAGCCAAATAGATAAAGTGCTTGCCATCGGGCAGGAACTGGACCCACATTTGGCTGACCTGCCCAGGAAGCAGGGAGGTCACAGCCGTAGCGTCCCCGCCGGTGAGCGAAACGCGCAGGATCGGACTGTTCACCGCCCTGGCAAAGAGGATCGTCCCATCGGGTCCCCAGGCGCCTTGTGCCGTTTCTGGAACGCTGCAGATCACCTCGGGGACTCCACCCGTTCGCCGAAGCTTCTTCAGCTTGCCCCCCTCCCAGAAACCGATGAACTGTGAGTCCGGCGACCAGAATGGCAAAAGCGCACCCTCACTGTGTTCCATCCGCTGCGCTTCGGACGAACTCAAAGGCCTGAGCCATAACGAGCTTCGACCAGTCGCGTCAGTGGCCGCAAACGCCAACATCTGCCCGTCCGGTGAAAGGGCTATGTGTTCGAAAGGGTGCCAGTTCCGATGTAGTGTCACACCCTCGGGCAGACCGAGGGACAGCCGTAGCGCATTTGTTGATTGCTGTTTCGGCCCAAGCTGGAACCAAACTATAAGACCTAGGCCAACGATTCCCAGTACAGCGACAATCACGAGCACTGACTTGCTTCGCCACGGTTGCGCAACCCCCACTGGCGGTGCAGGCGTTACAGGCTCCGCCTCAACTCTGGTCCGTCGGGACCAATGGAACTCTGGCACATAGGAATCGGACGGAACTTCGATACGGACCTCTGGCGGAACAGTGGCCTCGGCATAATATTGAGCCAGCCGTTCTCTAACTTCTGCAGCTCGCACACGAACGACTGCATCGTTTGAGGTGTCATAATCGGCGGGGCGGCCAAACATTTCTACGCCGATCATTCGTTCAGACAGTGCCTCCAGTTCACCGGACAGGGCATGTTGCACCAGCAAGCGGAGAAGATCCTGGCACTGCTTGCTTCCGGCGAACGCATCACTTGAAATCACCAATTCGAGCGCACTACGAACTGCATCCGCCTGTTTTGCGCTGAGGTCCGCCGGCGTTTCGAATTGCTGCCCTTTTGACATCTCACCTAATCCGAGGCGTAGATTCTCTGAGGGTTATTGCCCGGGCATCGTACCTCAGAAACACACGTTTCATCACTAGATCCGTAAACATCAAAGCACGCCTCCCGGAGCTCTTCTGAAATGATGCGCTTCAAGGTAGACTTACAGGCAACATTCCTGTGCCGATTACTCACACTCACGACAAGGTTAGAGAGAATTGGCCATGAATTCCAGGGAAAAAAATGTCGTGTTTTCGTGAACCAAACCTGTCGCCGGTTACTTTGCGGCACCTCTCAATCGTATGTATCCTTGTTTTCACTCTTTCTGCCCTGGGCTGCCGTAGCACCGGTCGTGACTCCGGGATCGTACTCACTGTCATTGATCAGGGATGGCCGGGTTCCGACCCACGGCTCGGTCCAGAGCTGGAAGAGTATACGAGACAAACCGGTATTCGAGTTCAGATCCTGCCCGCCCCGGAAGCAGCTGTGGAGCAATTAGCAACTTGGCGCGAACTGCTCGACAGCAGGGCAGAAGTACCCGACGTTTACGCCATCGACACAATCTGGCCTAGAGTTCTGGCGGACAGTCTCATTGACCTTAAGCCTTATGTGCCAGCAGAAGACATTGCTGTGCATTTTCCGGAGCTCATTGCTAACTATACGGTCGACGGCAAACTGGTAGCTCTGCCCTACAACATGAGCGAGGGCTTGTTGTTTTATCGCGTCGACCTGCTCGCAAAATACGGGTATGGCGCACCGCCCAAAACATGGGAAGAACTCGAAGCCATGGCCAAACGGATTCAGGCCGGCGAGCGCGCGAACGGCAATAACGATTTCTGGGGCTTTGTCTGGGAAGGTGCGCCATCTGAAGCATTGACCTGTAACGCATTAGAATGGCAGGTGTCCGAGGGTGGCGGAACGATTCTCGACGAGCAGGGCAAGGTGACCGTAAACAACCCGCATGCGATCCGCGCGTGGAGCATGGCGGCGCATTGGGTGGGCTCCATTTCTCCGCCAGGTGTCACGGCGTACAAAGAGTGGGATGCCTTCAATTTGTGGCAAGCGGGAAAAGCGGCGTTCATGCGCAACTGGACAAATGCGTACGTGGCAGCGCGTGCGGAGAACTCGCCAACAAGAGGCCACTTTGACGTAGCTCCCCTGCCGCGGGGCAGCGCGGGCTTCGCAGCAACTTTGGGTGGAAACGGCTACGGTGTCTCGCGCTATTCGCGTCATCCGAGGGAGGCTGCAATGCTGGTCCGCTTTCTGGCCAGCCCCGAGGAGCAAGCCAGCCGCAAGTCGGGTGAGCCGCCTACGGTTCCAGCGTTGTACAAGAACGCCGACGTCTTGGCTGCAAATCCCTACCTTTCGCGTTTTCTGCAAGTGCGCGAGGGGACGGCATTGCGGCCATCTGTGCCGGCGGGCAAAATGTATCCGGAGGTCTCGCGCGCGTATTATGAAGCGGTACATGCCGTGCTTACTCACAGGCAGAGCGCGGCAAATGCGGCAAGCGACCTGCAAGAGCAACTAGTGAAAATGCTCAAATCCTCGGCATCCGACTCGAATGCCTCGCGAAGATAGCTTCGGCGGCAGCATTGCGCAGAGGTCGAGGGCAGCAACATGTCAACCACTCGTCCGAATAGTTCAGGAAACGTGAAAAAGACCCTATACGCTGCAGGCGGCCTGTTCCGCAGGAATCCATTGAGCATTGCCAGACGTTTGACCGTCTGCTTTCTGCTGATCCTGATGTCGATGATCGCCGCCGATGCCGTGGTTTTCTGGCAGTTCAGGCAAATGGTCGCCTCCATTCGCCGTCTCAGCAATACCGACGAGACATCCCTTGCACTCGTCCGCCTCCGCATGGATGTGAGCAGTTTCAGGAAAAACGTCGCTGCCCTGGAGAGCAGTCACGACACGAAACAATTCTCATCCCAAGCCGCAGGGTTTCGCCGGAGTTTCCTTAGTGATGTCGAAGACGCACAGCAAGCACTGAGTGCGGCTCCCGAAATTGCGCGAGAAGATCCGACTATCCCCGCCGCAGTAAAGGTGCTCAAAGTCACACTTCCCTCTCAACTCGACACAGCGGTTCAGCTCGCCGATGCGGAAGATTGGGCTGCGGTTCGTGTCCGCCTCAAAACACAAATTGAGCAATTGATTGATCTTAGCTCCGCGCTCGTGGCAAACGTCGAGCGACAGGCACAGCAGGAACGGAGCAAAGCAATCGAAGATGTTACGAGCGTGGAGAAGCGTCTTTCTTTGGTGGTCCCCATTGCCGGCCTACTGACATTACTACTGGCTGTCGCCCTCGGATGGTACGTCACTCAGAGCATTACGGCTCCGCTCGCCGAACTGGCTTCAGGCGCCCAAGCACTGGCGCGTGGCGATTTTCGACACGAGGTCCATGTCGATGGAAATGACGAATTGGCTGTCGTCGGGAGGGCGTTCAACCATGCCGGCCGGCAACTCCAGGAACTGTACGAAGAACTGCGAGAGCAAGCAAGCCTTCTGAGGCTAACTCATGACGCAGTTTATGTCCGCGACATGAAGGGGGTTATCAGCTATTGGAATCGCGGCGCAGAGGTCTTGTATGGATGGCCAGCGGAGCACGCGGTTGGGAAGCTTGCTCATCAACTGCTGAAAACGGCCTCTCCATTGCCGTTTGGGCAGATTGAGGCTGAATTGCTCGCTAATGGCCGCTGGGAAGGCGAGCTTTTGAAAACCAAGAAGGACGAAACCCAAATTGTGGTGGCAAGCCGCTGGTCGCTGAAACGAGATGACTCAGGTGCGCCGGTTGCAACCATGGTGACCAGCAACGACATTACGGCACGCAAGCGTGCCCAGGAGGCTGCCCGCCGTAGTGAAAAAGAGCTTCGCGACGTGATCGAAACGGTTCCGGCGATGTTGTGGAGCAGCTTGCCTGATGGCTCACTTGATTTCATCAATCATCGTTGGCAAGAGTTCACCGGCTTAGCTGCCGAGGACGCACTGGGGTGGACTTGGGAAGCTGTGGTTCATCCAGAGGACCACGGAAGGTTCGTTGCAGATTGGCGTGCAGCCTTAGCCGCGGGTCAACCAATCGAGAGCGAACTGCGAGTGCGTGCGGCGAATGGAGAATATCGCTGGTTATTGGTCCGCAATGTGCCGCTCCGTGACGAGTTGGGCAAAATCGTCAAGTGGTATGGAACAAGCTTCGATATTCACGAGCGCAAGCGTGCCGAGGAAGCTCTGCATCGCAGTGAAGCGTATCTAGCTGAAGCACAAAAGCTAACCCATACCGGCAGCTATGCGTACGACGGCAGGACAAACACCTTTCCTTATTGGTCGGAGGAACATTTCCGAATCTGGGGCTTTGATCCGCAGCAAGGTCCTCCGGACGGTGAAACCCTGCTGCAACGTGTCCATCCGGAAGATCGCGAGATGGTGCGCGAGCTCTCCGTGAAGGCCATGAGCGAGCGATCAGACTACATCGCCGAGTACAGAATCGTTTTACCCGATGGAACCGTTAAATATATCGAGGCAATTGGTCATCCTATTTCCACGGAGCGCGGCGGGCCTATCCTCGTCATCGGCACACACGTCGATGTCACGGAGCGCAAGCTCGCCCAGGAAGCGATGCGCGAGAGCGATGACGCGCTTTCGCACATTTGTGGACCACGCAGGGGACGCCCTCTTTGTCTACGATCTCGAGCAGCGGACCGTTGTTGATGTGAACCGGTCGGCCTGCGAGAGCCTTGGTTACACTCGGCAGGAACTGATCGGGAAGACGCCGCTCGCCTTCCATCTGGATTCATATCAACCAGAGATGGAATCAGTCGCCGAGCGGGCGGCGGCGGGTGAGACCGTATTCGACACACACTGGCATCGGCGAAGGGATGGGACGGTGTTCCCTGTCGAAGTACACACTAGCCTGGTCTCGTATGGCGGTCGTCGCTTCCTGCTGATGGTAGCCCGGGACATCACTGACCGCTTGCGGGCCGAAGAAGCTTTCCGCCAGAGCGAAATGCAGCTTCGCGAGGTCATCGAAACCATTCCTGCAATCGCCTGGACGAATAGCTCGGATGGATCGGTTGAATTCGTCAACAAACGTTGGCAGGAATACACGGGTATCTCGGCAGAAAAGTCTGTAGGTTTCGGATGGGAGGTTGCGCTTCACCCCAAGGACGTTGACCGTTATGTCGAGAAGAGGCGTGCCTCGCTAACCAGTGGGGATCCATTCGAGGATGAGGTTCGCATCCGTCGTGCCGGAACTGGAGAATATCGTTGGTTCTTATCTCGCGCAGTGCCGTTGCGAGATGAACGAGGAAACATCGTCAGGTGGTACGGAACCGCGACGGATATCCACGATCGCAAACGGACGGAAGAGAAACTTCAACATGAGAACGTCGCGCTGCGTGAGGAGATCGAGCAAGCATGGATGTTTGAGGAAGTCGTAGGGCACTCTCCGGCGCTCCGGTCTGTGCTTTCGGCCGTGTCCAAGGTCGCCCCTACGGATTCAACTGTTCTCCTAACCGGTGAAACTGGAACAGGGAAAGAATTGATTGCGCGTGCTATCCATAAGAAGTCGCCTCGCCGTTCCCGGGCCTTCGTAGCGGTCAATTGTGCTGCGATTCCGCAATCGTTGATCGCCTCAGAACTGTTCGGGCACGAGAAAGGGGCGTTCACTGGGGCTCTGCAGCGTCGGCTAGGCAAGTTCGAGTTGGCAGAGGGGGGTACGATCTTCCTCGATGAGGTTGGAGAATTGCCTCTTGAGACGCAGATTGCCCTCTTGCGCGTTTTGCAGGAAAGGGAGTTCCAACGTGTCGGCGGCAGTGAACAAATTCGCGTGAATGTCCGTGTCCTGGCAGCTACTAACCGCGATCTGCAAAAGGCGATTGCTGCAGGCGCATTTCGACAGGATCTGTTCTACCGACTTGAGGTCTTCCCGATCCACATCCCGCCTCTCCGAGAACGCATAGAAGATATTCCCGTGCTGGTGGAGTACTTCGTGGCCCGTTTCGCGCGAAAGGCTGGTAAAAACATCCGCAGCATTGAGAAGGAGGCGCTCGAGCTCCTGGAGTCGTACCCCTGGCCAGGAAACATTCGTGAGCTCGAAAATGTGATCGAGCGCTCAGTTATTGTCTGTGAGACAGAGACGCTAACCATTGATCCCAGTTGGCTCTCCATCGGGAATTTGCATCCGCAGGGCCCAACCGGGTCATTGGGGAGGAAAAGCTCGGCAGAGGAAAAAGAGCTCATTGAAAAGGCGCTGGCGGAAGCAGATGGTAGAGTTTCTGGTCCGTCAGGCGCAGCCGCAAAACTCGGTATCCCCGCCTCCACCTTGGAATACAAGATCCGCCTGCTGAAGATCAACAAGCACCAGTTCAAAAATTATTTGCGCGAGAGTTAGCTGCATTTTCGCAACTCGCAAAACTTGCGAATTCGCAGAACTTGTGACTGTTACTGTCCGCCAAGCCATGTGTTTTCAGTGGATTGAAAGTGGCCACCGCGTTGCTTCATCAAACCGCAGCGAGCATTAGAAGCTACCCCGCTCAGAACCCTGGGGCCCTCGGATCAAGGCGAAATGAGTTCAGTTTCGTAGTTCTCGCACGCGAGGTCGAAATGAGGCACGAAGTTCATAGTCAGGGAACAGCCGCCTGCATCGCACCGTTTTCGGAAAGAAGCGATGTGCATTGGGAAACGACAACTCTTCCGGTTTGGAATGCAGAAGGCACCCCGGAACAGCAAGAACTGGTCTATGAGGTCAGTTGGATCAAAGAGCTCGGCATGTGGCGCCGATTCCTAACGTCACAGCGCAAAGTGGGCAGCCGGCGCTAGGAGGTACCATGCTGAGGATCGAAAGGGCAGCGAACGGAAAGGTCGTCTTCACCTTAAGCGGCCGTATAGAGCCGGAAGACATTGACGAGTTGCGGAGACTGTTCGGCCTCGAACCCGCTGCGGTTCACATCGTGCTGAACCTGAAAGACCTTGTACTAGTGAATGGCGACGGAGTGGAATTTTTGGCCGGATGGGAAGCCGCTGGCATGACTCTCGAAAACTGTCCTGCCTACGTTCGCAAGTGGATCGACCAACAGAGGGGGTAGAGCAAATGTGCGCAGCAATCGCCAACGCAATGGTGGACGAGCAGCCTAGACCGTTATGGGGCAGGCTGCAAGACGAACCGCTGGATCTGGGATCAGAAATCAGCTCTGAATGCTGTTTCGAGGACATCGTCGGCAAGAGTGCCGCTCTCCGCAACGTGCTGGATCAGGTTGCGATTGTCGCGCCAACGGGGTCAACGGTGCTCTTGCACGGCGAGACCGGCACCGGTAAGGAACTCCTGGCCCGCGCGATTCATAACCTGAGTCCGCGTCGTGAACGCACTTTTGTACGGCTCAACTGTGCTGCCATACCTTCCGGGCTGGTGGAAAGCGAACTGTTTGGGCATGAAAGGGGTGCTTTCACCGGCGCGCTCATGCAGAAACGAGGCCGCTTTGAGTTGGCCGATCGCGGCACTCTCTTTCTAGATGAAATTGGCGACATCAGTCTCGAGCTGCAACCGAAGCTGTTGCGCGCTTTGCAGGAACGTGAGTTTGAACGACTGGGGAGTACGAAGACCATTCGCGTGGACGTTCGCTTGATTGCCGCAACGCATCGCGATTTGCAGGACATGATACGAAACAATCAGTTCCGCGAAGACCTTTTTTACAGGTTGAATGTTTTTCCGATTAAGATCCCTCCGCTTCGCGACAGGCGCGAGGATATTCCGCTGCTGGTGCACTATTTTGTTTCGCGCCACTCGCGTGAAATGCAAAAGCCCATTAAATCCGTTCCGAAGCAGGTCATGGAGGCGCTGGTAAACGCCGATTGGCCGGGAAACATTCGCGAGCTGGAAAACTTCATCGAGCGCTGCGTGATTCTCACGCAAGGGGACGAATTGAACGTCCCGGCAGAGCTGAGGCGCTCCGCTGCTTCAGCCGCATCAACTTTCGAGCAGGCTGAGCGGCAGGTCATCGTCCAAGCTTTGCGAGCCGCCTCCGGCAGAATAGCCGGCCAAGGCGGAGCCGCAGAGCGCCTGGGACTGAAACGAACAACACTTCAAAACAAGATGCACAAGCTGAACATCAGTCGCGCTTGCTATGGCGTGTAAGTGTTCGCGCAGGGCTCGTGCGCTACGCGAGGTATCTGACGATTTGAATAGTGATGAGGGTAAGGCAACGAGCACAGAAACCAGGATGGCAATTGAGCAATCGACACCGATGCCACTGCGTTGGGAGAGCGGTGCGAGTGTGCGTTACGAAACCGAAGTTCTCTCGCATTGGGATCGGCAAGCGTTGGCCGAAGTAAATGACGCTTTCACGTATGAAATTGCCTGGATACCGGAACGGCAGTGCTGGTGGAGTTTCCTGTGCTCCGTCAGCAAGCTCGCCTGAAAAGTTTTGGCAGCTGTACAGGTTTTTCGAGTTACGACAGTGAAGGGGAAGTTATGGCAACAGCAACGCAGTCGGCCCTTATACAAGAGTTGGACACGAAAAAGCGGAGTTCCGCGTCGCGACATTTTGAAGATGCGCTGCGACAAAAGATCGTCGGGCAGGACGAAGCCGTGCAAGCGCTTGGCGAGCTATATCAGGTGTTCTGCGCTGGGCTACACCCCCCGGGTCGTCCCGTCGGAAACCTGCTGTTTCTGGGACCGACCGGCTCCGGCAAGACGCGCATTGTCGAGGCTGCAGCAGAAATTCTGTTTGGAGATAGCCGAGCGCTGATCAAAGTGGATTGTGCCGAGTTCCAGCACTCCCATGAGATCGCCAAACTGATTGGCTCGCCCCCAGGGTACCTGGGCCATAGGGAGACCCATCCGCTGATTACGCAAGAGGAACTGGCTAAGAGCCACCGAGGTGAGTTGAAACTCAGCTTCCTGCTGTTTGACGAGATTGAGAAAGCGAGCGACGCGCTTTGGCAACTGCTCCTTGGGATACTGGACAAAGCGACCTTAACGTTAGGGGACAACCGGAGAGTCGATCTGTCGCAGACGGTGATCTTCCTGACTTCGAACCTGGGCGGAGGAGAGATCACGGAATTGATGCAAGGCGGGATGGGTTTCATCCAGCCGAAGGACATGCCAGTCAAGGGATTGAACGAGAAGGTGGAGAGGACGGCGGTAGAAGCGGCACGGCGGAAGTTTTCGCCCGAGTTCATGAACCGCTTGGACAAAGTGGTGGTGTTTCATCCGTTGAAGCGCGAAGAACTTGATGAAGTGCTGGAGATCGAATTGGCGCAAGTGCAGAAGCGCTTATTGGATTGTGCGACGAGTCCCTCCCAGTTTCGGATAACGAACGAAGCAAGGCAGTTCCTGCTTCAAGCGGGCACCGACCAGAGATATGGAGCACGCCACCTGAAGCGCGCCATCGAGCGCTATGTAGTCTGTCCGATTGCGAGGCTGCTGGCCACCGCGCAAGTGCGCTCGGGGGATGTCCTTCTGATCGATCGGCATCCAGGCGAAGAGGAGTTGGCCTTTATAAGGGACGCGGAACAGTGCTCTTTCTATGCACAGATGCCCTTCACCATGTCGAATTCAAGACACCTTATGACTGCGGAGGCTCGGGCATGAGCGCATGCGACGGACGAGGCACACGTGGAATCAATTATGGACCGGCCCAACGCAGGTCTCTTATGGCAAATGGAGGGGTGAGACATGAGCGTAGTGTCAAGTTTTGGCTACAAACGTTGACGGATCTCAGGACATCGATAACGGAAGGTACAGATAAATGCTGCGTTGCTCCAAATTCCTCACGCTGTTACTGCTATTGAGCCCAGCTATCGGTTTTGCGAGGGGAGTGCCGAACGGCGAGTCGCCGGCCTTCACACCAGTCCCGGAGCTTAGCGCTGGATTCGATCTCCTATACGAGCAGAAGTTTGCCGAAGCACGCCAAATTTTCGCAAACTGGGAGTCCCGCAATCGGGAGGATCCTTTTGGTGGGGTGGCCGTGGCGGCGAGCTATCTTTTTGAGGAGTTGTACCTCCAAGGCGTATTGACAAGCGATTTTTTCCTGAACGAAAAGAAATTTCTGCACGGGATTGACGGCAGACCGAACCCGGAGCGCATGAGCCATTTCGGCGAAGCGCTAACTCGGGCCCGCGAACTCGCCAAGGTGCGGCAGAAAACAAATCCCAACGATGGAGAAGCTCTTTTTGCCCTGACGCTGGCTGCCGGAATGGAATCAGACGCCGAATCGATTCTGCAGAAGAAACATATGAACGGCTTGAAGACGCATGAAGGAAGCCAACAAATATGCCGAGTGTTTACTGGCAAATTATCCGGACGCGACCGACGCTTACATAGCTCTTGGCATAGCAAACTACATTATCGGATCGCAGAGCGCAGGTTCCCGCTTCGCGCTCTGGTTCGATGGAATTCACGGCGACAAAAAGCTCGGCATGGAACAAGTCGCCAGGGCTGCGGAGAACGGTCGCTATCTGCGCCCCTTCGCCAAAATCATCCTTGCGCTTGCCGCGTGCCGTGAAAATCAGGCTGCCCTCGCGGGAAAGTTGTTGCGGGAATTGATCGAGCAGTATCCGGATAGTGAACTGTTTGCTTCGGAGTATGCCAAAGTATCGAGCCTCCCCGTGCCGGCGGCCCTGGTTCACTGATTTCTCTCCGTCTTTGGCGTAGCATTCGACTCCAAAACACATTGTCGCAGTTTTGGTTCTTAAGAAGCTTTCTGCTTGGACATGCTTCGTCCAGACGACTGAGAAATATTATGTACAGAAAATAGATATGTGCAGTGGGTGTCCTAAGTCGCCGATTGTCAACGCGCGTGCTTGGCACGCAGCGACTCGAGCAATCATGAACTCGCAACTCCGTCGCGAAAGCCGCCAATCCACCCGGAATGTCTTCGATTCGGAGTGTTGATCCGAGGGGCATTGATCCGAGCTCAAAACGCGCGTCATTCCGTGGGCAGAGCGCCGGATCCCCATGCAGTCTTTGAGGCGGATATTTCACTCGACAGTTCGTCGTCAATTAGCGCGCCAACGCGGTCCCAGACGCCAGGATCGTTCTCAATCTCATGGTGAGGCTTGCTCAGAACTCGGACAAGCCAGAAATAGTTGTCACAATTGATACTGTGATCCTTATAGGTCATCTGGAAGTTTCCGAGGATGCTTGTATGATCTGGGTCGGCCGCGCGGATTTTGGACCGCCCATGCAGTAGGCCTTCCGACTGATAAAAATTAATCGCACGGTCGACATGGCCGGAATGCGAGAGTCGGATTGCCAAAGCTTTCCGACGCTATCCATTTGGATGGTGAGCCGCACCTGGATGCCTAATCGGTCGAGTTGTCGAGCCAACGTCACGGTTTGCGAACCACCCAGCTATGCCCGTAAATAATGATGGTTACTTGTTCTTTCTCGGCGGCAGTCACAATGCCATCGCCATTCGCATCGAGTTGGCGCAAGAGCCAACGGAGGGCTTTCCTCCCATCGCGATTTGCGAACACCTCAACACAAACGGCCAAAGGGTACCTGTCGCGCAGGAACGAGGCGAATTGCACCTCAGGTCGCCTCAAGTCATCGTGGTTCACAAAACCTCCTACGAACCCAACGACGATCGCACGACGAACTGTGGTCGGTCGAAGCGCCTTTTCGGCAGACAAGTCGCAAAGCCTCTTTCACAGCGCGGCAGAGCCGCAACCAAAGGTAGAAGGCGCTTCTGTTCTCGATAAGATGTGGCTGTTCTGCGAGAACGCTGTATCTCAGGAGGGACAGCAGCGCCATGAAAGAGTTTATCGCGAAACAAAGGGGAGAGATTGCGGGAGTACTGAGTGGCTTCGACCGGCTGATATTTCGGGGGACGCTGCGATCGATCAGCTATCCGGAAGGGTTGATGGGTTACCTGTGGGCCAAACCGGTGCGACTGACGGAATTTGGCAGGCATGTGCTGCGGGTGAGCGAGCGCTTGAAGCAAACGTGTCGAGCAAAGGACGAAGCTCTGAGGTGGCCGATGAAGTATCTGGCCTCGGCAGGAGAAAGCAAGGAAGAAGTAGCGCGTGGAATCGCGGCACGAGAAAAGATCGAGGAAGGGTTGGTATGTGTGCTGAGTTGTGTAGAGCCTTGTCAGACGTTCGAGGTCTATCGCAACCGGGAGACGCGGAAGCTGGAGTTGGTATCGCGCATCCGGAAGTGCCTGTTTTTCTATCACTACTGGATACATCGAGAGTTTGGATTTTTAAATGCGCGGATACAAACGTGGTTTCCGTTCTCGATACAGGTGTGTATGAACGGGCGGGAGTGGCTGGCGCGGCAGATGGGGCGAGCGGGGATGCAGTACGTGCGGCAGGATAACTGTTTCTCATGGGTGGAAGACTGGGGCCGGGCCCAAGGTTGCTCGATCGGCAGCTACGGACAAACTGGCCGAAGTGGCTAGGGCGGATCGCACGGGAGTTGAACCCGGTGCACGCGCAGATCTTTGGGGACTTTCCCATGAATTATTACTGGACGACATATCAGAGCGAGTGGGCCATCGCGATGTGGTGTTCCGGCAGGCGCAAGTGTTGCGGCGGTTGTACCCGCGACTAGTGCACTACGGGATAAGCACGCTGGGGAGCACCGACGTGCTGCGCTATCTGGGTCGGCCGGTGCGGCTGGACGGTGAAGTGCCGAAGTCGTTTCGTGGGGAAGTGAGTAGCGATTTGCGAAGAAGGAATGCGCATCAAGCATAGCGTGAATGGGAACTCGGTGAAGCTGTACGACAAGACGTTCGTGCTGCGGGCGGAGACCACCATCCACCGCGGCGGAGAGTTTCGCGTGTACCGCCGGAAAGAGGGGGATAGCAAAGGGAAGAAATCGTGGTGTGTCTTGCGCGGTGGGGTGGCCGATCTGCACCGCCGTGCGGAGATTTCCGAACGAGCGGCAGAGCGCTATCTGGATGCGCTGGCCGGTGTGGACGAACAGACCACCTTACAGGAATTGCTCGACCGGCTCGGACAGCCCAAGCAATGGAAAGGGCGGCGAGCGCGTGCCTTGCATCTTTCGGGAGATATAGGCGCTCAATCAACAAAACAGCCACGTCCGAGGACAGTCATTTGCATCCGGACTCCGATCTTCTTCAACTTCCGCCGCTTAAATCGGAAAGACTGACCGCCAGCCGGCCGATGACCGTGTGAGGTCAGCATGCATTCCCAGACGCAATCTCTTACTCCTTCGCTAGTCTCGAGTTAGCCCGTCTTCAGCGTTGGCACTGGATTTGCACTGTTCGTGATGAGCGAGCGACAAGCGATCGCTGGCGCGATCGCGAATGAAAGCTCCATGCGGATTTCATCAAGTAGTGCAAGCGACGTGATTTGATCTGATCTCGCGATGCATCGAGGGGAGATATAACCTATGAAGACTTGCGTTTCCGTTACGTCAATTGCGCTGTTTCTTCTCCTTCAGTCCGTGGCTGCTCGAGCGCAATCGAATTTTGTCGACCTAGGTTCGAATAGTGTCGAACCGGTCATCGCTACGGCAACTTCCCCGCGCCCCTACCGAGAACTGTCGATCTACACGGGTGGAATGCTCGCGAATCCCCAACTCATGAGCGATCTCAAGAATCAACGACTCTTCTTTACTGGCGTCCGCCTCACTTCTCGGCTTTTCACAACCCGCCATCTTTTCATCGGCGGGAATCTGGATGTAAAGCCCCTTGTCATTCATTCGAGAAGTGTCCCGAATGGCCGCCAGTACACGTACGGTGGAGGTAGTTCCGTCGGATTGCAATTTGCGCCTCGTGTAGCCTGGCGCTGGCAACCCTTCTTTGATGTCGATGGCGGATTCTTGGCGTTCCCACATGATGTGCCGACGCCGAACACCCGGCGCGTGAACATGACTCTCGATTTTGGACCTGGTGTGACTATCCCAATGCGAGGGAACAACGCCCTGCGAACAGGGGTCTGGCTTTATCATTTTTCCGATGGAAACACGGCTCCTCGAAACCCTGCTTTCGATGGGGTTATGGTTTATGTCTCCTACACCTACCGCAACTTCTCGCCACACCTTTCACGCAAGCTGAGAAGGCAGAGCAGGTTGGACCCCAACACTGACACCACACTTCAACCTGAACGAGTACAAGCCGGTCGCTAAATCGGCGTCTCTTGATACAACCCCTCTGCTAGTTGGGCTACTGTTTGGGCTACACAGAATAAGAGTACTCTGTTGT
This sequence comes from Candidatus Acidiferrales bacterium, assembly GCA_963735825.1. Lineage (GTDB taxonomy): Bacteria > Acidobacteriota > Terriglobia > Acidiferrales > UBA7541 > Acidiferrum. The sequence continues at coordinate 99,221 of CAVTMR010000007.1, forward strand.
GGGTTCCGGAAATTCTGAGCCGCTAATTCCGGAACCCACAACCCGATTTGAACCCGTCGATTTTTCAGGTGTTCTGTTTGCATCAGTGACTCCTTAGCCGCGGTCACCTAACCTCATTTGCGAGTCCTTCGATCCTCTATCTACCCCTCGATGTCATCAGTCCCGCATGGAAGTAAATTGACGCCAGAGCTAGCGTTGTGTCGCCCGTAACGATTCAAACGTATACGGTTTACGACTGCACACATGCTCCAAGCTGGGACCGCGGACCAGTGGGCGGCAAGCCAGGTCGCCGCGCCAGCCGTAAGGACCATGCATCGTCGACACTATGGCCGGGCGGTGGGACTCACTTTGTCTTTTTCAAGATGCGCTCGATCATGGGAATCCACTTGGGAACCCTGATCAGGAAGTCCTGAGGAAGCGGAGGGCGCGTTTTTCTACGAATGTCGCGACTCTTCTGCTCGTCGGCTCCGGCATGCCAGAATTCCAGGGCGTTTCCAGCCGCCTCGGCGGGGAAGTCAGGTGCCCATCCCAAAACGTCGCCACCCTCGCGTTCGTTTAGCCGATAGAGTCCCAGCACCATGCCTTTGCAGATTTCAAGCGCTTCAGCCTCGAGTCCAAGCTCGATGTGGCGCTTCAAATCATCGAGGACGGGTTCCACAGTTTCCTCGAGAATTTCCCAGGCTGCCTCAGAGGGCTCGACGTAGCCCCACTCGTGGCCACCGGCGCGGGCGTTAAGATCCTCATAATCCAGCGCTCGTATGTCGTCCTCAATCTCGGCAGCAACGTCCTCATACTCCAATTGCCGCAGGAGTGATCGCGCGATCTCATAAGCCTCGCTTAAAAGATCGGGATGCGCTTTGAGGAGGCGCCGGAGGACGGTTGCACCCTCACCGGGCTTCAGGCGGTCCAGCAGGGGACCTAGCGTGGCTTCTCGTGGCGCCCGGTCTTTGGTCTTATCCCTTCGTTTCATTTCGGTCGCTCCATTTGGCCGTTGAACTCGATCCCGCCCAGTTTGAGTTTGTTCTCACCGGTACCCGTCAGTTCCGTTGGCTTGCCGCGAAGGTGCCCAGATCAGTTTCACCCGAACGGAGAAAATCCAAAAAGTCCAACCCGGAGTATTTGCACGTCTGGCACACACTCAACAGGATGAGGTATTCTTCAATTCCTTTCGGCGTGGAAAGACCTTCGATCGCACGGCGGAGCCTAGCAAACGCTTTGATCGCATGCTCGGCGTTGTTGTTGTTCCAAGGAACACCATCGTGGCTTAGAAAAGTAAACAATTTGGGTCGGTCCTTTTCCAAGCGATCCTTCCATTTCGACGCGGCTGCGCTCGAGAGCCCCGTCTTGGAAATTTGTTTGTAAAAGCGGGCTACGTCGACCAGATGTTTGTGCAGGAACCTGCTTTTGAGGCCCCATCGGTCGATGGTCTTCACAATCCCGTGCAGCAGTTCGGCAAATGCCGTAACTATTCCCTTTACGTCCTTGTCGTATGGATTATCCAAGACGGCGTCATTGAGGTCACGCATCAGGTGGAGCAAGCACTTCTGCTGGGGGCATGGGAGTGAGTCGTAGGCCGCATAGAAATCGGATACCAAAACGCCCTTAAACTCGCTCAAAGCACTTTGGACTAGGCTTCCTTCGCGCGTCTCCGAATAAAAGTAGACCACTTCGCGGAACGTGGCAAAAACCCAGACGTATGCCGCCTTTGCGTGCAACCTAATTCGTGTTTCATCGGCATGAATCAGGTTTCCCTTAACCATCTCAGCTAGGATATTCCTTCGAGTCTCCCGGTAGTATTCAGCCCGGCGCTGCTTGAATCGACGGACGACAATCTCGTCAATTTGGAAGCCGAACAGTCTATTCAGGGTTTGAGTCACAGAACGCTGAGAAACGCAAAGCTCAATTATTTCAAAGATGGAGAATGCGGCTAGGTTGTGGCCGTAGATGCTTCGATCCGAGAATTCCTTCGGCCAAGGGCTAAATGCCCGGCAAGCCGGGCACCAGAAAACTTGAAACCGATACTTCACCACCCATCCGGTGACCCCCGACCCGCTAAATCTCAGATCGTGGAGGCACTTCGTTATTTTCCGAAACGTCTGAGTTGCCTTTCTTTGGCAACGGGGACACGCACGCAGTGGTTCGCAGACCACTACTTTGCTAATGCGGATGGTCCTTTTCGCTCGTCTCGTGCCTTTCCGCTTGGCTCTCTTCAACTTGGAGTCGGATCGAATGTAGATGGTATCGCGCTGGTAATCCCAGCGGGCAGCCTTATTGATAGTTTCGAAGCCATCGATGGAACTCCTGAATCTCGGCCACAAGGACACTTTCGAATCCAGGTTGTCAGCAACCACAATTTCTAAACTTTGCGGCGCTTCCGAACTTGGCCTGATATCTTGTCGGCAGGCTTGTGCAACGGCACGGGTGACCAGTTCCAGCGCGGCGCAATCCTCCAAGTTATAAGCGATGAGTTTTTCCTTCGCCAAAGACGTTTTGGTTTGTTCCCAGGTGTCCCGCCAACTGATAGAGTGGACACCAGAAACGTCCTGATCTGACCATTTGAACCCCAGCCAACCGGCAATGTCCTTCAATCCATTGGAATAGGTTGGAAAATAGATCTGCCCGAAGATAACCGAGAGGAGGTTAATGGGCGATTCGAGTGCTTTCGCCACAAGAGAGCCATTTGGCGGCGCACCATACCTTTGGCGCATTCGCTTGAGGAAGACCGTCTCAAAACTCCCGTAATGGATCAAAACTGGGTTCTCGACTTCTATGAGTTTGGACAAGAACTCCCGCCAGATGCTGCCCTCGTCCGAAGGACCGTCAGCCCAAAGGCTGTGTTGAACGACAGAGTCGCCCGCTTTGATTCGAACGCCAATCAGGTAGTAGAAGTCTCGATCGGGCAAACCCTCGACATCGATGTAAACAGGTGTGCCTTCGATCTTCATTTCTGGGCTGCCCACGATATGGATTTTCTTCTCCCGGATTGCAAGCGCCTTCAACGAGTGGTGGTACCTCTCTCTCTTATCCTTTAATCCTTGTGGTCGGCGGCGTGATCGGAAGGTGTGAGAGAGTTGGGTAACGGTGAAGATACCCTTGCTATTGAAATCGGTGCGCTCCTTTTCTGCCATGCCGCTGAGCAGGCTGAGGTCATCTTTTTCAATTGCCTTCGGTCGACAGCGGTTTTGAAACTCGCACTCGGCACAGTGGCGGTTCAGAACCAGGTCGGGAGGTGAGGGACTGGCAAGCAGCGTACCAATCTTGTCGGTCAATTTGCGTACATCACTTGCCAGAGCTGGGGTTTTCACTTTCAGGGTCGCATAGTTCTCCCCATACACGATCTTGCCGAGGCCGACCTCTCGGCTAAGCTCTTCCGACAATACTCGCGCATCAAACGCCAGCAGAAGCTTATCGTCCCGGTTGAGCTTGTTTCTGAACACGAATCGAATCGGGACAAACTGCGCAGTTCGACCTCGGCCGGCCGAGGGAATTTGTTCAACTGCGTGATAGAAACATTGCAAGTTCTGGCTCTGTACAGTGAACTCGATACCCAAGTGCCATTGAGCCGGCTTAAGGCTTCCCTCCGTCGCCTGTGTGCCAATGGCACATTTATCGGGCGCGACCCCTGCCACCAAGCGTTTGGTCCCTTCGATACGGAAGACGTCGTTTTTAGTTCGAACCCAGGCGGCATAAGCGTTTCCCGTCCCAGCCTCCCCGCGTGACCGAAGGAAGCATTTGGTGGGGCATTTAAGGAAGGTTTCCACGAGATCGTTAGTAATAATCATATTCACGGGCTTACACGGTGACCGATTCCGTCGGCCCGCTAACCCTATTGCAGCATAACCATTCTTCTGAGGGGGAGAATGTCCCTTGCAAAAGGCTATCCGGCGCGAACGCCTTTGAAATCATCCTTATTCAAGAACAGCGGGGATGGAATTGAAGGCGGGTGATAGGCGATGTGTAATTCAGGTACGCGGATCAAGGGATGATTGAGGGACGGATCCGACCATGAATCCTGTAGACTGCGAAGTCTCTCTTGTCCACGGTGAATATTTTGCGGATACCTTCTCGCTCGGCAATCCGGATAAGCGCTGCGTCGGCAAGATCCATCGGACGATCGGCATATTTCCGAAGAAGTTCACGGATGCGAGGCAAATCGCCCAAGCCAAGCGGCAGCAGCTCGACCGCCTTCCTCACCAACATCTCCCATAAAGCCTCCTGGGCCGCCGGCAGATCGTTTAACAGGTACATCGCTTCAGTCAGAGGCGGCCACACCGTTGCCAAAGGTTCTTGCAAACTCTTCAGAGTCGACACGCATTGCTCATGGTATTGGTCATCTGCGTCCACGAGAGCCACGAGGGGCCCCGCATCCACCAAGATCACCGGGAGCCCCGTCGGCTCTTTAGCAGAGCGGTGAACTGACGGCCCGCTTCCGCCGAGCGTTTTCGGTTTCCGCCGTGGACAATTCCAATCAAATCCGAAACCATTTCATAAGGCGATCCGGTTGGTTCCTGCTCTTCGATCCATGCCTCGATCGCCTGGCGAATTACCTCCGACGCGGACACTTGCTTGCGGCGCGCAATGCGGGCGATACGCTGCCTGGTTTCCTTATCCACCCTCAATGTCACTGGAGATGGCATAACATTACCTCGGAGTGTTAGTCTAATGTATTACGAACTGTAATACAAGAAGGTTGCGCGGGAGAGACGGCATCGCAACTCCACTTTTTGTCACCGGGTGCTCCTGGTTCGCGCCCTAGCCGAAACGGTCACACCGCGGGGCGGGCAGTTCGTGTGGGAGACCACTTGCCTGGACAGAAGGTGCTCTGTTTTTGTGTGAATGCGAGTGCGGCGCGCCCGAAAGTGTTTTAGAATAAAATGGTTACAACGATGGGCGTGTAGCTCAGCTGGGAGAGCATCTGCTTTGCAAGCACGGGAATTCATTCTAAGTATTCCATTTCCTGCTGCCGTTTCTATTGTTTCCAACAAACTGGGGAACCTGCTTCTCGTTCAAAGCTAACTCCAAAGGCCTCAACCTCAACCATAAATGCACGGTTCGTGCACGGTAGCGCACCTGCTTTTTTCATATTCTGTGCGTCGGGGAACTCGCAGTTGCCATTGGCACTGGCACGAGGGAGCCGTGAACCTCGCGCGTAGCGTTTGCACTCCGGCACTCCGGAGTAGCCGCGCCAAACGGCGTGAGGAGGTCACCTCCACGATCAGCCGACTTTGCATCCAAGCGAAGCCGTATCCGTAAACGCTGGCGCGTTTAGCGGTACTGATTCACAATCTGTTAGACCGCTGCTGTGACAGGGCAGTGTTTTGATGTAATCGCTTGATATCAAACGGTGTCGGCGGACATCTTTTGATACCACGAGGTACCGTATGTCAGCTCTTATCGTCCCCTTATTGTACCCAGATTTTGCTTTGTGCGTTCGCCCCGCTACTGTCGGCCTTCCAGACGTTTCTTGCGTTCGGCATCCTGCTCTAGCATGCTCACCATGAGGCGAAGTGGTGACCGGAACGTGGTCGCGCGGAGCCGCTCGAACATGGTTTGCAAGTCAACGAGTCCATGGGCTGCAACAAGGTCCAACGCTGCCAGCGTGCCGACCACCTTCAATCCACGATGGCGAGCTATAGTCACACCCATCTCGTTCGTCCATCAACAAAAGGATGGCTTGGAGTTCCGACGCAAGCGATATCGGCAATCTGGAGATGAAACGATTCTGCGCGGCGAGTCTCTCGTGCAGATTTTACAAGCGCGGAGTGGCAACTGAAATACAAAGAGAAAAGGGCCCCGGCTCTCGACCGGGGCCCTTTAGTATCCGTTAGTCAGAACGGGGACGCATCTGATCTGTTGACTACTTCATCCGCGGCAACGGAACCGGAAGCAGCACTTCGGGTTCCGTCTCGCCGCGGTCGAGCTTGCGCACGAGGTCAGCGTGGATCGACCAAGATGTGAACTTGGTCGTCGCGGACTTCTTGCCCTTGCCGTTCGGGCGCTCGTAGGTTGAACTCACGAGTTCGCCTTCGACGAGGACGTGCGATCCCTTCTTGATCGCCGTTGCGACATATTCGGCCAGTCGCGGGCGGAAAACGCAGATGCGGTGCCACTCGGTTTTCGAGGACCACTCCTCCTGCGCGTTCTTCCAGGAGCGTTGCGTGGCCACGGAAAGAACGGTGAATTTTGAACCGTTGTTCCGCGCTTGACGCTGCTCGGGGTCGGCACCAACAAATCCGACGATGGTTACTGAGTTAAGTAGGACATGAAAATGTCTCGTTTTTCTGCTCCATTTTTCTGGGGCACCCAGAAGCGAGGGCTTCTGCTTCCAAAGCGAGCGGCTGCTTTATGGGAGGGACCCATGTTGGTGTGTAAGGGCGGAACCGGGAAAGCAGAAGTCGCGAAGCTGTCGGACGCAGGAATTAGCCTGAAGCAGTGCCCAGAAAAATGAGCGGCGGAAAAAGGCTAGCCTACTGAACTGGGAAGACCGGTGCGGTATCGGCCGAGCTATGTGAGCAGGTTAAGCTGCGACCGACAGGCCAACAGTCGTATGCCGGCGAGATGGCGAAACGTTACTCGGTGACGGTTGCAGAAACGGGATGGGACTGGTTCCACGGGGGCGGAGTAAAAACTGGGCGCCAATGCGCACCACTCAATGAAACAGGCTTTGCAAGGCGTCAAAATCTTTGCTCAAGAGCCAGCTCTCGGCATCTTTCGCCTCTTCGCCGTGCTCCAATATATCCAAAATCGCTTGACTCACCACCGCGACGAACAAACGTTCGGCAGCTCTTGCTTGGGAATCGCTGGACTGTCCTTGCATACTAGGAAACCTCCTCTTTGGCTTCAGAGAGACCCGTGACCGTCGTTTCCGCAAAGGGCTGGTGGTGTCTTACGCTTACGAGGGCACCAAGAGCCTTGAGCCCAGAACCAAGCTTTCGCAACCATAAAGCCGCGATGTAGCCGAGGGCATATAGAGCGCCGATCAGCGCCACAACCACGAACCCGAGCGCCAGGACCGCTTCCATGAAGACCAGTTCCCGGACGTAGTAAAACTGGAGAAGGAAGACTGCTGCAATAAGACCAAAGCCTATCTTGGCCGTTCTCTTGGTGCAGAGTGGACGGCCGAAAATTGCAGCCAGTGGTCGATATGTTTTCTCGAGTTCCACAGCTCACTCCGGTTGTAGAACAGCACGACAGGAACCAAATACGAAAACGACCGTAAATCGTAGCAATCTGTGAGGATGGAGCCCCCAATCCATTGCTGTGACTTCAGAGGGCAACATGCTTTTGGGCAGTAGTGACGGTCCGCCGGCAGATCAGAGGTCGGTCATAGTTGCAGTAATGGGATTAAATCGGTAGGACCATGGCAAACCCGCTCTGCCCCAGCCGGTGAACATAGTAGGTGCGATGTCCCTCGTTGGCGGTACCATCCTCTACCTGCGGCCAAACGTGAACTCCGGAGTGCCGCTGGAGCTTTCCGGCTCGGAATATGCGGGCGGCAAGATCTTCAACCGCGGGCGTTTCTCCCGCTCCCGCTGGCCCCCCGGGACGATTTCGGGCGCAACGTGCTGCGAGGGTTCGGAGCCACGCAAGCGGATGTTTGCGCTGCAGCGGCAGTTTCAGTTAACTGAGCAGCTAGGGATACGCTTCCGGCGCAATTCTTCAACGTCTTCAACCATCCCAATTATGGCACTTCCACCAACAACCTAACGAGCCCTCTGTTCGGTTGTTCGGCGCAAACTCTGGCGAGCAACCTAGCCGGTCAGGACGGCGCGGGGTTCAATCCGCTGTACCAGATTCGCGGGCCCAGGTCGGTGCAGTTGGCGTTGAAGCTGGCGTTGTGAAGGTACGTTTTCGTGCTAGGACAGGAACGTGTCATAGAGCACGCGGCACGGTGTAGAATGTTGCCAACCATGAGCAGCCCGCGCCCACGTTCACTCTCACTTGTGTCGACTGTTTCTCGCGGCTGGCGACTCGCCACTCGCCACTTCATGTTTATTCTGGCGTGTGCGGCGCTACTCTGGGGACGCAGTGCGTGGGCGCTTGATTCTGCGCTGGACGTTAGCCAGTACGCTCACACCGCGTGGAAGATTCGTGAAGGCTTCGTTGCAGGCACGATCCACCAAATTGCGCAGACACCGGACGGCTATCTCTGGCTGGCAACCGAATCCGGGCTGGTTCGCTTCGACGGCGTGCGGACAGTTGCCTGGCAGCCACCGTCCGGCAAGCATCTGCCGAGCAATGACATTCGAAGCATCGTGGCTGCGCGCGATGGGACTCTTTGGCTTGGCACCGCGAAGGGACTCGTGAGCTGGAAGGACGGCGAGCTGACGGAGTATCCGGACCTCGCGGGAAGAGACATTTATACGGTTTACGAGGATCGCCAAGGCATGCTGTGGGCCTCAGGAATCACGTGGGAGAACCTCTCAACTCCGGGAAAAGTCTGCGCCGTCAAGAGTCGCGATATTCAGTGTTACGGTAGCGACGGCAAGTTCGGCCTTGGCGTGTTCTCCTTTTATGAGGATAGCCGGGGCTGTTTCTGGCTGGCCGCGGCAAATGGCTTGTGGCGCTGGAAACCTGGAAAACCCCAACGCTATGGCGTCCCAGCGGCATTGCGGGCCGGTACCTCGTCTCTCTTCTTTAAACCCAATGCGATCTGCGAAGACGACGGGACGCTGCTGATCGCCGCGCAACGCGGATTTGGGAAACTGCTCAACGGAAAAATCGAAGCATATCCCTACCCCGCAGGAATGCCACTGCGCGAAGCGGCCACGCTCTTCCGTGATCGTGACGGAGGCTTGTGGATTGGGACCATAGAGGCGGGAATTCTGCATCAGCACCGGGCGAGGATGGATGCGTTTACGGATTCGGACGGTCTCGCCAGTAACTCGGTTCAGACTTTCTTCGAGGACCGCGAAGGCAATATGTGGGCAGCGACGGAGAACGGCATCGACCGCTTCCGCGAGCTTGCCGTGCCGACCATTTCCGTCCGCCAGGGGCTCTCAGGCCCCACTGTTGTCTGCCTGCTTGCCGGAAGAGATGGCAGCGTGTGGATGGGAACGACGGACGGCCTGGATAGATGGAAAGACGGACAGGTCACAGTCTATCGGCGACCTGGAAAAGAAATAGCACGGCAGAATATCGGGCTTAGCAACGTGGCGGTTCGCGAGATCCCGTTGCAGGACAACATGATTGAATCGTTGTATCAGGATCGTCAGGATCGAATCTGGGTCTCCACGCAAAAGGGCCTGGGATATTTCCAGAATGAAACATTCATTCCCCTTAGAGGTGCTCCGGCCGCATCGGCAATTCCGGTGACCGGCGACAATGCCGGAAACATCTGGATTGCCAGCAGCTATTATGGGCTTTTGCGGCTGCGGGAAGGGAAGTTGGTCGAACGATTGCCATGGGCCAGCCTGAGGCTTCCGAACTCTGGTTCGAATTCTATCGTTGTCGACCCCATACGAGGGGGGTTGTGGCTGGCCACATGGAGTGGTGGCGTATTCTATTACAAGGATGGCAGCATCCAGGCCTCTTGGGGCCCGGCGCAAGGACTAGGTATCGGCCGCGTCACCGATCTGAAGCTCGATGCCGATGGCTCCGTGTGGGCGGCGACAGAAGGCGGGTTGAGCCGAATTAAAGACGGGCGCGTTGTGACACTGACCAGCCACAATGGCCTGCCGTGCGACAGCGTGCACGATTTCGCAGAAGATAATACGCACACGTTCTGGCTCTACACAGCGTGTGGGCTAGTGCGCATTCTGCGTGCCGAATTGGATGCCTGGAGTAGCGATCCAGGACGCACGGTTCAGGCGGAGGTTTTCGACACGTCCGACGGAATCCGAAGCCATGCGGGTGATTACTATCCCTCGCCACGCGTCGCCAAAACTGCGGATGGAAGACTGTGGTTTCTCCCGCTCGATGGGGTGAGTATAGTCGACCCACTGCGCCTGCCGCTGATCAATAAGCTTCCGCCTCCAGTACACATCGAGCAAATCACTGCGGATAGCAAGGTCTACGATGCGAATGCAGCGGGAAATGGGCGCCTGCGGCTGCCGCCACTGGTTCGCAACCTGGCGATCGATTACACGGCGCTGAGCCTGGTGGTGCCGGAAAAGGTGCGCTTCCGCGTCAAGCTCGAAGGCCAGGACAAGGATTGGCGCGAGCTGACCGATCGTCGCGTGAACTACACAAACTTAGCGCCGAAGCATTACCGTTTTCTACTGAAGGCTTGCAACAACAGCGGGGTGTGGAACGAGGAAGGCTCGGCTCTAGACTTCGTGATTCCGCCAGCCTGGTATCAGACCAACTGGTTCCGCGCGTTGTGCGTGGCCGGGTTCGTGGCACTACTCTGGGCGGTCTACCAATATCGGCTGCACCAAATGGCCCGGCAATTCCAGATGACGCTGGATACGCGCGTAGCGGAGCGAACTCGCATAGCCCGCGATCTGCACGACACGCTGCTGCAAAGTTTTCACGGCGTTTTGCTCTTTCTGCAAAGTGGAATTCACCTGATGCCCGAGCATCCGTCCGAGGGCATGAAAACGTTGAAGACTGCCGTCGAACAGGCGGAACGAGCCATCCTCGAAGGACGCGAGGCGGTGCAAGGGTTGCGCGCATCCACGGTGGAGCGCAATGATCTGGCATTGGCGATGAAGACGCTCGGCCGAGAACTGGGCGCGACCGACAACAGTTCACTCCGCCCGAAATTTGACGTGCAGGTCGAGGGCGTGCCGCGCAACCTGCATCCCATTCTTCGCGACGAAGTGTTTCGAATCGCCGGGGAGTCCATGCGCAACGCGTTCCGCCACGCGAACGCGAAGCAAATTGAAGTGGAAATCCACTATGACGAGCGGCAGCTCCGGGTGCGCGTCCGCGACGATGGCAATGGCATCGACCCGAAGCTCCTGAGCGATGATGGGCGTGAAGGACACTTTGGCTTGCGCGGCATGCGGGAACGAGCCAAGCTCATAGGCGGTAAGCTGACGGTGTGGAGCGAACTGGATTCCGGCACCGAAGTGGAATTGAGTCTTCCCGCGAGTCACGCGTACACCGTGCCTGGTGAGGGACAGCGCTCGTGGTTGGCCGAAAAGTTCGCGAAGCTTACCGGGAAAAATACGGAACTAAAATCATGAGCGATGAGGCGAGCCCGATTCGCATTCTGGTGGTCGATGATCATCCTGTTGTGCGCGCGGGCATACAGAGTCTCGTGACTGGCCACGCAGACCTGACCGTAGTCGCGCAAGCCGCGAATGGCCGCGAGGCGATTCAGCAGTTCCGGTCACACCATCCGGACGTTACGCTGATGGACATCCAGATGCCAGAGATGAACGGCCTGGACGCATTGATGGCGATTCGCAACGAGAATCCGAGTGCGCGGATCATCATGCTGACTACGTACGCCGGTGACGCGCAGGTCATGCGCGCCATAAAAGCCGGAGCGCAAGGTTATCTAATGAAGAACGCCTTACATCGGGAACTGCTCGATACAATCCGAGCAGTGCACGCAGGGAAAAAGGCACTTTCTGCGGACGCCAGCTACGAAGTTGCCGAGCACGCCGCCGACGATGCCCTGACACCGGCGGAAATCCGGGTCCTGCAGCTGATTGCGAAAGGCAATGCCAATAAGGAAATCGCCGAGCAGTTGTCCATAAGCGAAGAGACGGTCAAAGGGCAAGTTCGGAACATCCTCTCCAAATTGGGCGCCAAGGACCGTACGCACGCGGCGATGATCGGGATAAAACGCGGAATCATCGGGTTGTAGTTCGCCCCAAAGAGTCCCCGGTCTGGACCTTCCGGGGCTTGTCTCCACTAGAGCGTTCGTAATCTGATTATGTTGTGCGCAGACTTTTCTCAACTTTCGCCCACGGTGCGCCCGGCCTGGGACTCCTCGTGCTCCGGTTGGCTGTTGGCATCGCTTTGGCTTCTCACGCAGTGATGGCACTGCGCAGTGGTCCCCCGGTTGGGCCTACGGTACTGAATGTGCTCGCCGGGGTTGTAGGAATACTTCTGCTTATCGGTCTGTGGACCCCGGTCGCCGGCACCCTTCTTGCGGTCGTATTCTCGTTAAGCGTCGTCATGCATCCCGCCGACCCATGGAACTGTATCTTCTTGGGGGCTCTGGGTGCCGGCTTAGCTCTCGTAGGACCGGGTGCGTGGTCCGTGGACGCCTACCTGTTCGGATGGAAACGTATCTGATCATCCCACCGAAAGGGTAATCCCTCTCCCCATTTCGAGCGTTTTTCCCAACAAAAAGGGCTCCCATCCGCCTCAGCATAGTGCACGCCGCCCACCGATGTAGTCTCCTCAAATTACCGATGTAGGGTTGCGCGCCAGCGGGACTCCGAGCACACTCGCGTGCAGAGAACGGGACATTCCAGCGAAACACAATCGAAGTTCATCGGGCAGCTGGATGGGGTCGCTGAGGGGGATGTGGTTATGGATTACGAAAAGATGAAGGCGTTGATGGAAGCAAGCCGCGAGGAGTCACCGGCTCCACGTAAACCGCAAGTCAAGGAGTTTCCCAAGCCGGATTCTACGCCGGATTGGAAATGGATGGATTCCGTACGAAAAGAACGGATAGCAGCTTAATGGAGGTAATAGTCATGAAAACCCCGACGAGATTTCAGTGGTTCCAGATTCTGCGCAGACACCATGGATTCACCTTGTTCCAGGCCGTGCGGGGCGCACTTTGGCTGGCGAGCTAAACAATTTAGGGGGCGATCCTATCCCCGAAATGAGCGCCGCAACTTCTCCGTTGAGGGTTGCTCAAAATACAGATTTCGACGACACTCCGGTGCAAAGAACAAGTCATTCTAAGTAATCTTGAGGGGGCAAAATGAGCGCAGCGGCAGTAAGTTTCACTCCATTCAGCGGGTATCAGCCAATTCCGCCGACAAAAAGCGCGTTTCCTCTGGTCAATGAGTCCCTGGACGAGCCGGAACAGGAGCAAACCTCGTTCCTGGACACAATCGTGGGGCGGCACGGCGGCTTGCGGCCAGTCCTTGCGCAAGTGGCGCTAGTTGCGCCCACCGACGCCACGGTGTTGATTTGTGGCGAGACCGGGACCGGCAAGGAAGTGATTGCGCGGGCCATTCACGAACTCAGCCCACGCCGGAAGCGCAACCTGGTGAAGGTGAATTGCGCAGCGATCCCGGCTGGCCTGCTGGAGAGCGAACTGTTCGGACACGAGAAAGGGGCGTTCACCGGCGCCCTGTTGCAGAAAAAAGGGCGATTCGAGTTGGCGGATGGAGGCACGCTCTTTCTGGATGAGATCGGAGACATTCCGCTGGAACTCCAGGCAAAATTGCTGCGAGTGTTGCAGGAGCAGGAGTTTGAAAGGCTGGGAAGCACCCATACGATTCGTGTCAACGTGCGGATCATCGCAGCGACGCACCGTGACCTTCCAGCCATGATTCGCGAGGGAAAATTCCGTGAGGATCTGTTTTACCGACTTAACGTTTTCCCGGTCGCCATCCCGGCACTTCGCGAACGGCGCGAAGACATACCGCTACTCGTGAACCATTTTGTCTCGAAACTATCTCGCCAGATGGGAAGGCAGATCAAGACGATTCCTGCGCGCACACTGGACTTGTTGACGAAGCACCCTTGGAGAGGGAACGTGCGGGAACTTGCGAACTTCCTTGAACGCGCCGTTGTTCTCTCGCTCGGCGAAGAGCTGACAGTGCCGGCAGCAGAATTGACGCCGTCCTACTCGCCCGAGACGACTTCGATCTCCACGTTCCAAGAAGCAGAACGCAACGTGATCTTTGATGCGCTCAAAGCCGCGTCGGGAAGAATCGCCGGCAGGGGCGGCGCCGCCGAGCGTCTGGGACTCAAACGCACTACCCTGCAGAATAAGATGCAGAAACTGGGTATCACCCGGCCAATCTTGTAACACGCTCTCAGGGGTCGAGCGGCTGTACTCGATGCAACGGGACAAAATACCGAACAACTCCGGAGATCGAAGCTTCGAGTATCAGCAGAAATTGGCCGATCGTCAAATCGCGGTCATTGTTTTCTGCGGAAAATCAGTTCTGTTTGAAGACCTTCTGCCACTGATGACGAACTGTCTCGACCACCTAAAAACCATTCGGCCTGGTGAAGTAATGCGAATCGGCGATTAGGAAGGCTCTTCGACAAGAGCTCTTCACGTGATTTGCGCCCTATGTGCTGGCGTCATTCTCGCTGCTAGTCCTGACCGCGCAATTCGCGACCGCAGAAACGCTTCAACCAGTCCGGAGAGGAATGCGTTATCTTGACTAGTTCGCCGGCAATGAAGCGGGCAACGAGCCGGTGTCCCTTTCCATCCGGCGTATTGTCGTACACAAGCACATCGTCGGCGTGCTTGCGAGCCGCCGGTAAGCTCTTCACGGATTCTTCGTATGACTCGGGAATTGTGCTCAGCGGCACCGATTGCCCGCCACGAGTCATCCTGATCAGAATGCGCCCGACATTGAGATTTGGGTCTTCGGTGGAGATGAAGATTACTCTTGTCGCGTAGCCTGCGTCCCTGGCGTTCTCAAGTAACTCGGTGTCTACGACAAGATCTTCGACCGCGAACGACCGATGCTCGCGCAGCATCGCCTCACGTTGGTGCGGAACCGGGGGAACTAGGGTCGGAAAAGCTTCTCGAAGGTACGCTTCGTAGAATGTAGTCTTACCCGCGCCCAGGGGGCCGGCGATGACAACCAGCAAGGGTTTCTGTTCGTTCACGAGACATCCTCAGCGTGCGGTTTTGTGTGTCACCATCTTTTTCGGGTCGCGCTGAAACTTGCCTGCAACCAAAGCCACCGGGAACCGGTCGCCGGAAGGCGCGATTTCGAAAGTTCTTTTGAGTTTCGAGTCATATGCATAGCGTGTGCCGTCGGGAAACCCGTCTTTCCGTCCTTCTTGCAAGCCTGCGAGACCGGCTAGCCCCTCAACCAGTTGCTGCCGCTCCTCAGGGCTCATTTTGTCGTAGGTCGCTCTGGCTGACTGTGGTGTTGGCCTAGAGGGAGTTCCGAGTTTCTTCGTCCGTTCCTTCGAGTAGTAAGTCGCCAACCCGCTGTTCACCAACTGATTGACCGAGCAGTCGCGCCGCTTCGCCACTCGATGAAGTTTGTCGATGAGCCGACGCAAAAGGACCACCTGTGTCTCCCTTGCGGTTTGCTTCTTCTTGCCCTGGAGAGTAATCAGTTGGACGGTGTTGAGATTGACGGCCAGCAGTGCGTCGTTGATCGAGGCGGACAAATCCCCTTGATATCGTCTCCTCTCCCTCAACAGCTTGTCCAAGTCGATCAACAACCGAACGTTGAATACATCGAAACCGGCGTTTCTGCGTATGGCCACGGGGGGTGTTTCCTTTGAGGCGTTCTGCCTCCGTCCAGACACTAACATGCGATATATACCTGACTCTGCCCGATGCTTCAAGCAGGCCTGTGGGAAACGGTTTTGCCGCCTTCCCTGACCGGTCTCAACGACGCCATTTCGTCATGGTTGTTTCCCGCTATCGAGGACTTGCTCCAGAGTGGCTTTGTTCCGCGTTGCGACCTCCTGACCCGCCAAACGCAGGATCCTTGCATAGCGAAGCCTCGCCCGGGCCCGAGCGGCAGGCAGTACCTCCTCCGGAGGTTCCGCGATGCAGGTCAGAACGTACTGCAACAGCGAGTTCGTGAGGGCGACCTGTGTGTGCACTAGAGTGAAGAGCGCCTGCACCTCCCTGGCTACGTTTGCGAGGGTCGCCACGATACGGGCCTCAAGGTCGTCCATCGCTTCCGTGTTGTCGCCTCTCTGAAGTTCGTGCTCACAGGCAGCAATCAGGAATGCCTGTTCGGTCCGGAAGCCACGCTCCTTGACGGCCGCGCGCACCTTGTCTCGCAGGTCGGCGGAAGGGTATCGAAACGTTCGTGGAAAGCTGTTTTTGCTCATAAACTGACTCCTTTCTCGGCGGTACCATTGCGGTACCACAAGCCTTTAAGCGGGTACCAGAACAAGCGGAAGAGGCGTAAGACGTTAAGGTCGAAAAACGTCGCAAAGCGGTACCGAGCCCTTTATGTTCCAATACCCACCACTGCACCCAGCAAACCCGTCCTCCCCTCACTTCTGCCTTCCTCAACCGTCGCTAATGTCGCCAGCCGGCGCTTTTTTGTAGTTCACGCGCCCGCGCCGTCGCCTCGTGTGGCCAACCGTAGTCTTCTGTCCCGTCAAGCGAATTTATTTGCATTCAGCAATCGCTGCTGCTATATGTATACACCACGTGTGACGATGTCAAGCTCCAACCGCTACCGCGCAACGCTGGAAAAACTTCTCTCCACCGCTCCCAGCAGGAAGACGGCCCCGGTCTACACGCTCCTACCGCAAATCGAACTGGCTTTGGCTTCGGGATGGACACGCAAGGAATTGTGGGAGTCTCTCTCGAGTGATGGTCTCGAGGTAAGCTACAAAACCTTCAACACAATAATTCGTCGGGCCCGAAAGAAACCCCGTGCAACCGCGCCACGCAACTGGGGAAAGGACAGCGGACCCTCGGAGTGCGAACAACTTCAACAACGGGACGTCTTGAATAGTGATGGCCACGATCCGCTCGCAAATTTGAAACGGTTGGAAGACAACCGACCCGGTTTTCATTGGCGGGGAACCAACAGTCAGAGAACGGTGATGAACAGAAGGGAGGAAGCAAATGATAAAATCAAGCGGTAACGGAAGCGGAAGAACGTCGATTCACATAGCGCTGCAAGGGAAGGGAGGAGTGGGAAAGAGTCTGATCTCGGCCATTCTGTCGCAGTATCTGTCTTCGAGAGGCCAGGATGTGCATGGCATTGATGCCGACCCCGTAAATCAAACGTTTTCTGAATACGGGGGTTTGGCGGTCGAGTGCCTGAATCTGCTGAAAGAGGGAAGCGTTGACCAGCGGCAGTTTGATCTGCTTATGGAACGCCTTTTGACAGAAAGCGTCACATTCGTTGTGGATACAGGCGCCTCCACGTTCATTCCTCTATGGCACTACCTGCTCGAAAATCATGCCCTCGATTGCTTGCGACAGAAAGGGAAACGGGTGTTCATCCATTCGGTGATTACGGGCGGTCAATCGCTGAACGATACCCTGAGCGGGTTCGAGGCGCTCGCGGAGACCACACGGGAAAAGAACATCGTGGTGTGGTTGAACGAATACTTTGGCCCTGTGTTGCAGGAGGGAGTGGGGTTTGCGGAGATGTCCGTGTGCAAGAAGCATGCGAACAAGCTCCACGGATCGGTAGCGATCGCGCGGCGGACAGCAGACACCTTTGGCCGAGACGTGGAAGAAATGACCTCTCGCAAGCTTACTTTTGAGGAAGCGGTGAAAACGGCGGATTTCACGATCATGACCAAGCAGCGCTTACTGGTCGTGCAGCGCGATCTATTCGAACAATTGGATAGGATTGGCCTGGTGTAGAGGGGGGCGGTGTGAGCGAAACGCGCGTGTGCCAACTCTGTCCGGCGTGCCAGTGGGATTTCGAGCTTTTGGATGTGGGAGACGTTCAAAGGGAAGTGGAGCTACATCGTGGACTGGAAAATAGCGAAACGAGAAGCGGTGGAGCGTGTTGCTGAATTCACACGAGTGCGGTTTGGAAAAGTCCCTTTCCAGAGCGGCTCAGGCGTCACAGAAGGAAATGATTGTGTCGACGATCGAGGCGAATCCTGACTTCCGCCCGGTCACGAGTGAGTTCTCATGCATATCGCCAAAAGGACGACGGACGAACCTGCAACTTTCCGGCAAAGGTTGTTAACGCTACCTGAAGCTGCGTACTATCTGGGTTGTACACTTTGGTCGGTGCGGGATCTGATTTGGAAGGGAGAGCTTCCCTACACGCGATTCGGCAAACGCTTCCAGGTTGATGTTCGGGATCTGGATGCAATGATCGAGCGAGAAAAACGCCGCGAAGTTGCAGATCTCGTCCGCCGTCACCCCACTCAGAGCGCTGCGGGATTCGGGGTACCCTCAACTGCAATGGGAGACCAGAACAATGGGCACAACTACCGAGAAGAAGGAACAGGAACAAAGCAAAAGAGGCCGCGGCGGCGGCTCCATATACAAACAGAAGTACCGAACCGCTGACGGGGAGCTGCGAGAGAGTCGCTTCTGGGCGATCAAGTACTACAAGCACGGCATGCCGTTTCGCGAAAATTCCCACTCGCAGAAATGGGTCGTTGCAGAGCGTCTTCTCCGGAAACGGCTCGGCGAAATTGGCGCTGGTGTGTTCGTTTCTCCGGCTGCCGAGCGGTTGCGTTACAAGGATCTGAGAGTCGCTCTGTTTGCCGACTACCGCGCGAACGGCCGAAAATCTCTTCTGAAGCACGCCGATGGAACTGAGTATATTTGCGGAGTCTCCGCGTTGGACGAATTTTTCGCCGGCTCGCGCGTGGTAGAGATCACGACTCCGCGCATCCGCGAGTTCATTGCGCAACGTCAGCGGCGGGATTTGCCGAACGCTACCATCAACCGCTCGCTCGCACTCCTTCGCCGAATGTTCAGGCTGGCTCTTCAGGACGGCAGCTTGCGAGTCGTCCCACATTTTCCGATGTTGAAGGAGAACAACGTTCGCAAGGGGTTTGTCGTCCACGATCAATACACTCTGCTGCGTGATGCCCTTCCCGACTACCTAAAGCCCGTTCTCGCAATGGGCTACTTCACCGGAATGAGGGAAGGGGAAATCCTCCCCCTCCGCTTGGACCAGTTAAGCATCAGAGACAGCCAAGTCCTGCTCGACCCGGGAGCGACCAAAAATGACCAGCCTCGAATCGTCCCGCTCACGGGTGAGCTGCGTGCGATCCTCGAAATGCAATTGGACCGGCACCAGCACGAATGCCCGCACTGCCGGTTTCTCTTCTTCTACCGAGGAAGAAAGATCGGGGTATTCCGTAGAGCATGGCGGAACACATGTGTCCGTGTGGGACTTGGGCGCTATATTTGCGACCATTGCGGAAACCCAACCGTCGGGACCAAGCAGTGTGCTGCATGTTCAAAGCTTGGGAAGCAAAACAAGCGGCGCTACGAGGGCTTGCTCTTTCACGATCTGCGGCGCACTGGAGTGCGTAACCTAGTCCGCGCTGGCGTTCCAGAACGGGTTGCCATGGATGTCTCCGGCCACAAGACCAGGGCGGTGTTCGATCGCTACAACATCGTGAATGAGCGGGACCTCAGAGACGCGGCCGAGAAGCTCAGTCGCTATCTCTCGGCCGAGTTTGGGCATAGTTCAGGCATAGGGAGCATCCTGAAGGGAAAACCAGAGTCGGGGAGAGAAGCTAACTCATTCTCTGGTAAGGAGAAAGATTGGCTGGGAGACCTGGACTCGAACCAGGATAGCCAGATCCAGAGTCTGGAGTCCTACCAATTGGACGATCTCCCAGCAGAAAATACAGAACTTACATCATGCCACGGCATATAGTTCTAGTCAAAAGGGTCACGATCTCAGCAATTTTGTCTAGATTCAATGGCAAAATCGGGCACATATGCAAGTTCATCCTCCCTGAAATTAGGACACTTCCGGAAAAAGAACCTCGAAGAACACCAGACCTGGGCTATGGTTCTCCTGCCAGATTCAAAGAGAGAGGTGCAAGCGGTGGGACGCCAATTGTGCCAAGCGCTCTTCTTAGGTCGCGTTGGCGAGTACAGCATTCTTGCGCCAGGATCGCCAGGATATTGAAGACCCGTATGGTCAAAAATCTCAAATGCATTGAAAAGGCTTGGTTTCCGGTCCCGTAATTTCCTCGCACAGCTGCTTTCTGAAACCTCAAGAACATGTACAATCCGGGTTCGACGATCAAGTTCAGGGAGGCTCTGGAATGATTTGGGCTCGCATGCTTGCTTACATCACCGGAACCAGCCCTACGCACGACTTTTTTGACTATAGGACTTGGTCGGCTTGCGCATCCGCCACCACTTACGATTCTTTGCTATCCTCAATCCCGAGAACGATTGTGCAATTGAACCCCTCTTTCTCCGACAGCCTGAAGGAGCCCCATGCAGTCCTTGCGACTCAATCCCGTCCTCAACACGGACTCCTATAAACTCACCCACTGGTGGCAATATCCCCCTGATACACGCCACATCTATTCCTACCTCGAATCCCGCGGAGGCATGTTTGAAGAAACCATGCTGGCCATGCTCCAATACATCATCAAATCCAACTTCGCCGGTCAGGTCTTCACGCTCGACGACGTCGAAGAAGCCCGCCGCGTTGCGCACGCCCACTTCTCCGGCCATCCTAAATGCTTCAACTACGACGGCTTCAAATCCCTCTACGCCAAACACGGTGGCCACCTCCCGCTGCGCATCCGCGCCGTCAAGGAAGGCACTGTCGTCAAAACACACAACGCGCTCATCACCATCGAAAACACCGACCCCGAGTTCTACTGGCTCACCAATTGGGCCGAAACGCTTCTCGTCCAGGTTTGGTATCCCATCACGGTTGCTACACTTTCGCGCGCCATCAAGCAAGTCATTGGCAAAGCCCTCGTGCGCACCGGTGATCCGTCGCTCCTCCGCTTCAAGTTGCATGATTTCGGCTTTCGCGGCGTCTCCTCCAAGGAATCCGCCGCCATCGGTGGCGCTGCGCATCTGATCAATTTCTTGGGTACGGACACGCTCGCCGCACTCCAACTTCTCAATCAGTTTTACTCCGCCGATTTCACGGGGAAAAATCCGCTCGACTGCGCTGGCTACAGCATCCCCGCGTCCGAGCATTCCACCATTACCGCGTGGGGCGAAGCCAGCGAACTAGATGCGTATGCAAACATTCTCGAAAACTGCCCCGAAGGTATCGTCGCCTGCGTCAGCGATTCCTACGACGTCTTCAACGCCGTGCGCAATCTCTGGGGAGGCGCGCTGCGCGACAAAATTCTCCAGCGCAAAGGCACTCTGGTGATCCGTCCCGATTCCGGCGACGCCGTCACTATCCTCGAAGAACTCTTCAAAATCGTCAGCGAAAAATTTGGATACGAAGTAAACCGCAAAGGCTGGAAGACCACCGTCCCGTGCGTTCGCTTCATTCAAGGCGACGGCGTGAACTTGTACACCATCCAGCACATCACCGCACAGCTCACGCGCAAAGGCTGGTCGCAGGACATCTGGAGCTACGGGATGGGCGGCGCGCTCCTGCAGCAAGTGAATCGAGACACCTTCAAATTCGCTTTGAAATGTTCCGCCATCGATCGCAACGGCAAATGGCACAACGTCTACAAGAATCCCAAGCAAGATCCATCCAAAGCCAGCAAGGGTGGCCGCTTCAATCTCCTGCAAGACGGCCAAGATTTTGCCACGGTTGAAATGGTCGAAGGTGATCCCACTCCCCCGAACAACGCTCTCGAAACCGTCCTCGAGGACGGTAAACTACTCTGTGACCAGACCCTTGCCGAGGTCCGCGCGATTGCCTCTTCCTATGATTCCTACAACGAAGCCTCATGAAGAAGCGAAAAAGCGTGCCGATGTCTACGCGGCCTGAAACCAGAATCCTTTTCGTTCAGGTCCGCATCTCGCGGACGACAAACCTGGTTAAGTCTGTTAAGTCCTGATCCAATCACCTTTGGTTTTGGCATCGTAGCCATAGTCGCAGCCTTCGACACCACAACACCAACGCACACCCGGTTCGACATCGATACTATGTCGACGGTACAACCAGCGATCATGGATAGGACACTTCTCCGTATTTACGCCGGGCTCTTCGACGGCGTACGTGTGGCCAGGCATTCCCATAAGCATGTAGTATCCATCGGTTGAGTTAAATCGAACGCTGCATCCTGAGCATCCACAATGGTACGAGGCGTGGTCTCCGGTATTAGCCCTTGAACCACGAGATTCGTACTTCATTACGTGGTTGTCGCGGGGGCAAAGTGGTTTCAAATGGCCGCTCAAAACATCTGCTGAAGCGATCGTCATGAAAATTCTCCTAAACGATGAAGTTCGTGGCAATCCGAACCGGAAACTGTCTGGCCCCGTAGCGTACTCACATTGCCGGCTTGTCGCGGTTGGCTTCCCGGGTTTTCTTCTTTCGTCTTGCCACGCCCTCACGAACATTTGCATGGATGATCTCGGGCAGCGTGACTATGCGTGCAGGTGATGGGTCAAGGCGGCCTTCAGCTACTCACCTTCTGATACTTGTCAGGCTGAAACTTACCACCGTCAACGTAATTCTTGTTGATCTCGATGTACACGTGCCACTTCTCCGGCAAATCATCCATCACGAAAATGGCCGTCACTGGACAGACCGGTACACATGCGCCGCAATCGATGCACTCAGTAGGATCGATATACAACTGAGGCACTTCGTCGAACGTCGGGCGGCCATCGTCATAGGTTCGGCCCTTGGCCGGATGGATACAATCCACCGGACACACGTCCACACAGGCAGTATCTTTGGTCCCGATACAGGGTTCGGCGATGATGTAGGCCACAGGTAACCTCCTTGCGCTGACCCATCAGCCCTTGAAAGGCATGGATCACTCTCATCGGGCTGATAGGCTAACGTCCTCTAGTTTATGCTCTCTTTTTGCATTCCGGTAGAGATGCAACTCTTGCCGGTCCCTGAGCCCAGCTCTTCGTGCTATGCGTCTAGATCGGATAACTGGAAGTAACGCGCGGCTATCGGGACAGGGACCTCAGCCGTGAGGAAAATTCCAGAGAATTTTATACTGGATTAGACTTCGAGCTAGTGTTGCGTCGACCCATTGAGACCACCCGGGTTACCGGACATTGAGCCAAGAAGGTTCCATTCCGGTGCGGCAATCCCGCACATGGGCTGACACGCCCGTATCCTGACGGAGCCCCGAAGAATCGGCCTCTGAAATGCCCGGCGCTCTAGCTTTTCTTCGCTGGCAATTTGAGCTAACCTTTCTCATCATTGAGCCTTTCGCAGGTGGGAGAGATTCGCTTCCACCAAAAGCTTTTTCACCACTACAGAATGAAGGAGGCGAAAATCATGGGAAATGCCAAACCGATTCCCGAGGGATATCACACGGCGACCCCCTATCTGATCATTAAGGACGCTGCCCAAGCCATCGAGTTTTACAAGAAAGCCTTTGGCGCGACGGAAGTAATGCGGTTTGCGCAGCCGGATGGGAAGATCGGGCACGCGGAGATCAAGATCGGCGATTCACACATCATGCTTGCTGATGAGTTTCCGGAAATGGGCGCGCGCAGTCCGCAGTCCATCGGTGGCTCACCGGTGAGTATCCTCCTCTACGTCGAGGACGTGGACGCACAGGCCAAGCTGGCTGTCGCTGCCGGTGCGAAGGTGGTAAGGCCGGTGAAGGATCAGTTCTACGGCGACCGGTCTGGCAGTTTTGAGGATCCCTTCGGACATCAATGGCACATTGCAACACACGTAGAGGACGTGGCCCCGGACGAAATGCACAAGCGAGCCGCTGCTGCGGGCCGAGGCTAGAAGAGCTGAGGTTGAACCAGGTTGCGAGACTCTCTGCTTCATTGGCAGATGGTCGGGGATGAGAAATATTGGCTTTCCTGAAGTGTCTCACAAAGCAATAACGGCAGTGCGATCACCAGCGGTTCTCCTGTGTCTCCCAGCAAGGGGCAAGCGCGTCGCCCGAACATTCTCTTCATCATCATGGATGACGTCGGGATCGATCAGTTACCCGCATTCGGCTATGGCGGTGTGGATCCCGCGAACACACCGAATATTGACGCCATTGCGCGTGCCGGCGTGCGCTTCCGGAATGTATGGGCCATGCCGGAGTGCTCTCCCAGTCGAGCGGTGTTCTTTGAAGGACGATATCCTCTTCGTACCAACGTGTTTGGTGCGCTCCTTAGCGATGACCTTGCCAATTCACAGGTGTCTCCGTTTGAGGCCACAACTCCGAAATTACTGAAACGGCGAGGTTACGATAGCGGAGACTTCGGCAAATTCCATTTGGACGAACCAACGAACAACCCATTCCATGACGGCCTCGTCCATTCCCTGGGATGGGATTATTTCGATGGTTTCTTGCAGGGAGCGCCGCCTCCAATCGATACGACAGCGGGCGGTATCGGCGGTGACCCGCCAGCCGGGAACGGACAAACTTACACTTGCGGCTTTGTTCCGAATAAGATTGATGGAGGCGCCGATACAGGTTCGTGTCGCTTCGTCGACAATCCCTGTCAGGACCTGAGTGTTACCGCTGCCCATCCAACGCCCGGTCTTTATTGTCTGGAGCAGGGCGGCGTTTTCGAACCTGAAACTAGTTGCCAGCAGACGCCGCACCCACCGTCCTAATTTCAATCTCTATAACGGCTACTACGTGTGGCCGAGGGTGATCAATTATCCTGACGGGGCGGGTCGCCCCCTTGGCATATACACGCGGTTTCGTAGGGGAGGCCACCACGAATTCAGCCGTCAGTTGGATCAACTCCGAGCAGGAGCGAGCACAAGACCTGGATGGCAACAGTCGCCTTTCCGCAGATTCACACGCCCTACCAGCAAGTTCCGAAATCGCTTTTACCGAGTAGCTCTCCTGACCTAAGCCATCTGCATTGTACAGGCAACATCGCCAATAACTTTGCCGTGTACCATTTGTTGAGCAACCAAATGCTCGAAAGTATGGACATGGAGATTGGACGTCTGCTGGTTCAGACCGGGCTAGCGAGTTACAACCCCGACGGCAGTTTGAACTATCAGCCGCAAAACACAAATACGATGGTCGTGCTCATCGGGGACAACGGCACTTACGCTTTCGGCGTGAAACCTCCGTTCAATCCGAGTCGCGCCAAAGGCTTCGTGTACCAGACTGGTGTCTGGGTACCGTTGATTATCGCCGGGCCACTGGTAAGCTCGCCAAATCGCGAGGTGAAGTCAATGGTCAACATTGCCGACCTGTACCAGTTATTCGGCGAAATTGCTGGCATTGATGTCCACAAGGCCGTGCCTTATTACCACATCGTGGACTCCGTCGGCATGCTTAGTTATCTCACTGATCCCAATCAGTCGAGCATGCGGCAGACCAACTTTACGCAGACTGGCAGGAACATTCATGTTAGCGCGCCGCTGCCTTGCGTCCTGCAAACCTTGCCGGGCGCGCCGGGAACGTGCCTGCAGCTCATGAACACTGAGGGTATTATGTCATGATGAAGGAGGGTTGTGGTACGCCGACCCCAATGATACCCCGAACGAGAAAACCTACCACAATTGCTGCGAGGTACAAGCTGATTTTCCCTACAGCCCCACCAACCCACTCGAAATCCTACCGGACTACCAAAACGCCATTCGGAACGACACCTACAAGCTGGTGCAGCTACTGAAGCCGGATTGCACCCAGCCGCAAGATGACCATGGCAACTTCCCCGACGTGACGTTCACAGAGTTCTACCAGATCAACGAAGCGGCCCCCATACCAATGCTAGACAACGCGAACGCGGCTCTGTGTTCGGATAACACAACGAATACGAGTAGTTGTCCAACTGGACCTGACGCAAGACCAGCTAACCAACTTCATCAGCTTGTCTTTTCAGATGACTCAGTTACTCCAGTCCGAAGTCGCATGTCCAGGCGATGGCAACGAGGACAAAATTGTTAACGGCCAGGATAAACAGTTCTGGCGATTTTTCAACGAACTGGCAATGGGGGGATCAAGCTGGTACGACTTCGACCTAGATGGTCAGACCGATTCCAACGACCTTGCTATTATTCAAGCACATCTGGGCACAAAGTGTCCTCCGAGAAAATGACTACGTTCATCCCGTTCGCGCGGCGTGTGTCATCCGCTACCATCAAGGTACTATCTCTGCCTTGTTCTTTTCTGTGCTGCTTCTGCCTGTATGCTGCTTGGCCCAATCCTCGGGACCAGCCAAGAGCACGGAAACGCTCGCGACTGTGGGTGGTCAGCCCATTACGGAAGATGACCTGCTGCCGAGCGTCGCGTCGAAGTTAATTTCGCTGCGCAATTTGGAATATCAAATGAAGAAGCAGGCTCTCGACAATCTAATCGATCAGAGACTCCTCGAGGCCGAAGCCAAGAGAAAGGGCATGTCAGCTGACAAGTTTCTTGAACAAGAGGTTGATACCAAGGTAGCTGAGCCAACGGATGCTGAGTTGAATGCTTATTATTTGGCGCAGAAGGCGGAATTGAACCGGCCCTTGAACGAAGCTAAAGCGCAACTCGAACCCAGTCTCAAACAGGCCAAGGTTCAGCAGGCGCGGCAGGCATTTTACGCGCATCTGCGGGAGCAAGCCAAGGTCGTCGTTCTGCTGAGCCCCCCGCGGGTCGAAGTTAGCGTCGATCCCGCCCGCGTTCGCGGGAATCCCAAAGCCAAGGTCATGATTGTGGAGTTCTCCGATTTTCAGTGCCCTTATTGCGGCGGGGTCCAAGCTACCCTGCAGAGCGTGCTTGCGAAGCATCCTGACACGGTCGCGCTAGCCTATCGCGATATGCCGATGTCAAAGATCCATCCGCTCGCCCGCAAAGCCGCAGAAGCCGCGCGTTGTGCCGGCGAGCAGGGAAAATTCTGGGAATACCACGATCTACTGTTCGCGGATCAAAGTAAGCTGGATCAGGACGGATTGATGGACAAGGCTCGCACGCTGAAGCTGGATGAGCAGCAGTTCGAGTCTTGTCTCGGCAGCGAAAAGTTCAAGGCGCAAATTCAGCAAGACTCGCAGGATGGAATGCGTGCCGGGGTGAGCGGCACTCCAGGATTCTTTATTAATGGCATATTCCTAAGCGGCAGCCAGCCGGAGAGCGCGTTCGAGAACTTGGTTCAGGAGCAGCTCTCAGCATCCTCCGCTTCCCCGAAACCGTAAGCGCCAGTCCCGCCCCGCATCAGCACGTCGCCCAGTCACAAGATGCCACGGAAGGAGGTTGGAGGTCGCGCATACATAGGCATCGTAGTCTGAACTCCAATGTGGAGAAGCTAACTATTAATACTCGAAGGTCTTTGCTTTTCGTAGCCTTCTCATTGTCGAAGAACCGTCGGTTGTGAGGCGGCGCCTGTATGGAGTGGCAAATTCAAGGATAGGGAGTATTGACAGTCGCCGGTGGATTCGGTTTAGCTGAGCGCATGCGCGCTCGACTGACGTGGCGGATTTCTCTCGTTTCTATCGTGGTTTTGCTGGCGTGGTGGCTGTGGCGCGCCAGTCGCTCTACGGCACCACCGGTTTCCACCCATACGACGCCAGTCGCTGTGATTGACGCTGGCGACCCGCGTATCGCGGACCCTTCGTCCGCCTCGGCGCCCACAAACATCTACGCACACAACTTGATGCTACGGAAGGGGCCGACCGGGTTCCGCGTGTACGTGCGCTGGCTTCGTGGGCAGGTGGCGCGCACCCCGCGTAGTACTAATCCCTCCTTAGATGACCCGGAATCGTATTACATCGACGTTAAAACCGGGCTGATTCACACCAACGTGGGAGATCTGGCGAACTTTCTTAACGAAGGCATCAGCAATTCGCCGCTGAAAAATGTCAAGCTTTCTGGCGATGGAGATCAGCTCAAACTGACTGGGATACTTCACAAAGTGGTACCTCTGCCCATCGAAGTAATTTCCACTATCGGGGTCGCACCAGACAATCGCATTCAGATTCACGTGACAAAAATAAATCTGATAAAGATTCCCTTCAAGAAATTGTTGGCCGGGTTCAATGTGACGGCTGCCAGCCTCTTTCCCTCAACCGAAATTCCTGGCATAGAGGTCAAAGATAACGACATCTTCCTGGATACGGGGAGCGCCGCTCCGCCGCCGCATATCCGCGGACAGCTTGCCAGCGTGCGCATCATCAATCCTGACTTCCAGCAGATCTACGGCAACGCTCAGGAAGATGTAGCGCGCGTCGAGCAATGGCGAAATTTTATACAACTGCACGGTGGCACCATCGATTTCGGGAAACTCACCATGCGGCACGTCGATTTGATGATGGTGGACCTGTCCCAAGACGCCTGGTTCGATCTGGATCTGACCAATTATCAGGATCAACTGGTGAATGGATACACGAGAATGACTCCTGAAGCAGGTTTACAGATTTTTATGCCGAGTCTTGAGCAGATTCCGGCGGACAAGAAGAACCATAAGATCAGCATGGAGTGGATGAAGCACCGCAATATGCCGCCTCCTCCTGACGTTACATCGCGTTGAACTCCGTGCGGAAGAAGTCAGACTCAGCGACCTGCGCGAACAATTGGACCGGCTGGACAAACTCCGGAAAACGCGAGTCGCAGGCCAGATGGTAGCGTCCCGTAACTGTCCTTTCCGCTCATCTGAATAACGCCGTTCCCTTCAATGTGAAGTACTACTTCACATTTCCGATTACGCTACACAGGACTTAGCCTTGTGGTTCAACCCTTAGTGCAATTCCATAAGGAAACAATTGACGGGACGTTTCTTTTGGATACTTAAGCTCTTCGGTGGTTTGAAACCCGGAGTATATAGGGTTGAGGCGGCATTGACCGGCTGGGATGAAGAGAAGTTTACTGAGCGTTCTGAACTGGCGCGGATAGGCAGGCCATTCACGGCGGGAGAAGTCCCGGACTCCATCCGCATCACACTAACACCTAGCGCAAAGTAATGCTGGAAGCACTCCACAGCGCTTAGCTCGCTGCCGGAATGACTGATTGTGAGTTTTGCCTAGGGATTCAGTTGGGCTGCCGAATAAATTCTAGTTTTCCATGTTGGGGCATGAATAAAAATCAAAATGCATATCTACGACACCTTCTTTTGTGTCTCGAGTAAGGTGCATATCCTGCCTCGATGCATCTGCGGGCAGGACCGACTTGTTCCGTTTGAGAACCTCATCAACCAGATTGCTATTGTAGGGCTCGCCCGGCTTCAATTGTGGTATTAGCTGATTTTGGGCTTTCCCGTCCATGCCAAGGAACTGTATCTTGCCCACGCGATATTGCTTGCCTTCGTCTATTTTTAGGACCAAGTCGATAGGCCCACCGTCGTCGTCATTTTGAATTTCGGGTTGAGGCACCATATCGATGTAGCCTCTGGTTGCATACAACTTCGTTAATTCCTCCATCGCTTGTCTGACTTTGGAAACATTGAAAAACTCTCCCCGACCCATCTGCACATACTTGCGAAGTTCGGTCGCCGAAAATGAGAGAGGGTTGTTGTCCGCGACACGCTCGAAGCGGACGTCGCCCAATCTGTATCGCCGGCCTTCATCGATGTGCAGCGTCAGGGCGTACCGTCTGCGGCGTTCATTCCCTTCAACGAGGCGAGCATCTGCCTTCACTTTAGCCTTGAAGTAACCGGAGTCTTGCAGTGCGCCCCGTATGCCTACCTCTTGCATTTCCCTGAGCCAGCTACGCTCAGAATCATCGTAGAAGCGGGGTGATTTTATCGACCAAGTGATTCGACCGCGGACGTACTCTGGAATATTAGTACCGGGCGCGAACTTGACTGAAGCGATGACCACTTTCGAACTCGTTCGCGGCTCGGGCTCCGGTGGCTTCGTTTCCCCATGCATCGCGCTGATTTCTTGCGCGAACGTGGGGTAAGGAAAGCATCGTTCTAATCGCGGCGGCAACTGAGCACACAAGAGGCGGGGCAACACGAAGATTTGAACTAGGGCCAGCAGGACGAAACGTAGATTCACGCGGCCCCCTATCCTAGGAATCATAGACTGAATTTAGGTCGTCGCAAAACGCTGCACGGCCAGATCTGGTAAAAGCCGTACCCGTCCATGGATTTCAAGTTTCCGAGTACGCGACGCGACGCGAACAAACCAGACTTATCAAGGCAGAATGTCCCAACGGGCCTTCTGACTCGGAATAACTTCCGGTTAGCTCGTCATCCGGACACAATCGCCGAGGTAACAAAGCGGAGCGCATCTCCGGTTTGGGCGACTTCTCAAGTCGGACCGAGGCTCACTCATTGGCCGCAATTGGTCTTGCCTCTTCGAAGGGCATTTGTCACCATCAACTCGGTTTCATCAATTGCCTAGCGAACCGAGGTGAACATCTGAAAGGAGGCGACTGATGCATGCCGCCGTGCTGCATGCTCTCGGCAAACCGCCGCGCTTTGAGGAATTTCCCGATCCAACTCCGGGCGAAGGTGAGGTGTTCATAAATGTCTCCGCGGCTGCGCTGAAGCCTGTGGACAAACAGATGGCGGCCGGAACGCACTACGTCAGCCCGCGCGAATTTCCTGTCGTTTGCGGCATGGATGGCGTGGGACGGCTCGAAGACGGCACGCGAGTGTTCTTCGGCGGAGCGCGGTGGCCGTACGGCGCGATGGCCGAGCGCACTGTGGTTCGGCGAGTTCAATGTTTTTCGGTCCCTGAAGAACTGGACGATGTCACTGCCGCGGCCATTCCCAATCCCGGTGTGTCGGCCTGGCTGTCTCTCAAGCACAGTGCGAAGCTCGCCGCTGGCGAAACCGTCCTGATCCTCGGCGCCACCGGAGTCACGGGCAAGGTGGCGGTACAGATCGCCAAAATCTTGGGCGCGGGACGCGTCGTTGCGGCAGGACGCAACGAACACGTGTTGAGCACACTCCACGAGCTTGGCGCCGACTCGACGATTCGCCTCGACAAACCCGATGAAGAATTGATCGCAGCCTTCCGCCGCGAGACCGGCGAAAAACGTTTCGACGTGATCATCGACTATCTATGGGGTCGCCCGACCGAAGCTCTGCTGGAAGCCATCACCGGAAAAGAATTTGCGATTGGGGAATCGGAGACTCGACTGGTGGAGGTGGGCGAGAGCGCTGGATCTACAATCACTCTGCCCGCGGCAGTCCTGCGAAGCACGGCGCTGACGATTCTAGGAACCGGAGGCATGCCGTCTTGGGACATACTCACCGACGCGTTCCAACAAGTAATGAACAGCGTAGCCCGCGGCACATTGCGCATTGAGACCGAGCGTGTGCCGCTCGCCGAGATTGAGGATGCCTGGGAACGCGACGCACACGCCCACAGACTGGTCGTGATCCCGTAGCCTGACAAAAGTGCCGTTCGCGGCGGCTATGATCCCGGGCGTATGGTTAAAAATAACCGGTCCAAATCTGTTTGGACCATGATTTGCGCGTAAGCGCCCTAGGATCAAACAGATGGCCGGTTATTTGCGACATAACTGGTCCAATCTGTGCACGCGCTCCCAATTACCACGCTGAGAACGAGTTAAGCCTGCGCGGGCATCACGATTTGGCCAGTTATGTCGGCTATCCGGAAACAACGCAAACGATTCCTTACTTGATCACTCCATGTGCTTTAAGTATCTCCACCGTCTTTTCAATCGGCAGAGCCTCGATCGTGTGTCCGTTGCCAGTCATCGTCGTCGCCTTAAACAGCGAGTTGTAGACTGCTTCCTCCGTCGCTTCGATCGCGGCCAGAAACAGCGGCGACATCGCGTCGTTGGTCATAACTTCCACGTTCCGCGTCAGCGCTTTGTCATTGGCATGGATCCGCACCTGCGGCGCCGTCGAGAATGCGATCGCGTAGTCTCCGCTGCCGTTCGATGCCGAACCTCCCGTGTGCGCCATGCCCAGCAGCGCCCTCGCTGCGAGCCGTTTCAGGTTGCGCGCGTCCAGCGGCGCGTCGGTTGCGACAACGATCATGCATGATCCGTCTGCCTTGTCTTTGCCGCCGCCGGCCTGCTGTAGTTCCTTACGCAGGTAGTACTGGCCCAGTTCCTGCCCCACGGGAGCGCCTGCAATCGTGAGCACGCCTCCGAAATTCGTCTGCACAAGGACGCCCACCGTGTATCCGCCGAGGTTGGCGGGCAGGCGGCGCGATGAGTTCCCGATACCGCCTTTCCAGCCAAAGACCACGGTCCCGGTGCCAGCGCCGACATTGCCCTCCTCGACCGGGCCTCCCTTTGAGTTCTTGACTGCCGCGAACACGTCGTCGGGTGTGATGTGCCGGCCGCGAATGTCGCTTAGGTATCCGTCATTGGTTTCGCCAACCACGGGGTTGATTGACAGCACCTCCTCGTTGCCGGGCAGTGCCAACATGTAGCTGATCAACGCGTCCGCCACGCGCGGCACGCTTGTAGTGGACGTCAACAGGATGGGTGTTTCGATGTCCCCCATTTCATCTACTTGGGTGAAGCCTGCCAGCTTTCCGAAGCCATTGCCCACGAAAATCGCGCCAGGCACTTTCTCGCGATAGAGATTGCCGGAATGGGGCAGCACGGCGGTCACCCCGGTTCGAATGTTGTCGCCGCGAACAATCGTCGTCTGCCCGACTTCGACACCGGCAACATCGGTGATCGCGTCGAGCGGTCCGGTCGGCAGGATACCGACCTTCAGCCCCAGGTCGGCGGCGCGGGGGCGCGCACTGGAAGTTGTGTTTTGGGCAGCAGCGAATGTGGTCAGCAACAAGAGCGTAGCGGTGGCGAAAACCTTATTGGGCATGGGCATAGCATACGACCAAATCCCAGTCAGTTGGCATCGGCCAAATCAGAAGTCTACCTCACCGTTCTACTGCTGTTTCCGATTACCTCGTGACTTCCGGATTGTCGGCATAACCGGCCATCAATCTCTGCCCGCCTGTGTGCGCCTACTTAGGAGTGATGTTTCGTGGGGTGACCAGCAAATCGTGCACAAGGGACGATCTTCAATGAGCTACGATTCTTTTTCCCGTACTTTCCGACCCATCTGACACTCAAGATCTTAGCCGGAAGTGGAGCTCTTTCCTTCTAAAAGAAAAATCCAACTGGAAAAGAATAACACTTCCCACTTAAACCTCTTTTAGAAAAGTGAGTCAGATTATTGGCCGGTTATGATAGGCAACCCGGAAACAATCCTGAAAGTCACAAATTCCTCAGTGGGCGGTTGCCGCGAAGTCAACCTAGGATAACCGGCTTCGCGTCGCCCTAGTGAGCCTCAGCGCCTGATAAGCCGTAACCGGAAGAGTGGCTCCCGGTACTCAACGCATTTCGCGGCTACGAATCGAGGATACGAGTGCGCCCATCTAGATGAAAATCCACGATTTTGCGGGCGACACCCACCTCTTGTGTTTTGCCTGATGACACTCTTGATGTCCTTCATCCCGCCTGAGGTTCAAGCTCTTTCAGACAGCACGTTTCCATATTTCCTTTGATTTCAAGGCGTGATATATAGCAGTTGGGACCGTATGGCGGGCGAGGCGGGTGTTCCATGAAAGCGAGTGCGGTTTAAGAAGGCCAATATTCTTTCGGACTCGATGCGGGCGGCTTCCCGCAATGTCTGAATTGGGGTGCGGGCCTCCCGACCCCGATTTCTTGCGTAAGGATCACAATGCCATATTCACTCGAAGATCAATCTTGGTTTCCATCTTGGCGTACCCTGTGGATTCTCGCTCTGCTGTCTTTGGTCTCGATAAATGCAAACGCGGCGCAGGAATCCAAATCGAAATTTAATGTTGTTGCCTTGGCTGAAGTGAATGAAGATACCTACTCGCCGCACACGTCTATCAAGATGGGGGACGTCTGGACAAACGAGCACTTCAAAGCCAGAAATATTTATATTTTCATGGGGCACCACCCTGAGCTATTCCAAAACGCTTCCTTCACAACGCTCGTCACCAATTCCATTTTTTGGGCGGCTCAACAGTGAAAAGATGCCTTCTCGCATTTGGGCTCTTGATAGCAGTGGCTCTCTCCGGGACGGTAACCCCCGGCCAGCAAAAGCCCTTCAAAGTCCTAGCCTTCTACGCCACCAAGACGGAACCCGACCACGTTCTATTTGCCGAGGACGCGCTAAAGTTCTATTCCGGAATCGCCGCCAAAGATAACTTTACCTTTGATTCCACCACCAATTGGGACGATATGAATGATTCCAATCTTGCAAAATACCAGGTGGTTGTTTGGCTGAATGACGAGCCCACAAAACCCCAGCAAAAGAGCGCTTTCCAGAAATACATTGAAAATGGCGGAGCTTGGTTGGGCTTTCACGTCTCCGCATACAACGACAAAGATTCAAATTGGCCATGGTTCGTGAATTTTCTGGGTGGTGGCGTGTTTTTCACCAATGACTGGCCTCCGTTGCCGGCGAAACTGATCGTTGACGATCGTTCACATCCCGTGACGAAAAATGTTCCAGCCAGTTTCATGGCGCCTGACAACGAGTGGTACATCTGGAAACCAAGCCCCCGGCTAAATAAAGATGTGCAGGTTCTGGTCACTCTGGATCCGTCCAACTATCCAATTGGATTCAAGGATGTCCTCACAAGTGGAGATCTGCCGGTCGTTTGGACGAACACAAAATACAAAATGATCTATATGAACATGGGGCACGGCGACAAAATCTTCACCACGCCCATTCAAAACAAATTGATCGAAGATGCGCTGCTTTGGGTCGGCCAGATTTCGGTCCAGGCGGTCATGCCTGTGGCGATGGGTACGGAAATCAATCCGCACGCCGTCGTCGTGAACCCGAAGACCAATAAGGTCTATGCAGTGAATACAGGCAACAACACAGTCACAGTGATGAACGGTTCAACCAATTCCATAACAACCGTTGGAGTTGGAACTGGGCCCATGGCGATCTCAATAAATTCGGTAACCAACAAAATTTACGTGGGAAACTCGGGAAGCGGCACAGTGTCGGTCATCGACGGCGCAACCGATGCTGTGTCCGCGACTGTAGAAGTTGGTGCTCTCCCCTACGTTGTCGCCGTAAATCCGGTAACCAATAAGATCTACATCTCGAAAACCTTCAACAACGCCATGACGGTGATAGACGGCGCCACCAACACTACCAGCCTTCTGAGGACAGGAATCCATGCCGACGCAATCGCGCTAAACCCGATTACAAATAGGTTTTATTTGACCAACTACGAAGGCCAAAACGTAACAGTGTTGGACGGTGCGACCAACGAAACCTCACCTATTGCCGCGGCCATGCATCTCTGGGCCATCGCCGTGAATCCAGTGACGAACAGGATCTATCTGGCTAACGCCGGCTCCGACCAGCTCACTGTTATCGACGGAGCGCGGAACTCCGTCACGAACGCTAACACGGGAAAAATCCCCTGCGCGGTAGCCATAGACTCTTTGGCGAACCGAATTTACGTCGTGAATTATGCCAGTGACAGTGTGACCGTAATCGATGGGACGAATAATTCTTTGATTGGGACAATAAAAGTCGGCGCGCGGCCCCAGGCAATTGGCGTCAACTCCACAACTCACACGATCTACGTGGCCAACACCCACGATAACAACGTCTCGGTGATCGACGGCACGAACGACTCTGTAGTAGCAACAGTGCCAACCGGAAATGGCCCGTATGCTATCGCGGTGGATGAAGCACTCGGTAGAGCCTACGTATGCAACATGGAAAAAAACAATCTAACCGTGATTGATGGGCGACGTGCAATTGCCGGAGCTCGCTCCGTAGAATGAAGTGTTGGACGCGTAGCCCTCTTCATTTTCCCTCTCAGTTTGTTCCAGGTTGAATCATTTCCATGGCCCATGCTGCCGTGGGACGCATATACATCGAGGCGCGAAAATTTCCGTTTACATCCCACGCTTCTGGAGTCCGGAACCAGTAGCCCTTGGTTTCATAAATGACGTGGTAAAGCCCCCAGGCCGTCTTGTATGCCTCGTCTTTCATTCCCTCACTGAGAAAGAGTGCCGCCAACCCAAAGCTAGTCCCGGCCCAAACCTCCAACCCTTGTTCATTGTCGCTCAGGATTGTGCCCTTGGCGGACATTCCATTTGCCGCACCCATCTCCCCATTGCCGAACTTCATCACGTTAAACGCGAATATCTTTTTCAGCGCCGACGTTTGCATCTCGCGCGGCACCAGGTCGCCCAATCCCGTCATGTTGGCGTACCACTGACCGGCAAGTTGATCTGCTTGAACATCGTCCCGCGTGGCGCTTTCCATGTCGTAGTTAAAATATTCGCCATTCCAAAGCTTGCTCACGAACGACTTCTGTCCCTTCAAAAATAATTCATGGTATTTCGCCGCCGCATCAGGCTCTCCAAGTGTCCGCGCCGTTTCCTCCGCAGCGCGCAGAGCCGCCAGCCACAGGCTACCGCAATACGCGCTCACGCCGCGAACCGTCCAGGAATCGTAAGTCTGATCAGGGTACCCGCTATTTTCCGGTATCCCGCTACCATGATCGAACTGCTGAAGATAGGTGATCGCCTCTTTCATCGCCGGCCACATTTCACGCAGAAAAACAGTGTCCTTGCGGCCCGTCAGCACGTAGTCGCGATACACCATCAACACAAATTTCGAATTCAGATCTTTCCAGTCGTTCGTGTCCTGCCATCCGGGCTCATTGACGTCAACAAACGGGTTTCCCTCCGGCACTCCTAAATCATGCGGAACCGCGCCCTTTTTCTTTCGCTTGTGCACAACCGGGATGCCGGTCTCCTGTGTCTTCGCCACCCAGAGCCCCTTTTCCGGCCACTCGCGAGGCACCGTTTCCGCAAACTCCTGCAGCACGCGCTTGTCAATCTCCGGCCAGAACTTCAGCAGCGGCATCGAAGCATAGAAACGCACATCCAGCGTTGCGTAGTACGCGTAGTCAAAACATTCGAGCAGCGAAAATGTGTATGGAGTTTTCTTGTCCGCTCCCACCGGCCGGCCCCAGAACGAACCGCCATCCGTCAGTGCGTACATTTCATTGAAGAGCATCCCTCGGTACCAGAGAGGTTTTTTCTCGTCGTTGATGTACCGAGCCTGCCATGCATCCAGTGCATCGCTCCACGCCGTGGCGTTCAGAAGTCCATCGCGCGCAATCTTCCAGGAATTATTTCCCGTCGTTCCGTAAAAATCCGTATAGTGCCGATTCCACTTCGCCCCTTGCCCGAATTCCACCACCGGGAAATCCCAGGCAATCACCATGGGAATCGTTTTCCTTTCTCCCGGCCGCAGCGTGAAACGTACAGCAATCGCTGCTCCCAGCTTTTCACTGGCGCTTATCCAGGACTCGCCGCTATTCGCAAGCCTTCCGTCTTTCGAAAACGGTGCCCAAACCGCCCTCCCATCGCCATCAGCAAGAAATGTCGTTTGATAACAAACCTCCACGCCGGGCGCCTCAAGTGCGGCGAGGGTAAATTGCCCGTCCCATTCGTTCTGCGCGCCCTCCGCGCGGTTGCGGCCCAGCACTATGCCTTTCATCGTCCCCGCTTGGCCCGCCGTCTCGCTTTCGAAATCATTGTGGTTGCCCTGATTCATGGCACCCTTAAAATCGCGCGTCGCCGTTCGAAACCACCCCGCCATATTCGTCCACGAGAGAAGCACCGAAACCGTCACCGTTTTGTTTGTCGGGTTCTCCGCATGCCAGCGATACACAGCAACCGGATAACTCGACTCGCGATAATTGTTCGGGAGAACCGGCGAAAACTGCTCCAGCACCACGTGTGCGGGAAACTTGTCCAGCCGATAGTCATACCAGGACTTTGGATACAGCGCGGAATACTCTCCCGCACCGATCGGATAATCCCACTTCCAACTCGATAGCTCGCCGCTTTTCGGATGGCCCGTCATCAATGCCCGCGCCGTTCCCTCCGCTTCGCCTTCCACTTGCTGAAACATCGCGAACTGATTGGCATACACCGGCTCATATTTGTGGACGCCCGCCTTGATGTGCCAGCGCGCGAAATCGCCCCGATAGGTCCGTGAAAATGTTCCCGATCCAAAACCACCCACGGGTGCGCCTTGATAAAACCCATCATCAATGTCGGTCGAATTTTTGCTGACGCCGGGATTCGTCAACGGTAGCCCGATCGGTCTCTTCCACGCCGCCTTCGGTATTTCGTCCCCGCCCCGCGCAACTGGTCCAAAGAGCAGCACAACAATGGGTATAGCAATCTGTGACCATGACTTTCTCTTCATCGGCCCTCCCCGGGCTTGTTCAAATTCTTTTGATTGTCTGTGGCTTCGGAATTTTTGGTAGCAGCTCTCTGATTTTCCTGGCAGCACTGAAACCGTCGAGCACGGGCATCGTCCCATCGAGGATGATCAGATCGGGGTTCAGTCGTAGCGATTTCTGAACGGCCTCTTCTCCATTAGTCGCTTCCCCGCAAACCTCCAAATCGTTGCGAGACTCCAATTATGCAGCACACATCTTTTCGGACTACCGGGTGATCATCGGCAATTAATACTCGCACGGTCGCTCCTGTCTCTGTCGCGTCGGAGCGTACGCGAGGATTATCGATATTTTAGTGGCTAGTTGTTGTGAGCAACATACACCAAAAGCCCTAGGAACATAGCGGTACACTCTGAGTTCTGCTGATTCTGTTGCCCTTGAGGATTTGGCGACTTACGGGGAGTTGACGAGGAGATTGCTCGGCCGACATCCGGCCGCGATCAGCCGGAAGATCAGACCCGTAGTCACCGCGTAGGCCCTATGACTCGTCGCGCCCTCCCCGGTTGTCGAGTCGGCTTTCAACGCTCAATGTCAAAGTAAATGCGGCCAAGCTAATCTAAGTCTTCCCGACGGCGCTTGCTTCGCAATATTCAATGTCGAACTATGCGGTATCAATTACCACGGATTAGTCTCCGACCAGTCCCGAGAAACAGGTGAAGATGAATGGGCCAACGCCATGGGTCAAACGGAGGGGCAATCTAGAGGATGTTTGACTACAATCTAAATGCAACGGTCCAAACGGTTTATCTCTTAAGTCAATTAATATCCAGAGTCTGGAGTCCTACCAATTGGACGATCTCCCAGCCGAGGGAGGAAACGCAGCAGCTAAGAGGCTTTGTGCGACTGCACTTCAACCTTTTAAGAGTAGAAGGGGACGGCGCACTGCGTCAACTCGCCTCGCACCGATGGCGCAGGGCAATTCGCGAGTCTATTGTGAGCCGCTGAATGTGTTTGCTGCGAAGCGCTTGACCATGCTACTTTCCCGAAACCACTCGTAGGGCCCGGCTTGCGCTAAGTTCAAATAAAGAGAGCAAGAGAATGTCCCAGCACACCTCGCGTTCCCATCGGTTAAAAATCGTCTGTTTCCTGATGGTGCTCGCACTACGCGGGTCTGAGGAGGCATCGTTCGCGCAAGCGCCTGCGGGAGCCGGAGCGGGCACACAGCAATTGCCCGAGTCTCCTCAGCCGAAGAGCGACTCGAGCGGAACGGTAATGGGGACGACAGAGAAATTCGTTGGCTATGTAACGAATCGATCCCTGGTTTTCCCAGATATCGCCACGAATCCAGGTTCACTGGGGACCGGCGGCAAATTTAAGATATTCGTGAACCAGAGTATTTCGCCGGCATACATAGTGGCGGCGGGAGTGAGTTCCGCCGTGAGTCAGGCCCGCAACGTTCCCTCGGCGTGGGGACAGGGTTGGGATGCTTACGGTAACCGCTTTGGATCAGATATGGCCAGAGCTTCGTCCAACAGCTTTTTTGCCACATTTCTCTTTGCTTCACTGTTCCATCAGGACCCACGATTTTTCCCGCAGAATGACCCGTCATTCTGGTCAAGTGTGAAATATTCGGCGCAGCGTTTGGTAATAATTCGAAGTGACAGGGGGAACGATGTGGTCAACACATCGGGGTTGCTGGGCCCGTTCGCCGCCGAGGGCTTGGCCAATGCCTATCTTCCCGCGTCCGAACAAACAGCCGGAAAGTCGCTCGAGCGCGTGGGAACGGATTTTGCGTGGCGCTTCGCGGGAAACATGTTCAAGGACTACTGGCCCAAAATATTCCGTGATTTGGGACTGAACCGCTTGAAGGTTGTGCCGGATCCCTCAAACAGCCACTAGCCAGAGTCCTTCGGAGTTCGGCAGGCTATTCTTTTTCAAGTTGCTTACGCGCCTGTTTTAATTCTGCGAGTTGCGTGTCGTTCAGTCTCGGGTAGTGCAACTCCAAACTGTTCAACACATCCACGATGGTGGCAACCACCAGCAGCCGGCTGAACCACTTATTGTCCGCGGGCACCACGACCCAAGGCGCATATTCCGTGGTGGTGTTGCGAATCATTTTTTCGTACGCGTCCATGTAATCATCCCAATACTTGCGCTCCTTTATGTCCGAGGCGGAAAATTTCCAATTTTTGGCGGGATCGTCCAAGCGGGCAAGAAAACGCTTCTTCTGTTCTTCCCTCGAAACATTCAGAAAAAATTTGCGAATGGCAATACCGTTTCGCGTCAAGTACCTCTCAAACGCGTTGATATCCTCGTAGCGGTGCTTCCAGAAATGTTTGCCGCGCAACGAATCGGGTATGCGCTGCATGTCCAGGAATTCCGGATGGACACGCACGACCAGAACCTCCTCATAATAGGATCGATTGAAGATGCCGATTTTCCCTCGCGGTGGGGTGCAGGAAGTGGTCCGCCACAGGAACGTGTGCGCCAGCTCTTCGGTAGACGGAGCTTTAAACGAATGAACATCCACGCCCTGTGGGTTTACTCCGGACATTACGTGTTTGATAGTGCTATCTTTGCCCGCCGCGTCCATGGCCTGAAAAATCAACAGTAGTCCCCAACTGCCCTGCGCGTAGAGGACGTCCTGGAGATCGCTGAGCATCTCCACGCCCTCCTTCACGAGTTTCTTGGCTTCGGGCTTGTCTTCGGAGTTGAGGTTATGGGTATCGGCGGGGTCGTGATCCTTTAGCCGGAAATGTTTGCCGGATTCGACTACGTAGGGCTTGATGAACTTGTGGACCCTGCCCGCTTTTATTTTTGCCATGTTTGCTCCTGAACAAATCGTGGCGTGTCCCGAAGAACGCGGAGCGGGCGTGTTCAGCGTGGGAGAGCCGAAACTTCGCTGGCATCATGACACCGAGCCGCGGGCAGTTACAAGTTGTAGTGCGGCAGTGCGGCAGCGAAGGGATACGCAGCAAGAAGGTTCGAGGCGGCGTGTGGCTTCGGGGCAGCGTGGTTTGAAGATTGATATTTGTCGACTTTGGTGTATGCTTTGGGTCGAATATTGAGGGACAGGTCTAGCCCACCTCTCGCAAGCAAGTGCCGCCCCATGCGAGTCTGTCCCGCGAATTCGTCTCCATAGCAGACGTGGGAGATTTGGTCACTCGGATGAATGTTCCAGGTCACGCTTCTG
This sequence comes from Candidatus Acidiferrales bacterium, assembly GCA_963735825.1. GTDB lineage: Bacteria > Acidobacteriota > Terriglobia > Acidiferrales > UBA7541 > Acidiferrum. Next base: position 140,105 of record CAVTMR010000007.1, read on the forward strand.
TTTTAGAAGATTTTGCGGCCTTGGTTCTGCGATTTAACTCAAACTTTAGAATTTAGCTGTTCAGGAATTCCTATGTTTACGACTAAATGTTTCACGGTATTGAGTATGGGCAAACCTCCTCAACGAGTCGCAGCACAGATCAGTTGCGTATTTCCGGCACTGACTTCGCTGTTGCTCGCCACGACGCTCTTGTCGGCCTGCGGTGAGGAGAAAAAAGCGGAAGCGGCGGCACCAGACGTGGAAGTGGTGCAGGTAGTGCAGAAGGATGTGCCGATCACACGGGAGTGGGTGGCGACATTAACCGGGAAGGTCAACGCGCAGATTCGCGCGCAAGTGGCAGGCTATTTGATGAGCCAGACATATCAGAACGGGGCGTACGTGAAAAAGGGCACGCCGCTCTTTCAACTCGACCCGCGAACATTCCAGGCCGCCGTAGAGCAGGCTGCGGGCGTTCTGCAGCAGGCCAAGGGAGACCTGGCTCGCGCGGTGGCACAACAAGGCAAAACGCAGCAGGACGTGACGCGCTACACTCCGCTGGCAGCCCAAGGTGCGGTCAGCAAACAGGAATTGGATGACGCGACGCAGAACAACCTGTCCGCTCTGGCACAGGTGGAAGCGGCGAAAGCGGCCATAGCTTCGGCACAAGCGTCGCTGGACGGCGCGAAATTGAACCTTGGATTTGCGACCATTACGGCGCCAATCGATGGCATTGCCGGCATCGCCAACGCGCAAGTCGGCGACTTTATCAGCCCGCAGAGCGCGAACGCGCTCACCACGATTTCTGCCGTGAATCCGATCCTGGTGAATTTCACACCTAGCGAGCAGGACTATTTGAAGGCCAGGCGTGAAATGATTAAGGCGGACGAGACGGAAGCACAGGGCCTCGGCAGATTGGCCTGGAAGTTGGAACTCACGGATGGCTCTATTTATAACCACACGGGCAAATTCTACGCCCTCGATCGGCAGGTGAATGTCGGCACGGGTGCCATACTCTTGCAAGTCGAGTTCCCCAATCCGGATAACTTACTGCGGCCGGGGGGATTCGGAAATATCCGGGTTGTAGCGAGAGTCGATAAAGGCGCGCTGCTGGTGCCGCAGCGAGCTGTCAGCGATGTACAGAGCAAATTCCTGGTGGCGGTCGTCGGGAGCGACAACAAGGTGGTCATCCGACCCGTCGTCGTGGGCGAGAAAACAGGTACCGAGTGGATTGTCTCTGAGGGCTTGAAGCCGGGAGACCGTGTCGTTGCCGAAGGGATTCAAAAGGTGAAGGAAGGGCAGCAGGTTAACCCAAAGCCTTATCAGCCAAGCTCCACGACTGCAACCGAATCCAACAAGGGAACTGCGAACTAAGAGAGCCATGTCCAAATTCTTCATCGAACGTCCCATCGTATCCATGGTGATCGCGGCCATCATGGTGATTGTCGGCGCTGTCGCGGTGCTCGGACTACCGACGGCGCAGTTCCCCAACATCGCCGATCCACAAATTCAAGTTCTGGCCACCTACGTGGGCGCTGATGCTCTGACCGTCGAGCAGTCCGTGGCCACTCCCATCGAGCAGCAGATGAGCGGCGTGGACAACATGGAATATATGTATTCGCTGAACGCCAACAACGGCCAGGTAACACTCACGGTAGACTTCAACATCAAGACCGATGCGAGCACCGACCAGATTTTGGCGCAGATGCGGCAAAATCAGGCTGCTTCGCAACTTCCGACCGCCGTCAACAATTATGGCGTCACAGTGCAGAAGTCCACCCAGGCGCCGATGATGCTGTTTGACCTTTATTCTCCCAACGGGGCGTACGACTCGCGCTTTCTGGCCAATTACACCTATATCAATCTCAAGGATGGCTTAACGCAGGTGCCGGGAATCGCCAGCGTTTCTGTCTTTGGCGCTGGCCAGTACGCTATGCGCGTCTGGGTGAAGCCCGACCAGTTGGCAAAGCTGCAAGTCACCGTGCCGGACATCATCAACGCCATTCAGGTTCAGAACAACGTGAACCCGGCGGGACAGGTAGGCGGTGAACCGGTCCCGGCGGGACAGGAATACACCTACGCCGTGCGTGCTCAAGGACGCCTGATCAACGAGCAAGAGTTTGGCGAGATCGTGGTGCGAGCTCAACCCGACGGTTCGGTGCTGCGCCTGAGAGATGTTGCGCGCATCGAATTGGGCGCTCAGGTCTACAACATGCTGGGCCGCCTGGATGGCAAGCCTTCCGCCGTCATTGCCGTCTATCAACTGCCCGGTTCCAACGCGGTAGCTGCTGCCAAGGGCGTAACTGCTTACATGGAGGAACAGAAGAAAAGGTTTCCTCCGGGGCTGGATTACGTGACCGCCCTCGATACGACTCTGCCTGTGACCGAAGGAATTAAGGAGATTGAGCATACCCTAGTGGAAGCGTTGGTACTCGTTATTCTGGTTGTATATATCTTTTTGCAGGGCTGGCGTGCGACGCTCATCCCGCTGTTGGCGGTGCCGGTCTCGTTGATTGGTACGTTCATGGTTTTCCCCCTGCTCGGGTTTTCCGTGAACACGCTGTCGCTGTTCGGCTTGGTCTTGGCCATCGGCTTGGTCGTTGACGACGCCATCGTGGTTGTCGAAGCCGTTGAACATCACATCGAACATGGCCTTTCTCCAAAGGAAGCCTCTCTGAAAGCCATGGAGGAAGTTTCCGCACCGGTCATCGGCATTGCCGTCATTCTTTCTGCTGTGTTCATCCCTACGGCCTTCGTTCCCGGAATCACGGGCCGCTTATATCAGCAATTCGCCGTGACCATCGCCGTTTCGGTCATTTTCTCGGCTTTCAACGCTCTGACGCTGAGCCCGGCGCTTTCGGCGCTGCTTCTTCGGCCCAAAAAGGAATCTCGTGGCCTGCTGGGAAAATTCTTTGCCTGGTTCAACAGGGTGTTCACTTCGGCAACGAATCACTACGTAACCTGGTGCCGCTTCTTCATTCACAAGCTGTCCTTTGCGGTGATCCTCCTTCTGGGTTTTACGGTACTGGCGGGATTCACCGGCAGTAAGCTACCGGTCAGCTTCCTGCCCGATGAGGACCAGGGCTATGTTTTCGTTGTGCAGCAGTTGCCCGATGCTTCCTCTCTGCAACGAACTTCTGCGGCCGCGGAAAAAGTGGAAGAGATCTTGATGAAGACGCCGGGCATCGCCCATGTCACTACCGTGATTGGCTACAGCATGTTGAGCGGCGTTCAGAATACTTACAGCACATTCTTCTGGGTAACGTTTAAACCCTGGCACGAACGGACCGCCAAGGATGAGCAATACATGGATTTGCTGATTCACCTGAATAGCGTTCTCGGAAAGCTTCCCGAAGGCGTCACGGTGGCTTTCCCGCCGCCCGCGATTCCCGGAGTCGGCGCATCCGGAGGTGTGACGTACATATTGGAAGACCGTGGGGGCCGCGATGTGGAATTTCTTGCGGCACAAACGCAGAAGTTTATGGAGGCGGCGAGAAAGCGGCCAGAGATAGCTCGTGTTATGACCACCAGCCTTCCGTCCGTTCCTCAGGTGTTCGCGAAGGTCGACCGCGACAAGGTGCTTACGCAAGGTGTGCAATTGAAGGACGTTTATGGAACGCTGCAGACGTTCATGGGCGGCGCGTTCATCAACTATTTCAACCGCTTCGGCCGCCAGTGGCAGGTGTATACGCAGGCCGAGGGGGCTTATCGCACGCGCGCGGAAAATCTCGGCCAGTTCTACGTCCGCAATTTGGATGGGAACATGGTGCCGATGTCGGCTGTCACCTCCATCCAGAATACCAGCGGACCGGAATTCACTATGCGATTCAACCTCCACCGCGCGTCGCAGATCAACGCGACCGCCGCGCGAGGATTCAGTTCCAACCAAGCCATGCGGGCGCTTGAGGAGGTTTATGCCCAAACCATGCCCTCGGGAATGGGTTTTGACTACATGGGCATGTCATTCCAGGAGGAAAAGGCTTCACAGGGCGTATCGCCGTTCGCGATTTTTGGATTGTCGCTCCTGTTCGCGTTCCTGATACTCGCGGCGCTCTATGAGAGCTGGACATTGCCGTTCAGCGTGCTGTTGAGCGTGCCGATTGCTGTGTTCGGCGCATTTGCGACCCTACTGGTTCGCCGAATGATCGACCTGCTGGTTTTCAAGCAATACACCGGGCTCGGTCTGGAGAACAACGTTTACGCTCAGATCGGCCTGGTGATGCTCATCGGCCTGGCCGCCAAAAATGCGATTCTGATCGTCGAATTCGCAAAAGCCGGATACGAAAAGGGCGAGTCACTCTCCGATGCGGCTCTCGAAGGAGCCCGGTTGCGCCTGCGCCCAATTTTGATGACCTCTTTTGCGTTCATCCTGGGATGTGTGCCGCTTTGGCGGGCAAGCGGTTCTGGCGCGGTCTCGCGCCAAGTGATGGGCACCGCCGTAATCGGTGGAATGACAGCTGCCAGCGCGATCGCGATTTTCATCATTCCGGCACTGTTCTACATGATTGAGCGGCTCGGAGGAGCAAGAGTCGAGGGATTCAAGGCCGCACAACCCGGAGCGGCCGGCTTGCCACCGCCTAGCCCCGGACACGCCGATTAATCCGGTGGAATGAAACGGAGAATCATTTGCGCCCGATGACCATAGAAAACGGCAAGTTCCAATTCGGCGACGCACGACCCCGAACGGTTTGCTACAGCAGAATCCAGCGCCGCGGATTGTCGCGTGGAATATGCCGCTCGTTGGCAGCCGCGTTTATTTCAGGCACGCTTATGCTCTCCGGATGCGCAGTCGGTCCGAATTACGCTCGCCCCAAAGTGAATGTGCCCGCCGATTTTCGTGGAGCAGAAGGGGCAGCACAACAGGCTTCGTATGCGGATTTACCGTGGTGGGAAGTTTTCAAGGACGAGCAGCTGAAAGCGCTGATCAAGACTGCTCTCGCGAATAACTACGATCTGGGCATTGCTGTCTCGCGTGTTGAGCAAGCGCACCAGCTCGCGAACGTAGCCCGCGCTCAATATTTTCCTGCGGTTAACTATTCCGTTGGCGCCAGCGACGGCAAAAATGAATTCCTGGGCAGTGTAGTGCCCAGTATAGCGCCGGGGCTGGGAACAACAACCAAAGGCGCATTTCTGGCTGCCGGGAGCGTTGCGTGGGAAGCCGATATTTGGGGACGGATTCGCCGGCTAAATGAATCCGCGCGCGCGCAATACTTATCCACCGAGGAAGCGCGTCGCGGAGTGATGCTGACGTTGACGAGCAACGTGGCGCAAGCCTATTTCCAACTTCTCGGCTTGGAACTGCAACTGCAAATCGCCAAGGAAACCACGGCGTCGTTTACCGACACTCTGAAGCTGTTTACGCAGCGCTACGAAGGTGGAGTCGCTTCCAAGCTGGATACTTCTCGCGCTGCAGCCGCGCAAGCTGCAGCTGCAGCCGCCGTTCCGGAATTTGAACGCCAGATTGCACTGCAAGAAAACCTGTTGAGTGTCCTGCTGGGCAGCAATCCGCAGTCGATCGCGCACACCGCAAAACTGCTCGACGAAATTGTTCCGCCGGAGATCCCGGTGGGATTGCCTTCGGCGCTGCTGGAACGGCGCCCGGACGTGCTGGCTTCCGAGCAGCAAGTGCGAGCCGCCAATGCGCAGGTGGGTGTGGCGACGGCAAATTTCTTTCCGCAGTTTGGATTGACAGCACTGCTCGGGCAAGCGAGCACACCGCTTTCCCAAATCACCGCGGGCAGCGCCAATGTGTGGAGCGTCGCGGCGAATTTCACCGGGCCGATTTATGAGGGTGGAGCTCTTCGCGCGCAGAAGCGTCAGTCGGTGGCCTTCTGGGAGCAAACCAAGCTGCAGTATGAGCAGACTGCACTGAACGCGTTCACCGATGTTTCGAACGCACTGATTTCCCGACAGAAATTCGAGGCCATCCGCGTCGAACAAGCTCGCTCGGTAGCGGCTTACCAGGAAGCAGTGGCAGTCGCTTTGCAACGCTACACGGCCGGGAAAGCCAGCTACTTCGAAGTGCTCGATGCGCAGATCCAATTATATCCGGAGCAGAATTCCCTGGCGCAAACTGAGATCAATCGCCGCCTGGTTGTCGTGCAACTCTACCTGGCGCTCGGCGGCGGCTGGAATCTGACGGATTCCGATTGGCAGAATCAGACCATCACGCCGGGTTCAACAACAGGTACGGGTGCGCCCAAGGCAACTCCGGGCGCCAACCATTGAGCTAGCGCCTCGAAGCGCTGACCTGCATCATCTTGCCGTCTTTCATCACGTATTCGAGGCCGCCCCACATCACGCGATTCGATGCAAATCCAGCCAGCCAAACCGCGAAGTTCAATAGATCCCGCACCGGAATGAACCAGAAACGACGCCGCAGAACGTCGTCATTGATTCCCCAAATGCCCACGACCCACGCCATGAGGAATCGCAAGACGAGGTAAGCAAGAAGATAGGCAACTGCCACCCATGCAGAAGGAGCCACCGCCGCAGCCAGCAACGCCCACGGCAGCCCGTGCGTAAAGAGCAATCCAACAAAGGATGCCGGACGGCTGAGACGCACCGTTCTGGCCCAGCGGACTTGATGATCCCAGAATCCCTTCGCGCCTTGTGCCGGATACATGGTCCAGACAGGCTCGCGGCACAACAACACCTTGCCTCCGGCGTGGTGCACGCGATTGCCGAGCTCATAGTCATCGGCCAGCAGGTTTGCGATGGCTTCGTAATCGCCAATTTTGGCCAGCCAGGATTTGGTTGTTCCCACCGAAGCGCCCAGAGCGAAGGTGATCCCTTCTTTCCATTCCGCGACTAGGGCACCCGCAAAAAAATCACTGGCCGTGCCGACGGCCTCAAGCTCCGCCCAGAAGCTGTTCTGCGCGATGGCGCGATAAAAGCAGCTGGCTACGCCAACCGCGGGATCAGCGAAGGGCGCAACCAGTTCACGGATGTAGTTTGGGGCGACGCGAACGTCGCCATCGGTTTGCAGCAGAATCTCGTATTTCGCTTCGCGCTGCAGGAGCGCCAGATTGTTGATCTTGCGATTTGAGCCAATCTGCGGCGCATTGGAGAGGATGCGAATGCGACGCTCCGGAAAGTCCTTCATGACTTTCTCGATCACCGGAACGGCAGTATCGGACATTTCGTTCACGCAGAACAGGATTTCGTATTCGGGGTAGTTCTGCACACAGAAGCTCGCGAAATTCTCGTACGAGCCGAAATCCACGCCTCGCACGGGCTTCAGCAAACTGACGGGCGGGTTGAACGTGGGGAGTTGTTTGGCTCGTTCTCGCCAGAAGAAACGGATGGCCGCGATAATTGCCGTGACGTAATAGCTCAGCGGGGCAAGGGCCAGCAAGAGAACGGCCCAGCGCCAGATGGCAAAGTGAATGTTCATGCCGGTAAGTGCAATCTATTCTGCATCGTCAATTGGATACAAGCGGGCAATGCGCAGCAAGTGATTTAACCCGTGGCGAGCACCAGAATTACGCCCAGGAAGACCATGCCCACGCCCAGCCAGCGCCGCGCGGTAACTTCCTCTTTCAGAATGTACTTGGCGCCCAGCACGCCGACAATGTAGTTCGCCGCAGACGCCGGGATTACCAGGCTAATGGGCGCCCACGACAACAGGATCAGCAAGGAGTAGAAAGAAGCCGCAAGCAGGGGCAATGCGAACCACACCCAACCGCTCCTCACGGCCCGCCACAGAAAACGCAGCAACGCGCGCGGGCGAAAGCTTTCTGGTTCGCCAATCTTTTTCATGCCGTAGGTTACGGCAATTTCTCCTCCCGTCCCGCTGCAAATGAAAACTATCAGCATCAGGATAACTTTGATCATGGCGCAGCCTGGACCGCGCCCGTGGTGCTGGGTTTGGTTTGGCCGACCAACAGGACTCCCAAGACGATCAGAGCCACACCCACCCAGCGCTTGGCCACCACAACCTCACGCAGGATCAAAACCGCCAGGATGGTCTGCAGCGCATATCCAAAAGCGCCCGCAGGCATCACGTAGCTGTAATCGGCCCAGCTCACCGCGGTCATGTAACTGACGGTGTAACCGATCAGGAAGAGAATGCCAAGCCAGATGATTGGATTCTGGAGCGTAGAGAGAAAAGCATGCCACAAGCCGGGGAGGGTAATGTACACCGCGCCCATCTGCGACATGCCGCGCTTCAATAGCAGATCGCCGGTGCTGGCACACACCACCATCAGCAAGACCATCAACATGGTCTTGAACCGTAGCCTATGCTCGTGACTCATTCGGGAAAGTTAGTCGTTGCCGCTGCTGGTCGAAGATACGCCAGCGACCGGCACCATCGTCTTCGGAGCAGGGCCGCCTTCGCGCGCCCATTTCAGCCGCTCCGCGCGGAGCTTCAGGAATTCCGTTGCCTCGTGATACAGGCGCTTGCGTTCATGACCATCCCACAAGGCTTCTTTCACGATGCGCCAAACGACCTTCGGACGGAAGTAATACTCATCGTAGAAGCGGTTCACACCCGCCATCATTTCGGCCTTGTTCAGATGAGGGAATTCGATGTGCGGCAGCTGGTGTCCGCTAGCGTCGGCCAGTGCTTCCACGCGCAGGAAGCCTTCTTTGGCCATCTGGTCGTGCAGCTCGGTTCCGGGCATGGCGTGTGCCAGAGACACCTGGATTGTTTCGCAGTCGAGTTCCTTGGCGAAATCGATGGTCTTGTTGATGGTCTCCTTGGTTTCACCAGGCAGGCCAATGATGAAGTCGCCGTGGACCTTGATGCCGACCTTGCGGCAATTTTTCATGAACTCACGGGCCATCTCGACCGTGGCGCCCTTCTTGATGTTCTTCAGGATTTGCGGGTCGCCGGATTCGAAGCCGACGATAAAGAGACGCGCACCGCCGTCCGCCATGGCCTTCAATTCTTCATACTTGCTGTGGCAGCGCGCGGTGCAGGACCACTGGAATTTCAGGGGCTTGAATTTCTGGCTCAGTTCGATGGCGCGATCCTTGCGGATGTTGAAGGTATCGTCGTCGAAGAAAATCTCTTTCATCTGCGGGAAGTAGCTGAGGGCCTTTTTGACTTCCTCCACGACGTTGTCCACCGAACGCGTGCGCCAGGCATGTCCGGAAATCGTCTGCGGCCACATGCAGAAGGTACAGAGGGCCGGACAGCCGCGGGAAGTGTAGAAGGAAATGAAAGGGTTCAGGAGAAACGGGACATTGTAGCGTTCGATCTGCAAATCGCGCTTGTAAATGTCAGAGGCGAAGGGCAGCGCGTCGAGTTCCTCCGTGTGGAGCTGCGGACGCGGAGCATTGTGGACGATTTTGCCCTCCTTGCGGAAGCTGGCGCCAAGGATCTGCTCTACCGGCTTGCCGTGCGCATAATCGGCAACGGCGTGGTCGAATTCCCCGCGCATCACGAAATCAATGTCTTCGCTGGAATTCAGGGTCTCGTCGGGCTTGATGTGCCCGTGAGGGCCGACGAAAGCCACCTTAAGCGAAGGGTTGGCTTCCTTGATTTTGCGCAGAAGCTTCACGTCGCTGTGAAAGCCGACGGTCGATGTGTACAGTACCAGGAATTCGTAGTCTTTGCAGATTTCCACGGTTTGCTGCCAATTGATCTTGTGTGGGGAAGCATCGAGCAGGCGGCTGCCGGGAATCAGTCCCGCCGGGTAGGTCAGCCATACCGGAAACCAATACGACTCAATCTCTCGCGTCGCGGGCCACCGCGAACTTGCCCCGCCGTCAAAGTTTTCGAAACTCGGCGGATTTAACAGCAACGTCTTCATTACATCTGGCATTCGGCACCCTCAGCCTTTGCAAAAATTCGGGTTTGCAAGCAATCGCCCCTGGGCAGCTACACACCTGCCCATCGAGTGTCGGGGCCTTGCATCCCTGACTACCGCAGCTAATAGTCTAACCGAGTTGGCTAGCTCGGGACACGGCTTTTTGCCAATGGAGCGAAACGCGCATCCAAAAGTTAAATACTGCATTGAGTGGGACTTGCAAGCTGGCCGGAGAGCGTTCTTAGTGCGCGCACTCGTCCGTTGCCTGGCTCAATAACTCCCAAATCCGATCCAGCCATTGGCGGTGCTCCGGCTTCATGAGCACGGAGCGGAGGCAAGTTAGACTATTTTGGTCCACTTTGACGCCGCCCAGATTCGCCGCAAAGAACGCCACCGGTAGTTCCGCAATGGCCAGATGGAGATTCTTTCTGGCAGCCGCTGCAAAGATGCTTCGCGACATCGTGGAGGACGCACTGACACTGTCCGAGCGCGGGGCAAACACGGCAATGTCCAGCTCTGGGGGAAATGCAGCAACGAACCGCGAGTCCGCCACGACCCTCTGGTGGAAGTCTATGGCCGCTTCCCTGCACTGCTCGAGTCCCTTGGCAAACTCCCCGGCCTTCTTCAGGGGCAGCAACTTTTGTGTAGCCCAAAGGGCTACGGCGGCGGCGCCGGGACGCGAGCATTCCAAGCTGATCTCCCCGAGATGCAATTCACCGGAACTGAAATACGTGTAGGGTGAATCGTGGCGGTACAAACGACCAACAACCGGATCGCGAAACAGGACGCATCCGCATCCATAGGGCTGCAGTCCGTGCTTGTGCGGATCGATAACGATGGAGTCTGCTTGCGTGATGTGATCGAAACTCCTGCGCGTTTCCGGGCCGAGATTTTCCGCTAATCCAAAGTACCCGCCATACGCCGCGTCGGCATGCAGCCGGAAATTGTGCTTGGCCCGCAATTCCAGAATTTCCGCTAAAGGATCGACAGTCCCGGTGGCGGTCGTTCCCATCGTCGCCACAACTGCTCCAACATCCCCGCGTCGCAAACGTTTTTCTAGAGCGTCCACGTCCATGCGTCCACGAGAGTCGCAAGGAATCGTCTCGAACGGCAGTTGCAGTACGGAGGAGATTCGCTGGTGAGTGTAATGAGCCTGCGCGCTCGCGAGGATGGTCTTCCCTTGTTCGAGCCGCCCGGCTACCCACAACGCTTCGAGGTTCGCCATGGTGCCGCCGCCGGTAAGATGACCCAGATGTTCGCTCCAACCAAACATTGCGGCGATCTCCGTTACGGCTTCTTGCTCCATGGCAGAAGAAGCGCGTCCCCCATCAAGCGCGTGATTGTTGGGATTGATCCATTGCGCCAGTCCGTAGGCAAGCCGCGCTACCGGGTGTGGAGGCTTAAGCATCTGCCCGGCATAGAGCGGATGGAAGTAAGGAAAATTGTCGTGAAGGCGTTCGGAGGTTTCCGCTAGCACCGCGCCGATTCTTTCCACGCCCGGCGGTTGCGCGTCGTTCGCAGGGAGTGCGGCAAACCCAGCATCCAGTTTCTCAAGTGCTTCACTTAGAATTTGCAAGCTGGCTTTTTCCAGCATGTCCTGGTCCTCCGTCGAGTCACCGAGACTTCTGGCTATTGCAAGACCGTGTCGACCTGACCCGCGGTTTTTAGGAGTTCCAACTGGGCCTGCTGGCGGCGAAAATTCGCATCCAGATACGCCATCCACTTTTCATTTTCATCCAGTCGAGCGCGTTCCATGTCGCGGAGATTGGCTTTGCCTTCCCCGAATTGCGATTGCAGAACGGCGACATTCTGCTGTGCCAATTGCAACTCCAAGCGCGCGACTTCTTTCGCCGCTTCGGTCTGCCGAACCTTGCGCGACCGTTGCCGGACTTCGGCGCTCACCTGCGTGCGGGTATTCGACAGATTGATTTTAGAGGCATCCAGATTGGCCTGCGCCAAGGCAATACTGGCGCGGGTTTTCGAGCTGAAAATCGGCACGTTGATGTTCACGCCGGCGTTCAGGTTGTTGTAGCGAAAATTCTGGATGAAGTTGGCGTAATTTTTGAAGTTGTATTTCGCCAACACGCTGTAAATGGAAACCAGTTCCAACGTCGGCCAATAGCCGCGTTTTTCCCCTTGCAGCCGGAACTCCTTGGCTTTCACGTCGGAAACCGCAAACGCAATGCTGGGACTCGACTCCGAGGCCATCGCCACCAGGTTCGCCCCTTCCTGCTCCGCCGCGCCCGGCAAATCTTCGGCTGCCAGATCTATTTTCTGGTCCGCAACCATTCCCATTTGGTTGCGCAAATAGACTTCCAGTTCATCCTGCCGACCCTCGAGTTGCAGGATGCGTTCCACCACTTGCGCGCGCGTCAGTTGCGCCTTGGTCACTTCCACGGGCAACTCGTAGCCTTCGCCCTGCCGCTCCTGGGTGACTTGGACAATTTTTTCGGCGCTGTCTTTCTCTTTCCTCAAAAGCTCGAGCGAGTGCCGCACCTTCACGAGTTCCAGATAAGACGTCGCCACTTGCGTGACCACGGCATTGCGCGTTTCTTCCTGTGTCGCACGTTGCGCCCTGGCTTCTTCCTGCTGCTGTTTCGCCAAGCCCTTCAGTGGCCCATTCAGAATCTGCTGCGTGTAGGTAACACTGAACAGCGACGGCGGTCGGCCACCGGGAGTTTCCGGCAGTCCGTACGTATAACCAGCGCCGGAGCCTGCGTACAGATTGGGGAGAAACTCGGAGTGCGTCAGATTCGCGCCCTGCTCAGCGATCTGCACGTGCAGCCTGGCCAGTTGAATATCTTTGCTGTTCTGCAGCGCCAACTCGACGGCGCGTTTCAGCGTGAGAGCGACGGGAACGCCGCTCGAAGCAGGCAGCTGCGCGACACCTTGTGCTTTGAGCGCCGGCACACTGGCGGCGATCCACAGTATTCCGGCCATCGCGCAACGTTTCCAAGGCATGGTCGCCTCCTGCGAATTCTATCTTCAGCTTCGGTCGCCGCTACTCGTAACGCAGAGATTCAACGGGCACGAGTTTGGCCGCCTGGCTCGCGGGCAGCCACCCAAAAAACAATCCCGTTGAGCAGGAAACCAGAAATGCTACGATGACGCTGGCACCGGAAATCGGCACGCGCAAGTTCCCCGGCAACAATTGCTGAACAAATACAGGAATAGCGATGCCGAGGAGGATTCCAATCACCGCTCCACCACCGCTGATCAGAAACGCCTCAATCAGGAATTGCCACAAGATCTCTTGCCGCGCCGCGCCGACCGCCTTACGAATTCCGATCTCGCGGGTGCGCTCCTTCACCGTGACCAGCATGATGTTCATGATGCCGATACCGCTGATGAGCAGCGCGATAGCCGATACGGCCAACAGTAGCACGGTCAACGCCCGCGAAATCGTATGCGCCGCGCTCAAAATCGCGGTCAAGGTGCGTACATCGTAGCCGGCCTCGGCAGGGTGGCGGCTCTTCAATAGCCGCTCCATCTGGCGTTCCACGCTTTCCACTTCGTCCGGACTGGTTGCCTGGGCCAACACCTGCTGCAGGATTTCCGTGCCGGTGTAGTACTTCATCAGGGGAAACGGAATCAGGACCGATTCGTCCTGCAATTCGGTCAGTCCGTAGGTCGCGGCGCGTTCGCGGAAAACGCCAATCACGGTAAAGGTCAGTTCTCCCATGCGAATGGAGCGGCCAATGGGATTGTCGACGCCGTAAACGCTATCGGCAAGTTTCTTGGTGATCAGGCAAACTTTGCCGTGCGTTTCCGCGTCCGCGCTGTCGAAGTAGCGTCCACGCAAAATGACCAGGCGGCGAATCTGCTGATAGCCGTCGGTTACGCCGATCAGGCTCACGGGCCGCGTTACGCCTTGAACGACGACGGTCATGGGCATGTCCGTAAAGCCCGCCGCCGTCGCCACGTCCGGTATGGTTTCTTTCACGGCGGCGACATCTTGCAGCGTCAAGCGGTGGCTCAGGGGCTGGACCTTATCCGGCGTCTTCACCATTTCCGCCCACACCAGGTTCGAGCCGATGGCTTCGATCTGGGAAATCACGTAGCGCTGGCTGGTCAGTGCCACGGTTACCACCAGCACGATTGAGGCGCTCCCGATAATGACGCCGATAGAGGTGAGAATCGCGCGCAGCTTGTTGCTGCGCAGCGCATCGACTGCCACGGTCATGGATTCGCGAAATTGCATTCACTTCCCGAGCTTCTTCAATGCTTCCTGCGCTAATTTATATTTCGAATTCAGTTTCAGTGCTGCTTCATATTCGCTGCGGGCCGCCGGGACATTCTGCTGTTTCTCAAACATCTGGCCCAGCCAGTAATGGACCTGCCAAGGCATCGGATAGTTGGACTTTGGCGCAGCCACACGAAGGTATTCACGCAACAATTTCTCCGCGTCGGGCAAATTTTCACCCTTCAAGATAAAGGCCTGCGCACGATAGAACTTTGCACGCGGGTCGGCAGGCGCGGCGGCCTCTCCAACGACCGCAACTGTAATGAGCTTGTCGGCCTGGCGGCGCTGGGAAAAATAGTCGCCAATGTTGTAGATCAGCTCCGCCGACTTTGGCTTGCTCTCTAGAGCCTTGGCGAAATCGGCGTCCGCGGTCGCATAGTCTTTCTTCGCGGCTCTGCAATTTCCCGCCGCATAGTGCCCCTGAGCCGGATCGAGAGTCATCAACTTCTGGATGATGGGCTGGGCCTTGTCTTCCCCACCGCCCACCACGCCCGGCGCGGTGCAGTCGTATTCGACTAAATCCTGCGCCGCGTCGAAATTCTTTTCGTCTAATTGCACCGCGGTTTCAAATGCCTTCTGAGTCTTGCGCGCCAGCGGATACGCGCTGAACATGGACACGTGGTCGGCCTTGGCACCATAGGCTTCGCCCAACCACTGGTGATATTCCGAATTTTTCGGATTGATGGCTACGGCTTTCTCGCCACTGCTCACAGCTGCGTCGTACTGATTGAGTGCCAGATAGGACTTCGTCAGCAGTAGTTGAACGTCGCCGTTTTGGGGATCTTTGCTTTCGGCCGCTTTCAGAAGTTCAATCGCCTTGGCGTACTCGCCCTGTTCGAAAGCCTGTTTGGCTGTGTCGAGGGGCGCGATCTGCGGCATCGCGGAAATCAGGGAAACCACGCTTGACCAGATCAGCGCGATCGTAAACAGTCTATAAGCCCGCATCGCTCCCACCCTTCAGATTCGATGTGTCCATATTTACGATTTTCACCGCCATGCCGTCGCGGAAGTCCGCGTCTCCCGGCAGGGCCACAATTTCGCCCTGTTGTAAACCGCTGACAACCTCGTAATTGGTGGCGTCAGCGATTCCCACTTGAATGGGGCGCCTCTCCAGGGTGTCCTTGTTGACTCCGCCACCCCTTTTGACCACGAAGACAAAATTCTGCCCGCCGACGCGCTCGACCGCGCCGCGCGGAATGGCCATGACGTTCAGGCGCTCCTTGGAATTGATGCGTACATTAACGTTGGTGTTGGGCAAAAGATCGAGCTTGGAATTGTCCACCGAGCAGAGCAGTTCGCCGACGCTCCTGGAGTTACGGGGCACGACCTGCTTGGGGATCACTTCAGTCTGCCCCTGCCAAACGCGATTGGGGAGCGCGTCCCAGGTGATCTTGACGGGCTGGCCTGACTCCAGTGCACCCAACTCCGGCTCGTCAATGAACGCGCGCACCCGCACCTTGTGCAAATCCGCGAGTTCCGCGATAAGGTCGCCGACCTTCACAAAGTCGCCGCGCTTCACCGGCAAGGCGTATAGCGTTCCGTCCACCGGGGCGGTGATGCGGCCCTGCCTTACTTTGTCTTCGAGCGAGGCAACGTCGGATTTTTCCTGCTGCACCGACAGCTCCCCTTGCGAACTGTCCAGATTCACGTGACGCTCAAATTCCTGCTTCACCGCGGTCAGGCGGTTCACTTCCGCTTGCATCTTTGTGATCGCCAGTTCATTCGCAGCCAGTTCGTCTTTCGTGGCCGCGCCCTCCGCCAGCAATCGCTCGAGCGAGTCGTGATTTTTCTGCAAGCGAGCGAGATCGGCTTGCGCCTTCGCCAGATCTCCGTTTACTCGCGAAGCTTCATCAGCGCGGCCGCCGGCCTTGGCCGCGCGCAAATCATCTTCCGCGCGCAATAATTTTGATTTCGCCTGCGCCAGTTGCGCCGCCGCATCCTTCACGTTCAGTTCCACCAGGAGCTGGCCTTTCTTGACATTCTGCCCCTCGGAAACATGCACGTGGTCCACAAAGGTGTCCAGCTGCGCGCGAATACTATACGGCGAGATGGGCTCCACTTTCCCGTTGCTGCTGATTGACGACACGATGTTTTGCCGCTTCGGCGTCATCGCCGAGATCTTTGCCACCGGTTGCCGGCCGCTCATGCGCACCAACACAAACGCCACAATCCCTGCGACCAGCAGGAAGATCAGCACCCGATTCCGTAGCTTTCTCTCCATAGAATCCTGAAGTTAGCCGTCCCATCAACGCGCACCGCGTTCCCCATACCGGGTGGCATGCTTCGCGCGAAGGTCTATAACTTGTGCTTGGCTTGCGAGCCGTAACTGCTGGGGAAGACGCTTCCTAAGGTAAAGTCTATCAGGAGGTTAGCTAATTTCTCTACAGAGTTCCGCCAGCCCTGTAGCGTGAGATGCCCGGCGATTTGCCTTGGATGCCACAATGCCCTGCCCCTGCTTATGCTAGAATCGGCCCATGAGCAGCTCATCCCAAGGGGCTTCGACGGAAACCGTCAAACCGGCCCAACCCGCCACGCCTCCGTCCGACAGTTTTATCCATCGCGTCTGCATCCAATGCAACAACATGTTCCGCGTTCCCGCTGATAAGTTTGATGCCAGGCAGTGCCCCAATTGTCACAAGGGTTAGCCTAAGTTCTCCGCTCGATTTCAGTTTTTTCATACCGGGGTTTCGTGTAACTTCTGTGTGGCCCGCTGCGGAGTAACCCGCAGATGGCGGTTTGCCTGCTTTCATTCCATTTCATGAGGCATTTTCAATGATCGAAACTCGTGGCCTGACCAAAGTGTTCCGAGACAAGAAACGCGGAGAGATTCGCGCCGTCGATAATGTGAGTTTTGTGTGCAATCCCGGCCAGATTTACGGGTTACTGGGCGCTAACGGAGCCGGCAAGACCACCACCCTGCGCATGCTGGCCACCATCCTGGAGCCGACCGACGGCACTGCGGTTGTCTGCGGGCACGACGTGGTCGATGAGCCGCAAAAGGTTCGCGCCAACGTCGGCTTCCTGTCCGCCGCCACGGCTCTCTACCCGCGCCTCACGGCACAGGAAATGGTGGAATATTTTGGACGCTTGAATGGGCTGGACGATTCGACTCTCAAGAAGCGCGTCGACGACATCTTCCGTCGCCTGGACATGAATTCGTTCCGCGACCGCCGCTGCGACAAGCTTTCCACGGGCATGAAGCAGAAAACTTCCATCGCCCGCACCTTGATCCACGACCCGCAGGTGATGATTTTCGATGAACCGACCATTGGCCTGGACATCATGACCGCGCGCACCATCATCGGATTCATCCGCGAGTGCCGTGAGCGCCGCAAGACCGTAATTTTCTCAACGCACGTGATGAGCGAAGTGGAAAAGCTCTGCGATACCATCGGCATTATTCAGTCCGGAAAACTACTGGCCGAGGGCTCGCTTGAGGAACTGCGAGCGCGTCATAACGAAGCAGACCTGGAAGAAATATTCGTGAAGATTGTGGCGCCGTTGTACGTTGAGCAGGAGGCCAACTGACATGTCTCTGCGAAACGTTGGCATCGTGTACCGTAAGGAACTGCGAGAAGCGCTTCGCGACCGGCGCACCTTGATCTCCACGCTTATCGTTCCCCTGATTCTGTTTCCGCTGCTAACCGCGGGTTTTGCGGCATTGGCAATTACCCTGGTGGGCAAGGCCAAGGAGGAGGTTCCTCGCATCATGATCCTCGGGGGCCAAGACTCCCCGCGGTTTCTCGAGGGCCTGCGCAAGAACGACAAAATTGTGGTTGCGCCGCTGGCCGGCAATTGGAAAGACCAGATCATCAACAAAGACATTCGCGCGGCCGTGGAAATCCCGCCGGGATTCCAGAGCGATGTCGCGCAGCAGAAAGCGACCGCGCTGAAGATTTATGTCTACCGGGGCGACATGAAATCTTCGTTCGGCGCCGACCGCGTGCAAGACTACTTCAAGACGTACAGCGATAGTGTGGTGAAGGAGCGTCTGGCCGCTAAGAACGTGCCTGATTCGGCGCTTAAACCCTTCGACGTGAAACAGGAAAATGTGGCCCCGCCGGAAAAGGTGGGCGGCGCGACCTTCGGCGGCCTGATCGGTTATATGGTTATTCTGCTGTGCCTGACAGGCGGCATGTATCCGGCCATGGATTTGACCGCCGGCGAAAAGGAACGCGGCACCATGGAGACGATTCTCTCCAGTCCCGTCTCCCGCGTGCATCTGGTACTGGGGAAATTCTTTCTGGTGCTTAGCGCTTCGCTAGTTACCGCCGCGCTCTCCGTGACGTCTATGGGGGTATCGTTTTGGGCGGTGGAGCGTTTCCACGCGTTCGACAAGGCCGGAAGCGATGCGGCGGAGCTTCAACTTAGTCTTGGTCCTGGTTCTGTCCTTTCTGTTTTCGTTATGGTTCTTCCGCTGGCCGTGCTCTTTTCGGCGGCGTTGATGACCATTTCGCTGTTCGCCAAAAGCTACAAGGAGGCTCAAAGTTACGTCACTCCCATGATGATGGTGGTCATTCTTCCGGCTGTCGCGGCGATGCTGCCGGGCGTCGAACTGACATCCAAGCTGGCCCTCGTACCCATCCTGAACATGAGCCTGCTGTGCAAGGAACTCGTTACCGGCACGTATCACTGGAATTACATCGCCATCATTTTCTCGTCGACGTGCGTTTACGCGGCTACGGCGCTGTTTCTCGCTGTGAAAATGTTTCAACGTGAAGATGTATTGTTCCGGTCCTAGATCGACCACGGAAATCCTGGAACTTTTCGCGATGCGTTGTCGCGACGATGCGGGTTTGCGCTGGTCGCCGCTGCTTGGAAAAACTCTGTTCGCGCCTTTCAGCTGGATGCTGGTGTCGCGCGGCGAATCGCTCGCCGGATTCTCCGCCTCCATCGGCAAGCCGGTAAGCTACTTCCTCTAGGCCCTTATCGCCGGGCACACAACTTATGCGGGAGCGGCGAAAGAGGTATTGGAACACGTGTTCGGAGCACGCCCGGGAATCGTCATAAAACTGAAAAGCGCAACCGCGCCTGGCGTAGTAGAAGCCTTTACTACATTTGATGAAATCGCTGAAGGCGTGGCTGAAGCTCGCATGTTGGGTGGCATCCCTGGCGTACCTCCAGTGTGGGTGGCAGGCGGGTCGCTCAACAGGTCGGGAACTTTGCCGTTTACCATTTCCTGAAACCGAAGAGTGAGGACTGTGACGACAAGCGATAGCGGTGTATCTACATTGTTGCATTTGGGAGAGTTTCTCCTTTCAATCAAAGCGAGCGTGAGGACACCTGAACCAGTCAGTACCCTATTGGGTTCCTGTCGTGGACAGGCGCAGCACCCCTTCACTCTGCGACCCGATCGCTAGCACTCCTGGCTGTGTCTCGACCAGCCCTGCAAATCGTCCTCGTTCCGGGTCTTGATCGATACGCTGCCAGGTTTTTCCAGCGTCGCGCGAAACGTACATTCCTCCCTCGCGCAATGTCGCGATCAGGAGATTGGTTGTCCTGAGCCAGCCTTCCAACTGGCCGGCGGGCAACCCCGCTTCGCGACGCTCCCAGCGAGTACCACCGTGGCTGGATTGATAGAGCCCCTGAGTAGTTCCTAGAAAGACGCCCAACCCGTCGGGCGTTGCAGCGATATCAATCCACCGCACCGCCGGTCCTATAACCGGCAGATCGGTCCATACCGCCGTTCCGCCGACGTCGTTGGACACGCCTAACTTTCCGTCGGCAGCGACGGCCAGGACTTGCGCATTCTCCGAGACCCAAATCGCGTTTGCACCCGTAGCCCGAGCGAAGGCCCGCAAGCGCAAACAATTGCCTGCCGGAGGGCACCGGAACAAGCCCTGATCGGTAAACGCGAACAGATCGCCATCGGCAAAGGCGAGCGACTTGCCCGCTACTCGTAGTAGCGCAGGCGATGCTGGTCGCTTGGTCTTGCCGCTGCTCTTCAAAACAGTCGCCGATCCGGGCGCCAGCCGAAGCTTCCACTCTTTCCATGATCCTGCCGCATCGTCGCACAGCCACAGGGACCCATCTCGCAATCTCACCAGCCAGCCCCACGGCGTGCCGTAAATCCGTTCGACGCTTTCCGGTTCAAGCTGCAGCTCTTTCGTCGTTCCACCTTTTGTCAATGCAACAGGCGCCCAGTTCGCACCCGCGTCCTGGCTTTCGAGGAGGCGCGCTCCACCTGTTTGCAGCAGGATCAACAGATGATTTGGTTGCTTCGGATCGCCGGCAAGTTGTGTGACGACAGGATGCGTGAAGCCGGCATTTGCAGCAGAAAAGGTCTCTCCGGCATCGTCGCTGACCAGGATGCCTTGTCCCTCCGTACCGATCAGGACTCGCCCGGGTTGTGCGGCAGTGGCGCGCAGGACCACCACGCCATTGATCACCCATTCCTTGGGAGTGGTTCGCTTCCAACTCTCTCCCGCGTCACGCGTCACCCACAATCCTTCCGTGGTCGCGGCGTACAAGGTTTTGGGCTGCGCGGCATCCTGCACGATGGTTTGCGTGCGCCGCGCCGCATATGGAATGCCCTGTAGCTTGGTCCAAGAGCCGCCCTGGTTCTCGCTGCGATAGATTCCCGAACAAGCGCTCAGATAGACGCGCTGAGGTTCAGTGGCATCCACGCGAAGGCTCATGATGTCGGAGTCATCGATTAGCCCGGCGATGACCGGGTTCCAACTTTTTCCTCCATCGACGGTCTTCCAAGGCAGGTGATAGGTCCCCGCATAAATAACGTTGCCATCGCGCGGATCGATGGCCAGGGAATCCAGGCGCCGCAATTCTTCGTCGCCCTCCGGAGAAATTCTCTGCCAACTTTCTCCCGCATCGTTCGAACGAAACACGCCGCTCAAGGTTCCGGCTACAAACTCCTTGGGGTCCCCGGGCGCAATCTCCAGCGCGCGCACGGCTTCACGTTGCAATCCCGCGAGGCTCCACGTGCGCCCTCCATCGTCGCTGCGAAACACACCTCCACCCGCTCCAGCCTCCTGATACCACACGGCGGCGAACAGCCGGCCAGTCGCGCCCGGCTCGCTGACTAGGCGCGAAACGACCGCATCGGTCCGCGTGCCAACACGCCCTCGCAATTCCCAATGGCTGGCGGCAGCTTCGCTGGCAAACACATGCCCGTCCGCAGTGCCTGCGTAGACGACCTCACGAGCGCCGGTTCCCAGCGACACCACCATGCCGCCTTCCGGACCCAGCCGCTGCCAGCGCTGCGCTCCGGCGGTCGATCCCAGGCACAGGCACAACAGCAGACCCGCGATGCAGATTCGTGCTTTCACGACTATTCCTCGCTGAGATATCGCCCACAAAAAAACGGGCTCTCCGAATACTTCTCGGAGAGCCCGGTTGATGTTTTGTCTTCAAGGCATGCCACGAGCTACGCACACTCGTTTCGCGCCCCGAGTTTCTTAGTACGTCGCGCCTTCCGGTACGAGCACGAACTCGACGCGACGGTTGTCCTTTTCGGAGCCCTTCTCGGTCGATGCCGTGCCAGTGCGAGTGCTGATCCGCGAAGCGTCGATACCTTTCTCGACGATGTACTTCTTCGCGAGTTCAGCGCGCTGTTCTGCCAGCTTGGCGGCCTTGGGTTCCTTGCCATCCGCATAACCCACGATCACGAGTTTGGCGTTGGGGTCGCTGTTCAAGCGGAGGGCCACGTCATCGCCCACGCGCTTGCAAGCGTTGTCGAAGCGGGATGCGCCGACCTTGTTGTAGCCGCAATCGCCGACCTTGGTAGCTTGCGGTGGCGGTGCCGGTTTCTGAACGTCAACGTTGGTGGTGGCGCTGGTGCTGCCGCCCTGACCATCGTCAGCCGTGCAGGTTACCGTGTAGCTGCCTGCCGACAGACCGGTGGAGTCAAATTGCGCGCTTGCGCCGGTGCCGGAAATCTGGCCGCCCGAAGCCGAGTAGCTGTAGGTGATTGGATCGCCATCGGGATCGCTGGCGGTGGAATTGATGGCTACGCGCTCGCCGGCAAGAATCGGGTTGCGTTCCGGTGCGCAGGAGATGACCGGCGGACGGTTGGGCCGCTTGGTCACTTGCACGTCGGCAGAACAAGTAGCGGTGCCGCCGCGGCCGTCGTCGACCTTGGCGTTCACCGTGTAAGAGCCGATCGCCAGTCCGCTGGAGTTCCAACGTCCGTCGGGGCCGGTTCCTTCCACTGTTCCACCCGTCGCCGTATAAGCGTAGGTCAGCGGATCGTTGTCTGCGTCGGTGGCATTCACGTGGATGCCAATGACGTCGTTAGAGCCCTGATAGACCGAGGGCTTATCCGCGGAGCAAGCTGCAACTGGCGGATGATTGGGCTTCGGCGGCGCGGGCGGATAGCCCCAGCGCAACACCAGTCCTGAACCGATGCGAAAGTTGTTTTGCCGACCCTGTGGGTTCATCAGCGGGCCGGTGAAGTTCGTCATCAGGTAATCCGCTTGAAAGAACCGCCAGGACAAATTCTTCAGGAGCACCACGTCCACGCCGCCTCCTGCCGCCAATGCGAAGGTGTTCTGCGTGTTGCTTCCTGTAACCTGCGGTCCGCCCCGTGCGGCGCCAACCATGAATTCGACGAATGGCACGAAATGATCAAATCGCCGCAAGTTCAACCGGGGACCGAACAGCCAGGTCTGGAAGCTGCCGCTGATACTGGTGGCCGTGTAGTCGGTTCCGTTGAGCACGAAGATGCTACGAGAGAAATGGTAGGCGCCATACTCGGCGTTGAGGCCCAAATACTTACTGGCATTGTAGGTGAACGATCCTGTGGCCCCGAAACTGTTCCAATTACTAAACGAACACGGGCAGAAGTTCACGTACTGAAACATCCCCGCGATTTCATACTTGGGCGTCAGAAGGCCCCAAGCATGACGGTTCCACGGATTGTTGTCCCAATCCGAGAAAATATCCGCTGGCCTGGCTGCCGCGGCTGCCGGCATCGGGAACAAGCTGCTCGATGCTGGGGCGATACTGAAGTCGCCCGCTGTGGCGTTGGTTGTTGCGGTATTCTCCGACGAAGTATTGCTCTTACTTGCTGTGCTCGCATCTTTCTGCTGCGCACAGAGTGGCAGAGCAAACAAAACGCCCATTGCCACAGTTGCACACCATTTGCGCATAGTATTCCTCCCTGAATTCGATCCTAAGAAACCCGTGTATCTCATGCGTCTTCACCTTTAAGCTTCCCGCTGCGCTGGACGGAAGACGCATGGCAGTACGCAGCGCTCAACTTGTTCTTCCTCTTCAATGGGCGGTATTGCGACTGAATCTCTCGCGGGACGCGAGCTACAGATCGACACCAGCCGCAGTGCCCCAAAGCATATTCCACAAGTTCATCATTCTGCAAGTGTTTCCTTGAACTTCCCCACACCCTCCTCCCGATCCCGCGAAGCGCCATTTTCTGCATTCGCTGGTTTCTTTGCGTTACACTATTTTTCCTCCTATGAACTCCATCGTCCCGTTGGATCTGGATTGGCAAGGCCGGCCGCGTGCCATTGCCTCCGCGCTGCTGCTGTCCCAGGATTTTCGTGCGCTCGTCGACCCGGGTCCCGCGTCGACCATCGAGAATCTTCGGGAGCAGCTTGCTGTTCACCATTGCTCCCTCGGTGACCTGCAAGCCATTTTTTTGACCCACATTCATCTTGACCACGCTGGCGCCACCGGTTCCCTTGTCCAGGAAAATCCTCATCTGCAGGTTTATGTTCACGTGCGCGGCGCAGATCATATGGCCGACCCCTCGAATCTGCTCGCCAGTGCCCAACGCCTTTATGGCAACGATATGAGGCGTCTGTTCGGCGACTTTCTGCCTGTACCCAAGAAAAATCTCCACGTGCTCAAGGGCGGCGAGACTCTTTCGTTCGGCGCGCGCGAATTGCAGGTGCTCTATACGCCGGGACACGCGTCGCATCATGTCACTTACTTTGACCCTTCCGAAGGCGTCGCGTTCGTCGGCGACACCACCGGCATCTGCATTGAAGGACATCCATTCATTCTTCCGGCCACTCCTCCACCGGATATTCAGCTGGAGCTCTGGGACGCCTCGCTCGAAGCCATCGGAAAACTTCAGCCGCGGCAACTGTTCCTCACACACTTCGGTTTCTCCGATCAACCCGCGCGCCACATCGCCCAGTATCGCGAACGCCTGCACTATTGGAGCGATTTCGCTGCGCGGATCCTTGGCGCCGGCCACGATGAGCAGCAAGCCATGGAAGCGTTTGTTGGCGAAGTCACCCGCGAAGCCAGCGCCACCCTGTCTCCCGAGGAAATCTCGCAATACGGATTTGTCGGCGCGCTCAGCCTTTCCTGGCTGGGGCTGGCTCGCTATCATCGCAAACGGATGGCTTCCCATCCTTGAAATAATTGCGTGGCTATGATTCGTGCTTCGAATGGAGGACGCGGATGAGGCGATTCATAACGACTTCAATGACGAGCAAACGCGCCGTGGTCTTTGCGCTGGTCGCACTTCTTAGCTTCCACGTGTCGGCCGCCAATGATGCGAATTACCAGCAATCGGTCGAGAAGTGGCGCCATGATTACCAAGCCAAACTCACCTCTGACACTGGGTGGCTTACAGTCGCGGGCCTTTTCTGGATGCACGAAGGCGAAAACAGTTTCGGCTCTGATCCAAAAAACAACATCGTTCTGCCGGCTGGCGCTCCCGCGTTCGCTGGAGTTTTCAGTTTTCATGACGGCAAGACATCGGTGCGCCTGAATCCCGGCGTGGCCGCGACGATGAACGGAAAGCCCGTACAAACCGCGGACTTGTACCCTGACTCCCGCGAAGATCGCGTTGTTGTGGGCGATCTGACATTGTTCGTGCACGCCAGCGGCGGCCGCTTCGCCATCCGCATGAAGGACAAGAATTCGCAACTGCGCAAGAATTTCACTGGCCTCAATTGGTTTCCCATCGATCCCGCCTATCACGTGACGGCGAAATTTGTCTCCTACCCGGCGCCAAAAGAGCTGGACTCGCAAAACGTGTTGGGCGATGCCATCAAGCTGAAAGTCATCGGCTACGTCAGTTTTTCCCTGAAAGGGCAGACGATCCGCTTGGACGCGGAGGAAAATGATTCAGCTCCAGGGCTGTTTATCGTGTTTCGCGATCTCACTAGCGGCAAGTTGACCTATCCCGCATCACGTTTTCTGGATACCGAGGTTCCCAAGGATGGCGCCGTCGAATTGGATTTCAACGAGGCCTACAATCCGCCTTGCGCCTACAATTCCTTCACCACCTGCCCTCTTCCCTTGCCTGGAAACCGCTTGCAGATCGAAATTCCCGTCGGGGAAAAGCTTTATAAGCACGGCCACTAAGACAAGCCGTGTGGTCCGATAATAAGTTGCGACTAGCCGGCGATTCGAGCAGAATCGGCAGGCGACCGTGCTCGGATTTCTCCAACGAGAAGTGTTCGATGGCGTTTTTCGACACTTCGACAGGACGGCGCCCGTTTTTTACTCTTGTTTAAGGGAGGAGAACACAACTCATGGCGCGCAAAATAGCTTATTGGCTCAGCACTGGTCTGGTCGCCGTGATGTCGGTGTTTGCTGCATTCGTTTACCTTTCCGGCGGCCCGCAGGCAGTTCAGGGATTTGCTCACGTGGGATATCCGCAGCACCTGCGCATTATTCTTGGGATCGCGAAACTCCTTGGCGCGATCACCCTCGTTATTCCCGGCGTGGTCAAACTTAAAGAGTGGGCCTATGCCGGATTCACATTCGCGTGGATCTCGGCATGCGTTGCTCACTATCTGGCGAAAGATGGCCCCGTGGCATTTATGCCGCTCATATTGCTGCTGCTCCTCGCCGTCTCCTATGTGACCCGGCCGCCAAGTCGCCAGTGGGCGACTAAAGTCACAACGGCCTGAATGAAGTCAGAAATCATGAGGGGTGTGCCCGTTATTCCATTTGGTCAACCGACTGGGCACCTATCCAATTGCTCTTGCGAGCTCAAGCGTAGGGCAGAAGCAGTCAAGCGCGACATCGTCGTTGAAATCACGCTTTTCTCTTCTCACTACGATGAAGCGCAGTGGAACATCAGCGCCCTGACCCCCGCGAACCACGTCCACTCAACCGATTCGCTTGACTGGCACAAAATCCATACACCCAAAAAGAACGCTCTCAAGTTTCAAGAGCAATATGTCCGCAAACTCGTTCGCGGGGCCAATACTTTCGACAGTGTCATCTTCGAGATCCACACCGCCCGGCACCGGCCGTGGTGATCAATCCCTATCTTCGACCTCCCGGTCGCGACACATTCCCCAATTCGGTGGAGGTTGCTGACGCGCTGTCACTCGCGTGGCAGTCTCGCGTCATGGATTGGATCACTAGTGAAGAGTCATCCCTTCCCGACAAGCAGCTTGTCGCGCAAAATTACTGCAATTTTTATTCCTCCGCGCGAGAACTCCTCCCTGGCGTAAGCATCATTAATTTTCACTATGCCTATCCGGAGGCCGCGCGCTCTAACTATGGACCGCTCTCTCTTATGACGAAACTGGATTCCTGGGCCATGCGGACGCTGCCTACCTGCGCCAGGCCTGGAATTTCATGCTCTCAGGCGGCAGCGTCTTCGCAATCTTCCCCCAGGTGACTACGCAGCAGAGTGGATCAATGTGTCCACTGGGGAAACGACAAAACGAGAGAGATTTCAGCACCGCGACAGGGGAAAACACCTGGAAGGCCCGCCATTCGAACAAGGAATCGCGTTGCGTCTGATGCGGACGAACCCCTAATGCAACCTACGCGCCATTGGGTTTTTCCAGTTGGAACTCGCGGTGCAATGCCAGCAACGCCGCCTTCACGTTTTTTCCCTCGATCACAAAAGAGATGTTGGATTCCGAAGATCCCTGCGCAATGGCAATAATATTGATGCTCTCGCGGCCCAGCGCATTAAACGTGCGCCCGGCTATTCCGGGTATCCCCCGCATTTTCTCGCCCACCACCGCCACAATCGCGATGTTCGGGTCGACGGTGATGTGCTCCACGGTCTGGTGCGCCAAGTCATTGGCGAATTCTTTCTTCATGGCGTCGACCGTCGTTTGCGCGTCCGCGGCGGACACGATGAAGCAGATGTCGTTTTGCGAGGACGATTGCGAGATCAGCAGCACGTTGGCGCGCTTTTCCGCTGTGGTCGAAAATGTTCGGCCTACCACGTCCGGGACGCCCACAATCCCCGGTCCGCCCACGCTGATTAGCGCTACATCCCGAATCGCCGTCAGCGCTTTTACGCCCCCGCCAACGCCGCCCCGTCCCACCGGCGTAATTTGCGTTCCCAGTCGTTCCGGCTGAAAGCTGTTGCGGATCCACACCGGTATGGCCGCCTGCACCACCGGCTTCAGCGTCTTTGGGTGAAGCACCTTCGCACCGAAATACGCCAGTTCCGCCGCTTCGCGGTAGGAAATCATCGGGATCGTCTGTGCCTCGCTCACCAACCGAGGATCCGCTGTCAGCACACCGTCCACGTCCGTCCAGATGATCACCTCGTCGGCGCCGATGGCAGCACCCAGGATCGTCGCCGAGTAATCCGATCCGCCACGTCCCAGCGTCGTTAACTGGCCGCCCGCCGTCGCGCCGATGAATCCTGTCACGATCGGCACAATGCCCTTTACGAGCAACGGCCAGAGGCGTGCCTGAGATTTTTCCTGCGTCGCACCCATTTGCGGTTCGGCGCCGCCATGGAACGCATCCGTCACAATCAATTCCGTCGCTTCGATCACTTCGCTTGGCAATCCCAGTTCTCTAACGGACATCGAGACCAGCGGCGCCGAGAGCCTTTCCCCCAAACTGGAAATCGCATCCAAGGTGCGTGGCGTCAACTCCCGCAGCAAGGCCGTTCCTTCACACAAGCGCCGGCCTTCGCCGAGCACCGCGTCGATTTTTTTTCGCAACTGGCAGCGTTCCGCGTCGTTCTGGGTCAGGTTTAGCAGCACTGCCTCATGTTGGGCGCGCAAACCCTCGATGGCGTCCACCGCTTCCTGGACGTTGCCCGTCTGCGCCTTATTCGCCACTTCGATCAGCCGGTTGGTCACTCCGCTCATGGCGGAAACCACCGCCACGCAAGCTTTTTCGCGAGTGCCCTTGGCGATAATCTGCGCCGTTCGCGCAATGCACACCGCGTCTCCTACAGACGTGCCGCCAAACTTCATCACTTGCAATCGAGGTTTCATCACGCTCCACTTGACGGCTTCACTGGCTCAACCAGAGCCCGCCGCCCGCTCTTCCTATTTTAGGGCTTTCGCTGCTCCTGTCAGGGCGATTCAATCCATCGATTTATCGAATTGAATACATCGATTAATTGATGCACGGACAGGCGCTACCGCACCGTCATGCTGGCAGGATCAAAACACAGGAATCTCGCCGCGTTGTTGTACAAAATGTCGCGCTTCTGTTTGGGGCTGAGGAAATCCACCGAAATAACCCCGTCGATCGCCAGCTTGATCGCGTCGGGCCAGATCATCTCGTCGGAGCCGAACATGATTCGTTTTGCGAAGCCGGCTTCGACCACTGGCCGCAAATATCTGTGAAATTCCTCGCGCGGCAGATACCAGTCAATCATACTGATATCCACATAGAGTTGCGGATGCGCCAACATCAACGCAATCACTCCTTTGACGTGCGGCCATCCCCGGTGCAGCACATACGCGCGCAATTTCGAATGGCGAGCCAACGCTTCAGCCAGCACCAAGGGGTCGCCATATTGGTCGGCGTATTTCGTAGTCGCAAAAAAGCTCGGCGTGCCCGGCGGAGCCGATCCTATTTGAATCCCCGGTGGGATATCTAGCTCTTCGGCCATTGCGAAATAGCGAGTCCAGTCCGGGTCACTCGGAGAAATTCCCTCATGCGGCGTTGTCGCTTCGCCCAACACCGCAAGCGCACCGCTGTGATGGCGTCGTGCTTTGGCTGCACCTTGATGGTTCACGAAACCCGTCTGGCCGGGCAGAGGCTAGGCAAGGAGGCGGAGTTGCGCATGCACGAACATCTTCCGGACGCCGCCGACGCACTCCGCGCCGTGTGCTTTTCGCACCTGCGAACTACAGGGAATTCCCGCTAAGCTCTGAGGTATCTACTGTATACAGCCATTTGCACACCTACACCCTGGTCCTTCCACTTGGGAGAAAACTTTACACCCCGATCGCGCGGTACTAGAAGACCCGACGCGCGCCCGCCGTTGTTCTGGCTCTATCCCTATCAAAAACCAACAACTTAGAAGCCGCTAAACGACTGTAATGCGCCCTTTAGATGGCGAGCCAATTGCAAAAGCAGATGCGGTCCTCGCGTTTCTATTCATCGTTGAAAGGAAAAGACTGTGATTCAGCTTTGGTCTTCAAGGCTCGCGCCGTACCTTGTTGCAACTATGTTCGTAATCACGCTCGCGCTCTGCTTGTCAGGAGCTATCGCAGCATCTTCGATTCCGGCCGGCTGGACTTGCACTGGCAGTTGCGGTTCGAGTGGGGCGGACGGAGTCGTACCACTTTCACCAGCAGGCAATCCTGCTTATGAATGGATTTCAACAAATGGGGGCATCGCCGGTGTCGGAGGCCTTGCAGGTGTTACGGGTGCCGGGGGACGGGGCAGCTCGACCAACGGGTCCACGCTCAAGACCATTACGTTTGCGGCAGACGCTAACAGCCTGTTGAACTTCGACTTTAACTACACAACCACTGACGGCTTTATCGTCTCTGACTACGCTTGGGCAGAGCTTTTTAATTCCGCAAACGCCCCGGTGGCGCTGCTCGCCACGGCGCGCACGACTCCCGGCGGAAACACGATTCCTGGATCGAACATGCCGGTACCGGTGGGCACGCTGAATCCCTCGATGCTCACCATCCAACCCGGACTCACGATGTGGTCGCCATTAGGTTCATCTTCCGGAGCCTGCTTCCTCGGCCCAACTCAGGGCTGCGGCACCACTGGCTGGGCGAGTTCCAGCTTCACGATTGGAACCGCTGGCAGCTACTTCCTGCTGTTCGGCGTCACCAACTGGGACGATGAACTTTTTGACTCTGGCTTGGCAGTCGACGGAGTCACCGTGAACGGCCAACCGATCGGCGGCATCGCGGCTCCGGAGCCAGCGAGCCTGCTTCTTCTTGGCATTGGCGCTGTGCCACTGCTGCTGAAGCGACGCCGCTCGTAGAACCATTTATTTTGACTGCGCGAAAAGGCCACTTTCGCGGCACCGCCAAAGAAGTGGCTTTTTCTTTGCATGACACCATGTCGTCTTATTTGACGACTTGAGTTAGTTAGTTGAGAGCGCCCACGGAGTGTTCCGCATGAATTAGAACTGCGGCTTCGTGACGGCTGTCCGCATTCAGTTGCCTCATCACCCGGGCGATGTGATTCTTCACCGTAAATTCGGAGAGATTCAATTTGCCGGCGATCTCTTTGTTCGTCATTCCCTGGGCCACCAGGGCCATCAACTGACGCTGCCGGTAGGTGAGCCCCAACTTTACTCCACGGGTCTTTTCGGCGCGTTCGCGAAGAGGCTTTTCTTCGCGCGCAACACGCTCAAATAACAAGCGGCACAATTTTGGCGGGCAGACGGCCTCCCCTTCCGCAACTCGGCGAACCGCGGATACAATTTCCTCTGCAGAGGCGTCCTTCAGCAAATAGCCGCGCGCCCCGTTTCGTATGGCGCGCAAGAAACATTCCGGATCGTCGTCCATCCCAAAAAATATCGCTTTGGGAAGCTGCTGGTGCGACGGCGGAGTTTCCTTCAAATCCTTAGCGCATGCGGCCTTCAAGGAATCCATCAAAAGAACATCGATGGGCTCTCCCGCAGATTCGGGGAGTTTGGTTACGGAGCATTCCTTCCCAACCACGATGATTCCCGGTTTCTTCTGGAAAAGGCGTGCCATGGTTTCGCGTAACAACCGGTTCTGCACCACCAGGCACACACGGATAGAGGGCTTGTACTTGTCCCGAAACTTGACATCAATCCCACTATCTCGACTGGTCACAAATCATCCCCCAATAACCACGACTCATTTTTTTACGCCGACCACATCGCCCCGGTCTGTACCAGAATTCATGTAAATCTAACGGACATGCCCCTTCTCATTCCGTAAGCCACGACCCCATAGAGTGCTACGATGCGACGTCGATCGGAATAGGATGTAGGGTCTTTCGGCAAGTTCCACGGCGCTTCCGTCTTTAAACCTGAACCCGAGAAGAAAAGTCTCGCGCGCACACGAGAATCCTCGCGACCAGGATTGCCGGCACCGTCCTAGCTACAGCCTCGTTTGTTGTTTTTAGCGCCTTACGCCGTCGTCGATGGCGTCTCTTCCGTGGTAGCCGGTGCCGGGGGGCTAGCTAACGCCGAAAGCCGCGCGGAAAGCACTTCTGCAAGCAGATCGATCACTTTTCTTGCGGCGCTGCCATCCGCATCCTTTTCCGGATTGTATTGTGCGACGTCCAGCCCGAGCAGATTTTTGTGTTTGGCAAATTCGGTCAGGGCCGTTTGCGTTTCGGCGAAACAGAGTCCGCCGCTGCCCGGCACATTCGTAGCAGGGAATTCTTCCTGCGCGATCACGTCCAAATCCAGATGCAACACGAATTCGCGTACGTCCGCGTGCAACTGTGCAATCGCGTTACTCGCTGCTTTTTCCGCGCCCACTGACTGGACGCCCGCCGCCAGGATATGACGCATGGGCGAGTGATCCAGGAATTCTTGTTCCGGCGGATCGATGCGATGCACACCAAAAATCAGTGTATCAGGCTCGCGAACCAGCGGCGGTTCGCCCCAGAAACGCACCAACTCTGGTGAGCCGCGACCGATGATGCTGGCGAGAACCATGCCATCAAGCCGCCCCGAGGGCGTGCTGGCAGGCGTATTCAAATCCGCGTCGCGGTCAAACCACAATAAGTTCACGTGGCGATAGTAGCGCCGCGCGCCGGTCAACAATGCAATGCTCTGCGCGCAGTCTCCGCCCAGCAGCAATACCAGCGCGCCGGATTTTACCGCTAACTCCGCGCGTGGTTTCAAGTCGTTCAGCAACGCCACAATTTCCGGCAAGTTTCGCGCGCGTTTGTGTTCTTCGTCTTCGGCGAACAGCCGCGGCGCGCAATCTCCATAATCTGTTACTTCGTATCCGATGGACTGGAGCTTTTCAACGATGCCCGCGGCGCGAAGGGCCGCAGGTGCTTTCTCGGTTCCGGGAAAAAATCCAGCGGCGCTTGAGGGTGCGCCGATCAAGGCAAGCTTATTCGGCTGACGGACGATTTTGACCGCCAAGGTACGCTCCTTTTCCTGCAGTCGGTAATTGCCGGGTTACAGCGACTCCAGCCGGTTCGATTCCCTGCCCGGCAAAGTAATCTTTCGATCGCCCCAGAGCTAACTCCGGGGAGCGGGAGCGATGGTCGCCAGTTCCGCAGGCAGTGTGAAGCGTACGTCCTCGCGGATCAAGTCGAGATCCCGTTGATCGGTAAACCCAAACTGTGCCAGCCGTTCGCTCACTTGTTCCACCAGCACTTCCGGGGCGGACGCGCCGGCTGTCAGGCCCACGCTCTTGACGCCCTCCAGCCACCGCGGATCGATGTCCTCGGCGGAATCGATCAACTGTGCTTCACGATTCAAGCGCTGCGCCAATTCCACCAGGCGGTTGGAGTTCGAGCTGTTCTGCGAGCCCACCACCAGGATCAAGTCGACATCCTTGGCAACCTGTTCCACCGCTTCCTGTCGGTTCTGCGTCGCATAACAAATATCGTCGCTGGCCGGACCGATGATCTTTGGGAACTTCTGCCTCAGACGCGTCACAATCTCCTGCGTATCGTACAAACTGAGTGTGGTCTGCGTCAGGAACGCCAGTTTGTCGGGATCCTCAACCTGCAAAGCATCGACTGCTTCCACCGAATCCACCACCAAAGTGCGGTCCGGCGCTTCACCGGACGTGCCCACGATTTCCTGGTGATCCCGGTGTCCGATCAGAATGATAGTGCGCTTCTCGCGCGCAAACTTCAGGGCTTCCAGGTGTACCTTTGTCACTAGCGGACAGGTGGCGTCAATCACGCGCAGTTGGCGTTCTTTCGCTTCCCCGCGTACGGTTGGCGGTACCCCATGGGCGCTGAACACCAACACGGCGCCGTGGGGAACCTCCGAAATCGCTTCGACGAAGATCGCTCCGCGCCTGCGGAGTTGTTCCACCACATAGGTGTTGTGAACGATCTCATGGTGGACGTACACCGGAGCGCCATACGCTTCCAGTGCCAGTTCAACTATGTCTACCGCGCGAACCACACCCGCGCAAAAACCCCGGGGACGTACGCGAAGCAGGATCTTAGCTTCAGTTTGTGTCGCCATCTTGTTCCTAAGCTGCTGAATTTTCAAAATACTATCATACCAAAGCCATCATTCCCGTGCATGCGCGCTCCGCTTGACCAAATAAATAGGTCCTACTGGCATTTGGGACAGTTCCCAGCGCCCCACTTCGCGGTTAAAATGCCCTATTCGAGCGTAAGGGTATCCTATGGCCGAAGGACAAAACCGGCGCCGCAGTGAACGCGTGCTGCTACGTATGTCCGTGATTGTGCTGGCGGAAGACGAGGAACGTCACCAAAGACAGGTGCAGGCCCACACCCAGGTGGTCAATGCCCACGGCGGGCTGCTGCAAATGAAGTCGCACATTCACGTGGGCCAATCCTTTCTGTTGACGAACCCCCGCAGCGGCGCGGAGATGAGCTGTCGTGTGGTCCGCATCGAAGATTCCGGCCTGGAACTCTACAATATTGCGTTCGAATTCGACCATCCCGCTCCGAATTTCTGGCCGGTCGTCTTTCCGCCCGCCGATTGGGCCGCTCCCGCAGCCAAGTAAATATCCGCAAATAGGCCCAACTTTCTTGTCGCTCCCGTGTTTCCAATAGTGTGGAGGTACGCTACGTGGACTTGGCAAAACGTCGTTCAACAGGAGTACTGTTCGCCGGCGTCTTACTGGGCGGACTGGTTCTGGGTGGCTGTGACGACAACGTTGAGGTGATTCGCGACCCCGACATTCATATTGCGAAAGGCATGACCTGGGCCTGGCGACCCGTGGGAACCGCTGCACAAACCGGCAGACCCGTCGTCTCGCGCGACGTGATCGCGAATCCCGCCCCGCCGCCTCCTCCTCCGCAACACTTGGAGAGCAACCGCGACTGGAATACCGAGGCAAATCGCAATCAGCTGAAAGAGGCCATCGAGCATGCCCTGAAATCCAAGGGGTTGGCGCAGGTGAATGATCCAGCCGCTGCGGATTTTCTGGCGGACTATCACGTCGCGGTGAAAGCGCGCAATGCTACCGTGCAGACCGTCTACCCCGGATGGGGCTGGGGCTGGGGTTGGGGTCCGCCCGAAATGGAATTCCAGAACGTGCGCATCAGCGAAGGGACCTTCGTGATCGATCTGGCGCTGCGCAATCCAAAGAAACTAGCGTACCGTGCCATCAGCCAAAAATCCATGAGCAACAAAACCACGATTTCACCGTACCAGGCGCAGGAGGCTGTCAATCATTTGCTGAAGGACCTCAAGCCAAAGTGAGGTTCACGTAGAGGTTAAACGCCTGATGAATGCGGCCTGATTTTGGCTCGGTCTTACCCACACCGAGATATCGCCGCACGCCCGGCAGAACAAACTGCAGCAGAAACGGGGTAAGGCTAGCGAGCGCAACGGCGTCGCCGACCCACCAGTTGGATGCCGCGTGCGCAAAGTCCGCTCGACGAATGTTGCGGTCCCAGATCAGAATTTGCGTACCTGCCGACGCACTGACCGCAGCAGCAAACAGCGCTGTCGCCAGAAGATTCATTACGTCACGAATGCTCTGGAGCCGGGAATCTTCGTTGAGGCGCTGGCGCAGGAACAGGCCGGCGGTCCCATACGCGGTAGGAAGAAGCAGAGCGATCAGCAGGAGACTGGGATCGGTGAACCCTTGGATATAGTTGATAACTCCGGGCAAATAGGAACTGATGGCCAGCACAGGAGGATTTCAGGACCCAGTGCAATGAACCGTGCAACGGCAAATCCAACCGGAGAATACCAGGCGCTGATACTCGGCCACATCTGCAGAAACACCGCGGAGCGGTCCAGAAGAGTGTGTTCTGATGGGGCGGTCCGTTTCACCTTGATTTCGTTCTGCTCTTTCACGACACCCTTGCGCTTCGTCGGTCCAGGGCTGCTAACCTCTTCACCAGCCTACTGTTCTGCCCGCGATGGGGCGCACCCCGGTAGTGCAGACAGCAGACTCGAATTTTCCGGGCGATCAGTTTCGGTGGGCGCTTCTATCTTGAGGGAATCAACGAAAGTATCGAATGGCTGCCAGCTTGTTACTTTGAGCTTCGAACTCTTGACTGTGAGCTACAGCTGACCTTGCTTCCTCTTCAATGCTAGGCGCAGATCCAGATTTTTGATCAGCCGGTGAAGGTAGTTGGCATGAACGCCCAGGATCTTCGCCGCTTGCGTAAAACTCCCGTCGGCCTGATCCAGAGCCTCCATGATGAGCTGCTTTTTCAAATTGCGAATTGCGTTGTGGTACTTCGTGGGTGTCTCGCCGGTGCCGGGAGAAGATGTCTCGAGCAACGGTTCCGGCAGATCCTCCGGCAAAATCATGTCGGACGAGCCGATGACCACAGCGCGTTCCATCGCGTTTTCAAGTTCGCGGACATTTCCGGGCCATGTATAGCACCGCAGACTGGCGCTTGCTGCGGGCGAGATTCCTCTAAGCACCCGATTACACCTTTTGGCATAACGCGCGGCGAAATATTCGGCCAGCACGGGAATATCTTCCGCGTGTTCCCTCAGCGGCGGAAGCACCAGGGAAATAACATTCAGCCGGTGGAAGAGGTCGGCGCGAAACTTTTCTTCCTTCACGGCTCTCTGTAAGTCCTTGTTGGTCGCGGCGAGAAAACGGACGTTGATCTTGATCGAACGGGTTCCACCAACGCGCGTAAATTCACGCTCCTGAAGCACGCGAAGAAGTTTCGCCTGCAGAATTGGCGACAGTTCTCCGATCTCATCAAGGAACAAGCTGCCGCCCTCCGCGACTTCGATCATGCCTTTCTTCTGCGCAATGGCACTGGTGAAGGCGCCTTTCTCGTGGCCGAACAGCTCGCTTTCCAGAAGGGTTTCGGAGATCGCAGCGCAATTCAACGCCACGAATGGGTGGCTCTTGCGGTTGCTGTTGTTGTGAATCGCGCGAGCGGCGAGTTCTTTGCCGGTTCCGCTTTCGCCGCAGATCAGGACGGTCGCATCGCTGGGCGCGACGCGCTCGATGAACTGGTAAACCTCGCGCATGCGGGAGCTGCGTCCCACCATGTCGTGTTCCAGGCTGGCCTGGGCGCGCAATTGCTGATTCTCAATGCCCAGCGATTCGAATTGCCGCGCGTTTTCGATGGCAATGGCGGCCAGCCCGGCAATCGCGGAAGCAAGCTGCAAATCATCCTCGGTGAACGGCGTTGACGGATTGGTGGACTCCAGATAGATGATCCCGATGGGCGAATGGGCCGCAACCAGGGGAACGCAAAGCACTGACGCCGCGTGGACTTGTTGACTGGCGTTTGCGGCAGAGTCCGCTTCGAGCAGGAAGACCCGCTCTTCGATCACCTTGCGAAGCAGCGCCTGGCTGACGTGGACAGGCTGGTCAGGTCCGGCAGCGCGGTCCCAAGCCACATGCGACAAAATCTCCAGCGAAGAATCCTTGACCAGTATCACGGCGCCTCGTTCCGCCGGGATCACGTCGAAAATCATACCCAGCAACGCCCATTGCACCGATTGCATGTCGCGAATCGTCCCAATCGCCGCGCTGATTCGCAACAGCGCACTCAAGTTTCGCGACAGCCGTTCCGACTGGGGCAATGCCGCTAATGATTCCGGATTGAGGTACAACAGCCCTTCCTGGTGAATTTCCTGGAGGGGCGGCTTTTCGCCTAGCTCGTCATCCAGCTGCAAGGGGTTGGAAATTGCCCGCGAGACATCGGTCTGGAACAAAAACACTGAATCTCCGACAGCAATCTGATCGCCGGAGTCCAGCTCGCACTGTGTCACCGGCATGCCGTTGACGAACGTGCCTGCCGTGCTTGCCAGGTCCGTCAGGATAAATCGCCCATTCTCCGCCGCAATCCGACAGTGCTGCGGTGAGACCGCAGCGTCGTGCAGACGAATGGCACTGGAGGAAGCGCTGCCGATGCAGACTGTGACTTCCAGCGAAAATTCAGTTTTCCGCAACGGGCCGCTCAAGGCCAGAATCTTGGGTTGCACAGCGGGGCCTTTCATGCAACGTCTCCAGCAGTTACGACACACGTCGCTGGCGGCAAGATTCTAGCCGCAAGTCGCGGTCAGTACCAGCGGAACTATCCGAAAGGATAGTGCGACTACACGATCGGAACGTATCACCCTATCTTTGTGGTTTGCGCCAGCCATGCGCGCTACGTCTCCATTAACTCGCTTCTATTCTGTGAGTTAACGGCATCTGGCCAAAAGCGAAATCTTTTGGGCTCCAGCAGTCCAATTTTCGAGTCTCCTGAACGCCTTCCGAATATCCGAATGGATAGGGCCGCCTTGTCCTTCTTCCCGACGTAGCCGCGGTCAGCCATTCTCCCATTCATCATCAAGTTGATTGAAATCAACGAGCTGTCTGACCCAATCACTGGCACGGGGCGAACGAATTCCTTTGGCATGCGAGGTGCTTTCCTTAAATGCGTCCAGCGAAAACAAAACAGGGAGAGGTGGTTTATGAGCTTCAGAAACATGATTCGGATGCAAGTAATGACCTTGGCGGGTTTGGGAGTAGCAATGTTGTTCGCGGGCTCCGCGTATGCGCAGCAGGAAATGGACCCAACGCCGTTTGCCGACGGCCCTTACGTAGAGCGGATGGCCCAGCCAGCGCCGGCCGCGTACGGCACGACTACTTCGACTGCGGTCGTGACCCCGACTGATGCTCAGCGCGCGTCTGTCACCATAGCGTCTCCTTCTCAGGTCGAGACCGCTGCGGTTTGGACGAAGCTTGACAACTTGGTCCTGTCGGCATTGTTTGTTTGCGCGGCCGGTATTCTGCTGTACGAAATTTCGCAAGCGAGGCGCGTCGCGGCAAATGAAGCTGCGTATCTGCCACGTGGCGTGTCGATGTTGTAGCTCAACCCCACACTCCGAGGAACACTCCGGGAGCAGCGGTTCGCCGCAACTCCCGGAGTCGTTTTTTGGGTCGCTGTTTGGCAAGTGCCCTGCCAGGCTGATATCTTCGGGGCATGCTCCTACAAAACAAAGTGGCCTTGATTACCGGTTCGGGCCGCGGCATTGGCCGCGCCATGGCAAAGCTGTTCGCGCAGGAAGGCGCCCGCGTTTTTCTTGCCGCGCGAACAGAGGCGGAACTTTCTGCAACTGCGAAAGAGATCGTCGCCGCCCATGGCGAGGCGGCCTATGTTACGGCGGATCTGACCCGCGAGGCGGATTGCGCTCACGTTGTTGCCGTCGCGCGTGAGAAGTTCGCGCGGATCGACATCCTGGTGAATAACGCTGGGCACTATGGCCCTGTCGTCCCGGTGGAGGATTATCCTCTCGAAGAATTCGACAGCGTGATTGCGGTGCACCTGCGCGCGGCGTTTGTGGTCAGCAAACTCGTGCTGCAGGAAATGTACGCGCGGAAGTCCGGCGTCATCCTGAACATTTCCAGCCTGTCCGCGAAATCGGCGTTTGGATGGGGCTCCGCCTACGCCGCGGCGAAAGCGGGGCTGCTTGGCCTGACGCGCGTGATGGCCGCGGAAGCGTCACGGCAAGGTGTGCGCGTGAATGCGATTTGCCCTGGCCCGGTGACAGAAACCGTGATGTCGAAGGAACTGGGGAAAACGCTGGCGGAAAAGTTAGGCCTCAGCCCCGAAGAACAGTTGAAGGGATTTCTCAATTCGATTTTGCAGGGCCGTGGCCAGACAGCCATGGAGATTGCTCAAGCTGCGCTGTTCCTCTGTTCCGACATGTCGACCGCCATCGTAGGCCAGTCCATTAACGTCGACGGCGGTGCCGCCTTTTTCTGAATGAGAACAAGGAACGAATTAGGGGCCATGGACTTAACGCAGGTCGTCCTTGAAGACAGCGCCGGACTTCATCACAAACTTCATGCGCTGCAATTCGCTGATGTCTTTGAGCGGATCGCCGAAGACAGCCACAAGGTCCGCCCACTTCCCGGCCTCAACCGTTCCCATCTTGTCGCTCCAGCCCAACAATTCGGCGGCGTTCGTCGTGGCGGTGCGGATCGCCTGCATCGGCGTCATGCCGTAGGAAACGTAGTACTCAAATTCCTTGGCCTCGTTCAGCCCCTTCCAATCGAAGCCCCCCGCGTCCGTGCCCAATACGATCTTCACGCCTTTCTTCAGCGCCAGTTGGAACGCGGCCTTTTCCGTATCCACCATCTTCGGCCAATTCCCGCCGCGGCCGGGTGCCACAGCCGCTCCCACCATGATCGTCGGAACCCAGTAGATCCCCCGCCGAACCATTTCATCCATTTCCGGTTCGGTGAGGCCATCCCCGTGCTCAATGGAATCAACCCCAGCCTTCAGCGCTGCGGCGATTCCGTCGCTGCCAATCGCGTGTGCGGCGACTTTGTGCCCCAGCCGGTGCGTTTCCTCCACGATGGCTTTGGCTTCCTCGTCCGTGAAGTTCACGTGGCTGTGCAGCACATCACCCGGACCGTAAAAATAGCCGTGGTCGGAGTAATACTTAATCCAGTCCGCGCCATACATCACCTGCTCACGCACCGCCTTGCGGGCCTCTTCGACGCCATCGACATACTGAACTCCCTTGGGCACCTTCAGTTCCCAGGAATAGTCCAGCAACGGATACATCCCGGTCGGCGTCATCGCTCGCGTGGAAACTTGCATGTGGGGTCCTGGAATTTCGCCCTTGTCGATCGCGGTCTTCACGTCTACGTCGGCATACATCGCGCCTTCTGTCTCCAGATCCCGAAGCACGGTGAATCCGTGGGAAAGCGCAATCTGGGCGTTGCGCGCGCCCAGAATTGCCCGATAAGGGATGGACTGCTTCAGCAGTTGCTCGTCATAGTCCGCTGCCGTGACATCTCCCTGCAACAACACATGCGTGTGCGCATCCACCAAGCCGGGCAGCACCGTGTGCTTCGACAGGTCAATCAGATCTGCGCCCGCAGGGGCATTGCCGCCAGCGGAGACGCTGACTATCTTGTCGCCTTCGATCAGGATCAAGGCATTTATGATGGGCGCTTCGCTCTTGCCATCGATCAATCGGCCGGCGCGAATGGCGATGCGTTTCGCGGGCGGTGCGGTGGCTTGTTGCGCGTGCGACGTCCCCACCACCAGCAATAGACAAGCTGCAGTCAGACCGATACCCGAGCGGCGCCATTCCTTCATGGTTTCCTCCAGGAAGCCGCACAGCGTAACAAGTAATGGAGGGAAAGGAAAGAGAAAGGCCAGCCGCTCTCTCAGGACGGCTGGCCCATTCTTTTTTCCGCACTCAAGACTTACTTACTTAAGCGAACTGTAAGCCCTGAATCGGTATGCTCAGGCAAAACTCCAAACCCAATCGTCAGTGCGCCGGCTCCGAATCCGGTCGACGCAGCGGCCGGCGTACCCATTCCTCCGAAACGGCCGTAGCCCGGCGCGCCGCCAGCACCCAGGAATTCTGGCTCGCAGCCAGCCGCGCCACCCCGGATTCCCAGCCCTTCTGAGCCAGGTAGAGGGAAGCTAGGCAGACCGCAATTCCGGCAAAGCCAAGCGCGAACAGCGCAAACGCCGCCAACAGCTCACGCACAAAATAGAGTTGTAGAGCCGCTATTACACCCAGGAACATCCACATCCACTTGCGCCAGTTGTCTTTGGCTTTGTTTGCCATTTTGCTCCCCTTCGACTGACCAGGCCTGTGCGGCGGTACAGGTTTTGCTGCTTCCTTAGATGCGGGGCCCTGTCCAAAAGACCGATGCATCTGACCTGTCCTATTAGACAGGATAAGGGGGGTGATGGCTATGGTACCGAGGCATCAAAATTGGGGGCAAACCCGGCGTATAGTACCGGCAATACCGAACTGGTCAAATGTATCTTATTGTTTTTAGACACTATATTCGGGCGCCAAGCCTGATTGTGGATTTCGCCGTTTGTTCGTACTACCGCCCTGTGTAAAACCTGTACTTCGGTACAGGTTTTGGACGGGGACAAATCCGCAGGTTTAAACAGGAGTCAGTATGTGCGGTTTGTTTTAAGGGGAAGACGAAAGTGCCTGCGGCTTAGTTGCCCTTCAACGCGTAGCCCGGATCGAACGGCAGTTTGCCATCAACACGCAGCACCTTCACCGCACTGTTGATGGAATAGACGTCCACCAAGCCGATGGCCCCGGGGATGGCTTCGACGGCACGAAACAGCTCTTCATCACTGTCGACGATTACCACAACTTTCCGCGTCTCATTGACCTTTGCCAGCAATGGCTTCACGTTCGCGCCTTCCACGCCGAACAGCTTTTCGATGGCGTAGCGCATATCGGCGGAGTCCGGACCGTGAATCACCAGGGTGAAGGGTTTGCCGTCGGGCCACTGTTTTTGCGTGCCTTTGCACAACTTCGCCAGATCAGCCATGGGAACGTCTTGCAGTTTGCTTCCCGCTGACGTGACCACGGCCCAATTCTTCAAAGCTGAAAAAAGCGGTGCAGCGGTGCAGAACAGTATACCCACCACGACGGCCAGCTGAAGCGATCGGAGAGAGCGGGAGTCTTTCATAGTTCAAAACCTTTCGTGCGGATATCCCCAGTTTCAGGAATGGGGACGGCACGTACAAGCGCTGCTTGAAAGCAGTGTGCCCAACCAGACGATGACAGCCACGATCATCGCTGCCGTCGCCTGCCCGCTTGCCAAATGCGCACAGCTGGCCGTCGGTCCAGTATCCGGCCCGTGAGTCAACCGCTAACTTGGTGCAGTACGCGCCATGTGACTAAAAACCGAGTGTGGAGTTGATCGCTCATGAAACCGAATCTGCTTCGCTGGCTTCCCTTTCTCTGCCTGAGCTTGATTCCCGCAGCCGCCCCGGCGCAACCAGCCGCCCATGTCGCCCCGGCCAAGACCGTGACGGCCAAGTCCGCCGTCAAGGTTGCTCCCGGCACATTATTCTTCTTCGGCACCCTGGCGATATCAACGAAATCCAAGGATGCGAAAGAGAACCTGGAAATGGCCCTGGACCAGTACGAAAACGCGGGCTTCGACCAGGCCATGATGCACGCGGAAATGGCTACAAATTCAGACCCGAAGTTCGCGCTCGCCTACGCAGTGTGGGCGTTCGCGGCACGCCGTAGCGCTCCTGCGCCGGAGGTGCTCGCCAAAGCGAAAGCCCTGGCGACCAAGTGCACGCACGATGAATGCCTGCTGATCAGCTTTTTGAACGGAGTTCAGGACGCCAACGTCCTACCGGCAATTTCGGCGATGAACGATCTTCTGGCGCGTCGCCCCAAAGACAAGCACGTTCTGTATCTAGCTGGCGAATGGCTCTTTTTCCAGGGTGACTACCAGCGCGCCATGCAGATCTGGTCGAAGTCGCTCGAACTCGATCCGGACTTTCCCCCGGCACTGAATATGATGGGCTACTCCTATGTGGAGTCCGGCGACCCCAACCCGCAAAAAGCCGTTGATTACCTGAAACACTACGCCGCGGTGCTTCCCAACGAGGCGAACCCTCAGGATTCGCTAGGCGAAGTCTTGCGCATGGCCGGGGACGATTCCGGCTCACTGGCGCACTACGCCGAAGCGTTGCGCATTTCGCCCACTTACATCACTTCGCAATACGGCCGCGGAGACACCTATACATTGATGGGCAATTTCATTCAGGCACGCCAGGAATATGAGACCGCGCTGAAAATGGCCACGACCGCACATGATCGTTTGCATATTGAATTTCAGAAAGCGCTGGTGAATTTCTGGAACAGCGACCCAAAGACCGGTCGTACGGAACTGGCCCGCCTTTCTGAAAGGGCCGCCACCGATAAAGACCGGATAGCACAGTTTGAAATCGACTACGCCCGCGCGCTGCTCGCCCCAGACGCGGAAAGCCAACGCCAACTCCTGGCAGGCCTGGAAACGCAATTTCTCGCGCCCGTTCCCGGCATGCTGGATTCCGACCGCAATTCCGCACTAGCCGATGTGCTTCGCGAACAAGTGCGGCTGGCCACGGAAACCGACCAAAAGGACGCCGCCGCTGCCGCCTTGGATCGCCTGGCGCACCTATCGGAAAGTTCTCGCGACATGCTTGTCGAGAACGTCTATGAATCAGCGCGCGGTTACGCGGCATTCGCAAACGGCGATTTCGAAAAAGCCGCCCAGCATCTTTCCGCGGACTTGCACTGTCCTTTGGTTGTGCGGGAATTCGCCATGGCCCAGGAAAAACTGGGTAACGCCAAAGGCGTCGAGGAGGCACAG
This sequence comes from Candidatus Acidiferrales bacterium, assembly GCA_963735825.1. Lineage (GTDB taxonomy): Bacteria > Acidobacteriota > Terriglobia > Acidiferrales > UBA7541 > Acidiferrum. The sequence continues at coordinate 183,439 of CAVTMR010000007.1, forward strand.
ACGCGTCTGAAATACTTGCGGCTGCCCACCGCGGAGTGGTACGTAGCCAGCCATAAACAGGGATTGCACGCGCAAAATGTTGCGCCCTAAATAGAGTTTCCCCGTAAAGACGAATCGCGCTCCAGCAAGCACTTGCCGGAGCGCGATTCCTTTTCGTGCGACAGCTTAGGCCTTCTTGAGCAGGCGCGTGATCCATACCAGAATCACCGCCCCCACGAACGCAACGATGATCGAGCCGATCATTCCGCCTCCAGGCCAGATCCCCAGCATCCCGAAAATCCATCCGCCCAGGACTCCGCCCAGTATTCCCAGAATGATGTCCACGAGCACTCCGTAGCCACCACCCTTCATCACTTGGCCCGCCAGCCAGCCCGCTATCAAACCCACCACGATCCAAGCAAGAAAACCCATCGCGTAGCCTCCTTGGCTCCCTGAGGGAGCATAGTCTTGGGCGGGAAATTGGCTATAGTTTGTTCTTACCCCAGACAACACGCAAGCCCGTTGAGAGCAGCAAATCGTTGCTCTTGATGCCGAATGGCGGATTGCTTAAATAACCGTCTGAGAAGGTAACCTGCCAACTTAGCCACGTTTTGATAATCGTCGCGGAAGTGGCGTTGAACTGGTAGCGATACTGACCAAGATCGGACATGTTCGGATAAAACACAAAGCGTTCACCAACGGTCGTTCGCCCAGCAATCTTGGCGTGCAGTTCTTCGCCCACCAGAATTTCCGCGCTGTTGGTCTTCTGCCCGGGAAAGAACGCGAGCGGGTTCAGTAAAAAGTATTGCCCAAACGAATCGCGGTCGTAGTCGGCGCCGCCAAACACATCGAAGGTGGTGCGGTCGCTCTTGATGACATGGTAGCCAAAACCACCGCCATAAACCTGGCGAAGGTTCAGGTGTTGCAACTGGTTGGTTTCAAAGTCCGCCAGCGCGAAAACGAAAATGCGCGGACTGACATTCAAATCTCCGCGAACGCCGCCACGAAAATCGTTGGCCGTGGTGCGGGTCGGCGGCGTGCTGTTGTCGTTGGCATAGACATAGGTGCTGTAGACCGTCAGTTTGTCGCGCGGTGTTTCGCGAACCGCGGTCGTGGCAAGCGTATAGGAGAGCGTCGAGGAATTGCCGCTGGTCAGCGCCAGACCCGTGTCCAGCAGGCCGCTCCAGAAGTGCTCCACATCATTCCGCACCGTTACGATACTGTCCTTCTCCGCGGGTGCCGCTGCGGCGCCTGGGCCCGTGACCACGAATTTGCCGTCCGTAGTGCTCACCTTGCCGGAAAGCTGCTGGCCGTCCTTTAACGTCAGATGCAAATCTTGCGACGATTCGATGGCGGTAACCGCGTCCCACTCGATGGTGATATCGCCCGCGAATTCCGTCTTCAGAAGAAGTGTTTTGCCGTCGCCGGAAACGATGGTTCCGGAAAAACGATCCCCATTCTTCAAAGTAACCTTATCAACATCGGCGAGCGCCACCGATGCGAACAACAACAGCACCGTTCCCAGCAAAAAACTGCGACGCATTTGCGTCCTCCTCATAGATTTTCGGTTTTGGGCAGTCTGCTTCCACACTGCACGCGGGCGGGCACAGGAACACTTCCTAACACTGGGTGCTTGGTAGTGTAATGAAATCAGGGAATCCCCGCAAACATTCTATCGGACGGTGGGATTCGTGGCCATCGCGTTTGGCAATCCTCTATACTGGATGAGTCTTTTCTTCGATCGCAGGGGTGAGCCAGCCATGCGCCGGGAAGCTTCGCACTTCCCTAGCCTTCGGATGTGGTCCTTTCCGGGAATTCGGAATCCAATGTGCGTAAGCGGCTCCTGACATCAATTTCTAGGGGGAAGAGTGAAAAGCAGCCGTCTGGGTGTTCTCCGTGGAGTTCTGTTCCTGTCCATCCTGGCTCTTGTGAGCTGCGGCAAGCCGCAATCCACCTCGGATAACCCTTCATCCAGCTCGCGAAATCCTTCTGTTCGTCCCGCCATCGTGTTCATGACCGACTTCGGCACCGCCAACGACGCGGTGGCCATTTGTAAGGCCGTAATGATCAGCATCGCCCCCGAAGCGCGCATCATGGATATTACTCATCAAGTGACGCCGTTCTCGATTGAAGAGGGAGCGCGATTCCTGGCAGGGGTCTCGCCTTACTATCCAGCAGGGACGGTCTTCGTTGCGGTCATCGATCCCGGCGTTGGTACTTCCCGCCGCGCCGTGGTGGTGAAAACAAGAAAAAGCCAGTATTTCGTGCTGCCCGACAACGGCCTGGTTTCCACGGTGGTCGAGCGCGATGGTCTGGAGTCCGCTCGCGAGATTTCAAACACCAGTTGGATGATTGGTGAAAATGTCTCATCCACTTTTCATGGACGCGATATTTTTTCGCCCGTAGGCGCTCACCTGGCTGCCGGTTGGGATTTCACCCTGGTCGGCCCGGTCGTTTCGCAACTGATGCGCCTCGCCTCCAAAGTTTCCACCACCACCGACAAGGGCATCGACGGCGACCTGATCGGGCTCGACGATCCCTTCGGCTCCGTTATCACCGATATTCCCGCCGACGAGTTCAAGACCCTAGGTTACAAAATCGGGGAGCGCGTGACCGTGCTCTTGGACAAGAAGCCTTTCGCCCTCCCTTACGTCAAAACCTTCATGGATGTGCCGGTGGGTGACCCTCTGCTCTATGTGGATTCGCGCGGCCGCATGGCCCTGGCACTGAACCAGCGCAATTTTTCGCAGGTAAACAAGGTCACACCGCCGGGAACGATTTTCATTCCCAAAAAAGGAGTGCCCCTCAAGGCGAAGTGATGCAATTGCGGGCACAGGTCTTCAGCCCGCTGCCCGGGGGGAGAGTTTGTTTCAACGCAGGAGTTTCGACTCGCTGCACGGATCCCATTCCTAAAGGAACGCTCATGAGACTACGAAGTACCATTTCACCAGGGCTGCGGATGACCACGGCATTATTCTTGCTCCTCGTTTTGTCAGGGGCTACTTCGATTCTACGGGCACAGTCCTTCCGCGGTGGGATTCGCGGCGAGGTCACCGATGCGAAGGATCTTCGCGTTGCCGGCGCCAAGATTGTCGCGCGTAACCTGGCCACCAGCGAGACGCGCGAAATTACCGCGGATGAGTCCGGCGAATTTCGTTTTGTGGAATTGCCCGCGGGCAGTTACGAAATTTCCGCCATGGCGCCGGGCTTCCAGGAAGTTCACGCGCCGCAGGTGGTAGTGAATGTCGGCGAAGAGACGGTAGTGAATCTGCGTCTGGCCAAGGTGACTGAGAAGCAGGAATCCATTGTCGTGACCGAAGCAGTTCCTCTGGTCGACACGACGGACACTACGTTGTCGCAGGTGGTCGATCGCCAGCTCGTTGAGGAACTCCCCCTCAACGGCCGCGATTTCGGCAAGCTCGTCGCTCTCACGCCTGGCGTCACCGTCGAGGGCTCTGGCGTCGCGGGCACCGAAAAAGGCTTCGGCCAATTCAATATCAACGGCAACCGCGATCGCTCCAATAACTACGCGCTCGACGGTACCGACAACAACGATCCTTTCTTCAACAATTCCGCATTGAACCAGGTGGGTATCACCGGGGCGCCGGCGACCCTGCTGCCCCTCGATGCCATCCAGGAATTCAACCTGCAATCGCAATTCGGCGCGGAATACGGCCGCAACTCCGGTGCGATGGTGAATATCGTCACGCGATCCGGCTCCAACAATTTCCACGGCTCGCTTTATGAATACAATCGCAACTCCAACTTCGACGCCCGCAATTATTTCAACACCACGTTGAATCCCGACGGTTCTTTTAATCCGCAATCCCCTTTCAACAACAATAACTTTGGCGGCTCCCTGGGCGGCCCCATCAAGAAGGATCACGCGTTCTTCTTTCTCGCCTACGAGGGGCAGCGGGAAACGGTGGGGTCGGACTTCAATCTGGTTGTTCCCACCGCGGAACAAATTGCTACCGCGCGCGCAGAAGCTTTGGCGGTGAATCCCAGCATCAACATGGCGCCGCTGGACAAGATCATTGCCCTGATGCCCACCACCACCGATGCCGTCAACAATTTCCTGCCTTACACCGTGCAGGACACCAACAACAACAACAATCTGATCGCCAAGGTCGATTTCAATCTCAGCGAGAAAAACTCCATCACCGGCCGCTATGCCTTTGGGCAAAGCAACCAGGCGTTTCCTCTGGGCTCTCTGGGCGGCTTCGGCAGCGGCTCGCGAATCTCTACCTTCGAGCAGCTTTCCCCAACGCGCGTGCAAGTGGTGTCGGCCAGCTGGCTCTCCACGTTTTCGCCGGAAAAGGTCAACGAAGTTCGCTTCGGCTACTCCCGTTTCCGCACCAGCTTCAATTCCGCCGATGCCACTCCGGGAAATCCGAATTACATCGATCCGAGCGCTTTGGGCCTGGACATGGGCACGAATCACGTTGGCCTGCCGGAAATTGATTTCAATGCAGCGATTGAGAATTTGGGCGCCACTGCATTCAGCGTGCCGCGCGGCCGCATCAGCCAGACCTACCAGATCCTCGACAACTTCACCTTGATTCGCGGCCGCCACACCATGAAGTTTGGCGGCGAATATCACCGCTACGATGTGCAGAGCTTCAACGACAACCTGGAGCGCGGGCTGCTGGACGTTACCAACCTGAATGTCGACCCGAATTTCATTGTCGATTCACTCGCCAGCTTCTACCTTGGCAGTTTCTTCACGTCCACCGACACCGGCAGGACCAATCGCGACACCTTCAACAATAATCTCGGCTTCTTCGCGCAGGACGAGTGGCGCGTGCGCTCCAATCTCACCGTGATCGCCGGTCTGCGTTGGGAATATTTCGGTCCGCTCGGCGAGAAAAACAATCTGCTCTCCAACTTCGATAAGAACGGCAATCTTGTGCAGGCTGGCTCGCCCACTTTGCCTCACGTCTACAATCGCGACCTGAACAACTTCGGTCCTCGCTTGGGAATTTCCTGGAATCCGCGCGCCAATACCGTGATTCGTGCCGCTTATGGCATCTATTACGATTACACGCCGCAGAACAACATGATCGCCAACTTCACTAATTCCGCCGGTTTGGCTACCAACCCGGTTCCTTCTCTCGCGGGCACTCCCAATTTTGTCGGCGGCATGGACTTCAATATTCTGGCGTGGACTGGCGGCGCAGCGGCTGGCCCGGTCTTTACGCCGACAGTGAACCCGCAATCAATTTTTATCACTGATCTCAATCTGCGCACGCCCTACGTCCAGAACTGGAACCTCAACATCCAGCAGCAAATCAACCCCGCCGTTGCGTTCGAAGTTGGCTACGTGGCCAGCAAAGGCACCAAACTCACCCGCCTGTACGACAAAAATCAGGACCTTACCAATCCAAACTATGCCGTGATTGATGTCTTCTCCGGCGGCGCCAATTCCACGTATAACGCCTTGCAAACCACCGCGCGCCTTCAAAATTTCCACGGATTCTCCGGCTTTTCCACTTACGCGTTTGCCAAGTCGCTCGATGGCGCTTCCGACGGCATCGATTTCAATTTTGCCACCGCGGCGTTTCCGCAAAACTCCGATAACGTTGCCGCGGAAAAAGGTCCGTCGACGTTTGACACGCGTCATCGCTGGACCACCGCCCTCACCTACGTTGTGCCCACTTTTAATGCGCTGCCACACGCGTTGGGGGCTGGCTGGCAATTGAATACCGTCATCACCGTGCAGTCCGGCCGGCCGATTCCCATCATCACGGCCAACGACACCAGCGGCACCTTCAACTTTCACCAGCGTCCGAATGTTGTCGCGGGTCAGCCGGTCATTCTTTCTAACTGGTCGCCAACCACCGGCTATCTAAACCCCTACGCTTTTGCGCAGCCCGCCGACGGCACTTTCGGTGACTTGGGTCGCGACCAAATTTACGGCCCCGGCTTCCGCAACCTGGATTTTTCTGTGACTAAGAATTTCCAGTTCCGCGAGCACTACACGCTGCAATTGCGCGGGGAGTTCTTCAATATCTTGAATCACCCGAACTTCGCTCTGCCCTCCAACGCCATCACTCCCGGTGTCAACGCGGACGGCACAACGAATCCCAACACGGGCCCGGTAGGCTCCATCACGCAAACACCCGACGTGGCCCAAGGCAACCCGGGACTCGGCGGCGGCGGCCCCCGCGTAATGCAGTTCGGCGTCCGCTTCCAGTTCTAGCTTGAGTTGCAGCTCCTGTTTGTGTAGGCGCCGCCTCTTTGCCGGGAGCATTGTGAGCGGCTGACACGGGACGTTTGCGTCCCGGCCGAGTCGAGCTCCTTCCCTTTTTACAACTGGCAGGGCTCAGATGTGCAGTTTCTCGGACACATGAATTTACTCGGGTGACGACGAATAGCCTTTTGATACCGCCTTCCCATTTTTATCGAATCCGATAATCCATTCGCCAATGGAAATGCGGGAGAAATACCGGAATTCCGCAACGCAAAGCATCGGGGAATTATCCACCGGGTCTCCATCCCAGGACGGCGTAGAAAGGCACGCCCCTCCGTTTCCGGGGTTTCCAAAGCGCTTTAGGACTTCTGCCTTCGTTGCTCCAGGTATCAACCAAGCATAGGCTCTCTGGTAGAAAGTTACTTGGTACCAGATTGTAGCGAACACCAGAAAGATGACTCCGAATCCGAATCGTCATAGTGGCCTCGGTACAAATCGTATTGCTTAGTATTCATCCGATTCTAGTCCATTGCTCTCGGCCGACATCGGCTAATCCCAAACTGATCCGCCACCGCCTCGTGTGCCATTTGCTTTTTTATGGGCATCGAATGACAATCGCAAAGATTGCTGTGCACGAGGTTCGTCATGACTGAAGCCGTGATCGTTTCGTCCGTTCGCACGCCCGTCGGCCGCGGGTACAAAGGATCGCTGCGCACCAGCCGCCCGGATGATCTTGCCGCTCTGGTGATCAAGGGGGCGCTGGCTCGGGTTCCGGCGCTCGACGCCAAGGAAATCGACGATGTGATCTTGGGATGCGCTATGCCGGAGGGCGAACAGGGCATGAACGTGGCGCGCATCGCTGCGTTGCGCGCCGGTCTTCCCGTGGAAACCTCCGCCATGACCGTGAACCGCTTTTGCGCCAGCGGTCTGCAAGCCATCGCGTTAGCTGCTGAACGCATCCGCAGCGGCGCGGCGCAAGTGATTGTCGCGGGCGGCACCGAATCCATGTCCCTGGTGCCCATGGGCGGAAACAAAATTTCGCCGAATCCCTGGCTCGTCGATCATTACCCCGACGCGTATATCAACATGGGCCTGGGCACCGAAAATATCGCCATGAAGTTCGGCATATCGCGCGAGCACGCTGACCAGTTTGCTGTCGACTCGCACAAGAAAGCCGTCGCCGCCCTCGCCGCCGACAAATTCCAGGACGAAACGATTCCCGTCGAGGTGAAGATCACTTCCCTGCCCAACGGCAACGGCGCCAAGCGCAAAACCGCCCCAAAGCCCGCGACGGAATCGTTCCTGTTCGCCCAAGACGAATTGCCGCGCCCGGATACTTCGCTGGAAGTGCTCGCCGGCTTGAAGCCGGCATTTCAAGCGAAGGGCACGGTCACTGCGGGCAACAGTTCGCCGGTGAGCGATGGCGCCGCAGCGGTCGTGGTGATGTCCGATGCCAAGGCTCGACAGCTGGGACTGAAGGCGCAGGCCCGGTTCGTGGCTTACGCGACGGCTGGCTGCAAACCTGAGGAATTCGGCATCGGCCCGGTTTACGCGATTCCCAAAGCGCTGCAAATAGCAGGATTATCGCTGGCGGATTTGGCGGCCATTGAATTGAACGAAGCCTTCGCCGCGCAATCGCTCGCCGTGATTCAGCAGGCCAATCTCGATCCGGCATGCGTCAATCCCAATGGCGGCGCGATCGCGCTCGGCCACCCGCTTGGCTGCACCGGGGCAAAGCTCACCGCGTCGCTCATCCGCGAATTGCAACGCCGCAACGCCCGCTACGGCATGGTCACCATGTGTATTGGAGGCGGCATGGGCGCCGCCGGCATCTTCGAACGCCTCAGCTAGGCGCGTCTATTCCAGCTACTATCGTGGAGAGGAAAATCCGTCCTCGTAGCCTCTCCGGAAATAAGCCTCAGTGCGATCGTCAAAACGATCCACGTACCGCGTGTAATTCGGGTTCCTTCTCTCCTGATAATCTTGGCGCCCAAAACGGTAGCCCGCGTCGTAGCTCTGTTTGTCGGCCGACTGCATTTGGCTGAAATCGGCTCGACCGCTGTCGTAGCCATCGTAATAGCCCTCGATGAAAGCGTCCTGCTTATCGGGATCGTATTGACCCTTGTGCCTGGCATACGAGCGTCGAAGGTGCGCGCGGGCATCCTGCACTCCAAAGCTGTAGCCCTGGTGGTAGGCACCTTTTTCCCCTCGGGCCTCACCGTCGTTGTCCCGGTCCCGGTGATCCCGATCCCTATTCCCGGCGGGAGCATCTGCGACTAGCGAAAAGCGGAATTTCTCGGCATATTTTTCGATCGGCCGCCACAGTTGCCAGCCCACTCCGTTCGCGCGCGAGGCATCCGGCACATCGATGCATTTGCCGAAACGCGATGTAATTCGGAACAGTCCCTCGCCGGCGTCTTCGATCATCCAAAGTTGACTTTGACTGCCGTTTTGCGGCGCAAGCATCAGGCGCGCTTCGTCGCGCGGGGCGCCGCCAGCGATGTCCAGAAGCATCCCGTTTTCTGCGGATCGGATGTACACGTAGCCATTGCCCCCCATCTCGATATCCCACAGCTGGCTTTTTTGATTGCCGAATTCCCACTGGTGGATCGTTCCGTCGTTCCCGTCGATGTCCATGAACTTATCGCTGGCTGCATTTTGGATCTTGTATCGCCCGGGCCGGATGCGCGGACCCTGCGCACTGGCGATCCGTACTGGGATCGCAAATGCAATCACGCATAGCACCGCTGCAAAATAGTAGGAACGAGTGGCCGCCCGCGGCGCAAAGCTGGACCTGATCATGGCAGATTCTCCTGAGAGTCGAAGGTTAATGCCATGATAGCCCGCAACAAATTTTCACTTCAGACGGGTGAGCAAGATTGTTGCCTGTTAGGCACCTGTCCGAAACCTGACCCAAGCAAAACGGTCTGTAATCGAGGAGAAACCAGGATCGTTAGCTCTTCGACTTCCACAGGCCCACGGTGTTGCCTTCGGGATCCTGCATCCACGCAAATGTGCCGGCGGGGATGTTCACCGGCGGAACCAGCGTCTTGCCACCGAGCGACTCCGCCTTTTTCAGCGCCGCTTCCACATCTTCGACGTCGACATAAAAAATCGTGTATTGATGTGGTTCGTGCCCCAACGCCGTAATGTGTCCCCCAATTCCGGGAGTTACTGGCGCGATCATTGCCGCTGGCCCCATCGGTTCAATTTTCCAGTCGAACATCTTGGCGTAGAACTCGTGGGTCTTCTTGGAATCGCGGCAACCTATCTCAAAATGTACGACCGGACGCGCCATGAGATGGCCTCCTCTTTTCGCGGCACCCAACGGATGCCGGGCAGTCTGCCACAGTCCGCCGGTGTTTGCCACTGGACCCTTGCGCGGGCACCCCGACGCTCCCGGCTGTCCATAAGCGCGTCCTATTGCAGAGGCACAGCCAGCCCATGTACAATTTGCGAATTGCATTTTTTTCAAACGAGTGTTTGAATTCACTCGCGGCACTTGGCCGGCAAGGAGCGTCACCCATGGCGACCTCGGTTCTCACTAAACCCGCAGCAAAGGGCGGAAGCTTTCTCCTGGAATCCCCTGCGCCGCAGGACATCTTCACTCCTGCGGATCTGACCGACGACCAAAAGCTGATCGGGCAAACCGCAGAAGAGTTCGTGATCAAGGAAGTCTTTCCGCACGTTAAAGACCTCGAGGCCAAGAAGCCCGGCCTGATGCCGGAGCTCGCGCGAAGGGCCGCGGAACTGGGCCTGATGAGCGGGGGCACGCCGGAACAGTATGGCGGCGCGGGACTCGATAAGATTTCCACCACCATCCTGACGGAAAAAATTTCGATTTACGGTGGATTTGCCACCACGCACGGCGCACACGCCGGCATCGGCACTCTACCCATCGTGTATTTCGGCACGGAAGAGCAAAAGAAGAAGTATTTGCCGAAACTTGCCAGCGGCGAGTTCATCGGCGCCTACTGCCTCTCTGAACCGCAAGCGGGCAGCGATGCGCAAAATTCTCTTACCCGCGCGGAACTCAACAAGGAAGGTACCCACTACATCCTGAATGGCCAGAAGATGTGGATCACCAACGGGGGCTTCGCGGACCTCTTTATCGTGTTCGCCAAAGTGGATGGCGAGAAGCTCACCGCCTTCCTGGTCGAGAGAACTTTCCCCGGATGCAAGCCCGGCAACGAAGAACACAAAATGGGCATCCACGGCAGCTCAACCACTCCCATCTTCCTGGAAAATTGCATGGTCCCGAAGGAGAACCTGCTCCATGAGATCGGCCGCGGTCACATCGTCGCGTTCAACGTCCTGAACGCCGGACGCTTCACTTTAGGGGCCTCCTGTGTGGGCGGCTCCAAGCACGTGCTGATGACTGCCTCCAAATATTCCAAGGAGCGCAAAGCCTTTGGCAAATCTATCGGGGAATTCGGGCTGATGAGGGAAAAACTGGCGGAGATGGCCGTACGGATTTTCGCCGTGGAGTCCATGATTTACCGCAGCGCCGGCTACATGGAAGCAACCATGCACGCCGCGTCGGGTTCCGGTGACTCCACGCAAAACAGCATGAAGGTTCTGGAGGAGTACGCCATCGAAAGCTCCATCGCCAAAGTGTATGGCAGCGAGATGCTGGACTTCGTCGTGGACGAAGCGGTGCAGATCTTTGGCGGCTACGGTTTCCACGAAGATTATCCCGTGTGCCGCGCTTATCGGGATTCCCGCGTCAACCGCATTTTCGAAGGCACCAACGAAATCAACCGCATGCTCATCATTCAGATGCTGATGAAGCGCGCCATGGGCGGCCAGTTGCCGCTGATCCCCGCCGCCATGAAGCTTGCGGACGAAATTCTCGCCGGCCCGTCCTACGAAGAAGTGCCCGAAGGAGTACTTGCCGAGGAAGCGCGCGTCATTGCCAATTGCAAAAAGATCTTCCTGCAAGCAGCCGGTGGCGCCATGCAGAAGTACCGCGAAAAACTTGCCGAGGAGCAGGAATTGATCGCCGCGCTCGCGAACATCGTCATGGAAATTTACGCCATGGAATCGAGCTTGCTACGCGCGCAGAAAGCCGCTGCCAACAAAGGTGAAACCGCCGCTTCCGTGATGATCGACACCACGCGCGTGTTCATCTCCGACGCCGCCGAACGCATCGACCACGAAGCCAAGCGCGCCCTGGCTGCCGTTCACGAAGGCGATATGCTCACCACACAATTGGCCGTGCTCCGGCGCTTCGGAAAGCGCTCCACCGTGGATACCATCGCGTTGCGTCGCCGCGTGGCAGCCGCCGTCCAGGCCCAGGATCGCTACCCGTTCGAAGGCCGCTAATTCGGCAGGCGCCCGCGGCTTTTTCGCAACGCCCAGAAAAGGTAGGCAGCTAGTGCCACCAGTAGGGGAGCCGTGTACACCCCCGGTGCAGGCCCTTCAAACTGCACCGACGGCACGGTGCGACCCCGAATTGCCGCCAGGATGTGCCCGGTTCCGTTCAGCAGTTGGATTCCCGCGAACACATAGGCCAGCGGCCGCAACCACCTCGCGTTTCGATAGGCCCACGGCGTAAGCACCAGCAGCACCAGATTCGCCACCAGCAGCGCCGCCAACCAGGTTCGAACGTGCATGTCCATCCGCGGAAACCACGAGAAATGCCCATAGAGCGCCAGAACAGTGGAATTGTAGTAGCTGAGAAAATCGTGCGCCGCTTCGTCCCACACGTGCATGGCGAACGCTAGGCACAACAAAAGCCACGGGGTCCCAAAACTGCTAGCGGTAGGCGTTGTCTGCTGATCCCGCACGCCCATCCTTTCGTGGTTAATCGCTTAAGGAGTACTGTTCAATCGTTATTTCTCTTCTGTATATGTCGTGCCGGACACAGGTACCGGACACGAGTGTATCCCAAAATGAAACTTCGCTAGACTAACAGGAAGGGCTAGCACCAGGACAGATCGTTGACCACACTGCCTATTTCTCGACGCCTCGCTGTCGTGGCGCTTGCCGTGGTCGCCCTCCACGTTTGCACCATTGTGTTTTTTGGAACACGTCCTCTGGGTTCCCTGTTTGGCAATCTTCTCCAAGTTTTCTGCAGCCTCTTGGCAGCCGCCATGTGTTTCCGCGCGGCCCGCCGCGTTCATGGCTTCAGTCAGTCCTTCTGGATTCTCATTGGCGTCGGCATGGGAGTGTGGGCGGTGGCCGACCTTGGGTGGATGTACGCCGAACTGGTGCTGCACACCATACCCGAGCCCGGCTCGATTGTTCGGTTCCTTTTTGACACTCAGGGCATGTTCTTCGTCATGGCCATCTTCCTGAACCAAGAGAAGGAAGACGCTAAGGTCGATCTGGAGGAGGCCCTGGATTTCATCCAGATTGGCATTCTCTTTTTCTTTATCTACTTCGGAATGTATTTCCTTCCGGTAGCCAATCTTGGTCCGCATGCCGCACTCGGCCGGGAGATTACCGTTGTCTTCCTTATTGACGCGGGAATTGTCCTGCTTTGCCTGGTGCAATGGAGGCGCGGGCGCTTGCCGCAGGTGCGTGCGCTCTACGGTGGGCTTGCACTGTACATCCTCATTTATGCAGCTTTTTCAATGGCCGCGGAGTACTTGCAGAGTTCCCAGGAGCAGCCCACGGGAACCTGGCTCGATCTGGCCTGGTCTCTTCCTCTTTTGTACGGCGCGTATTGGGCCGCCACGTGGCAGCCGATGGAAAGCAGCTCAGGCCGCATTCCATTGCGAGCCAGATCTCTCACTGAACTCCTGATCAACAATGGCATGTTCATCCTCGCACCCATGATCATTGTCTTCCAGGTGGCGCAACTCGGTCCGGGCTGGAAAGTGATTCGCTTCAGCCTTCTGGGCATCTCGTTGGGTTGTTACGCCATGCGCATTGGCCTTCAGCAATTCCGCCGCCAACGCGACGAGGAAACCGTGCGCCGCCAAACCCTGGCGATGGACTCATCCGCCGACGGCATCTCCATTCTGAATGAAAAGGGAGTGCACATCTACGCCAACGAAGCGTTCGCGCGCATGTTCGGTTTTGAAGGCGCGAAAAACATCGTGGGCCAGCCCTGGCGCATGGTAAACGCGTTTCAGGAAATGGATCGCCTGGAACCGGAAATTCGCCGCTCGCTGGCGCAGGCTCGCCGGTGGTCCGCATCCGTGCTGCTTCGCCGCCCCGACGCTTCGAGACTCCCCGCTGAGTTAACCATTACCGCAATGCCCGATGGCGGCACCGCGTGTGTCTGTCGCGACTTGTCGCTACGCCATCAGGCTGAAAAAGCTCGCGAAGAAGCCGAAACGAAATACCGCATGCTGGTCGAGCACGTCAACGCCATCGCCTACATCGCCGAAATCGGCATCAATGGCCAATGGTTTTACGTCAGTCCCCAGGTCGAAACCATTCTCGGCTATACCCCCGATGAGTGGCTGTCCATTTCCCACAATTGGGCCAGCCTACTGCACGCCGACGATGTCGCAACGGTGATGGCAGCGGAGGAGGCCAGCAAGAGCGGGCTGCCTTTCCAGGCCGAGTTCCGCATCAAGCGGAAAGATGGCCGCGAAGTGTGGCTAAACGATACCGCGGTGGTGGTGCAAGGCAGCGATGCCCATCCGGTGATGGAAGGCATCATGGTAGACATCACCGATCGCAAGCATCTGGAAACCCAGTTGCAGCAATCCCGCAAGATGGAAGCCGTGGGCCGGCTCGCTGGAGGCATCGCGCACGACTTCAATAATCTCCTCACCATCATCACCGGATACACGGATCTGGCGCTCAGCCGCCCCGCCATTCCTCTCGAGCTGCGCGGTGACATTGAGCGCATTGAAAACGCAGCGGCGCGCGCAGCGGCGCTGGTTCGCCAGCTCTTGGCGTTCAGCCGCAAACAGGTTCTGCAGCCCAAGATCCTGGACCTGAATTCCATCGTAGTGAATCTGGACAAGCTGCTGCGCCGACTAATGGACGACAACATTGAGATGACCACATCGGTCAGCCAAAACGTAGGCAAAGTGAAAGCCGACCCGGCACAAATCGAACAGGTGCTGATGAATCTGGTTGTGAACGCGCGGGACGCCATGCCGCAAGGTGGGCACATCGTGATTGAAACGGCGAACGTCGATCTGGATTCCACGTATGCCGATGGGCACGCCACCGTCAAGCCCGGACGCTACGTGATGCTGGCGGTTTCCGACACCGGCGTGGGCATGGATCGCGAAACGGTGGCTCACATCTTTGAACCCTTCTACACCACCAAGGAGAGCGGCCGCGGCACGGGCCTCGGGCTTTCCACCGTTTACGGTATCGTGAAGCAAAGCGGCGGCTATGTCTGGGTGTACAGCGAGGTCGGCGAGGGCAGCTCTTTCAAAGTTTATTTGCCGCGCGTTGAGGAATCCGTGGATGACACCGCTCCACTTCCGATACAACCTGATTCCCAGCGCGGTTCGGAGACCATTCTCCTGGTCGAGGATGAAGAAGCGGTTCGCGATCTCATTCAGACCGTGCTTAACGATCAGGGTTACAACGTCATTCCCTCTCGCGATACGCAACATGCTCTGCAGATCGCCGAGACCTTCGCCCAGGAAATCCATATGCTGCTCACCGATGTGGTGATGCCCGGAATGAGCGGCCGCGAACTGGCTGCACGAATCTCCGCGCGGCGGCGAGGCATTCGTGTTCTCTTCATGTCGGGTTATACGGACAATGTGATCACCAGCGGCGGGGTGCTGGAAAAAGGCATCACGTTCCTGCAGAAACCCTTCTCTCCGGGTCAACTCGCGCAGAAAGTCCGCGACGTCTTAACGCGCACAACCTTCGCCTGACGTCCTTCTTGCGTCTTCTCACTGCACCAGCGTTGCTCTGTGCTCTCGGTGGTGAATCTCCTGCCTTTCCGCTCAGCTCACCCACATACTCATGTCCCACTACGGCTTGTCGGCGCCTGTAGTCACTTCTTTCGGTTTGTTGATAGTGCTCAACGTCTCCACATTAAATCGTTTGTAATCCGAATAGCGCTGTGCCACGTTTACCTTGAAGCCCTTCACCAGCAACACACGCACTCCGATATGCGCCTCCATGTACGTAGGCAACCATACTTCCCCGTTCACATACGCCTGCTCGAACACGAAACTCGTCCCCTTCTGCAAATTCGCCACCATCCCGCCGGCGAACCGCATGTCGTTCACAAAATACGCCTCCAGCCGCACCACGTCGTGCGCCTTTTCGTCCACCCACACCACTCCCGCCAGATCCTTCACTACCTTCTCTTCCAGGTTCTTGGGCTTGTATTCGGGATTCGGCTCAAAATCGAACACCAGCACGTCTTGTCCGCGGAAGCGCTCACGCCTGGGATTCACGAACTGGCTCACACGCAGGAATACCTCGATCCCCGGATCCTCATCATCCTTTTTCTGCTTACCCTCTTCTTTGGCCTTCTGTTCTTTCTCTTCCTTCTTCTTCGCCTCTTTCTGCGCCTCTTCAATATGCTTCGCTGTCTTTTCGTTTTCTTTCTTTTGATCTTCTTCGCTCAGCGGCTTGCCATCCTTTTTCACCAGTGTCGATATCTCATCGCCATTGAGGTAGAAGAAGGTGTACTCCTTAACGTCTTTCTTGGTGACGTTGCCGGTTTTGTCGTATTCGGTTTCTTCCTCGACGCGCGTCGCGGCGTAGTTCTCCTTAATCTTGTCGATCTGCTTCTGGTTCGCGTCTATCTCTTCAAACAGCTTTTTCAGGTCTGGAAGCTGCACTTGTGACTTCCTGGGAAAGTCGAAGACGCGCTCGCCCACGGTTTCATTGGTCGCCGCCTGCGTCACGTTGACGTCGTACACGTCCTTACCGCGACAAAGCTCAATCTTGTAAGGCACCTTCAGCCCGTTCACGCTCCGGTAATCGCCGTAGTAAATCTCCTGCGGGATGCCAGCGATGGTGGCCTTCTCTTCCACAACCAGGTGGGTCTGCGGATCAAAATAGACTTCCCATTGCACCCCGGTGGGAAACGTCAACGTCACCTCTTGCGCCTCATGTCCTCGCACCTGCGCCGTTCCCTTGTAAGCCGCGCCGATCTTTTTCTTGCTTAGCGCCACCAACCGCGTGTTGTAGTATTGCCCCGCGGCCTCCATTTGCAGCGCCTCGTCCCCCAACAGCGTGGCTACAGTTCCACTTTCCGTTTCATGCCAGGAAGATTTACCGTTGTATGATTCGATCAACGTCTTCCCTTGCTTACGAATTTCCACGTAATAGCGGTTCGGCTGCTTCACCTTAAACGTGTACGTGCCAGGATTCTGGTCTCCCTCGGCCCGGATCGTTCCGTCGAGGGAAAGCGTCTGCAGGTGATCAAGCGTCTTGCCGCCACCCGCCGCCTTCTTATATTGGTCGAGGATTTTCTGGGCGTCCTGCGCGGCCAGGCCCGGGACAAGACACAACGCGAACGCGAGGAGAAGCAGTCCAGTGATCGGTCGGCGCATGATTCTACAGATGTAGATACGCACGATCCGACCAAAAGTTGCTTCCGCAGGGGTGAAATGGGATCTAGTGGACCGCTCTAGTGGCCCGTTTTCGGCCGGCCGGCGAATTTCTGATATAAGTCCTTTTGCCTGTTGTCCGTAGAAGTAAGCCGTCCCTTGATGAACAGGTATTTGATTTCCGTGGTCAGCTCCAGCGGGTCCCCGGTAGTCACAATCAGGCTCGCCACTTTTCCATTTTCGATGGTCCCCAGTTGGCCATCCAGCCCCAAGATTTGTGCCGGGTACAGCGTCACGGCCTTTAGCCCCTCTTCATACGGCAAGCCGTGCGCCACGGCATTGGCCGCCTGCTGTCCCAGCCGCCGTGCGAAGCTGTTATCAAAGCTACCGAAGGCAAACTTCACCCCTGCCTCCTGAAGCTCCGATGGTTGCGTCATCAGCCGATCGTAGGTGTCATCTTCTTCGGCCGGCTCACCCAACGTCGGCCGCAGGATCACCGCTACACTCTTGGAACGCAGCAGCTCCTTCACCTTGCCGGCTTCCTCTCCCCCGGCCAGAATCATGCGGACTTTCTGCTTATCGCAGAACTCCACCGCGTCGCGGATGTCGCGTGCGCGGTCGGCAAACACCAGCACCGGCATATCTCCTCGCATCACCGGGGCCATTGCTTCCAGCTTCACGTCTCGTTCAAACGACACGCTGCCCGCGTTGTCCAGTGCCTGCGCGTAGTGGCGGGCCTGTTCGAACCAGTCCGCGAGCTGCTCCACCTGCTTGTCGTATTCTTTCTTGGCGTCGGTGTACGGCTTTTCCTTGCGCGTAAACGTGCTGAAGTCGAAGCTTTGCGTTTCGATCTGCGGCCAATCGATCACCATCGCCGCATTCCTGCGGATCGCCATATCGTCCATCGTCCAACCGGCTAGATAAAACGCCGACGCTTGCCCTCCCACCAGACTGGAGGCGCCTCCGCTGTCAAATCCTCCACTCGCGGGCACTGCCAGCACTTCGGTAATGCCTGCCGCGCGTGTCACGGGAATGTGCGTACTCGATGGAAACACTGCCGTGGCCGCCACCGCGTCGGGATTAATTGAACCCGTCTCCGTGGTGTCGACCGTTGCGCGCACCGCCGCAATTTCGCTCAGTCCCATCTGCGTGACGGGGTCGAACAACCCCGGGTACACTTGCAGACCTTTCGCGTCGATCACTTTCGCTCCCGCAGGAACGGATATGTTTGCGCCCACCGCCGCAATCTTTCCCTCGTGGATTACCACCGTCCCGTCTTCAATCGGCGCACCCGCCAACGTGAAGATCTTCGCGTGTGTGATCGCATAGTCCGGCGAAGCCGCCATCTGCGCGAAGCTCATCGCCGCCAACGCCCCACAAGCCATTCCCGTCGCCAGGACGCGCATACCGGTTTTCGTGATTGTCATTGCGCACCTCCCTGTTCACCTTCCGCTTGCGGCGGTTTCGGCTTTTCCTCCGGCTTTTTCTCTTCCGGCTTCTTTTCTTCGGACTTCTTCTCGCCTTTCTTCTCGCCCGTCTCGTCTGGCTTCTTCTCCTTCTCAGCTGTCTTCTTGGCCTTCGCCAGCAGGTCTTTCTTTTCCTGTTCCAGAGCACCGCGTCCGGCAATCTCCTTGTCGCGGTCAAAATAGACGCGCCCATCAATCAAGGTCTTTTGCACCACGGCGTAAGCACTCATGGGGTCGTGATTGTAAATCGCCAGGTCCGCATCCTTGCCGACATCGATGGAGCCGACGCGCTTGTCGATTCCCAGTTGTATGGCAGGATTCAAGGTCACCATCTTCAGCGCATCGTCGTGCGACATTCCGCCGTAGAGCATCGATTTCGCGGCCTCCTGATTCAAGTGCGTGGCCTCCGCCGCATCATCTGAATTGATGGACACCAACACACCGCGTTGCGTCATCAGTGCCGCGTTGTATGGAATCGCATCGTACGCTTCCACCTTGTACGCCCACCAATCAGAAAATGTGCTCGCGCCCGTCCCGGCCGCCGCTATTTCATCGGCCACCTTGTAGCCTTCCAGCACGTGCTGGAACGTCTGTACTTTGAATCCGTACTCCTTCGCCACGCGCAGCAGCATCAGGATTTCGTCCTCGCGGTAACAGTGCGCGTGCACGTAGCGTTTCCCTTCCATCACTTCCACCAGCGGATCCAGTTTAAGATTGCGTTGCGGCGGAATCGCGTTCTTCTCGCCCGCTGCCACTCGTTTGTTGTAGTCGTCCCACGATTTTTTGTAATCCTTCGCCTCTGTGAAAGCGCCGCGAATGGTTTCTTCCACGCCCATGCGCGTGGCGGGATAGCGGTCCGGTGCTCCAGGCGTGCGGAAGTTAGAGCGTTTCGGGTTCTCGCCCAGTGCGAATTTAATCCCCGGCTTCGCCCCTTCAAATGGCAACTTGTCTGCGGGCTGCCCCCAGCGCAGCTTGATCACGATCGTTTGCCCGCCAATGGCGTTTGCCGAACCGTGCAGCACATTCGCGGTGGTTACGCCTCCCGCCAAATCGCGGAAAATCGCGATGTCGTCTGAATTCAGCACGTCGGCAATGTTCACCATCGACGACACCGATACGCTTCCTTCATTCACACTGCCATCCACCGCGATATGCGAATGGCAGTCGATGATCCCCGGCGTTACAAACTGCCCGGCCGCGTCAATTACCTGCGCGTCGGCCGGTGCTTTGAGCGAAGTCCCCACCGCCGCTATTTTTCCGTCTTTAATAAGGATGTCGCCCTTCTCAATCGTTCCATGGGATACCGTCAAAATCGTGGCGTTGCGAATCAGAATCGCGAAAGGCGCATTTTCCGTGGCGCAAATCGCTGCCCCGCCCACCACCACGGCCGCGAGCGCCACTCGAACCTTCATCCATGCGTTCATTGCGCACCTCTTGCGAGCGTCGCGTGGTTCGGCTTCGTTCCCGTAAATTCAAATGTGTATCCCATCGCGCTGATTGACCCCTTCATGGTTTTTCCGTCGAATGTTCCGGTGAAGGTAACATCCGTGGGGCTGCCGTTGATTGGCAAGCTGATCATAAAGGTAAATTTGTCTCCGCTCAGGTAGGCGCTGAATACGTTCCCGGTGCCGCGGTTTCCCGTTACCGTGCCGCTCAACGTCCCGTCGCTCGCCATGGTCAGGTCCGCGGTGGACTCTTCATCGCCTTCGGGCGTGCTGTAGCTCAGTTTCCATTTCCCGGTCAAATCACCCTTCGGGGGTTCGCTCGGCCGCAATGGCTCGCGCAGTTCATATTTCCGGCCATCGACAAACACCATCTTCACCTTGGTTTTTTTGTCGAACAGGTCGCCATCCGTCACCACCAGGTTTGCGATTTTCCCCTTTTCAATTGACCCGGTTACGTCAGCCACGCCAAAAATTTCGGCTGGAGAAAGCGTCAGGGCACGTAGTGCCGCCTCCGGACTCAATCCCGCATCAATCGCCTTCTTCACGGCAGGCAAAATATCCTTCGGCGTGGCGATCCCGCCCGAATAAAACGCAAACTTTACTCCGGCCTTTTCGAGCGCTGCCGGTGAGGACGGCGCGCGATCGCGGAATCGCAGCGTCCTCAGCGATGGCGTCGTGTCCGGGTCCGCATCTTTTTCCGCTTCCGGCCACTTCAAATCCACCAGCACCGGCATCTTTTTCGCGGCAATTTCCGGCGCCACTTCATATCCCATCTGCCCGCCATACAGCACCGCGTTCAATTTCCATTCTTCCGCCAACTGCAGCGCGCGCCCGATCTGCAGCGACGTGTTCCCCGGTATTAGCACCACGGCATGCTTCCCGAGCGCCTGCGCCAACGAAACTTCAGTGCGGTCGTATTTCGGCCGCTCCGTCCCGTGGTGATTCTTTTCGTACGCCGCTTCCGCTTGCGTGCCCCAATTCGTGTCCAGCCAAACCTGCCGCACGTACGCAATCGACCCCATCAGCGAACTGGGAAAATTCCGAAAGCCTCCCCAGGTTTGCAGCGACACAGGAATCGCCACCGGCTCTTTCACTACGAAATTTCCCGGCCGCTCTCCTCCCAAATCCAGAATCGCTGCCTGTCCGGGAAAAATTCCGGCCTTTGGCGCAGAGATTGTGGTCGTAAATCCGGCCGCGCGCCAGCTCTCGATCTTCGGATCGTTGGGATTCACTTCATCCGCGCCATTGCGCCACGGCGTCGTCAGCGGCCGATCTTCCGGCCCGCGCGAAATTGCGGCCTGCTGTCCGCCCCCGCCACCTCCGCTCGGAGCGGCTCCGGCACTTGGCGCGGGAGCAAGACCCACATCCGTGAATCCATCGATTAGCCCGGGGTACACAATCAACCCTTTGCCATCGATCACCCATGCGTCCGCCGGTATGGTTACGTTCGTGCCGACCGCCGTGATCACTCCGCGCGACACCACCACCGTCGCGTTTTCCACCGGCGCCGATCCTACCGGAACGACTTTCGCGCCGCGAATCGCGAAACTCCGCGGCTCGCCTCCTTGCGCGGACAATCGCGCTGTGCCGCCAAGGCTCATACACATCGCACCAAATACAACTAACCACACGCGTGGGCGAACGCTTGCAAAACTCATGCTGCACTCCTTGATTCTTCGTGCGAAGTGGCGAACTGGCATCGCCGCAGACCCTTGAGGCTAGTGGCAACCTACCCTTCAGGTCAAGCTCGCGCTCGGAAAAAATGGGACGGGCCATCGCCCGTCCCATCTGTATTTCTGTTTTCGTTTCGACTAGGGCTTCTTCTTTTTGCCGCCCAACAATCCGCCCAACTGGTCCAGCACCCCGGCTGCCGCCGGATTTCCACCCGCTAGGCCCTGAAGGCCTGTTGTGGCGCCGCCTACTCCGCCGCCCGCGCAGGTCAACTGTGATTTCAGCAGGCTGGCCGTCGCTCCGCCTACATCCGGCGTGAATTGCGGATTAGCGGTCGTGCCATGAACCTGCAGCGGCACCTTGATTGCGGCACTCTTGCAATTCGTGGCTCCTCCGCCTAACGCACCGCCCAGCGCACTGTTCAACGCACCTGTCGCTGCCCCACCAGCAGCGCCAGCCGCCGCGGTCACCATTGCACTGTTCACGGTTGCCACCAGGTTAAAGTTCATGTTGTTCTTGGAATCCAGAGTTCCGCCGCCCACGACCGTTCCTAGCGA
The DNA here is from genome assembly GCA_963735825.1 of Candidatus Acidiferrales bacterium. GTDB lineage: Bacteria > Acidobacteriota > Terriglobia > Acidiferrales > UBA7541 > Acidiferrum. Next base: position 205,189 of record CAVTMR010000007.1, read on the forward strand.
CGGCACCACCAAATCCATGTTGTCTGCTTTTAACCCCGTCGGCGCCATGTGCACGTTCGACGTGAACTTTTCGATGTCCAAGTCGTTCCCGGTCTTGATTCCGGCCAGTGATCCAATCGCCGCCATCTTTGAGCCCAGATTGAATCCGGCGAGTTTCCCGTTGAACAATCCAATGGTCCCGTCCGTGACCAACTTGTTCGTCGGTCCCGTCACGCGCAGATTCGCGCTCAGCGTTCCCGCGGTCAGTCTCGATCCTGACGGCAGATTAATCCCCAGCGCGGGCAGAAACGCTTCCAGGTCCGTTGCCGGCAAGTTCTGGCCCTCCACTTTCAAGTCGACGGCAAATTCGTCTCCCTCCGATTTATACGTTCCGGACAGATTCGATTTTGCGTTGCCAATTTTCGCCACCGACGGATTGATTACCCCTGTGCCCTTCTCCAGATCATATTTTGTATCAAAGTCCAGCGTGAGCGGCACTCCTGACGGCTGTCCACCCGCCACCAGCACGGCCTTCGACAGCTTCAGCGTTCCCTTCGTGGCCATCACGCCGCCTTGGCTCACCAGCATCGCGTCCATCTCCACCATGCCGCCCAGTCCCAGGGACGGATCCAGAAATCCCGTCGAGGCCAGATTCAAATTGCCGATATGCAATTTAACGTCTTGTGGCGTAAGCGCGGCGTCTTTTTGGTCAACGGGCCCCGCTTTTCCATCGATCTTCATGGTGCCGCCGCCCGGCAATGTCATGGAAAATTCCACGGGGAAGCTGCTATTCGTGGCTACCTCGTGGGCCGTCAAATTCACGCTCGTGTACACGCTGCGCTTCTGCGAAGTGGTGGTGCCCAGGGTGATCTGCCCGTCTTTCAATTCCAGCGTTTTGACGGTCAGCGATTCCGCGGTCTTTTTGGAAGCGCCGCTTGTGGACGACGGCGCCGAATTTCCTCCAATCGACGAAAAATTCCATTTCCCGCTCGGATTTTTGAGCAGCGTTACCTGCGGGTTCACAATCTCGATTCCCGTTACGTTCACTTGCTGCGAAAAAATCAGCGGCATCAATTCCACGCCCAGCTTCACCGATTTCGCCGTCAAGAACGGGCCGTTGTTGAACTTGGGATCGTCGGCAATCGACAGATTGTCAATTTCCAACGATCCGCTCAGTATCGACAGGCTCAGATTGCCCAACTCCACTTTTCGCCCGAGCGACGCTGATGCTTTTTGCTCAATCGTCGGCCGGAACTTGTTCACCGGGATCAGGAACGGCACGATGAACAGCACCACCAGCAACAGCACCACGGCGATTGCGACCCATTTCAACTTACTGCTCATGGAATCCTCCAGCTAGGTAGGCGTAGGCGGGGGGCCGCTCTTGCACTCAGCCCGATGATACCACAGCGTCTTTTTGTCCCGGGCTGTGATTTGTGTCGGGATTGGAAAGCCAGTACTACACCTGCAAAACATCTCCTTCGCGCGCCACCATTTCGTATAGCACGGGGTTCACAAAGAAACCCAGCAGCAATCGCGACAACAGTCCCGCCACAACCACAATCGCAAAAGGCTTCTGCGTATCGCTTCCCACTCCGGTGGACAATGCCGCCGGCAGCAGTCCCAGGCACGCCACCAGCGCCGTCATCATAATGGGCCGCAATCTCAGCAACGAAGCCTCTCGCGTGGCTTCCCGCACGCTCTTCCCCTCCAGACGCAGCTTGTTGATGTAGCTCACCAGAATGACGGCGGTCTCCACGGAAACGCCGAGCAAAGCCAGCAGACCCAGTGCGCTCGAAACGCTCAGCGGCGTATGCGTAAGCTTCAAGGCAATCAGCGCTCCCACGGGTTCGGTAATGACAACGCCGATCGCAATGGTGATGGGAAATTTGAAGTTGCCGTACAGCGCGAAAAGGATCAGGAAGATTAGGAAAACGGCCAGCGGACCGATGATATAGAGCTGCGCTTTGGCATCCAGTAATTCACTGTATTCGCCGCCCCAATCCAGCCGGTAACCCTCCGGTAGATTCACATTCTTGGCGATGTTTTTCATTCCGGATTTGACGATGCCTTCCAGATTTCGCCCTTCAATCGAAAACTGGATTCCGATGTAACGCGAGTTGTTCTCGCGATAGATGAACGATGCGCCGTTGGATTCCTTGATGTTCGCGAGTTCCGAGAGAGGGATTTGCTGGCCGGCGGGAGCGGGAACCAGCAGATTTCCGATCTCCCGCGCGCCAGAGCGGAACTTCGGGTCCATGCGCACGACAAGATCAAACAGTTTTTCTCCCTGAATTACCTGCGTGGCCGCCTGGCCGCCGATCGCCGCTTGCACCACGGCCTCGACATCGGCAACGTTGATGCCATACCGAGCGATCTTCGCTCGGTCCGCCTCGATCAGCAGGCTGGGCTGGCCAAGCTCTCGCACCACCGTCAGTTCGGTGAAGCCCGGGGTTTTCTCCAGGACATTCTTGATCTCCACGGCTTTTTTCTCGAGCACATCGAGATCGGGACCGAAGATTTTTACCGCCAACGCGGACTTCAGCCCGGTCAGCGCTTCGTCTACCGCGTCCTCGGCGGGCTGCGTGAAATTGAAAATCACGCCAGGATAAGAGTCGAGTTTCTTCTGCAGGTCGGCGACCAGCTGCTCTTTCGAGCGCACCGAGGTCTGCGACCACGATTTGTCGTTGTACGGTTTCAACCCAACATAAAACTCACAATTGAAAAATCCGGTAGGGTCTGTGCCGTCGTCGGGACGCCCGAGTTCCGAGCCCGTCACGGTGACCATCGGATATTGGATCAGCAGGTCGCGCACCTGCGGCGCAAATTTTGCCGCCTCTTCGAACGAAATGGTGTAGGGCATTGTGGCGCGGACCCACACAGCGCCTTCATCCAAATGCGGCAGGAATTCTCCGCCGATCAGGGGGATCAGCAGCAGCGTGCCGCCAAAGATCAGCAGCGACGCGACAATGGTGATTCCCGGGTGATTCAGGCACCATTCGAGTCGCCCGGAATACTGATCGCGAATCCAATTGAACACGCGGTTCTGCTTTTCCTTTACGCCCCGTGTGAACCAATACGACGCCAGCACTGGAACAACCGTGAGTGTCAGGATGAGCGCGCCCAGCAACGCAAATCCCATGGTGTCCGCCATGGGGTGGAAGAGTTTTCCCGCCGGACCGCTCAGCGCATAAATCGGCAGGTAACCTGCAATAATTACCGCCACGGAATAAAAAATCGGCCGGTCCACGTCTTTTGCCGCTACCAGGATTACGTCTGACAACTTGTATTCCGTGCCGTAGCGGAGGCCCAGTTCGCGGTAGATGTTTTCCACCATGACGATGGTGCCGTCGATGATGATGCCGAAGTCGATGGCGCCGATGGACAGCAGATTGGCCGCTTCCCCGGTCCAGTGCAAAAAGATGAACGCGAATAGGAGCGCCAGTGGAATCGTAAGCGCCGTGATAATCGCGGCGCGAAAGCTCACCAGAAAAAAGATCAGCACGATCAATACAAGCACCATGCCGCGAAGAAGATTGCCTTCCACGGTATCGGTGGTGACGCGGACCAGGTCGCTGCGGTCGTAGTAAGGACGCACCTTAACGTCGGTCGGCAACAGCGTCTTGTTGATCTCTTGCGTTTTCTGTTCGACTCCCTCCAGTACATTCTGCGTCTGCTCACCGCGGCGCATCAGGATCACACCTTCCACCGCGTCGTCATTTTTCTTCTGCTTGGTCTGAAAGCCAAAAATACCCAGGCGCGGTGCGTGGCCGATTTCGACGCGCCCAATATCCTTTATCCTCACCGGCACGCCATTCACGCTTGCAACCACTACTTCGCCGATATCCGCCGAGTCCTTTACCAGGCCCAATCCGCGCACGTAATAAAATTGCCCGCCTTGCGTGTAGAACCCGCCTCCCGTGTTGGCATTGTTCGCGTTTAGCGCGGCGACCACCTGCACGACCGGCAGGTGATAGTTGTACAGCTTCACCGGATCCAGCAGGACCTGATACTCCATCGTGGGCCCGCCAAATCCGGAATCGTCGGCCACCCCCGGCACGCTCTTATACGCTCGCTCGATGATCCAATCTTCGTAAGTGTGCAACTCCATCGGCGAGCGGTCGGGACTCTCGATCACGTAGCGGTATACCAGTCCGCTGGGGCTGAACAACGGCGCCATGCTGGGACTGACGCCCTGAGGCAGCATCGCGTCGCTGATGCGTTGGAAGACTACTTGTCGCGCGAAGTAGGGATCGACGCCTTCATCGAACGTCAACCGCACATCGGAGAGTCCGTAGAGCGATATCGAGCGTATGACTTTCAGCCGTGGCGAACCGTTCATTGCCAATTCCAGCGGCAGCGTCGTCAGACGCTCCACCTCCTCGGCCGCATGTCCCGGCCATTGCGTGATCAGTTCCACCATCGGCGGCGAAAGATCCGGATAAGCGTCAACCGGCATCTGTTTGAAAGACCAGGCCCCCGCCACAACGATCAGAACCGTGAGCATCAGCACTAGGAAGCGCTGCTGAAGAGCGAATTGGACGATGCGATGGATCATCAAGTGGTCTCCGAAGCGCCCCTCTTAGTGCTGAATCGAATTCTTGAATTGCAGAAACAGGGCGCCTGCACCCACCACATGCTCGCCCTCTTTCAGGCCGCTCGTGACTTGCGTTCGGCCCTGGTTTGTTTGCCCGATCGTGACTACTCGCCGCGCGAACTGGTTCGCATTCACTTGCACGTACACAAAGGTCTGGTTCTCCGTGTCTCTCAGGATCGCCGCATCCGGTACCGTGATGGCGTCTGGAATGGACCCGGCCTTCACAAGCGCCGTCACATACATGTCCTTCTTCAATTTCTTCCCGGGATTTTGCGTAACGATGCGCGCTTGTAGAGTTCGTGTGTTTGGGTCCAAGGCCGGTGCAAGGTAGGAGATCTTCCCGTGAAAAAGTTCAGGATACGAGTCTGTATTGACTTCGACAGCGTCGCCTATGTGCACATACGGAAGGTCGTTCTGGTAGACGTTCACCACTACCCACACCGTGTTGGTGTTCGAAATCGTAAAACACTGCGTCACGCCGGATTGCAGCAACTGGCCGGGACCCACCAAGCGCTCAACGATTTCACCTGTCACCGGCGCGAGCACTGGGACCTCCGCCGTTGACGACACGGTTTTTTTGATCAACGCTTCCGGATCTTTCACACCGAGCGCCCGCAGCGCGTCGGCCGACGATTCCATGTCCGCATGAGCCTGGATGTGGTTGGATTCCGCCTGCTGCAGATCGGCCTCCGAGATGGCGCCGTGGGCATAGAGATCTTGCGCTCGCGTATAAAGCCTTTCTGTCAACGCAAACGCATCCCGCGCTTTGATGTAGGCGGACCGCGCCACGGAATAATCGGGGCTGGTAACCGTGAGAAGCGGTTGTCCCGCTTGCGCGAATTGTCCGGGCGCAACCAGGATTTCGTGCACCGGTCCACCAATCGCCGCGAACACCGGTGTGGTTTCAAATGCGTTGTAGGCCACCGCTCCCGCCAGGCGCAGCGTTCGAGGAAGCGCACCTTTCTCCGCCGTCACGATTTCGACGCGAGCCATCTGCTCCTTCGGAACGTTAAAAAGCTCGGCAGAGTCCGCCTTCGTTTCGGTAGAAGTGAACGAAGTCATGTTGGATTCCGATTCACCCGGACCGGAACTGCAACCGGAGAGTGCCGTTGCGATTGCGGCGCTACTCGCGGCCACCGCGAAAAAGTTCGTGCGCTTTTGCATCCATTGAGTCATGTGCTTCATGGCAGGTTCCTCGTGCCCACGGCCTGGCGTACTTGCTCGAGCGCGAGCATGTAATTCGCGAGAGCCTGGCGATAGGCTAGCTGGTTGGCCCGATAGGTCCGTTCCGCATCGAGATAGTCCAGAAGGCTGGCAGCACCTTTTTGGTAAGCGTACTCACTGATGTCGCGGGATTGCTTGGCTTCGTCCACGTACCCACCCTGGTACAACTGGACAATTTGATCGTTGGTGCGCAGATTTTCGTATGCCTGCACGACGTCGGTGGATACCTGTTGCGTGGTTTCGCTGGCCTGTTGCTGCGCCTGCGTAATTCCATAGCTGGCCCGCTGAATCTCGCCCTGATTGCGGTTGAAGAACTGCAGCGGCATGTTGTAGAAAAACGCTCCCGAGTTCGTGGCCGCTGTGTGCGTGTAGTTGAATGTGCCGTTGAAGTCCCATTTTCCATTGGCCTTCTGCAACGCCAACTGGCTTTCCGCCGCCACCACGGCCTGCTGCGCCGCGCGCAGATCGGGCCGGCTCAGGGCCGCCAGTGATTTCAGCCCGGTCATATCCGCGTGCACCGGTTGGTAATCGAGTGTGCCTTGCACATCGTAGTCATCGGGCACTGACTCGAATCCCAGTAACTGGCGCAGCGCTGCCAGGGCTTGCAGCTTGGCCAGCTTCGCGGCCGAAACATCGCTCTGAAATTGCAGCAGTTGGAGCTTGATCTTCAGGTAATCGCCTTCGCTCAGGTCCCCAACGCGATAGCGCTCTTTGCTGATCTCCACGGTCTTCTGAAAACTGTCCAGATCCTGTTGCGCGAATTCCAGCGTCGATTCCGCCAGCAGCGTGTCCACGAATTGCTGGCCCACGTTAAATGTCAACTGGCGTTCGCTGTCGGAGACCTGCGAGCGCACCACCGCGGTCACGTCCTGCGCGGCCTGTAAACGGTGTTGTCGCTTCCTGCCGCGCTCAAACAGATACCCCACGCCGGCATCGAACTGCGCCTGCTGGTTGATGTAGTCCGAGGTGATCTGGCTGGGTTGGAACGGAAGGAACTGAGCGTCAAGTCCCAGCGTGGGATTGGGTCGCAGATTCGCCGTGATTTCTTCTGCCAGGCTTTGCTGGATGGTGGTGCGTAAGGCCTGCAAAGCGTGATTGCGTTGCAACGCCAGGCGTATGGCGTCGTCCAGCGAAATTCGAGCGGGGCTAGGTTGCGTGGCCGCTGCTTGTGCCGGCGGCGTGGCAGCACTCTGCTGTCCCACTGCCATCATCGGCAAGGCTAGCAGCGCCGCAGTCAGAATGGTTCCTTTCTTCAAGTGAAACTCCTCGTACACTCCTGTCAGAAGGGCGTACTACTGCTGTGTTTGGATAGGAGACGAGAGGAAGCAATTCACTAAGCGGCAGGAGGCGCGCGTGGACCAACGTCGCGCAGAACCACCACAGGAACCGTGGCTGTCACTACAAAAACTTCGAGCCGGTTGATTGCCGGCACCATCGCAATGATTGGGGAAGCTGTCGCGATTGCCGCACCGGTCCCGGAGCAGATCGGGCACACATGGGAGTCCAGCGTTCGGGAGTTCAAGTCCACACAACAATGCAACTGTGCCGCGAGAAAGATGATCCCGAAGAGCAAAGCTAGAAATTTGAGCTGCTTTGAATGCACGGACATCTGACTAGTAAGACGAAGCTTAGGCCCAACTGGTTGTAGCGTCAAGCGCCAGCGAGTACCCGCCCTAGGCCGTCTGGCTCCAGTGGCGGCAACCTGAAAGCCACATTGATTGGAAATATCTGGTGGGAGCGGGCGGACTTGAACCGCCAACCTAGAGTTTAGGAAACTCTTGCTCTATCCAGTTGAGCTACGCCCCCGTCGATGTCATTTTGTAATTTTATCACGCTTTCTGTAGCGATTCCGCCGCCCGAGCGAGCTCATTCCGAGACAAAAAAGGGCTCGCAGTCTTCAACCGCGGGCCCCTGCAAGAGAGCGCTGCTTATCGGTGGCCACCACCGCCGTGCAAGCTGCTACCACCATGGAAACCGCCGGCAACATTGCCATGGTAGCCGCCACCCGCATAGCCGCGTCCCGGAGCTCCGCGATAGCTGCCGCCATATACCGACCGATTGCCATAGCCCGGCCCGTTGCCATACCCAGATCTATAGCCATAACCATATCCGCGGCCATAGTAACCATAGCCGGAGCGACCATAATAGCCATGACCATAATAACCTCGCCCGTAGTAGCCACGGCCATAGAAGCGGGGTCCGTAGAAGCCGTGATACCAGGGCCCGGCGCCGATGAACACGCCCCCTACAAACCAGTCTGGCCCGTAGTAGCCATATGGTGCGCAAGCATACGGATAATAGCCATAGTAGCCGTACGCGCAGGACGGAGCAGGACCGTAAACCGGACCGATGCCCACGCCCACCGAGACCTGGGCATGCGCGGTTCGTGCGGCAAAAAGCAAAACCCCCAACAGTGCAGCATATTTTAGATAACGCATAACTCGCCTCGATCTGACCGGACAATTCCCCGGCCATCCAGCCTGAGGAAACGCCCTACACATTATGGAACCCCAACGTGGCCGAAGAGTTGTTGAGCTCCATAAAGCATTAATACTAAATGGTTTAATCGGCTTTGCCCAGATATCAATCACGCTTCTCCTGGGGGTGTTCCTGATCTACCGCGAAATCGAACACGGGCCGGCCACCTGCTCGTCGCGCGCACTCCTGAAGAACGTCGCCAGGCGATCGCCAGTATTGGCCCGCTGTGGGACGGCAACGAAGTGTGGCTGCTCGCCGCCGGCGGCACGCTCTATTTCGCGTTTCCCGCACTTTACGCCAGCGGCTTCAGCGGCTTCTATCTGCCACTGATGATCGTGCTTTGGCTGCTGATCCTACCGCGCCACATCCGTGGAATTCCGCAACCACATCCAGAGCCGGGTGTGGATTCCGCTGTGGGATTTTGTGTTTTGCATTTCCAGCTTGTTGCTGTGCGTATTTTTTGGCGCGGCGCTCGGCAACGTCGTTCGCGGCGTGCCTGTGGATGCCAGCGGCTATTTCTTTGAGCCGCTACGGACGAACTTCCGCCTGGGCGAGCAGACTGGAATCCTCGACTGATCCACCATCCTCGTTGGCGTCACCGTGCTACTCGCTCTCGTGATGCATGGTGGTCTGTGGGTGCAATTCAAAACCGCGGGCGCAGCCTGTGAACGCGGCAGTAAAATCGCGGGCATCACCTGGTGGGGCGTGCGGTTCTTACGGCCGTGACTTTCACCGTGCAGCCGCAGGTGACCACCAATTTCAAAACTTGGTCCATCGGCTACATTTTTCCGCTTCTCGCCGTCGCGGGACCTGCCGGCGTGCCGGTCGAATTGCGCCGCAAGAACCAGTTGAACGCGTTCCTCGCGTCGTGCGTCTATCTGCTCGGCATGCTCACCAGCGTAGTGTTCGGCGTTTATCCCATGGTGCTGCCGGCGCGCTATCCTACTTTTGCTCTCACGGTGGAGAACGCCAAGGCTTCAGACTACGGGCTGAAGATCGGCCTGATCTGGTGGGTCATCGGCGTGGCCCTCGCCACGGTGTATTTCGTGCACGTCTACCGTTCCTTCGCAGGGGAAGTTCCAGTGCAGACCGACGGCCAAGGCCACGGCGACTGACGGTCCTGCTTTCGGGTTGGCAGTGTACGGTCGCGTTTCGCACGCCTTGGACGTCGGCTACTCTGTGAACACCGAGAACCGGATTTGATGGACGATCGGTTGAGCCCGCAGCATGAATCAGAAATTGGACGACTGACAATACCCTACGAATCCTGTGTAAGGTTGTAGTCCATGTCTTATCGCGTCAGCCAAGAAGCTCGAATCATTTGGTGCAAGCGAGCGAACGGAAAAAACGCAACGCCAACTTTATTTATTTATAGTAATGTGGCAGACTCGCTGAACTTGACGGAGTCCCTTGTTTTTCGTGGACTCATGTGATGAAAGTTGACGCAAACATTCTTTGGATCAGGTCCTGCTGGAATCCGAAGTGAGGAAAGATATGAATTCACGCTGTTATGCAGCCAGAGCAAGTGCTTGGAGCGCTTCCCCCGCTGAAACTGTTTATTGGTGGAAAGTGGGTCGACAGCGATTCGCGAGAACAGATCAATGTTGTTAGCCCTAGTACGGGCAAGGTACTGGCGAAGATTCCACACGCGACCGCGGCAGACGTCGGACGCGCAGTGACTTCTGCACGAGCAGCATGGGACAGCTGGAGAATGACGGCCCCCTTCGAAAGAGCCGCGGCTTGCCAACGGATCGCGGATCGCATCCTGATGCGGAAAGAGCAGATCGCCGCAATCATCTCCCTGGAACAAGGCAAGCCGTACTTTGCCGAGGCGCTTCCTGAAGTAGAGGAGACGGCTGAGAATTTCCGAATTGCCGCGGAAGATGTAAAGCGGCTGGAAACGCCGATTATCCCGGCTCGCGACCCGAATAAGCGGCTGTTCACATTTAAGATAGCGATCGGAACCTGGGGGATCATCACACCCTGGAATTTCCCTACAGTCATTCCGTCGGAGTACTTCGGTCCCGGGCTGGCGGCGGGCAACACCATCATCTTCAAGCCCGCGGAGCAGACACCACTTGCCGCATACTTCCTGACGCAATGCATCGCGGAGGCGGATGTGCCAGCAGGTGTGTTCAACTTGATCACCGGGGAGGGGCCCACGACCGGGGATGCCTTGGTGTCACATCCGGGTCTTGACGCGATCGGATTGACGGGCGAAACCACGACGGGCGACACCATCCAGAGAAGAGCGGGGGTAAAGAAGCTCCTGATGGAGCTTGGCGGGAATGGTCCACAGATTGTTCTCGAAGACGCGGATTTGGGCCGCGCGGCGAGAGCCGCGGCGTTTGGCGCGTACTTCAATGCCGGGCAGGTGTGTTGCGCCACGGAACGTGTACTGGTCGACCATCGCGTGCACCAGGACTTCCTTGACCTGGTCGTTCAGGAGGCCAGAAACATTCACCTGGGTGATCCGTTGCTTCCCGGGGTAACTATGGGCCCGATGAATAACGTTCCGGTTCTGCAAAAGACGGAGCGGCATTTGGCAGACGCGGTGCAAAAGGGTGCCCGAGTGTTGATCGGCGGGAAACGCGCCGCAAATCAGGCCAGCCCGATGTACTTCGAGCCAACTGTGGTCGATCAGGTGAGCACGAACATGCTGCTAAACAATGAAGAGACATTTGGGCCGGTGGTGCCGGTGATCGAAGTGGGCGGCTACGACGAAGCCATCGCGCTGGCGAACGGGACAGGGTATGGGCTCCAGATGGCCGTGTTCACGCGGGATATCGACAAGGCGTTTTATTTTGCCGATAGGCTGCGATGCGGCAATGTGGTTATAAACGACACGACAGACTATTGGGAAGCCCACGAACCATTTGGCGGCGGCGGAGGCACGAAGAGCGGGTATGGGCGCCTAGGCGGACGATTCACGTTCGATGACATGACCCATCTGAAGACGGTGGCCCTGCACATCAATCCTTTGAAATAAGAGGCTGGCCGGGCCGGCAGTAAAATCGGCGTTATCCTTCATGAACTGGGAGAATCACGTGAAATTTACAGTGTTAGGCGCTGGAATGATGGGCTGCGCGACCGTGTACGATCTGGGGCAGTCCAAAGACGTGAAACAGATCGTGGTCGGGGACTACGACCTGGAGCGGGCGAAGGGTGTGGCGCGCAAATACGGCGGCGGCAAAGCCAAAGCGGTGTTTGTAGATGTGCGAAAGACCGCTGCATTGGCTAGGTATCTGAGGGGAACGGAAGCGGTGCTGAATTGCACGCAATACTATTGGAATCTGGCGGTGATGAAGGCGGCGCTTCAGGCGCGGGTGCACTACCTTGACCTGGGCGGGCTGTTTTATACGACGCGAAAGCAACTGAAGTTCGACAGACAGTTCAAGAAAACGGCAAAACTGGCGATTCTGGGGATTGGGAGCGCGCCAGGGATTGCGAACGTGATGGCACGTTACCTGGCGGATCAACTCGACCGAGTGGACTTTGCGGGCGTATACAACGGCAGCCGGGATTTTCAGGCCTATCCGGACGCGTTGTCATTCGGATTTTCCATTGCAACTATTCTTGACGAGTTGACGATTGCGCCGATGGCTTTTGCGAAAGGCCAGTTTGCGCAGCAAGACCACTTTTCCGGCGCGGAAGAAATAGCGTTCCCGGAGCCCATCGGGAAACTGGTGATGCGGCATTCGATCCATTCCGAGGTGGCCACGCTGCCACTGAGTTTCAAGGCAAAAGGAATTCGGGAAGCATCATTCAAGATTAATTATGATCCGCAATTGATCGAAGCGGTGCGGTTGCTAGGCGGTATCGGGTTGCTGGAACAAAAGCCCATTCGGATTCAGGGTAGAGAGATCACGCCTCGGGTGTTCCTGGAACAGATTCTGAAGTCGCGGCCGCCCTCCGGCCAATCCCCCAAAGATGTGGAGACGATCCGCGTGATAGTGCGCGGGAAGAAGGGGTCAAGGGCGCAAACGCTGTCGCTCGACGCAACAACGCGGTACACGACAAAGCCAAGTTTCAGCGCCGTGGCACGAGACACGGGCTTTCCGATTTCCGTGGCCGCACAAATGATCGCCCGGGGCAACATCCGAGCGACGGGGGTCCATGCTCCGGAGACGGCCATTCCGCCAAGACAATTTTTATCTGAGTTGAATCGCCGCGGAATCCGCATCAGCGGCTCCACGTGGCGTTAGCTAAGACGCAAGAAGAGCGCTGGCAATAAGCGCGAGCCCGATGCCCACTCCTTGCCGCGTCGTCAACCTTTCATGAAGGAAGGCGATACTGATCATAATAGTAACCATGGGGTATAGGGCGGAAAGCGTGACGACGGTGGACGTATTTCCTTTTTCGAGCGCTGCAAAAAAAGTAAGAAATCCGATAAATGCAAAAAAGCCACCTAACGCCGCCCAGCTGAATCCGGGAAGATTCCATTCTATTTTAAACTTTTCCACCACGAGGACCACGGCCGAGAACGCCAGCACGCCGGCAGTTTGAAAAAGAAGCGCTTGCCGAGGCTTGGCGTAATTCGATGCAAGCTTACTGAAAACTCCCCACAAGCCCCACGTTACGACGGTCAGAATTGCGTATAAATACCAGATTTTCAACGTGCCCCCTATAGAAATGAATAAACCAGCCGCCATATTGTAATCATAGATAGTTGATTTCCCTAGGGAACACCCTGGAACATCGCTGAATTGCGGGCGTCTGGCTGTCAAATGGCCGCTCCAATGTCGGCAAAGTGCAAATCAGAATCTCAACTTCTGTTAGGTCGGATAATTGGAGAAGCGGCTGCTGATACTCGAAGGATTTGCGGAAGCCCGCCGTAACCGCCCCCAAACACTGTGTGTGCCAGATGCCGTGCACAATCGCACCGCAATCGGCAACAGTACGCGACGGTTTTTGCGCGTCACTCCTCTCGCAGGGTGCGAATGGGTTCCACGCGCGTGGCACGGTAAGCAGGCGCGACCGTAGCGAGCAGGCCAACCGAGAAAAGCAGCAGTGCAACCAGCGCGAAGGTGAGCGGATCCGTTGCCTGCACACCATAGAGCAGCGACGAGACCACGCGACCCAAAGCGAGAGCGGCGGCGAAACCAATTGCGACACCGAGCAGAATGGGCTTCATCCCATCAACAACCACCATTCCCAACACGTCAGAGTGCGACGCGCCCAGGGCCATGCGAATACCAATCTCGCGAACGCGACGGCGAACGGTGTACGAGAGCACGCTATAAATGCCCACGGCCGTAAGCACCAGCGCGAGCCCGGCGAATGCGGCCAGCAGAAACAAATTGGAGCGCTGCGACGACAAAGACTTGGACACCAAATCATTCATGCTGATCACGTCGACGACCGGCGACTCCGGGTCCACTTGGTGCACCGCGCTAGTCACGCCCGAGACAATGCTCGTTGGATTGCCACTGGTGCGCACGGCAAGACTCATTCCAAAGGAGCGCCAGGCTTCTGTGGGGGGCGCGACAACCTGATCGAGCGGCCAATAGACAGTCGCCACCGGCCGCGTCTCGTCCAAAGAATCCAGTTTCACATCGCCCACAATTCCCACAACCTCGCGTGCCACATGGGGAAAAAAAGTCAGCGTAAGGTGCTTGCCGAGAGGATCTTCGTTGGGCCAGAAGCGCTTGGCCATGGACTCACTGATCAGCACGACCGGAGTTCTGCTCGCCACGTCGGAGTCGCTGATGTCACGGCCGCGCAAGAGTGGCACGCGCAAGGTGGTCAGATACCCAGGACTGATCAGGCGAACATCCACTTCGGGCTGGTCTGCCATGGGGAGAACTGGCTGGCCTTCGATTGACACAGGCTGATGCGAACCCCCGTTGTCCATCGGAAGGTTGTCGATCGCGCCGGCCGATTCGACGCCCGGGGTCGCGCGAACCTGCTGAAGTACCCGCTCGAAAAAGGAAATTTGCGCGGCGGGCGTAGCGAATTTCTTTTGAGGAACCGGGATGGACAGCGTCTGCACGTGATTGGGATCGAAGCCGGGTTGCACGCTGCGGAGCTGCGACAGGGTGCGCAGCATGAGCCCAGCACCGATCAGCAAGAGCAGCGACAAGGCCACTTCGCAGACCACCAGTAGACCGCGGGTCCGACTTCCTCCGGCATCAGAGGTGCCTCGGCTTTGTCCTTGTTTCAGTGCCTCGTTGACATCGGTTCTTGTGAAACGCACCGTTGGCAAAAGACCTGCCAGGATGCCTGCAAACAACGAGAGAACCACGGTGAAGGCCACCACCGGAGCATCCAGAGTGATTTCCGTAGAAACCGGCAGCCGGTCTGCCAGGAATTTCACAATCAGGATGGTTCCAAAACGCGCGAGGATCAAACCAAGCGCGCCGCCGGCAACGCACAGTAGCACCGTCTCCGCCAGAATCTGCCGAAGGACCGCCATGCGGCTAGCTCCCAGCGCCATGCGAATGGCGATTTCTTTTCTCCGCGCGAGGATTTTCCCGAGAACAAGATTGGCAACGTTCGCACACGCGATCAAAAGCACGAAAGCCACCGCACCCAACAACACCAGCAGCGCCGGGCGAACATCACCGACCATCTGTTCCCGCAAGGGAAGCATTGTCGCGCCCCACCCTTTGTCATCCTCCGGATAAAGTTGTTCCAGCCGCGTAGAAATTGCGCTGAGCTCGGCCTTTGCCGCACGAATATCCACGCCAGGTTTCAAGCGGCCGATGACCATGTAGTTGTGATTGCCGCGCACTGCACGCCGCTCGTCGCTCCAGGCCAGAGGCATCCAAAGCTGAGCAAAGCTTGGAAACTTGAAATTCGGCGGCATCACACCAACGACGTTGTAGGACTCCCCATCAAGAATGATGTTCCGGCCAACGATTGCCGGATCGGATCCGAAGTGATCGCGCCAAAGCGTATTGCCGAGGATGACGACGTGACCCTGGCCCGGACGGTCATCGTCGGGCGTAAAACTCCGGCCGAGAACCGGACGTACCCGCAGTATCGAAAAGAAGTCCGGAGCAACCGGCGCGGCCAGAATCGCTTCTGGCCGTTCCTTGCCCCCGACATTCAGTCGCGCGCCGCCATAAGCTGCCAGCGCTTCAAAGGAGTGGTTCTGGCTTTGCCAGTCGAGGTAGTTCGCCGGGGAGACGGAAAAGAGCGTCAAGCCGGGGAAGCTCTTTGCGGGCGGAACATGCCAAATTTGCATGATGCGCGACGAGTCTTGATAAGGCAGTGGGCGAAGCAGGACGGCGTTGACCACCGAGAAAATCGCTGTGTTGGCGCCAATTCCCAAAGCGAGCAGGAACACTGCGGTGGCGGCGAAGCCCGGATTTCGCAGTAGTATACGCAGGCCGTGCCGGAGATCGGAGACAATGTTAAGCACGAGCGAACACCCCCAGG
The DNA here is from genome assembly GCA_963735825.1 of Candidatus Acidiferrales bacterium. Taxonomy (GTDB): domain Bacteria; phylum Acidobacteriota; class Terriglobia; order Acidiferrales; family UBA7541; genus Acidiferrum. The sequence continues at coordinate 220,850 of CAVTMR010000007.1, forward strand.
TCACCAAGGGCACGGGAATGACGGCGACATTAAATATAGACGTATAGCTGGTCCAAATGTTCCGTAGAGCTGTCCCCCTTCGTTGACTTGCCTTCTGGCGCGACCTAACATGTGCGGCACATGCCAGGTACCGACTCGCTCAGCGGCAAGACCGTCTCGCACTACCGCATTCTTGAAAAGCTCGAAGGCGGCGGTATGGGAGTGGTCTATCGAGCCGAGGACACCAAGCTCCGTCGCTCCGTTGCCTTGAAGTTCCTTCCTGACGGGTTCGCACAGGACCCACAAGCTCTCACCCGCTTCGACCGTGAGGCGCAGGCTACTTCTACCCTAAACCATCCCAATATTTGCACCATTTATGAGATCGGCGAACACAACGGCCAGCCTTTTATTGCCATGGAGTTTCTTGATGGGCAGACGCTCCGGCACCTTCTCAACGGTCAGCCTTTGCCGCTCGAGCGGGTGCTCGAACTGGGAATCGAAATAGCGGACGCACTGGAAGCTGCCCACGCTGAAAGTATCATCCATCGCGACATCAAGCCCGCGAATATTTTCGTGACCAAGCGCGGCCATGCCAAGGTTCTCGATTTCGGCCTCGCGAAGATCAGGTCAGCGCTGATGGCAACCAACAATGCGGAAACCACGGTAACCCAGGACGTAGACCCGCAAAATCTAACAACTCCTGGCAGTATTTTGGGGACGGTTGCCTACATGTCGCCCGAACAGGCGCGCGCAAGAGAACTGGACACACGCAGCGATCTGTTCGCCTTCGGAGCGATACTCTACGAAAGCGCCACGGGACAATCGCCGTTCCGAGGAGACAGCACCGCAGAGATTTTTGACGCTATTCTGAATCGCACTCCCGTGGCTCCCGTACGACTGAATCCCAATTTGCCTGCGGAACTGGAAAGGATCATCGACAAGGCGTTGGAGAAGGATCGTACGCTGCGTTATCAGCACGCGTCGGAGATACGGGCGGACCTAAGCCGGCTGAAGCGGGACACGGAAACCGCCCGCATGGCTGTAGCCAGCTCGAACGCGACGGCCGCTGCGGAGCCAGGGCCAAGTTCTCGTTTGCGGGTAGGGTCGCGGCCCATATCCGTCTGGGCCGCGGTGGCGGCGGTTCTGGCGCTCCTTGCCGTGGTCGTGGGCGGGCTCTATTTGCGCTCGCGCCTGGCGGCTCCCGTCGCAAAGGCCGCGCCGCTCACCGAAAAAGACAGTGTGTTGTTGGCGGACTTCGTCAACAAGACCGACGATCCCGTTTTTGACGACGCCCTGAAGCAGGCCCTTACGATACAACTGAGTCAGTCGCCCTTCCTGAATATTGTCTCCGACCGGAAGATCGAGGAAACTCTGCGCCTGATGGGCCAGCCGGCGCAACGCATCACGCCGGACCTGGCGCGAGAAATCTGCATTCGCACCGGCAGCAAGGCGACGGTGCTCGGATCGATTTCCAATCTCGGCAGCCAGTACGTGATAGGGCTGAGTGCCGTGGGTTGCGGTAATGGAGATACTCTAGCCACCGAACAAGGACAAGCGGCCGACAAGAAGGATGTCCTGAAGACGCTGGGACGGACAGCCAAGGACCTGCGGCGGAAGCTCGGTGAATCGCTGGTCACTGTGGAGAAATTCGATGTACCGGTGGAAGCCACCACTCCTTCGCTCGAAGCCCTGCAAGCTTACAGCATGGGGGGCAGAACCAGGCGCAGGAAGGGCGATGCCGAAGCGATTCCTTTCTTTAAGCGTGCGATTGAACTCGATCCGAATTTTGCGCTGGCGTACGCAGGCCTGAGCCTCGCGTATTTCAATCTGAATCAGGCCGGTCTGGCCGCCGAGAATGCAACCAAGGCGTATGAGCTGCGGGATCGCGTGAGTGAGCGCGAGAGATATCGCATCTCGACTACTTACTACCATGCCGTCACGGGAGAACTGGAAAAGGCAACTGAGGTATACGAACTGTGGTCCAAGAGCTATCCCCGGGATGATACCCCGCCATTGAATCTCGGTGTCGTGTATCAACAGTTGGGGCGATACGACAAGGCCGTCGTCGAGACGGAACAGGCGCAGCGCCTTGCGCCTACCACGACGGGATACGGCAACCTTGCCTTCGAGTACATTGCGCTGAACCGCCTGGATGATGCGGACAAGGTGTTGCAACGGGCGCAATCGAAGGACTTCGAAGGGCTCGATATTCGAGCGAATCTGTATCTCTTGTCCTTCCTGCGAGGCAACAGCAAGGGAATGGAGCAACAGCTCGCTTGGGCGGCCGGGCGGCTGGGAGACGAAGATGTGATGCTCTCGGGCCAAGCGGATACGGAGGCATATTACGGGCGGCTTACGCGGGCGCAGGATTATTCGCGACGCGCGGCGGAGGCGGCAGTGCGCGCCGACTCGAAGGAGACAGCGGCGCTCTGGCGGGCGTTCGCAGGATTACGCGAAGCCGAGTTCGGGAATCCAGCCGCGGCCAGGCACAACGTGGATGCGGCACTATCGCTGTCGTCGGGACGCGACATCAAGTTGCTGGCAGCGTTAACGCTGGCGCGCGCGGGAGACACCACCAACGCGAAGAAGCTCGTAGAACAACTGAAACTGGAGAAGACCGCCTCCACAAATACAATGCTTAAGTTTTACTGCCTGCCGACGATTGATGCGGCGATCGAAATCAGCAAAAACAATCCCTCGCAGGCCATCCTGGATCTGGAAGCGACGATGCCGTATGAACTGGGCGGTTCACTAATGTTCCCTTACCTCTACCCTTCGTGGATACGCGGGCAAGCGTATCTTGCGGCAAACAACGGGACAGCAGCTGCGGTGGAATTCAAAAAGCTGATCGATCATCCGGGCATTGTTCTGAATCAGCCCATAGCGTCGCTCGCGCATCTTCAATTGGGCCGTGCGCACGCGCTAGCGGGCGACGCGGCACAAGCCAGAGCCGGCTATCAGGATTTCTTTATGCTCTGGAAGGACGCCGATCCCGACATCCCCATCCTCACCGCCGCGAAGGCGGAGTACGCGAAGCTCCATTAGTTCCACGAGACTTGTTCAAGGGGAATGCCCTCCGCGAAACGTTTCTCCCCGAGTTCGTTTCTTTCGCGACGTCTTAGGCGATAAGGCTGGCGCCAAGGGGTTGCTGGACCGAAAAGCCGCGGCTGGTTCCGTCCTGCACCAAACAAAAACGGAGGAAAGGTCTATTGCTGCGATTTCGGTGCCGCGATTTTATATTTATCGTCCACCGAAAACAGCAGGTAATTCCCGAAATTCATTCGCTGGTGCACTTTCTTCCCTCTCAAGTCGCTATAGAGCTCTGCAGTCTGCGGAACCCACATATCCACGGCCTTGCTGCTGAAATGCACCGGACCATACTCGATATCCGCGCGATCGACGGTAAGTTGGATGTCAGGCATCGGCGCGATCAAGTCCGTCTGCAGGCTCACGATTTGATAGCTGTCGGCCGCGAACCACGCTCGCCCCTTCAATGCCACCAAATACGACCGGCGGCTTGGGCCGAAACTGTAAGACCTGGTGGTGTTGGGTTTATCGGCTCTCTGCCGAAAATAAATCTGCCAAGTTGGTTGCCCTTTCCGGTAGACGAGGCCCTCGCATTTCATTGAAAAAGCGCTGGTGTCGTATGGATGGAAAATAAGCAAGAGCGCCGGCAATCCCTTGGTAGTGATTCCACCCGGAGAAGAGGCATGCGTCGGTCCGCTGCCCAGATATTCGTCCACGGTCAGCATTCCGGGCCGCATCTCCTGGATTGCGGCGGTGTACTCGAATTGCCGGTTTTCCTTTTCCGAAACCTCGCCCGATTTGTGCAGCGTTTCCTGGTACAACGATTCCGTGGCCGTGAATCGCTCGACATTCTCCACAAATTCTTGAATCTTCTTTCCAGCCTTTTGCAGCACCTCGTCCAGATCGCATGCGGACCCAGACTCCGCGGGTGGCGCAAGCTCGTCAACGCCAGGAGGCAACCAGCGGAGATTTCGCGCGCCACGCGCCGCTTTGGCATTGTTCGAGCTCTTCTCCGCCAGATCGGAGTTCGCCGGTTCGGAGGACGGTGGCACAATCAGCGTGCTTAGGGTCTCAAGCTGTTTCTTGTTCTCGATAGTTCCCGCCTGGCTCTTATCATTTTGTGAGGCCGCAATGGCCGGTTCGATCTGTGCAATCTGTCGTTTCACCAGCTCATAATTCGGCCCAGGTGGAAAATACGTCAGGCAGTTGCGCAAATGCTGCAGCGCTGACGGCAAATCATTTTTTGCCACAAGGACCACCGCGAGCAGTTGCTCCGTATCCGGCTGCACATGAAGCGGATCCATCGCCAGGGATTTATTGGCGCTTGTTTCGGCCATGTCCAGACTCTTCAGGTGGTAGTTGCCGAGCGCGTTGTAGTACCAGAGATCCAGCGTGCCACGGGGATTGAGTTCCAAGGCGCGATTGGTTTCGTCGATCACTTCCGCCCATTTCTCAGTTTGCGCGGAAATCGGCACCATCCGCTCATAGGGGAGCGCAAACTCGGGATCGGCAGCGACGGCTTTCGAAAAGGATTCCCGCGCGGCGGGAGACTTCAACTTCTCCTGGATTTTTCCAAGCTGGTACCACGCCTCGGCGAATTGTGGGTAAATCTCGACGGCTCTCTGCAAGTCGCGCTGCGCCCGGTCCGGCTTGTTGTCGAGCCACTCGCTGCGCGCCTTTTCAAACGACTTCATGGCGCTCTTGGGCGCTGTTGCCGTTGTGGTGCTCACGGCCGTGCCCGCGGCCCCGGATTCGCGTTTCAGAGTAATGGTTCCAATATTCGGATGAGCCAGCACATCGCGGTTTGCGATTGTCAGCTGGGAGGAATCAAAACCGGGCAACACGGCCGAGACGGAACAGCCGACTAGTTGCCCGACCAGCGACTTCTCCGTACCGATGATTGTTGTAGAAGCGACCGGCTGGACGCGCGCAATCACGAAATCGCCGTGTGAATCGGTTGTTGTCGTGAACTTGGCTTTTCCGTCGCACATTACTACAACTGGAATCGCGTCCCACGGAAGCGCGCCTTCCGCCAGCGTTACATTTCCCCGCAGATGATCTCCCGTGCGTCCTTGGTTGTACGCATTTTCCCAGTCGCGATTCAGGTACTTGGTGGGATCGCCCGCGGTGGTCGTCGGTCCCGGACCGGGCGCGCTTTTCCCCGGCTTGGAACCCTGAGCCAGACATGCAGACTCGAGTGCGAAGAACCCGATCAGAAGCAGGAGGAGTCGTGTCTTCATCAGCGTTTCCAACCGGGGATTATCCCCCTTTTCGTTGTTTGTGGTAAGTGGCGACTCGGCACTCGCCGCGGGTCCAGACACTGATCCAGCACCCAACTGTGCGACAGGATTGACCATTCCCTTCTGAGCAGGTAGCCTGAAAACTGTCGCCATGATGAATGCGCGTCAATCGAGATCGAGACGTGTTTTTGCTCTTCGCTCTTGCGCGTTTGCGCTTGCGCTGTGCGTTGCCGTCGCGCCCATAGGCATGTCTTGCTGCACCAGCTTTCCCTGTTCGGCTAGCCAACCCAACGGCAACAGCGATCTACCCTGCCACGGCTCCTCGGGTCCGCATTCTCATCATCCGTCGAGTGCTGCGCCTGATCTTTCCGCCTGCCATGCTGGCGAATTCGCCCTCGAAGCCCTCGCGCCAGGAATCCGGCTCCGGCAAAGCCCACGAAATCCGCGGCTATTCTTCCAGCGTCGACTCCCTTTCCAGTTCGCATGCATCGCTGCTAGACGCCGGCACCTGCTCATCTCCAGCGCGAACCTGTGCCATCTCTCCGCATCTCGATAATCAGCCCTCGCCTCATCCGCCACTTCGAATCTGAGTCCTCTTTAGGAGGTCAGGGCTTCAGCCCCGGCATTGAAGTCGCTATTTGCCTTGGGCCTTTACCCCTGGGGACTCCGAGCTCATCCTCAGTTTTTCGTGGAACCCACTACTGGCCCTTTAATGGCGCGTCGTCTTCTATTCGAAATTTTTTGGAGGATCGTTATGAGCGGTACACGCAGAAGTTTTTTGCAGGACGCTGCGCTGCTGGGCGCCGGGTTGTTTGGCTGGAGCCGGCAGGCAACTGCGGCCACTACGTCGACAGGTGGCAAGCACGCCAAAACGCCCGCACCCCTCGGTGCCACGCCAAAACCTCCAGTGCCCGTCATCACTCCCGACGTGCCCGATCTCCCTTTCGAGATGGACGGCGCCGTCAAAGTATTTCGTCTGAAAGCCGAGCCTCTGAAACGCAAGATTGCTCCCTTCAAAACCATCGACGCGTGGGGCTACAACGGCAGTTGCCCCGGCCCTACCATCCAGATCAATCAGGGTGACCGCGTCCGCATCATCGTCGAAAACGCGCTGCCAGAAAGCACCTCCATGCACTGGCACGGCCTGGAAGTTCCTATCGACCAGGACGGCGTCCCGTGGATCAGCCAGAGACCCATTCCTCCCGGCGGTTCCTTCACTTACGAATTCACCATTCATCAGGAAGGCACTTTTTTCTATCACGCGCACAGCGCCATGCAGGAAATGATTGGCCTGATCGGCACGATCATCGTTCACCCGCAAACGCCCTACGCCCCGCATGCCGATCACGATTTCGTCATCGTGCTGCAGGAATGGGCCGTGCTGCCGAACAACTCCGTTCCCAACACCGCCTCGATGGAATTCAACTGGCTCACCTTCAATGGCCTTTCCGCGCCAGCGACGACGCCGCTGATCGTTCGTCAGGGGAACCGCGTCCGTTTGCGGCTCATCAATCTCGGCATGGATCACCACCCAATTCACCTGCACGGAAATCAGTTTGTCATCACTGGCACGGAAGGAGGCCGCGCGCCGGAATCCACCTGGTATCGCACCAACACGGTGCTCGTTGGCGTGGCGCAGGCCAAAGTCGTCGAGTTCGATGCCAAATATCCCGGCGCATGGATGATCCACTGCCACCTGCCGCACCACATGATGAACAGCATGATGGACCTGCTGCGCGACCGCCAGATTTCCACTGCGGAGCTGACCGCGCCGCAAGCGATGCAGCAGATGATGGCGCTCTCTCAGTCCATCGGCGTGCCTCACGTGCCTTCGTCTCCTGTCGCCGCCAATGCCAACTCTGTTCCGGGCTTTCCGCAAGACGCGTTCATGGAAATGGGCATGGACGAAGCCGTCGATAAGCCGGAAACCTTCGGCCTGCCGAAAAACTGGTCTGCGGGAATGATGGGCATGATGACCATGGTCCGCGTCCTCCCCGACAAGGAGTACGACGAAATCCAATCCCGCATTCGCGATCGCACGACGCAGCCGCAGCCCCACAGCCTTGGCAGCTAATCGTGACACGCTGTCCGTTTTTGTGCGGCGGCTAACCGCCGCTTGGCAACTTCGGCCAATCACCAAAATGAACGAAGAGCGCGAATCACAAAATAAGAGGAACCGCAATGCGAATGAAATCAAAGCTTCTCGCGACCCTAGGAATTGCGTTTCTAGCAACGCTGCTTCCCTGCGCGGCGCAAAATCCGCAAACCATGCCCGGTATGCAACACGAACATGACGCCATGGCCCCCGCGCAACCCGGCTATCCACGCATGGGCCGCGCCCAGGAGCATCCGCCTTCTCCACTCTTCACGCAGGAAGAAGCGCAGCGCTTGGCGGCCGCGTCCAATCCAACTCTTCGCCAAGCGGAAGCCGAAATCCGCGCCGCCAAAGCTCGCCAGCAGCAATCCGCGCTCTACCCCAATCCCAGCATCGGCTACACCGGCGATGAGATTCGCGGCGGCTCCATCAACGGCGGCAAGCAAGGCTTCTTCGTCCAGCAAACCATTGTGACTGGCGGAAAACTTTCCAAAGCCCGCGAGGTCTTTGCCAAGGAAAGCAATCTCGCCGAAACGGAAGCCGAAGAGCAAAAACTGCGCGTCGAAACCGCCGTGAAGACTGCCTACACGCGCGTCCTTGCCGCTCAGGAACTGCTAGACACCCGCCGCGACCTCGCCAACATCGAGCAGCAACTCGCCGAAACGCAACGTCGGCTCTTGAACAGCGGTCAGGCTGACGAAACCGAGGTGCTCACCGCCGAGCTTCAAGCGCAACGCCTGCGCCTCGCCGCGCGCATCCAGGAAAATAGTCTGCGCGAAGAGTGGCGCTCCCTCGCCGCCACCCTCGGCCGCCCCGATCTTCCGCTGGCCACCGTCGCCGGCGATCTGGAGCACAACTGGCCCGAGCTGAACGAAGAACAAATCGCCGAACACATCGCCACGCAGAGTCCTGCCGCGCACCTTGCCGACACTGCGGCGGCGCGCGCCGAAGCCGCCATCATCAGCGCCCGGCGCGCTTCCATCCCCGATCTGCAGCTACGCGGCGGCTTGGTGTACAACAACGAGTGGCTCGCCAACGTTCCCCACGCCATCGGCTGGGAAGGCATCGCCGAAGTTTCCGTGCAGTTGCCAATCTTCAATCGCAATCAGGGCAACGTCGCCGCTGCCGCGGCGGATCTGGACCGCGCCAAGCTCGAAAAGGAACGCATCGCCCTCACGCTGCGTGAACGCGCCGCAACCGTTGTCGACCAGTACGCCAGCGCAAAGCTTATGGCCATCGAATATCGCGAAGACATTCTGCCTCGCGCCAGAAAAGCCTACACGCTTATGTTTGAAAAACACGCGCAGATGCTCGCCTCGCGTCCCCGCGTGCTCGAGTCCCAGCGTCAACTCTACGAATTGCAAGCCGAATATATCGTCGCCCTCGAGAGTGTCTGGACCAACGGCATCGCCCTCGAAGGCTTTCTGCTCACTGACGGCCTCGAAGCTCCCGCACGTCCCACCGAAGTCGATCGCCCCATTCGCGAAATCAACGTCCCCATGCCCGACCGCACCCTCTCTCCCATGGACACCATGCCCCGCCCCTGAGCCGCCCTTGGGGCCTATACCTCTTCCGCCCGCGGGTGCCCCAGGTGCCGCCTTGGCACCTGGGGGTCTTCGAACGCTTTTGTAGCGGCCGCCTTCCGAGGCGGGCGGGTTTAGATTCCAGTGCCCACGAGCTTGTCCTTAACTTACGGCACGCGTATCATCGCGCCGGCGCGTGAGGGATTTCTTCCGGTGCGACTTGCACAGGACGCCCTTCCCATCCTGTCCGTTCGGACATATCCAGTTCCGCACAATAGTACTCTGGTAGCGTTGACCCCCTGAAAGCTCGCTCGTTACTGTCGACAATGGCGAGGGGTGTATCTAGAGAAGGGCGTGCCCATGAGCAAAGCAGGCAGCGCGCTTCTGTATCGATTCGCCTCTTGTGCATTGAGGTCGCAATCCAACCTCGGGCCCTGTGATTTCCTCAAGACGTAACCACTGAGGGGTGGCGCCACTTCATGGCGACGACGGTACGAGCGGGACGTTACGAAATTCTCGGCGAACTTGGCCGCGGCGCCATGGGTGTCGTCTATAAAGCCACGGATCCGGTAATTGGCCGGCCCGTCGCCGTCAAAACCATTCGCCTCAGCGAAGAAGGCACCGGCCTCTCGCGCCCCGAACTCCTGGCTCGCTTCCAGACCGAGGCGCGCGCCGCCGGCCTGCTCACACATCCCAACATCGTGGTGGTCTACGACGCAGGCGAAGAAAACGGCTTGTACTACATCACTATGGAGCTGGTCGAAGGCAAGAGCCTGCAAGCGCTGCTCGACTCCGGCCACCACTTCCCCACTTCCCGCGTCTTGCGCATCATGGAGCAAACCTGCAGCGCACTGCAGTTCGCCCACGAGCGCAGCATCGTGCACCGCGACATCAAGCCCGCCAACTTGATGCTCACCGCCGATGACACCGTGAAAGTCACCGACTTCGGCACCGCCAAAATTCTGCAGTTCGGCACCGTGCAGCAAACCACGCACGTAATGGGCACGCCCAGCTATATGTCGCCGGAACAGGTGAAGGGTCGCCCCGTCGACGGCCGCAGCGATATTTTCTCTCTCGGCGTGATGCTCTACGAAATGCTCACGGGTGAAAAACCGTTCCCCGGCCAGAGCATCACCACGGTCATCTACAAAATTGTGAACGAGGATCCCGTCCCGCCTCGCCAACTGAATCCCTCGATCCACCCCGGCCTGAACAGCATCGCCATGCGTGCGCTGGCCAAGGAGCCAGAGGTCCGCTACCAGACTTGCCGCGAGATGATCGAAGACTTGCGCAACTATCGCGGACTGGGCGGCACTGAACAGAATCCGGATGCCACGATGATTTCCCCGCGCGCTGGTTCCCCGATGGCTCTTGCCTCCGCGAGCCCCGGCTTGCGTGGACTTCACGGTGATCCCTCATCTTCTCCCGCGCTGCGCTCGCTGCAATCGCATGGCGGCAACCCGTCGCAAACGCCAGTAATTCGGCGCACCGGAGCCATCCAGACTTTCGAGGAACCAAAAAAGAGCGGTCCGTTTGGCACCATCTTCGCCGCATTGCTCTTGCTCAGCGTGATAGTCTACGGCGGTTACAAGCTTCGGCCCGAATTCCAGGCCACTCGCGAGCGCAACAAAACCTACGAAGCTTTGAAATCCGAGCAACCCGAGCAACCGGCCGTTCCCACAGCAATCCAACCCTCGACGATCTCAATTCCCGTCACTGAACAGCCCGCGGCGACGGACGCGACTTCGCCTGCTCCAGCCGCCGCTGCGGCGAACAGTCCCGCCAGCACTCCGACGATGCCTCCGGACAATACTCCCACGAGCGCCTCCGCGCAGCCTCCCGCCGCTTCTGCTCCGGAGAAAAAACCGGAGATCCCAGCAACCACCGTGCCTGCGGCGAATAAAGTCCCAGCTCTTTCGGCTGCGGCCACCGAATACAAAGGACGCTTCGAAGAAGCCGTGGCGGAAAAAGGCTTCGGTACCCGCGTCAAAATTTCCGGCACAGGCAACTCTCTTACGATTTCAGGTAAGCTTCGCCCCGTCGAACACGCGGCCCTGCTTCGTTTGATACGCAATGCCCCGGCTTCCGTTCGTGTCGTAGACGACATTCAATACGAAGATGCGCCAGTTTCCGCCGCAATCTCGACGCGCAGGCGCAGGCGCAACCGGCCGTCCAAAGCGCCCCCCGCCCCGCCACCTCCAGCGTCAACAGCGCTGTCAACGTGGTCACCGACGCACCGGGCGCCATGGTTACTATCTTCGGACCCGCCGGACGGGCCATTTCCAGTTGCCAAGCGCCGTGCACCTTCAACGACCTGGTCCCCGCACGCTACAGTCTGCAGGTGCAGAAGGACGGGTATCTGCCAGTGCAGACAGCAGTCGAATTGAAGCAGCATGAGTCCTTGGATCAGAGAATTCATCTGGACGCTTTGGCCAAGGGCCTGTACGTCAGCAGTCGCCCCGCGGGCGCTGAAGTCTTCATCAACGGCGCGAAACAGTCCGGGCAAACCCCTACGACGCTTCCTCTTGCATCCGGCCAGTACGATCTTGTGCTACGGATGCCGGGCTATGAAGCGTACGCCGGGCACGTCCAGGTAAAGGACAACATTCAAACTACGCTGGACGTGGAGTTGAAAGAAAAGACACAGGTTCACGTCGCCTGGGCCCAGGTTGACTCTACCCCCAGCGGCGCCGAGATCTTCGTAGACGGCGCTCCGGCCAACCAAACCACACCTGCGCGCGTGCAAATTCGCACGGGCTCGCACATTATCGCTATCCGCCTAGCGGGGTATCAGGTCGCCAAGCGCGGAGTTCAAGCCAGCGAAGGCGGAACGGTGAACGTCACCGAAGTGCTGAAACAACTGAAGTAGTAAACTGGCGAACAAAAATCGAAACGCTGGCAACTCCTGCCGTTCCAATCAGTCAACAGTTGTAGCAAAAAGTTACACTACTACCCTATCCGTACTATAGCTTTCCCTCCCCATCCTCTCAAAAATGATAGTGGGGGTAACTTCTCCCGTGGTCAGTGGTCTCTCTATTCGAGCGCTCTGAACCCTTGCCGAGCAAGCAAGCGTTTTGCTGCATTCGGCTTTTTGAGTTTTGCACTTTGGGACGGTCTCTTGGTCAATCGAGCCACAGTTCTCGCCGACGAACAAGCGGATAAGCCGCAGTCGCACCGGGCTGCCCCGTTTGTGAAGGTTGTCACGCGCCCGGAGCGGGTCACCAACGATCCGCGTCTGGCCGACGCGACACAGGCTTTGCGCGCCCTCCATTTGCTGTTGCGTTCCCGCAGACTTTACGAGAGCTCGCACCCGCAAGTCCAGGATCATCTGGACGCCGCTTACGATTCCCTGAAGCGCGTTGCCAGCGCATTCGGCGGCCTGGAGGTTCGGATCGAGCGCGGCGGAGTAGTGGTTCCCACCATCACCGAGGGGCATATTCCCGACGCGCATGGCGAATTCCACGCGCTTGCCAATGATCTTCAGCGCGCCGGAGTGCAAACCGTTTTCTTCGCGGAAAAGTTTCATGTGGGCGAATTGGACACCTTCTCGCAACTCCTGAAAGATACCTTGTTAAAATCGGATGAGCCGGCAAAACGCACGGGACGGACTTGGTGGCCGGAGCAACTCCGGGAGCAACGGGTGGAAGGGATTCAGGTAAATACGTTGACGGATCGTAAAGTCGATACCGTCCTGGCCAGCCTGATCGCGGCGCTAGTTGCCTACGGCGGAAACGCACCCCAGGAAAACGGCGATACCCCTATCCTCGCGCCACAGTCCGAGGAACTCGCAGACTCCCTCCGCCTGATCGGGCACCTTACGCCGCCAATGGAAGCCGCTCGCGGGCTCTCTGCCGAAGACGCCGCGCACGCCATTCACTCGTCCATGGAACGCGCCAGCCGCAACACCGTTCGCCTGCTGCTGGGCTCCATGACCCACTACACGCCGCAGGAAGGCGAATTCCCACAAGCCTATCTGCTGCGGCTATCGCAAAGCTTGATTCTGGAGTTTCTGGCTTCCGAATTTGCCGCGGGCATGCTCTCTGCCATAGCCATTCGCCCCGCGCTGCAGAAGTTTGCCGACGTGCTGGTTGCGGCCGGCGGCTATCACGGGCCGCACGCCTCGCAGCATTTTTCTTCACTAGCCGCCACCTGGGCCAGCGACGCCTTCCGCGAACAACTTCTGGAGCGCTTCTGGCTGGAGCTTCCGCAACGCGAAAAGTCGGCGGTCATGCGCGGCCAGGAAATCTGGTGCGTGCCCATCGCCGCCATTCGCCAGACGCTTCGGCAACTTGTCGTTGCCGGCGTGGATGCGCCGCGTCGCGAAGCTCGCACGATTCTGCTCAATTATGCCCGCAGGATTGAGCACCCGGATTCCTCGGCGCGCCGCATCGTAGCCGCCGGGCTTGGCGAGCTCACTCCGGTTTTGGAATCCCTTTGGCCCAATCAGCTTCCTGAGGAGTTGAGCCGCGGCACCATGAGTGCCCTGGCAAAAGAGACCGTACCGGAAACCAGTGCGCTGCTCGCGTCGTTCCTGGAAACCCTGGGCCGCATTGCTTCGACTCGTGGCGATTTTGCCGGCTTTGAAAATATTCTGCTGAGTCTCGAGCGCGTGCCTCGCGACGCCGAGCACGAACACATGACCGCACTCGGCCATCGTCTGGTGGCTAATGATCGCTGGATGCTCCTGGTGGACGCTGCCCTCGCGAATCGCGCCCTCGATCAGGCTCTTCCGCGCCTTCTGCAGCGCGATCCGGAGCGCCTGCTCGACCGCCTCACTCTTCTTCTGACCGACCAGCGCGGCCCCGAAATGATTCCGCCGATGGCCCGGTTGCTTCGCGCCATCGGCGTCCCTGCCCTAACGCTACTCGAAACGCGTCTGTTCGAGGCGCGCCGCCAGCGTGTCAGCGCCGCAATCAAACTGCTCGCCGCCGCCGATCCTGATCGCCTGCTCCGCGGACTCACGCGCGCAATGGCCAGTTGGGAATGGAATCTGCAGGACCTCGCCGTCAGCGAACTGGCGCGTCCGGCAAACGCCGCGTCCGCGCAAAGCACCGCGTTTGTGTTCTCCGCGATTCTCTCCGACGCGCATCCGCTGGTCGTGCCCATGATGATCGACCAAATAGGCATCGGCCAGGAAACCACTGCCGTGCCCATGCTCATGGAAATCGCTGCGGGTGAACACGAAACGCTTCGCGACCAGTTTGTCCGCATCAAAGCCATCGAAGCCCTCGGCCGCATGCGCGCCTATGAAGCCGTCGAACTTCTTCGCCAACTCGCGGCAAAACGCGAAGGCCTCACGTTCGTCGAGCCCGCCGGCCTGCGCGCTTCCGCCGAAGATGCTTTGGCCATGATGGAAGAAAGTCCCGCCTCCGCAAGAGCGCGCGCCGCTTTTGAACCCGCTGCCGCACCGCTGGGAAATTTTGTTGTGCCGCGGCGCTATGCCCGCATCCCGCTGGAGTCGCCGCTGCGCGCACAGATTGCTTCTCCGCAAATGTCCATGGCTCGCGTGAAGACCATCAGCTTGGGCGGCGCTTACCTGGAATCCGCGCAGCGCCTCTGCGTTGGCGATTCCATCCAGCTCGAGGTCCGCAGCGGCCTCAAGAAAATCCATTTCACCGCAGTCGTCCGCAACCTCGGCCCCGACGGCAACGGCGTCGAATTCGTCCACATGAAAGACGAAGATCGCGAGCGCCTCCGCCGCCTAGTCCGCAAGCACCTCTAGGCTTCCTCAAGGGCGTCTTCCCCCCTGCTGTGGTTACCGCCTAATCAATTCGTCTTGGCCTTGTTCAACCGCTAGCTATGTTTGCAGTAAGATACTGATCGCATTCGTCATTCCCGTTCCAAAGGAAAGTTATGACCCCGCCCACTCAGCTAAGGAATTGTCTTCGTCCACTCTTGATCTTCTCTAAAGATCTCCTCATTCTGCTCTTGGTCGTTTCCTCCCTGGGATCACCGCTACGTGGACAGCAGGGCGGTGGTGTCGCACCGTCTGGACCCCAAGTTCACTTGATTCGCTTCGTTGTTGGTGCCAAAGGCGAGCAGCGCGACGGTTCGTTCGTAATGACCGAGCCAAGAAGCGTTTTCTATATCCCTGAAGATCGTGAAGTGATCGTGTATTTCGAATGGGAAGGCGCAAAAGGAAATCATCACTGCGAAGGAATGGTGAAAGGGCCCAGTGGGCAATTCGCCACGATGACCAGCTTTGAGTACAACGCCACACAGCCACGATTTGCCGGTTATTGGAAAATGCCGCTGTCAGATAGCACTCCCACCGGCAATTGGATTTTCGAGAGCCATGTCGATGGCGAAATGGCAGGCCAGGCAACGTTCCAGGTCGTCTCCAATACCAAGCCGGCGGATCTTCCGAAGGCCCCGGTTCTTCCTACCGCCGCGCAGATCTACAAGCAGGGAGTCGCTGCTTCGGTTTCCATTGAGAAGTTGGATGCCACCGGCAAATCACTGCGGCGTGCCTCGGGATTTCTGACGCCGCTTGGAGTCGTCACGTCCTTCCGCGCAATTGAAGGCGCAAATAACTTGGCTCTGAGATTTTCGGACGGAAAAGAATTTCGCACCGACCGGATACTCGCATGGAATAGGCGACAGGACTGGGCAATCCTGCCTGCTGCCGACAAAAACGAATCAGCGCTGAAAATTGCGGATGGAAAGAACTGGGGCGTCGGGGACCATTGCTACTGGATTGACGTAAAGACCGATGACAGTCGAATTATCGGAGACGGCCAAATCGTCGGCTTGGAAGTCTCTCCCGGCTGGGGAGACCGCATCAATATTTCCGGAATTTACAACTACACCGCTACTGGCGGCCCACTCCTTGACGAGCAGGGGCGAGTGGTCGGAATTCTGGGCGGCGCTCTTCCGGCGTCCCTCATCAATAGCGTGGGAAGCGATATAAGTACTGATATCTCTGAAGCCGCCTATTACTCCACCGGGGGCACTTCGGTTGCCGCGAGCCTACTCCCTCAATCCGTTGGCTCCGCGGCAACATCCCTCAAGGATTTATGGGCAAAAGGCGAGATGATGCCGGTGGTCACGGACACACGCTATGTTCTTTTCGGCATGCTGATCCAAGGTGCCAAAGACGGCTCAAAAAAGAGAGCACCTGTGCCCGGAGAACGCGAACTAAAGGTCGCCTTTCGAAAAGGCGATACGTCGGCAAACGCCATCATTCATTTCAATGCTCCCGAGAACCTGAAATCGAGGTCGGTCATTAAGCTCTACGATGTCGACAACCATCCCGTGGGCACGGGCAAAGTTGAAAAGCTCAATCTCTCTCGTGGGGAATCTCTCGAAAGAAGCTGGCAGTTGCCGCTTTCTACGCTTACGCCAGGCATCTATCGCGTCGATATCTTGATCGGAGACTCCGTCGCATGGCGTCAGTATTTCAAGCTAACAGACTGACCACCTCCGGGTCCGCAGCACACCTTCATTTCTCGTCCCTCCATGGGCTTGACCCGAAGATTCCCGCCCCTCGACGACAGTCTTGGAGCAGCGCTAATCGCGTGGCAATCCGGATATCGGCCGCCAGTCCGATCCGATCCACTTCGTTCGCCTTCCCTTCAGGGTCTCAAAACGGCATAGATTCGCGCCATTACCGCTTGGGCACTTCATCCCTCACAATCGCGTAGCCCCTTGCCGCCACTCGGTTTAAAGTTGCAAAGTCCGTTTCATTGCGGTCTAACAAGCCGCACCAATCGAAGGCCTTCTCACGGGGGTACACCTCCGCTAGGGGTAGCGGCACCGGCTGAGTTCACAAGGAGGAAGGGTATGCCACGCAGACATTCGTGGTTTGCGTTTGCGGTTCTTTGCGGGGTCATTGTGTTTGGGCTGTTCGGGGTGGCCGCGTCTTTCGCTCAAGTTAATACCGCTACGCTTACCGGAGTCGTTAGCGATCCGCAAGGATTGGCTGTCAGCGGCGCAAAAGTCACCGTTTCCAGCGAGAAGACTGGAGCGGAACGTACCGCTACCGCCGATGAAGTCGGCCGCTACCGCATCGTCGGCCTGACTCCCGGCGAGTACAAAGTCCGAGTGGAAGGCCCCTCCACGTTTGCCCCTTACGAGAACTCTGCGGTCCAGGTAACGGTAGGCGCGGAAGCCATTCTCAACGTCACCCTCACGATCGGCACGCAGCAGCAGATCGTCACCGTCACTACCGAAACTGCCCCTATTGAGACCACCCGCAGTGAAAGCGCGCAAACCGTGGAGCAGCGCCAGATCAACAACCTCCCCATCAACGGCCGCAACTACATCAATTTCACTTTGCTCAATTCGCAAACCACTCGCGACGTCGCTCCCACCATTGGTCCGGCGCCCAACAGTGGCTTGAACATCAGCGGCGCGCGCGCCCGCTCCAACATGGTTAGCGTGGATGGCGCTGACTTCGGCGATAACTCCGTAGACGGGGTGCGCACCACGCTGTCGCAAGAGGGCGTGCAGGAATTCCAGATGATTCTCAGCAACTACAACGCGGAATATGGCCGGGCCACCGGCGGCGTGGTCAACATCGTCACCAAGGGCGGCACTAACGAATTCCACGGCAACGTCTTCGGTTTCCTCCGCAACAGCGCCTTCCAGGCCCGCAACCCCTTCTCGGGTGAAGTGAATGCCGCCGGCGAGCTCGTTCCCGTCAAGCAGGCTTACACGCGCGCTCAAACAGGCTTGACCCTCGGCGGACCCATTCAGAAGGACAAAACGTTCTACTTTTTCTCTTACGAGTACACGCAACGCGAAGAGACCGGCTTCTCTAGCATTGGGCAGGACAATTTCGGTCTGCAAACTGTCCAGGTGCCGACCAGCCCGACCACCGTGCTTCCCGTGCAACTGACGCAAGCTCAAGCCGCCGCGTTCACAACTCTTTTGCCGATCAACGCGACGCTCGCTTCGCAATACGCCATCTTGATGGGCTCAGCTTCCAGCGTGGCCCTGAATCGCCTGGACTATGGCGCGGTGGCACCCGCTCTCACCAGTGGACTCGTGAACCCCGGCCCTGGCGCGCAATTTCCCATTCCCCTCACCTGCCCCATCCTTCCTGCCGGCGCGCAGATCGGCACGGTGAATTGCGCCAACGTTCCGGTGAATCCGCTCGACCCCAACTATTCCTTTGGTGTGGCGGGGCTGCCCTCGTCTTTTGTGGGGCTGAATTCGATCCGCGGCAACTTCCCCACTTCGGAGAAAACCAGCTTATGGTCCGCGCGTCTTGATCACGTCTGGAACCCCAAGAACAATTCGTTCCTGCGCGTGGGCGTAGCTCCTTCTTACACCACCGGGATTCAGACTACCGCGCAGAACCAGGTCTTCGGGCAAAACGCGGGGTCGCGCGTGGGCGTGAACTGGCTGCACGATGTCAACGCAACATTCCAGCACACCACCATCGCCAGCGACACAATCTTCAATGAATTCCGTTTCCAATTCGCTCGCCGCAGCAACTATTTCGGCTTCTCTAATCTTCCCGGCGGCTCGGAGCTGGGCGTCAATATTCCCGGCTACGCGTACTTCGGCCGCGAGCCTTACTCCACAGTCAACCGCGTGGAGAAGCGCTTCCAGTTCACGGACAACGTCACCTGGACGAAAGGTCGCCACACCTTCAAATTCGGCGCCGATGCCAACATCATCTTGCTGCGCCCCTCCGGTGGACAGCAGATCTTCGAATTGGACTTCGGCGGCGTTGCCAACTTCGGCCCGCTCCCCGCTTCCTCTTTCGGCTTGCCTGATTGCATCAGCCTTACCACCGGTCCTCACAATGGCGCGTGCTCCAATGGCGAACTCGTGGTTCCCGGCGCCACTCCGTTGCAAGCTTACGGGCTCGGCGTTCCCACCACCTACATCCAGGGTATCGGCACTTCCAACACTCCTTTCGACAACATTCCCTTCGGCTTCTTCGCGCAGGACTCCTGGAAGATCACTCCGAAACTTACGCTCAACTATGGCGTGCGCTACGACGTGGAAATCACCCCGCTATTCGCTCCGGCCACGTCCGTGAACGCGGCTGCGGAAAAGGCGCTTGGCGTCACAGAAGGCATTCCCCGCGATTACAAGAATGTCGCTCCGCGTATCGGCCTCGCTTGGGATCCGCGCGGCAACGGTAAGACCGTGGTACGTGCCAGCTATGGCCTCTTTTACGATCATCCGCTGCTGGCCATTGCCTTTGACTCGGTCACTGCCGATGGCGGCCGCTCCGTTCAACTACTCTCTCCCGGCGGCTTGGCTTCGGCTTGTGGCTTGATCCCCTCGGCTGTCGCACCGGCGGGCTACCCCACTTGCGGCGGCAGTCTCGATATTCCGACCAATCTCAACGGTTCAACAATTTTCCAGGGCGCTCTGAATGGCCTGCCAAGCATGTTCTATTTGCCGAACCAGCAGCGCTTTGATCCGTTGCAGTCCGGCTCGCTGTTCGCCAATCAGAACTTTCTGCCGTCTCCGCTGAATGGCACCACGGGGAATCCGGGCTTCCCACTTCCGATTCTTCCGTTCACTTTGCCGATCCAGAGCAATTTCCAGTACGGCTACGCGCAGCAGGTGAACCTCACCGTGGAACATGTCATCGCGGGCAATTGGACGTTCAGCGTCGGCTATCAGGGCACGCGCGGCTTGCATCTCTACCGCCCCGTCGACGTCAACTCCACCGATCCCGTTTTGCTGACCACCAATTTGCAGAAAGCCGACGCCACCGGCTTGAACTTTGGCAGCCCGCTCACCGTCGCTGTTCCTTCCACTCCGAACGGCGCGTGTGCCGGCGGCATCCCGGTCTTTAACGTAACCACGGCCTCCGGCCAACCTGGCGGCAGCATTGCGTTCGCCACGCCCACGGGACAGCCTCTAGCTCCCGGCGTATTGGGCTTGGGCTACACCGGGCAAAACTGCTCCGGCGCTCCAGTCGGCTTGGTCGGCACTCCCGCATTCTTTAACTACTTCCGCCCGTCCGGTCCGAATCCATCATTTGCGGGCCTTGTTCCCGGTGGCTACGCCACGCAAGTGGCTCTCGCTTCCGCAGCGGGATTTCCCACCGGCTTTGGCGTGCCCGTTCCGTTCAACAGCGTCGACGCGCAGGAATCAACGGGCAGTTCCTGGTACAACGCTCTAACCGTCAATGTCTCCAAACACTTTTCCAACCACTTTGAATTGCTTTCCAGTTACACCTGGTCGCATTCCATCGACGACGCCACCGACCTGCAATCCACGCTCGAGCCGCAGGATTCTCGCTTCCCGTTTCTCGAGCGTGCCAACTCGGTGAACGATCAGCGCCATCGCTGGGTCACCAGTGGCGTCTTCCAGACTTCTCCGCACACGCATGGCGAAGGATTCATGCACGCTTTCCTGAGCAACTTCACGGTCGCTCCGCTGATCGAGTTGTCTTCGGGCCGGCCCTTCAATGTGATCACCGGGTCCGACACGCGGCTTGATCTCGGCGCTTCCCAGGATCGGCCGGCGGCAGGCGGGGCCACCACTTCGCCATACATTCACGGCGCCGCGTTCAGCGTCGCGCAATCCTGTTTCGCGGATAATGGCAGTCCATTCACTGTTCCGGGTATTACGCCTCCCGCTGGATGCATTGGCAACCTGGGACGTGACAAATTCGTTATGCCATTTTTCTTCCAGTTCGACCTGCGCGTCTCCAAAGCCATCAACTTCGGCGAACGCTTCCGCCTCGACCTGATCGCGGATGCTTTCAACCTTACCAATCACACCAACATTGCCGCAGTGAACCAACTGTGCGATCCCTCTTCGGGCGCCACGTGCCTGGCCGGGCAGCCTACAGCAGCTTACGATGCCAGACAGTTCCAGTTCGCTCTGAAGTTCAACTGGTAAGTCCATCGTGGTTTAGTTACTTAGCTGTCAACCAAAGGCCCCGTTGCCATTTCGGGGCTCCCCCTGCGCTAGCATCCAACATGAACCGCAGCCGCAACAGCAGTTCGGGCAACACACTTTCTTCATTGGGGATAGGGATCGCGACAGACAGGCGTAATCCAGTGGCCATACGGGACTATTCATCCGCGCAGAATAAGAAAATCAAACATACGGCCATTCCTACATCACAGCAAGGCTGCAACTCCACCGGGTCATACGATGTCCGTGGAATTGCGGCCATACTCTCCTTGCCGCTCGCCACTTGCCTTTCTCTTCTGCGACAATTGTTGCCACCACCATGGCCGCGCACGACGACATCCACAAAGCCGCGCAACTGCTCCGCTCCGGCGAGCTCGTGGTCTTCCCCACCGAAACCGTCTACGGACTTGGCGCCAATGCCCTCGATCCCGCCGCTGTTCGCAAGATCTACGCCCTCAAAGGCCGGCCTGCGACCAGCCCGTTGATTGTGCACGTTTCCAGCATCGAGCAGGCCCGCGAACTCGCCTCTGAATGGCCCGAAGACGCGGAGCGCCTGGCCCGCGAATTCTGGCCCGGCCCCCTCACCATCGTCATCGCGAAAAAGCCCGTGGTTCCCGACGAGGTCACGGCCGGGCTACCCACCGTGGGCTTGCGCGTGCCGCGACACCCCGTGGCGCTGGTTCTTCTGCGCGAAGCCGGTGTCCCGATTGCCGCGCCAAGTGCGAATCGCTTCACACAACTTTCCCCCACCACGGCACAGCATGTCCGCGAAGCCTTCGGCGATGACACGCCTTTTCTGCTCGATGGCGGTCCCTGTGAAGTTGGACTGGAATCCACGGTCATCGCGGTGACCAAGGACGGTCTGGAAGTCCTTCGCCCCGGCATGGCGTTTGTCGACGTTGCCGCACCAGCCGGAAGCACGCCAGCAACAGTGCCGGCGGAACAAAACGTCGCGCACCGTTCTCCGGGTCAGCACAACAAGCACTACAGTCCACGCACGCGTGTGCTGCTGGTCAACCGAGGCCACTTGCCGCAACAGGGCCGTGGCGCCTACCTCTGGTTTGCCTACAACGCCAAAGCAGCCTGGAAGCTGCGCATGCCGGAACAACCGGAGACCTACGCCGCAAAGCTATACAGCGTTTTGCATGACTTGGATCGCGAGGGATACGACTGGATCGCAGTGGAACTGCCGCCGCACGTTCCGGAATGGGCTGCGATCCGCGATCGTCTCACGCGCGCCGCGTACTAAAGGGCATAGGACGGCCATACGGGGCAGGACGCGTAGTTGTGAGTCCTGGGACCGCCGAATGGCACAGTTTCGAGATACAATGCATCCACAGACCTAATCGTTAGGAGATCCCAATGTCAGATTCGCCCAAACTCCGTGTTGTGCTTTGGTTCGCCCTGCTGCTTGCCGCGATTGTCCTCGCTTTTGGCGTGGTCGGCCACGCCGGGCCGCAAGCCGACTCCAGCGCCGCAGACAAAACATTTACGGTGGAATGCTACTACCGGGCAAAGTGGGGCTACGCCAACGAATTCCTCACGCTGTTCAAGAAAAATCATTATCCCCTGCTGGAGAAAGAGATGGAGATGGGCCGCATCCTGAAGGTGACAGCTGCTACGCCCATTTATCACATGCCGGAAGATGGCCGCTGGGACTATCGCGTGACCATCGTGTACAAGAACGCTTCCATTGCTCACGACAATTTCGACTCCGCGCCAATTCTGAAGCAGATGTTTCCCGACCAGGAAAGCTACAAGAAGGAAGAGCAACGGCGCTTCGAGATCCTGGAAGCACACTGGGATCTCCCGGTTAAAGACATCGATCTCAACGTAAAGTAACGCTCACAAGTTATCCAGAAAAAATTGCGTTACGCGTTGCATCAGCACCCGTCGAGCCGGCGCGTCGGTAACTCCATGGCCGCGCCCCGGGAACGCCATTACCTCGACATATTTACCGCTTTCGATCAACTCGTTGATCAGCGCCAGCGTGTTGGAGTAGTGCACGTTATCGTCTCCGGTGCCGTGCGCGATCAGCAGTTTCCCCTGAAGCTTGCCGGCGTTTTCGATCGGCGACGATTCCGTGTAGCTGTGCTCGCGCTGCGGTATCAGTCCAAGGTAACGCTCCGTGTAAATCGTGTCGTAGTAGCGCCAGTTCGCCACCGGCCCTCCGGCAAACCCGGCCTTGAACACGCCCGGCATATCAAACATCGCGTGCAGTGTCATGTGGCCGCCGTAGCTCCAGCCCCAGATGCCGATTCGCGTGCCATCAACATAGGGTTGACCCTTCAGCCATTCGACGCCATCACGCTGATCGGAAAGTTCCTGCGCGCCCAGGCGGTAATGAATGGGCTCTTCAAACAAGTGTCCGCGCCCCGCGGAACCGCGATTATCCAGCGCAAAAATAATGTAGCCCTTCTGAGCCATCATCTGGTGCCATAGAAAATTGTTGCCACCCCACGAATTCATCACCACCTGCGCATGCGGTCCGCCGTACGTGTACACGAGCACCGGATATTTCCGCGTGGAGTCGAAATTGGGCGGCTTGATCATGAAGCAATTAAGCGCGATGCCATCGTGGGACTTGACGGTCAGAAATTCGACGGGCGAAAGATGGTATTTCGCCAATTCGGGCACGTTGTTTTCGTCCAGCGTGGCCACCTTGCTGGCGTCGGACCGATACAAATCCTGTCGCGGCGGCGTTGCAGAATTGGAGTAGGTATCAATGAACGCAGCCGCGTTTGGCGCAAAGTTGATCCCGTGGCTGCCGTCTTCTTTGGTCAGGCGAGTGAAGCCAGAACCATCGAGCGCAACCCGATAAAGATGCCGCTCCATAGGGGATTTCTCCGTAGAGCCGAAATAGACCACGCCCTT
Organism: Candidatus Acidiferrales bacterium; assembly: GCA_963735825.1. Classification (GTDB taxonomy): domain Bacteria; phylum Acidobacteriota; class Terriglobia; order Acidiferrales; family UBA7541; genus Acidiferrum. Next base: position 244,426 of record CAVTMR010000007.1, read on the forward strand.
CGATTCGTCGAGGGCGTCAACGTGCGTCACTTCCCAATCGCCCTTGGTTAATTGCGCGACTTCCTTGCCACTCAGGTCGTAGAGATAGAGATGGCGGTAGCCGCTGCGCTCGCTGGACCATACAAAACGGTTTGAACCCTTCAAGAAGTGCAGATCATCGCTGACGTTGATCCAATCCTGGTCTTTCTCTGTCAGCAACGTGGAGGATTTTCCGGTGGCGGTATCGGCCAGCAGAAGATCCAGAATGTTCTGCTCGCGATTCAACCGCTGAATGGCAAGGTGTTTGGAATCCGGCAGCCAATTGACGCGAGGGATGTAAATATCCGTGTTCGTGCCAAGGTCCATTGCGCGCGGTTCGCCGCCCGCAACAGCAGCGGCGAGGACGCGTATGGCAGGATTGTTGCCGCTGGGCACCGGATAGCGCTGCAGTTCCGCCTCGCCCGTGTAAGACTCGAAGTCCGTCAGGGAAAACTGCGAAACCTTGCTTTCATTCATTTCCAAATAAGCGATCACCGAAGAATCTGGCGCCCACCAGTACGCCGTGCTGATATCGAGTTCCTCGGGATAGACCCAGTCGAGTTCGCCCTTGCGAATTTCCTCGGTGCCCGCGGTCGTCAACGCGCGCTCTTTGCCACCCGCCGTCGGAACGAGCCACAAATTGTGATCGCGAATGAAGCTGACATATTTGCCGTCGGGCGAAATCTTCGCGTCGGCAAGTTCTTCCTTCCCCGAAACGAGCACGTGGCCTTCCTGCGACTTCACATCAAACCAGGCAAGAGAAGTTGAACCCTCAAACAGAAGCGCCTCACCCGAAACCGACCATTGCACTTGTGACGGAGCGTGCCGGCCAAGTCCGGTGGCCTGCGATTGTTTGCCGGAAGGTGCGGGAAGCACGGATTCCAGCTTGTCGGCGGCAATCAGCAGCGAGCGCTGGCCCGTAGCAACATCCATGACGTAGAGCGCTGGCTTTGCCTCCTTACCTGTGCCCGCCGTCTCGAAGAAACTGAATTTCTTTCCGTCGAGGCTCCACGCGATGCCACGCGTCAAGCGTCCACTCAAGCTAGGCTGTCCGTAAATGCGATCAACGGTGAGTTGCCCGGCTTGCACGGCGGCGGGAGCGGCGGCTTGCTGGGCAACTGCGCCAGAAACCGCGACGAGCGGAAGCAGCGCAGCAACAAACATTTTGCGGCTGAGCGGACGGAAACGCATGGAGCCTCCTGAGAAGAAAGGAAAGTGTAACGTGAAAAAGGATTGCGCGAGAAATCAGCGAGCGCGGGCGGCACAAAAGCCATCGCGCGATGGCATTAGCCTGGCGGCCAGCGGAACGTGCGGCCACCCAAAAGATGCAAGTGAAGATGGAGCACGGACTGGCCAGCTCCGCCGCCATTGTTGAAGACGGTGCGGTAACCGGGCAGAAGATAGCGCTCCGTAGCGAGTTTGGCGGCAATGAGCTGGAGCTTGCCCAGCACTGCTTGATCTTCCTCCGTGGCATCGTGGAGCGCGGCAAAGTGTTTTCGCGGACAGATCAAAATATGTGTAGGCGACTGCGGGTTGACATCTTCAAACGCGAATACCTCGTCATCCTCGTATACCATTTTCGCCGGAATCTTCTTGGCTCCGATGTTGCAAAACAGACAATTGGGGTCCATCACTTTACTCCTGAAGGTGCGGCTTCATCGAGCCGCACAACAAACGACGCGAAGCCTTCCTTGCTGCGTAGCTGATCCGCATATTGCTGCGCGGCTTCTTCGCCGGAAATTTTGCCAACCCGCACGCGATAGAAACTGTTCTGGCCCGCCTCAAGCTGTTGAATGAAAATGGGCGAATAGGATGCACTCAGGCGCTCGCGCAGCCGCTCGGCGTTGGCGCGCTCGCGGAAGGCACCTACTTGAACCGTAAAGAAACCGGCGCTGACGTCAACATTCCCCAGCACTTCCAACCGCACCGGAACAACACCTGGGCCGATCGATTCGATTTCGCGAGCCGCAGCCTGCGAAAGATCGATGATGCGATTATCCACAAAGGGTCCGCGATCGGTGATGCGAACGGTGGTGGTTTTGCCGTTATTCAGATTAGTAACACGCACGACCGTTTCAAACGGTAAAGTACGGTGGGCCGCCGTGAGCTTATTCATATCGTAGATTTCGCCGTTAGAGGCGCGCCGGCCGTTGAACGGAAGTCCATACCAGGAAGCATTTCCCTCTTCGCTGTAGCCGACGGGTGCGGGCGCTGGGGGAGTTTTGGAATGCTTGCCGGGGCGAGCTGCTGCTCCCGCAGGCGGCGTGGCCGGATTGGTGGCACCGCCGGCACTCTCAGCGGGCGCCGCGGACGGCTGCGTATTGGTAGGGGGATGCGAAACGACAGGACGCTTCCCGCCGCAGCCGGCACTAAACAAAGCCACGGCGATCAAAACCGTTCGGGAAGCGAGCCGATCAAAGGTCACGGTTTGGGTTCTTGAGAGTTTTTCTGGACGCGTGCAGCAGCACGCGCTTCCAATTTCTTGGAGGCTTCGTTGAGTTTTTCGGAAGCCTCGCGAAGGAATTGCGCGGTGCGCTTTTCCGTTTCGGGCGCAACTTCTTCTTCCACGTATTTGCGGAGGCGGGCGAGTTCTTCATCGAGACGGCGGCCAAACTCTTCAAATTTGTCCATAGGCTCCTGCGCCGCATAACCAAGCGCGTTTCCGGTATTATAGGAACGCATCAAAGTGGCTGCAAGGAGGAGTGTTGGCCCTTCCCTATCACTGGCAGATGCGCATTGAGCGCTTGAAGAGAATGTTTGGCGGGATGTTTGGCGGCGGAGAGAAACGTCCCCAATTGTGTCCGGCTTGCGGCGCGCTGGTGGGAATCAACGCGACGCGCTGCCACGAGTGCGGAACGAACTTGCGGTTCGGTTTGGCGGCCTGGAGCAAAGGTCTTTCAGAATTTTTCGGCGGGCACGCGCCGGTAACCACCGCCATCCTGATCCTGAACGTAGTGATGTTCGGCTTGAGCCTGGTTGGCACGATAAAATCAGGTGAAGGCGGCGGGCTAAGCATTCTGTGGGGAATGGATGGCAGCACTTTGTACCGCTTGGGCGCTTCTTTCGGGCCGGCCATTTTTCTTGGTCACGAGTGGTATCGCCTGGTTACGGCCATGTTTCTCCACGGCGGACTTATCCACATTGGCTTCAACATGATGATCCTACTGGATCTGGGACCCATCGTCGAAGAAATCTACGGTTCGGCGCGTTATTTATTTCTGTACGTCGTTATGGGCGCCGCTGGCTTCCTCCTCAGCGCGTGGGCGGGCCACTTCTCTCTGGGAGCCAGCGGCGCGATCCTCGGATTGGTTGGACTATTGATCGCGGTCACAACCAAGCGCGGGGGCGTGCAGATGAAAGAGATGCGCTCGCGGCTGATCTCGTGGGTAGTTACGATTTTCGCGATTGGATTCTTGTTTCGCGGATTGCGAACGGACAATTGGGCGCACTTCGGCGGTCTGGCCGCGGGATTTTTGCTGGGGAAAGTACTGACGGATCGCGAGCCACTTCCCGGGCCGGAGCGGACGCGGGCGTACGCGATGGGCTGGGTGGCGGGAATTGTTCTGGTAGCCAGTTTCGTGATGATGTTCCTGCACTACGGCGACCGGGTCCCCCAATAAGAAAATGCACTAGCCACGGGACGCATATGTAGCTCAGGCCTTTTAGGCCCGAGGCATTGCGAAATTAGGACGCGTGCAAGCGCCGCGCCACGACCACCGCATAGTGAAAGCCGGAAACCGTTACAAACACCGCGACCGTGTACACCAGGTAGTGCGTCAGCAAAGCAATGCGCTCCCCCGGATACACCGCACCCAGCAAGGCAAAAAACACCAGCCCAACCTCAAAGAACGTAGCGGCTTTGCCAAGCAAACTTGGAGGAAACGGCCGGTAGCCCTGAATGATCAGAATCACTGCGGCGACAACCAGCAACAGCACGTCGCGGCTGAGCACCATGATGGTCAACCACCAGGCAATTTTCTTCTCCATTGCCAGCGCGAGGAAGGAAGAAGAGAGCAGGAGCTTGTCGGCGATGGGATCCAGATAAGCGCCGAGGGCAGATTGCTGATGGAATTTGCGCGCGACCAAGCCATCGATGAAATCGGTTCCGGCGACAAAGACCAGCACAATCAGCGCCCAGCGGTACTGTTCATACAGGACCAGAATCAGGAACAGTGGCAGGAAGCCGAGGCGCAGAAATGTGATTTGGTTGGGTACCGTCCAGATGCGGGCTTTCATTGGAAGGAAAGGATAGCGCAGTTCAGGCGAATTGCGCGAGATAGTCGAACAGCGAGCGGCCGATTTTGCGCTGAAAGACGTCGGCCATCGAGGGAATTGACCCGGAGGGCTCGTCGAGCGAGACGCGCTCGACGCGGGTCATGGGGAAGAAGACCGTTGGGAGTCCGACGCGCTCGGCGTCGAGTTGGTTGATCTGACTGACGAAGTGATCAAAGGAGTTGAGGTCGATGCCGCGAACGGTGATCCCGCTGGGATTCAGCGAAAGCAGGATGCCCCAGATTTTTTCTTTGGGGGAATGCAGGCTGACGACAACGATGGAGTTCGGTTCCATGGGCAGCGGCTCTCGTGAGCCTTCTTCAGCTTACCGCAGGAGACGAGTGTACTGCTGGAATTTAGTGCCGCGGTTTCCGGCAACCTAACCAGCCGCTTCCGCGCTCGTCCGTTCCAGTCGAAGTTCGCGAAGATACAGAGACGGCGGCAGGCCCAGCGAAACGCCGACCAGCAAAGTGGCAGGAATGGCGAGCCAGGCGTGGTTGATCCGAAGGCGTCCAGATTCCGCCCGAATGAATCGCGGCACGACCACGGCGGAAACAATCACGTCCAGCGCGAAAAAAGTGCTGATGCACGTGGCGAAGAGTTGTTGCACAAATAGCCGGCCATTCACCTCCTGTTCGCCAAGCCATGGAACGAACTGCGAGTAAGGAGAACTGCGCCCAGGATGCACAGAACCAGGTAGAAGCGCTTCGGTTTCACTTGGCTGCTCCTTTCTTGGCCCGCTCGTAGGCCTGGTCGAGCCACCAGATTGCGTCGCGAACATCCGCATCGCTGAACAATTCGAAAGAGAACCAGCCTTTGCCGGACATGCGTGTCCCAGTGTCGAGTCGCGGCTCTTTCTGCGCCTGTCGGAATAAGCCGGCGGGCATGGGATTGAATTTGAAAAGAATGGAAGAAGGAGTGAAAAGTCCACGAGAATAGGGCAAAGCGGCGAACACGGCTTTCCGCCGGTAAAGGAACCGAAAGCCAAACATGCGCTTGCACGTGACGGCTGGCCAGGATTCCACTTCCGCCTCGAGCATCGCGGACCAGTGCTGCATCTGTTCGGAGATGACTGGAAATTTTGGCCTCTCGCGAGTCGCTGGATTTCCCGTTGCAGATTTTCGCAGTTTCGTCATTGGCTTGGCTTTGCGTCAGATGGTCATGCGAGCCGGGCCACCTGCTCGAAGCAGTAGCTTTGCCTCGGTGAGGGATTGGACTTGTTCGAGTGTTGCATCGGGAGCCAATTCGCGAAGCAGCAGGCCCTCGGGAGTAACGTCGATGAAGGCCAGTTCGGTAACGATGTGGTCGACCACTTCCACGCCGGTCAGCGGCAACGTGCACTTCTTCACGATTTTTGGTTGATTGTCGCGCGTAGCGTGCTCCATCGCGATGAACACGCGCTTGGCGCCGGCCACCAGGTCCATGGCGCCACCCATGCCCTTCAGCATCTTGCCGGGAATGGCCCAGTTGGCCAGAGTTCCCTGTTCGTCGACCTGCAGCGCACCAAGCACCGTCAGATCGACGTGCCCGCCGCGAATCATGGCGAAGGATTCGGCCGAAGAAAAATAACTGGTGCCAGGAAGTTCCGTGACGGTTTCCTTGCCCGCATTGATGAGGTCGGGATCGACATCAGACTCCAGCGGATAAGGTCCGACGCCGAGCATGCCGTTTTCTGACTGCAGGATCACATCCATGCCCTTGGGAACATAGTTGGCCACAAGCGTGGGCATGCCAATCCCGAGGTTCACGTAGAAGCCGTCGCGCAGTTCCTGCGCGATTCGCCGCGCGATCCGTTCCCGTTTTTGCTCGTCCGTCAGCGGCATTGGAAGTTCACAGTTAGCAGTTCTAATTTCACGGTCAAATCCAAGAAACCGGTCTAAAGATCGGCCACTACAACTTTCTCACTGTTCGCTTTTCGATGCGCTTCATGTACTTCGTGCCCTGGAAAATGGCGTTTACGAAAATGCTGGGCGTGTGCACCTGGTCCGGGCCGAGTTCGCCCGGCTCGACGAGGTGCTCGACTTCCGCGACCACATAATCTGCAGCCGTGGCCATCATGGGATTGAAGTTACGCGCCGTCTTGCGATAAATCAAATTGCCCCAACGATCACCCTTCCACGCTTTGACGAACGCAAAATCGCCGCGCAGCGCGCGCTCCAAAACGTAGTTGCGGCCATCGAATTCCCGCGTTTCCTTCCCTTCCGCAACCATGGTGCCGTATCCCGTGGGCGTATAAAACGCGGGAATACCGCCGCCGCCCGCGCGCAGCCGTTCGGCCAGCGTTCCTTGCGGATTCAGCTCCACTTGTAGCTCTCCGCTCAAGACCAGTCGCTCAAAAAGCTTGTTTTCGCCAACGTAGCTCGAGATCATTTTTTTGACCTGGCGATTTTGCAGCAACAAGCCAATGCCGGAATCTTCCACGCCTGCATTGTTGCTGACGATAGTGAGATCCTTCGTGCCCTTGCGCCGCACCGCTGCAATCAAATTTTCGGGAATCCCGCAAAGCCCGAACCCGCCCATCAGAATGGTCATACCATCGCGCAAATTGGCGATAGCAGCGTCAGGCGATGCGATGCGCTTGTCCATTGGATCCTTGTAGCACAGGCTTCAGCCTGTGTCTTTCGTTTCCTTCAGAGCGATTCTTGGGTGTTACCGATATTCTATTTGACCACGGAAGACCGCACAGGCTGAAGCCAGAGCAAGCGAGAAAGTAAGCAGGAGATTGGAGCTGAGGCACTAGAGCGAGCGGAGAAGTTTGTAGAGTTCGTTGGCGGCGTCGAAGTCGGCTTCTAAATCGCGTGAGCCGAGGCGCTCCCGGATGTCATCGAGACGGCGAGCGAACAGATCGAGCGCAGCAGACAGCACTTCGCGATTCGTTAGCACAATATCGCGCCAAGTGGCGTAGGGGCTTCCCGCAAGGCGCAAGGAATCGCGAAGGCCCGGGCCGGCCAGGGTGATGGGCAAGCCATTTTCATCCAGACGATCGTACAGAAACGAGCCAAGAGCGACCGCAGCGAGTTGCGGCAGATGCGAAGCGAGCCCTACGGCGTAATCGTGCTGCTGCGCGCCGATCCAGAGCGGGTGTGCACCCATCTTTTCCAGGATTTTAACGAAGGCGCTGACGCGCGGATCGCGCTCGCGGTTGAGCGGGCCAGTGAGCGCGTACGATGCATTGCGGAAAAGGTCGGCGTCCGCGTGCGCGAAACCAGAGAGTTCACGGCCAGACATTGGATGACCGCCGAGAAAAAGCGGGCCACCTTGTTCGGGGAATAGCTCAGTAGCAGAAGTGGTGACGCGAAATTTTGTGCTGCAGGCGTCCGTGACGAGCGCGTGAGCAGGCGCGTGACGGGCAATTTCGGGCAGCAAATCCAGCGTTGCGCCGATGGGCAGCGCGATGTAGATGAGGTCAGAGCCGCGCAGGGCGGCATCCAGTGATCCGGAGAATACTTCGTGGATCGCGCCGGATTTGCCGGCGTCCACCGCAACCTCGCGACGATCCCAACCGGCGACACGAATATCCGGCGTGTATTTGCGGAGCGCCTTGGCGAACGAACCGCCGATCAGGCCGGTGCCGAGGATGGTGGCGCGTTGGATGAGATGCGGCATAGCTAGGGGATGCGTCGGCCAACCGCGGGAGCGATGATGCGAATTTCGGTCATGAGTTGAGCGAACTCCACCGGTGTCAGAGACTGCGCGCCGTCGGAAAGTGCGTGGTCCGGATCATTGTGAACTTCGATGAGCAGGCCATCGGCGCCGGCCGCGACGGCCGCGCGCGCCATGGGAGGAACTTTGTCGCGCCGGCCGGTGCCATGCGAAGGATCGGCGACGATCGGAAGATGCGACAGCTTTTTGATGACGGGAATAGCGGCGATATCGAGCGTGTTGCGCAGGTAGGTCTCAAACGTGCGAATGCCACGCTCGCAAAGGATCACGTTGTAGTTTCCGCCGGAAAGAATGTACTCGGCGCTGAGAAGAAGCTCCTCAATCGTGGCGGACATGCCGCGCTTCAAAAGGACGGGCTTCTGAACTTCACCGAGCGCGCGGAGAAGAAAATAGTTCTGCATGTTGCGCGCGCCGACCTGAAAAATATCGACGTATTGGCCCATCATCTCGATCTGCGAGAGGTCCATCACTTCGCTGACGACGAACAGCTTGAATTTGTCGGCGGCCTCGCGGATCAGTTGAAGGCCTTTTTCGCCCAAGCCCTGGAAGGCGTACGGCGACGTGCGCGGCTTGAACGCTCCGGCGCGCAGGATTCGGGCGCCAGTCTTGGATACCGCCTCCGCAACCGCGTTAATCTGCTCCGGCGATTCCACGGAGCACGGTCCTGCGGCCACAACAATTTCGTCACCACCGATTTTGACGCCGCGGCCCAGGTCGATGACCGTGCCTTGCGGTTTGAATTGGCGGCTGGCGAGTTTAAACGGCTGCGTGATCCGCACCACCTCGCGGACACCTTCGAGAAGTTCAAAGTCGCGATGATCGAAATCGCGGTGGACGCCGACCGCGCCGAGAACAGTGTGCGAAGCGCCGGTGGAGCGGTGTACGTCGAAGCCGCTGGAGACGACGCGGTCGATCACGTGCTGAATCTGCTCTTCAGTGGCGCCTTCGTGCATGACGATAACCATGGTTAAACCTCAGCTCCTGAAATGCGGTTCGCCGCGCGGAAAACGAACCGGTCGAAAGACCGGCCACGACAAATACCAAAAATCATTTGGACTCCTCGTCGGAAGAACCCGGATGCATGGCAAGACGCTCGGCAGAACGGGCTTCGTCGATAATACGCTCAAAGAGCCGGCGAATGGCAGCGTGCGAAAGAGGGCCTTTGTTGTTGCCTTCGGCGTTGGAGAGCACTTCGTTTTCACGAGCGGGCTGGTAGATCGGGATGCCTTGCTCCTGCTTGATACGGCCAATTTCCAGGGCGCATTGCGAGCGCTCATTGAGCAGGTCGACGAGTTTCTTGTCGATTTCGTCCATGCGGCGCCGCCAGTCAGCGATGTTCATACGGCTGCCTCCCCGATCGATCGAAGAGAGATCCCTCGCTTCGCTCGGGATGACAATTCGCGCGCAGTGCTGAGCACTCGAAAGTTCATAGCGTGGCCTCACGGCGGGAGAGGCCGCGGCGCGCGGCGTCTTTAAGAGAGTGAACGCGGTCGCGAAGCGCGGCGCATGCAGCATCGACAGAAGTGGCCTTTTCAATTTCAGCGACGAGGGCGGAGCCGACGACGGCAGCATCCGCAAGACCACCGAGCACGGAAACGTGGCCGGGCAACGAGATTCCGAAGCCGACGGCGATCGGAAGTTGCGTAAAGCGGTGGGCACGACGCAAGAGCGCGGGCAGGTCGTCAGGGAGAGCATCCTTAGCGCCGGTTACGCCTGTGCGGGAAATGAGATAAAGGAATCCGGAAGAGCACACAGCAATTTTCTGCAAACGCTCGTCGGTGGAAGTCGGCGCCGCGAGGAAAATCGTGTCGAGGCCACGCGCTTTCAGGATGCGGCGATAGTCCTCGGACTCTTCCGGCGTGAGATCGGTGACGAGAACGCCGTCAGCGCCAGATTCAGCTGCGGCAGCAGCGAATTTTTCCAGTCCAAACTGGAGAATTGGATTGAAATAGCTGAACAGAACCAGCGGAACCTGGCTCGATTGACGAATGCGACGCACGAGATCAAGAACGCCGTGCAGCGTGGTGCCGGATTTCAGGGCGCGTTCAGAGGCTCGCTGAATGGTGGGCCCATCGGCCAGGGGATCGCTGAACGGCACGCCGAGTTCGATGACGTCGGCGCCTGCTTCGGCCAGGCCGAGCACATGGCGCAGCGTTGCATCAAGCGTCGGGTCGCCGGCGGTGATGTACGCAACGATGCCGAGTTCGCCGGCGCCGCGAAGTTCCGCGAAGCGTTTGGAGATGCGAGTCGAGTGTTGTGGCGCGATGGTCATGTTTTTTGGCCAATTTAGAGCAGGCGTTTATACGTGTCCATGTCCTTATCGCCGCGGCCAGAAAGATTCATGATCACCAGGTCGGTTGGCTTGAATTGCGGGAGGCGTTCCACGAGTCCCGCGAGCGCGTGAGCGGATTCGAGAGCAGGGATAATACCCTCAGTGCGTGAGAGGAGTTTAGCGGCCTCCAGAGCGGCTTGATCGGAGACCGCGGCGTATTCGGCGCGGCGTTGATCGGCAAGCCAGGCGTGTTCGGGACCGATGGCGGGATAGTCGAGTCCCGCGGAAATGGAATGCGTCGCAGCGATCTGGCCGTCTTCGTTCTGCAGGACGTAGGTGTACGTGCCCTGAAGGACGCCGGGACGCGCTCCGGTGAATCCCTGATGAGCGGCAAGGCGCGCGGCGTGTTCGCCGAGACCGTTGCCCCGGCCGCCGGCTTCGATGCCAACCATTTTCACGTCGGTATCTTTCAAAAATTCGTAGAACAGGCCGATAGAATTCGAGCCGCCGCCGACGCAGGCGTAGAGATGCGTAGGCAAACGCTTTTCGGCGGCGAGAATTTGCGGGCGAGCTTCGCGACCGATGACCGCCTGGAAATCGCGCACCATGGTTGGATACGGATGCGCGCCGAGAACAGAGCCAAGCAGATAGTGCGAGGAGCGAACGTTGGTGACCCAGTCGCGCATGGCCTCGTTGATAGCGTCCTTCAGCGTCTTGCTGCCGGACTCCACTCCAATCACTTCGGCACCAAGCATACGCATTCGTGCAACGTTGAGCGCTTGGCGGGCCATATCTTCCGTGCCCATATACACGGTGCATTGCAGGCCGAGATGAGCCGCGACAGTGGCGGAGGCAACACCGTGCTGGCCGGCGCCGGTCTCCGCGATGATGCGCGGCTTGCCCATTTTCACGGCGAGAAGTCCCTGGCCGATGGCGTTGTTGATTTTGTGCGCGCCAGTGTGGAGAAGATCTTCGCGCTTCAGATAAATCCGCGGCCCGCTCAGATTCGCGGTGAGGCGCGAAGCAAATTGCAGGGGCGTTGGGCGCCCGGCGAAATTCTTGAGCAGATCCTGAAAGTCAGCCTGGAAGGACGGATCGGACTTGGCAAGTTCATAGACGCGCTCGAGTTCAAACAGAGGAACCATGAGCGTCTCGGGGACGTAGCGTCCGCCGTAAGGACCGAAGCGGCCCGGGACGTGAGCCGGGATGGTGAGTTGCGTAGTCATGGAAACGAATATTGTCGCATAGACGGGCAGCGCTGGGACATGGGGTAGCAGGATGCCCTCAGGATGCCCCGGATGCCGCCGGCCGGTGGCTAAAGGCTGCGATTGGCGCGAGCCACTTCAGAGAAAAAGGCGCGCAATTTGTCGGGATCCTTCTTGCCGGGAAGAGCTTCGACGCCGCTGGCCACATCAACAGCAAAGGGGCGCACCGCCAGAATGGCTTCGGCGACATTTTCGGGAGTGAGGCCGCCAGCAAGGATGATGCGATGGGATTCGGCGAGAGCGCGCGCTTGCGCCCAGTCCGTGGTGACGCCGGTGCCGCCAAATTGGCCGGGGCTGGCAGCGTCGAGAAGGAAAGCAGCGGCGGCGCGGTGGTGCGGAAGGCCGATGGGCGCGCTTCCCTTCTCGATGCGCAGAGCTTTGATGACCGGTATTTTCTTCGAAACTTCGGCGACCGTTTGCGGAGTTTCGTCGCCGTGGAGTTGTGCCGCGGAGAGGCGCAGCGCTTGCGAAAGGGCAATGACCGGCTCTGGCGTCCAGTTCACGAAGATTCCCACGGACGATACCAGTGGCGGCAATTCACGAAGGATGTTGCGCGCAGCAAACGGCGAGATAGAGCGCGGGCTCTCCGGATAAAAGTTCAGGCCGATGGCGTGGGCGCCAAGTTCCGCGGCGAGACACGCGTCCTCCGGAGTGGTGAGGCCACAAATTTTCACGCGAACCATACGAATAGTTTACTGGAAGCGGAGCAAGGCGTCACAGAGGATCGAGCTTAAGCTGACGTGGCAGATGACGGAACGAGAAAGCAGATCCTTCGCTGCACTCGGGATGACAAATGGACTAAAGGGATTCGACTGGCTGACATAAAAGTCAGCGCTGCATGCAAGAAAAAATCTCGGCGCTCGCCGTTTCTTCCTTCTTCCTGTAGCGCTAGGTTTTATGCTAGCGCGGCCGCTACACAATCGCAGGAGGGTTGAGGAGCTCGAAGAGGGCAGCGGCGGGGTCGGGAGCTAGCATGAGGTGCTCGCCGATGAGGAAGGCATCGAAGCCGGCGGCGCGGAGTTTTTGCAGGTCGTCATTGGTGCGCAAGCCGGATTCGCAGACAGCGAGGCAGTCATCGGGGATGTGGTCGATAAGTGCGTAGGAAGTTTCCATGTGAACGCTGAGCGTTTTCAGGTCGCGATTGTTCACCCCGATAATGCGCGCGCCGACCGCTAAGGCGCGGTCGAGTTCCGGGCGGGTGTGGACTTCCACGAGCGGCTCCATGTGCAGTTCGCGTCCGAGGGCTATGAGGTCGCCGAGAAGTTCATCGCTGAGCGCGACGACCATCAGCAGGAAACTGTCGGAATCATTGGCGCGAGACTCCCAAACTTGCCACGGATCAAAGATGAAATCCTTGCGCAGGGCAGGAAGGGCGACTTCTTTACGAGCATCGCGAAGATTTTTCAGCGAGCCGCGGAAGAATTCGCCTTCGGTGAGAACCGAGAGAGCGGCGGCGCCAGCGGCCTCCAGGGATTTGGCCAGGGCGGGCGGATCGAAGGGTTCACGAATAATGCCGCGCGACGGAGAGGCCGGCTTCAGCTCCGCGATGACGTTGAGGGCGTCGCGGGAAAGCGCGGCGGCGAAATCGCGTCCAGGCGGAGCAGCCTTGACGCCATATTTCAGCGCCGTTTCGGGCAATACACGTTTGCGGTGATCGACCTCGGCACGACGCGCTTCGAGGATGCGGTCAAGAACCGTGCCGGTGTTGGAATGGGCAGCCATGGGTATAAGTTTGTATGCTAGGGAGGTACAGAGTGAGTGTCAAATGGACATGCGGCGGGTGATTGCCAGGATCCTTGCTCATTGAGTGCTATCAATTATCAGGGATCAGGAAGCGAGAATCGCTGGCGCAACTCTAAACTGATTACGCAAAGGACGAACGAATGAGCTACCGGGCGAAGTATCAGTCTTTGTTGGAAGCGATTGCAAAAGAAGCGGAAGCAATCTCAATGAAATATTTCCGGACGGATGGAATCGGAGCCGAACGGAAGCGCGATGGAAGCGTGGTGACGAAGGCGGACAAGGCGATCGAAGCCATGGCGATCGCGAAGGTGGCGGCAAGCGGGCTGGCGATCGACGTCGTGGGGGAAGAAACGACGGGCGAAGTGCCCACCGGCCCAGCGACAAACGGGCGCGCGCGGATGATCATCGATCCAATTGATGGGACCGAAGAATTCTCGCGGGGAATACCGACGTTCGGCACGTTGATCGGAGTCGAAGAACAGGGCGAGATCGTAGCGGGGTACGTAACGGCGCCGGCGCTGTCGCAAGGGACGCGCTGGTGGGCGTATCGCGGAGAGGGCGCGCTCCGCGACGGCAAGAAAATCCACGTGTCGCAGATTGCGCGGATGGACCAGGCCATGGTGTGGACGTCAGGCACGGGAACGAACAAGGACTTGAAGGCGCGCGCGAAGATCCGCCAGTTTGCGGATTCCGCACGGAACAGCCGAGCACTCGGCGGCTTCTGGCACCACATGTTGGTGGCGGAAGGAGCCATTGAAGCAGCGGTGGACTGGTTCTCCAAACCATGGGATTTGGCGCCGCTGGGAATCATCGTGGAAGAAGCGGGGGGGCAGGCCACGACGGCGGACGGCGAGCGGACGATCTACAAGGGACGGTTTGTGAGTACGAATGGATTGCTGCATGAAGAGGTAGTGAAAATGCTGCGGTGAGGTGAGCGATGATCCGGATTAAGCGGGTATATGAAGAACCGGCGAAAGATGACGGCTACCGGATACTGGTTGACCGGCTGTGGCCACGCGGGCTGACCAAGGAACGCGCGAAAGTGGATCTCTGGATGAAAGAGATTGCGCCGAGTGACGCGCTGCGAAAGTGGTTTGGGCACGAAGCAGAAAAATGGGTGGAGTTTGCGAAGCGATATCGAGTTGAGTTGCGCAAGAAGAAAGACTTGCTGAAAGAAGTGAAGCGGCTGGAACGCGAGCGCGGCACGGTGACGCTGGTATACGGGCGAAACGACGAGAAACAGAACCAAGCGGTGCTGATTGCCGCAGCGCTGAAGGGAAAAAAGTGAATAGCGAAAAAACGCTGCGGATGATTAGCGAAGAGGTTTGCGCGTGTCGGAAATGTGCTCGACTGGTGAACTACCGCGAAACGGTGGCGCGAGAAAAGCGGCTGGCCTACCGAGAATGGACGTATTGGGGACGCGGTGTGCCGGGCTTTGGAAATGCGCGAGCGCAATTGTTTATCCTGGGACTGGCGCCCGCGGCGCATGGCGGAAACCGCACAGGGCGCGTATTTACGGGCGATCGCTCGGGAGATTTTCTGTACAAGGCATTATTTGAAGCGGGATTTGCGAATCAGCCCACTTCCCTGCGCCGCGACGACGGGTTGCGGTTGCAGGGCGCATACGTTGCCGCTGCCGTGCGGTGCGCGCCGCCTGCGAATAAACCCCTGCCTAGCGAGATTCTGAATTGCCGAGGATATCTGGAGCGCGAACTGGAGGCGCTGCGGCCCAGGGCCGTGTTGGCGCTGGGAAAAATCGCGTGGGACGCGTACCTGGAAATTTTGAAGCAAGAAGGAAAGATTGCGTCGCGCAGCGGATACAAATTTGCGCATGGCGCCGAAGCGGAATTCGACCACGACTTTCCGCGGTTGTTTGGCGTGTACCATCCGAGCCAGCGCAATACGCAGACGGGGCTGGTGACGGAGGCGATGTACGCCCAGGAGTTGCGGCGGATTCGGCGGTTCTTGGAGACGCAGGACAAAAAAACAAAAGCAGATCCCTCGCTGCGCTCGGGATGACAACGCTGTGGTGGGATCACAGTCGGGAATTGGGTCGTTCAATAAATTTACTTTCGAGGGGCGAGTCGTTCAGGCAGACTGTCGGGGTTTGCCGGACGTATCTATGCGTGTCCTTACCGTACTGTTACTTGCTAGCGTTAGCTTCGCACCTGTTTCGCTGATGGCGCAGGCAGGGGGGACGCCTCAGACAGCACGTGGAAATCACCGCACCTGTGAATCTGCTGTCGACGCGCACGGACCCGCGCACCGGGAAGCAGACGTTTACGGCCACGAAGGTGACTTGGGCGATCCGGACCCGGCGCTGTTTGACCTCCCTGCGGCATTCAAGGTGACGGACATACGGCAGACAGCGGCGCCTGAGCCGAATTGAGCGCCGAACACTCCGAGAGCCCACACTAACACACACAGACGGAAGTCTGTGCTACGCAAAACCTCAAGAGCGGACGGCCTCAGAAGGCCGCCCTACATAGGCAGCGCACTGTCAGGAAAAGACGACAGCGGTGACGCGAGTTGCGGACAGTCGGCGGCCTGTTTGTTGTTCCCCTTCCCGCTAACTGCTGGAAATAGAGAAACCTAGATGTTCGACGGCAGAGCCATTCTGGCGACGCGCCTGCTCTCACTCCGTTACTTGTGGAGGGAGAAGTGTCCATCAAGGCCAAAAGATGGTTGGCAGGGATGCCGGCGCTAGGAACAGCTGGCTTGATCTTAAGTACGCTCGCGTCGGCTCAGGGGCAAGAGTTGGCGCAACAAGAGACGCGTGAGGCGAACCACAGCGGAACGCGAATCGCGGATGGAGCGCAGCACGGGTTGCCCGTAGAGGTTTATGCGGTGGTGCCGGGGACGCGGTTTCTGGTGAGTCTACAGCAGGACATGAACACAAAAGGTTTGCGGAAGAACCAGGAATTTCGCGTGCGGACGCTCGAGCCGTTGGAGGCAGGCAGCGGCATTTACCTGCCGGCAGGGGCAGAGATTCGTGGGCATGTCAGCCGAGTGGAGTCGGCAGGAATGACGGGTCGTGCCAAGATTTGGTTGACGTTCGATGAGATCCGAACGAAGTTCGGGAAGCTGCCGATTGTGGCGGAAGTGATGTCGGTACCGGGTGACCACAGCATCAAGTCCGGGCCGATGCAGGAAGGCGTGATCGAAGGGCGCGGAGGAACGCAAAAAGATGCGGCGCAGGCGGCTGCGGCGGGCGCAGCAATGGGCGCGATACAAGGAGTGAAGGCCAAGAACAAGAAGGAGGCGGCGGAAGGCGCGGCCCTGGGAGCGCTGCAAGCGTACCTGATGGAAGCGGGGCGAGGGCAAGAGTTGGAGTTGCCGAAAGGCGCGAAATTGGAATTGGAGCTGGAACGGGCGTTGTACCTGGTAAAGGAATGAAGTTCAAAAAGTTAAAAGCTAAGAGTTCAAAGTTGAAGACCTGAAGTCGACACTGCTCGATTGATGGAGATTGACGAGTTCACGGTTGCGTTCCCCTCGTGGAAGCGGTGGCAATTTGTCCACATTGTCAGCAATCCTTCCGGTCTGTTTTGTCAGCCGTCCGCCCGGTTGTACCCCCACGCCCCTCCTCCCTGTTTCTTGCAAGTGTTGATTCTAAAGGGAAGGAAAAGCATCCGCCTCCCGCTGGCGCGGGCAAGCAGAAGGCGGTGGCTACCAAGGCAACGCCGGAAGGCACAACCCCGGGCGCCGTGGGCGCTTGGCAAAGCGGGAAGGAGATTGCTAGAGTCGAAGCTGCCCAAAGAAGCCGTAGACATGATATTGGTAAGGTGAGGCCGAGCGCATGGCAGAAGAGCAACGAGCGGTACGGACAGTGGAAACCGGGGAACACAAAGACCGCATCCTGATTGTCGAAGATGAAGACAATGCCAGGAAGGGTTACGAGCAATTGCTGCAGCGGTGGGGATACGAAGTGCTGGGGGTGGCGACGGCGGAAGACGCACTGGCGAAATTCTCGAATTTCCAGCCCGATACACTGATTGCCGATGTGGAATTGCCGGGCATGAACGGCCTGGACCTGCTGAAGCAGCTTGGGGAAGAAATTCGCGACGTGCCGGCGATCATCATCACGGGCAAAGGAAGCGAGGAACGCGCGGTAGCGGCAATCGAGTCGGGCGCGTTCTGGTACATCGAAAAGCCGCTGAAGGGGCCGGTGCTGCGAGCGTTGCTGGACCGCGCGCTGAGTAAGGCGCGCGACGCGCAGAATTTGCTGGTGTTGCAGAGGCAGTTGCGCGAAACGGGCCGGCTGGGAGAGTTGGTGGGCGGCTCGAAAGCGATGCAAGAAGTGATGCGGATTATCGAGACGGCGGCGCCAAGTTCGGCATCGGTGCTGATCACGGGTGAGACGGGATCGGGGAAAGAGATTGTTGCGAGGACGCTACATAAATTGTCGCCGCGGGCAGGGGGACCGTTTGTAGCGATCAACTGCTCGGCAATTCCGGAATCGCTGATGGAGAGCGAGATTTTTGGGCATGAGCGCGGGGCGTTTACGGGAGCGGCCGAGCGTCGCATCGGGTGCTTTGAACTGGCCGACGGAGGGACGCTGCTGCTGGATGAGATTGGCGAGATGCCAGCGCCAACACAGGCGAAACTGTTGCGCGTGCTGGAAGACCGCAAAGTGAGGCGGCTGGGAAGCAAGGTGGAGACACCGGTAGATGTGCGTGTGCTGGCGGCGACGAACAAAGACCCGGAACAGGCGGTGGCGAGCGGAACAATGCGGCAGGATTTGTATTTCCGGTTGAACGTGTTCCACATTCACTTGCCACCGCTGCGGGACCACAAAGATGACATTCCGCCGCTGGTGGAGTATATGCTGCGTGACATCAACACAAAACACGGAAAGAACGTGCGGGGAATCGGAGCGGAAGTGCTGGACATTTTTATGGGGCACACGTGGCCGGGAAATATACGCGAATTGAGGAACGTGCTGGAACGGTCGGCGATCATGTCGGAGAAGGATTTAATTTCGCGAGCGAGCCTGCCAGGTGAGTTCGGAAAGATCGCGGCGAAAGGGCCGAATGACCTGTCGTCGATAAAATTCCCGATTGGGACGACGGTGGATGCCATGGAGCGCGAACTGATCGTGCAAACGCTACAGGCAACGGGAAATAACAAGACACGCGCGGCGGAATTGTTGGGAGTGAGTTTGAAGACGCTGCACAACAAGTTGAAAGAATACGGAAGCGATCGAAACGAAACGGAGTCGTAGAGAAGTATGCAGCTGGGGCTGCGGACAAAACTGACGCTGATCATGACCGGTCTGGTGCTGTTCACCGTGACGGCGCTGTCGCTGATTTTCCTGGAACAATTACTGCAACGGGTGCTGTTCGAGACGGACCAGCGCGCCAACGATCTGGCGCGCGGGGTATTCGATTCGGCGGGACATGCGCTGGAAGACGCGAAGCTGCGAGGATTCCTGCCAGCCTCCAATGAAGAGGAAGACACCCACGACTATGTGAGGAAGGCGTTTGAAACCAGCGACTGGCTGGAGGCGCGGCTGAGATCCTCGACGGATGCGCCGTGGGTATTTGAAGTATCGATTGTGGACCGGGATGGAGAGGTGCTGGTGTCGAGCGATCCAGCGGCGCCCGGCAAAGTAGCGCTGCGACGGCCACCTCTTGAGCAACTGGTGCAGAGTCCATTTATAAAGCAAGTGCGAATTCTGGCGGAAAAAGACTCTGAGCATTACTACGAAGTGGATTACCCGTTCAAGGTTCGCGGAGAGCCGTTCGGAGAGGTGCGCGTGGTGGTGTCGACCGCGCTGCTGCTGGACAATATCCGGTCGCAATTGCGGAGATGGGCCACACTGGTCGGAGTAGCTGTGCTGCTTTCCACAATTCTTGCGGCGGTGGTAGCGGGAGCCGCACTGGCGCCGATTCGCGACATCCTGGCCCAATTGGAGAGGATATCGGCCGGCGAGTACGATGCGCCAACAACCACAACGCAAGAACGCGCGGGAAGCACAGATGAGTTGGGACAAGTGCGCCGGAAAATCGTGCAGGTGGGACAACAACTGCGCGGGGTACACGAAATTTTCAGTTCGTTGCGCGAAAATATGAATTCGGTAATGGCCGGCTTGGAGGATGGGCTGATTTTGTTTACGCGAGATGCGCGAGCTGTGATGGTGAGCCCGGCAGCGGAAAAGTTTCTAGGCGCGCCGGCTTCGCATTTTCTTGGGAAGAAAGTGACGGATATTTTTCCGGCGGGACACCCGATGTACGAAGCGCTGCATCTGGAAGGCGGCGAGTTGCAGGATATCGCGACAGAGACGGAACTGGAGACGCAAGACGGACCGAAGCGCATCAGCATCGGCGTACAGGAAATTCAGGGAGCTGGAGAGAGGATGGGAGCGCTGGTGACGTTGCGGGATCTGGATTCGATTGAGAGCATCAACACGCAATTGCAGGTGAGCGAACGGCTGGCGGCGGTGGGACGCATCACGGCGGGAGTAGCGCACGAAGTGAAGAACCCGCTGAATTCGATGCGGTTGTGGTTGGAGAATCTGAAGGAGTCGCTGCCACCGGAGACCGATGGAGGCGCATTGCAGGCGGTGAACGTGCTGGATGCGGAAATCGACCGGCTGGACGCGGTGGTGAAAAGGTTCCTGGATTTTTCGAGGCCGATGGACGTGCGGCTGGAGCCCACGCAGCTTTCGGAATTGCTTCACGAAGTGCTGGACGTGGCGACGCCGGAATTGGAGCGAGCGAAAGTAGAGGTGGCGCGATTGATTCCGATAGGGATTCCGGACGTATTTGTGGACCGCGCGCTGTTGAAGCAGGCTGTATTGAACCTGGTGCTGAACGCCGTAGACGCAATGCCACAGGGCGGTCAATTGCAATTGACGCTGAGCCGGCGAGGAGACATGGCGGAAATTACCGTGGGGGATACGGGAAAAGGAATTCCGTTGGAAAACCGGCAGAAAATTTTCCAATTATTTTTCACAACGCGGCCGGGAGGAAGCGGCATCGGACTAGCGAGCACATTCCGAATTGTGCAGCTGCATAACGGTTCGATAGACTTTACTTCAGAGGTGGGACGGGGAACGACGTTCCGGATCGAGTTGCCTCTAGCCGCGTGAGCAGGCCGAGAACACGACTCGGAGAACATGGAGAAAATGAACATAGGCCGCCCAAAGACCTTTTTGCTCGCGTTGTGCTTGTGCGTGTGGTGCGGCGGGTGCTTTACGAAAAAGCCGCCGACGGTGCACATGACGGGGATTGTGCTGGCACATCCGCTGACGCCCAGCGGAATGGCGAACGAATCGCCGGGAGATGCCCCGGACCTCGAGGCGGAGAGCGTGGAAATGCCACCGAGGCTGGCCGCTCCACGCGGCGGGCCAGCAAGGCCACGGGTTGTGGCAGCACCTCCAGCGGAACCTCCGCAGGTGGAAAAGGCGGCGGAGCCGATCATTTTGCCGGACCTGACGGCGGACCAATTGAATGCGGCAAAAGCGGAGACACAGCAAAGCCTGGACGCAGCTGAATCGAAATTGGGGCAGACGCAGGGAAAGCAACTGAATGCAACGCAGGAAGACGTAGCGTCGAAGGTGCGCGGGTTCATGGAGTCCGCGCGCCAAGCGATGAAGAACGGGGATTGGGTGCGGGCGAAGAATCAGGCGAAGAAAGCGGAAGTGCTGGCGATGCAACTGACGGGGAATCAATAAGCTTGGGCGTCACAACGCGACTGCAAAGCGCGGCGCTAGAATACCGGCATGAAAAAATATGACGTAGTTGTGGCGGGCGGCGGATTGATTGGCGCGTCCATCGCACTCGAACTAGCGCAGGCCGGATTGCACGTGGGCGTGTTTGATGTGCGTGAACCGGGGCGAGAAGCGTCGTGGGCCAGCGCGGGAATTATTTCGCCAGCGCCGGAGGGCCCGGGGATGATTCCGCTGGTGGCGTTAAGCAAAGCAAGCGCCGCGATGTATCCCAAATTCATTGAAGCGGTGGAAGAAGCGTCAGGGCAGAAAGTGGAGTACCGGCCCAATGGCGCGGTGGAAGTGTTTTGGGAAGGCGATGTGCGGGAGGAGATCAGCACGCTGCTGGCGGTTTATCACGGCGTGGGATTGCGAGCGGAAGCGTTGACGGGAGAACGAGCGAAGGAAATGGAGCCCGGCCTGATGGAAGAAGTGCAAGGCGGCGTGCTGCGGCCCGACGAGAGTTCGGTGGACAACCGAGTGTTGACGCAAGCGACGCTGGAGGCGGCAAAGCGCAAAGGCGTGGACATTTTTATGGGAAATGGGGCGACAAAAATCTGGAAGGAAGGCGGGCGCTGCAAGGGGCTGCAGCTGACGAACGGACGCGCGGAAGCGAAGTGGACAATTATTGCGGCGGGATGCTTTTCGGCGAAGATCGAAGGAGCGGCGCCGTATGCTCCGGTGTCGCCGACGAAAGGACAGATGGCGGTGCTGCGGTGCGAGGCAGTGAAGATCCAGCACGTGCTTTGGTCGAAGAATATTTATCTGGTGCCGCGAAATGACGGGCGAATCCTGGCAGGTTCTACGGTGGAGCGAATAGGATTTGACCACGACGTGACCGCCGGTGGCATGAAGAAAATCATAAATGGCGCGATTGAGCTGGTTCCGGGTTTAGCGAAGGCGCGAATTGAAGAGACTTGGGCAGGGTTGCGGCCGGACTCGCCGGATCACCTGCCGATTCTGGGGCCGACGGATGTAGACGGGTTGTTGATGGCGACAGGGCACTTCCGGAGCGGGATATTGCTGGCACCGTTGACGGCGCGGTTGATGCGCGAGTGGATTACCACGCAAAAGGTGAGTGCGGATTGGGAACGGTTTAGCCCGATGCGGTTTTTGGAGGCGCAGGCGCAGGGGGCGTGAGGGAGTTTTCAGTCGTCAGTTTTAAGTTTTAAGTAAGGAAAGGCAGATCCCCCGGCTTTGCTCCCTTCGCACAGCTCAGGGCAAGCGGGATGACCGGCAATTTGTGCAGCGCGCCACAAGACGCGTTCGTCGAGAGCCATTAGACGAGACAGAAAACCCACAATGGCTGGCATGAAAGCCAGTGCTACATTTAAGAAACGAAGTGCGGCGCCTAATCGCTGAACACGAAAGGTGCGCACTGGCTGAAGGATGACCACGATCCCTCGGCTGTGTGCCGCAAAAGACGCGGCACTCCGGCCGAAATGACATCTCGGTTGGAGCGTGCGAATCGTGCGTTAGTTCTGCGGAGTTTGCTGGATTACGACGGTGTTGGGTTGGCCGACGTTGGAATAGTGAATCTGGCTGGCATCGAGTTGCAGATCGCGCTCGAGAACCAAATCCATGGAGGAGCCGCGCGGTAGTTGCGCCTCAGGCCCGCGAGAGAGAAGTACGGCGGCGAGGCCAGCAACTCCACCAATGCCTGCGCCGATTCCTGCACCTTTGCCGCCATCAGCGATCGCGCCGATACCAGCACCGGTTGCGGTGGTGGTAGCAACGGTTTGTGCGTCCTTGCCCTTGCCGCCAGGACCGGTGATCTTGCCTTCCGAATCGGTTTTCGTGCCGCTGCCGCTATCCGTGCTGTGGGGCTCGGCGTTCAGATCCACCGTATAACCGTTGGGAAAAATCATGGTGTTCAGATGGATGCGTAGCTCGCCCTTGCCCTTAACGCGGCCGGGACGCTTGGAATCGGTGACCTCTCCGCGCAGGTACGAGCCGACGGGGACGACGACTTTATTGTTGATGGTGATGGGGAAAGAAGTGCGGAAATAGACGGAGTCGCCGGGCTTGGCGGAGTACGTAGAAATACCATTCTCCAGAATGACGCCGATACGGGTACCTGATGGAACGATCACGTGTTCACCGGAAGGAGCCTGATGCGGTGCAGGGGTCGTGGCTGGTGGAATGGCGGGAGGCGCAGCTTCTGGCTGCGGACCTTCCGGAGCCTGGGCAGAGAGCGCGCCGGCAAAGATCGATAAACCAACAATGAGCAGTAGTGGGACCCGAGTTAAGAGCTTCACGTCACCCTCCTCTTTGAGCTATTCGGATGCGATGTGCCAAGGCGAGGGATGCCTAGGGACATGATAGCGGACGAACTGAGCGAAGTGTTGTTGAATTGACGGAAGATGCGCGCACAGATAGGCTGGGCGGGCAAACTAGGGAGAACCATCATGGCAAAATTGGCGCTGATTTATGGGATGAGACTGCTACCGGTGGACGATTTGGGAGAAGTGAAAGAAGCGATGGTGGTGCTGAAAAATGGACGTACCGCACGCGTGGCGATGCATCTGATTGAAGGCAGCAAAGAAGAGATTGAGAAAACGTTTCGGCAGTCGATCGATGCGTTTTTTGAGATGTATCCGGAGATTTGAAGAACGTTTGTCAGTGATCAGGAATCAGGACTGAAACCAAGGGGAATTCCGAGAGAAGGCAAAACCCGCACTCTTAAAAGCAAAGGGTGCGGCACCCGTGCGGACCTCAGCGGCTAAAGCCGGGTTGCAAGCCAGCCACGTGCGGCACGGCTGAAGCCGTGCCCTCCCGAATTACTTAACTTAAGGACCGAAAACTGATTACTGAGACTCTGGGATTATCGGTTGCCGAAATTTTCTGGGTCTTCGTTAGGGTCGCCTAGATTGTCGTTGATTAGGACCGTGGATTGGCCGGTGAGTTCGAAGCGCTTGCGGCATTTGTAGCAGGCGACGAGGTCGTCGAGACGAACCATGAAGGACGTGGCTTTGGCAAATTTGCGGCGATCCTCTTCGCTGGCGCCGCGCGGCAATTCTCTTTTCTTGCGGCTGACTTTCCAGCGCACCGGAGCTTCGAATTCACCGCGGCAGCTTGGACAGACCAGCTTAACCTTGCGCGTCTCTTCCTTCTCGATATAAAAAGCCCGCTCGTCCATTAGGCCTCGACCACCTTCCCGAAAGCTTCGTTCATTGTAACAAATTCGAGGCCCAAGTCGCGCCAGCGAGGGAGCCAAAATTCGAGCGTGGCGAGGGTGCGCGTACGGTCGGCATTTTGCTGGCGAAAATTGCCGTCGTGGAGGCAGAGGATGTCGCCACCCGACGAGCGCGCCACCTCGGGGGCTAAAACCCCTGGATTTCCGCGGCTTTTTGGCACGGCTGAAGCCGTGCCCTCCCGCCTATGATGCTCTCGCATACCGTGCTCCCGGAGATGATTCGCGGCGTGGTGGCTAGGTGTATTCCTTGCCGCGTCGGGGCGAGGTGAATGCTGCGCAGCATGATCGGCAATGGGCTGGAGGCGCGCGTTTAGCCATTCGACGGGTTTGGCGCGCCAGTCGCCGGGAAGCAGTGTCCACATGACGGTGCGCATGCCCTGGCGGTGGACGATTTCGGAGAGCCACGCGCTACGGTAGCCGAAGGGGGGACGGAACCATACGGGTGCGGACCAGGAGGCGTGCTGGATGGCATCGGCGCAGCGGAGTAGTTCGTGGCGCGTTTCTTCCGGGCCGCAGAAAAAGAGATTGGGGTGCGAGTCGGTGTGATTTCCGACGACGTGCCCACGGACGGAGATTTCTTTCACGAGGCCGGGACATAGACGAGCAAATTTTCCCACGACGAAGAAGGTAGATTTGACGTTGTAGCGGGCCAGGAGATCAAGGAGCTGAGGAGTGATGGCGGGATTAGGGCCGTCATCAAAGGTGATCGCGAGTTGGCGTGGTGCGGCCGTCTGGCGCACCGTGGGACCGAAAAGCTGGGAACGAGCATTAACGGCGGCGTAGGAGGTGAGTGCCGCGGCGCCGGTGAGAATGGTGGGCGCAGCAATGAGAAGAGGATTCATCGCCAGCATTCTCGCACGAGAAGCAGGCTAGGGGAGAGTCTCCAGAAGTGAGGCGTTCTGGCCAGGTTTTGCAGCCTGCTCAGAGAATTTGGTGGCGGCGCCAGAGAGAATAGCCTACCAGGCTGCCGACAAGGACCGTGGCACCGAAGAACCAGCGCCATTCGGGAATACCGACAAGGCCCACCACCAACATTCCGATGACGATTACCAGGCCGATGGGATGGCTGGTCCAGAGGCCTGCGCCGAATTTGCCGTAGGGAACAATGGCCATGGGGTGGCGATCATCATTGACGGGAGCGACTACCTGGTCAAACGGGTGACGACGAAACGTGACGTAGGATTTCATGGTGTGCTCTCCTTTCGAAGGCGCGGAACACAGGGGATGAGGAGGTTCGAGTCTTGCTGACGGGCGAGGACTATAGGTGAAGGATCCCCACTCTAATGGTTCCCCCGAACCTACTTATTGGACGCCGGCGGATGGCAGGTGGTTCCCGGTCTGCAAGAGAAAAATGAGAGAGGCTGAACCGGAACCGGCTTGTCCTCCAACCGTTACTTTGCGGACCCGCGAAGGCGAATACGGCTCCTACGGAGCTGGTGTTTGTAGTTCATCACCACCCGGCCCTTACGGGCTCGGCTGTTATCTGCCGCGCCTCCGGCGCTGCCGAGTGGTGCCCACCCGACGCAAGAACCGACCTCAAGGTCGGCTGCTACAAATGCAAAAACAACCCGAGAACCCAAGAGCGGACGGCCTCTCCGAAGGCCGTCCCTACAAAAACACACTCGCACGTCAGCCCACCTTTTCGGGGAGGCCGCGGCGGGTCTTCAGGTCGGTTAGTAGGCGCTCGACTTCGGTATCGCGGTCGAGGCGGTTGAGCCTGTCGGCGACGTCGTCGGTGAGCAACTCGACTTCGGCAGTGGCGGTGGCTTCGGTGTGGCTGACGCGATCCTTCATGCGATCGAAGGAGGCACTTTTGGAACCGTCGCCGATGGCAACTTGAGCTTTGACGGCTTTGTCGAGAGCGATGCTGCGGCGGTGGCGAGCCAGGAGCACTTCCCTTTTGGACTTGGCTTCGTCGAGTTTCTGCTCGAGCTTGATGAGGGCGGTCTTCAAAGTTTCCACCTGAGCTTTCTGGTCGTTCACCTGTTCCAGGAAACTCTGGGCGAGGCGTTGGCCAGTTTGATAGCGGTCAAGAGCAGAGCGGGCGAGATCGTCTTGAGATTTATCGACGGCGACTTCGGCTTTGCGCATCCAGTCCTTTGCGATGTCATCCTGTTCGCGCTGCTTTTTTTCCAGGATGTGCTGGTCGGCGATGGAGACGGCGACCTGGGTTTTGACCTGGAGGTATTGATTTTCCATGTCGAGGATGACCTGCTTGATCATTTTTTCGGGATCTTCAGCCCGATCGATCATGTCGTTAAGATTGGCCCGGATTAAAGTGCTGACGCGTTCTAACAGACCCATGTGATGCTCCTTTCCTCTTCTAGGACCGAACTGGTTCCGATCATCTTGCGATGGCGGAGGGTTGAGATTCTTCGGTCCGCGAAGGGCGCGGGCCTCAGGATGACAACCGTTAGAGCAAACGAACCTAAGAAAAAACCAAACCTCAGAGAGACCCAAGAACCGACCTAAAGGTCGGCCAGTACAAAACTAAGAAAGAACCAAAGCAAGAGAACCCAAGAGCGGACCGCCTCAGAAGGCGGTCCCTACAAATGCAAATTCAGAACGGCGACAAGCAGTTGCCCACGGCAGCGCCGATTTGGGCCCAGGCGACGCTCATGAGAACTACGGCGGTCAGAATTCCCAGCCCCCAAAGCAGGCCTCGTTTTTGATGCAACGTCAGACTCATGACCTTCTCTCCCCCGGAGCGAAGCGCCGGAGCGGGAGCTGAACCCGCTCCGGCGGAAAGTGGTTAGGACTTCGCTGGCGCCGGCGGCAAAGCTGCCGGCCTCGGGGCGGCATCGCCTATCTGGCGAACCTTACCGAGAAGCTCGGAGACTTGCATGCCCGAGAGGGCTTCGAAGAGCGCAGGGATTTGCGCAGCGATTTTGGTGACGTCGCCGGTAAGTTTGTAAGCACCGGCAGCGTCGCCGTTGCCAGTGGAGACGATGGTGACCTTGTCGACCTTGCTGAGCGGCTCGCTGAGAGCGCGAACAACTTCGGGGAGGCCGCTGATGAGCTTGTCGAGGACGGCAGCCTGGTTGTACTCCTGGAAGGCCTCGGCCTTGACGTTCATCGCACGGGCTTCGGCGTCACCTTTCTTGAAGATGATTTCGGCTTCGGCTTCACCTTGCGCGCGAATGGAAGCGGCCTGACCTTCGGCTTCGGACATCAAGCGCTGGCGTTCCGCGTTAGCAAGGGTCTCAATGCGCTGGCGCTCGACTTCCGCCGGTTTGAGGACCGTGGCAACGAGTTCGCGTTCACGGCGATTGATTTCGGCGTCCTGAATCTTGACCTGAGCTTCGCGCTCGACCTGTTGAATGCGAACCTGCTCGAGTATCACGGTCTGCTGCTGGCGATTGGTTTCGATTTCGTAAGCCTTGTCGGCTTGCGCCTGGGCCTTCTTGCTGATTTCCAGATAATTGGCTTTCTTGATGTCGAGGTCGCGCTGGGCTTCGGCCTGTTTGGCTAGCGAAGCAGTTTCGGCGGCGACGCGTTCCTGGTCGGCTTGCGCCTTGGCAATGGCCGAGGCGCGGGAGGCTTCGGCGCGCTTGATGGCAATGTCGCGATCGGCTTCGGCGGCGGCTACTTCGGCGTCGCGCTTGATGCGGGCGATGTCCGGGCGTCCCATATTGGTGATGTATTCGTTTTTGTCGCGGACTTCCTTGATGGTGAAGCTGACGACTTCGAGCCCCATCTTGCTCATGTCGCCCGCACAGGTGGAACGCATGCGATCGCCAACCATTTCGGGTTCTTTCACGATTTGTTCGACGGTAAGCTGGCCGATAATGCCGCGCAGGTGGCCTTCCATCACGAGTCGGATGAGTCCTTCGCGCTCTTGAGGGGTCTTGGTAAGGAATTGTTCCGCAGCGGTGAGAATGGACTCCTTGTCATTCTTCACCTTGATTTGCGCGACGGCCTCGACAGTGACCGCGACGCCTTGATTGGTGTAAAGGTTCTGCTGCGGAGCGACGTCGAAGGACATCAATTCCAGCGACAGATCCCGGCAAGTTTGCACCATCGGAAAAATAACGGTGCCTCTTCCTGTGTAGACATTGGTTCCACCGATGCCGTAGACGATAAGCGCTTCGTTTGGCCCGGCTTTGCGATACATTCTGGCAATGACCGTCATGAGCATCAGGAGCACTACGACCAGAATCCCGGCTCCGACGACCACGTTCATTGGCAACCCGAACATAAAGGACCTCCCCTTTTCGAATCGCAGCCACTGGCTGCACTCCTTGGTTTCAAGAAACTCAAGACTTCATAAATTCGTCCCAACGTTTTACGTAGGCGATTCCCTGCTCATATTTCTCGATGACGACTTCCGCGCCTTTTTCGATGGCGACGCCATCTTCGCAGCGCGCGCCGGAGCAGCTTCTGCCACCACCGAGAGGAAAGATGACTTCGCCGGTGCCATTTTCGCGAATGGTCATGCTGACCTTGGCAAGGGAACCGACGATGCGGCGATCTTCTGCCTGAAGAGGCTCATCGGAAGGGCCGACGAGCTTCAGAAGGAAACGAAAAACCATCCAACCGGCAGCGAGCCCGGCGAAGGTGGCAAGGAGCACGATGAAGAGCGAAACGATGTGCGAATACTTCGTCAGCAGATAGCCTGTGCCACCGAACCACGCGAGGAAGGCGAGGATCGTGGAGGCATTGAGCCAGGAAATGTGCATACCGCTGTGCGCGGCACCGCCACGCGTGGAGCCGTCGACTGCGTGGCTGCCACCGTGAAATGGCAGGTGCATTTTGAAAGGCAGGTGCAAATGGACGGCGCCAGCCAAAAATGAAAACAGACTGAGTGAAGCAGCGACCAGAAAACAGAACAAATAGACGTCAGACCAGGACATACATCACCTCGGAAGAGCGACGCCCCACCTGCGGCGGCAAGCCGTCGCTCGGACCATGCCCCGATTTGCAGGAAGACCTTAGTTATGGGAAGAGGCAGGGGGCGGATGACCTGTTCCCGTGACGCTGCCGGGTTGAAGAACCTCGCCTAGTCGTTCATCAAGGCCCGGCGTGCGAAGAATTTCTGCGAGGAGGAGCAGCGCGCCGCGGGAGTCGCGATTCTCCGCGACGGTGAGGAGCGCGCGGGCTAGCTCCGGATCGGACCTGAATTGATCGGCGCCGGCAAAGAGCCAAGAATCGACAGTGGCGTCTTCCGTGCGCAGAACGGATTGCAGTTCACGGGTGAAACCCGCGGGATCGTCGACAAGGAAGCCGGGAAAGACACGGAAGAAGCGCGCCAGCAATTCGCGGGACGTGTTGGTCATGTGCGGCCGCGCACCGTTTTCAATCTGCGAGAGGTAGGCCTGGCTGAGTCCACGACCGAGTTCCTGTTTCATGGCGTTGACAACTTCAGACTGGGTCATGGGGCGGCCTAAGCCGCGGAGCGAGCCCTCGATAGCGCGGAGGGAGCGGAGTTTATCGCCGAGAGTCATGTGGTGGCCGCCTTTCGGTGATATAGCAATATGCAAACACTACATAGCAATATGTAATTTGTCAAGAGAAATCGTATAATACCCGTAACAGGTTTAATATCTGTTATATACGGAGCGTTGATGGTCAGGGACTTGGTCGGCTCTTCGCCGAGAAGAGGTAATTTCTGCTTGAGTCACACGAAAAGCAGATCCCTCGCTTCGCTCCGGATGACAACCGCTAGCGAGTGAAGACAATCGCGGACCTCACGAAATATGAGAGCGAGTTGGGCCGGGCAAGTTAGCGGAGGAAACTTTC
The DNA here is from genome assembly GCA_963735825.1 of Candidatus Acidiferrales bacterium. Lineage (GTDB taxonomy): Bacteria > Acidobacteriota > Terriglobia > Acidiferrales > UBA7541 > Acidiferrum. The sequence goes on from CAVTMR010000007.1 coordinate 274,302, forward strand.
AAGGATGGCTCGGTGTCTGAAACTGAGGTGGGGGTGTTTGATGACAACTTCGCTTCAGGGTACAAATGCTGCCGCGGTGCTTGAGGCCAAAGGATTGGTGAAACGCTACGGCGCGCTGCCCGCGGTGCAAAACGTTTCAGTGCACTTGCACGCGGGCGAAGTGTTGGGATGTGTGGGACCCAACGGGGCCGGAAAAAGCACCACGGTGAAAATGTTGATCGGCCTGCTGAAGCCCACGAACGGAGAAGTACTGTTCGACGGGAGGGACATCAACCGCGACCTGGTGGGTTACCGGAAGTGCATCGGCTACGTGCCGGAAGAAGCGAATTTGTATCCGTATTTGACCGGGCGCGAATACCTGGAATTGGTGGCGACGCTGCGGGGGATGGAAGCCGACAAAATTGGAGGGAAGATCGATGCGCTGCTGGAGCTGTTTTCGCTGCACGCGAGCCGACATAGCGCGATTGCGTCGTATTCGAAAGGGATGCGGCAAAGAATCCTGCTGATTGCCGCGTTGATGGACAATCCGAAACTGCTGATTCTGGACGAGCCGCTCTCAGGGCTCGACGTTACCTCGGCGCTGATTCTGAAAAACTTGATCAAGGCGCTGGGGGAGGCGGGACGCGCGGTGTTTTACTGTTCGCACGTGCTGGAAGTGGTGGAAAAGGTTTGCGGGCAGCTGGTGGTGCTGCGAAAGGGACGAGTGATCGCGTATGACGCACCGGCGAGGCTGCGCGAGTCCACCGGAAAAGCTTCGCTGGAGAGCACGTTCTCGCATCTGGTGGACGAGGTCGACACGGAGAAGATTTCGCGGGAAATTCTTCAGGTGATGAGCGCAGCATGAAGTCCGCGTGGAACAGATGGCGGGCGTGGGCGCGGAAGCAGGCCGCGGAGAGACCATTTGTGCGGCTGGTGGGGCATTTTGTGAACCGGAGCCTGCGCGGGGGAGCGGAGTCGGATTCGGAAGAACTGGATTTCAGCACAGGCTTGCTGCTGATGTTGCTGCCAGTGCCGGGAACATTCGTCTCGATTATTTTCTACGACAAATATTCCACATTTCTGCAATGGATACGCAAAGACCTGATTATGGAACCGTACAGCGCGTCGCTAGGCGATGAATATCTGTTCATCGTGGTGTCGATGGTGCTGACCGGAGTGAGTGCGGTGTGGAGGTGGGACAGCATTCTGCTGGACCGCAGGGACTTCGCGAACCTGGTGCACCTGCCGGTTTCGGCATGGAAATTGTTCACGGCGAATCTGGCGGCAATTCTGTTTCTGACGATGCTCTTTGCGTTTGAGGTGAATATCGGGTCGACGGTTTTGTTTCCGCTGGTGGTGAGTTCATCGTACCCGGAGTTTTCCATTTACGCGGGTTTTGCGCTGGGACATGCGGTCGGAGTGGGGCTGGCGAGTGTGTTCACATTCGCGGCGGTGGTGGCATTGCTTGGACTGCTGATGTTCAGCTTGCCGTACCGCGTGTTCCGCAGAGTCTCGCAGTATTTGCGGATTGCGCTGGTGCTGTTTTTCTTGTTTTTGCTGATGACGAGTTTTATGGTCGGGCCGCTGACGGGTAGGCTGAAGGAGAATCCTGGATCAATTGTTTCTTTGCTGCCACCGGTGTGGTTCTTGAGCTTGTGCGAAACGGTGCGGCATTGGGCGGCGCCGGTTTATCAACACCTGGGAATGCTGGCATTGTTGGCGCTGGCGGGGACGACCGTGCTGGCGGGCGTGACTTACGCGCTGAGTTATCGGCGATGCTTCCTCAGCATCCCGGAAACGGTGGAAGGGAGCGCGTCGAGGAGAGGGTTGCTGCTGCCGGTGCTGCTGCGGATGGCGAATCGCTGGTATCTGCCGACGCCGGCGCGACGCGCATGCTTCGCATTCGTGGCGCGCACGTTGACGCGGAGCGAGAAGCACTTCACGGCGTTGGGAGCATTCGTGGGAATGGGATTGCTGCTGTGCGCGCAGACACTGGTGACCGCAACGCACGATGGAACGGAAATGGGCGGACGGATTCCGGGACCAGCGTTCCTTTCGGTTCCGCTGATCCTGGTGTATTGCCTGGTGGTGGGGCTGCGATTCATCTTTGAGATTCCCGCGGATTTGCGCGCAAATTGGATTTTCAAAATGCAGATCGACACGGGAGCGGGTGAGAGTGTGATGCTCGGCAGAGCGTTGACGTGGACGATTCTGGCGCCGCTTTTGATTGTGGCGTGCCTACCGGCCTATGCGTACCGATGGGGATGGCAAGTTGCGTTGTTGCACCTGGGATACGTGGGGGTGATGACGTGGTTGCTGGTGGAAACGATGTTCGTACGAATGCGAAAGATTCCGTTTACATGCTCGCTGCCGGCGTTTAAGGAGAACGCGTTTGTGGTGGTATTTCTGTTGTTCCTAGGATTCTATCTGTTTGTCAGGGCGGGGTCGTTTTTGGAATACGTCGCGTTTGTGGATCCAGTGCGCTCGATTGTTCCGGGTATCGTGTTGGGAGGTTGGTGGCTGGCGATTCGGCAGTATCGGAAGAATCTGTTAGAGATGGAGAAAGAGATCATTTTTGAGGAAGGGCCGGTGGAGGCGGTGCAGTTGCTGGATTTGCGGTGAGGGGAGGAAGTGGCCAGCGGCCAGTGAGCCCAAGAGAAAAGACAAAGAAAAGAAAACCCACGGCCAATGAAGATTGTCGAAGCCTGTGCTACCCGCTCCACGAAGGGCCGCGTAAACCCGCCACTACTCTGCCCCCTAAGAGAAAAGCGCCCATCTCGGAAGGTGGCTGCTACAGAAGCACTACAAAAGCAAAACCTACTCGGGCTTGCGGAGGGATTGCAGGTCTATGCCGAGTTGCTGGCACTTTTTGTAGAGATGACTGCGCTCGAGGCCGAGGGCGCGGGCGACGTTGGTCATATGGAAATTGTGGCGGCGGATTTCGGCGAGAAGGACTTCGCGCTCGAAAGCTTCAGTGCGTTGGACGAGAGTTCCCTGCTCCGTGGCGGCTTTTGCAGCGGAGGCGGAATCAATCGCGGCGCTGTCTGCTGCGGGGAGGGCGAGGCGAACGTCCTCGTCGGTAATGGTGTCTTCGGCGGCGAGCAGGGCGAGGCGTTCGACGATATTGCGAAGTTCGCGGACGTTGCCGGGCCAGCAATAGCGGCGCAACTCCGCGATCGCGTCGTCGGAAAAGGATTTGTCTTTCCAGCCGTTTTGCTTGGCGACCTGGCGGGCAAAATGGGCGATGAGCTCGGGGAAATCTTCGAGGCGATCGCGCAGAGACGGCAGGGTCAGCGGGAAAACGTAGATGCGGTGGAAGAGGTCACGGCGGAATTCGTTATTTCTGACGCGGTCTTCGAGGTTGCGGTGAGTGGCGACGATGACGCGGACACTGACCTTGATGGGCTTATCGCCACCGACGCGTTCGACTTCACCTTCTTCGAGGACGCGAAGAAGCTTGGCCTGCATGGCGACGGGCATATCGCCGATCTCGTCGAGGAAGAGAGTGCCGCCCTCGGCTTGCTCGAATTTTCCGACGTGGCGTCCGGCCGCGCCGGTGAAAGCACCTTTTTCGTGGCCGAAGAGTTCGGACTCGATCAATTCGGGGGGAACGGCGGCGCAATTGAGTGTGATGAAGGCGTTTTCGTGGCGCGGAGATTTTTCGTGAATGGCGCGCGCGACTAATTCTTTTCCGGTGCCGGTCTCACCGAGGATGCAGACGCGAGTTTCGCTGGCGGCGACCCGATCGATTTGCGCGAGAAGCTTTTGCATGGCGGGGCCGGAGCCGACGAGTTCGTGCTTGCCGAGTCGATGGCGGAGTTCGCGATTTTCGTCTTCGAGGCGAGTGAGGCGGAGAGCGTTTTCGACAGTGACAAGGAGTTTGTCGGTGGTGAGCGGCTTTTCGAGGAAATCGAGAGCGCCGAGCCGCGTGGCTTTAACAGCCATTTCGATATTGGCCTGGCCGGAGATGAGGACGATGGGAGTCCGGACGCCAGCTTTTTTCAGTTCTTCGAGCAATTCCAGGCCGCTTTTGCCGGGCATGACCACGTCGGAAAGAATGAGATCGAAATGCTGGGAGCGAATGAGGTCGGCGGCGCGGAGGGCGCTATCGCAAACGGTGGCTTCGTGGCCAGCGAGACGAAAGGCGCGAGCGAGTGACGCCAGGGTGTTGGGGTCGTCGTCAATCAGGAGGAGATTGGCTTTGCGCGGCACGTTCGGATCAGTTTAACGGTTCGGTGGAAAAGCGGCAAAGAGGAAAAGAGAAAGAGCAGCGAGACGGGGGAAAAGGCGGAGAAGGGATATTCGTTGAGATCCCTCGCTTCGCTCGGATGACGCGCGCGACTGGTAGGGACGGCCTCAGAAGGCGGTCCCTACCAACGGCGAGAAAAACTCCTAGCAACGCCAAAAAACAGCCTTAACAGGCAAAGGGTGCGGCACCCAAGATCAAGAACAACGCAGCGACCACAGGCTGAAGCCGGTGCTACCCAAGACCAGGAAAACTTAGTCGGAGGCGGTGGCGGGTGCGGATTCGGAAACTAGGGAGGGGACGGATTCTTTGCGCTTGGCGACGGCGCCGGCTTGGCGCTTCGGGAGGTCGATGCGGAATGTGGCGCCGCGTCCTTCTTCGCTGGAGACGGAGATGGTGCCGTGATGATCGCTGATGACGGACTGGACGATGGCGAGGCCGAGGCCGGTGCCCTGCAACTTGGTGGTGTAGTAGGGCGTGAAGAGGCGAGAGCACTCTTCCGGCGTGAGGCCCTTGCCCGTGTCGGAGACTTCGATGCGGGCCGTGTCGCCGCCATCGGAAGTGCGAAGGCTGAGAGTGCCGCCGGCGGGCATGGCGTCCAAAGCATTCAAGACGAGATTCTGGAACGCGCGATGGAGCAGGTCGGGATCGGCATCGATTTCGGGCAGCGATTCATTGAGGAAATATTCGGTGGTGATGGAAGGCTTGCCGACGGCATTGAATTGCGCTTCAAACAGGCGAACGACGTTGCGCAGGGTTTCGTTGACGTTGACGCGGGTGAGTTGCGGAGCGGGCATCTTGGAAAAATCGCTGAAGCGGCCAACGATGCTGTTGAGATTAGCGAGCTCGGCTTTGAGCGTGGCTGTAGCTTCGCCAAAAACTTCCTGAAACTGCTCGGGACCAAGCTGGCGAGCGCGCTGGAGATTCTCGACGGTGATTTGCAAGGGGAAGAGCGGATTGCGCAATTCGTGAGCGAGCCTGCGAGCCAATTCGCGCCAGGCCGCGACGCGTTCGGTTTGCACGAGCTTCTCTTTTTGCGCGGCGAGGGTGCGCGTCATGTCATTGAAGGCGCCGGCGAGCTGGCCGATTTCGTCGTTGCCCTGAACATCGATGTGCGCGTTCCAATGGCCGGAGGCGACGTCGCGCGCGCCATCGGCGAGTTCTTCGACGGGGCGAGTGATGCGGCGGGAAACCCACCAACTGACCAGCAAACCGATGAGAATGGCGGCGAGGCTGACGAGTGCGGCGGTCTTCAGAATCTCGCGCTTGAGGAGAACAAGTTCCTTGGCGGAACTCCCGAGAAGGAGAACGCCGAGAAGTTCATTGTTGCGGCCGCGCAAAGGCATGGCATGAAAGCTTTCGGCGCTGGCAGGATCGCGGTTCCACTCAATGGTTTTGACGACCGTCGTGGAGTCGCCCGGGTTTTGCTTCTGCAATCTGTTCAATGAGCGACTGGAAAGAATCGGGGTTCGGAACGGGGCCGCTAGCATCGGTGAGGGCGGTAGCCACGAAATTGGGTTCGAGATTGCGATAGAGGAGCGCGCGCATGCCTGTGGGGAGCACGAGGGAAGCGAGGAAATTCTGATCGAGACGGCGTCCACCGATAACGTAGAAGTTTTTTTCACCGACGGGCAAAGTGCGCACAGCGGAGAGGGAGAGAGCAACGCCATCGGGCAATTCTTCGCGCTTGAGAAAAGCAGTGGCGCCGCGCCAATCTTTCGTGGCCGTGATCCAGTCATTCTTATAACCAACGCGAGCGGGATACTGCGCGGAGGAGATGAGCGTGCCGTCGCCATTCACAAATTCGACGAAATCGAGGCCGTGGTCCTGAGCGGCGCCGTTGGCATCGTGAACATAGAGAGAAGAATCGGCGTTGGGGCGGGCAAGGTCCAAAGCCATGCGGAGGGTGATGTCGGCGTTGGTAATGTTTTCGACTTGCTGGACGACGACTTCACCGCGCTGGGCAAATTCCTTTTTGAATTGGGAGACAAGCGCTTCGGTACGCTGGCTATCCATCGCTTCGAAGGCGTTTTGCGTGTAGTAGGTGACGCCGTAGGCGACCAGCGCGACCGAGGCCAACACGGTGATCAAGAAAACCAGGAAAATTTTGGCGCGAAAACTCATGGGCGTCCCCCGTTCATGCGAGGAGAGGATGAACTTTTGGGGGCGCGGTTTTCGTCGGCAGTGGGTGCGTTGGGTGCCTGATCTAGCCACACGTCGGCAAGACGCCATTCACCCCAACGGGCGGGAGACCAATTGCGGACATTGCCGGCAACGGCGATGTACTCCGGCAAGACGACCAGCGGGAGGATGCGCCGTTCGTCAAGGAAGCGGCGCTCCAGCGCAAAAAGTTGTTCGGGATCACTCACGCCTTGCGTTCCTTCCCCGGATTCCTGAAATGCGAATTGCCTGGCCAGCGCTTCCAGTTCGGCGCGCGGCGAGATGGTGTCATAGTGCCACGCAAACAAGTGTAACCCCGCGGGGGCGGACTTGACGGAACGGAGTGCGGAGGAGTTTCCTGCCTCGTGGGGGAGCAGCACCTGAACCGAGAGATTGGCTTGTCGCGCGTTCACTGCCACACGTTCTCCCAAAAGTTTCATGAGATCGCCCGAAGAGTCGACATGCAAACGGAGAGGCTCGCTGGCGCCTGCTACGTTGCCCGGAAGAGACGCGCGAATTTCCTTGGCGCGTTCCAGACTCATGGGACTGCCGAATAGAAAAGCATAACCTGAGAGCCATTGAGGCAAAAGAGCGGCGGTGGGCAGGGCTTGCCTTTGAAGCAACACGTTGGCCATGGTGTCGCGATCCAGGGAAAAGGCGAGTGCTTGGCGAAGACGCTGGTCAGCGGCCGCAGGCTGGGCATCATCGAAACGCAGAGCGAGAAGAGTGTTGGGGGCGGAACTCCAGATGCGGACATTTTCCTGGCGGGCTTTGCGAACGAGGTCGGGAGCGATTTCGGCGAGGTCGGCTTTGCCAATCTGCAAATCGTAGAGGAGGCGAAGCGGAGGTTCGCCAAGGGTGACTTCGATGGCGTCTAGGAAAGGTCGGCCGGACCAAGCTTCTTCGCTGGCGCGAAATTTGATGTGCGCGGGCTTCACAACCGAGGGGTTCGTTTCGGAAGGCTCGGGCGGAGAATTTTCGCCGAGATAGAAAGGGCCAGTGCCGAGAAGCAGGCCATCGGGTAGGGCGCGGTAGACGAAATAGCGGCCGGAAGAAAATTGTTCGAGGAGATCGGGGACGGGGCGCGAAGAGTGGATGGCGATGGCATTTTCCGTGGCGCTGATCTGCAGGCTAGGCGGGAGAAGGGGCTGCAGCGCGGCGACGACGTCGGTCGCGGTCAGCGGTGAGCCATCGGAGAATTTCACACCGGGACGGAGTTTGAATTGCCAGTTGCGCATGCCGGCGTCATGGGACCATTCGGTGGCGAGAGCGGGCTGAAACCTGCCGTAATCGTCGAGGGCAAGCAGGCGGTCGTAGATGAGGACGGCGAGTTGTTCGTTTTGAGCCGAGGACGACGAACCCGGTTTCCACTCACGAGGGTCGAGAGAGACGGAGGAGGCGCGAAGGACGACGCGCAGGGTTCCGCCGTAACTCGGGCGCTTGGTGGCCTGCGCGGGAGGTGCCCCAAGCGTGATGACGGCAAGAACGCAAGTCATCACAACTAGGGCCGCAGGGGATAAAGCCCAAGATCTTCTAGCTGCGAGGGGCACGACTGAAGTCGTGCCCCTCGAGCAGTCGTAAGCGGGCAAGATTCTAGTTGCCGCAAGCGAGAGCGAGTTTGTAGACCTCATAGTTTCCTGTACGCAAGTTTCTGACCACCACGAGAGCGCTGTGAGAATTTTGGGCGCTGTTGATGCTAAGGATCGGACCGGGAAAATCGCTGACCAGGGCGGCGAGGCCCTGATGAGACGCGGTTTCAGGGACGACCTGGAGGAGATCGCCGGCGGTCCAGTCGCTGCCATCAGCCTGCAACTTCCATGTGGTGGAGTCGCAAGGAGAAGCGAGTGAGGGGAGAGACCGCCAGAAAGTTTTTGCGGTGGCGCGGCACTTTACGTCCGCCGGCGCGGCCCATGTGAATTCACAAAGTTTTCCGGGGAATTGGAGGTGACCATCGGTTTCGGTAGCGGTAAGTTCCGCGCGAGGATCGCGCGACGGCTTGAAGCCGGCAGCAGAGAGCGTGAATGCCTGCTTCAGGGAACCGGTTGGATCGAGGCGCAGAGCGGTCAATTCCGAGTTGCGATATGTCAGCACGACGAGATCGTCCGCGGTGCCCCGAGTGGCGGAGGCAGCGTCCAGGACGCGTTCGGGGCTGTCGAAGACGAGTTGTTTTTCGATGCGCATGGGCGAAGCGAGCAGAGTCTCGGAGGGCAATAATGCGCGCTTGAGCGCCACGATGCGAAGTTCCTGATGATCGGCGAAGAGCAGTTCGGCGGCGAGGACGATCTGCGTGGGAGTTTCGGTGGCGCCCACCCGGAGTAACGGAGCGTCGGGTTCTTCGGTAATGCTGAGTTTGCGAAGATCGAGCTGGCGGCGCAGCGTGGTTTTCCAAGTTTGCCCTTCGGACTCGTCGAACGCGGCGTCATCGTGAACTTCCAGCTGGATAGGCCCTTTTAAGTTGGGGATGGCGGCGATGCGTTCGGCGAGCTGACGGATGGCGTCATCGAGCGAAGGAGCGTCGGCAGCGTGGAGCGGCTTCGCAACAAAAGAGATTGCAGCGAGAAGGAAAAGGCCTAGAAAAAAATTACGCGAGCGAGAGCAACGAGTTTTCAGAAACACGGCATTATTTGGCGATGATAACACGCCGCACGTACCTCCTTGGGTGTTTGCCGCCGAAGCATTAATGGGAGCGGAATTCCTTGTACAGATCGAGCCGGTTGATCAAACCGATCATGACCTGGGTAAAAGCCAGATACTCTTCGAGGCTCTGGTCGGAAACATTGAACAGGGCCTTGCGGCGGGCGGTGCGGAGCAGTTCGAAATCCCCGGGCTGCAGCGTGGCCACGGCGCTGTTCATGAAAGCGGTGTGATTGGCGATGCCGTAAATGGGTTCGCCCTCGGCAATGGCGGTGGAAATTTGTTCTTGCGTGGCTTTGCTGTCGCGCATGCGCTTGTCGAACTCCGCGCCCTTCTTGCCCATGACATCCGCGAATTCGGCACTGGAACGGGGGAGAGAGGCAATCGTCTGCAGGACCTGTTCACGAGAAAATCTGGGATGGGCAAAATCGGCTTCGTTGGGCTGCTGATATTTCATGACGGCGGTAATGTCGTTGCGGCGAAATTCTTCCTCAATCTTGCGCAAGCCATCCCAGCGGCTGAGGGTGCGAAAGCTTTCTTCGGTGAGCTGCTCAGCCAGCAAATGGGCGGCGCCGGCACGCACGAAGGACTCCGGCGCCTGCAATTCGGGGATAAGAGCGCTCGTGGCGACGGAGGGCTTCATGCTGCCGTAGAGAAAAAGGGCGGCGGTGTCGGAATCGAGCTCAAGACCCTGCTCAGGAACGCGAATGACAGCGTTGGGGTAGCGGAGGAGAGGAGCGGCGAGTGGGCCGATGTCCACGCCTTGCTGAGCAAGAGCGACGGCCAGTGAGAGATAGTTGGCGGGATCGCTTTCCTGGAAGTCGGCTTGCGCGATGGAGTCGCGGACAAGGAGCAAGGTCTCTGGAGAACGGTCCGCTTGATAGAGGAAGGACGCGGCGTCGAACTGAAAGAAGTGGTCGGTGGTTTCGGCTCGAAGCATGGAGCGCACGCAAGAGACGCCGTCGGAGCCGGCGGAGTGGACCTGCTTCCAGAAAGCATCGATTTCCTTGCCCTTGGCGTCGATTTGGGATTCGTTGAGTTGCGTGGGACGAAAGCCGTAGACCTTGGATTTGGCGGTGCGCAAGGTGTCGCAGGTGGTGGGCTGCGGTTGGGAAGTGGCGGGAGTAACGCCTTCCTGGGCGCGGTTAGCGGACGGCGTCGTGATCGTCGAAATGGAAAAGCCCGAGACCTCAGGGGCTAAAGCCGACGTTTTTGCAAAACTGCTCGGCACGGCTGAAGCCGTGCCCTCCCAAGACGCGTTCTCGCGAAGGGCCTCCTCCCTGAAAGGATTTCCGCGACAGGCGTTCGAGCATACGAAAAGAAAAAAGGAAAAAGCTACCGCACCGCCGATCGAAAATCGCCGCAAAACTCACCTCTCTGAACCTTGAGAAATGCTAACACTGTTCGCGGAAAAACAATGCCGGGCAGCGTAGTCGACGCCGCCCGGCTGGTCAGGGGGTACTGTGTTTTGTCTGCATGGTGGAAGTGATGTTTGGCGCCCTTCGAATAGCAGCTCCCTCGCCTCGCTCGGGATGACAAATTTGTTGCGAGGGTTGCGTTGCGGGTCAAAAGCGGTGGCTAGCCACCGCGCTCCAAAAGGCTAGTCGGTGACGGGTCGGGTGACGGTCTCGATGCGGACGGGGGCCCAAACGATGTGGTCTGGGGTGCCGGCGATGGGAAGCAGCCAGCGATAGCGGCGCAGGGTAACTTGGTAAGTGATGCCGCCGTCCAGAGACGCGAAGGTGTAGATGGACTTTGTACCGCGGGCTGTTGTCCGTTCCGTGGGAAGAGAGGCCAGTTCGAATTCGGAGTCGGCAAAGTTGGGAGCGACGCGCTTGAGAGCGGCGGAAGCGACGAGTTTGGGATCGCGGCACCAAGTGTCATGTCCTGCGTTCACCCAGCGCTGCAGGTGCTCAAGCTGGGCGCGGTTGAAGGGGTAATCTGTGACGGCGCGCTGCGTTCTGACTTGCGCTTCGACGAGATTCATGGAGGCGAAGCCAAGAGTCCACAACAACAAACTGAAAGTAATTCGCAGAATGACGGGCACGATTGTTTTGTGATGAATGGATGTAGCGAATTGATTGTTTCCGTTCATGGCATCCTCCCGAAGAATCGAATTGCAGTCTGTGCGGCCGGAACCTTTGTTGCTCGCTCTTTACCTCGTGACCGTTTGGCGCCGGCCGGGTGGCGCGGAACGCGACGCTGGTTGGGGAGCGACCTGCTGGCCAAGGATTCAAGCGCGGCGGTGCTTGCCTTCGTGCTCATGGTCTCTCCTCCAGTGTCGCGGCCCGAGCCACTCACAGGGGTGTTGGCCGGTGATCGTGAAAGGGGGCCGAGGCCGCCTCCGCGATGTCTTATGGCCGGCGTGCCGGCTTCTTCTGCTGCGCCGTGGCGGTTGCGACCGGCGGAGCATCGTCTGAATCGTCTTGCGTGCCAGCCGCAGCCGTGTTGTTCGCGTTGCTGTTGCCGAGTTGATTGGTAAAGGCAGAGCGCATCACGTCGGCGGCAAAGAAATTCTTGCCGTCCATCGGCACCATCATGATTTGCAGCTTGTCGGACAAACGCTCGGCAATGATCTTCTGGATCAGCATGGGATTCTGTTTGAGGACGCTGGCTTCATACTTCATGCGTTCGGCGTCTGCAGCGGCGGTGACGCGAATGCGGTTTGCGTCGGCGTCGGCAGTAACGCGGATGCGATTGGCTTCGGCGTCTGCCAGGTACTTCTGGCGTTCAATTTCTGCTTTGCTGTCGATGATCTTCGCCTGCGCCGCGGCTTGCGCGTTCTGCAGCGTGGCTTCTTTGCGCGCCTCGGCTTCGAGCTTGGACTGCTCGATCTGCTTCTGCTTTAGAGGCAGGGTGTATTGCATGGAGTCGGATTCAGCCTTGGCTTGCAGCACGCGGACCTGCGCCTGGGCCTCCGCTTGTTTCACATCGCGAGCCTTTTGGGCATCGGCTTCGAGTTCGGCGATGCGAACTTGTTTCTGCTTGATGTCCTGCTCCGTGCCGAGGCGCTCGTTTTCCTGCTCTTTCAAGAGCAATCCCTCGAGGCCTTGCGCGTATTCGGCGGGGAGTTGGATGTCGCGCAAGAGCACTTCGCGCACGACGATGCCGTCACTGGCGAGGCGCGACCTGATGGCCTCGGCAGCCTGGACACGCAGCTCTTCCCTTTTCAGCGCGAAAATTTCACGTGTCAGGTAGTTCGGGGAAAGTTGCCGGTATATGGAAGAAACGACCGGGCCGACAACCTGCTCACCAACGGGCTGCGGCAAATTCTGGTGGATGGCGGCGAGCCGGGAAGGGTCGAGGCGATAGCGAACGCTGACGGCCAGGCCGATGTTCAAGCCTTCGCGAGCTTGCACGGTGAGAACTTCGGCAGTGGCTTTGGGGGAGGCGGACGCAGCAGTGGAAAAAATCTGTTCGCGGGTGTCGTAGAGAACCACGCTATCGATCAGCGGTGTAATCAAATGCACGCCGGGATACAACGTAGCGGGGCGCACGCCGGAGAATTGGCTGACGCGGATGGCGGCTGAGCCGTCGGGAACGATGGCGAGACTGAGCGACAGCAGCACCGGCACGATTGCGGCCAGCGCCAACAGCGAGGCCAGCTTCCACCGCACCGGTCCGAAAGGGCGGACGGCCGTTTGCGTGATGGCCTCCATCCCAGATTCGCTAGCTTGCTTGAGCAACCAGCGAAGTCGCGCAGCGGCGTAGACATCGTAGGCAACGAGAATCACGGCGCTTGCAAAGAGGGCCAAACCGAGAGTCATCAACAAGAATTTCAAAGCGAGCATGAACTTTTCCTTTCTACTCCCGTCGCGGCTGAGGTCTTGCGCGTGTTGCCGTCCGCAGATCGTGAGCGGGAACTTTTCGCCGAACTAGTGCGCCCTGCTGACAGCGCGGGGAACCAACTGCGCGACGTGCTCAACCACTGGCTGAGGAATGCGACGGTTGGCGGTGGCCGGCTGCATGAGCGCGAAAGCAGCGCGAAGCAACAAAGTTTGCAGAGCGAGCGCTGAGAAGAGCGCCACGAGGGTGGTGATTACCAGTCCTACGAATCCAAGCATCGTTTCCACGGGTGTTCTCCTTTGTTGAATCTGACCTGGGCAAAATCGGGTTTACTCGCTGCCGCGGGCGTTGCCCTCGCTGTTCGTGGGCTCAGCGCGCGCCACCTGTGTCTGGTCGTTCGCGACTTTTGTTGGCGAGACCTCACCGCCGAACAGTTGCGCGACCTCTTCGGTGCGTTCCGCAAGCAATGACACGCGATCACCAACACGAACGCGAGCGAAGAGATCTTCCACGTCGGAATTCTTCAGGCGAATGCAACCGTGAGAGGCATCGTTGCCAATCGATGAGGGGCGATTAGTACCGTGGATGCCGAAGCCTCTTATGCCCAGGCCCATCCAACGGGTGCCGAGGGGATTGCCGGGTCCCGGGGCGATGATGACGCCAGGCTTGTAGTACGTGGGATTGGAGAGGCGGTGGGCAATTTGAAATTCGCCGCTGGGGCTGGGGCTGACTTGCGCGCCGACGGCAACGTCGTAGATTTTTACTACGCGGCCGTCTTCGAGAAGAGCGAGTTTGCGGTCGGGAATGCTGACAACGATGCGACGGGTGGGTTGCGGCTTGGGAACATTGGAATCTTTGGGAGTGGACTGAGCATAGGCGGGGGCAGAAGGTGAGAACGCGGCGAAGAGCCGCGCCGCGCCGAAGCGGGGGGAACGATTCTGGCGGTGGTTTGCTGGGGTGTCGAATCGCGGCATGGTGTGATCTCCCTTTTGTGCTACACCAAAGGGAATGGCATGCGGAGAGCCAGACGTAGAATATTGATAAGGCGTGGTTTAGCAGACTGTGCGAAGGAGCTTTCGTGGCGGTGGGGCCACGACGTGTCACGGCAGACACAACCCCAGCTGTCCAGATGCGGTAGTATAGAAACCAGACGACGCAGAAGATTTAACGCAGTCTCTGACGAGGATCAGGTTCATGCCGCAAGCACAGGGAATTCGTATCGGTCGAATTCTGGGAATTCCCATCTACATTGACCTGAGCTGGATCATCATTTTTGGACTGATCACCTACCTGATTTCCAACCAGTTTGCCCAGCTCAATCCGCAATGGACCATCACACAGCTTGGGATACTGGGCGCGGCCACCAGCCTGCTTTTCTTTGGCTCGGTGCTGTTCCACGAGCTATCGCACAGTGTGGTGGCGCAGCACTACAAGATCCGCGTTCTTTCCATCACGCTATTTCTGTTCGGAGGGCTGGCGCGAATCGGAAAGGAACCGAGCAAGGCGATACAGGAATTCAATATTGCGATAGCCGGGCCGCTGGCGAGCGCGTTTCTTGCGGGAGTGTTCTTCCTTTCGACACTGGTGTTTCCCGACAGCAAAATTGTCGCCGCCGTGTCGACATATCTTTGGCAAACCAATCTGGCTCTCGCAGTGTTCAATATGCTGCCGGGATTTCCCCTGGACGGCGGGAGGATTTTTCGCGCCATCGTTTGGGGAACGACGAAAGATTTTGTGCGCGCCACGCGGGTGGCCGGAGCCAGTGGGAAACTGATTGCCTACGGGATGATCGTTCTGGGGTTGTGGCTGGCTTTCGGGTTCCGCGGAAGTGGGCGATGGGAGGGGATCTGGCTGGCAGTGATCGGGTGGTTTCTGCTGAATGCGGCGCAGGCCAGCGTGGCGCAGGTGACGATACGGGAGACGCTCAACGGGCTGCGCGCTTCCGATGTGATGAGCCACGAAGTGCCGGCGATTCCGGCGAACTTGAACCTGGACGAATATAGCAACGAAGTGTTGCGCACGGGACGACGCGTGCACATCGTGACGATGGACCACCGGCTGGTGGGGATGATGAATGTGGCGGCGCTGAACACGGTGCCGCGCGAAGATTGGAATATGAACTCGGTGCAGGCGGTGATGGTGCCGAGAGAGCGGATTCTGTGGGCAGCGCCGGATGAGCCGCTGCCTACGCTGCTGGACCGGTTGGTGGCCGCGGACGTGAATCAGATGCCGGTGGTGCAGCACTCGGAAGATGGCATGGCGAATATCGTGGGGATGGTGACGCGGGACGCCATTTTGCGAGTGATTCAAACGAGGAGCGAGTTGGGGACGGCGCTCTCGGGAGATAAGTAGCGTCGGCGTTTACGACGGACGCAGCTCACCGCTGGCACGAAGCGCGCTTGCTCACTTGCAGCAAGGACTATTCGTGGCGAAGCGCTACGACCGGATCAATGCGGGTGGCGCGGTGCGCGGGAATCCAGCACGCGGCCAGCGCAACAGCGAGAAGTGCGGCGGTTACCAGAATAAACGTTTGCGGGTCCGAAGGCTTCACACCAAACAACAGGCCGGTCATGAGGCGGGTCAGCGCAAACGAAGCCGCGAGCCCGAGCCCCACACCAATCAGCGCCAGGCGAAATCCCTGATTAAGAATCACGCGCAGAACATTTCCCCTCCCCGCGCCCAAAGCGATGCGTACACCCATTTCGCGAGTGCGCTGGCTGACCGCGTAGGCCACCAGCCCATAGATTCCCACTGCTGCCAGGAGTACTGCACCCGCGAATCCCGCAAGGGCGCCGGCGTTGAATCGCTGCGAGGCGACTTCTGCGGAAAACAGGTCGTCCATGGTTTGCACGGCATAGACCGGGATGTTCTTGTCGAGAGCGCTGACTTGCTGGCGTACGGCGGAGACGAGGCTTGCCGGATCAAGTGATGTGCGAAGCACGAGGGTCATCATGAATCGAGGCCACTGGGAAGTAGCGGGGTTACTTCCGGCGTGACTTCAGCTGCGAGCCCGCGCTGTTTGGTGTCGTTGATCACGCCAACGATGGTCCAGTTAGGCGGGTCTTCCGGTCCCGGCGAGAATTTGGCAGTGAACCTCTTGCCAATGGGATCTTCTTTCTCGAAGAAGTGGCGCACAAATGCCTGATTGACGACCACCGACTTCGGGGCGTCCACACCGTCGCGGTCATCCAGTAAACGTCCCTCGATCAACGGAATGTGCAATGCGGAGAAATATCCAGGGGTGACGGAATTCACGCGCGCGGTGGGAACGTTGGCCATGAGCGGGCTTATCGCCGGTTGTCCTTCGACTTGGATCATCGAGATCATTTGCGTGTCCCTGCGCAGTGGAACCGTAGCTGTCGCTGCAGCCGAAGCGACGCCCGGCAGAGCCCGCAGCTGCGGCACCAGTTGCTCGAAAAAGGCGCGCTGCTGGTCAGGGGTTTGGTATTGGTCCAGGGGCAATGCTACGTTCGCGGTGAGAACGCCATGCGGATCGAATCCGGGTCGAATGGCAGTGAGTTGGTGAAAGCTCTTCACCAGGAGAGCGGCACCAATGAAGAGAACGAAGGAAAGAGCGATCTCCGCCATCATCAGAACTTTTTGCGTGCGGCGTGTGCCGGTCCCGAGCCGCTTTGCGCTCCGCCTTCCTTCAGAGTGTTGTTCCACGATACGCGAAATGCGGCCAGCACCGGTGCCAATCCAAACAAAATACCCGTGAGAAGCGACACGACAGGTGTGAACAGGCCAGGTAGCCCGTGCCATAGCGGGCTGTTTGGTTGCCGCAAGGAAGATCACGATTGCGTGGACGGGTTTCGCACACGGTGGGCGATCACACTTCGATTCTCGCGTTCATCCGGCGTTATATGAGCAGCGGATCAAATGACGGGGATGATGATTCGGCGATCGAGACGATCGAGAAGTGACGTGGCAGTTCCTGACGAGGCGAGATAAGCACGCGCATACGCTCGAGGACATATTTGATGGTTCGCCGTCGGCGAATACAACCATTACCGTGGCGGCCCCCCGGCGCAAGGATTGCACGCCGAAATAACCGCCGGTTCACCTCCTCAACGTCAACGCCACACTCGTGTCGGGGCAACCTGGCGCGAGTGCGGAACCTTTTCCGGGTAGCCCATCATGCGGCCATTGATTAGTATTGCTTGGGGAGTTCGCGCTCATCTGATCCATGGTGATTCCGGCAAACTCGCAAGAACAATCTCATCATCAGGCTGGGGCCGGCTCCCGAAACGGAATCGGAGCGCTGCTTCCCCAGTTTCTCTATTCCAATTTCACGCTGCGTTTAGCTGTTTTGGTCACATTGCTGATTCTGCTGGGCACTGCGTTTCGTACCGGCTGGATGCGCGTTGAGACCGACTTCCCGAACTACGACACGGCGGCGAGACTCGCGGTCCAGCACAAGCCCTTGCGCAACTATTACGACTGGACATGGTTCGTGCGACAGATGAATTATGCCGGTTACGGGATGACGATCGGCACGTACGCGGCGCAGACTCCGCTGACCATGCTGCCGATGATGGGGTTCACACGATTTGCCCCGCAAACGGCCAAGCGGATCTGGCTGATCTTCAACCTGGGATTCCTGTGGGCGAGCGTCTGGTTGCTGTCGCGCGTAACGCGGTTTCGCGTGGAAACGATTTGGCTCTTGGCTTTTTGCGGCTATGTTTCGTTGCTGACGAACTTCCGGTATGGGCAGTACTACATTTTTCTGCTGTTCCTGCTTACGCTGGCCTTCTATTTTCTGGACCGAAAAAGCTATTTCCTGGGCGGGTTCCTCACGGGCATCGCCTTTGGGCTGAAGCTGTATGGCGGGCCATTTCTTTTGTATTTTGCGGCGAAGCGTCAGTGGAAGGCCTTGCTCGGAATGATCGTCGCGGGTCTGATTCTGCTGGGCGTGGCGCTGCTTCTATTCGGGCCGGCGGAGGTGCATTACTATGCGACGCAGATTCTGCCCCGGTCACTGGAGGGCGCATCGATTGATCCGTACAATCCGGGAACGCCGACAATACCGACGATGTTGAGGCGCGCGTTCGTCGGAGAAGCGGAATTGAATCCTCATCCTCTGTGGAACGCGCCCTGGCTGTTCTTTTTCCTGCGAACGTTTACTTCGTTGACCTTGGCAGCTTTCCTTTTCCTGGGTACGAGCGCGCGACGCAGCAGCGAGCGGCGAGACTTTGCCTGGTTTGTGATTGCCGTGGTGCTGCTTTCGACCAGCACGGCCTCGTACACATTCATCATTCTTCTGCTGCCGCTGGTGTTACTACTGGAGGAGTCTGGCCCGCGGGAAAGCATCTTTCTGGTGACGACGTACATACTTTTGACGTTGCCCTTGCATCCGATTTGGCTGTTTCCGAAGGTCTGGATTCTGGTAGGGCTATTTATTTTTGCGGGATATCGCAGTTGGCAAGGAATGCCACGGCGAATCGCGGTTGCGGCGGTAATAGTTACAGCGCTGATTGCGTTCATGGATGCGAAACGACACATGGCGAGCTACGCAAACGAGCCGGAGCAGCATTTTGCGCGAGTTGCGGCGCAGCGCGGGGCGATCTTCTCTTCGTTTCCGGTGGTTTCCCGCGCTGGGATTTTTTATCAATCCCTGGGGGCGGACCGATATGTACTCCGGTGGCTGCATGACAACCAGAACGAGGAGCTTTCCTTCGAGGCACAAGCGCTGCACCCGCGGCTGGCGGCGGATGGAACGGCGATCTATTTCGAACTTGTGGAAAATGGGAGTTCGTCGATGATGGAGTTTGATCCTGCCACGGGGAAAGCGAGGCCCCGAGAAATGCCGGTTCCCGCGGATTTCCCGGACGCCGTCACTTCTCCGGATGGAAAGTGGATGGCGTTCACCGATAGGCGGCATGGACCAATGCAAGTTCGGGTGCGCGAGTTGTCTTCGGGTCAGGAGAGGCGATTGACGGGCGGGAATTGCAACAGCTCATCGCCAGCCTGGGAATTGGATTCCAAGGGCATTGTGTTCGCCAGCGATTGCGGGCGTGCGTTTGGGTTACCTGCCTTGTATCGCGCACGATTGGCGGACAGCGACTAGTCTGCCTACAGAAAAAGGCATTTAGTTCGTCATTCCGAGCGTAAAGCCAAGAAAAGAGAGATTGATCACTCCGCAGACCCCGTTCGGAATGACAGAAATGAGAATTCGGCCGCAAGTTGTAGAGAAGAGCGGTGTCAATCGCGAACGGCATTCACCTGGCAAGCAATGTCTGGACGCGGGTCCGAAGCGCGCGAAATTGTCCTGAACCCGGCTCGTTCCACGCAATCTTGAATGAGTTGCCTGGTGCGGAAGAATTCTCCTTCGCCAGCGTCGGCGCGGAAATCATGACACGCGATACACAGGGCGCGAGTGATTCGCAGGGTGCGATCCATTCCGCGGATAGCCGTCGCTTCTGCACCTTCGATGTTCATCTTCAGAAAATCGATGCGCCGCACATTCTCCCGTTCCACCAACTCGTCCAAAGTAAGCCCCGCGGCCTGAAGCGAACCCTTCGTGGCGGCGTCCACGATGCGATTCGCATGCCACCCTTCGAGGTTTTCGATGGCCACGGGCCTGGCGGAATCGACGAGCGCAAAGTTTGTTGGCGCCACGTTCTGGAGGTAATTTAGCTCGCAGAACAGACGGAGACAGCGAAACGTGATGGGGTGGGCTTCGATGGAAAGGACTTTCCCCGCGGGTCCCACCACTCTGGAAAACACGATGGTGTCTTCGCCCTTGCCCGCGCCCGCATCGACAATATGATCGCCGGGACGGGGCTGGTAAACGTGGAACCAGGTGTCAGGGACATTCGCGATTGCGCGGTTCAGTTCGTTCTCCCAAGTGGGAAAAATCGCGGGGTGATAGTCCATCGTAGGTGAGTCGACATAGATCACACCGCTTTCCTGGTGCATCCACATGCCGCGCCGATTGTACACGCGCACGCCGGGAGCGCTGCGACGCGCCTGGAGGTTGAGGATCGCGGTGAGAACACCGCGAGCGCCGGGCCGGTCGAGGAGACGAATGAGCGCGCGACGATAGCCCATAGCGAGTGCTTCCCCATCCAGAGAAGTCTCCGGAAGTAGTATAGTGCACGGGCAACCACGATTGGCACGGATTCAGGCGTTCTTTCGGTGCTGCATACTGGCTCGGCGATCAGACGCCAGCCGCAACGGCGTTCTGTGGGGAGCGCTCCGGTTCGGGGGAAGCGGGTTCGGGCTTTGCTCGTAAGGCGTGGAGACGAAATCCGCCGCGGCGGAAATCGACGGAGACGCGAGAGAAGCCGGCGATGGTGAGGCGCGCAAAAGCGGAGCCGGGGGAGAGCGGGGTAAAAGTACTTTTGAAGTGGCCGAGGTGCTGAATCCAGCTATCGTTGATCTCGAAAGCGAGGAACGTGCCGCCAGGGCGAAGCACGCGGAGGACTTCGCCGAAGGCGAGATCCTGCATTTTGCGGGACTTGAGGTGGTGGAGGACGAGAATGGCAATGGCGGAAGAGAAGGTCTCATCGGCGAAAGGCAGATGCGAGGCATCGCCGCGGAGCACTCCGCCGGAATGTCCGTTGTGATTGGCTTTCAATTTGCTCGTGGAATTATGGTCATACTCCAGAGAGGTGACACGCGGGACGCGTTCGCGCAGATGCACGGTGGCCGCGCCATAGCCGGCGCCAATCTCTAAAACGTGATCGCCCAGGCACGCATCGGACAAGACCCAGGGAAGAAGCTGGCGCTGCGAAATGTAGCGCCACAGGGAGGAAGAGCAGACGCAGTGTTCCAGGGTGTTCATGATGTGCGAGGGCGGGAGAACGTTCAGTTTAGCTTAGTCTGTAGCCGGACGTCATTTGTTTCTTGAACAGGGATTATTTGGGCTGTAGAATCCGCCGAATCTGGCTAACGGAGGCGAGCATGGGACGCGTGACGGGACTGGGAGGAGTTTTCTTCAAGGCGGAGAATCCAGAGAAACTCTACGAGTGGTATGAGAAACATCTGGGCATCAAACAGGATGTGCCGGGACAAGGAGTTTCGTTTCGTTGGAAAGAGGATGGCGATCCGGAGGGGTTCACCATCTGGTCGCTTTTCAAGCCGGACACGAAGTACTTCCAGCCGAGCACCAAGCCGTTCATGCTGAATTTTCGCGTGGAAGACCTGGACGGACTGCTAGAAAGGCTGCGAGGCGAAGGCGTGTGGATCGATCCCAATCGCGAAGACTACGACTACGGGCGATTTGCCTGGATCATGGACCCGGAAGGAAACCGGATTGAGTTGTGGGAACCGCCGAGACGCTCGTGAAAGAATTGGGTCGTGTTAAAGAATTGAATAGTTCATCAAAACCGGTATGATGGCCTCTGAAAGTGTGCAATCATGAGGTCCCCGGAGGAGGTATCCGCATATGAAAAAGGTATTGCTGGCACTGGCAGGACTAGCGTTCGCAGCGTCGATGAGCGTGGCACAAGATGTGGTTAGCTTCATGCATGGCACGGTGAAGAAAGTCGATAAGGCCACCCAGACCGTGGTTGTGAAGACCAAAGACGGAACGGAACACACGGTGAAAGTTGCGAGCGACGATACCGTAAAAGGAACGAAAGACGGATTCGACGGGATCAAAGAAGGCTCGGAAGTCGTCGTGCGTTCCACTGGGAAGGGTGCAGAGGCAACCGTCGATGGCATCGGAAAAGTCGGCAAAGACGGGATGAAGGTGACCAAGGGCACGGTCGAGAAGGTCGATGAGGGGACGAAGACGGTAGTGGTAAAGTCGGCCGACGGCACAGAGAAGACCTTTGAATACACCGGAAACGCATTGAAGGATTCGGGCAAAGCGGTGGGCAAAGGAACGGAGAAAGGCGCCAAGATAACCGTGTATTACACGGAAGAGACAGGGAAAAAGATCGCGCACTTTTTCGAGTAGGAACAAATTTTAAGGGTTTTTCCTTCGCGTGACGGAAGAATGAAGGGGCCGAGAATTCTCTCGGCCCCTTTTGTTTTGGGATTGAAGGGAACGCCAGGATAGCGTCCACTTGGGAGCAGGTGCAGATCCCTCGCTGCGCTCGGGATGACAAATTGGGGCGTCGCGACGACGATGCGACGAGCGCGATTGAAGACGGGTGGACAAAGTTGAGATCTTTCACTCGCAAACTCCGCGGGTTCAGGATACAGATCCATTCGACAACAAGGTAAGCGCGGGCCTCAGAAGGCGGCCGCTACACGGATTTCGCGGCGGCCCGGCGGTGCTCGACAGAAACATTTGCGATCTAGCTGCAGCCGTAAAAGCGGCGACTGGCCGCCGCGCTCCAAGTTAGCGATTGACCATGGCCATCATGACTTCGGGGTAGCGGGCACCGGCAGCGACGCCCTTGGGGGCGACTTCATCGATGCGGCGAAGATCATCGGCCGTGAGTTTCAGGTTGAGAGCTCCAACGTTTTCTTCGAGATATTTGCGGCGCTTGGTGCCAGGAATGGGAATGATGTCATCGCCCTGCGCCAGGAGCCATGCAAGAGCGAGTTGCGACGGCGTACAGCGTTTTTCGCGGGCGATGGTTGCGACGCGGGCCACAAGATCGAGATTCTTCTGGAAATTTTCTCCCTGGAAGCGCGGAGAGAAGCGGCGGTAGTCGTCGGGAGCCAGATCTTCGAAACGCTTGAATTGTCCCGTCAGGAAGCCGCGCCCCAGCGGACTATAGGCCACGAAGGCGATGCCCAATTCACGCGTGGTGCGGAGAACTTCGTCTTCGGGATCGCGCGTCCAGAGCGAATATTCGGTTTGTAGCGCACTGATGCGATGGACAGCATGCGCGCGACGAATCGTGGCCGGCGAAGCTTCCGAGAGGCCGAGATAGCGAACCTTGCCGGCGCGAACCAGATCCGCCATGGCACCGACGGTTTCTTCGATGGGAGTGTCCGGATCAACGCGATGCTGGTAATAGAGATCGATGGTGTCGACGCCGAGTCGATTCAGGCTGGCGTCGCAACAGGAACGGACATATTCAGGCTTACCGCTGACGCCGCGAACATTGGGATTGGAGCGATCGCGAACAATGGCGAACTTGGTAGCAAGGAACACTTTGTCGCGGCGGTCGCGAATGGCCTTGCCGACCAGGATCTCGTTGTCGCCGTAGCCGTAGACATCGGCAGTATCCAGGAAATTCATGCCCAATTCGATGGAGCGATGAATTGTGGCGATAGATTCGGCGTCGTCGCGCGCGCCATAAAATTCCGACATGCCCATACACCCAAGGCCAAGCGGGGAAACCAAGGGACCATTCTTCGCAAGATGACGAAGCTGCATGAAAGCACCTCGCAGAAATTGACTAAGAGTTAGATGGATGGCAGAAGCCCGCAGATACATGTCTTGAGTTCGAGGGTCGGCGATTTGATTGAAGGAAAAACGAAAAAAAGAAAAACAAAACTGGTGGCGTCGCTGGCGCTCAGGGGTGGAGCAGTTGTGGGCTTGCTGCTGAAAAGATATGGGAATACTGGGTGAGTTGGCGCCGAGTCAGCCCACCGCTGCTGATCGGGTCAGCGCTGGAAGCAGTCAGAAAATGGAGGTATGAACCGACATACCTGAACGACCAGCCGGTGCCCGTACAACGGAACGTGAAAGTAACGTTCCGGTTGAAAGAGTAGTTCGCAAAGAGTTGGACTGAGGACGGGGCCACGCAGTCGAGGTTGCCCCGTTTTCTGTCAGAAACAGTTTCTTCGGAAGGTTTGGCGATTCACTCCGAGGGCGCCCCCGGTGGAGGGTCGAGATACTTAACCAGGAGTACCTCGTTGCCCGTCTCGTTGTAAAGCAGCTCATCGACAAGTTTCTTGGCCATTAGAATGCCAAAGCCACCCGGACGAATGCCTTTGGATTCTCTTTCCGCCATATGACGGAAGGGTTCGTCCGGAGGATTGGCGATGGCGGAGTGCTTGATCTCGTCGAGAGAGAATCCCTCGCCGGGATCCTTCACGCGGCACATGACCAAGCGTTTGGTCCGGACGTAACCAACCTCGACATAGTGGGAAGGATCAAAATTACCGCCGTGTTCCATAGCGTTCAGAAGGATCTCGCGGAATGCACAAGCGACCTCCTCTTTCTCGGAGTCAGGAAGATCACCCACTTCCCGGTAGAATTGAATCAAGCGGTTGGCAGTCAGAACGTCGCAGCGAACGGAGAGGCGAATCCAATTGGGGGTTGCGGAAATAAGTTCGATGCCTTCATCCCAATGAGGTTCGCTCATGGCAATGCGAATCATTTCGGCCAGCTTCTCCGTGGAAAAAGGACGCGCGAAGTAACTGAAGGCGCGCTCGCGAATGGCCGCGAGAACGTCGCCGGGAACGAATTCGTCAGTGAGAATGATCAAACGAGTGTGCGGCCGAACCATGCGGAGTTGGCGCAAGAGTTCGATATCTTGCTTAGCCGACGTACATTCGCCGGTAATGATCAGGTCATGGGGGTTGGCCTTTGCGGCGCGCAGGGCTTCCCTGTTATCCGAGACAAAATGGATGCTCCAATCGGCGTGGTCAAACAGATTGGTGAGGAGTTGATTGATCTCCGGGCTGGAGTCGACAATCAGCGCGCGGTGCAGGTCCGAGTCGGAAGAACGCTCGACTGACCCAGAGGGAAACGCCGGCGTATCCATAAGGACCTCCCTAACAGGAAAGGCAGCGAAGCAAACAGGGGCGGGAAAGGAACAGGACTAGGATGCAGGAAAGTGGGTAGGACGGCAAGAGGCGTCCCCCCGATTGCTTCAGGAAAGTTCGCTGGTCATGAGGAACAGCGGCTTCATCTCGAGACTCTTGAAGACGGGGCGAAGTCGCTCGGTGCTGTAGTGCTCCTTGACGTTGATGATTTTTTTGGTGGAGGTGACGGTTTCGATGGGCATATTATCGTAGCGGCCATTTTTCAGAACGACCAGGCGCCCGTGAATGCGGTTGAGGATCAGGTCGAGAGCCAGGTTGCCATAGGCCATGGGAACGATAGAGTCGATAGCATCGGGATCACCGCAGCGGACCAGGTAGCCGAGTTTTTGATTGATAGTTTCAATTTTTTTGCCGTGGTTGAATTTGGGAGAAAGGTGTGTGAGTTCCTCGGACACCAGGTCACCGATTCCTCCAAGCTTCTTGTGTCCGAAGGCATCCGCGGAGCTGGTTTGGAAAACCATCTCGCCGCCTTCAAACATGGCGCCCTCGGAAACGAGAACGGTGGAATATCGGCTGGGATTACGATTGCGATCGTAGACCAGAAGTTCGGTGAGCTGCTCGATATTGAATTTGTGTTCGGGGATGACGCAGCGATTCGCGGCGCCCGCCATAGTCGGTAGCATGGCCGTAAAACCCGCGTAACGTCCGAAGACCTCCAGGATCATGAAGCGCTCATGGGAGCCTGCGGAAGTGCGCAGGGAGTTGGTCATTTGAATAGTGCGGGTAATGCAGGTACTGAAGCCGATGCAATAATCGGTGCCGGGCACGTCATTATCCATGGTCTTGGGGATGGCCACGACGCGCACGCCTTCCTGATACAAGCGCACGCCATAGCTGAGGGTGTCGTCACCCCCGATAGGGATGAGGTATTCCATACCCAGCCAAGCGAGATTCTTCAGTACTTCGGGCGTTAGATCGTTCTGCTCGGCGTTGTACTCGCCCTGGAGGTGGTCCGGGATACTATCTTTGCTGACGCGGCCGGGATTAGTTCGCGAAGAGTGCAGGAAGGTGCCGCCGGTGCGCCCGGCGCGATTCACAACGTCTTCGGTAAGGCGCTGAAAGTTGTTGGAGTTGTCGTGCTTTTCGTCGCGAACGAGATCGACAAGTCCGGCCCAGCCTCGGCGGATACCAATCACCTCATAACCCTCGCGGAGCGCGCGAAAGGTCACGGCACGGATCGCCGGGTTCAAGCCGGGAACGTCTCCGCCGCCGGTGAGGATACCAATAACGCCCTTCTTTAGATTAATGTTAGACATGGTACAAGGATCGCCTCTGAGTGGAGTAGGAAACAGATGATTATCTACCCGGGAGAACAATTAAGAAAGAGGAGAGACGGAATTAAGAGGCCGCATTGTCCAATCGAAAAAATTCCTCAAGTACTGTGACAGAAATAAGTACTGCGACAGAAATCACAGCTCGATTCTCGTTCCTATGACATGCAGAAATTTTGCCAGCCACGCCGGATGCGCCGGCCACGCGGGGCCGGACACAAGATTGCCATCGACAACTGCTTCGGTCATTGCGACTTCAGCAAACGTGCCGCCCGAGCGCGTGACTTCCGGCGCGCACGCGGGATAACAACTGACCTTCTTCCCTTCCAGGACACCCGCAGCGGCGAGCACCTGCGCGCCATGGCAGAGCGCAGCAATGGGCTTGTTCGCGGAAGCAAAGTGACGAACAATCTCCAGTACTCGAGGGTTCAGGCGAATATATTCCGGAGCGCGGCCGCCCGGAATGACCAGGGCGTCGTAATCCTCCGGCTTTACGTGGTCGAAGGTGGCATTAAGCGCGAAATTGTGGCCGCGCTTTTCGGAGTAGGTCTGGTCACCCTCAAAATCGTGAATCGCGGTGCGTACGGTGTCGCCGGATTTCTTGCCGGGGCACGCGGCGTGGACGGAATGCCCGACCATGAGCAGCGCCTGGAACGGAACCATGACTTCGTAGTCTTCGACGTAGTCACCAACGAGCATCAGAATGTTTTTGCGAGCCATCGGTACCGCCCGGGTAGGAAAGGATAACAGAAGTGGGTAAAAGGAAGATATGGATGGCGGAAGAAGATGGTCCGCCATCCAGATTGGGCCTTGTTTATGTTGCAGGCTGAAAAGCGGTGGCCATTCGTTGCTCAGGGTAAACGAGCCACCGCACTCCAAATTACTGCGTGATGGCTGGGGCGACGGTATCCGTTCGCTCACCAATCGTGAGCAGGTCGGTGCGCATCTTATCCCACTCACGAAGCGTCAGTCCGCGGGTGGCAAAGAAGCGGCGGATTTTCACGGAATCCCAGCGAAGCACATCCTCAAGCACCGGAACGAGCACGCTCATGGCATTGTCGCTGAGTACGGTACGGCGAGCCACACGGGTGATGAATTTGGCTTCAGAGACGGCAATGGTCAGACCGTCATGTTGGTTCACGTGCATCATTACCGGCAAGTCGGAACTGCCGTCGCCCATGTAGATGATGTGGTCGTGGCTGATGCCGAGATGAGCGCGCAGCTCTTCCAGGACAGTGATTTTGCCCCAGCCGGCCGTGGCTCGGATGATGGATTCCACTTCGCCCGTGGATTCATTGAAACGGAATCGCGTGCCGTAGATGTTCTCTTTGGGAACGATTCCTTCGAGCGCCGATTGAATAATTTCCTGCGGCGCGGCGGAAATAACGTGGAACGAAATTCGGAAATCGTCGGAGAGGTTGTCGAGCGAGTCCGCGAAGAGCTTCACGTCGTGCTTCAGACGGATGCGCTTCCCGGTCTCGATCAAGTGCTCGCGACGAACGCGACGGAAATCGGGGTCATGCAGGATGAGGTAAGAAAGTTCAGCACCCTGCTGAACCAAATTGATATTGGACAGGCCTTTCACCTTCTCGTCGAACGAGTGAAAGCCGATTAGCTCGCTGAGAACGACTCCGGAGTCGTTGAAGCTGAGTGTCTGGTCAAAGTCGCTGGCCAGAAGATACTGCTGAACCATGGGTGGTTACTCCTCTTTATCTTTCTGCCCGCCAAATTGCGGACGCGAGCCGGACTGGCGCTCGGAAACTCCTCACAAAATCTACGGTAAGCCCTTTTGCCGGGGGCAGCCCCACGAATAATTTTGATGGGTGCTATGCATGGAAAAAGTGAACAGATTGTAAGCTTTCTATGAGATGCGCGAAAGGGTCAACAGGTTGACAGGAAAAGGGTTAGGCCTAGGAAAGGCTTTGGAATGAGGGGTTTGCGGCTAGCGGATTTTGAACCCGCAAAGGCGAAGAAAAAGCGATACGCAGAATTTTTGTCCTCGGTGGTTTACATAGTGGTTTTAGTACCCTACCAAACCCGAAACTTCAGAACGGCGGAGTCTTGACAGTGGCGACCGTTCCAGCGCCATCAAGGTGTGTTCGACTGCCTCTCGTTGACGTCGTTCAACTGGCCTTCGGCGGTGAAGAGCTGATTGAGCTTTGGCCCAGTGGCCTTTCAAGGCTCTGCGCGAATGCGAAGCTATCCATCCTGCGCGGGCTAACGATTGCGCAATACCCCAGCATCTTCATCAACCGCCCGCCAAGGAATTGACTATTTCTTTCTGGAGCGTGTGAGGGCAGAAAGGGCGCGGGTGTACTCCGAGAGCGTCTTGCGATTTACGCAGCTATAAACGAACTGGCCTCTTCTGCACGATTCGATCAGGCCCGCGTCCGCGAGAATCTTCAGATGGTGAGAGACCGTTGCGGGAGTGACACCGCGCAACGAGACAATTTCCCCGCAATTCATTTCGTCGGACTTGCTGATGGCCTCGAAAATGAGCAGGCGCGTTCCATCGGCCAGGGCCTTGGAAATGCATTCGATGTGGGCACGGTCCATTTGTGAACACAGTGTAACGAAGGAGCCGTCCGGAGACCAGCCTCGGCATAAACACTTTCCGAGACATGTAACCTGATATTTAGACATTCATCTAAATATCGAAGTTAGAGAAATTCAAGCCCTCGCGGGTTGGAGGCTTCCATGAAACGACTTGAAGGCAAGACTGCGGTAGTGACCGGCGGCAACAGCGGCATCGGCTTAGCCACGGCAAAAAGATTCCTGGATGAAGGCGCGCGCGTCGCCATTTCCGGTAGGAACCAGAAGACACTCGACGAAGCAGTGAAGACCCTGGGCGACGGCGTCCTGGCGGTGCGAGCCGACACGGCTAAGCTCGGCGAAACCGAGAAGTTCCTGACCAAGGTGGTGCAAAAATTCGGGAAGATCGACGTGCTGTTCGTCAATGCCGGCGTGGCCAAGTTCGCTCCGCTGACGGAAACGCCGGAAAGCCTGTTCGACGAACAGTTCGACATCAATATCAAGGGCGCGTACTTCACGATTCAGAAGGCGGTTCCGCACTTGAATGATGGCGCATCGATCATTCTGAATACCAGCGTGGCCGGGACAACCGGCACGCCGGGCACAAGCGCATATTCTGCGACCAAAGCGGCGTTGCGGTCGTTGGCAAGAACAGCTGCTGCGGAACTTGTGGAACGAGGAATCCGCGTGAATACGGTTGCGCCTGGACCGATCGTTACACCGATCTTCGGCCGAACCGGCCTGCCACAGCAAGCCGTCGACGACTTTGCGAAGAGCATTGTGGAAACCAACCCCATGAAGCGTTTTGGACAGCCGGAAGAGGTCGCGGGCGTGGTTGCGTTTCTGGCGTCGAAGGACGCGTCGTACGTCACCGGGGTGGAGATCAATGTCGACGGCGGATACGGGCAACTCTAAGCCCACGCCTGTGGATGCAAAGCAAAAGGGGCGTCCCGGATGCCGCCCTATTTCGCCGGAGCCGAAGGATTCGGCGTTGTGGCCGTGTTCACGTCGAGAAACCATTTGTGAGCGGAATCGCCCGGGGCGTAACAGTTCCCATCCGAGGCATAGGTGGCCGCACATTTCGCGGAGTATTCCTTGCGCCGCGGCGATTGCGCGTATTGCCAAACCACGGCCGCGGGGAAGCCACCGATTTCTGGGGCCGGCGGCAGTTGCGGGAACGCGCATCCCGGCGCCGGTGGGCACGCATCGTTATAGATCCAGAAGACCATGGGGCGCGTGCCAATATGCGCTTTGACGTCTTGTGCGGTGGTGATCTTCACGCCGCCGCCTTCATCCGAAGGCATAGCGGAGCAATAGACGCCTGCCTTGAAGCCGGATTGACTGAGTTCTTCGGACCACGCGCGAAGGTAATCGTGGTAGGGGGCGGAAAGCCGGCCGCCCTCTTCAATGTCCAGAAAAATTACGGTGCCCTTGGCAAAGCCTTCCTGGCGTGCCAGCTTTGCGGCGGCTTGCGCATCGGCGAATCCGCGCTGCCGTGCATCCATGGAATTTTTGAGTTTGCGGCTATCTCTGCCGTTGAACAGCACCACAAATCCAAACCCTTGCGAGGCGAGCAATTCGCGTTTGCCTTGCCAAGTGCTGCGTTTCTCGCCCGGTGGCGGGCCAAGCCAGTAGCTGGTGAAGGAAAATGTTTTGCGCAGTATAGGCATGGCATCGTCACCGGGATAAATGTTGAGGTCAAAGCCCAGGTAGGTGTCAGCGGGTGCAGGCGCAGGTGCGGCGGTCGAGACTCGCCGGCCAGAAGCAGCAAATGCGAGAACAACTGCGGAACCGAGAATGACGAAACCGAACCAAACAAGCCGATAGGAACGCATCTCGAAACTTTACACCAGTGAGTTTGCAATCAACCGAGAAAATTGCCAGCGGGTCAGCCCCGATTAGAGTGTCAGAACTAAGCCCAGCGGAAGAATGTCGGTTGGATGAGAGAGTCGCAACGTGGTTCCCATAACCCCTTTCTGACGTAGCCACCCGGCGGCGAACGCTTCGCGTGGGCCGAACGGATCAGTGGTTGCCTTGTTTGAGGTATAAGTGTGGGTCACAGCGAGATTCCCGTGACCCATCTCCACAAGTTGCTGCTCGGGGACGAGTAGTGGCAGCCATGCTCGCCCGCATATCCTAGCTGCTGGCGCCAAACCCATGCTTCGCTCAATTGAATTTGCATAACACCCGCGTCCGCCGCAAAGCGCGCGGTCACCTTCAACGGCTTTACCGAACGCGTGCAGAGCTCCTCGCCGCACTTTGGCCGGTCCTGAAAACGCGCCTCCGGTAAAGCACTGACGTTTCTGGATAGATAGCTTTCGGGTTGCCGACGATGCGGGTGTAATCGCGTGACGTCTGAATTGGAACGCCGAGTATAGCTGGGACCTTAACCAGCTTGTTTTATTCCTGGTTGTGGTTCTCAAGAGAACCGCTAGTTATTCATAGCGCAGGGCCACCATGGGATCGAGGCGGCTGGCGCGGAGGGCGGGAATGTAGCCAGCAGCGCAAGCCACGACGGCGAGAACAGCGGTGGCTAGACCCAGCGTGAGCGGATCGTGAGGCGTGAGGCCGAAGAGCTGGCTCTGGACGACGCGCGTTAGCGCAACGGAGGCAGTGACACCGGCGATAACGCCGATGGCGACGAGCAAGAGGACTTCACGCATGACCAGCCAGATGACCTTGCCGCGAGCGGCGCCAAGGGCGATGCGAATGCCAACTTCACGGGTGCGCTGGGCGACCGTATAGGCCATTACGCCGTAAAGACCGATGACCGCGAGCAGAGTGGCGAGGAAACCAAAGACGGCAGAGAGGCTGGCGATCATGCGTTCCGTGGAGAGGGATTCATTGATGGTCACTTCCGTCGTGCGCATCGCGTAAATCGGCACGTTCGGATCCATGTCGCGCACCGTCGAACGAACGGTTGACATCAATTGATTAGCATCCCCGGTCGTCCGGACGTAGATCGTCATTCCCCCCAGGAAGCGGTCACCAAGATACGGAATGTAGGCTTGCACGGGAATTTCGTCGCGAAGATTGGTGTATTTGAAATCCTTGACTACGCCGATGACTTCCATGTCGGTGGGTGTACCAGGATCGGTGCCAAAACCAAGGTGAAGGCCGATCGGATTTCGTCCCGCAAAATATTTCTGGGCAAATTTTTCGTTGATCATGACAGTGGTGGGCGCCCAGTTCCACTCTTCGGGACCATGTTTGACGATGTGGCGGTCATTGATGGTGAAGTCGCGTCCCTCGATGATGGGCACGCCTAAGGTGGCAAAATAGTTGGGGCCGATGGCGTTCATGTAGGGTTGGGCATGTTCATCAGGCTTGGCGGGAGTGAAACCCTCGACGGACATGCCGCTGTCCCATTCGTTGTCTTCGAGAATGCGCATGGAGGCCAGACCAACGGAACGAACTCCAGGAATAGAGCTGAGAGCGTCAGACAGTTGGGGATAGAAAATCCTCAAGCGTTCCGGCGTGAAGCCGTTGAGCGAAGGGTCGATCTGGAAGGCAACGAGCCTTTCAGGAGAAAAGCCGGGGCCGAGATTACGTAAGTTTGCAAGGCTGCGGACGAAAAGACCGGCGCCAACCAGGAGCAGGAGAGAAAGAGTCACTTGCACGACGACGAGGCCTTTTCGCAATCGATGATTGCCGCCGCCGCCCACGACGGCACCGGCTTGGTCTTTTAGCGTTCCCGCAATGTTGGGCTTGGTGGTTTGCAACGCGGGGACGAGGCCGAAAATGATTCCCGTGAGAAGGGTTACGGCGAGGTTGAACAAGAGAATGCGGAGATCGGGTGCACTGGAAATATTCATGCCGCCGGAATCGGACGGCAGATAGATTTTCATGAGGGCGCGGTCGGCCCAAAACGCGACGGCAAGACCAGTGATTCCGCCAAGCACGGAAAGAGAAAGACTCTCGATCAAGAGTTGTCCGATGATTCGCGGACGGGTGGCACCCATCGCTAAACGCACGGCGATTTCCTTGACGCGGCCGGAACCACGGACCAGCATGAGATTGGCGAGGTTGGCGCAAGCGATCAGCAAGACGACGCCGGTGGTAGCCATCAAGACCCAGAGCGGCGTGGTGAGCTGGCGGCGCGTGTAGGAACGGCCCTGTGATCCGGGCAAGACGTCGATCGAGCATTTGAGAAATTCGTCGCGGTCGTATTTTGAGGCGCGGTTGAATTCCTTCTGCTGCACTTCCATTTCAAGCATGGAATGCATGAAGGGTTGCAGCGCGGCCTTGGCCTGCTGCTGCGAGATGCCCGGCTTCAAACGACCGAAGGTGTTAACCCAACGAGTGCGGCGCGTCTTGAGCATGTCTTCGGGGTTCCCGACGACGATCTGCGGCTGCATCATGATGGGAATGAAAATTTTCGGGGAGAAGCCTAATTCGACGCCGTCAAAGCCCGCTTGCGCGACGCCGACGACGGTCATTTTGTAGTTATTGAGGTTCAGAGTTCTACCGACGACTTGGGGATCACCAGCGAAACGTGTCTTCCAAAAGTTGTAATTGAGAACAACGAAGGGATGACCGCTTGGAACGACATCGTCCTCGGGAGTGAGGATGCGCCCCATGGCAGGGACGACGCCAAGAGTGGAGAAGTAGGTGCCGGAAACGAGTTCCACGAAGACGCGTTCCGACTGCTGGCCAAAGGAAAGGCTCGCCGAAGTGGGAAACCGGCAAAACATATCGGAGAACACTTCGTTGTGATCGCGAAAATCACGGAACATAGGATGAGAAATGGCGTTGCCACCCCAGTTGCTGCCGTAATGGCGGCCCTTCATGGTGAGAAGCACGAGTTGCTGTGGATCCTTGACCGGAAGGAGGCGCAAGAGGACCTGGTCGAGCAGGCTGAAAATGGCAGTATTGGCGCCGATACCGAGGGCAAGAGTCAGGACGGCGACAGCAGTAAAGCCGGGAGCGCGGGCGAGCGTGCGGTAGGTGTATTTCAGATCGCGAAATACCGTGTCGAGCCAGCCGACGAACGTCAGGTAGCGAGCGGCATCATTGGCAGTTTTGTTCACAGATACCCCCGGGCTGCTAGAGATAAATACGAAGAAGTCTGGCAAAAGTTTGGTGAAAGTACGAAAGATTCGTGGGTTGTAAAGACGAACGCAAGGCGAAACTATTCGGGGGGTATGGCAGGATCCGGCTGGCGGACCGATTTTAGTACTGCTTACGGCTGCCTTCAGAACGTCAAGTCCACCCGCTGTTCTTTGAAAGAAATCACGTGTTTACGCTCACGAACATATCGCTGCATCCTGATTCTGGTCGAGTGACGGGCTATCCGGAAGTTACTCCGGGCCAGAAGTTCGGTTCGGGGAGGGGTGTCATGCCATGTGGCCATCACCAGGCGTCCGATCTCGCCGAAGACCATTTCTGGCGCGTTGCCATAATTGGTGAAATCTGATTGGGTCAGAGAGCGGGATAGGCTGCCGTGCTCCGCGTCGCAGCAGGAACAAACCTCAGGCCTGAAGGCTTGAGCCACAGGAATATGCACCGCGCTCCTCCAGTGCGGGCATCGCGGAACAGTATCGAGCCAAGACTCGGCGTCCCGAATAAGCACCACGAGCACCACCTATCTTTGGCACCGAATTAATTACATTGCAATCCTGATTGCCAGGGGTTTAGGATACGCGGATATTGTTCCCGGAGGGTCCTATCTATGAGAGTTTCGGATCTGATCGGGTCTCGCAAAGAAGTCTATTTCATCACAGAAGAGACCAGCGTGATGCAGGCCGCACAATACCTGCGCGAGAAACAGGTGCGGTCTGTTGGCGTCGTGGACGGTGCGGGAAAGTTGACCGGCGTCATCTCGCAAAGCGACATCTCGGATAAGGTGGCCGCCGAGAATAGGAATCCGGAGTCGATGAGAGTGAATGAGATCATGACCCGGAACCTGTTAACGGTGACTCCCGAGATGAGCTTTGAAGACAGCTTGCGAGCCATGGAGCAGAACGGCGTTTATCATTTATTGGTACTGGATGGAGAGAATCGGTACCAGGGAATGCTATCCGTCAGCGACTTGTTGAAAGTGATGGCAGCTGACAACAAGGAGCGGGCGGACATGCTGGAATCGTACATGTTCCCGTCGAGATAGAGATATTTCGAGCGGCTGGGAGCATGAGGTCGCATTCGTACGGGTGGGGTGTAGTTCGGCTAGTCAGATAGTCAAATTGGAAGTTCCGATGAGCAGTTTCTCCCATGGGAATTCGCATTTTCAATTGAGCCTGGGCCGTGCTCTGTGTCGACATCGGTGTCTCGCTCGCAGCTAGGGAGGGTGTGTATGAAGCGGACCTTCGCTATCGGGATTGGAGGAGCGGCTGGGCAGGGTGTGGCTACGCCCGGCGACATCTTCGCCAAGATCTTCAGCAGACGCGGCCTGAATCTGAATGCTTACAACGCCTACCAATCCATAATCCGGGGCGGCCATACGTTTCTGACGATTCGCGCCGGCCCGGATAAAGTTACCAACATGGGAGATCGGATTGATCTGTTCATTCCGCTGAATCAGGACAGCATGGACCGCCACCTGAGGCTACTCAGCCCGGGTGCGGCCTGTCTCTATAATGCGGATACCGTTCAGCCGGGGCCTGCCGCCGAGGGTGTGCAACTCTGCGCGCTTCCGGTTGCCGAATTAGCAGATATCAGCCGAAATAAGGTGGCCCAGAACACTATTGCGATTGGTGCTGGCCTGCACATGATGGGAATCGGATTCCAGTCACTAGAAGACGTCCTTCAGGAACAGTTCAAGAAAAAAGGCGATGCCGTGGTCGCCGAAAACGTGAGCGTGGCGCGAGCCGGCTACGACTACGCGGCGGCGCACTTCACCGCTTTTCCCAATCCCCTCCCGAAGACAGAGAATCGCTACGCCATTCTGAGCGGAAACATCGCTATGGCCATGGGCGGCGCTGCCGCCGGCGTGAAGTTTTACTGCGCCTATCCCATGAGTCCCTCCACCGGCGTGCTGCATTGGATGGCGGCGCACGCGCGCAAAGCCGGCATCATGGTTCGACAGGTCGAGGACGAGATCGGTGTCGTCAACATGGCGATTGGCGCGGCTCAAGCCGGGGTCCGCTCCATGTGCGCCACATCGGGCGGCGGGTTCGCGCTGATGAGCGAGGGCTTGGGCATGTCCGCAATGATGGAAACACCGGTCGTGGTGATCAACTGCCAACGAGCAGGCCCGTCAACAGGGGTTCCCACAAAAACCGAGCAAGGTGACCTGTGGCAAATGCTGGGCGCTGCGTTCGGCGATTATCCCCGAGTGATCGCGGCCCCGCTGGACATTGGCGATTGCTTCAAGCTCATCCCCGAAATATTCAACATTGCAGACCGTTTTCAGTGCCCGGGCCTGGTGCTCTGCGATCTTCTGTTGTCTGAGGGCAGGCTGAGCGTGCATCCGAAGGACCTGGATTTCAATCCTCCGATCGATCGGGGCGAACTCATCACTGGCAACAACGGGACACCTTCTTCGGCTCCCACGAACGGATCTTACAAACGTTACAAGTTCACGGAGAGCGGCGTCTCCCCGCGAGCGGTTCCTGGTGTTCCGGGACACGTTCACACTGTAGCCACCGACGAACACATGGAAGATGGCGTACTGATCAGCGACGAATTCACCAATCCGATTAAACGACGAGAAATGATGGAAAAGCGTATGCGCAAAGTGGCGGGCATCGAAGCTTCCGTTCCGCCACCTGAACTGTGGGGTCCGCGCGACGCCGAGGTCACGTTGATTGGATGGGGCTCGACGAAAGGTGTGATCGAAGAAGCCTGCGAGATCCTGAACGAGCAAGGCATTTCTGCTAACCAACTGCAGATTCGCTGGCTGGTTCCGCTGCATGGTGATGCGATTCTCGAGGTTCTAAGGGACTCGCGGCACACGATTATCGTAGAGAACAACTACTCCGGTCAGTTTGCCCGCTACCTGCGCAGCGAAACCAGCTTTGTGGCCAATGGTCATATTCGCAAGTATGATGGCGAGCCTTTCATGCCACACCACATTGTCGAAGGGGTGAAAGAACAGCTCGCCGGGCAAACAAAACTATCCGTTCCGATGCACGAGATCATGGTTTGAAGGGGTAACGCAGATGGCGACGACGGCGCGTAGCAGTCAACTCACACTCGCGGATCTGAAAGGTAAAGTCGATCCCGACTGGTGCCCTGGATGTGGCGATTTTGGGGTGCTTTCAGCCATTCAGAAGGCACTCGTCGAGTTGCAAATCCCAAATCACAATGTCGTCGCCATCAGCGGCATCGGGTGTTCCTCCAATCTGCCGGGGTTCATCAACACCTATGGCATGCACACATTGCACGGCCGGGCTCTGGCAGTTGCCACTGGCCTGAAACTCGCCAATCACGAATTGACAGTGTTGGTGACTGGGGGAGATGGCGACGGCTTCGGGATCGGCGGAAACCATTTCGTGCACTCGATGCGCCGCAATGTGGATGTGACGTACATTGTCATGGACAATCAGATCTACGGCTTGACGACGGGCCAGACCTCGCCCACCAGTCGCGTTGGTATGAAGACGAAAAGCATGCCGTTTGGCAATATCGAGGCGCCGGTCAATCCGATCTCATTGGCTCTGGCTGCCGGCGCCACATTTGTTGCTCGCGGCTACAGTGGCGATCAGAAGCATTTGACGGAGCTGATCAAGCGAGGAATCGAACACAAGGGATTCTCGTTCCTGGACGTCTTCAGCCCCTGTGTCACCTACAATCACGACAACACCTACCAGTGGTACCGGCCGCGCGTGAAAAAACTCGAAGACGATGCCACGTATGATCCCTCCGCATGGATGGCGGCAATGGAAAAATCCTTGCTCTGGGGAGAGGAAATTCCTATTGGAAGATTTTTCGAGCGCACCGATGTTCCCTCACTGCACGCAGCCGAGCCGGTGTTGAACGATGGGCCGCTGGTGCATCGAGACCCGCGAGTGCCGCTCGACGTAGCTCGTGGGTTCATCGAAGAATTGATGTAACGACACCACCAGCGGACCACTGGCAGAAAATCAGGTGTCCATGTACTGGGCTTCGCCATTGCCGAAGGACCAGTTTTCCCAAGCGACTTCCACGAGATTGATCACTAGATCCTGCGGCTTCAGGCCCGGGGATTCAGCAAGAATTTCGGCCATGCGCTG
Organism: Candidatus Acidiferrales bacterium; assembly: GCA_963735825.1. Classification (GTDB taxonomy): domain Bacteria; phylum Acidobacteriota; class Terriglobia; order Acidiferrales; family UBA7541; genus Acidiferrum. The sequence continues at coordinate 311,741 of CAVTMR010000007.1, forward strand.
GAAGAGTTTGCGTTTCTGCTGTGGCTTGCGTCCGGTGCTCATCGTAATTTGCACGAGGACGATCTTGTCGGAGCGCTGGATGCCAAGATAGGCCCGATCATAGATGAGGCCTTCGGGCGGGTGCTCGGTGATCACCTGGAAGCGGTCGTCGGGCGGGAGAGCGAATGCTTCAATCATGGCGCGTTGCACGCCATCGCCGAGCGCGTTGCGATAGTCCGGGGAAGTTCCCTCGCGAAGATCGATTCGCACGAGTGGCATGGAGAATTCTCCTCATTTCCTTCGATGCGAGAAAACCGCGATGCGCTACGGAAAAGCAGTAGCCGCGGCAGGAGCTTAGCCTTCGCGGAGTTTGTGCCCTGACAAGTTGCCCAGGCCATCGTACGCGGCGTATTTGTAGGTTTCCTGAGCGTGGGATAGTTGAGGACTTTGTTGGATGAATTCGTCGATGCTCAAGCCGTTGTCGGGAACCATCATGCCGATGTGGATGAGTTCTGCACAGAATTGATACTGATGGACGCCCTTCCTATGACTCGCGATGGATAAGTGGACATACACAAATTGCCCGTTCCCGATACGCCGACTGGGTAGGTGGTTGTCCCAGTTTCTACGATCGAGACTAAACAGCTTGCGGAAAAATTCTCATTTCTGTCGTCCCGAACGGAGTCTGCTCAATAAGGAATCTCTCTTCTCTTTTTTGGGCATGTTCGGGAGAGGGCACGGCTAGAGCCGGATGGCCGGTTGGCGAAGGTCAGACCCAGCCGCCATCGATTACATAAGCCTGATTGGTGATGGCAGAGCTGTCGTCGGAAGCCAGGAACAAGACCAGGCGTGCCACATCTTCCGGCACCAGGTTTCGCTTAAGCGCCTGGCTCGCCAGGATTTCCGCTTCGTATTCCGGCGTCAGCCACAGCCGGCGCTGGCGCTCAGTCAGGATGGAGCCGGGCAACACGCTGTTCACGCGGATGTTTTTGCTGCCCAGTTCGTGCGCCATCGTGCGGGTCAAGCCAACGATGGCGGCTTTGGCGGCGATGTAGGCTGGCTGCCCCGTTGAAGGGATCATCCAGGAAATGGAACTCATGCTGATGATGGAGCCGCCGCCCGCAGTGGCCATCTTAGGAGCCACAGCCTGAATGGCGAAAAATTGATGGCGTAGGTTAACCGCCATGCGATCATCCCAATACTCCGGGGTGACTTCGGCGAACTTGTGCCGATCGTCGTTGGCTGCGTTGTTCACCAACACGCGAATGGCACCGTAACGGTCCTCGATTTCCGTGATGGCTACGCGTAAGGCCGCGATATCCTTCAAATCGCAGCGCAGAAAAACCGGAGCCTCGGAACCTCGCGTGGAAATTTCGCTCACCAGCTTGTGGGCTGCGTCCTCATCGACATCCAGAAACGCCGCCTTCGATCCTTGCGCGGCGAAATGCTTCACCAGCGATGCGCCAATTCCCGAAGCGCCTCCGGTGATCAAGACCAGCCGTCCTTGCAAGCTGGGATAGCTGGCGAATTGTTGGTTTGGATTCATGGAAACATGGTGCCTCAGGGTGGGAGTCGAACCCTATGCCGATATTGATGGCACGTAAGTTAAGTCATTGATTTTATGTACCGCTCATCCCGCTCTTACCGCCCGACACGCACCTTGTTGCTACAATCGCGCCACAAATGTTCACTCTGTCGTTCTATCTATGGTGACATACTTCCGAAACCAAGCGCGACGGAAGCAGTCTTGGAAAAAAGAGAAGAGCTAACCAGTTTGTTCTGAACAGAATTGGTGCCCGGGGGGGGAGTCGAACCCCCATGAGGAAAAATCCCCGGAGGATTTTAAGTCCTCAGCGTCTGCCATTCCGCCACCCGGGCCGTGGCACTACAAACTTATCGAATCGAACGAGTTCGTGCAACACGAGTGCTTGCGTGAAGCCGCTGGCTCGCTGCCATAAGGTACCGGCGATGGAGATGATCTTCCCGTTAAGAAAGTGGTGGCCGCAATCCCGTGCGTCTGCTCGGAAACATAGATCATCAAGGCGCGCTGGAATCCGCGGCGCGCGACGATTCCTTCCTGGCGCCCTTAAAAGGTGTCCTGAGAGCCTGGAGGGCTATCTCTCCTCCAAGAGCACCTGGTACCGGCGCGAGCACAGCGCCGCCAACAAAGATTTCCCGGTGGCGTATTTCTCCGCGGAATTCGGTGTGACCGAGTGCCTGCCCATTTTTGCGGGCGGGCTTGGCGTGCTGGCGGGCGATCACTTGAAAGCATCGAGCGACCTGGGACTGCCGGATCATTTGCATGTTCTCCTCCAGGGAATTTCTCTGAACACCGACCTCCTGAACTTCATCGGCAATTTCAAACACAAAACCTCTCGCCGATTTTCCTCGCGCAACCCTAAACGCTCTGGCAAACCTCCTTCTACGACCACGTTCTACGTGAAGAAGACGCACCCGGTGATGTGGCATGGTATGTCTGGACGAATCCGGTACGCGCGGGATTGGTTAGCAAACCGGAAGAGTACCAATATTCGGGTTCAAATTCGTCAGAACCTCGCATCCTTCCGTGTTCGGAAAAACCCTGGGTGCCTCCCGGACTAAAGGCCAGTGGGAGTAAAACCAACATCAAACGAAAACAGCTGGCATAAAAGACCAGCTACATCCGGAAAGACAAAGCTTCGGCTCGCCACCTCTTTCTTCTTCAAAGTAACACTAGTTTTATGCTAGCCTCGCCGTCGAAACGAACCGCGATCCCTGGAACTTTTCACGGCATGTTTGAGATCCTGGTGTGCGCAAACCAAGCGTCTTTCGGTATATTTCCGACCTAAAGCCGTCGACGTCGTCCTGCCACTTTTTCCTACCTACGTGACTGCTCTTGTTAACAGAAGAGGCAGGCGAGACTTGGGTTTTTGCAGTACAATTTTCCGTCGTCTTTTTTATTGGTGGAGCATCTAACACCTGAATCCCATTTGCGGGAACCCGCCCCACCCGCCTCGGAGAGATTGTGAGCCAGCCGAATCCAGATCAGCTCTGTATCAATACCATCCGCACTCTTGCCATTGACGCCGTGCAGAAAGCCAATTCTGGGCATCCCGGCGCGCCCATGGGTCTCGCTCCCGTGGTTTACGAGCTGTGGCACAATTTCCTGAATTACGACCCCGCCGATCCACTCTGGCCCAATCGAGACCGCTTCGTTCTTTCCGCTGGACACGCTTCCATGCTTCTTTACGCCACGCTTCACCTTGCCGGCGTACGAGCCGCGAACGCCAAAGGCGAAATACTGAAGGAGCCGGCCGTTTCGCTCGACGACATTAAGCGCTTCCGCCAACTTGATAGCCGCACCCCTGGCCACCCCGAGTCGCATCTCACCACGGGCGTCGAAACCACCACCGGACCGCTGGGACAAGGTGCAGGCAACAGCGTGGGTATGGCCATCGCGGGCAAGTGGCTGGCCAGCAATTTCAACCGGCCTGGCTTCGATCTTTTCAACTTCCGTGTTTGGACGGTGTGCGGCGATGGCGACATCATGGAAGGCGTAGCGGGTGAGGCGGCTTCCCTGGCCGGGCACCTGCAGCTTTCGAATCTCTGCTGGATCTACGACAACAACCGCGTCACGCTGGATGGCCCGGCAAGCTGGTCGTTCAGCGAAGATGTGATGACGCGCTTCGTGGGCTATGGCTGGAACGTGACGCGCGTAAGCGATGCCAACGATCTAATGAGACTGGCGCACGGCTATCACGAAGTTCTGAAATGCCCCGATAGACCAACGCTCTTCGTGATTGATACCCACATCGGGTACGGTTCGCCGCACAAGCAAGACTCCTACGAGGCGCATGGTGAACCGCTAGGAGAAGAAGAGGCAAAGCTCGTCAAGAAATTCTATGGCTGGCCAGAAGACGCGAAATTCCTGGTGCCCGACGGCGTCTATGAACATTTTCAGTCCGGCGTGGGCGTGCGCGGCGGCAAGAAACACGCCGAATGGGCAAAGCTGTTCGCGGAATACTCCAAGAAATTCCCGGATTTGGCCGACCAGCTCCAGCGCATGCAACACCGCGCTCTTCCCGATGGCTGGGATAAGAACCTCCCATCGTTCCCCGCGGATCCCAAGGGCATGGCCACCCGGGAAAGTTCGGGCAAGGTACTGAACATCCTGGCGCAGAATATTCCGTGGATGGTTGGCGGTTCCGCGGACCTCGCGAAATCAAACAAGACCAATCTGACATTTGAAGGTGCCGGCGATTTCTTCCCACTGGAATTCAAAGGCCGCAACGTGCACTTCGGGGTGCGCGAGCACGGCATGGGCGCGGCCGCGAACGGCATGACGCTGACCGGGTTGCGCGCGTTTTCGGCGACGTTTTTCAATTTCAGCGATTACATGCGCGCCAGCATGCGCCTTGCAGCGTTGATGGAAATTCCCATGCTGTTCATTTTCACCCATGACTCCATTGGCGTTGGCGAAGACGGCCCTACTCACCAGCCGGTGGAGCAGCTTGCGGCGTTCCGTGCGATGCCGAACATGATGGTATTGCGTCCGGGTGATGCGAACGAAGTCACGGAAGCGTATAAGGTCATAATGCAGCATACCCACGGCCCGTCAACGCTGGTGTTGAGCCGCCAGGCCATGCCCACGCTGGATCGCACGAAGTATGCGCCGGCCTCTGGAGTTGCCAAGGGCGCTTATGTGCTCGCCGACGCCGAGGGTGGCAAGCCGGATGTGATTCTGCTGGCCACAGGCACGGAGTTGCAGCACTGTGTGGCCGCGCATGAACAACTCAAAGCGCAGGGCATCAAATCCCGGGTGGTGAGCATGCCGTCGTGGTATCTGTTCGAGCAACAGGACGCGGCTTACAAAGAAAGTGTTTTGCCCGCCGCGGTTACCGCGCGCGTTTCCATCGAGATGGCTGCAACCCTCGGCTGGGACCGCTACATAGGCCCCAAGGGCAAAGCCATCGGGATGCACAGTTTTGGTGCATCGGCGCCATTGAAAGATTTGCTGAAGAAATTTGGGTTTGGGCCGGAACAGGTAGTTGCGGCCGCAAAACAATTGCTGGGCAGGTGAAGCGCCATGAAAGTCGTCATTGGGTCCGATCACGCGGGTTTTCAACTGAAGAATTCCATGGGGGACCTTTTGCGCTCCCTGGGTCATGAAGTTCTGGACATCGGCGCATTCAACGAGAATCCGTCCGACTATCCAGATTTTGCCGAAGCCGTCGGTCGCGCCATCCTCGATGGCCGCGCCGAACGAGGCGTGCTGATCTGCGGCAGCGGGATCGGCGCCAGCGTGGCCGCCAACAAGCTGATCGGCATTCGCGCCGGCATCTGCCACGACACCTATTCCGGCCATCAAGGCGTCGAACACGACAACATGAATGTGCTGGTGATGGGCTCGCGGGTAGTGGGCGAAAAGTTGGCCGAAGATATTGTCCGGGCCTATTTGCCCGCCAAGTTCACCAATGAGGAACGCCACGTCCGGCGGCTAGCCAAAGTGGCAGCCCTCGAACAAAAGATTTGTAAGAGTTGAATTCTAAATTTCCGCGCAGCACTCCAGGGCGTACAATAGAAACTCACCGCCCTCGGCAAAACAAAGGAGAAGTACCATGACCACTTCCGTAACGCTCCCAAAGGCCACCGGCACCAATCCCATCAAGGAACTGCTGGACTACGGCCAATCGCCGTGGATGGACTACATTCGCCGCGACCTGCTCACTGGCGGCGGACTCAAGAAAATGATCGACGGGGATGGGCTGCGCGGGCAGACCTCCAATCCCTCCATCTTCGAGAAAGCCATCACTGGCAGCGACCTTTATAAGGACATCCTTTCCTCTCCCGAAGCGAAGACCCTGAACGCCAAAGGTGTCTACGAAAAGATCGCCATCCGCGACGTGCAGGACGCTTGCGACATCTTCAAACCCGTCTACGTGGAAACCAAGCGCCGCGACGGCTACGTCAGCCTGGAAGTTTCTCCGTACTTGGCCAACGATACGCAGGCCACCATCGAAGAAGCGCGCCGCTTGTGGAAGGCCGTCGGCCGCGAGAATCTGATGGTGAAGGTTCCCGCGACGCCCGAGGGGATTCCCGCGATTCGCCAGCTTCTGGAAGACGGGTTGAATATCAACATCACGCTGCTGTTCGCGCAGTCTAGCTACGAAAAAGTGGCGGAAGCCTATACCGCGGCCCTGGAAGCCCGCGCGGCCAAGGGCCAGGACATCAGCCACATCGCCAGCGTCGCCAGCTTCTTCGTGAGCCGCATCGACACCCTGATTGATTCCAAGCTCGAGGAAATGGAGAAGGCCGCAACCGGCCCGCAGAAGCAACTTCTGGACAGCTTGCATGGCAAAATCGCCATCGCGAACGCCAAGCTCACCTACCGCAAGTATCAGGAATTGGTTGCCGCGCCGCGCTGGAAAGCGCTTGCGGCCAAGGGCGCGCAGACGCAGCGCTTGCTCTGGGCTAGCACCAGCACCAAGAATCCTCGCTACCGCGATGTCCTCTACGTCGAGGAACTCATCGGCGCGGATACGGTGGACACAATTCCTCCGGCCACCTTCGATGCATTCCGCGACCACGGCAAACTGCGCAACAGCTTGACCGAGGATGTCGAAGGCGGCACCAAGGAAATGGAGAATCTTGCCAAGGCGGGCATCTCCATGAAGGAAGTCACCGACAAGCTGGTTGTGGATGGCGTCAAGCTGTTCGCCGACGCGTTCAAGACGTTGCTCGAAGCCACTGGCAAATATGCCGGCGTTCGTTAGCATTCACTGGGTTCTCAAGTTCAGCAAAATCCGCCTGTAGAACAGGACATCGCTCATGAGTTCCCATCTAGTGGACATCCCCTCTGCGGGTAATCCCTGCGTTATGGTGATCTTCGGCGCTACCGGAGATCTCACCAAACGCAAACTGATTCCCGCGATCCTGAACCTGGCACAGGAAGAAGTGCTTCCCAAACAATTCGCCATTGTCGGCTTCGCGGGAAATGACCTCACCACCGAAGCGTTTCGCAGGACTCTGGGTGAAGAGTTACCGAATTTCGCTCACGATCCCATTGACCTCAAGATGTGGGAGTGGCTTTCGCAGCGTATCTATTACGTAAAAGGCGATTTCCAGGACCCCGAAGCCTACAAGCGCTTGCAGCAGCAGATCAGCGAAGTCGAGAAATTGCACACTACCGGCGGCAACAAGTTTTTCTATCTCGCGGTTGCTCCGCGCTTTTTCGCACCCATCGTGCAACAGCTTGGCAACGCCGGCCTGGTTCAGGAAGAGAATGGCCGGTGGGCCCGCGTAATTATCGAAAAACCCTTTGGCCACGACCTGGAATCCGCCCGGCTCCTCAACGCTGAATTGAAGAGAGTGCTCAGCGAAAGGCAGATTTACCGCATCGATCACTACCTAGGCAAAGAGACCGTGCAGAACGTAATGGTCTTCCGCTTCACCAACAACATTATCGAACCGCTGTGGAACCGGAATTACGTCGATCATGTCCAGATCACCGCCGCTGAAACGGTTGGTGTAGAACACCGCGGCGGCTTTTACGAAACTGCCGGCGCTCTCCGCGACATGGTTCCCAATCATCTTTTCCAGCTGATGACTATGACGGCCATGGAGCCACCGATTTCTTTCGATGCCGACGAAGTTCGCAACAAGCAGGCGGAAGTGCTGCATGCGATTCAGCCGCTGGCTCCCGAAGACGTTCTGACGAACATGGTACGCGGGCAGTACGGCGAAGGATTTATCGATGGCCAGCACGTGGTCGGCTACCGCCAGGAACCTGACGTTTCGCCGAATTCCAACACGGAAACTTTCGTCGCTATGAAGCTGCAAATCGACAATTGGCGCTGGGCAGGCGTGCCCTTTTATCTGCGCACCGGAAAGCGCCTGGCGAAAAGGGCCACCGAGATCGTCATTCAGTTCCGGAGTACGCCTTTCGTCCTGTTTCGCAATACCGCGGTAAAAAATCTGGAAACCAATCGCCTGGTGATTCACATTCAACCGGACGAAGGCATCTCTCTGAGCTTCGGGGCCAAAGTACCCGGCTCGGTCATGCGCCTGGGGCTCGTCAATATGGATTTTGACTACAAAACCTACTTTGGCGCCGAGCATGGCACTGGATACGAGCGTCTGCTTCGCGACTGCATGGCCGGCGACGCCACGTTGTTTCAGCGCGCAGACATGGTGGAAGCGGGCTGGAGGGTCATTCAGCCCATCATTGACGTGTGGCACGCCCTGCCGCCTCGCGGGTTTCCCAATTACTCCGCGCGCTCGTGGGGTCCCGGGGAAGGCGAGGAGCTTCTGGAGCGCGACGGCCGCTCGTGGCGCCGGATTGGGGAAGAGGATCTTGACGTACGCCCCGCTCCCTGCGTCGTGACGACCAAACCCGTAACCGCATAGGCCGGGCCAAGCCCATGCAAGGATTGTGTGTTCGATGATCGATACTTTCGCTAAACCTTTACTGGAATATGGGCAGGCTTTTCGCGCATACTGGAAGCTGAAAGACGGCGAGCTTCCTCGCTTCGATCTGGTGCTCCTCGGCATGGAAGTTGAGTGACGCACCTCAGGCTCTTCCTGAGCACCATGACGCTGCCCGCCTTCCGGTGACTTGTGGTTCACGATAACCGGCGCTGAATCCGTTCACTTCCGTTCGAGATTCTTTCACTCTAGGAGAAAATTACTCATGGCAACAGCAACAACAAGCGCAATCGAACAACTCTTGGGAGCCAAAGCGGAATCCCTGCTTGGCTTTAAGAACCCTAAAATTTCCAAGGAGCGGCTGCACCTGCCCGGCCCGGATTTCATCGATCGTATTTACGCGGTTTCCGATCGCAATCTGCGGGTGCTCAACAATCTTCACCGCATGTTTTTCAACGGGCGCCTCAACGGCACCGGGTACCTCTCGATTTTGCCGGTGGATCAGGGCATCGAGCACTCCGCCGGCGCCAGCTTTGCCAAGAATCCCGACTATTTTGACGGCGAAAACATCATCAAGCTGGCCATCGAAGGCGGGTGCAACGCGGTTGCGTCAACCTTCGGCGTTCTCGGATCTGTCGCCCGCAAGTACGCGCACAAGATTCCTTTCATCGTGAAGATCAACCATAACGAGCTGCTCACCTACCCGAACCAGTTCAACCAGATCCTGTTCGGCACCGTTCAGGAAGCCTACGACATGGGCGCAGCCGCGGTCGGCGCAACGATTTATTTTGGATCGGCCAACAGCGACCAGCAGATTATTGAGATCAGCCACGCCTTCGCACAGGCCCATGAGCTTGGCATGGCCACCGTGCTGTGGTGCTATCTGCGCAATTCCGCTTTTAAGAAGGACAAGGACTACCATGTTTCCGCCGACCTTACCGGCCAGGCGAATCACCTGGGCGTGACCATTCAGGCGGATATCATCAAGCAGAAATTACCGGAAAATAATGGCGGCTATCAAGCGCTGAACATGGGCGACTCCAGTTACGGCAAATTCGACAAGCGCATTTACACCGACCTCACCAGTGATCATCCTATCGACCTGACGCGTTACCAGGTGGCAAATTGCTACATGGGCCGCGCGGGCCTGATTAATTCCGGCGGGGCTTCCGGTGCCAATGACTTCGAAGAAGCCGTGGCAACTGCAGTCGTCAACAAGCGGGCCGGCGGTACGGGGCTCATTAGCGGACGCAAGGCCTTCCAACGCCCGATGGCGGAAGGCATAAAGCTGCTGAACTCGATTCAGGACGTGTACGCGAGCAAGGAAATCACTGTCGCGTAGCGTGAGGAGTCCGTTGTTTCATTTCTAACCGCCCCACTCTCGCTCGGGAGGGTGGGGCTTTCTATTCGTTACCATGCTGCGATCAGAACGCTCGCTATCTGTCTAATTGGTAAACCGGGTTTTTTCTTGCTCCCCGGCGCACTGCCGCAATCGAAGGCCAGGCTAAACCGCCCAGCGCGACGGTGTTGATCCCGGTCGTCGGACAGTTGGCACTGTTCAAACGCGGCACGGAAGCCGTGATCGCACGCGGCACGCCTCTGGACGCTACCGTTGACACCGACACCGTACTAGCCGCCTCGAAGTAACATCCATTGAAACCCAGACCCCGCGGACTTACCGGCGACAGCTACCGGTAATTCGATGGAAACAATTCGAAAATTGATTGCACTCTGGTGTTACATCGCGTCAATCGGCGATTAAAATAGAAGTGCAGTTGAAAGGAGCAGTTTATGTCGAAGACGAGGGCAAGTGACTCGCCCGAAGTAAAGAAGCCCAAGCAAGTGAAACGTCAGCCCCCGACGCAGGAAGAAATCGCACTGCGTGCCTATCATATCTATCTGGAGCGCCGCGGCGCGCCCGGAAATCCACTGGAAGACTGGATCCGTGCCGAGCGTGAATTGGCGGAAGGTCCCAAGAAGAAGACCACGCGCAGCAAGACCAAGATCGTATCGATCGCAGCGTAAAATCCCAATCACGATTGCCCCACACCTTGTCCCAGCCTGTGGGCAATCTCCATCTCTCGCTCCTACTTCGCGGACACGACTGCGATCTGCACCTCTTTGCTCGCGCGGCATCCTATTCGGCATGGCGGTGTGTCGCTTCCCCGTTGTTTTCCGGGTGGCTCTCGTGGGCATCCTCAGCCCAGTTGCTGCGCGCCCGCAGGCCAACATCTCCGCGGACGAAATCCCTATCGAACGCTGCGACGTCTTGCCGGTGGTCGAGCTGCGCATCGACTCGACGGATATGCGCTTCCTGCGAGGATACTGGCGCAACCACTGTTCTGAACATCAAGACGTTTTCCTCGGGCCGCTCCAAGCAGATTCAAATCACGTCGTGGAGCGGAACCGCTGCCACCCGCGCGCGCGAAGTTTTCTTGCCGGAGCTGGCACTTGGCAGCCATCATCTGAGCAATGTGAAGTTAGCCGCCATTGACCTCAGCCCCATCGGCAAAGCATGCAGCTCCCCGATCGACGGCATTCTCGGCCTCGACCTCCTCGACAAGATGGGCGTCAGCATCGATCCGAAGCACCAGGTCGCTTCTCTCGCTACTTCTCCCGCCGAACCCTAAATTGCTTTTTGATCTGATGGAAACACACATATGCATCACTGTTGCGACAGCCTTCGAGCAAGGCAGTTCAACCGTCGACCAGGTGTTTGCGGAAGAATTCGAGTGTGCGTTGGCGCGCCAGGCTCGCGGCCTGCGGCGCGTAGTCCTTGCGTTGGTCGCAATTGAAACCGTGCCCCGCATCGTAGAGGAACACTGGCAATTCCGGATGCGCCCGCTGAATTTTTTCAATTTCGGAAGGTGGGATGTGCTTATCTTTGCTGCCAAAATACAGCGTGACGGGGCAACGCGGAACTTCAGCCGCATATTGCGCAATCCGCCCGCCGTAATAGGACACAGCTGCATGTGGATTTAGACGTGTGGCCGCCAGCCACGCGAGCGTTCCGCCAAAACAGTACCCTACGACGCCAACTTTCTTGCCTCGTAACCAACTGCCCGCATAACTGATTGCCGCGTCAACGTCCTTCAAAGCGTTTTCCATGCCAAGTTGATTTGCAATCTGCATGCCTTGCGACGCATCCGTGGGGTTGTAATCGAGTTCGAGATTCGGCTCAACGCGATCGAACAGCGCGGGAGCGATGGCCCAGAATCCCTGGCTGGCGTAATCATCGGCGACGGACCGGACGTGCCGGTTCACGCCAAAAATTTCCTGCACCACGACAACGGCTGCGAGCGCGGGGCCGGTGCTTTTCGCGGCATACGCCCCCAATTGGTGGCCATCCCCGGCCGTCAATCTAATGTTTGAACCCATGCGCCAACTCCACGATTCCAACAACGGTGCGCTGAAATGAGCCACCATTATGTATACCCAGGCAAAGCAAGCAAGTCGAAAGTCTGCGCTGGTCATACCGCATCCAGATGTCCGATTCCGCGACAAGCAAGTCCCAGAAACGACCAATCCCCGCACAATTCTGGCCAGCCATCTCCCCTTAAGTGCTTTGCTGTCAGGCGATAAGCGCAGTCCGTCGGTCGGACTTCGATATGCCCAGATGGCAGTGGAATAGTGTGGGGGAGGAGCCCATGGAAAACCTGTGGAAGGACTTATGTTACGCCTGGCGCATGCTGATTAAGAGTCCCGGTTTCTCGATTGTCGCCGTGCTGGCGCTAGGGCTGGCCATCGGAGCGAACACGTCCATCTTCAGCTTATTCAACGGAGTTATGTGGAGACCGTTGCCGGTTAAAGACCCGCAGCAACTTGTGGTCGTGGCCACGAAACAGCGCGGCCTGGATTTTCCCATTCCCCTTTCGTATCCCGATTTTCAGGACTACCGCCAACTGAAGGCCGTGTTTTCCGACATGATTGGCTACGTCCCCGATCCCGTAAACCTGCAGGCGGGAGGGCGGCCGACGCGCGCCTGGGCGGAACTCGTTACCGGCAACTATTTTTCGATGCTCGGGCTGGAGGCGGCTCGCGGTCGCACCTTCGCCGCTGATGAAGGCTGGGTCCCCGGCAAGGATGCGCTAATCGTTCTCAGCTATAAATATTGGCAGACGCGATTTGGCGGCAATCCGGACATCGTCGGGCGAAGCGTGCAGGTGAATAAGCACCCATTCACCATTATTGGCGTTGCCCCGGAACGCTACCACGGTGCTTATTATTTCCTCGAGCCTGATTTTTACATCCCCGTCACCACTATGAGTTTGCTCGATCCCAAGTCGGCCGATGATCTCAATAAGCGCGGGGCCACCTACTTGCGGGTCTTGGCGAGACTGCAACCGGGTATGACTCCCACGCAGGCACTTGCCGCCGCGCAGCCCACTGATCGTCGCTTGGCGCAGGAATTCCCCGAAAGCCATAAAGACATGTCGCTGCTCGTGATCCCGGAATTGAACGCGCGGCCTGAGCCCGGATTGGGCGCATTCATGTCCAAAGCCGTTTGGGTATTCATGTCGCTGGCCGGACTGGTGCTGCTGATCGCTTGCGCGAACGTGGCAAACCTGATCCTGGCGCGCGCCAACGGGCGTAGAAAAGAACTGGCCATGCGTTTCGCCCTGGGCGCCAGCCGCGGGCGGATGATCCGACAGCTTTTAACCGAGAGCGTCCTGCTGGCCCTCTGCGGCGGAATTGCCGGGTTGGTTTTCGCGCGCTGGGCTGCCATGGCTCTGATGTCCATCCGCATCCCCACGGATTTGCCGTTGCACCTATTCGATCTGCGTGTGGATTGGCGGGTATTCGCTTTCAGCTTTCTTGTCGCGTTGATCACCGGGATTGTTGCGGGGTTGATGCCCGCATTGCAGGCCCACCGAACCGATCTGGCAGACACGCTGAAAGTGGGCGGGCGTTCGGGAGGCGGCTCCACGGGACATCATCGTTTCCGTAATGCGCTGGTCGTCGCACAGGTTGCGGTGTCGCTGCTGTTGCTGGCTTGCGCCGGATTTTTCATACGCAGCTTTCAGAATTCGGCGAACGTCGACATGGGATTTCGCGTCGATCACACCCTGATGATGTCCGTGGACCTGGGCCTGCAAGGCTATAGCGAGGAACGCGGCCAGCAATTCTACAAGCAGATCAGCGACCGCGTGAAATCATTGCCCGGCGTGCGCGACGCTTCCTTTGCCGCGTACATCCCTATGGGCTACGAAAACGACATCGTCAACGTTTATCCCGACGGCCAGCCGGTTGACAATAAGTCGAGCGCGGAAACTTCTTTCAATAACCAGGTTCAGCCCGATTATTTCCGTGCCGTCGGCGTTCACGTCATCAAGGGCCGGGAATTTACCGAAGCCGATTCTGCCACTGCGCCGAAAGTTGCCATTGTGAACGAAACTTTCGCGAACAAGATTTGGCCCGGCCAGGATCCCACTGGCAAGATATTCCGGACTGAAAAGGATGGGCCGGCAATTCAAGTCGTGGGTCTGACTCGGACGGGAAAGTACACTTTTCTGTATGAAACGCCACAGCTGTTCGTCTATTTTCCAGTGGCCCAACGCTACGTCGCTGCCGCAACGCTGATGGTTTACTCGCAGGATGATCCGCTTCGCCTGGTTGGCCCGGTGCGCGACCAGATACAACAACTCGATGGGAGTTTGCCGGTGTTTGACGTCAACACCATGGAAGCTCACGTCGAGTACGGTAAACCGCTCTTGCCGGCGCGGCTCGGCGCCATGCTCGTAGGCGCTTTCGGAATGCTCGGCTTGGTGCTGGCCACCGTAGGCGTCTACGGCGTGGTGTCCTACTCCGTCAGCCAGCGCACCCACGAAATCGGCATTCGCTCGGCACTGGGAGCTCAGCGCCGAAATGTTTTGGGCATGGTGTTAAAGCAGGGAATGACGATGGCGTTGATTGGGACGGCCATAGGCATCGTGCTCGCCTTTTTGCTATTCCGCGGCTTGCACTCCGTTCTCTACGGCGTTGCTTCGACGGATTTGGTCACGCTCGCGGCAGTTTCCAGTTTGTTGCTTGCCATTGCCTTTGTGGCCAGCTACATCCCGGCGCTGCGCGCCACGCAAGTGGATCCCGTGGTTGCGCTTCGCGAACAATGACATTCTGCTGAGCGTAGTGATGGAATTACGCCCGCGTCAGACTTGCGCTTCGCGCCGCTTCCAATAATCGTTGCGCGCTGGTGCGAATATCGCCGTGGCAGAATACCGCGCTGCCCGCCACCAGCAACTCCGCGCCAGCCTTCACCACGTCCGCAACGGTTTCCAGATCGACGCCGCCGTCCACTTCAATGCGGAACCCCAGTTTTCGCTCCGCGCGCAACCGAGCCAGTGCCACAATCTTGTTCAGCGCATTCGGGATGAATTTCTGTCCGCCAAAGCCCGGGTTCACGCTCATCACCAGTACGTGGTGCACCAAATCCAGCACCTCCGTCAGCATCTCCACAGGCGTCGCCGGATTGATCACCACTCCCGGCTTGCAGCCGTGCGACGCGATCAGGTGTAGCGTGCGATCCAGGTGCACACAGGCTTCCTGGTGCACGGAAATCCAGTCCGCTCCCGCCTCCGCAAACAACGGGATGAACTGATCGGGGTTCTCAATCATCAGGTGGCAATCGAGTGGCACGTTGACCATTTTGCGCAAACTTCGCACTACCGGCGGCCCCATCGAAAGGTTCGGCACAAAATGGCCGTCCATAATGTCCACGTGCAGCAGCGTGCCGCCGCCTTCAATCGCCTGCTGGGCCTCGCTGCCGAGTTGCGCGAAGTTCGACGCCAATACCGAGGGCGCAAGTTCGATCTTCATGGGCCTTGTCGGCTCCTTCCCCGAATCCCGCATTATACGACGTGCGCCAGTTCTCTGCCTCTGTTGCGATTTCTACAACTGTACGTCGCGCCAGGGCACCGCGCATCGTTTCGCGTTGCTTTCGGCCGCCAATTCCAGCGCCACCATCACATCCAAAGCTTGCTGCGGCGTAATCAGCAGCACGGCCTTCCCCAGCAAAGCGTCGCGCACGTTCGCGTAAAACTCGCGCCAGTCCCCTTTTGAAGGAATTTTGCTCTTTTGCATCGTGCCGTCTTCGGCAATCGTCAGTTCGCCCCAGTTTTCTTCCTTTTCCAGCACCCAGGAATCGCCCTGAGGTACTGCTCCAGTCCGTAAGGAATTCTCCAGCGGGTCAAATTCCCTTTTCACGTAACTGCCCTTGTCACCCAGCAGAATCATTCGCGGCCGCGGCGTGGCGCACAACATGGTGGCCTTCAATTCCGCGCGCAGGCTACCCGCGTAACGCATCGTTACGTCGAACGCATCATCCGTGGAGAATCCCGCCCGCTCGATTCGTATGTCCGCGCTAACGGCCTCGGGCCGCCCAAACAGCGTCAGGGCGTGATCGATCAGATGTGGCCCAAGGTCGAACAATACGCCGCTGCCGGGCCCGGGCTTTTCCCGCCACGCACCAACTTTGGAGCTGCGTCGATAGCGGTCATAATGTGATTCAAACCGCACGATTTTTCCCAGTGCACCCGCGTTTATCACGTCGCGGGCGGCCTGAAAATCCGCGTCGAATCGCCGGTTGTGGTACACAGTCAACAGCCGCTGCTTCTTGGTTGCGATGTGAAAGAGTTCAACCGCTTCGGCAACGCTGGTCGCAAACGGTTTGTCGACCACCACGTCGCGACCCGCCTCCAGGCATTGTTTAGCCAATGGAAAGTGGGTCTGGTTCGGGGTAGCAATCACCACCAGCCGAATCGTTTCAAGCGCTTGTAGTTCTTCGACGCTGCGCAAAATTCGTGTGTCCGGATACATTCGCGCGGCCTCATCACCGCTACGCTGCACAATGGCGGCTAATCGCAGCCCAGGAACCGCGCGAATTACCGGGGCATGAAAACACTTCCCCGCCAGTCCAAATCCGATGAGCCCGACATCGATCATGCGGCAATTTCTCCCATACATTGATGCCACGAAAGCGTCAGCAGTGTACCACCGACAGGATGGCTGCAAGCGTGACTGCCGCGTGCGAGTTGGTGCCACCCGCGCAAGCGTTATATCCTCTTCCACGTGGAGAAAATTCCCGCTGCACAACATGGTCCGACCCGCGCCCTGTATTTTGGGCTCATCATCACTATTGTCGCGGTGCTTGCGTACGCCACCTATATCACCATGCAGTTCTCGGGGATCCGCAAGCTGCAATCAGGGATGGTCGACCGCAATCGCAAAGACTCGCTGCAGCTTCTGCGCATCCAGAATGATGTGAACTCCATCGGCTTGGCCATGCGCGATATGCTCGATGCCGGCGAGCCTTACCCGCTCGCAGCGTGGAGCGCGCAGTTCGACCGCATCCGCAACGATCTGGACGTGGCGCTGGGGCAGGAAGAAACCTTGGCGGAAGCCACGCGCACCAGCGACCAGCGCCGCTACCTCAGCCAGTCTTTGGCGCAGTTCTGGGACGCCACCGACCGCATGTTTGCGCTAGCCGGCAACGGAAACGAAGCCCCCGCCCGCGAACAGATCCGCAATACGCTGCAGCCCCGCCAGGCCGCGCTCAACTCTGCGGTTTCCCGTTTGCTGGTGCAGAACAACGAGGGCGAGCAACAAGCAGAAGCGGGCATCAAGCAGATTTATGACCGCGTGCAGCGCCAGTTGTATTTCTTTCTTGCGGCGATCCTGCTTGCGATCGTTGTCACCAGCCTGTATCTCATTCGCTACAACCGTCAGATCTTCGCACACATGGCGGAGCTTTCGTCACAACGCAGCGAATTGGCGCAAAAGCTCATCGCCACGCAGGAATCCACGTTGCGCCATATTTCTCGAGAACTCCACGACGAATTCGGCCAGGTGCTCACGGCTATCGGGCTGATGTTGCGCCGCGCGGGAAATCACACGGGGGAGAATTCACCCCTGCGTGGAGATTTGCTTGAAGTGCAAGAAATTGCCCAGACCACGCTGAACAACATCCGCAGCCTGTCGCAAGCGCTGCATCCCGTGTTGCTGGAAGAAGCAGGCCTGGAGAGCACGCTGGATTGGTACATTCCCACAGTGGAAAGGCAGACGGGCCTTGTGCTTCACTACGAGAAGTCTGGCGCAGCCTATCCGGTAGAGACCGCGGCGGGCGTGCAGATTTATCGCGTGCTACAGGAAGCGCTTAACAATGTCACGCGACATTCCGGAGCAAAAGAAGCGTGGGTTCGCCTGCGTTTTAATCCCGCGGAATTGGAGATGGAAGTGGAAGATCATGGCAAGGGATTTGCCCCCGCTACGGGCCAGCCGGGGATCGGCCTGGTGGCCATGCGCGAACGCGCCGAAATCCTTGACGGCACGGTGACTGTCGCGTCCGTGGACACCGGCGGAACGCGCGTACACCTACGCATTCCGCGCGAGATGGTGAAGTCGCATGCCGAATAAGCTGAAAGTCCTGCTGGTGGACGACCACGCGCTGGTGCGCCGCGGTTTTCGCCGCATGCTGGAAGACGAGCCGTCGTTTCAAGTGGTGGGCGAGGCCAGTGACGGCGCCGAAGCGCTGAAGCGCGCAGAGGAGTTGCGGCCCGACGTGATTGTGATGGATTGCGCATTGCCGCAAGTGAATGGCATCGACGCCACACGCCAGATTTTGAAGAAGCTGCCAGACACTGCGATCCTGATGCTAAGCATGCACTCAGAGGACACACTGGTGCGCCAGGCCATGGAGGCCGGCGCGCGCGGCTACATCCTAAAAAATGCCATGGACCTGGACCTGGTGAGCGCCATCAAGAAAGTGGCGGATGGACAAACGGTCCTCGATCCGCAGATTTCCCGCGGCGGCACGTTGAAGGGCGAGCGCGACACCGGCCTGACGCAGCGCGAATTGGAAATCCTGCAACACATCGTGGCCGGGAAATCCAACAAAGAAATTGCCACGGAGTTGAACCTGAGCGTAAACACGGTGTCAGTCCATCGCGCGAACATTATGGATGCTCTGGGTATCCATAAGACCGCGGAGCTGGTGGTGTACGCGATCCGCAACGGGCTGGTAAATCTTCCGTGAAGCGCCGTGATTTCATACGTCAGGGAGTGAGCGTCGGAATTCTCGCTAGCGCTCTACCCCTGCCCATCGCCGCGGCCTCGCCGGACTTTCGCTTGAGCGACGTCAGCGACTCCGCCGGCATTCATTTTCGGCAGAACAGCGGTTCGTATGGCGGCAAACTCCTACCGGAAACCCTGGGCTCCGGCTGCGCCTTCCTGGATTACGACGCGGACGGCTGGCAAGACATTCTGCTGGTGAACGCGATGGATTGGCCGGGGCACAAGCGCCAGCGAACCACCATGAAGCTGTATCGCAACAATCGCAACGGGACGTTTAGCGACGTCACAAAGGCCGCGGGTCTCGACGTGGAAATGTATGGCATGGGCGTGGCTGTCGGCGATTACAACAACGACGGCTTTCCGGATATTTTCATTACCTGCGTGGGAGAGAGCCACTTATTTCGCAACACCGGCAAAGGCACGTTCGTCGACGTCACCAAATCGAGCGGCCTGGCTGGCAAGTCTGGCTTGAGCACCTCGGCCATCTGGTTCGACTATGACCGCGACGGCTTCCTGGATTTGCTGGTGTGCAATTATGTTCGCTGGTCGGCGGAGAGTGATGTGTTCTGCAGCCTCGACGGAAAAAATAAGTCCTACTGCACACCAGAAGCGTATCGCGGCGATACCTGCTGGCTGTATCACAACCGGGGCAACGGCACGTTCGAGGATGTGACCGCGACCAGCGGAATTTTCGACAGTAGTTCCAAATCACTGGGCGTGGCCATGCTCGACTACGACCAGGACGGTTGGCCGGATATTCTGGTCGCCAACGACACGCAGCCCAACAAGCTCTATCGCAATCTGCGCAATGGCAAGTTCAAGGACGTCGCCGTCGAAGCCGGTCTCGCCTTCAGCGCTGAGGGCAAAGCGCGCGCCGGAATGGGTGTGGATGTGGCGGACTTGGACAATTCCGGCCGCCCCGGCATCATCATCACCAATTTTGACAATGAGATGATCGGTCTCTATCGCACCACGGGAAAAGGCTACGACGACATCGCCATGCAAACGGGACTCGGCGCCGCTTCCCGGAACACCCTGGGCTTTGGCTGTGTTTTCTTCGACGCCAATCTCGATGGCCTGCTGGATATCGCCGTGGCCAACGGCCACATCGACGAGACCGTCAGAAACATCCGCGGTAATGTCGGCTATGCCCAACCGGCGCAACTCTTTAAGAATTTTGGCGCCGGAAACTTTCACGATGTGGCATCAGAAATCGGCGGGGGATTCGATCTGCCAAAAGTCGGGCGCGGCTTGGCGGTTGGCGATTTCGATCGCGACGGTGATCTCGACGTGCTTCTAACCACCAACAATGGCCCCGCCTATCTCTACCGCAACGATCTTCTGGCGAAAAACAAAAGCATTCGCTTCCGGCTGGTGGGCACAAAATCGAATCGCGATGCGATTGGCGCCACCGTAAAAGTATTCGTGAACGGCCAGGTGCAATCGCGCGTCGTGCGCAGCGGTTCCAGTTATCTTTCGCAATCGGAACTGCCCGCAACGTTTGGTCTCGGGCAGCACGACGAAATCGACCGGGTTGTGATCGAGTGGCCCAGCGGCCAGAACCGAAGAACACTCTGAGCTGCCGGCGGGCAGGGCGTACCAAATTACTGAAAGTAAAGGGATTACAGAGGATTTTCGCTTCTAATTGTTTCGCACTATTGTCAACCGTCCGACCCCATCTTATAAACAGTACAACTTTGCAGTCGCTTCCCAGGTAGGCATAAGCCTCGCCGACACCGGAAGCACCCCAACAAAGACTCTGCGGCCGGAGGGAACTCCGGCCGCATTTCTGATTTTGGGGGATAATCCAAGGCGAAGTGAGTCTGATTGGGGGAATGGGAATGAAACGCTGGCGCTCCCTGAGCGTTTTCGTTCTGGTGCTCACCGCGGTTTATCTTTACGCCCTGCCTTCTGCCACAATTTTTTATTTTGCGAATGTGGCCCTGCACTCCGGTCTCGGTGTGCTGGTAGCTCTGGGCCTGCTGGTGTATTTGTTTCGGGGCCTCGGCAAGGATTCTCTTCTCGCAAAATTTGGCTGGTTGTTGCTGGCTGTGGGCGCCGCCCTTGGTATTGTGCTGATCGTCATCGGCACGCCGCACCGCTTCAAGACGTGGCTGTACGCGCACATCGCGTTTTGCGCCGTCGCCGTAATTCTTCTTGCTGCTGCGTGGATGTTGGAGCGCGGCTGGCTCGGCGTTAGCCCTTTAGAACGCACGATGCGATTCGCGCTGCTGCTGGTAGCCACCACCGGTGTTGCCGCTGGCGCGTGGTGGGCACGCAATGTGGCATGGCAAAGCTACTATCGTGTCGGCAATCCCGCCATTTCGCCCGCCACCATGGAAAACGAAGGCGACGGGCCTCACGGCAAGTTTTTTCCCAGTTCCGCGCAAACCACCGATGGGAAATACATTCCCTCAAACTATTTTCTGCAATCCCAGGCCTGCGAACGTTGCCACTCTGACATTTACAAGCAATGGCAAAGTTCCGTTCATCATTTTTCTTCCTTCAACAATCAGTGGTATCGCAAGAGTATTGAGTACATGCAGGAAGTGGATGGCGTGCAGGCGTCCAAATGGTGCGCCGGGTGCCACGATCCGGCATTGCTGTTCAGCGGCATGATGGATCAGCCTATCGCGCAAAACGTCGACAAGCCCGAGGCCAGGGCTGGTTTGAGCTGCATGATGTGCCACAGCATCGTGGAAGTGAAGAGCACCATGGGCCAGGGCGATTTCCTGCTGGAATATCCAAAACTCCACGCTCTGGCGGCAAGCAGCAATCCGATGGTCCGGCGCTTGCACGATTTCGTGACGCGCTTGAATCCTGAGCCACATCGCCGCGTTTTCCTGAAACCCTTCATGCGCGAACAGGTTCCAGAATTCTGCTCTGGCTGCCACAAAGTGCATTTGGACCAGCCGTTAAACAACTACCGCTGGATTCGCGGGTTCAACGAATACGACAACTGGCAGGCCAGCGGCGTGTCGGGCCAGGGCGCGCGCTCGTTTTATTACCCCGCTACACCGATGGTTTGCTCTGACTGCCACATGCCGCTGGTGCCGTCGAAGGACGAAGGCAACATCAATGGCTACGTCCACTCCCACCGCTTCCCTGGCGCAAACACGGCGGTGCCCACGGCAAATGAAGACGCGGCGCAATTGTTGGCAAGCCAGAAATTTCTGCAGGACAAGCAACTCAGTGTAGACATTTTCGCGATCTCTCCCACAGGCAATTATGAAGGGCAGGCAAACGCCAACAAGCCGCCGAAGCAGGAGCTCTCCACCACATTTGCCGTCGGCGAGGAAGCAGATACTTCGCTGCCGCGCGGCCCGGCGGGCGAGGCGCGCCCAATCACCGCTCCCTTGGGACGCGTGGATGCAGCCGTGCGTCGCGGCGACGATGTGCTGGTCGACGTTGTCGTCCGCACGCGCAAGGTTGGCCACTTCTTCCCTGGCGGAACCGTCGACGCCTTCGATGTGTGGCTGGAATTGCAGGCCACCGACGACAAAGGGCAGACCATCTTCTGGAGTGGCAAGGCGGACGACGACGGAAAAGGCCCTGTTGAACCTGGTGCGCATTTCTACAAGTCCTTGCAGATCGATGCGCACGGCAATCCCATCAACAAACGAAATGCCTGGGCCAGCCGCGCCGTCGTTTACGTTCACCTGATCCCTCCGGGCGCGGCAGACACCGTGCACTTCCGGATGCACGTTCCGGACAATACCGGCGAACACATCACGCTGCATTCCAAGTTGAACTACCGGAAGTTTCTGTGGTTCAACACGCAATTTGCCTTTGCCGGGAAACAGGATTCCGTGAATTCGAATCCTCAAGTCACCCACGACTACGACGACCGGACCGTTGCGTTTAACTTGGACCAGTCCAAGGTCTCCAGCACGGCAAAAGGAATTCCCGATGTTCCGATCATTGTCGTGGCGGAAGACACCAAGACGCTGCGCGTGTTGCCGCACACCGCGCCGGTTCCTGCGCCCGAAGTGATTTGGTCCAAGGACGACTGGACACGCTGGAACGACTACGGAATTGGCCTGTTCCTGCAAGGCGACTTGAAAGGCGCCGAGCAGGCGTTCACGGAAATCACCAAGATGGATCCGCAAAACTTCGATGGCTGGACCAACGTCGGCCGCGTGCGTGCGCAAGAGGGCGACACCACGGGCGCCAAGGAGGTTCTGCTGAAGGCGCTGGAGCTGAAGCCGGGCCTGGCCCGTGCCAACTACTTTTACGCCCGCGTGCTGAAGGAAGAAGGCCAATACGACGAGGCCGGCAAAGTGCTTCAGGCGGTTCTCGCACAGTATCCGCAAGACCGTGTCGTGCATAACGAATTGGGGCGCGTGTTATTCCTGCAAAAACGCTATGCGGATGCCGTGAAGGAACTCCAGAAAACGCTGGAAATTGATCCCGAAGATCTGCAGGCAAATTACAACCTGATGCTCTGCTACACCGGATTGGGCGATGAGACACACGCGAATGAGCACCGCGATCGCTACCTGCGCTTCAAAGCGGATGAATCCGCGCAAGCCCTGACCGGCGCGTACCGGCAGTTGCATCCGGAAGACAACAACGAGCGGCAGCCCATCCACGAACACGAATCTGTGCCGCTGGGCGCAACTCCTTCAGGAAAGAAGACCGTGGCGGCCCAGGCAGCTACTGCAAAGAAACCATCGGCGGGCGTAGGCCGGTGAGCACATCCTTATTCCCAAGTTAAAGGAAAGCAATCATGA
Organism: Candidatus Acidiferrales bacterium; assembly: GCA_963735825.1. GTDB lineage: Bacteria > Acidobacteriota > Terriglobia > Acidiferrales > UBA7541 > Acidiferrum. The sequence goes on from CAVTMR010000007.1 coordinate 334,921, forward strand.
CCTGGATCAAAACGATTCGCATGGAAGACGATGAGCGCGTGCGTGACGCGATCATGGAGGAGAGAAAACTCTATCCCATGGAGTACGCGACGCCGGTGCCCATCCTGAACCACGGAGTTGAAAACAGTATCGTGGGCTCACACAGCCTGTTTCCGGAGGTGTTGTTCCACGCCTTCAGCACCTTTGGCGCATTAATGTCGCCCGACCTTCCGCTGCGTCGCGATCAGCACGAGATGATCGCGACGATGGTGTCAGTCACCAACCGGTGCGTCTATTGAATCGAATCCCACGCAGAGTTTCTGCGTCGCGTCACGTTGAAGGACGAAATGGTGCAGGCCTTGCGGCGTGACTATCGCTCAGCGCCTATCAGCGTGCAGGACCAGGTGATGCTGGACTACGTTGTGAAATTGACGCGCGATGCCACGCAAGTCAGCCCGCACGATCACACCAAGCTGCGCGCCGTAGGTTTTGACGATCGCGGAATTCTGCAGATCACCTTGATTGCCTCGTGGTTCAACTACATCAACCGCGTGGCTGACGCTTTGGGCGTCGGCCGCGAAGGGAAGGCGGCAACTTCTTGAGCAGAGTCTGGTGCGCGGCGGCATGGTTGGCGGTGGCAAGCGCATTGTCCGGACAAGCACCAACCAGTCCGCCAGCAAGTTCGCCGGTTACTTTTCGCGATATCACGCAGAAAGCTGGCATTCATTTCATTCACAATAACGCCGCCTTCGGCAAGAAATACCTGCCTGAAACCATGGGACCCGGTGTCGCGTTCATCGACTACGACAATGATGGCTGGCAGGATATTTTTGCAGTGAATGGCACGGACTGGCCCGGCCGCCCCTCGAAACACTCCACGTCCAAGCTATATCACAACAATCACGACGGCACGTTCACCGATGTCACTCACAAGGCCGGGCTGGACGTGGAACTCTTTGGCATGGGTGTTGCCGTTGCTGACTACGACAACGATGGCTTTGATGATCTGTTCATCACCACCATGGGCCAGAGTCATCTGTTCCACAACAACGGCAATGGCACCTTTACCGATGTTACGCAAAAAGCCGGGCTGATGGGCCCGAAAGAGTTCAGCACCAGCGCCGCTTGGATCGATTACGACAAGGACGGCAAAGTCGATCTGGTCGTTGCGAACTATGTGCAGTGGTCGCTCGAGGGCGATCTCTATTGCACGCTCGATGGAAAGAGCAAATCGTATTGCACGCCGGAATCGTACAAAGGAACCTCGGTGCGGCTGTGGCACAACCGCGGCGACGGCACGTTTGAAGACGCCACAAAAAAGGCGGGACTCGCTGAGCCGACTTCCAAAACGCTAGGCATCGCCATTCTCGATTACGATAACGACGGCTGGCCGGATATTCTCTTTTCGAACGACACGCAGCCCAACAAGTTGTATCGCAACAATGGCAACGGCACGTTTACGGAAAAAGCGGTCGTCGCGGGCATTGCGTTCAGCGAGGATGGCGTTGCACGCGCAGGCATGGGTGTTGACGCGGCGGACTACGATCGCTCGGGCGCGGCAAGTATCCTGATCACGAATTTTGCCAATCAGATGCTTTCGCTGTACCACAACGAAGGCAAAGGTTTGTTCGTCGACGAGGCGCCGCGTTCTGAGATCGGCCGCGCCACCCTTCTGACCCTCGGCTTTGGTTGCTTCTTTTTTGATTACGACCTGGACGGTTGGCCGGACATCTTCATCGCTAATGGCCACATCGATGGCGACATCCAACGCGTGCAGCCTAACGTGAAGTATGCCATGCCGCCGCACCTGTTTCGCAATGTGGGCAAAGGAAATTTTCAAGAGGTCACGAAGACTCTGGGCACCGCAGTCAACACGCCCCGCGTCGGCCGTGGCGCCGCTTACGGCGACATCAACAATGACGGGCGCCTGGATCTACTGCTCTCCACAAACGGAGGACCGGCGTTTTTGTTTGTGAACGACGCCGTCCCGGGTTCGCCTGCCAACAAAAGCTTGCGCATCAAACTAGTCGGCACAAAATCCAATCGCGACGGGATCGGAACGATCGTGAAGCTGACCGCGGGCGGAACAACCGAGTCGCAAATGATGCGCAGCGGTTCGAGCTATCTCTCCGCTAGCGAACTCGTGCTGACCTACGGCCTCGGCCAACTCAATCAAGCAGATGCTATCGAGATTCGTTGGCCCAGCGGTCAGGTGGACAAGCTATCGACCGTCGCTGCCGGACAAACCGTGACCGTGACCGAGGGCCAAGGGATCACCGCCACTCGCAAATACGGAACACATTAGAACCCCTCTCGCATATGATTTTCGGCAGCGCATGGCCTCAACGCTTGCGCAAAAAGCCTCACTTTGTCATTCCGAACGGTGTCTGCGGAGTGAGGAATCTCTCTCTTGGGTTTTTGCGTCGCCGCTTTGTGGTGTAACTCGGGAGGGCACGACTTCAGCCGTGCCGAAGAGAATTTGGATCCGTGGGCTTTAGCCTCTGAGGCTCTGGATTTTTCTCTCCTAGATATTCTTTCCATTCTTCTTCAAAACGTGCGCGGCAACCAGCGCCTGGCCGAGACTGATTCCGCCGTCTCCCGCCGGCACTTCGCTGTGAAAATACACCTCAAACTGCTTCTCGCGCAAAGCGGAGAGCAAGGACTCGAACAGCAGTACATTATGGAAACAGCCGCCACTCAGGCACACACGAGAGAGTTCATGCTTCGCGCGGATTTTCTCCGCGACTTCTACAAGAACCGCCACGAGGCCGTTGTGGAACCTACGGCTCATGTCCGCCACGCTAGCACCCTTTTTAATGTCGGCAATCAACCAATCAAACAGCGAGCGCGTCCCAATCTGCCAGCCGGAACCCATCGGGATCAAGTTCAATAGATAGGAGCTCTGGTCGGTGGAATCGTGCGCCGCCATTTCCAGTTCGATGGCCGCCTGGGCCTCATAATTGACCGTCGCGCACAGTCCAACCAATGCAGCCACGCCATCGAACAGCCGTCCGCAACTGGAGGTGCGCGGTGAGTGAACCTCGCGTTCAGCCATCTGTAACACAACATTCAGTTTTTGCGGATCGATTTCTTTCAGAAACGGAAGATTTAGCGCCTGAACATCGTTTCCATAGTGCTTGGCCAAATAGCTTACGGCCACGCGCCACGGCTCCTGGATTGCCGCCGCTCCGCCGGGCAAGGCCACATATTGAAAATGCGCGCTGCGTTCGAACAGGGCGTAATCGGCAATCAGAATTTCGCCGCCCCAGATCGCGCCATCCGTGCCATACCCGGTGCCGTCCAGGGCCATGCCGATCACTTTTCCGTCCAGATGATTCTCCGCCATGCACGCAGCGATATGCGCGTGATGGTGCTGCACGGGAATGTGCTCCACGCCCTCCCGCTCTAACGCCCACTTCGTTGAAAAGTAATCCGGGTGCAGATCATGCGCGACGACTCTTGGTTGCACTTCCAGAATTCGCTGGAAATGCACGACGACTTCTTCAAAAAAGCCATAACTCTGCAGATTTTCCAGGTCACCGAGGTGTTGACTCAAAAACGCTTCGCTCCCACGCACCACGCAAATCGTGTTTTTCAACTCGCCGCCCACGGCAAGTATCGGCTCCGACTCACTCTCGAGCGCAACCGGCACGGGAACATAGCCGCGAGACCGGCGCAACATCTGCGGCTGACCGGCGGAAACGCGCACCACAGAATCGTCGCACCTTCGCAGGATGTCGCGGTCGTGCACCAGGAATGCATCGGCAAGATTGCGCAGCCGCTGCACAGCCTCCGCGTTATCGATCGCAATCGGCTCTTCGCTCAGGTTTCCGCTGGTCATCACCAGCGCATCGAATTTTGCGCTGGTGAAAAGCAGGTGATGCAGCGGGGTATACGGCAGGAAAACGCCCAGGAAACGACTGCGTGGCGCCACACCGCTGGCCACTCCTGCTTCCGCCCTGCGCGGCAGCAGCACGATGGGCCGCTCTCGCGACAGCAACTGCTTCTTCGAAAATTCGTCCAGCGTGCAAAAGCGCTCGACGTTCTCCGCACCCCGCACCATGATCGCGAACGGCTTTTCCACTCGGCGTTTTCTCTCGCGCAGCACATCTACGGCCGCTTCATTCTTCGCGTCGCATGCCAGATGAAATCCGCCCAGCCCCTTCACCGCGACAATCTTGCCTTCCTGCAACAGCCGCGCGGTTTCGCGAATCGGTTCGGCAACGTCCATCCGCTCGCCAGCGGCGGAAAGCAGCAGCACCTGCGGACCGCAATCCCAGCATGCATTGGGTTGCGCGTGAAATCGGCGATTGGCGGGATCGTCATATTCCGCCTGGCACGCGGCGCACATTTTGAACGCAGCCATCGACGTGCGCGGCCGCTCATAAGGAATATCCCGAATAATGGTGAAGCGCGGCCCACAATTCGTGCAATTGATAAACGGATAGCGAAAGCGGCGGTCGCGTGGATTGCCCATTTCGCGCAAGCAGTCTTCGCACACCACCACGTCGGGCGAAATCAGCGCTTTCGGTGGCTCACCAAGGCGGCTGGAGACGATCCGGAACGCGTTACCGCCCTGGGCTTCGGCATCGCGCATGGCTCCTCCAGCTCCAGGTACGCAATATCCAGTTCTGTCCCGCTGATACAGGTGCTGCGATATTCGCCGCACTTCGGGCAAGCCATTTCAAAGTCCGCGACGGTGAACTCTTCCCCGCACACTTGGCAATTCTGGCGCCTCGGGCACCATTCTATTTCCACCTTTAGGTTCTCTCAAGGAGTTTCCCGGGTCAATGTCTCAAACGCAAACGTATGCGCGTCGGGGCTGATGCTGGAGAGTTTCCCGATTCGCAGGCCCACCGCAATGATCTTTTCTCCAGGGCGTTTGCGAGCTTCCGCGTACACGATTTCCAGGATCGAAGAGGCGATGCCTATTCGTGCAGAGCGTGCCCCCCAGCAGATGCACGGCAACTGGTCTCCCGCGAGCATATCATCGGACGGGTCACCGCGGAGCATCCAAGTGGTGGTGATGCGAACTCCATTTGGTACCACGCGGATCGTCGATACGCGAATTTTCCCCGAGCGGATGTCCCTGCGGCGCGCGCAACGCATCCTGCGCCGCTGAAGCCGCGACAGGCAACGATCAGCGGCGCCGGGCACGAAAACGCCACGGGATCCTTGTTATCTTGTTTTGCGCACTGCGTCAGTTTGCGACGAGGTGTCATCGGTATTGATACTAGGCGGCACAGGCATCCTCCGTTGAAACCATCGGCCCAAGGGCTTTCCCGGCAAACAACGCGTGCCGAATACGGGGCAATCCGTGGGTTTCTTATGACCTAATAAAATCTCCGCGCTGATGCACTCACTGGGCTCTTCCGCGCGCACTTCCGCCAGACCAAAAACGCGTTCGGCATCGAACGCTGCAAATTCTTTCTTCAAACGAAGACCGCTGAGCGGAATCGGACCAATCCCGCGCCATTTGCTGTCGGCAGTCTAAAACACGCGCGCCACGGTTTCACGCGTCGGCCGGTTGCCCTGGGATTTCACGGAGCGTGTGTACTGGTTTTGCATTTCCACGTGGCGTGGTTGGCGGATTCGAACCCGTGGTTCTTCTGGAAGCGATCAACATGCTGGTGCGCGATCGGCACGTGGAACCATCGCACCAACTCCGAATATTCCTGGCAGCCCATAACGGTGCAGACATGCCCCGGCGCAATGAATCCCTCGACGCGATTTTTCGGCGAGCCCAGCAAATCGCGGATCGCTGGCGGCACCAACACGTGCGAAACCAGCAGGCTGAAATTCTTGAGACCCAACTTCGCCGCCTGCAACACCGCCATCGCCCCGCTCTCTTCCTCGTGCTATCGTCTTCTAGTTCCTTTCATGTTCTCTCAACGCACCAACTGGAAGCTTTCTCCCAATCGTTTCACGCAAGCACTGGAAGCCATTCGCGCTTCCGGAACAAAACTCCTCGATCTATCGATCTCCAATCCCACCGAATGTGGATTCCAGTACGACGTTGGCGCGATTCTTTCTGCGTTTCAAAATCCCAACGTGCTTTCTTACGATCCCCAGCCCAAGGGGCTGTTGCCGGCACGCGAAGAGGTCGCTCGCTACTATCTCCGCGACCACCACGTTTCCGTGGATCCTGAATCGATCATCCTCACCACCAGCACCAGCGAGGCCTACTCCTACGTCTTTCGCCTGCTCTGCAATCCGCAAGACGAAATCCTCGTGCCCAAGCCTAGCTATCCGTTGTTCGATTTTCTGGCCGATCTGCAGGATGTAACCCTGGTTCCCTATTCGCTGGAATACGCGCATGGCTGGATGGTCGATTTTCAATCCATCGCTCGCGCCCTTTCTGATCGGACGCGCGCCATTCTGGTGGTTCACCCCAACAATCCGACGGGTTCTTATCTGCGCGCGGAAGAAGCACAACAGTTCAACAACCTATGCCGCGAACGCAATCTCGCGCTGATTGTCGACGAAGTCTTTCTCGATTACTCTTTCGCGGGCACTTCCCCCAGAACGTTCACGGCCAATCTCGACGCGCTCACCTTTACCCTCAGCGGACTATCCAAAATCGCCGCGCTCCCACAGATGAAAGTCGCTTGGGTTGCTACCACCGGTCCCGGCTCTCTCCAGCGTCCCGCGCTCGGCCGCCTCGAAGTAATCGCTGACACCTATCTTTCACTGAACGCACCGACACAATGGTCAGTTCCCACTTTGTTCGCACAGCGCCACTCTCTTCAGCCACAGCTTTTGCAGCGTGTCCGAGAGAATCGCACAAGCCTGCAGAAATTCATCTCTTCGCAACCCGCTTGCGAACTACTCGACGCCGACGCCGGCTGGTACGCGGTCCTGCGTGTTCCCGCTGGCTCCGACGAGGATCTGGTGATCGATCTTCTGCAGAAACAAAATGTCGTAGTTCATCCCGGGCATTTCTACGATTTCCCGAAGGATGGTTTTCTGGTGCTAAGCCTGATCACGCCCACAGAAATTTTCCATGAGGGAATCTCGCGCTTGGTAGAGTTTCTACACGCGATCTCATAAATAAAATTCGCGAGGACGCAGTTTCATAGCCTGCGGATAAGACTCTCGCCTCTATAGAGGCGGCTTTACGCCGCGATCTGGTAGGGGGTCGGAGCTTTAGCTCCGACATCAACTGCTTGCATGTCATTGGGGCTTCAGAGCCTGTGAAAACTCCCGTTGCTCGCGAGGGCACGACTTTACAGCTATCGAGCCAAAACCTGAGATTTAGCCCCTGAGGCCGCGTACCAACGCTCCCCTAGTCCGGCGGACAGTACTTCCCCGCGAGCAGCATCCGCGACAGCCAGCCCGCATGCGGCAATCCACAACGCCATAATTCGTTCGCTTCCGCTTCGACGTCGTATTCCACCCGTCGAATTGTCAGGTTCTCTCCGTCGATCACCAAATACGATGCACGCCGGTCCCCATCATAGGATTGGCTGACGCTGCCGGTATTCACCACAGTCATCCCTTGTAACTTGCGAATATAGGGGCAGTGAATATGCCCGTAGACCACAACTTGGGCCGCAAGCGACGCGTAGCTAGTCCGCAATTCCTCGTCACTGGCATTCGGCGCGGGCGCTCTCCACAAATCCTTGGGGCTGGCATGAACCAGCGTAAAGGATTCATGCACATGCTCAGGCGGAAGACTCGCCAGCCATCGCAGGCGTTCTTCTCCCAGGATCGCCCGTGTCGGCGGAATCGTCTCTGCGACTCTGGATAATATTGGCGTTAACTTCGGCTGTGCCGCGGCGTATTCCGTCAAGCGCTGCGGGTCCCACAGCATCTCGTCGGTATTGCCCCGCACACCAGGCCAGCCTAGCTGCCGTATTTGGTCGATAATTTCTGCCGGGCGCGTTCCCCCGGCTGATAAATCGCCACCATGCACAATCATGTCGGGCGAAACCAGCCGGAGGTCGCTTAAAACTGCTTCGAAGGCTCGGCGATTGCCATGAATGTCCGATACGATTGCGACTCTCATGTTGAAAAGGCTGCGGCCTTCTAGAATTGTAGCCTCAATTTTATCGCGAGCTAAGCCTTTTGCGTTGCCAACCGTCTGGCAAAAGAGACGCCCGCAAGACCGAGCATGCCGGCCAGCAGTAGGGCGTACGATGAGGGCTCCGGAACACTGGGTGGATCGAAAAGCTGAGGTTCGTCCAGCAGTACGTTCCCCCTGGTCGCGGAGATATCCAAGGTAATGGTTCCTTGCGCTCAAGTTCATGGGCCAGGTTAAGGGTTCCATGGCTACCCACCAAAGTCGACGCATTGGCGGAGCATGGGCCGGATCCAGAAACACCGGCGCTGGAATAAGCGCCGCCCTCCGTCGAACCCATCTGGAACTTGACGTTGGTGAAGCCCGCGGCAATTAAACCCAACAGATCAAGCTGGATATAGTCTTGAGTCCCACTCATTTTGCGAAAATCTCGTGGTCGCCACTGGGATCGCCCGCCAGCCCCATTCCCGGCTCGTCCGGATGGAATTCTTGGCAAACAAATTGCCGCCGTTGAATGCGGTAGCAGTGATGCTGATTCCGTGGATCGTGAACGTATACGTCGTCGATCCCCAATCGCCTGTCGGGCTGGAGAACGACACTCCGTCTGCGCGTCCCGCTGGCGCTGCCAACGGCAACAGCAAGAACGATGAACTCCTTACTTGAAACGCAGAAATACAGCGTGCGATAAAGCTGTACGGTTCGTTTGAGTTTCCTTATTATCCTTTCGGATGGCGCGTGGGGTGATTTCGTTCCGTCTTCGCGCGAAAGAGTGGAATTGCATTTCGCCAAATGATACTCAAATTCGTAGCACACAGTGGCCGCGTCCTTCGAATTGCCCGCAGATTTGGCTGGCTGCCGGGGGCTCGCTACACCAACCTGCGCGACGTCCGCGAATTTGAGCGCATCGGATTCCTGGATATCGAGTGGAAAGATTACTGCTTCAAGCGTCATCTGGAAGCAGTCAAAGCTACGAGGCCTATGGTCACTGTCGCTCTCGACATCCACGATCCGCGGTCTCTTCAAAGAATCCTCGATCAAGCCTCCGAATTAAATTTGCACAGCGAGCGTGTGATCATTGTCCCCAAGCATCCCTCCCTGCGGAACAAACTCGATACGGTTATTCCCAAGAGATTTTGGCTGGGTTACAGTGTCCCCACTCGCTATGGCGGAACCACCATTCCACCTTCTTTTTTCAAACGGCCGGTACATTTGCTGGGAGGTCGCCCGGACGTGCAGCGGCGTCTGGCGGAAATGATGCCGGTAGTCAGTCTGGACTGCAACCGCTTCACGCTCGACGCCGCCTTTGGCGATTATTTCGACGGCGACAAGTTCAGGCCGCATCCGGCAGGAGGCTACGAACGCTGTATCCATGACTCTCTGAAACACATAAACTCAATCTGGAAAAACTATCATGTCCATGGAACACGATAGAAAAGAGTTTCTGCTGAAGATGTACGACCAGATGTTCAACGACATCAACACGCATATCCTTGTCGTGTGGCAATCCGTTGGCGTGGTCGTGGGCGCGTTCGCGGTTTTCGCTTTAGTCGAAAAGAACATCATTCCGATGGACTACGCGTGCACCCTGATGGTTACGCTATGCGCGTGGCTGTTCGCCAATTTGTACGACGCTTCCTACTGGTACAACCGCAATCTGGTCATCATCGCCAATATTGAAAGACAGTTTCTGGGCCACGACGACCTGAAGGAAATTCACTACTATTTCGGAAAGCATCGCAAAAAGTCCGCCATGATAACGCATTTGAAGATTCAATATGCTCTGGGACTCGGCATCGCAACCCTCTTTATTCTCTACCACTTCATCGGAAGAGTTTTGCCGGGAATTCACGTCCCTGTAGGAAATTTCGAGCCTTCCAGAAGTCTGCCGTATCTAGCCGCCACCGCTTGGGCCATTTTCCTGTGGTTCTTGAGGAAAAACCGGATCGATAGCTATCAGGAGTTCCTCCAAAATTCTCCCGGTATCGATGTGAAAACTGCCGGCATCAAGTATGGCATCGGGCATCCAACGGAACCCCCGGCCGATGAGCCGGAAAACCCTCCCGTGGCGCAGCCCTGACGCCCGTTTTTCCTTATACTATCTGTGTAGGACTTTCTGAAGGACGGAGCACATGACTCGTAGAGATTCCCCAGCCCACATTCGTTTTGCTCTCATCGCTTTGACCTTTATCCTTGGCGCCTACTGGGTTGGCGCGCGCTACGGTCCACGCCAAGCCGAAAGAGTAGAGGCTCGCCGCGCCCCTGCTGTCGATCCGCAACCCGTCGCCTTGGCTCAACACACCGGGCCGGAGCACCTCGAAGGCCTCACCGACGAAGAGTCCACCAATGTGCGCATCTATCGCCAGGCTTCTCCCGCGGTTGCCAATATCCTTACAAAAGCTACCGAATACGATTTCTTTATGACCCCTGTGCCTGTCGAAGGCGCTGGCTCCGGTTTTCTCATCGATCCTCGCGGGTACATCCTGACGAACTACCACGTAGTGGCGGGCGCGCAATCGGTTGAGGTCGTCCTCGGCGACCGCTCCAAGTTTCCCGCCAAGTTCATTGGCGCCGACCAGCGCAACGACGTCGCCCTGCTCAAGATCGATCCCAAGGGTAAGCAGCTCGCATCGCTTTCATTGGGCGATTCCTCCAAGCTCCAGGTCGGGCAAAAGGTGCTCGCCATCGGCGATCCCTTCGGTTTTCAGTCCACGTTGACCACCGGCGTCGTCAGCGCACTTGGCCGCACCGTGCAGACCAGCGAAACCACGCTCATCGATGAAGCCATTCAGACCGACGCCTCCATTAATAAGGGCAATTCCGGCGGTCCGCTCATCAACACGCACGGCGAAGTCATTGGCATCAATTCCGCGATCTGGGCGCCCAGCGGCACAACGGCTGGCATCGGCTTTGCGATTCCCATCAACACCGCCAAAGCCATCGCCAATGATCTGATCAATGAAGGCCACGTTCGCCGCGCCTATCTTGGTGTTCAAACGATTCCTGTGGGCGGATGGCTGGCGGAGGCGCTGGATCTTCCGGTGCAGGACGGTTTGCTCGTCGAACAGGCCACCAAGGGTAGCCCAGCCGCGGCCGCGGGCATTCACGGCGGCGATCGCACCGCTCAGGCAGGCATGAGCCGCATCTCCATCGGCGGCGACGTGATTGTTGCGGTTGATGGCCAGAAGGTCGGCAATCGATTCGACATGGACGTGATTCTAAACCGCAAACGCCCCGGCGACTCCATCACCGTAACGGTCTATCGCGGCGCCAAGAAAATCGACATTCCCGTAAAACTCGGCGAACGCGACGGAAATTAACCGCTGGCCACTCGCGAAATCACCCTGGGACGCGCCTGCTGCACTTTCTTACGGCCCAATTTCCGCGCGCAAGCGGTTTCGCTCCTCTTCGCTCAGCGAAAACCACCCTTCGGCAATATCCCGCACGCACTCCAGGGCCTTCTGCATCTCTTCGTGTTTCGCTCTGATCATATCGGCATCTGCATCCTGCGGCACATAAATCAAGGGTCCGCCGATGATGATGGCTCGCGCGAATAACCGCGGCAGTAGAAAGTGGTCCCAGGTCTTCTCGATCGTTTTTCCGCGGTCCACTCCGATGTGGAACACCATGATCGGCGCGCCGGTCATCCGTGCCAGCAACACCGGCCCAACTTTGGCCACGTAGCGTGGTCCGCGTGGCCCATCAATCGTGAACGCGCAGTCAACACCGTCGGCGATCCGTGTGGCCATCACTTGCAGCCCGCGCAAGCCGCCGCGCGAAGAGCTTCCCTGCGCCGTGCCAAATCCCAACCGTTCAATCACCTTGCGCGTCCACTGCCCGTCGAACGCCGTCGTGTTCATCACCACGATTCCGCGGTTTCGCCCGTACCACACGATTGGGATGATGATGCGATGCCAAAACGCCCAGATGGTCGGCTGCTTGTCGGCCCTGCGCCTCTCAACCTTCTCGCCCCCCAGCACTTCATAGCGGAGCGTCGGCCCGATCGTCCGGATTACGCTGTACACCACCGCAGCAATGATCGGGAGCTGTATGCGCCGGTGCCACGGCAGCTTCGGCAGCCGGGTATCGTAATGCGCACTAACAGCCTCGTGCACCTCTTCCTTCTGGATTTCAGGGGTCTCCATCTTCCTATATTATAGAGGGGTTGCACTTTTCATGCGCGTTGAGGACCCAGACGGTTTGACGCTTCACCCACAACCTCGGCCACTCCGGAGAATCATCACGATTCTTGCCACCGCCGGACTTGTCTGCGCCGCTTCCCTCTTTTTCCGCGCTGCGGCCCATGACAATCCTCCGCTTGGAGACGCGGTTGGCGCCATTGATGGCGAATCCATCTCCGTCGAAGGCCCGATGAGCGTGGAAGTCGTGCAGGGTAAAGTGAAAACTGTCCTGCGCAGCGGCAGCGATGTTCGCGTGAAAGCGGGTCAGGCGCGCATCGATCTTGTCGAGGGCGGCTCCATCACCATCTGTGGTCCCGCACACTTTTCCGTTCTGAAGTCTGGCGGATCGCTCACCGTGGCGCTCGACACTGGCACGATTCACGCTCATCTCGAAAACGATCTCCCGCTCATCATTTACACCGCGCAGATTCAAGCGCGTCCGATTTCCATTGGCAATGGTCCAGAGGACACTCTGTTTGGCCTCGACGCTTCCGGCGCCATGTGCGTTCGTGCCAACAAAGGCGCGGTTCGCATCGAGCAGCAACTGACCGGGCAGAGCGTTGTGATTCCGCAGAGTGGAGACGTTTCGCTGGCGAACGGCCAATTGGAAAGCCTGCACATGTCCGCAGGCCACTGCATTTGCGATATCAAGCAGCCCCTTCAGCCGGCCATATCGACCGAAGTGAGCAGACTCGCCACTCCAGAAGAGTTAAAAAAGAAGCCGGCTGAGAAGCCTGCTGCTCCTTCCACCGATCCCCCAGCCAAAACGGAAAAAGAAGAGCCCGTCTATCAAGTCTTTATGCCGCCGCTGCATTACGATGTCAACGCCAAGGTCCAGGACGACTTCGACCCCAACCTGATTGTTCTTGTGCGCCGCGTTCACGTTCGGCCCACGCTGATTTTTCAAGGCACAGTCGAAGGCGACCCGGTTATTGCCCAAGCCACACCGCCGCCAGCCACGGCACCGAAACCCAGCACTGCCCAGGCAAAGCCCGCCGATGACTCCACCTGGAATCGCGTCCGCACTTTTTTCAAAAAGATCTGGTCGCCGTCGTCTTAACGCGGCTTGGATGAGCAACTACATACCTTCGTAGTTCGGGCCGCCACCACCTTCGGGCACGGTCCAATCGATGATCTGATACGGGTCGGCGATGTCGCAGGTTTTGCAGTGTACGCAATTCGCGGCGTTAATCTTCAGTTTCACGCCGTTGCCTTCCTTCACCATTTCATAAACCGCCGCCGGGCAAAAATATTGGCACGGGTTGCCATACTGTTCCGCGCAGCGCGTCGAGCAAATATTCAGATCCTGCACTTTCAAGTGGCAGGGCTGGTCTTCCTCGTGCCGCGTCCCGGAGTGATAAACATCCGTCAAGCGGTCGAACGTTAACTTGCCATCGCCTTTGAAACGTTCCGGCGCCGGACGCCCGTGAATCTGCGCGTACGCCTCGTGCCCTGGGCGCGTGCGCAGGGGATCCAGCAAGCCACGCCCGCCAGTGACCTCCTGCAAACCAGATAGCACAAGTCCCTCGAACAAGCCGTTGTGGAAGGACTGATGAAAATTGCGCACCTTCCACAGCTCATCCTTGATGTAGCTGTGCTCGATTTTCTCTTGGTAGAGCTTCAGCGTCGTCGCGGAAGTGTCTCCCGCCTTCAGCGCTTCGAAGATCGTTTCGGCGGCCAGCATGCCGCTCTTCATCGCGAGATGCACGCCCTTCAGTCGCTGCGAATCAAGTAAGCCGCCCGAATCCCCGACAATCAGCCCGCCATCCACATAACTTCGCGGCGTGGCGTACCAACCGCCGTAAGGCAGCGACTTCGCGCCATAGCGCACCATCTTTCCGCCGGCGAGCAGTTCGCACACAAACGGATGCGTCTTCCAGATCTGGAACGCGGCGTGCGGGTCGAATCGCGGATCCGCATATTCCAGCGCAACGACCAATCCGACAGAAACACGATTGTTGCTCAGGCCATAAATCCAGCCGCCGCCATACATCTTTGTCGATAGCGGCCAGCCCAGCGTGTGCGCCACGAACCCCGGTTTGATTTTTCCCGGCTGCACTTCCCACAATTCTTTGATGCCGAGCCCGTAGCTTTGCGGGTTGATATTTTCGAGCGTCTTCTTGGCCACTAACTGTTTTGTTAGCGAACCGCGCGGGCCTTCGGCCAGCACCGTCACCTTCGAACGCAGCTGGTAGCCCGGCGTGTAGTTGTCCTTTGGCTTTCCGTTCTTGTCCAAGCCTTTGTCTTCGGTGATAACGCCGCCAATTCCCTCGCGCTCGTAAGTCAGTTCCGCCCCGCCAAACTCCTTAAACACGTTCACGCCCGCAGCTTCCACAAGCCCACCCAGCCATTTCACCATTTTGCTCAGTGAAATTAGGTAGTTCCCTGAATTATTGAACGGTGGCGGTGTAATCGGGATACGGTAAGAGGATTTCTTTGTAAAAATCAGCGCGGCTGAGTCCGTCACGGGGGTGTCGAGCGGCGCGCTCTTTTCAAAATCTGGCACCAGCTCCGCCAGCGCCTTCGGATTCAGAATGGCGCCGGAAAGCTGGTGCGCGCCAATCTCGCGCCCCTTCTCCAGCACATAAATATTTTCCGCGGAGAGTTCCGGCTTCGCGCCGCCGGCATTATGTTTTTTAATGAGGTTCGCCAGGTGCAGCGCGCAGCTCAGTCCCGCCGGCCCTGCCCCCACAATCAGCACATCCGCTTCCAGCTGTTCGCGCTGTACGCTCATGTCGCTCTCGCATCCAAATGCTTATTCAGCAGCCCCGGCTAGCGATACCTCTCGAATTCCTCAAGCGAAATTACCAGTTGTCGAAGGATCTTAAAAGAGAGGTGGTCCGATTGCGCGCCGCCGTGGATTGCAATCGTAACCGCTCTCCCGTCAGGGTGGGCCCACCTTTCGTGGCTTCCGGTTGTCCGCTTGAAGATGAAGCCCAATTTACGGCACACCGGCTGAAAGTCGCGCGCAGGGGAGCGCTAGGCATTGCCGATCTCGGTCGTATCCGTGGGTAAGGATTTTCCCTTTTCGCGGTATTCTTCCGCAATCATTTCAAAAACCTCGGTGAGTTCGGCGAGAGCCACTTCCCTCGTTTCCATCAGCGCATAGCAGCCCGGAATCGGTGGAATCTGTGCTACCCACCGTTCTCCTGCCGATACGGAATCGTTTTGCAGTTGTCTATTCCCATGGCCTGCCGAAATTATACGCCAAACGGACCCGCCCGTGATCTCTACCCCTTGGCCTTCTGCAATTCCTCGGTGATTGCGGGCATAACCTCGAAGATATCGCCAACCACGCCATAATCCGCAATTTCGAAGATCGGCGCGTTTTGGTCCTTGTTTACGGCAACAATCGTGCGTGCGCCCTTCATCCCAACCACATGCTGGATCGCGCCGCTGATGCCCAACGCCATGTACAGTTTCGGCGCCACCGTTTGTCCTGAGCTTCCGATTTGCCGTTCCATAGGCAGCCAGCCTTCATCGCAGATCGGGCGTGACGCCGCGATCTCCGCTCCCATGGCCTTGGCCAACGCCTCGGCCTGCGCGATGTTTTCGGGCGCCTTGATTCCGCGGCCGATCGCCACGATCAGCGGCGCCTGCGTCAAATCCACGGAAGACTTCGCTTCCTTGAACAATTCCAGTGGCTTCGTGCGAATTTGCTCCGGCTTCAACTCCACGCTCATTGCATTGACAGGTGCTTTTCCAATGGCATGCGCTGCCAGCAAATCCGAACGAAATGCACCGGACTGAAACGACGCGAACCACGGCGCCGCTCCCGTGAACGTCACGTCCGCCACGGTCTTGCCCTGAAACATTTGTCGAACGAAAACCAGCTTGCCGCTCTCGTTCCGGAATCCGACGCAGTCGCCGACCATTCCCTTGCCCAGGAACGCGGCAAGTTTCGGGGCAAAATCGCGCACCTGATATGTGTGCGGAAATAAAACCAAATCCGGCTTTGCCGCCTCAATTACCTGCTTCAAAGCAACGCAATACCCGTCGGGGGTATAATTCTCCAGCAGTTCATGCTCAACCAACAGCACGTCCGCCACATTCTTCCCGGCAATTTCCTCAGCCAGCTCAGCCACGCCTTTCCCGATGATCACGGCGCTCACAGTTTCGGAAGTTGCCGAAGCAATCTGTTGCGCCGCCACCAGGGTCTCAAAGCTAGCGTTGTTCCATTTCCCCTGCCGCTGCTCCGTGACAACAAGTATCTTCATGATTCCAGTCTCCCGAAAGGCCCCGCCTCTTATCCCGAGCCGAAAAGCTCCGGTCTGTCACCCTGAGCGAAGCGAAGGATCTCAACTACCCAATCACCTCGACCACGCATTCAGTCGAGATTCTTCAGCGAACCTCGTCGGTTTGTTTCAGAATGACAACTATCCAACAAGCTTCTCTTAAATCACTCGTGCTTCGAATTTCAGTTTCTCTACCAGCTTCGCCGCAACTTCCTTCGGCGTACCGGTAATAAATTCCGTCTTCTTCGTTTTTGTTGGTACGTAAATCTTCTCGATTTTCTGTGTCGGTTCAATCGACACGCCCAACGATTCGCGCGTCAAGGTAGCAATCTCTTTTTTCTTTGCCGCCATGATGCCCTTCAGCGTCGCGTAGCGCACCTTATTAATGCCCGATTGGATGGACAGCACCGCCGGCAGCGGGCACTCGATCCGCTGAAACCACCCAGCTTCCAATTCGCGTTTCAAGTTCATCTTTCCGTCTTGCACTTCGATCTGCATGATGATGGTGGCATGCGGCCGGTCCAGCAGCGCCGCAAGCAACACGCCGGTCTGTCCGAATCCATGATCGTCGCTCTGCAAGCCCGTCAGCACCAGATCCGCGTTCTCCTTCGCAATCGCAGCCGCCAGAATCTTTGCCGAGCCCAGCGGATCGAGCTGTGCGAAATTGTCGTCGGCAATGTGAATCCCGCGGTCCGCGCCTTTCGCCAGTGCTTCTTTGATTGTCTGCTTCACCCGCTCGGGGCCCAGGGAAAGCACAATCACCTCGCCGCCATGTTTCTCTTTCAAGCGCAACGCTTCCTCCAGGGCATAGGAATCCGGCTCATTCATTTCAAAGCCGATGTCCGACTCCTTGATCCAGTTTCCCGCAATGGCCAGCGGCGCGTCCTTGGCGGGCACCTGCTTGATGCATACGATGATTTTCACAAGATTTTCCTTCTAACTGGGTTGCACGAGGGGCGACTGTCATCCTGAGCGGAGCGAAGGATCTCAACTTGGATGTGCCGAGCGATCCAGTACGTCGAGCGGCCTTGGCCGAAACTGCAATCCGGTCTCAGAATAGCTACCAAGACAAAAGCTGCGAAACGGGTCAGGCTACTTGCCGGTCCAGCGCCTGAAAATCAATGCGGCGTTCGTTCCGCCAAAACCGAAGGAATTCGACAGCGCGTAATCCACCGTAGCTTTTCGCGCCACGTTCGCCACGTAATCCAGATCGCATTGCGGATCCGGCGTCTCCTGATTGATCGTCGGCGGCAGGATTTGGTCGCGCAGCGCGAGGACACTGATACCTGCTTCCAATCCGCCCGCGCCGCCAAGCAGATGCCCGGTCATGGACTTCGTCGAACTCACCGGCAGCTTTTTGCTGATTGCACGTTCACCGAATAGCCTCTTCATCGCCGTGGTTTCGATGGCATCGCCAAGCGGCGTGGAGGTTCCGTGCGCGTTAACATATCCGATGTCGTCGGGCCCAATCTTCGCGTCTTTCAGCGCTGCCTTCATTACGCGAAACGCGCCGTCGCCATTTTCCAGCGGCTGCGTAATGTGATACGCGTCGCCGCTCATTCCGTAGCCAACGATCTCCGCAAAGATCGGAGCATTCCGCTTCGTCGCGTGTTCCAGCGATTCCAGGATCAGAATGCCGGTGCCCTCGCCTACGACGAAGCCGTCGCGGCCCGCATCGAACGGCCGGCTGGCCTTCTCGGGATCATCGTTCCGGGTGGAAAGGGCGCGCATGGAAGCGAATCCACCGATTCCCATGGGCGTAACCGTCGCTTCCGTGCCTCCGCAAATCATCATCTCGGCAGCGCCGCGTTCAATAATTTTGAAGGAATCACCGATGGCGTGTGCCGAAGCGGAACAAGCCGTGGCGGTTGCGGAATTTGGTCCGCGCGCGCCGTAACGAATGGAAATGTGTCCTGAAGCCAGATTGACAATCGCGGAAGGAATGAAAAACGGCGAAATCTTTCCCGGGCCGCCCTGCATCAGCTTGATATGTTCGCGCTCGATGATGTCGAACCCGCCGATGCCCGACGCCACATATACGCCAACTTCATCCAGGTCAGACTGCTCCGGCTTCCATTGCGCCATCTTCACGGCGAAATCGGCTCCGGCCAGGGCGATCTGGATGAACCGCCCCATTTTCTTGAGTTCTTTTTTCTCGATCCACTGGAACGGGTCGAAGTTTTTTACTTCGCCCGCAATCTGGCAATCGAAGCCCGTGGTATCGAAATGCGTGATGCGCCGGACGCCGCTCTTACCGGCAATGAGGTTCTTCCAGCTTTCCTCAGTCCCAATACCCAGTGCGCAGACTAACCCAACGCCCGTAACGACTACTCGACGAGTCAACTCTCTTGCTCCTTCGTGCGACGATTCCCTGCGCCTTATTTGCCCTTCGAGTGCTTCTCGATATACTCGATCGCGTCCTTCACCGTGGTCATTTTCTCGGCGTCTTCATCCGGCACTTCGATCCCGAAGGCCTCTTCAAACGCCATCACCAATTCCACCTGGTCGAGCGAATCCGCGCCCAGGTCGTCCACAAACGACGCGGTCGGTGTCACTTCCGCTTCATCCACACCTAGTTGCTCGACGATGATCTGCTTTACGCGTTCTTCCACGCTAGCCATTCCCGTTCCTCCGCGACCTGCTGTCGCACTTTGTGTTCGTACCACTACCTGCTGCAATCCGGCGTGATGGCCGTCTTACAAGTTCGTTTATCTTGCCCAAGGCAACCTGCCCAGTCTACTGACCCGGTCCCACAAGGTCAACTTGCGCCTTTCAGCCATTGGCGAATTTCGCCAAGTCGCAGTTCGCGCACCGTTTGACAAAGAACGTATGCCCACCTACTGTTCCGTGCAGATACGAATCGCTTTCCGCAGCGCGGACATTTCCAATTTTCGCCCCTGATCGCCGTCACGATTGCGAACGAAAATAAGCCACTCCCGATGTGTCAACCCCGTTAGCCAGATTGACCCGATTGTGAAGAACTTTTCAAAAGCCACTCCACCTAACTCTCGTGCGAGAATCAGAAATGCCACAGTTAAGATCAGGTTCCTTAGACTTCGATACTCCCGCCATTGTTCCGATAGTCCGACACTAGGCCAAATACATGCCGCCATTCACGTCGAGGACATGGCCGGTGACGTACCCGGCCTCGTCGCTCGCCAGAAACACGATCGCCGCAGCCACGTCTCGCCCGGTACCCATGCGCCCCAACGGTATGCGCGTCTTCAACTCTTCCTTTATCTTGTCGGAGAGCACTTCTGTCATAGGCGACTCGATGAAACCCGGCGCCACCGCGTTCACGGTAATGCTCCGCGAAGAAATCTCCATAGCAATCGCTTTTGTCAGCCCGATCAACCCCGCCTTCGCCGCCACATAATTCGCCTGGCCTGCATTGCCCATTTGCGCGACCACTGAAGCAATGTTGATAATCCGCCCCGAGCGCGCTTTCATCATCACCGGCAGCGCCTGCTGGATGCACACGTGCGCCCCGGTCAGGTTGGTGCGGATCACCGCGTCCCAATCATCGGCCTTCATGCGCATCGCCAGACCGTCGCGATTAATCGCGGCATTGTTCACCAGAATGTCCAGCCTGCCAAACTTCTCGAGCACCGCCTTGAATCCCGCCTTGATCTGCTCGGCGTCAGCTACGTCCATCTTCACAACCAATGCTTCACCGCTCTTTACCGCAATTTCCTGAGCCAAAGTGGCAAGCTTCTCTTCATTGCGCGCAGCAACCGCAACCTTCGCGCCCGCTTCCGCCAGCGCCAAGGCAATCTCGCGTCCAATCCCCTGCGACGCTCCCGTCACCACAGCCACTTTATCCTTCAAACTAAACATTATCCGCACCCAAAGTAGTTAAACTGCAGCTCAACCCCTTTAGGGGTGAGGCCGTTTCGCTCGCCCCGTGCAATCGAGTCAATTCATCAGAAACCCTCAGGCCTGAAGGCCTGAGCTACAACTACGCCGCGTCGCTTCTCGCGCCCGTGATCTTCTCCAATGTCCCCGCCAAACTCTTCTCATCTTCCACATTCAGACTGGCTACCGACCGTTCAATCTGCCGCATCAATCCCGTCAACACGCGCCCCGGTCCAACTTCCACAAACGTATTCACACCCTCATCCAGCAGCATGCGCATCGACTCTTCCCACCGCACCGTCATCGACACTTGCCGCACCAGCGCTCCTCGAGCCTCCTCGCCCGTGCGAATCGTGTCGGCATCGACGTTCGTCACCAGCGGCAGCTGCAGATCCGCAAACGCTGTAGCCTGCAAATCCTTCTCTAGCTTTTCCTGCGCCGGCATCATCAATGCCGAATGGAAGGGAGCCGATACCGGCAAAATCACCGCGCGCTTTGCGCCGGATTGCGACGCAATCTCCACCGCCCGCTTCACGGCACCCGCGCTCCCGGAGATCACCGTCTGCTCCGGCGAATTCAGGTTCGCGGCACTGCAAACTTCACCTTCCGCCGCGCGCTTGCATGCATCCTGCACCACCGCGGGCGACAATCCCATAATCGCAGCCATCGCGCCTTGCCCCGCCGCCACCGCTTCCTGCATATACATTCCGCGTTTCCGCACCAACTTCACCGCGTCCACAAATTTCAGCGAGCCAACCGCCACCAGCGCCGAGTATTCTCCCAGGCTGTGCCCGGCCACATAATCCGGAGCAATCCCCTTCTCCTCAAGCACGCGAAACGCCGCCACCGACACCGTCAAGATCGCCGGTTGCGTGTTCGCCGTCAGTTTCAGTTCGTCTTCCGTGCCTTCAAAGCACATCTTCGAAATCGAAAATCCCAGCGCCTTGTCCGCTTCGTCAAACACGGCGCGCGCCGCCGGATATTTTTCCGCCAGCTCTTTGCCCATTCCCGGGTACTGTGAAGCTTGTCCGGGAAACATAAACGCTACTTTGCCCATAACGGTCTCCTCCCTCCGGACGTCAGGCTCGCGCCTGCGTCAGGGAGAGCTCCTGCTCGATTTTTTCGTTCACCCGTGCGCGGGCGAGTCCCGCGGCCACGCGGATGGCGTTCTTCACGGCGTTGGCGTTGGATTTGCCGTGGGTAATCACGCAAACGCCGCGAACCCCCAACAACGGTGCTCCGCCATACTCCGTGTAATCCATGGTCCGCTTGATCCCTTTGAAGGCGCCTCGGGACAACATATAACCCACTTTCGAAGCCAGAGAGCCTTTGTACGTCTTGCGAAGATACTTCACGATCTCCATCGCCAGTCCTTCGCAGATCTTCAGGGCGATGTTGCCCACAAACCCGTCGCAAACAATCACGTCCACCTTGCCGGAAAACAAATCTCCACCTTCCACGTTTCCGACAAAATGAACCGGCAACGCCTTTAGACGGTCATACACCGCGCGCGTCAGTTCGTTGCCCTTAATCTCTTCCTCGCCCACGGACAGCAACCCCACTCGCGGCTTGCGGCTCCCAAACGTCAGCCGGTAGTAGATCTCGCCCATCACCCCAAACTGCAACAGGTGCTCGGGCTTCGAATCCACATTCGCGCCCACATCCAGCATTACCGATACGCCGCCCTTGGCATTCGGAAATGGAGCGGCCAGCGCAACTCGATCCACCGACGGCAGCGTCCCCATAATGAATTTCGCCGTGGTCATCACCGCGCCCGTGTTGCCGGCGCTTACAAACGCCCCCGCCGTTCCATTCTTAACCAGCCGCGCACCCACGTGCACTGAGCTGTCTTTCTTCCGTCGAAACGCCTGCGCCGGATGATCTTCCATCGTGATCACTTCCGTCGCCGGCACAATCTCGATCGGCAGGTTCGACTTGGAATACTTCCCCAACTCCGGCCGAATCGCGTGCGGCTGGCCCACCAGCAGCACCTTCACGCCATACTCTTGCGCCGCCAGCACACTCCCCTCCACCTCCGGACGGGGTGCGTGGTCTCCCCCCATGGCGTCAACGGCGATTGTGATCATGGGATAACTTCCGGTGCTCCGGAATGAACCTCACTGGACAGCTTCGGGGCCACGCTGATCACAAACGTAGCTGTGGACTGGCGCGACCCGCCAACAGCCTTTACAACCTTACTTGGTTTCCTGGACAGCCTTGCCCTTGTAGTGGCCGCAATGGGGACAGATGCGGTGGGGCTGCTTCATCTCGTGGCAGTTGGGACACTTGGCGAGCGCTGGACCAGTCAGATGGTCGTGCGCGCGGCGAGTACTCGTCCGCCTCTTGGAATGACGTCGCTTTGGATTCGGCATTGCACTACTCCTCGTTCTCGCCTTGCTCGTGGCAACACACGCCGCCATTCCGAACAAGGTCGGATTCTATGGGCTTTACGCCCGGAAATCTATTGTTTCTTGAGCCAGTCCTGCTTTAACCGCGCAAGGGGAGCCAGACGCGGGTCGGTCGCGTGGGTCTCACACCGGCACTCTTCGTGGTTCAGGTTGGCTCCGCACGTCGGACACAACCCCCGGCAATCGCTTTGGCAGATCACTTTCATCGGCAACGACAGTAGCACCTGTTCCTTCAGCACGTCGGCCAGGAACAAGCCTTCTCCTTCAAAAAACCCTATCTCCGTATCGTCGTCCTTCAACCGCTCGGCTTCCGGTTTCACGCTCTTCAGCAGTGGTTGGTAGAACAGGTCGAAATCCCTGTGGACTTCCTCGATCACCGGCTCCAGACAGCGAGCGCAGAACATCTCCAGCTTGGTATCCAGTTCGCCCTGAATCCGAATCTGGCCTTCCAGCAGTTCCGCCGTCGCGTTCACCACCAGCGGTTCTGACTGCTTCACTTCACTCAACCCGTAATCAATGCTTCCAGGAGCGTAGCTTTTCCGGATGCGCAATTTGCGCACGGCAAGGTCCTTCACATCCAGGAACATGTCTTCTGCCCCTCCGGCGCGTACACCCATACTCATCCATTATTTCGGCACTTTGCTCCTAAGTCAAGAAAGCCAAGCCTATTTGCCCTGGCGGTCCCCCATTGGCCCGTGAAGCCCGGAGTCACCTGGCAGCAAGCGCAGACGGAGATGGACTTCATGTCAGCGCGAGTCTTGCAGGATCACACAACCTTGGAATCGGTTGGTGGGATCGTTCGTTCCCATGGATGCGCAATTGATCGGCAGCAGTTGGAAGCTGCTCTTTGCTGTTTGCCGGCGGAGATACGCTGCTCCTCGCTTGTGTCAATGTGGCGATCGTGGGAGAAACTTGTCGACTGGCGATTCTCGGCTCCGTGTTGCGATGCGCCGCGGCTTTTGTGGCTGGCCGTCTCGCAACACCTACCGTATATTCCTGGTCAGTTCTCTGTTTTTGTTTGGCATAGCAATCTGCGTCAGTTACGCACCCGCACGCCGCGCCTGGCGTGTGGATCCAATGGTCGCGCTGCAACACCACTAACGTCCCTGTTGTTCCTTGACCCGCGTGTGCTCTTGACCCCGATTCTAGTGGTCGGGTTTGGCCTCGATGGATGCCCTCAGCGCTTTCGTTACTTCACCGGCGATGTCGTCCTGAACCATCAAGATATCGTTGAAGGGCCGGTCGTAGATTTCAGACCAGACAACGTACCCGTTGTCCGCGCGAATCAACCGCGCGTCCACGCGCAACCTGCCGCCTGACTTGCGCACGCTCCCATCGAGCACATAAGTGACGCCCAGCGTCTTGGCGACATCCGCGATGGTCACTTGTGGAGTCCCGTGCGAACGCGGCCATAGTTTGCCCTTGAAATAGAACGAGGACGTGGGAGGGGGCACCCGCAGGTCAGGGATCTTGCTGAGTTTGTCGATCAATTCCTCGGTCATGCCGTCGGCGAAGGGCTCCTCGCTCATCTCATCGGTCAGGTCCAGAAACGGCAGCACAGCGATGGATTTCGGCGGCGGTGGAACAATTTCGGGTGAGGCTGCTTGTTTGTTGTTCGCCAACCTACCGTAAAACAAAAAGACAACAACAAACGCGAGGCCAACCGCAACGCCCGCGGCCCACAGCAATCCGGGTCTGCGTCGGGGGCCGCGTGCCGGCGCATCGTTGGGCGCCGGGGCCGGATGTCCGTTGTCCGAAGCCCCCAAAGAGTCCATCTTGCCATTCGACTGATCGACCCACGGGCTCACCGGTGCCACCATCCGATACCCTAGCCGCGGCACAGTTTCGATGTACGTCGGCTGCTTAGGGTCATCGCCCAGCACACGCCGCAGCGATGTCACTGCCTGGTAGACGGAGTCCGGAGCGACGGTAACGTCAGACCAGACGTGGTTGAGCAAGTCCTCGATGCTGACGACCTCGCCGGCATGCTCGGCCAGGCACACCAGCACTCGCATCGTCCGCACCTCTACCCGCGCCGTCTCTCCATCGCGTGAAATCTGTCCGGACCCCGGATTGACGCACCAGGCGCCGATGCGAACCATTGTTGTCGTTGAGCGTTCCATGCAGGACCGGCCATTCCCCCCTGTTTTCAACAGAAAGGCGGCGCCCGTGATTATACGCCAACACCGTGAAGAAACGCCGACCGCCCTCATTTCAGAAGTATTCAGACTCTTTCAGACCCTTCCTCAGGACTTCCCGCGTCTCACCTGGATATCGTGGCATTGCAGATTGCGTTGTTCCGGCAGGTGCGAACTCGCAGAAACCAAAAAAGGAGAATGAACTCATGAACACGAACCACAAACCAGCCCCGGCCGTGCTCAACGGGCGAAAGCTCAAAGGGTGGATGGTTTGCGCCATCGCACTGCTCTCCTTTGCTGCTGGCTCACTCCTTACCGCCCGCCTCATGCACCTCGGTCAAGTGAGGGCCGACAGCAATCGTGTCTTCGAGCTGATGATCTATCACACGCTCCCGGGCAAAGTGCCGGAACTCGAGTCCATCTTTCGCGACGTTTCAACCCTATCAGTCAAGCACGGTCTCGATGTCGTCGGTTACTGGGTACCCAACGATGATCCTGCTTGGGCCAACGCTTTCCTCTACCTCGTGGCTCATCCCAGCCGGGAAGAAGCAAAAAAGAATTGGGACGCACTTCATGCCGACCCGGCTTTTCCCCAGTACCGGCAACAGGCCGCCCCGCTGATAGAAAAGGACGCCGCAGGCTACAAGGTGGACGAAGTGTTCATGCGTCCGACGCATTATTCGGCGATGAAGTAGCGCGCGGGTCCGACAAATCTCGATCTTGCTAGGGAGAACTCCACGGACATGAATGCACTACGAAACTGTGCCCTCGTCTGCTTTCTTCTGATTCCCCGGCTCGCGGGTGCCCAGCGTAATGCCCCGCAAAATGCTTGGATCGCCACTTGGGCAGCTAGCCCGCAGCCAACAGCTCCCAATCCAAACAAACCCCTGCTCAACATCGAAGACCAGACCGTGCGCGAGCGCGTGCGCGTATCGATCGGCGGAGCCCAAATCTGCATTCGCCTTTCTAACGAATACGGCTCGGCACCACTCCTCGTTGGCTCAGCCAACGTTGCCTCGCCGACCGACCCTGCGAGCGTCAGACCCGGGTCGATTCACACCGTCACTTTCGACGGCCACAATTCCGTCACCATCCCCGCCGGCGCGCCGGTCCTCAGTGATCCAGTAGCTTTTCCGGTGGCTCCCGGTGCCGAGATCACCGTCAGCCTCTACTTTCCCAAGCGCGTCGCTACCCCAACGCTGCATGCGCTCGCGCTCAAGCGCGCCGTAGTCTCACAGCATGGCGACCATACTCGTGCGGAAAAAATAGAAGCGGCAGCTACATCTCGATCATCAATCCTGCTCACTGCTGTTCTGGTTTCTGCTCAATCGTCCCAGCGCCTGGTGGTGGCATTCGGCGACTCGGTCACGGATGGCGATGGGTCTACCGTGGAAGCGGATCGCAATTGGCCGAGCGATCTCGTCCGTCGTCTGGGAAAGACACCCGAAGGTTCGGTGGTCGCCGTGGTCAATGAAGGTGTAGCGGGTAACCGCCTGCTGAACGATTGCTTCCTTCCCAACATCGGTTGCTTCGGCGTCAGCGCTTTAGCCCGCTTCGATCGCGACGCTCTGGCGCTGCCCGGGGTTACTCACGTTGTTCTGCTCGAAGGCATCAACGACATTGGTTTCCCCGGTGCAAAGCTGGGGCATACCTACCTTGCCGATCCAGCCGATATTCGCACTCCGAAGGACCTGATCGACGCATACCGCCAATTGATTTCCCGCGCTCACGCCCGCGGCGTAAAACTGATTGGCGCCACGATCACTCCTTGTGAAGGCGTGGATCTTCCCGGCTACTACTCCGAATCCAAAGAGGCCATTCGCCAATCGGTTAACAATTGGATCAGGACCAGCGGCTCGTTCGACGCCATCATCGATTTCGACGCCGTTTTACGCGATCCGGATCATCCCAGCAGGCTGCTGCCACGCTTCGCTTCCGAGGACAATCTCCATCCCAACGATCTTGGTTATCAAGCCATGGCCGACGCCATCGATCTCGCAATTTTCAAATAACGCGACTCCGGAGGACACGATTTCACCGCTTGCGCAAAAATCTTGCTCTTGAGGGGGTCGGAGCGTTAGCTCCGACATCAAGTGCTTGACGGTCACTAGGCTTCAGCCCTTGAGGAAATGGTTTTGTGATTTTCCCGCAGACCGTGCCGTCTGATATCGGCATGGTTTCCGTCGTGGGATATCGGGAGGGCACGACTTCAGTCGTGCCACATGTGCTTGCTCTGCAACCCGGCTTTAGCCGCTGAGGGATTCTCTTATTTAGCGCGCACTGCAAACAAATCAGACGTGAAAGAGAGGACATCGAATGAGCGGAGACTCCACATCGAGCAAAACGAGTGCATTGCTGGTAATCGCCGCAGGCGGCGGCATCGCCGGCACCTTAGACCTCCTCCAAGCTTGCATCCTATTTGGATGGCGCGTTCCGCTCGTGATTGCCGCCGGCCTGCTTGGGCGACAGGCGCTCCACGGAGGCGTCGGCACCTACATCCTGGGTGTCTGCCTGCACTTCTTCATCGCTTGCTCGGCCACGGCCATCTACTACGCGGCCAGCCGCAAGCTGCGTTTCTTGATAGAGCACCCGCTAGTCTGCGGCTTGTTCTATGGCATCGCGGTTGAACTGGTAATGAGCTATATCGTTTTACCGCTGTCGGCTCTTCACGCACGAGGCCCTTATGAACTTAAAGACGTGCTGCTAGGCCTGGCCGTCCACATGGTCGTGGTCGGGCTGCCCATCGCCTTCAGCGTGAGGCGGTTCGGGAAATAGCCGAGCGCTCTTTTGTGTGCGCTAAACCCACCCCTACGGCGAACCCTGTACGTTCATCGGCACAAAAAGCCGCTGTCCATTTTCCGCTTCCCCAACGACTATCTAATGTAAGAAGCAAGCACAGCCACCGTTCAGGAGGAGTCATGAAGTATCTATGCTTGGTCGCAATCGATGAAAGGAAGCTGGAGGCCATGTCTCCGAGTAGAGGAAAGCACGACGGGTTGTAGGTGTTCCTTGGCTCTCCGAGTAGAGGAAAGCACGATGTGCTTTAGGTGTTCCTTGGCTGTAGCCGCTGTTTCCAGCTTCGTGCCCGGTTAGGTTCACCATGACGGCATCGGCTCTCCTCCCTCACAGACCCCACCGTGCAGGATTACCGCAGCGGGTTCCTCAAGCGTGACTCCCCGCACCTTGCCAAGAGTGGAGGATACGCGGTAGCAACAGGGGATGGTTCCGTAGGATGGCCGCATATTTCTCCCAGGTCATCTCGTTTCCACGAGTGCGTCGGCTGAGCCACTTGTGCCAGATGTGCCGGACCTTCCGAAAGAACCGCCAGATACTGCGGTAGTTCGTCGGTCGCCCGTAATACTGGTAGTGGCCCCGGAGCTTGGCGTTTAGGGTTTTCTGCTGCTCCTCCACGGGCAAGTGCCGGTTCTCCTGGCACCATTCGGCTATCGCCTGCAGGCCCCGGCGGAACCGTTTCTTCATCGTTCGCACGTGCACGGTGAATTTCCCTTTCCGGCTGCGGGCACAGACGTGTGTGAAGCCGAGGAACTCGAACGTGGCGGGTTTCTTCCCCTGCCGCTTCGCATTTCCCTCTGCATATCGCCCGAATTCCAGCAGCCGCGTCTTCTCCGGATGGATGGTCAACCCGTATTTCGCGAACCTCTTTGGTAAGACCTCCATCACCTTGTCCGCGTCTTGCTTGTATTGGAAGCACAGCACGGCATCATCAGCGAAGCGGATCTCATGAGCCTCGCCCCTCAGTCGGGGCTTCACTTCGTTCTCGAACCATTCATCGAGCACGCCGTGTAGGTATATGTTGGCCAAAAGCGGACTGATCGTCTGCCCTTGGCCTGTACCTGTTTCGCTCACGAGCAACCTGCCCTCTTCAATGACGCCCACCTGTATCCACTTCCGTATCAAGCAAAGCACGCTTCCATCGCGTACTCGCTTCTCGATCATTTCCATGAGTTGCTTTCTCACGATCGAATCAAAGTATGCGGTAATGTCCAACTCCAGGATCCATCCCGTAGGCCGAGTACACATCACTCGTCTCACTTCATCCAGCGCTTGGTGCTGCCCTCTGCCGGGTCGGAACCCGTACGAGCAGTCAAGAAAATCCTGCTCATAAATGGCGTTCAGTATTTCGACCATGGCCTTCTGCACGATCTTGTCCTCCAGGGCGGGAATCGAGATTGGTCTCTGCTTCCCGTTTTCCTTAGGGATATAGACTCTGCGCAAAGGTTGGGCCTGATACTTGCCATTCTTGAGCTTCTCATGGAGAGTTTGGAGGTTTCCTGCGACGTCCCGTTCGTATTCCCCGTACGTGACGCCGTCCACTCCCGCGCTGGCTTTCTTTCGTAATCCTCGGAATGCCGCATACAACGCTCCGAACGTGATCATGTGAGCGATCGAGTAGAATTGTCGCTTTGCATCCTCCTTGGCTAGTTCAGTTAGTCTGTCGATTTGTGTGGACATAGTTCCTCGAGTTCTGAGTCTCGCTTATGTTTCCTTCAACAGATGCGTCACCCTGTTCCCCCCTTCCCTCCAGTGGATACCGTGGCCGCTCCTTTCGGAAGCCCTGCGGTTCTCCACCTTCACAGGTACTACGGGGTCGTAAGACTGCTCTTCCATCCGTCCTCAGCCGCCTCCGGTCTCCCTTGGCGGCCGTCTTACCACTCATGCGAGTGGAGATGGTGAGCTCTCCTGGGTTCATGGGAAATCCACTTGAAAACATGCCCTGGGCTAGGGACTCCGGCGATCCCGGGCCGCCCTTCGCAATTGCGGTCGTACCCGGATGCTGCCTTCCGCTCGGATAACGGCGTCGGCATCGCAACGAGAAACGATTTCGGAGCTGAATCCTCACGGCCTGCTTCCTTGCTGTCTACGCTTCGCACCCACCAGTCACCCGATGAATGGCAAGACTCGCTACCGGCCTGCTCGCTAGCTTTGACCGGACGGGACTTTCACCCGTTGGATTTCATTAAGTGGTTTCACCTACTTCATTTATGGTTCCTCCACTTCCACGCTTTCCCAGCGCGATATCCGCCGTTTCCAGCTTCGTGCGCGTGTAGGCCCACCATGACGTCAGTCGGCTCTCCCCCCTCGCAGACCCCACCGTGCAGGATTACCGCAGCGGGTTCCTCAAGCGTGGCTCGCTGCTCCTTGCCAAGCATGTAGGATCCGGGGTTGCAACAGCGGGTGTCGCCGTAGGATCGCGTTGAATTTCTCCCACGGCATCCCGGTTCCACGAGTGCGACGGCTAAGCCACTTCCTCCAGATATGGCGGACCTCCCGATAAAACTGCAGAATGCTGCGGTAGTTCGTCGGGCGTCCGTAATACTGGTAGTGGCCCCGGAGCTTGGCGTTCAGGGTTTTCTGCTGCTCGTCCACCGGCACGTGTCGGTTCTCTTGGCACCATTCGGCGATTGCCGTCAGGCCCCTTCGGAACCGCTTCTTCATCGTTCGTATGTGCACGGTGAACTTCCCCTTTCGACTGCGTGTGCAGATGTGCGTGAAGCCGAGGAAATCCAGAGTACCAGGTTTCTTACCCTGTCTCTTTGCATTTACCTCTGCGTACCGCCCAAATTCCACCAGCCGCGTCTTCTCCGGGTGGAGCGTCAAACCGTACTTCGCGAACCTCTTCGGTAAGACCTCCATCACCTTTTCCGCGTCCTCCTTGTACTGGAAGCACAGCACGGCATCATCGGCGAAGCGGATCTCGTGCGCTGCGCCCCTTAAGCGGGGCTTCACTTCGTTCTCGAACCATTCGTCGAGCACGCCGTGTAGGTATATGTTGGCCAAGAGCGGACTGATCGTCTGCCCTTGTCCCGTACCTGTTTCGCTCACGAGCAACCTGCCCTCTTCGATGACACCTACCTGTATCCACTTCCGTATCAAGCGAAGCACGCTTCCATCCCGCACTCGCTTTTCGATCATTTCCATGAGTTGCGTTCTCACGATCGAATCGAAGTATGCAGTGATATCAATTTCGAGATATCCATTCCGTAGGCCGAGTGCAGATCACTCGTCTCACTTCGTCCAGCGCTTGGTGCTGCCCCTGCCGGGTCGGAACCCGTACGAGCAGTTGAGAAAGTCCTGCTCATAAATGGCGTTTAGTATTTCGACCGTGGCCTTTTGCACGATCTTGTCCTCCAGGGCGGGAATCGAGATTGGTCTCTGTTTCCCGTTTTCCTTTGGGATGTAGACTCTGCGCAAAGGTTGGGCCTGATACTTGCCATTCTTGAGCCGCTCGTGGAGAGCTTGGATGTTTCCCGCAACGTCCCGTCTCGTATTCCTCGTACGTGACGCCGTCCACTCCCGCGCTGGCTTTCTTTCGTAATCCTCGGAATGCCGCATACAACGCTCCGAACGTGATCATGTGAGCGATCGAATAGAATTGTCGCTTCGGATCCTCCTTGGCTAGTTCAGTTATTCTGTCGAGTTCTGTGGACATAGTTCCTCGAGTTCTGTGTCTCGCTTATGTTTCCTTCAACAGATACGTCACCTTGTTCCCCCCTTCCCTCCAGTGGATACCGTGGCCGCTCCTTTCGGAAGCCCTGCGGTTCTCCACCTTCACAGGTACTACGGGGTCGTAAGACTGCTCCTCCATCCGTCCACGGTCGCCTCCGGTCTCCCTTGGCGGCCGTCTTACCACTCTTGCGAGCGGAGATGGGGAGCTCTCCTGGGTTCATGGGAAATCCCTTGGAAACATGCCCTGAGCTAGGGACTCCGGCGATCCCGGGCCGCCCTTCGCAATTGCGGTCGTACCCGGATGCTGCCTTCCGCTCTCCTAACGGCGTCGGCATCGCAACCACGACTGATTTCGGAGCTGAATCCTTCACGGCCTGCTTCCTTGCTGTGTACGCTTCGCACCCACCAGTCGCCCGGTGAATGGCAACACTCGCTACCGGCCTGCTCGCTAGCTTTGACCGGACGGGACTTGCACCCGTTGGATTTCAATAAGTGGTTTCCCCTATTTCATTTCTGGTTCCCCCACTTCCACGCTTTTCCCAGCGCGATAGGAGCGTGTCGGACGCTCTCGATGCCGAAAGCCTGGCGTATCGACGAAACCCTGCAGGAAAAGCGGCCATTTCATAGCTGCCCATTTCTGTGTGCCTGCCGACTTTGCCCATTCGCCCGCGACCTGTTTGGTGCTCACGTTGATCCGGTTCCAAACGTTGGTCATGGAGATCCAAAGGATCAGGCTCGCCAGCGCCCGCTCGTCGTAGTGTCGTGCAGCCTCGTTCCAGATTTCGTCCGGCACCGGATCTGGCCGGTGGCCGGTTGTCGAGGGTGCTTCGCTTCACGATTACGCGCGGGAAGATCGTCCAAGTCGGAATAATCGCCGATCCTGCAAGGCTACGCGACCTCGATCTGGCGGTCATCAAGGAATAATGGTGCTGCCAAGA
This sequence comes from Candidatus Acidiferrales bacterium, assembly GCA_963735825.1. Classification (GTDB taxonomy): domain Bacteria; phylum Acidobacteriota; class Terriglobia; order Acidiferrales; family UBA7541; genus Acidiferrum. Next base: position 367,140 of record CAVTMR010000007.1, read on the forward strand.
GTTATGCCGCTTCCTTGATGACGATAAAAAGGATAGTTTCGTACAAGGGGCTACACAGACGAACGCTGGCAAGAGTACCCAGTTTCGCCCCATTGGTGTAATCCGCTCCGCCCTCAAATCCCGCAGCAAAGCCCCCAAACAAGGTGCCGAGGGCGCCCCCGACGCCTGGTTGGAGGTGCGCTCATTCGCCGCGCAGGTTCTTGACGGACTCCGCGCCGGCGACCACATCATTGTTCTAAGTTGGTTTCATCGCGCCCACCGCGACGTTCTGAAGGTTCATCCACGCTCGGACCCGCGCCGTGAGTTTACTGGCGTATTCGCGACGCGCTCTCCCGACCGCCCAAATCCGGTAGGCCTTCACCACGTCACCGTGCGCAAGGTCTTCAAAAATCGCCTGCGCATCGGCCCCATCGAAGCCATCGACGGTACGCCCGTCATCGACATCAAGCCGGTGCTTCCCTGCCACCCAGACTTCTAGCAGCGCACTTCGCGCGGTATGCTTCGCTCGTTAACCTCTGAATGCGGGGCACAATTCTACATCCGTCAAGGTCAACGCCGCACGTCTGCATTTCTCAATTATTCGACGGCCTAATTCGCCTTGATGTTCTGATTGAGCCGCAGCACATTCCTGGGATCGTACTTTTTCTTGACCTCCACCAATCGAACGTAGTTCGGCCCGTGCGCCGCCCTCACAAGCTCCTCGCTCGTTTCACCCAATTGATTGACGTAGTGCAAACGGTTGCAACTTGTCGCGCAGTGCCGTGGCCCACTGCACCGCCCTCGCCTTGTCTCCCGGAGCGCTCCAGGTACCCACAATGTCCACCTCGTAGCCCGGGGGTTATCGGTCGTAGCGAAGCAGACCGGAACCTGGATCATGTGGGCCGGTCCGGAGGACATGCTGGCGCGAATGACATTCCTGCACGGAATCGGATTGACCGCACGTGTCTGGGCGTTCGCGGGCATAATCTCTCTTCTCGCGGCGGCGTTGTTCTCTCTCACTCCTACTTTGCACTTTCCTTGTCGCCGATTCGCGACAACCTCGCCGAAGGCAGTCGTGCCCACGCGGGAAACGCATGGCGTCGCGTCGGCTCCAAACTTGTCGTGCTGGAGTTGGCCACCGCGGTTGTTCTGTTAGTCGGCGCGGGCCTGCACGGCAAGAGTCTCTACCTCCTGCTTCATGTCGACATTGGCATGCGCGCGGATCACTTGGCCACGTTGTCGCTCGACGCTCCGACGTCTAACTATGGAAAAGATCCGCAAGCCATTGCACTGGAGCGCCGCGTCATCAGCCAGATCGCAGCTCTGCCGGGAGTCAAATCCGTCGGCATCACCACCGATATTCCGGTCAGCCATTGGGGCGACACAACCTGGGTGCGCGTATTGGGTCGGCCCTGGCATGGCGAGCACTACGATGTCCCAGAACGCGACGTGAACCCCGACTATTTCACGACGCTGGGCGCCAAACTTTTCCGCGGTCGTTATTTTGTCGAAGCAGACGAGGCGTCGAAGCCCCACGTCGCCATCATCAACCAGGCTTTCGCCAAACAATACTTCCCCGGAGAAGATCCACTCGGCAAGCAGCTCAGCACCCTCGGAGACAAGCCTGTTTCCATCGAAATTGTCGGCATCGTGAAAGACATCAAGGAAGTCCAGCTGGACACCGTGAACCGCTCCGTCGTCTACATTCCATTCGGACAAAACCCGAACAGTTACTTTATCGTTGTGGTCTGAACGTCGCCGGCGGAGCAGTCGCTGCTTCCAACCATGCGTGCCGCGATTCATCAGATCGATCCGGACATTGTTACACCCGCTGGCGCAACCATGACGGAGGTCATCAATGATTCACAATCTGCCTATATGCATCGCTCCTCCGCTTGCCTTGTCGGCGGCTTTGCGTTCCTGGCGTTGCTACTCGGCATTGTTGGACTCTATGGCGTAGTCGCCTATTCCGTTAGCCAGCGAACACGCGAAATCGGTATTCGCATGGCGCTCGGCGCGCAGACTCGCTCCGTCTATCAGCTCATTTTGAAAGAAGCCGCGCGGCTGATCGCCATTGGCCTCGCTATAGGGCTGGTTTCCTCGATCGCAGCCGCCACTCTGATGCCAGGCCTGCTCTTTAGCGTGCGCTCCTGGGACGTGCCAACACTCGCCGCGGTCGCCTCAGTACTCGCCGTCGCAGCGCTCCTCGCCAGCTACTCCCCGTCCGCCGCGCCGCTTCCCTAGATCCAGTAGAAACCCTCCGCGCGGAATAGCCTCTCATTCTGTCATTCCGAAGGGAGTCTTCGGAGTAAGGCCCCGGGGCAATCCTGCGTAAGGAACAGGGAACGACCGCACTCAGGAGTCTGCGGCTCGTTGCAGGGAATCGGCTCATCATGAAGAAGATGGCGAAGCACCTGCCGGACGCAGGTTTCTACGCGCCGGTCACCATCCTGATTGATGAAAGGCCTGATGGGGTGCATTTGCCTTATGACAGGATGGCCCGTCTCCTCGCTCCCTACGAGAGTGCTGAAGCTTCGTTCGTGGCGCGGGAATTGGACTCAAAACCCTGTTGAACCGAGCTGCGAATTCGTCGATTTGTGACATGAGTGGCATGGGGTCACTTCAACGCACTTATGCCGCCGATTTCTTCAGCGGCTCCTGCAAATACCCGCTGACCACGCGCACGTAATCAGGAAACGCCACGTCAGCGTCTAGCAAGTCCGGGTGCCACACCTTTTCCCATTCGAAGCAGTAGTAACCCTTGTAGTCGATCCCGCGCAGCGCATCCACTTGGCGTTTCACCGGCACGTCGCCCTTGCCCGTCAGCACGTACTTCCGATCTTTGCCGTCGGGCACGGAATCTTTCAAATGCGTGTGTCGGATCCACGCGCCCAATTCCTTTACCGTGAATTCCGGCTCCTCGTGCGACGACGCATACGTGTGGTGCGCATCCCAAAGCATCGCGGCATGCGGCGAATTCGCCAGCGTCAGCACCTGCTTCAACGTTGGCGAATCGGTGAAGTCGCCGTGCGACTCAACAATCACCGTGACTCCGCGCGGCCCGGAGTACTCAGCGAGTTCATGCATTCCCGCCGCCACTTGCGCGATGATCTCTTCTCTTGGCCCATCAATATTGTTTCCGAACACGCGCACATACGGAGCGCCGAGTCCCGCGGCCATGTCGATAAACCGCTTCGCATCATCAAGCGATCGTGCGCGCTTTGCGGGATCCTTCTCATGCATCGCCGACGAACTGCTCACGCAGGCAATCTTCAAGCCGTGCGCCGCGACGTCCTTCTTCGTCTGGGCAATGCGGTCAGGCGCGAATTCCGGCCGCGATGGAGTATCCATGCTGCCCATCACGCCGCGGATCTCAACCGCCGCGAATCCGTTTATCTCAGCAAAGGACAATATTTTCTGCCACTCCCAAGTGGGGCAGCCCAGCGTGGAAAATGCCAACGGCAATCGCTGCTCCGCCGCCCACACCAGCCTGCTCATCGCCAGCGCAAAGCTCGCCCCACCCATGGCAAGAAATTCCTTTCGCGTAAGCCTCATTCGCAACCTCCGTCCGAATCTGTAGCTCAAGCCTTCAGGCCTGAGGAATTTGCCTTTTCGATCGCCGTAACCCCACTCTACTTGACTCCACCACCGCAACTCCACTTTTTCGTTTCTCATCTTCCTTCTCGCATAGTACCCTCGATTTTTTTCTAATGTGAGGGGGAATCCCATGAAAGTCGTTCTCGCATCCGGATCGCAATCGCGCAAGCGAGCGCTGGATATCCTCGGACGAACCTACGAAGTGCACCCAAGCACGATGTGGAATTCCTCCGCGAGCTTTCTGGCAGCGCATTCCAATTCGTCACCCCGCTGACCGTCCTTCGTTCGGATACCGGCAGAATGCTCTCCGCAGTCGAAACTTCGCACATCAAATTTCGTCAGCTGGAAGACCGTGAACTCCACGACTACGTCCGCAGATATCCGGTCTTGCGCTACGCGGGAGCTTTGGAGGGCGACAGCGCCCTGCGCTTCGCCGACTCCGTCTCAGGCAGCTACAACTTTATCACCGCGATGCCCGTAAGCCGCCTGGCCGTCTTTCTTAGAGAGCAAGGCGTCGAAGTGTAGGACGATTCGATTCGCCAATAAGTTCCCCAACTCGTCGTCAAGCGTTCCGAATCACTTTCAGCAATCCATCCATCGACTCGCTGCTCGACACCTCTTTATCCTTCGCCGCATTCAGGTAGTGCGTCTCCAGCGACATCGTCCCGTCGTAGCCGTTTTTCAGTAATGCTCGAAATTGCTCCACATAGTCAATCTTCCCCGCGCCGATCGGCATCCACACCGCCTCGCCGCCCTTCGGGTTGGGCGCGGCATCTTTCAGGTGCATGTGCCACATGCGTTTTTTGTCCAGCGGTTCATATCCGTCCGGGTAAGGCTTTAGTTCTCCCGCCGCATACGCGTTCCCCGGATCCCAATTCAATCCCAGCGACGGCGCCTTCACCGCCTTCAGCATCGCTGCGCCCTCCACGCCCGTCGCTACGTTGCACGAAAACTCATTCTCCAGCACCAGGCGAATTTCCTCGCGCTGCGCAATTGCCGCCGCCTTGCTCAACTCCAGTGCCACGCGATCGAAAACCGTCTTGGGCTCCGCCACTCGCAGGAAAGCAAAAATGCGAACCTTGTCCGTTCCAAAATCCGTCGCGCGCGCAATGGACTTCTCCAGGATCTCGCCTTGTCGGTCAAAGTCGCTCTGCAGCGGATCCTTTTTCCCTTCGTTGAACTTCGACGTTGTGCCTGGCAGCAAGGTTTTCAAGTACGGCGAGTCCACCACCGACACGCGCATCCCGTGCTTGGCCAGAAGTTCTTGCGCGCGCTTCACCTCGTCTGGTTTCAAATCCGTCACATATTTGTTCCACAAAAATCGCAGTTCCACCCATCCCAGCCCGTAAGCCCTCGCCCACACCAGCGCCTTTTCAAAATCCTGCGACACTTCGTCGGTAATCACACCCAGCTTGAATTGGCTCAACTCCGCCGACCTCACGGGAATCCCACTCAGCATCATTGCCGCTGCGCCACCGGTTACAAACTCTCTTCGTTTCATAAGAGCCCCATGGTATGGCCGGCCTAATCGGTCGTCAACCCGTTGTCCGCTTTCACTCAACTGCCTCATTGACTCACTTCGCGTCCCCGCCTACCATCGTTTATCGCTCAAATCGATCCAGGGACATGGCACGCCGCTAAAAAGGGGCGACCCGTAACGTGAGGTTTCTGTGCAATCATTCCGCTCGCGCATTTTCACGGTCTTGATCGTCTCGGCAAACTTCGGCGTCTCCGCGATCCCCGCCGGCGGGCAGTCCCTCAACTATCCAGTCACGCGTAAGTCCGACCAGGTGGACGACTACCACGGCACCAAGGTCGCCGATCCTTACCGCTGGCTCGAGGATGACAACGCCGCGGAGACTTTGGCCTGGGTCAAAGCCGAGAATGAAGTTACGTTTGACTATCTCAACAAGATTCCCTACCGCGCTCAGGTGAAACATCGCCTCGAAGAGCTTTTCAACTATGCGAAATATACTTCACCCTTCCGCCGCGGCGAGGCCTACTTCTTTTTCAAAAACAATGGCCTACAAAACCAGAACGTCCTCTACATCCAGAATAGCCTCGACGCCGCGCCAGAAATGCTTCTCGACCCTAACAAGTTTTCCGAAGACGGCACCTCGCGCCTCGGCATTTTCGACATTTCCAAGGACGGCCGTTACATCGCCTACGGCATTTCTACCGGAGGGTCCGATTGGCAGGAAATCCACGTCATGGAAATCGCTTCCCGCAAGGTTCTCCCCGACACTCTGAAGTGGATCAAAGCTTCCAACGTCGGCTGGTCCGGCAATGGCTTCTTCTATAGCCGCTACCCCGCGCCCGACTCGGCCCACGAACTCTCTTCCAAAAACATTTTTCACACCGTGTATTTCCACCGTGTGGGCACTTCGCAAGCCGAGGACGAGCTCGTTTACGAGGACAAGGCTAATCCCGAGCGCTTTCATTTCGTGGGCACCACCGAAGACGAACGATTCGCTATCCTCAGCATCTCGGACCGCGGAAAAGGCAAGCGCGGCAACGCTATCTACTATCGCGACCTCTCTAAATTCGAAAAAACGTTCCGTCCCATCGTTTCCGAAATCACCGATGATTCTTACAATGTCGTCGAAAATATCGGCAGCAAGCTTCTGATTCAGACCGATCACCAGGCTCCCAACAACCACCTGCTCCTGTTTGATCCTGCCGGCGCCACATGGACGGAACTCGTCCCGGAAAAACCTGAAGTCCTGGAGCAAGCCAGAGTGGCAGGCGGCAAAATCTTCGTCACCTATCTGAAAGATGTAGCCAGCCAGGCGTACGTTTTGAACCTCGATGGCAAGCAGGAAAACGCTATTTATCTCCCGGGCGCCGGAACCACTTCCGATTTCCAGGGCAATTCCAAAGACGCTTTCGTCTTTTATTCTTTCACCTCTCCCAACTACCCGCCCACTATCTTCCGTTATGACATCGCCTCGAACGCTGCCAAGGTCTATCGCGCGCCACAGATTCCCGGCTTCAATCCCGACAACTACGAAACGAAGCCTGTCTTCTACCAGAGCAAAGACGGCACGCGGGTCCCCATGTTCCTTTCCTACAAAAAAGGACTCCAACTCAACGGAAAGAATCCCACCCTGGTCTTCGGCTACGGTGGTTTCAACATCACTACTTCTCCCGTTTATCGCCCACTCGTCCTCGCGCTTCTAGAACAAGGCTTCGTCTTTGCGTCCGCAAACATTCGCGGCGGCGGCGAGTACGGCGAAAAGTGGCACGAAGCCGGCATCAAATTGCACAAGCAGAATGTCTTTGACGACTTCATCGCGGCCGCCGAATGGCTCATCGCCAACAAGTACACTTCTTCCGACCACCTCGCCATCAACGGCGGATCCAACGGCGGCCTCCTCGTCGGCGCGGTCATGAACCAGCGCCCTGAACTTTTCCACGTCGCAGTTCCCCAAGTCGGCGTCATGGACATGCTGCGCTTCCAGAAATTCACCATTGGCTGGAACTGGATCGCCGACTACGGCTCCAGCGACAATCCCGAGGAATTCAAAGCGCTCTACGCCTACTCACCGATTCACAACATTCGCCCGGGCGCGAAATATCCCGCCACTCTCATCACCACCGCCGATCACGACGATCGCGTCGTTCCCGCGCACTCCTTCAAATACGCCGCCGCACTGCAGGCACTCGCGAGCCACGATAATCCCGTTCTCATCCGCATCGACACCAAATCCGGTCACGGCGCCAGCAGCACCACCAAAGCCATCGAACTCACCGCCGACGTGTACTCTTTCCTCTTCTACAATCTCGGCGTCACCCCGAAATACTAGAAGCTGTCTCATAAATTGATTCTGGCAGGCACGGCTCTACAGCTTGCGGAAAAAAGCACTGCTCTTTAAGGGGTCGGAGCTGCAAGATCCGATATCAGTGCTTGGAACATCATCTGTTTGGTGGGCCCTAGCGGCGCACCATACCGTGCCCTCGTCAACGCAAACTGCGTCTACCAGGTCCTGTGATGGGCGGGTACCTCAAACGGCGCTTCCACGTGAGACCTTTTGATCTTTTTAAACCGCGTAGCGCGGGTGCCACACACAGCGGTTTCTCCTTGATCGGCAAGAACGGGGGGCATGGTTTGCGTATCGACAGAGTTGCGTTAATGCTTTATCTTATTTTGTCGGCGCGCCAACATTCTCATGAGGTTTGCTAGCGCCGCACTACCAGCGTGCTGGCGATCATATCGTGCAACGCCTGCTTCCGCTGCGTGAACCCCGCCATAATGTAGCCAATCCCGAGGGGTATCAGCCCGCTGACCATTTTCGCAAAGAAGCGTCCCGTAGCGTGCAGAAACGAAATGCGCTGGCCGTTCACGTCGGTGACATAAATACTCAACACCCGCTTTCCCGGCGTCGCCTGCCAATCGCAGCTCTCGAAGTACGCGTGATACAGCCACGACAGCAGAAGAGAAACAGCCGCGAACGTCAAGATTAGGGAAACGATTCCCATCACAGCCCCTGGATTGGGCTCTCTTCCTTGACTCGTTGCAATCGCCTCGATACTCGCGATCGCTCCGGTGGCAATCGCCAGGGGAATGAAAATCAAACACAGTCCGACGCTCATCAGCAGATTGTCAATTAGGTAGGCGACAAATCGCAGCCAAAAGCCCGCGTAGATCACGCCACCGCGCGCGGCGCTGAATCCCGCCACTCCTACGTTCGCCGGCACGCTAACCGCCATGGCTCCTGGAGTTGGCGTTGCCAGCGCCGGCCGCATCAGAGCCGTGCCGCAGGTCGGACAAAAAGCCGAATCCGCTGTCAACGCGGAACCGCACTTCGTACAGAACACGGTGGATACCCTCCGATCCTAATCACCTCTGTCTGACACCACGTTCTCTGCGGGCAACGACCCGCCCGCTGCCGCTTCTTTACTCGCAGCCCTCGCGTAGAAATTTGTCCAGCCGCCTCTGCGCTTCCGCGTTGCCCTTGCGCGCCGCGGCAGTCAACAGAATTCTTGTCTGGTCGCAATTTCTGGTGACGCCTTCGCCGCGCCGGTACAGCTCTGCCAGCAAAACCTCCGCTTTGGAATTTCCTTTCTCCACGGCAATCCACAGCAGCCGCACTGCTTCCTGAAACCCGCCTTCACGATCTCCGCTCTTGAGGATGTTCTGAGCCTGCGAGTATTCCTGTTCTCCGGGTTCGGACTCCGGCTCAGTGGGAGGCTTCTGCGCCGCCGGTTGGTTCGTCGCAGGAGCGGACGGAGTTGTGCTCGGGCTCTTCGGTTTCGCCGGATTCGCCGCAGCAGCAGACGTGTTGTCCGGCATTTTTGTCGCCGCGGTTGATGGAGGCGAAGTTGCTTCTTTTTGCTCCATGCTCGGCAAGGAATTCTGAGTCGTATCGGCAGGAGACGATACGGGAGGTTGCACGGAAGGCGGTGCTGTCTGCTGCATCGGTGTAGGATTTGTCGAGCCCTGCGGGACAGAAGCAGTTGGCGCCCCCGCCCCCGATAATCTGGCGCCCAGCCAGATCAGCCCGTTGCCCAAGTCACGATGGAAAACCACCGCTGCCGCAACCAGTGCGAGGAAGATCAGGATGCGAATGGCGAGCGACACGGTAGTGGAATCCAAACGCGGTGCACGCTTCTCGAGAAATCCAGGTTCCCGCAATTCCGGCAACGGCTCGAAGGCGGGAGGCTCCTGTATTGATTCCTCAAACTGAGAAGAGAAACGCTCGGCAAAGGTCGGAGCCTCCGGCTGCACATGCTCGTACTCTTCTTCCGGCCATCGCGATGTGCTTTCTTCGTATTCTCGAGAAGCGGGCGGAGCCGTCGTCTCCTCCACTGGCACTGGCACTGCTACTTCTTCTTCTGCTGCTCGTAGCTTGGGTGGTTCTTCGACACGAGGAATTTCCATTCGGGTAATTTCAGCCCGTGGAGCTTCGCGCGGGGTTTCAACTCGCGGGGTTTCAACTCGCGGCGTTTCAACTCGCGGCGTTTCAACTCGCGGCGTTTCAACTCGCGGCGTTTCAACTCGCGGCGTTTCAACTCGCGGCGTTTCAACTCGCGGCGTTTCAACTCGCGGCGTTTCAACTCGCGGCGTTTCAACTCGCGGCGTTTCAACTCGTGGAGGCTCAACTCGCGGCGTTTCAACTCGCGGCGTTTCAACTCGCGACGTTCAACTCGCGACGTTTCAACTCGTGGAGGCTCAACTTGCGGAGGCTCAACTCGGGGAGTTTCGTGTCGTGGGGCCTCAACACGGGGAATTTCCCTGCGCGCTTCCCCAACTGCAGGAGTCTTCGCGGGCGGAATTTCCACGCGCGGCTTCACACCGCGAAGCTCGGCACGCAATTCTTCCAGCGTGTTCACTTCCCGGACGGGCACAACCGGCGGCTGGTCTATCTCTGTTTCTCCTTCTGCGAGCCACACGCGCACTTGCTCCAGAAGTTGCGGCGAGACGTCTGTGAATTTCAAGCCGGCAACATGTCCTTCTTCCTCAACCCAAAGCACCCGGCAGGAGCCTTCAAATCGCGTGGATGCATCGAGAGAAAAAGCGAAGGGAGTAGAGTCACCAATACGCAGGGGCATCATCGCGCGTACCGCGAAGCCTTCTTCGCAGATGTCCCGCATCATGCCGCCATTGGCGGAGGCCAACTCCACATACACCAGGCTGGGAGGGCGCTTCCTGCCTTCCTTGCGGCGCTCGGTATCAAGCGTCATTCGATTGCATTTTAACCTTAATTCAGCGAGTTCCGCATCAGGGGATGTGGGTAGATACCGAGGGTGCAACATTTGCGAACTGGCAAGTTCAACGTTGAGCACAAAGCCCATGAAAGCTTATGGATGCGGGCGAGAAGCATCGTAGATTGGGCTTAAGCATCCGGCCCTTCCGATGAAAGCAAAACTCCTATTCGCCGCCGCGTCGTTCGCCATCGCCGCTCTTTGCGCGGTTTACTGGTGGTGGCACAGGCCCGCGGCGCTTACCAGCGAAGATTATCTGCTGGTGGGAGATCTTGCGAACGGAAGTGGGGAGAAGGACTTTGACGGCTCCATTCGTGAGGCACTGCGCATTTCTCTGGCCCAATCGCCCTTGCTGAATCTGCTTTCAGAAGAAAAAACAAGAACGCTACTGAGAAAGATGGGCAAACCAGCGGGACAGAGGCTGGACGCAACGCTGGCTGCGGCGATTTGCGATCCCCTGGGCGCGCGGGCGTATCTCACCGGTAAGATCAGCCGCAGCGGCGAAACCTACTCCGTGGATTTCGACGTGCGCCATTGCGGCGACAATGCGCGAATGGCTCGCGAGGAAGCTTCCGCTCCACGAAAGGACTTGCTGATTCACCACGTGGGAGTGGCAGCGGCAAAACTGCGCGAGTGATCTTGGGGAAAGCAAGGAATCCATCGAGAAACTGGATTGTCCACTGGAACGCGCCACCACGCCGATTCCGGCAGCGCTGCAGGCCTACGAAGATGCGCGGAGGGCTATCCGCGACAAGGGCGATCTGGAGGCGGTTCCCTTTTACAAACAGGCCATCGACCTGGATTCGCGGTTCGCTCTGGCTCGCTCCGGGCTGGCCGTCAGCTACTACAATCTGAACCAGATGGCGCAGGCCAGCGAAGAAATCCGTCAGGCCTATGAAGCGGGCGACCGGCAAACTCTCCGCGAGCGTTTGAACATCACCACTCTTTATTACGATCTGGCTCAGGGCGACGTCGAGAAAGCCATCGAGGGCTACAAGGAATATATCCGTGCTTATCCCCACGATGATGTAGCGCTGGGAAATCTCTCGAGCGAATATTTTGTGGTGGGAGACTACGAGCAAGCCGCGAAATATTCACAAGCAGCGCTCGAGATCGACCCGGACTCCTCGGCGTGGTATGAGAACTACTCCACGGCGTTGCTGGCGCTTGCGCGCGTGGACGAGGCGGAGAAAACGCTGCGGGAGGGATTCAGCCGGAACCTCGACGATCCCGCGTTGCACGCCAATATGTATTCACTGGCATTTTTGAAAAGCGACGCGACGCTGATGCAGCAGCAGCTCACCTGGGCGACGGGAAAAGCCAACGGCGAAGATACACTACTGGCTGCACAGTCCGACACGGAGGCATATTTCGGGCGGCTGCAAAAGGCCCGAAAATTTACTCAGCTAGCGGTAGCGGCCGCGCAGAAAGCAGACTTGCCGGAATCGGCGGCAACCTGGGAAGTGGAAGCGGGGATGCGCGAGGCGGTATTCGGCAACCCCGCAGAGGCACGCAAAGACGCACAAGAAGCCCTGAAGCTTGCGCCCACCAGCAAGGATGTTCGCGCTTTGGCCGCGTTGGTGCTTGCCCGTGCAGGAGACGAGGCAAAAGCGCAGGAGATCACCGACGATCTTCGCGCGTTGTACGTCTCGAACATGGCGATTCAGAAAGCGTGGTTGCCGGTGGTTCGCGCACAAACCGCCATCTACCAAAAGAAAAACGCGGAAGCCGTGCAACTGCTCGAAGTCGTCACCCCGTACGAAAAGGGTCAGCTGACGGGAAATTTAAGCGATTCGTGCATGATTCCGGCGTACTTGCGAGGCGAGGCGTTTCTGGGACTGCAGCAAGGTCCGCACGCGCTGGGAGAATTCCAGAAAATCGAGCACAACCCCGGAATCATCGGCAATTGCTGGTCGGGTCCGGCTTCAAAACTCGGTGAGGCTCGCGCAGAAGCGCAATCTGGTTTAACGGCCAAAGCCAAAGCAGCATATCTAAAATTCTTCGAGATTTGGCAAAACGCCGACTCTGATGTCCCGCTTCTCAAACAAGCCCGAGCCGAAGCCGCTAAACTGCACTAATTCAATCGCGGAAATTGAGGGCGTTTGTGATGACAAGCGCGGCTATCGTTTGCGGGCCATCTTGTAGGCCATCAGCAACAGAAGTTGGCGGTCGTTCTCTGCCATTTTGCCCAGCAAAGAACGCAAGCGGACTACAAACTGTCCCCACTTTCCGGAGAAACCCCATTCCTCAGAGGCTTTTTTCTTCACCACCGGCAATGGCGGCATCTGCGGCGGTTCGTGACCTTCGTAAAAGAACTTGTACAGCGGGACTCCCAGGGCCAGGGCCATTTTTTGCAGTGTCTCCAGCGAGGGAATGGTGTGCCCATTTTCCACTCGCGAGACGTAGCACCGCTGCAACCCGGTGCGTTCCTCGATGTCCCCCTGCGAAAGGTTCTTCTCCTTGCGCAGAGTCCGCAAACGTTCTCCGATCATCGTTCGTTTCTCCCTTGCTATTTCGCGTGTAGCCAGACGAAAGCGGGGACAGAATGGACACCAATCCTGTGGCTGCTCAGGGCGGGCATTCCTTTTCATATAAGGCTCCACATTGCAAGGTGTCAAGGAAAACAACATTAGAAAACTCTTGGAACCGTCACTCGGCTTCCCTTGACTTCGTTGTCGGCAAATCCTCATTTCCCCTTGCGCAAAACGATTTAGCGCAACCGACCTCGGCGGAGCAGAGGTCACCAAGCAGCGAGGCAGATTCTGCGGTGCCACGAAAGAAAGGATGGTAGGATTTAGAAGGTTTCACCTGCCCGGAACCACAAACCAACGGAAAATTTATCTGTAAGCAAGGAGATCCAGCCATGCGGTGGACACCCGGCGGTACTAGTCAAGACGTGGAGGATCGCCGCGATCAGGGCGGCGGCGGGGGCTTTGGCGGAGGATTTGGCGGCGGTGGGATGCGCATAGGACTGGGCGGGCTGCTAATCCTGTTTGTTTTGAGTCTGATATTTAAGCAGAATTTCTTCGCGTTGCTCGGGGGAGGAGCGGGCCCGTCCAGCGGATCGGCGGTGGCGTCGCGGCCCAATCCGGCACGCGACGAGCAGGAAAAGCCGCTGGTGCAATTCATTTCGTTCGTTCTGGACGACACCCAGAAAACCTGGGACCAGATCCTGCCTCAGCAGGCCGGCACGCCATATCGTCACGCAAAATTGGTTCTATTCCGCGACTACACGCAATCGGGCTGCGGAGGCGCGGAGTCCACCACCGGTCCGTTTTATTGCCCCGCGGACGAAAAGGTGTACATCGATCTGGGCTTTTACGATGAGTTGAAGCAACGCTTCGGAGCGCCCGGCGAGTTTGCTCAAGCCTACGTGCTGGCCCACGAGATAGGCCATCACGTTCAAAAGCTGACTGGCATTGAGAGCAAAGTTCGCCAGTTGCAGCAGCGCAATCCCCAGGCCGGCAACCAGCTTTCTGTACGCATGGAACTGCAGGCGGACTGCCTGGCGGGCGTTTGGGCGCACTCCACGCAACAGCGCGGACTATTGGACCCGGGTGATGTGCAATCCGCGTTGGGAGCAGCGGCGGCGGTCGGGGATGATCACATCCAGAAAATGTCGCGGGGCAGCGTCCAGCCAGAAACATTCACGCACGGAAGTTCAGAGCAGCGGATGAGCTGGTTCAGGAAGGGGCTGGATAGCGGGTCGATCGCGGCGTGCAACACCTTCGCAAACTAGCAATCGCTGGTCGGCAAAGACTCTTGCGGGCTTGTTCCATTGCTTTTGCAAATTACATTCCAGCCAACTGCGAAGTTTCGGGATTAGCGCGGCGTTTGCGTTTCGGGCGCCTCGGGAGTATTAATTTTTTCGATTACTTCCTTGCTTTTCTTCGGATCAAACCAGGAATCCTGCGTGACCAGAGTGGTCTGCGTTGGCAAGGCAACCACCGCGCCGGCCTTTTCCAGAGTGGCCAGCACTTGCAGGAGCAGGTCTTCCTGGCTGGCGAGGTAAGCGACGTAATCGGATTCCAGGATGTAGCAAAACAACTCGATTTCGAGTGCATACTCGGCAAAACGCAGGAGCCGCACACGAGCCGAAGAGTCTTCGATCTTGGGATCGTCCAGAAGAAGCCGGCGGATGTCCTCGAGGATATTGCGGACGTGATCGGGAGAAAGATCATAACGAAGGCGGATGGTCTGCTGGCAAAGAAACTTGTCGCGGAACCGCAGATTTTCAACCGTGACGGAGGCCATGATGCCGTTGGGAATCGAGAGCAGCGTGCGTTCCCCGGTACGCAGGCGCGTGGAGCGCAGACCAATATCCTCGACGACACCGGTTTGATTGTTCACTTTGCAGACGTCGCCGACCAGGATCACTTTGTCAAACAGTACGGACACTCCGCCGAAGACGTTTTCAAAGGTTTTCTGCGCGCCAAGGCCGAGGGCGAGAGTGCCGATCCCCACGCCGGCCAGAGCCGTGGTGACATCGACACCCAGGCTGCGAAGTACCACCAGGGTGACAAGTACAAAAATCACCACTTCCACGAAGCGGCGCACCAGGGAAACAATCGATCGTTCCGCCGCCCTGCCGCGACTCGCCAGATTTGCGCCGATTCGCGAGGACACGAAACGCGTTAGCCGAATCAATATCCAGTAGAAAGCGACGGACAGAAAAACCAGTAGGATGCGCCGGTAATAAAGCCGATACAGAAGCGAAGTCCCGATGTAGCCAACAAAGTAAAAATGGAACATCGCGGCGAAAGCGAGCGTGCCAGGTCCAATACTCCGGAAAGTTGATGGTGGAAGCGGAGGCAGATGGCGAGACTTATGCCAGTACTTGACGATGAGTTCGATGAGAAAAGTAGCGGCGCGACCCAAAGTCAGCGCCACCGGAATGAATAACAAAATGGCGATCCACTGCCAGTAGGGCATGGACAGAAGGCGATGGGTGACCAGAGTCTTGGGGATTTTCTTTTCGAATTCGGGGAACTGCAAGGAATCGTAATACTCGGGCACCTGGTCGAGCGTCTGGCGCGAAAACACCCAGACTTTGTGGCCTTGCTCGTCTTCGCGGCGGACCAGCACTATCGGAAATGGCTCGAAGCTGCCGAGAACTCCGCCGATTTTTTCCTGGTCGGGAGGCAAACCATCGTCAAGGCGGCCAAGCGGGTCGCGGCTGATGAAATCGAGCGCGCCGGCAAGTTTCTGGTTGAGAATCGTCAGCAACTGGTCGACAAGTTCTTTTTTCTCTTGCTCGGACACATGCCGTTGCCGCGGCGGAGGTTCAAAATATTGTTCCGCGACGTTGTACTTTTCGTCTTGGGCCGCCTTGATAAAACCCAGTATGCAGCCTCGCGGGTTATCCCGGCCTAGGGCATCCGGCGGCGGAGCCGGCTGCGACGGCGCGGCTGGTTGCGACGAGGTCAAGCCTGGAATCTGCGGTGCCGCGAGGGCAGCTGGCACGCAGAACCAGGTGAGAACGTTTAGAAGTAAGAAGACGCGAAGACGCATGGAGGCTACTCCAAACGAAGAATTCATTGTAACGGCTACGGCAAATGGGCGACAGGACTGGGGGGGCCGGGGGCGGAACCAAGATGCTCGTGATATTGCCGGAGCAGGAACTGGTCGGTCATGCCGGCAATATAATCGCACACGATGATATGACGCGGATTGCTGCGAGTCATCTCTTCAAAGGAATCGGGCATGGAGCCCAGCTGCTTCAGATAGCAAGCAAAAAGCTCTTCAAGGCAATGGATAGAGCGCTCGCAGTCTTCGGTAATCATCGGATGATTGTAAATGTGCGAGAACAAAAATTGCTTCAGTTGGGCGTTCTGTGCTCGTCCGGCGTCGCTAAAGCGGCCCAGGCGTTGTGAAGCGAGGCGAATGTCTTCGACAGAACGAACGCCGGCTTGTTCGACGAGGCGCTCGGTATTGGTAATCAAATCGCTGACGAGCAAATCGACAACCTGGCGCAGCGCGTCATTGAACTTGAGTTGCACTCTGGCGCGCGGATGAGCTGCTTCCACCTTGCGATAAATCTCGCCGAAGAATGCGACTTCCCGGCAGAGAAGGTCGAGGTTAAGAAGGTTGGCCTCGAGCGCGTCGTCAAGATCCGCGGTGTTGTAAGCGATTTCGTCGACCCAGTCGATTAGCTGGGATTCCAGGGGCGGACGCAGATCCAGAAGGTATTCCGACAGCTCCGGTGCTTCCCGAAGGGTGTAGTCGTGAGAATGCTTCACGATGCCTTCGCGAACTTCAAAGGTTAGATTCAGTCCGTTGAAATCGAGGTAGCGGTGCTCGAACTGCTCCACGATGCGCAGCGCGTGAAGGTTGTGGTTAAAGCGCCCGCCATTGCGCCGCATGAGCTCGTTTAGTTTTTGTTCGCCGGAATGCCCAAATGGTGGGTGGCCAATGTCATGAGCGAGCGCCAGCGTTTCCACCAGGTCGGTGTTAAGGCCAAGGGCCGCCGCAACGGTGCGGGCGATTTGGGCCACTTCCAGAGTGTGCGTCAGGCGATTCCGGAAGTGATCGGAGAAGCGCGTGGTGAAAACCTGCGTTTTAGCTTCCAGCCGCCGAAACGCGCGGGAATGCACGATGCGGTCGCGATCGCGCGCATACTCGCTGCGGTAGGGGTGCGGCGATTCAGAAAAACGACGGCCACGGGAAGCAGCCGCTTGCATCGCCCATGGCGCGGTTGCTTGAAGGTTGTCGATGGCGGAAACCTCCCGCAGCGAAAGTGGAGGAGGACGGGCGCCTCAGGACTTCGGCGAAACGCTCTGCAGTTTGCGGTCCGCTTCGTCCACAATTGCCGAATTCGGATATTCCCTCTTCAGCTGCTCGTAAATGTTCGTGGCTTCTTTGGGATCGCTGGTGCGCAGAAGGCCGGCGAGTTCCAGAAGGACCAGCGGCTTGGGGACCAGAACCGAGCCGGTGGTGGAAAGCGCGCGCAGAAGGCGTATGGCATCATCCTTTTTCCCGGAGCGCTCGGCGATCAGGGCCTTCTGGTACTGTGCCAACGCGGAGAGTTCCTTGTCTGATCCGGCGTCCAGCCGGTTCAATTCTTCGGAAGCCTGGTTGAGTTCGTCGAGATCCATCAGGCAGAGCGCGGAATAATAGCGCCCCACTCTGCCTGGCTTTGTGCTGGGAAACTTGTTGGCCACGGCGGCGAACTTGACCTGCGCGTCGGTTTCACGCTTGGCAGAATCCGAGTATGTGACCTCCCCCGGCAGCGCCGGTTGTCCGGGAACCGCGAGGGGCGCGTTGAAAATTCGCATGGCGTCATCGAGTTGGGCCTGGGCCTGGTTATTCTGGCGGTCGGAATAAAATTTCCAGCCGAGGTATCCGGCAGCGATAACGATGATGACCACCATGGCGATGGAGGCGATGCGAGTGTGAGAAAGAACGGCCTCGGCGCCGTGTTCGAAGGTCTCCCGGACTTTGTCGTGCTTCAGTTCCTTGCGCGAAATATGTTCAGGCACAAGCGCTCTCCTGCATGAGTTAGAACCTCCTATCGTAGCACAGCTAACGCAGGGGGCGCCGTGCGCCTGCCGCCAAGTGACGTTTGCCGCAAATCGAGCGGGAGAACGGGTGGCGGAGCACCGCCGGCGTGCTACTTTGGGAGTATGCAGACCGCGTGCACGCATTGCGGGCAGCAGCACTTGTTGAACGACACGGTGGTGGCGAAATATGGCAAGGTGCAATTTCGCTGCACGCGATGCGGACAAGTGACGGTGGTAACCATCAAACGGCGTGCCGATCAGACGGTTGTGATCTCACCAATGCCGTCGTTCGCCAGAAGTGACGCAGCTACGGCGACGCTGAAGTTGCCTCCTGCCGCCGAGGGCCTGAATTTGCCCGCCAAGGCGGATGTCGTTCTTAGCGTTACGGATGGACCGGAAAAAGGAAAGACGTTTACGTTGATGGAGCCGCGCATCGTCATTGGCCGCACTGGGGCGGACCTGGCGCTGAGTGACCCGGAAGTCTCGCGCCATCACTGTCTGCTGGAAGTGCGCGACCGATTCGTCAACCTTAAGGATCTGGACTCGACCAATGGCACGTTTTTCTGCGAAGAACGCGTGCGCGCCGCGGTGTTGCAGGATGGCGCCTCTTTCCGCCTGGGAACCACGACAATATTGGTGAAGCTGCGCGCCAAACCAGCCAACCCACCCAACCCACCCGCCCAGAATTGAGATAATCCCCTAAGAGTGGTAGCGTCCTGCGGAGGATGAATCGCCTGACTGTCTGCGTCGTCGCGCAAAACGAAGAGAGAAACCTGGCGCGGGTCTTGAAGTCCGTTCGGGGGATTGCCGACGAAATTGTGGTTGTGGATGGCGGCAGCGTGGACCGGACTCCGGAGGTCGCGCGGGAATTCGGCGCCAGAGTATTCGAGCGCGCGTTCACCAATCATGCCGACCAGAAGAATTACGCCGCTTCGCTTTCCACTAATGACTGGATCTTCCTGCTGGACGCGGACGAAGAAATCAGCGAGGAACTGAGGGAATCGCTGCAAAAGTGGAAGGAATCCGTCCCGGAGTTTTCCGTGTACGAGATGCCGCGGCTGACCTGGTATCTGGGCGCCTGGATTCACCATTCCCGCTGGTATCCGGATTGGCAGCGCCGCGTGTACCGGCGGGACCAGGCGAGTTTTTCGGGAACGATTCACTCCGCGCTGCGCTTTGCGGGCCCCGCGGGAAGATTGCGCGGCGATCTGCTGCACTACACCATTCGCACTTTCGCTGAACATGAAGCGAAACTGGACAAGTACACCAGCGCGATCGCACAGGAAATGTTCGACCAGGGACGGCGAAACTGGCGCGGCGCGATGTGGCTGGCCACCCCCTGGAGCTGGATCCACCACTTTTTCCTGGGCGCCGGGTTCATGGATGGATACCGCGGAGCGCTGATTGCGCAGATGGCGGCGCGCGGGGTGCGACTGAAATTCGCGAAATTGGGGAAATTGCTGGACGCGGAGAAGAGCGGAAAAGTGGATAGGCGATGATACCGCTGATTGTCGACCTGGAGATGGAGTGGCGAGGCGGGCAGAACCAGGCGCTCTTGCTGTTGAAAGGATTGTACGAGCGAGGCCACGCTGCGGAACTAGTGGCGGCGAAAGGTTCTTCGCTTGGCCATCGGGCGCGGAAGGCCAACATCTACGTACATCATGTGAGTCGTGGAATGTTGCAACTCTCCGCGGCAGCCAGGATTCGCAGCATCTTGCGCGAGGGAAGGATCGAACTGGTTCATGCCAACGAAGCACACGCGGTGACGGCCGCGTGGCTGGCCGGAGCGGGGCGCAAAGTGCCCTTCGTGATTTCCCGACGCGTGGGCTATCCCCTGGGACAAAGTTGGATAGCGCAGGCTAGATATCGCGCCGCAAGCTGCATCATTGCAAATTCGCAGTGGGTTGCCGATCAGGCGACTGCGTCGGGTGCGCCAAAAAACAAACTGCGCGTTGCGTATGAGGGCGTGGTGATTCCGCAAGGCACACCGCCGCAATTGCGGTTGGCCGCCCGGCATCGTTGGAGCGTTGCGGGCGACGCTCAACTGCTGGGATGCGTAGGAGTTCTGCTGCCGGACAAGGGCCAGGAATGGTTGATACGCGCCCTGGTGGAAGTTCGCAAAGAATTTCCCAGTGCGCGGCTGCTGTTGGCTGGCGACGGGCCAATGCGCAGAGAGTTAGAGGCGCTCGCGAAAACGCTCGGCCTGGGTGACGCGGTGATTTTTGCGGGCTTTGTGAAAGATGTGGAGAGCGTGTATGCGGCACTGGATGTCTTTCTGCTGCCGTCGTTTTTCGAAGCGTTGAACAACTCCCTGCTCGCCGCCATGGCTCACGCGATTCCCTCGATTGCGTTCCGGCGCGGAGCGCTGGCGGAAATCATTGAAGACGGCAAGAGCGGGTTGATCGTTTCTGGGCCAGAGGTGCAAGAAATCTGCGAAGCGGTGGCACGTATTTTGCGTGACTACAACTTTGCCCGGCGGCTTGGCGAGGCCGGACGTATTCGGGTGATGGAGAATTTTTCTGCCGACAACATGGTGGAACGGATCGTGGAGATTTACGATGAATTGCTGCGGGGGCACCAGGCATTCTGAAGCTCAGCTTCGGCCTGCGGTTCTGAGATTTCCACGCGGAAAGTGCTGCGGCGGTGTATCGGCTGTGGTATAACTCCCCAAACAGGTATACGTTTCCCGTTCGTTTCATTTTATTTTCCGTGTCCATTCATCCGGGAGGAAGAAACAGCGATGCGAATCGTGAACGGCCTATTCGTGCTACTGCTGCTCGCCCCACTCGCTACGGCTCAAGACAGGAACCAGAAAGCCAAGCCGATCGACCTCTCGATTACTGCCGTAGGCCGGCAGCACCATCCGATTCACACAAAAAGCAAGGAGGCTCAGGAATTTTTCGACCAGGGCATCACTCTAATTTATGGTTTTAACCATGAAGAAGCGGTGCGGTCCTTTCAACGTGCCGCGGAACTTGATGGCACTTCTCCCATGCCGCAGTGGGGCATTGCACTGGCGGTCGGCCCCAACTACAACTCGAATGTGGATGCGGAACGTGAGAAGTTGGCGTTCGAAACGATTCAGAAAGCACAGCAGCTCGCGACCGCCGGCCCGCAGGTGGAAAAGGACTACGTAGCCGCGCTCGCTACGCGGTACTCCGGTGACGCAAATCCCGATTACAAGCAACTCTCGCAGAACTATGCGGCAGCCATGAAGGCGCTTTCGGCAAAATATCCCGACGATCTGGATGCGGCGACGATGTATGCGGAAAGCCTGATGGATTTGAACCCCTGGAAGCTCTGGAGTGCCGACGGAAAGCCCGCGGAAAAAACCTTGGAGATCGTCACGGTACTGGAATCAGTGCTGGCGCGCAATCCCGGACATGCGGGAGCGAATCACTATTACATCCACGCCGTGGAAGCGTCGTGCAATCCCGCGCGGGCACTCCCAAGCGCGCATCGCCTGGACACCATGGTTCCGCAGGCGGGCCATCTGGTCCATATGCCAGCGCACATTTACGAACGAACGGGCGATTTCGATTTGGCAGCACACAACAACGCGGAAGCCGCAAAGGTAGACACGACGTACGCGGAAAAAGCCGGGCAGGTTGGAAGCATCTACGACCTGATGTATCACAGCCACAACGAGCACTTCGAAGCGATGGCAGCAAGCATGGAGGGAAACTATGCGCAAGCGAGGAACGCGGCGGACAGCATGGCGGCGCGACTGCTGCCTCACGCGAAAATGATGCCGATGCTCGACGGCTTCATAATGACTCCCATCTGGGTGGATGTGCGCTTCAGCAAATGGCAGGAAGTGCTGGCGCGGCCTGAACCGATGAAAGAGCTTGCCGGAACCCATGTGATGTGGCGGTATTCGCGAGCCCTCGCGCTGGCGGCAAACGGCCAGGTCGCGGAGGCGGACAAGGAACGCGAATTGTTTGTCGCCGAGGTCGGAGCGTTTCCTCCGGATACCAAATTCGGCGAAATGAACAAAGCGAGAGACGTGCTGGGCGTGGCCACGCACGCGATCGATGGGCGGATTGCGGCGGCCAAGGGCCAGAAGGATGCAGCCATTGAACATTGGACCAAGGCCGTGGCTATTCAAGATACGCTGAACTACGACGAACCCGCGGATTGGTATTATCCGGTACGTGAATCGCTCGGCGCCGCCTTGCTTGCATCAGGCAACGCACCTGAAGCGGAACGGGTATTTCGCGTGGACTTGCTGCAGAATCCACGCAATCCACGCTCGCTTTACGGATTGATGCAGGCGTTGCTGGCGCAAGGCAATGTGTCAGATGCAGCGTGGGTAGAGGCGCAATTTAACGCCGCGTGGAAGAATGCCGACTCTAAGCTCAGCTTGAAAGCGATGTAGAACATGGGGAACCTTTGGATTTTCGATTCGCCCGGCGAGCGCTTGCGGCGGCCCTAAAAGGGAAACGCCGAACGGTTTTTTTTGTCCGTGCGGCGTTTCTTGCGCTAGTAACTTCTTCCTTAAAGAATATTCCAGTGGTTCCCTCCCATCCGCCTGCCTAGATTCGTCAAGCTAATTCGCAGATTCGACTACCCATCGCCCTTTAGGCTCGAGGAACTCCAGTCCAATCACGTAGCCGTCGCCACGGACAGGTTGACAGTAGGCCACTCGAGCTGCAGAACGAAATTCTCCGGTGCGCGATGCCAGAACAAGCTGGGAATCTTTGTCCCAGCGGCGGACACTGACGACGCGTGCCCCTTTCGCGCTGACGTTTTCGGTAAACGTCGACTCAACACCGGGCACTTGCCGGTGACCATCGAGAACCACAGGAATCTCCATCGGAATGCGATTTTCCCGACGGGGGACGGCATGATTATTCCTGGGAGGCATCATTGCATTTCCTCACAGGCACGCGGCGATGCGCGTGATGGAATTCATAGAGTTGCCGCGATGCTTCATGCGATAGAGCATGCGATCTGCAGCACCCAAAAGCTTTTCTGGCGTGTCGCCGTCTTCCGGAAAAGCGGCAATTCCGGCGCTGACGGAGAGGCCGGGGTCTTCCGCTTCTGTGGAGAGGCGTTCGCGAATACGGGAGGCGACGCGAGCAGCGATCTCTTTCGGAGCCTCGGGGAGCACCAGCGCGAATTCGTCCCCGCCATAGCGGGCAGGTGTATCGATGGCGCGCGAATGACTGCGCAGAATTTTGCCGAGGCGAACCAGCGCGCGGCTGCCAACCAGATGGCCATAACGGTCGTTGATAGCTTTCAAGCCGTCCATATCCAGAAGGACCACACTGAAGGGCCGGTGTGTACGGCGAGAACGGTCGAGCTCTGATTCGATGACCGCCAGCAGCCGGCGATAATTGGCCAGGCCGGTGAGCGGATCGCTGACGGCCATGCTGCGAACCTGGTCAAACAAACGCGCCTGATCGATCAGGGCTGCGCCAAGCATGATTCCGTAGCTCATCACTTTGGTAAGCTCGGCCAGAAAGAACGGGCCGTCGAAGAGCCGCCCGGAGAACAGCGCCGCAGCGTGGCAGGCCACATTCAGCAGCGCGACGAGAAACAGCGAATAGTCATACAGGGAGGCATCGTCGTCTGCCTTCTTTCCTGCCTTGAACCTGCCGTAGAAGAAATACGCGGCCAGCAGGAAGAGTCCACCAGGCAACAGTTCCCACGGGCGCGAGAGGAAAGCCCCGGCCTTTGCCGCAGGAGTAGCAGGCGCAGCGATAAAGGCGGCGCTGGTGACATACGCGGCAACCGCTACGACGAACAGCGCACCGGCCGTCTCGCGGCTGGGTTGGCGAGACGTGGGCAGGAATCGCTCGACGCCGAGAGCGGCGAGGAGAAGAACAGCCAGCAGGGTGCGGCCGACCATCCAGCCCATGGGGACGCGGGAAAGAGCCACAGGGCCGGCATGCAGAAGATCCGCGAGACCGAAATAACCGATGGTCTCAGTCATCCCGGAGAGAACGAAGCCAAATGCCAGGATCAGAGCGACGCGATCGTGTGTGCCGCGGAATCGCACCAGAGCATTCGCGGCGTAGCAGAAGCAAAGCAGCGAGCCGCCAACTTCGAGATACAGATACGCGTTGGGAGAGCTGGAAAGGTGGGCATGCCGGGCATAAAACACGACCGTCAGGAACGCAGCCGCTACGATGCCGTAGCCAAGAGCGGGCGGCTTGCCGCTCCTTCCTGAGAAACCCCGTGATTTTGGCCCAATCGCCCAACATAGCCCCCAAATGCCGAAGAAACCCGTCAACAACGGGTGATTGCACGTGCAGGCCCTTTTTAGAGGGGAAAATGTGCGTTATAAGCTACTGAAAGGAAAGGCGTTATTTTTAGCTTGGACCGAAGGTGTCACACTTGAGACCGGTGCGAGACAGGGAATCAGGCAGCAACCCTCCCATTTCGGGACAATATCATTGGTGTATCCGGTTAGTTAGCATGGGTTTAGACAAGCCAGTGCCCAAACGGTGCATAATCTCACAATGAGACTGTCTCACGTTGGGATGACCCACGCTTTCAAAGCTTTGGTGCAGGGGGAGGCAGATCTCGAGCCGCCACGGGGCTCGTGAAGCCTTGGCGCTTATGGGTTCCGTCGCAGAAAGGAGAATTGGCCGAATGCCCGCAGCGGCAAAGGGTGATGGCCGTGCGGCCACCCAGCCCGAAGACCTGGCCTTCTTGATCGACGAGCTCAAAATCCCCTTCCACGCGAAGAGGTCCGTTGCTAAAGATGGTTACTTTGGTGCCCGCCATAAATTCCTCCGTTTGAGTGACTGTGAAGCAGGAAGCTCTATCACGATAACCAGAGACACGAAGAAAGACAAGAAAGTGGCAGAGTGCCTTCGGAGTGTCGGGCGCGGCATACTGAAAACCAAGGCAAGGTTCCTCACCCCTAAAAGGAAAGGGTGAGCTACAGGATGCAAGATTACGGCTGGTCAGTATCGCGGCACAGTCGGATCGACCTCTGTCGACCAAGACAGGATGCCGCCGCGAAGATTCAGAACCTTGCGGAACCCCGCCTTGCGCAGGAAATCGACGGCTTGCGCGGAACGCTTTCCGCTGCGGCAGTGCGCCACGATTTCGTGGGAAGAATCGAGTTCGTGGACCCGGCGAGGCAATTCGCCTAACGGAATCAGGTGACCCTTCAGATTACAAATCTGATATTCGTGGGGCTCGCGGACATCGAGAATGAAGAATTCGTCGCCTTGGTCGAAGCGCAGCTTCAATTCGCGCGCGGTAATTTCTGGCACGTTCAAATCCATATCCGGCTCCTCCTGGCCGCGGATCCCGCAGAACTCGTCGTAGTCGATGAGCTTGTGAATTGTGGGGTGCGTTCCGCACATGGGGCAGTGGGAATTCTTGCGGAGCTTCAGCTCGCGAAACTTCGGCGCGAGCGCATCGAACAGAAGCAATCGGCCGATCAGCGGCTCGCCACTGCCTATCAGCAGTTTGATGGTCTCCATCGCCTGTAACGAACCGATGATGCCGGGCAGCACGCCAAGCACGCCTCCTTCGGCGCAGGAAGGCACCAAACCCGGCGGAGGCGGCTGCGGATACAGGCAGCGGTAACAAGGGCCATCGGGCATGCCGAATATGGTCACCTGGCCTTCGAAGCGGAAAATCGAGCCGTAGACATTTGGCTTGCCGAGCAAGATGCAAGCGTCGTTCACCAAGTAACGCGTGGGGAAATTGTCGGTGCCGTCGACGATAACGTCGTAATCCTTAAAAAGTTCCAGCGCATTCTCGCCGGTGAGTTTTGTTTCGTAGGTCGTAATGTGCACGTCGGGATTTAGATTGCTGAGCCGGGCGGAAGCCGCTTGCGTTTTAGGCTTGCCAACATCGGTGGTGCCGAAGGTTACCTGGCGTTGCAAATTCGTGAAGTCCACAACATCGAAATCGACCAATCCAATGTTCCCGACGCCAGCCGCGGTAAGGTACAAGCCCAGGGGCGCGCCAAGTCCGCCTGTACCAATCAAAAGCACTTTGGCGGCTTTCAGCTTGAGCTGACCTTCCATTCCGACTTCCGGCATGATCAGGTGGCGGCTATAGCGGAGAATCTCTTCATTGGTGAGGCTGCTGGCTGCGGCATGGCCGATTGCTGGCCGTGTTTTTGTCGACATGATGACCTGTTGTCCCTGCTTCCATCTTACGCGGAGTCCGTACGAGAGGATAGAATCGCAGCCCGCTGGAGACCTTGGTGACACCGGTGACGAACGAACGGCGGCTTTACAGAATCCGTTGGTATCGCTTACTCTGGCTGTTATGTGGAATGTCCAAGAACGTTTTGAGAAGAAAGCCATGGATAGTCTGGCTGCGCTTGGCTTCACCGTGGGAAGCACCCGCGGGGTCGTCCGCGTGGAGAAGTACGGTTGCGGCGCGGAGTTCCGGCAAGATCCCGACGGGCGATTCCGTATGACCGTTCTGCCGACCATCATGTTGAACGGGCAATTCACGAGATTGTGGGATGCCGGCTATCAGAAGTTCCTTTTGACCGATGAAGGCGTAAAGATCCCGGCGCTGGCGTCGCACCTGGAAGGTTTGCGGAAGTTCAACGAAGAGCTGCGTACTGCGCTGGGCGTACCAACGTTTTACAATGAGGCGCTGGGTTCGGTAAGCCAGTTGAGTGTGTACGATCGAGTGAAAGGCCGGCCCGGCGATGTGCCGGACACGACGGTGGGATGTCACATTCCCGCCAGCGATCACTAAGACTCGAAGAAATCTGGCTCAAGAATCTTTCCAAAGCAGACAACCTTCCAGTAGCTCAGGGGAAGGCGGTGTGTCTATTATGCTTTCTGCTGCGCTTCCTGGAGTTGGCGGCGGAATTGTGCGAGATCGACGCGGTGCTTCGCGGCTTTGTGTCTGCCGATGAAAACAACGGGAATATCCCAGCCATATTTCTCGGCCAGTTCGGCATCCAAATCGATATTCACCTGGCGTAATGGCGCGCGGAATTCGCGGAGCAATGGAGTGATAGCGGCTTTGGCCTCGTCACACAGGTGACAACCGGGCCGCGTGTACAAGGTGACTTCCAGAGAGTCGGCTGCAGCGAGTCGCGCGGCTTCGGAGGCGATGCTCATGGTTTTGGATGCGAAAATTTTTGGAAGGGTTCGGCGTGCGGATAAAAGGCACGCGCGCGGTAAAGTTCCGCCAACTGGCGAACGTGGCCGAGATCGTGGTTGGCCAGTTCGTGGAGCAATTGCGACACGCTTATCGACCCCATCTCGTAGTGGCGGCCCGTGCGTCCGGCCGCGGCGGGGACGGTGTGCAGGAAGACAACGTGTGCGCGGCGCCAGGCGATGAAATGTTCCAGATGCTGACGAGCAGTCTTCTGATGGACTTCGCTTTCGGAAGGCGCGACGTACTTTGCCAGCGCGGGATCTTCCTCCATTACGATGCGGCGAACCCGCTCGCTGTAGAGCTGTTCGATGACGGCAAGATGCGCCAGGACCTCCTGAATCGACCAACGCTCCGGCGCCGGTTTCCGTTGCAGCACTACTGGCGAAGCGTCATGAAGAAGCTGTTCGAGACTCCCCGGCATCTTCTCGAGCAAGGAAATTGACACCTGAATGGGCGCGGGGGAAAGGACTTGCATCAATACCTCCCGGGAGGGCAGTCTGATTGTATGTCGCAGGGCAAGCCAATCGAAAGCCCGACGAAAATTTGATTTAACAGAAGAGAGGGATGCATGGGACGCGCAGTCGGTTTCATGGATGATTTGTTCTTCCAAATGAAAATTGCGGAAACCGCGAAGCATGTGGGAGTGGATTTTAAGGTTGCGTCGACAGGCGAGGCCCTCATGGGAATGCTTGAGGCTCCAACCAAGCTGGTCATCATCGACTTGAACGCGAAGAATCAGCCGCTGGCGACCCTGGAGCGCCTGCGCGCCGCACAGAAGGACTTGCGCGTTGTGGCATTCTTATCGCACGTACAGACAGAACTCGCGGCGCAAGCACGGGCTGCAGGATGCTCGGAGGTGATGCCGCGGTCCGCATTCACACAAAACCTCGCCGCAATTTTGCAGGTTGCAAAGGACTGAGAGGATCGATTTGCGAATCTCTTTGGGTGGACGATGGCAGCCGGTTGGCGTTCTTGTCCTCGCATTGCGCTTTGCTTCATCGGCTTGCCGCGCACAAGCCGACGCGAAGGAAGAGCCCGCCGCGGTGTTGCGCACCGTGATGATGGCGGCGTGCGCGCAGAACAGCACAGATTTTTCTCGCACGTTAACCACACGCAATGCCGATGCCTTCGTTCATCTCACTGCGGCGGCGCGCGCTACCTTGCTGAAACGCTTCGTGCTGCTGGACAAGTCCGGAACCCCCAAATCCACTGAGAATTCCTCCGGCAATATCGTTGTTCGTTGCGCCACGCCGGATATCACTACCGAAATGGTAATCGGCAACACCGAAGTGCACGACAACCTCGCGTATCTTCCTTTGACCGTTCAGGACGCTTCCGATACCAAAGGCGACAGTGCTCACCAGATCGTTATCGGAATGGTCCGGGAAAATGGGCAGTGGAAATTGCTTTCGCTGGGCTTGCTGATGCTGGACCTGCCGACACTCGGCGAAGAGTGGGACCGCGCGGAGATCAAGGTGAACGAACAAGCCGCGATTGCGGATTTGAAAAAACTGATCGACGCGGTGGAAACATATCGCAAAACCTACACTCGCCTTCCAGAATCCCTTGCCATGTTGGGACCCGCGCCTCAAGGACAAGCCAAAAGCGACAAGGCAGGACTCGTTGACCCGGAACTGGCTGTGGGAAAGAAGGACGGCTACGTATTCCGTTATGTGATCGTGGGCGCGAATACTTCTGGAGCGCCGGCGAAATATGAAATCGCCACGATGCCCGCGGAATATGGAAGGAGCGGCCTGCGATCGTTTTTCTACGATTTGAACGGCGTGATTCACGTCGCCGATCACCAAGGAGCGGTGGGAAGCTCGGTTGACCCGAAATTGGAGTGAAATTGTTCCATCCATGAACCATGTGCATTAACTGATTCACCGAATCGCTAGCTCCCTGCAAGACGTTATTCTCCAAGTGAAACTTTAATCGCGCATCACCCACGAAAACGAGATCTTTGAGGCAGCAGGAAGAATTGTGTATGTAAGCCATGGATTGGGCATGGGTGGGTGTGGCGTTCACGGAGGTGGCGCCGGAGCAACAGCAGAGGTTGGACCGCTGGCTGGAAGCAGTGAACCGGGAATTGTAGCCTGGATTTCTCACCAGACCTTCATCTGCCAACTGGCAGCGCGAGTTGTCATGCTGACGCACTGTGGTGTTTCGGCGCCGAAGCATCTCAGCAGGATGTCTCTGCTGAATCCTTCGGACGCAAACGACGCGATCCTCAGGATGACAGTTTGTTGTTGCGTTTGCGGAGCGGACAAACTGTACGGCTTCACGGCGTTGCTTTGACGGTCGGGTAAGTGATGCCTAACTGTTCCAGATAGGTTTTGTACCGCATTGGGTCGTAGTAGAACTTCTTCAGTTCTGGAACAAACTTTTCCATTTTTTCCCGGTTCATTTCTGTTGCGGGCTTATCGTCAGGTCCAAGAAAAGATTCGTAGTGGACGTCCTTGGTTTGCACTTTGTGGAAATAGTCCCATGCAGCTTCCACAAGCGCTGGCTGTAGCAGAAAGTCCAGCGCTGTCATCGCCTGCACTTTTGCCCCTGCGGTTGATCCTTTGTGCGCGATGGGTGTGGCCATCGCTACGCCATTGGCCCAGCTGTGCCCCGGAAGATGCGGTATGTTCGCGGGATACATCAGGTAAGTCATCGGCACATTCCAAGAGATATCGCCCACATCGTCGGAGCCGCCGCCCTTTGGATCCTTAACCGGCTCTTTCAGCGGTTCCACCTTCAACTTCAAACCGTCCACTTTCTCGCCGATTTCTTTTTGCAGCGCTTTGGCAAGTTGCTGATCGGCGCCGCTCCACATGGGCATGCCGACCGCTTCGATGTTTTTTTGTTGCGTCTCCGCGATCACCTTATTGAAAAAGGGCGGCCACGCCGAGCCGACCAGGCGATGATCCACGGTGGTATTCGTCATCATGGTGGCGGCCGTGGCCATGGTGTTTCCCAGATCGTAGAGTTCCTTGATGTGTGGATAGTCCAGTTCGCGGAAGAAATACCAAACGCTGGCTTCCGACGGAACCACGTTGGGCTGGTCGCCGCCATTTATGATCACGTAGTGCGAGCGCTGTTGCAGCCGAAGATGCTCGCGCCGGAAATTCCAGCCCGTATCCATCAGTTCCACGGCGTCGAGAGCGCTGCGCCCAGACCAGGGTGCTCCGGCAGCGTGCGCCGCACGTCCGTGAAAGAAATATTGTACGCTGACGAGGCCGCTCCATTCGCCATTGCCAGTGCTGTAGGCGGTGGAAAATTCCGATTCGACGTGGGCGCCCAGAACAATGTCCACGTCTTTGAAATAGCCGGCGCGGACGAGAAACGCTTTCGTTCCCAGCAACTCTTCCGCGACGCCCGGGAAAATCCTTAGGCTTCCCGTGATGCGGTGCTCTTCCATCAGTTTCTTCAGGACAATCGCGGCGGTCACCTGCACGGCCATACCGGAGTTGTGCCCTTCTCCGTGGCCAGGCGCGCCTTCGATGATGGGGGAATGATACGCGACGCCAGGTTTCTGCGAGGCGCGAGGAATGCAGTCAATATCGGTGACAAACGCGATCACCGGTTTGCCGCTGCCGTAGCTCGCGACCCAAGCCGTGGGAATGCCGGCAATGCCGCGCTCGACAGTAAAGCCATTTTTCTCGAGGATGCCGGTGAGGTAGCGCGAGGTCTCCACTTCCTGAAAGCCCAGCTCGCTGTAGCTGAAGATCTGGTCGACCATCTGTTGCGTGAAGGTTTGCCGCTGGTCGATTTCCTGACTGGCCTGCTGCTTCAAACCCGCCAGCGCCGCTGCTTCCTGCGCCACGGCATTTCCCGCCAAGAGCAATCCACAACCCACAATCCAAACGGCCGGGCATGATCTCATGCAGTACCCCCTGTTGTGCGAGCAGGGATAATACTCTGGTTCGGGCCAAATGCGCGCGAATTTGATAGAACGCGAATCTGCGCTACTATTTCGGTTTCGACTATGCCCTCGGCCTCTCTTCGCGTCGCCATGCTTGTCTGCCTGGGTTTGTTCCTGGCCACGCCAGCCCCCATTGTATCGGGACAGGAAATCGAATCGGTGTATGGGCCGCTTCCGGTATTTGAATTTCACAGCAGTTTTTGGGTGAACTTGCATCATTTCCTTTATCACGAGGCCCGCGCTCGCCTGGCGGCCAGAGACGCTCAACCCTCCACGGCAAAGCCGACGGGACCGGTGATGAAGGTCTCGCCCGGCGCGCAGGCTACGCTCACCGCGGCGGAGCAGAAAATCTGGGACGACGCTATCGCGTTCTACATGCAGAATGAAGCGAACAAGGATATGCAGATCAATATCGACCTGATCCTGCTGAAAGACCAAATCGGCGACTTCGAAGATTGCGATGAATTGACCGGCCGCAAGAAACGCACCTGCGATGCAGGATTGCCCGGGCGAATCGGCGAAGTGCTGGAGTCGGCGGCGCAAGTCTATCGCGCGCATTGGTGGGTCGACCAGGATCGCAACAATCGCCGCTGGGTGGCGCGAGTCGCTCCACTGGTGCGCGAGCAGGGTGTGGGATTGTCGCAGCGCCTGGCGGAAATCTACCAGACCAAATGGCCGAAAGAGAAAATTCGCGTGGACGTGTGCGGCTACGCCAATCCCAGCGGTGCTTACACGACGCTTGACCCCTTGCGGGTTACCATCGCCAGCATGGACGCCCGCAACCAAGGGGCGGCGGCGCTGGAGGTTCTGTTTCACGAAGCCTCGCACGGTATCGCGGGTCCTGTCGAGGCGGCCATCCAGCGCGAGTGCCGCCAGCGAGACAAACCCATCCCGCGCAATCTGTGGCACGCTTTGATTTACTACACCACGGCACAAGTGATTCGGCCCGTGATCCATGATGCGGGGGAGAAGACTCCCGACGATGCTGCAGCAGGAATTAATCCCAAGACATACCCCATTCCTTATCCACTGCGGGAGAATCTCACTCAACGCGGATGGGAAGAGTATCTGAAAATTCTGGCCATCTACTGGCAGCCGTATCTTGACGGCAAGGTGAATTTTGAGGATTCCATCGCGCACCTGATTTCAGCTGCCTGAGGTTCGGTGCGTCGTTATTGGGACCAACGAGTCTGCGTGAGAAGCAAAGGATAGAGAGATTCATCGCAGCAAAGGCGTGCGATGGGACAGAGATCCTCACTCCGCAGACTCCGTTCGGAATGACAAGATGAAAATTTTTCCGCAAGGTGTGGAGCCGTGTCCTCGCGAAAAATAGACGCGTTCAAACGGACACTAAAAATCTTCGAGAAGGTAGGCGTTGGAGCTGGCGGCGGACATCCAGATGGCCACGTCGCGGCCATTGGGGGAAGGGATGGCCCAACCCAGATCCATTTCCTTCTCCTCAAGCGCGGGAATGACTTTCCCACTCAGGGTGACGTGCAGCATGGTCTGCACTCCTTCAGGAGAAGCCGCGTTCACCCAGATGCTTTTGCCATCGGCGGCAAAATCCAAACAGCCGATGCTGAACCAATTGCCCAGGAGCAGAGTGCGCTGTTTGCCGCCCTGCAGATCCGCAGTAGGATGTCCGCTGCTAACGGCGTACGATGCTTCTTGGCGAGCGCGAGAGTGTGCCCGTCAGAGGAAAGGGTCCAGTTCATCAGGAACCATTCCGGATCGTCAATCGAATGAATCTGCGTTTGCTTGCCAGTGGCTGGATCAAACGTAGAAAAAACAATGTGATTCCCGATCCACAAATGTGTCAGAGTTCCAAAGCCGGCCGTGCAACTCTTCGCGAGTGACCACCTCTCCCGGTCTCTCCAGCAGCATAGCCAGGACTCGAAGGGGCTGCTCCTGAAGGCGCACCGTTTCGTCGCAGCTCCCCCGATCGCAGGTCGGCCTCGAAAGTCCCGAAGCGGACGAGCGAGTTTCCACCGTTCGCAGACACCTCGAACTCCTCGGGCATAGGCCCTGCTCTTAAAGACGACACTCGCAGGGCAAATGTTTCGAGGCCGAGCACACATTCTTACAAATGCCCCTGCCCGTCGGTCGAGTGGTAATTTTGCAAAGCGCAACGGAACCTATGGCCAAAACTTTCGTCATTACCGTAACGAACCTACTCGTGGGGTGGTGGCGGTCGGCCTGTCCCGGAGGTAACGGCCGTGAACTGCGACTCGCTGCTGCGCTGCTTTCGTCTAGTACTCCCATTTGTGCTTCTGGCTTCCCCTGCGAGGTCAAAAGAACTGCATCCGGAAGTAACCACCGTCAAAGTGTCTGTGTACAACGACGCCGACCTTTCTCCCGGTATGATTTCGGACCTGGAAAAAGTTGCCGCCCGAGTGTTCCGGCAGGCTGCGGTGAATCTGGAGTGGCTTAACTGCGGACTGCCCTCAGCGAGCGAGGCGCAGCGGGCCAATTGCATCGACAGCCTGTTTCCCACACACCTGCATTTGCGTCTGATCGGTCATCCCCTTCATTTGGACGGCGATGCTCTCGGCGTTGCCTACCTGGCAGAGGACGGCGTAGGGTTCCAGGCGGACGTTTTTTGCGAGCGTGTGATGCGAATTCAGTACGAACCGCAGGTGGATCCGGCAATTTTGCTGGGAATCGTTTCGGCGCATGAACTGGGCCATCTCCTGCTCGGCACCAGTTCCCATTCCCCGGGGGGATTGATGCGCCGCAACTGGCATCGCAACGACCTGCTTCTCGCGGTCAAAAACGGCCTACTCTTCTCAGACGACCAATCCGATCACATGCGGGCCAAACTTTACGAGGCATATCTGGATCGGAATCGTTCGCGGCTGGTACTGGCGTCTCACAATGATTCGCAGGGCCTCCCCGGGGCCGCTGCGTGTTTTGTCTATAACCGCGTCTATGTTAGGCTTTCCTTTGCGAACATAAGCCCGGCCGCATATCTGATGTGCTCTGACGTCGCTCGTCCTTCTCTATCCCTGCGGAGCGTAAACAGGGCCGAGGCGTCATTTCCGATCGACTAGCCCGGGCAAAGGACATTGAATCGCTCATGGCTGGAAGACAGACCGCATTGAAAACGGAAAAAGAGCCTCGCGAGATTAAGCTGGCCCATTCCCCAGACTCCGACGACGCATTCATGTTCTATGCGCTGGCAACGCACAAGCTGTCGACGCCCGGCTATAAGTTCACGCATGTCCTATCTGACATCCAATCTCTGAACGAAGCGGCGTTAACGGAGACCTATGACGTCACCGCCGTGAGCTTCGCCGCATATCCTTCACTGCGAGACAAATACGTGCTGCTGGATTGTGGCGCCAGCTTTGGCGAAGGCTACGGCCCGATTGTCGTGTCCGCAAAGTCGCTCAAGCCGCAGGATTTGAAGGGCAAGCGCATCGCCGTGCCCGGACTGAAGACTTCCGCTTATTTGACCATGAAGCTGTTCGAACCGGATTTTGAAGCCGTGGTGATGCCGTTTGACAAGATCATGGAAGCAGTGAAAAACGAGAGGGTCGAGGCGGGCTTGCTGATCCATGAAGGCCAGTTGTTCTTCCCGCAGTTGGGCTTACACCGCATCGTCGATCTCGGCGTCTGGTGGCAGGAACATACCGGCATGCCGCTGCCGTTAGGCGGCAACGCCGTGCGCCGCTCGCTTGGACCGGATGTTGGCCGGCTGATCTCGCGAACGATTCGCGACAGCGTTTCATATGGATTGGAGCACCGCGAAGAAGCTTTGAACTACGCGATGCAATTCGCGCGTGAGATGGATACGGAGCTGGCGGATAAATTTGTAGGAATGTATGTAAACAAGTGGACGCTGGGGTACGGGGAAAAGGGCAAGAAAGCGGTGCTTGGGCTGATCGAAAAGGGTACCGCTGCTGGTCTGCTCCCTGGCCCGCCGACCGTCGAATTCCTCGAAGAGTAGTTACTTCTTTTCGGGCGCATTTACTGGCGTCAAATACAGATCCTGATAATCGAAGCTGAAGTCGGCCAGCGGCGAGACTGCGGCCATGGTGAAGTGGTCGATGGAGCCGTTGGGCTTCAGCGTGAAGGTAACGAAGGCGTCTTCGACCGTGCGGTCGCGCCAGTGTGCTTTGAACGTATCGTACTGCCAGTGTTCGAGGTCGCCGACACCTTTGCTGGTGCGATCCAGAACGATTACCAGGCCGGTGGACTCCTGCCGGATGGTGATCTTGCCGTACCAGGGATCGGAATACTCACCCACGTATTTTTCGAGTGGCAGTGAAGGCTTCGAATCAGCTGCGCGGCTTGCAGCTGCCTTCTTCATCGTTTCGCCAGCGGCCTTCTGTTCCTTGTCATTCACGGTTTTGTACGCGGTAGTCCAATCGGAGTTTGGCGCGCCGAAATAGAAATCCACAAGGTGGTACATCACGCTCTCGAAAGCCGCATCCTCCTCGGCGTTCGTCAGGATCACCAGGCCGAGATTTTCCTCCGGCACCAGAAGCACTCGCGAAACAAATCCCGCAACGCCGCCGGTGTGGCCGACGAGCTTTCGTCCGCGGTAATCCCACAGGAACCAGCCGTAGCCGTATCCGCGAAAATGTGGGTGCAAGGCCTTCAATTCCTCATTCCCCGGTCCAATCGGTATGACCATGTGCTGCGCCCACATTTCCTGCGATGATTTGTCGCTGAAGATTCGCGTCTCGGTGCCGGGGATTTTTCCATGATTGAGCTGCAGTTGAATCCACTTCGACATTTCCGCCACGGAGGAATTGATCGAGCCCGCCGGCCCGGCGTTGTCCAAATCCTCGAAGGGGATTACTTGCAACTTGCCGTCGACCTTCTCGTGCGGAAACGCGTAGTCGTCACCGGGTTTGAAAACGGTATTGGATGTATTGCTGGTTCTCATCCCCAGCGGCTGGAAAATCTTTTCGCGCACGTAGTCATCCCAGCTCTTTCCGCTGACCGCTGCAACCACCTGGCCTGCGGTCAGAAACATCAGGTTGTTGTAAGCAAACGTGGTGCGGAAGCTGGTGGCAGGCTTCAGGTAGCGGAGGCGATAGACGACTTGCTCTCGCGTAAACGTGGTGTGCGGCCAGAACATCAGGTCGCCTTCACCCAGGCCCAGGCCGCTGCGATGGCAAAGCAAGTCGCGGATCTGCATCTCCTTGGAAACGTATGGCGCGTTCATCACAAACCCCGGCAGATGGTCGTTCACCGGGTCGTCCCAGTGGATTTTGCCTCCGTCTACAAGCGTTGCCAGCGCCGCGGCTGTGAACGCCTTGGTATTCGAGCCGATGCCGAAGAGCGTGTTCTCATCCACTGGTGTGGCTTCGCCGAGTTTGCGAACTCCGTAGCCCTTGGCGACCACTACCTTTCCGTCTTTCACAATTGCCAGCGCCATTCCTGGTACGTCGAACGTTTTCATCGCGCGTGCCGCGTAGTCGTCCAGATCGGCTGGCAGCTCGTTTTGCGCTCGCACCGCCGCGGCCGTTACGACGAAGAACACCAGGACAAATATGCGCGAAAAACAGAAACGCAATCTCATTAAGCCTCCGATTTGTGCGGCGCTAGCTTACACCATCTTGCTTCCGAGATTTGCGTGTCTGCCGAAGTTGACAATTTCGCCGAATGCTCGGCATGTTCCCTTGACGCATACTTCTGAATCCCGTAGTGTTTTTCATTCGACATGAGCCTCAGAACATACCTGATTCCTTTTGCCATTTTTGTCGTTGCCACATTAGCCACACACACCAGCGCGCAAACCGCCGCCGAATTCCGCGAACGCCCCGACATCCCCAAGGAATGGCCACGCCAACCGGTGCGTGGCGCGCACGGCATGGTTGCGAGCGATGAGCCACTGGCATCCCAAGCAGGCGTGGAAATTCTGAAGCGTGGCGGCAACGCGGTAGATGCCTCAGTCGCCACGGCGTTTGCGCTGGCCGTTGTCGAACCCGCGGCAGGAAATATCGGTGGCGGCGGTTTCATGCTGGTGCGGCTGGCCAACGGAAAGACGTCTTTTTTTGACTATCGCGAAATGGCTCCGGGCAAAGCGACTCGCGAAATGTACATCAAGCCCGACGGCAAACTCGACAACGAAGCTTCTACCGTCGGCTACCGCTCCGTGGCCGTGCCCGGCACCGTGGCCGGACTGGCGCTGGCGTTGAAAACCAGTGGCACCATGAAGCTCGCGGACGTGATGCAGCCGGCCATTCGGCTGGCTCGAGACGGCTTTCCCATCACGGAAAAACTGCTGCGCGAATTCGCGGAAGAGCGCAAGGATCTGCAGCGTTTTTCCATGAGCAGGCGCATTTTTCTGAATGACGGGAAGATGTACAAGTCCGGCGACACACTTCGCCAACCGGAACTCGCCGCGACCCTCAAGCGAATCGCCAAACTGGGCCCCACTGATTTTTATCAAGGCGAAACGGCGCAGATGCTGGCGCGAGACATGGCGGCGCTGGGCGGACTGATCACACTGGATGATCTGGCGCACTACCAGCCGAAGATTCGCGAAGCGCTTCACGCAACCTATACGCTGGATGCGCACCACTGGGAAATTTTGGGCTCACCGCCGCCCAGTTCGGGTGGAGTGGCCGTGATCGAGGCCATGAACATGCTGCAGGATGTGCCGCTGAAGGGCTGGGATGATCCGCAAAGCGTGCTGCTGGTGGCAGAAGTCATGCGGCGCGTGTTCGCTGACCGCGCGGCCTATCTCGCCGATCCCGATTTTTCCAACGTGCCCATCGCCGGACTCACCAGCCCGTGTTATGCCAAGGAACTTCTTGCGACCATCGACCCGAACCGCGCCACTCCCAGCAAGGATGTTCGCGCCGGGAATCCTCACGTGTGCACCTCGGGAATTAGCGCGAGTGTTCCGCCGAACACCATCATCAGCCTGGGAGAAGGTTCCCACACGACGCACTTCTCGGTGGTGGACGCCGCGGGAAATGCCGTGGCCAGCACCACCACGCTGAATGACAGTTACGGCTCGCACGTTACTTGCTCCGCGGGATTTCTGCTGAATGACGAAATGGACGATTTCACCACGCAGCCCGGCGTGCCCAACGCCCTGTTCGGACTAATTCAATCCGAAGGGAACACCATCGCGCCCGGCAAGCGCCCGTTGAGTTCCATGACCCCAACGATCGTGTTGCGGGATGGGCAACTCAGTTTCGTTACGGGCTCGCCTGGCGGGCCTACGATCATTTCCGTTACGTTGCTGAGCATTCTGAACTGGGCGCGACTTGGCATGGACGCGCAGTCTGCGATCAATGCGCCGCGGTTTCACCACCAGTGGCTGCCGGACGTATTGTTGATGGAGAAGCTGTTTTCGCCGGTGATGGAGCAGCAGATGAGGGCACGTGGTTATGAGATCAAGCGTCGCGGGCACCTCGGGCTCGTGAACGCGATCGGCATCGATCCGCAAAATGGCGAGCGCTGCGGCGCGGCCGACCCGCGCGACGACGGCTCAGCTATTGGCTATTAACGCCTGCGTACTGACTGCGCTTTCCGCGCGAACCATCTCAACGTAAAATAGTGCGACCCTTATGTTCAGAATCCTCTCCACCTATCTCTTCGTCTCCAAAAGGCTCACTCCGGAACTCCTCACGCAAATAGCCGGCGTTGGTTTTCACGGTGTTGAAATTTTTGCTACTCGCGGTCACTTCGACTACTCGACCAGGGCCGAGGTGCGCTCCATGGCTATAGCGCTGGCGGATCATCGCTTGCAACTGACCTCGCTGCATGCGCCTACCAGCCGTGACCTCAGCGTGAACCGCCAAGGTGGCACTCCCCTGTCCATCACCGAGGTCGAACGTGTTCGCCGCATTGAAGCCATGGACGAACTGAAACGCGTGCTGGATGTGGCCGAGGATCTTCCCTTTTCGCGCCTGATCCTGCACATGGGAGGCTCGCGGGAGGCGGCGGACTCGCGCAAACGCGATGCCGCTTTCAGTTCGCTGGAGCATCTTACGCTGCACGCGAAGCACTTGGGTGTGACGGTGTGCATCGAGAACACCACCAGCGAAATGGGCGAGCCCGCATATCTTCGCGCGTTTGTTGACGAAACTCGCCTTTCCGGCTTGCGCTTCAACTTTGACATTGGCCACGCGCATCTGGCGGAGGGGCCAGTAGAGGATGGCGTGGCGAAGAGTTTCGAGGCGTTGCGCAATCTGGTCGCCAGCGCGCACATTCACGATAACCACGGCGAAAAGGACGAGCACCTGCCGCCCTACGACGGCACCATTAATTGGGCATCAGCGCTCAAACTTCTCGATTCCGCTCCAACCAAAGACTTGCCTCTCACCTTGGAACTAAAAGAAAAGACCGGGCACGACGCGCCCAGCCTTCACGAGCAACTCACCGCCGGCGCTAAATCGCTCGACCGCCTCGAAGAGGATTTGAGCGATGACTCGTAGTCTGCCTCCGCCACGAATTCCACTTTCGTTTCACAATTCCACATTACAGTTCCCCTAGGTATGCGTGGTATCTCACAATTCTCGCTGTTCGCGCCGCGGCCCTCGGCACTGCCTCTGCCAATGACACTTGCATCGTTCGCGAAGATGGAGCCGGTCCCGTGCGGATCGGCATGAGCCTGCCTCGGCTAAACGCCATGCTCGACGAGAAGCTCCCTTTGCCGCCGGCGAAAGATGATCAGGCATGCTTCTACGTAACTACGAAGAAACAGCCCAGACTATCTTTCATGATGTTGCAAGGGCGATTAGCGCGTATCGACGTGAGGGATCCCGGGGTAACAACGACCACGGGAATTCAAGTTGGTGATTCGGACAAGCACGCGCTGCAAGTTTACGGCAGTAGGTTGAAAGTTGGTCCGCACAAATACATTGATCACGGTCAGTACTTAACGGCAAAGTCGAGCGATGGGCACTGCGGCATCCGCTTCGAGACGGAAGACGGAAAGATCGCAACTCGTAGAACGCTGCCAGTAAGAAAGCAACCTGCGCTTTCCCGGAGTCCGTGTTCTTCCGCAGCGCACCTCGTTCTTTGTTAAACTATTTGTTTGATTCCACAACAAAGAACGCGACTATGACAACGATCACGATTGAGAACGCAGGCAAGTACGACGGCCAGGAAGTCACTATTCGCGGCTGGCTCTATAACATTCGCGAATCCGGCAAGCTGGTCTTCCCCATTTTTCGCGATGGTACCGGCATCATCCAGGGCGTGTGCTCACTGAAAGAAAATCCCGAAGCGTTCGCCGCGCTAAAGGGTCTGACGCAGGAATCCAGCGTCATCGTCACGGGAAAAATTCGCGCCGAGCAACGCGCTCCCGGCGGCTACGAAATGGGCGTCACCTCCATCCAGATTCTGCAAAAGGTCTCCGAAGCCACACCCTTTCCCATTCAACTGAAAGAACATGGCGTGGACTTCCTGCTCGACCAGCGTCATCTGTGGATTCGCACGCCGCGCCAAGCCGCGGTGCTGCGCATTCGCGCTGAAGCCGTTCGCTCGGCTCGCAATTACATGGACTCGCAGGGCTACACGCTCACCGATGCGCCCATCTTCACGCCGGCCGCGTGCGAAGGCACCTCCACGCTATTCGAAGTGAACTACATCGACGACCAGAAAGCCTATCTGACGCAAAGCGGCCAGCTGTACATCGAGGCCACGGCCATGGCCCTGGGTAAGGTCTACACTTTTGGCCCTACGTTTCGCGCGGAGAAATCCAAAACGCGCCGGCACCTCACGGAATTCTGGATGCTTGAGCCGGAAGCGGCGTACGCCGAATTGCCGGACATGATGGACCTGGGTGAAGGACTTGTCAGCGCGATCGTTCAAGGCGTCGTGAACAACAAGCCCCGCGAACTGGAGACTTTGAAGCGTGACATCAAAAAGCTTGAGAACATCAAGCCGCCCTTCCCGCGCATCACTTACGAAGAAGCTATCGGTATCCTGCAGAAACAAGGGAACCCTGCCAAATTTGGCGACGACTTCGGTGGCGACGAAGAAACGCTCATCTCCAACAGCTTCGACCGGCCGGTGATGGTGCATCATTACCCTGCGTCGATCAAAGCGTTCTACATGCAGCCGGACGCGGAGCGTCCCGATTTGGCACTCTCGTTCGACATGCTGGCTCCGGAGGGCTACGGCGAGATCATTGGCGGCAGCCAACGCATCCACGACTACGATCTTCTTGTTAAGCGCTTGAAAGAGAACAACTTACCTGTGGATGCCTTCCAGTGGTACCTGGATTTGCGCCGCTATGGCAGCGTGCCTCATGCCGGCTTTGGGCTTGGCCTGGAGCGCACCGTGGCCTGGATCTGCGGCACCGAGCACATTCGCGAGGTCATCCCCTTCCCACGGATGATTTACCGGGTATATCCTTAATGCGGGGTAGTTGGTAGTCCGCTCCGTGGTTCGCAATCGCAGTGGTCTAAAGACATAAGCATCCACCCGGTTCCTTCCTCGACAAGGAGGAGGCACGCCCAGCCGCTTGCTCGCGCGTGGAAGGAAACTGGAACGTAGGATATGGCTCATATGCCTCAGAAAATTCGCATCATCGGCGTTCCAATGGACCTGGGCGCCAGTCGCCGCGGCGTGGACATGGGTCCATCTGCATTGCGCGTGGCGGGACTGCAGGCGCACATCAAGCATCTCGGCCACACGGTGGAAGACATCGGCAACATCATCGTTAAGCAAGCGGAAGAGATGCCCGTCGGTGAGAAACGCGCAAAATATGTGGCGGAAATTGCTGACGCCTGCAATGACCTTGGTCTGGCCGTCCAGAAATCGCTGGAGGAGGGCTACTTGCCGCTCGTTTTGGGTGGCGACCATTCCATCGCGGCGGGCTCCATCAGCGGCGTCGCGGCTCATTTTCGCAAAGAGAAGAAGCAGATCGGCTGCATCTGGCTCGACGCGCATAGCGACATGAACACGCCGGAGAGTTCGCCATCTGGCAACGTCCATGGCATGCCGCTGGCGGGCGTCATGGGTTATGGCGTGCCGGAGCTCCTCGAGCTATTCAACTTCAAGCCGAAGGTCGAGCCGCAAAATGTTGTCCTGGTTGGCGTGCGCGATCTGGATTCCCACGAGAAAAAATTCATCAAGAAGCTTGGCGTGCGCGCGTTCACCATGCGCGACATTGACGAGCGCGGGATGCGCGAAGTGATGGCCGACGCCCTCAAGTGCGCCATGGACGATACCGATGGCATCGCCGTCAGCCTGGACATGGACTTCGTCGATCCCTCCGATGCACCCGGGGTGGGCACGCCTGTCCGCGGCGGCGTTACTTACCGCGAAGCCCATCTGGCCCTGGAAATGATTGCCGACAGCGAAGCGA
This sequence comes from Candidatus Acidiferrales bacterium, assembly GCA_963735825.1. GTDB lineage: Bacteria > Acidobacteriota > Terriglobia > Acidiferrales > UBA7541 > Acidiferrum. The sequence goes on from CAVTMR010000007.1 coordinate 409,216, forward strand.
TGGTTTCCATGGAGATCGTGGAGATCAATCCGGTGATCGACGAGCACAATCGCACCGCGACGCTCGGCGTGGAACTGGCCCTCTCGGCGCTCGGTAAGAAAATCCTGTAATCAAAGCGCCTTTGCGTGCGGATCAGCTCTGCCGAAACATCCGCGCGACACACAACTTTATTTGGACGCAATCGCAAGCAGTTTGTTAGCAAGATCCATTTTTTCCGTCCAAATTGGACGTTTTCGGACCTGATGTTATCGAATTTTACAAAACTTTCTTGACATCGCGCTCCGCTTGCCCTATGCAAGTAAGAACTTCGGGCTTTCGATCGGTGTGTCAGGTTGCCGGGGTTGTTGGCCGTTTCATTTAGTTAGAATCGGAATTCGACAGTCCCATTGTGGTTCACACTCATTTCGTCGCCGGTTGCCCTGGTGCGCGAAAGGAGCGTCCATGACCTGGACCACAAGCAGTCACAGAGTGTTTGTTCTTTTTATATTTCTGTTCATCGCAGCAAGCTTCGCCTTCGCACAAACCAGCACAACTTCCTTGCGGGGCACCATCCTAGATCCGGGGGGCGCAGTTGTTCCGGATGCGGAGGTGACTCTTTCCAATCCCGAAATCGGAGTGGCGCTGGCGACACATAGCGACAAGAATGGTTTCTATCAGTTTCGGGAAGTGCGCCCTTCGAGCTATACGCTATCGGTGAATGCCCCGGGCTTCGCTCCCTACAGGAAAACAGGCTTGGAGCTGCAAGTTTCCATGCCAGTTAGCAGTGACGTGCAGCTGCAAGTGGCCACGGGTACAACTACCGTTGAGGTGGTCGCTTCGTCCCAGACCGTGAACACGCAAGACGCGAGTATGGGCAACACTTTTGGGTCGAACCAAATTCTGGCGTTGCCCTTTGAAGGCCGCGACGCCGCCGGCGTTCTGAGCTTGCAGCCGGGCGTCACATACGTGGGGAACAATGTCGACGACAACGTGGACACTCGCAACGGCGCACTCAATGGTGGCCGCAGCGACCAGGCCAACATCACTCTCGACGGCGTTGACAATAACCAACAAGCTCGCGGCACGGCTTTCCAGGGCGCTGTGCGCTCCACACTCGACTCCATCGAGGAGTTTCGCGTAACCACCATTGGCATTAACGCCGACCAGGGACGCTCCTCCGGAGGCCAAATTACGCTGGTCACCAAGAGCGGTACCAATGTCTTCCATGGCTCGGCCTACGAGCAGTACCGCCCCCCGAAAACCGCGGCAAACGATTGGTTCAACAAACAAGCGGAACTTTCCAATGGGCTACCCAATATTCCCGGCAAAATTATTCGCAACACTTTCGGCGGTTCGATCAGTGGTCCGATCAAGAAAGATCGTTTGTTTTTCTTCACCACCTACGAAGGCCAGCGCCAGGCCGAGAATCAACAAGTGACACGGAATGTTCCGGCACCCAACCTACAGGACGGCGTGGTGATCTACCCATGCGCGGACGCCACGCAGTGTCCTGGCGGAACAGTCAACGGCTTGAGTAAGAGCTGGACTGTAAGTCCCGGCAACTACGGTGTTGGCCCCGCGCAGATTGCGCTGATGGATCCAAACTGCGGTGCGCCTCAGCCGGGATTCCCCAGTGGAACTTGTCCGAACGGACATGGTGTGAATCCTTTTGTGGCAAATGCCCAGGGAACCGGTGTGTTCCAGCAATACCCGACCGCAAATTCCACCGGATGTTCCAGCTACGATGGGTACAACCTCTCTTGCTTCACCTTTTCTGCACCCAATCCGAAAAGCCTGAATACGGCTATTGCGAAACTGGACTACAACCTGACTCGCTCGGGCAGCCAGCATATTTTCGTGCGCGGGAACTATCAGTGGGATAATACGGCGCAACCGCCGCAATTTCCGGGTATGCCAGCGAACAATACGGTCAAAGACGATAGCCGGGCAATCGCAATCGGCTACACGGCAAGCATTCGTAGCTCGCTTGTGAACAGCCTGCGATTTGGCTTGACGCGCCAGGTTCAAGAAAATATTGGCGTCGAAAACGGGCCACTGGTAACTTTCCGTTATCTTGACGACCTGCATCCGGGTGTGAGTTCACTCTCACCGTCCACGTCCTATTCGGGGATCTTTCGGATCCCGGTCTACAATTGGCTCGACGATCTTTCCTGGACCAAGGGAAAACACACCCTACAGTTTGGAACCAACATCCGGCTGATCACAAATTCCCGCGCTAGCAATATTTCCAACATCAACTACGCATCCACGAACCCAAACTGGTTGAGTGCCGGGGCGGCAGGCAGTGGCGGAAGTCTCGATCCGGGTGCATTTGGTTTCCCGGGCGTCGATCTGAACAACGCTAACCCATATAACTACGCCATCATTAATTTGGTCGGATTGATTCCCGAGGTGACCGGGCAGTACAACCGCACGTCGCGGAACGTGCAGATCCCACAGAACACGCAGGTACCGAAGAATTTTCGGTCCTGGGACTACGATTTCTATATACAAGACACCTGGCACATCCGGCCAACGCTGACGATCACGGCTGGGCTTCGCTATTCCCTGCTTCAGCCCATCTATGAAACCAGTGGAAATCAGGTCTCGCCTGATTCCAGCTTGAACCAATTCGTCACGAATCGCGAGCGCGCCATGGCCATTGGCCAGACCTTCGACGAAACCATCAGCTACAGCCCGAGCGGCCAAGTGAACGGCAAACCTCCTCTGTGGCCCTGGGACTATAAGGATTTTGGTCCCCGAATCGCGGTCGCTTATTCCCCTAATTCTTCGGGTGGGCTGATGCATGCGCTGTTTGGAAACTCGGGACAATCTTCGATTCGCGGCGGCTTCGGAATCGTCTACGATCACTTCGGAACGGCGCTGGTGGATACCTTTGACCAGTCGGGTGCGTTCGGACTGAACACCGTTGTTAGCAATCCGGCGTCCGTCCAGAGCATCAATGGAAGCGCGCGCTTCGCCGGCCCGGGAATTATTCCGACCTCCAGCCCAGATGGACTGTTGCTGAATCCAGCTCCCACGGGGCCATTTCCCTATACCCCACCGGTCAGCAGCTTGGGAGATCCGCTGCAACAGATTACCTTCGGATTTGACAACAAACTAAAGACGCCTTACTCGGAAACGCTGGACTTTTCTTTTTCACGCGAATTGCCTGGCGGATTGATCTTTGAGGCAGCATACGTCGGGCGTCTTGCGCATCGTTTGCTGCAACAACGAGATCTGGCCATGCCACTGAACTTGGTGGATCCCAGGTCAGGCGTCGACTACTTCACGGCAGCCACGCAATTTGCCAAGCTCGCGCAGAACAACACGCCGGTATCGCAGGTCTCTAAGATACCCTACTGGGAAAATTTCTTTCCGAGTGCCGCCGGCATCAATGGTTCACTCTGCGGAAATGGAACGCCGGGGCAAGGTGGAGCACCGGGCAACGCAGCACTTGCTAATCCTACGGCCACGCAATCGATGTACGAACTGTTCTATTGCAATTGGGGCCCCTCTACGTTTGGCGCCACCAATTTTACCAACATTTTTGACTCGTACTGCCTCCCGGCTTGCGCCAACATCAATGGCGTCGACACTCCTTATGCCATCTACAACAAGGAGTTCTCCGCCCTCTACGCCTGGTCCAGCCTCGGTAACAGCAGCTACAACGCCGGCCAATTCTCACTGCGCAGCCGCATGACTCACGGGCTGCAATTTGACTTCAACTATGTGTTCGCAAAATCACTGGACGTCGGGTCGGATGCCGAGCGCGTTCCTACCTTTGGCGGGTTAAGCGCCATCATCAACACCTGGGCACCGACCCAGATGCGCGCAGTCTCCGACTGGGATACGCACCATCAGATCAATGCCAACTGGGTGTACCAGTTGCCGTTTGGCCACGGCCGACCTTTCGGCAGCGGCTGGAATCGATTCACAAACACGCTCCTCGGCGGCTGGGACCTCACCGGCATCGGCCGCTGGACGAGCGGCTTCCCCTTCAGTATTGACGCCGGCGGCACCTACAACACCAACTTCCAATTGGAAGGCAAAGCGGTGCTCACCGGTCACGCGCAGCAGGGCTTGACCTTTTACAATGGCCAACCCTACGCCTTTAACATCGGCAATGCGGATCCCAATACTTACTGGAACTCCGTTCTTCGCCTTCCATATCCCGGCGAGTCTGGTCAACGCAACAATTTCCGCGGCCAGGGATTCTTCGGAATCGATCTTGGCGTTAACAAGACATTCTCTATTACTGAGCGCCAGTCGATCCGTTTCAGCGCCTACGCGTACAACTTTACCAATTCCGTGCGATTCGACGCCGCCACACTGACCAACAACAGCGCGCTGACCAGTCCGACATCCATTGGCCTGTACACCGGCACGCTCACGAAACCTCGCGTTATGGAGTTTGCCCTCCGTTACGCCTTCTAGTCTCACCATTTGCCCGCCACCGGAGAGTACCTCCTCTCCGGTGGCGGGCAGAGGTTGCCAATCAGCTGAAGCTGCCGAGCGAAGCCATGGCATCGATGGAGACTGTGGAGATCAATCCGGCAATCGAGGAGCACAACCGCACGGCGACGCTCGGCGTGGAACTGGCCTCTCTGCCCTCGGCAAGAAATCCTGTAGCTTTCCGACAGCCTCCGTTCGCCTGTCATCACAAATCCGCGTCTTTTGTGGGTGGGGATCTGCTCTAATTCCGTTGCACACAGGAAGTTTTCTTCGCGCTTGCTCGTTACACTCGACGAAGAGGTGTGCCCACCATGACCCGCAAAATAAACCGCAAATTGGGAAGGCTTCCCACTATCCCTTTACGGGGAAATTGTTGGTGCTTGTAGACAGCAGATCCGCTTCAGCTGCCAAGGTTTTTGCCAGCGTGATGCAGACGATCATGACTTCGTGGTGAACTGCGCAATGTCCAGCTTGAACTTTGCTTTCACCCTGTCGCGTACCCAGGTTTCTGCTTCCGCCAGTGACGGAAAAATCTTTGTTTCCCACCCTATTCCTTCAACGAAGGCTTCCCACATTCGAGCGAGTCCCAGAACAGCACCCTGCTCCGCAATCAGAGCGACCAGCAATCCCTCGACGGCATAGGACGCGATGTGGCGGTCCTGCAAAATGATTCCCTCCATCTGCGTAACAGAAAAGTACTGCGGCTCCACGGAAGCGCCACTAATGACTATGTATTTAAGTTTCTTAATTCGGTCCGGAGAGGTGAGCAGCCGGCTGTTGGCGTCCGCGAAGTGCGGTAGGCCCAAGGATCCTTCGCACTGATAGATCACGCCCAACCCGTCGTTAGTGAACTCTAGCTCGATTGGCATTCCCGGGGCCCTCGACGACCTGAAGTAAATCCCATTCGGAAACACACCAGCAGTTTGGCGCGTGCTATGGCTTCGGCAACGGCGAGTCAGCATCCTGACAGAAAACCTTCTTTGCTTGGGCGCCGCGTCGAGTCCCTGCCCATCCGCATGGACACGTCAGTTCGAAATCCAGTTCCGGCGCGTCAACTCGGAAACGCGCATATAGATCTCGCTTACACATCGCACATTCGAATACAAACACATATACATGTCGGGGAGCAGGTTCTTGCAATGCCGATCCACCCACTGTGCACCGGGGGACTCGGCTGGAGGGCAGTCTAGCACATTGCGACGATCAATCGCGTGCGGGAAGGACGGAGACTAAATTCTGCAAAGGAGCGCCGGCGGCGCCACGAACGCCAAGACCCACTCTTGCATGAGGCAAACCGCAAGGATGGGCCACCCGAAGGCGTCTCAGTGTCCTGTTGCTGCTTCCGCCTCTTTTCCACTTCTGCCTTTCGCATTTTTTTGCGTTTCCACTTATAACTGAACACGGAACTTGTTTGCTGCCTCTCCACCCGGCGGCTTGGGAACACCTCGTGAGTCCTGACAACAGAAAACTATTGCGTGTGGGAGTGCTGTTCGGAGGCCGCTCCGGCGAGCACGAAGTATCGTTGGCGTCTGCCGCTTCGGTCATCCGAGGTCTCGACCCCGACAAATACGAGGCCGTGCCCATCGGCATAACGAAAGACGGGCATTGGCTGATTGGCGAAGGCGCCATGAAGATGCTGCCCGAGATTTTGAAAGGCGGGCGGCGCGTGATGCTAACCGCCGATCCGACAGAAGCAGCGCTGGTCCCGCTCGATCGCGGATCGGGCGCACAACGCTTCGACGTTGTATTTCCCGTGATGCACGGCACGTTTGGCGAAGATGGAACGATTCAGGGGATGCTGGACCTTTCCGGACTTCCGTACGTGGGAGCTGGCGTTCTGGGTTCCGCGATCGGTATGGACAAAGATGTGGCCAAGCGGCTTTGCCAGGAGGCGGGGATTCCCGTCGTGCCATGGGTGACGGTACACCGCTGGGAGTGGGAAAAAGACCCTGCGGCGATACAGAGCGAGATCGAGAAAAAGTTTGTGTATCCCGTTTTCGTGAAGCCCGCCACATTGGGCTCGTCGGTCGGGATGTCTAAGGTGCACAACGCTGAGGAACTCGCTCCCGCGTTGAATTTTGCCTGCGAATTCGGGATGAAGATTCTGGTGGAAAAGGCGATGGTCGCGCGCGAGATCGAAGTGTCGGTGCTGGGCAACCACGACCCGCAAGCCTCGATGCCCGGCGAAATCGTGCCGCACCGCGAATTCTACGACTACACTGCCAAATACCTGGAGGACGGCACGCAGTTGCTGATTCCCGCGGTATTGAAGCCGGCGCAGGCAGAGAAAATTCGGAAGCTGGCCGTGGAAGCGTTTCGCACGCTGGAACTCTCCGGAATGGCGCGCGTTGATTTCTTCCTGGAAAAGAAGGGCGGAAAGATTCTCTTGAATGAGGTGAACACCATTCCTGGTTTTACCTCTATCAGCATGTATCCGAAACTCTGGGAAGCCAGTGGCATTCCTTTTCGCGAACTCATTGACAAGCTGATTCAATTGGCTTTCGAACTGCACCGCGAAAAAGCGCGGACTAAATATGCCATCGAGCTTCCGGAAGGCTCTGGCGGAGCACTCACCGGCTGATCGCAGCGATCAATCTTCCGATTGCGCCGCTAAGGGCGGGATCTGTCGCTTCGATTCCAAGAAACTTTTTGCCGCCAAGTGGCGTCGAATTTATGGGGAGAATTGCGGCAAGGCAATTCTCTTGTTAGAGTTCCTGTTGGCGTGCTGAGCCCAGCGGAATGTTCCTGACGCTCGCATGCGGGAGACCCTCGCATGACACTACTGGATCCACCTGTTGAACAACCACACAAGTCCCGCGCCATGACCATCACGATTGCGGCGCTGGTGCTGGTTGCGGCGGTGGTTTTGTGGTTTGGCCTCCGATACTATCCGGAGAAAAAGGCTGCTTCACAGTTCTTCGAGACCCTGGTAAGCGGCGATACCAACAAGGCATACCAGCTGTGGAAACCCTCGTCGAACTATCAGATGAAAGATTTTCTGGCCGATTGGGGAGGGGAAGGCTACTACGGACCGGTGAAAAGTTTCAAGATCGTGAGCGCGAAGGCACCAAGGAATAGCGACACTTCCGTCGAGGTGAATGTGGCCATCAGCCCCTATTCACCGTTCCCGGGTGATTCCGATGACAACAGCCGCAAGACGAAAACGGTGCCCATCTGGGTTTCAAAAACGGATAAGGCATTGAGTTTTCCGGTTCCGTACTGAAGCACGGGTCAGGGCTGGACGTCATCGAGCGCAGCAGCTAATTCCTGAGGGCTGATGCTGGCGGTTCCGAGCTTGCCGACAACGACTCCGGCAGCCACATTGGCCAGAAACGCCGCTTCCGGCAACGAAGCGCCCGCGGCGACCGCGAGTGATAACAAGCTTAAGACAGTGTCGCCGGCGCCAGTAACGTCGAAGACCTGGCGTCCTGAGGAGCCACGTTCGACACCGGTCTGGCCAACACGCGCGTAGGTCACTTCAAAGCTTGTCGCGGGAATGTGCAGGTGGCGCGGTGAGACTTCCTCAAAGACACTCATCCCTTTTTCGCCCCGGGTAATCACCACGGCAGCGCAACCGAAATGCGGCAGCAGGGCGCATCCCGCTTCTTCGACCGTCTTTTCGCTCGAAAGTGTGCGTGTGACGTAGAAGCCTGCTTCCTTCGCGTTGCAAACGATGACGCGTGCGCCGCGGTAGGCGTACAAGCGAGAGGTCTTCGGTTTCACAAACACCGGCACTTTGTATTGATGGCAAGCATGAAGCACGCGATCGGCGAAGTCGTCATTGATCACGCCTTTGTCGTAATCGGAAAGCACGAGGGCGTCGAGTTTCTTGAGTGAAGCGACGAGAAGGCGGAACAGTTTTTCTTCGGTTGCTGGCGCGAGGGCGTCGTGGCGCTCGTGGTCGATGCGGACAATCTGCTGGTGCCGGGCAATCACGCGAGTTTTGACCGTGGTCACGCGGCGCGCTTCCGCCAGGACGCCGCGGTCAGCGATTTTCTCTTGGCGAAGACAGGCGCGGAGAACGCTGCCGGGTTCATCATCGCGCAATTTCCCGGCGGCGTTCTTTCCGCCAATAACACCGAACGCTTCAACGTGTGCGGCGAGACCAGCGAGGTTGGCAGCGACGTTTCCCGCTCCGCCCAGACAGTCGGATTGAGAAGCGAAGTCCACAACGGGGACCGCGGCTTCGGGCGAGAGACGGTTGGCCGTGCCCCAAAGGTAGCGGTCCAGCATCAGGTCGCCGAGAACTCCGATGTGAATCTTGCGGAAACGCGGCAGCAGGCGCTTAAGGCGAGGAATAAAGCTGGCGTAGTCGGGGTTCATCAGTCATTCGGAGGCCAGGCTGGCTTCTTCGGGCAGCATGACGGGAATGTCATCGCGTACGGGGTAGATTCGTTTGCAGCTGCTGCATTTCAGACCTGAGTCGTCAGGGAGCGGCCGCACGGGAGTCTTGCAAATAGGGCAAACAAGAATGGCCAGCAGCTCTTCGGGAACCGTCATGAACACTCCTCCTGGATGAAAAGAAAACTGTAGCAGACGGAGAGGCTTGGTGGCCAGCGCGCAAGCGCCAAGGAGCAACACAGAGAAGCGAGGTAGAGGTACAATGCGGGCGAATGCGGAAGGATAACACAGGCGCATCTAACGCACTGGCTGTAGTTCAAATCGGCTGAGCCACAAAAGAAAAGGGGCCTCTCGATGAATGAACACGAAGAGGGCGCGGGCAACCACGGACGTTCGGCAGGAGTCGGGTTGTGGGGATTCGGCAGCATGGTGGCGATCACGATGTCCTGGAACGCGAATCACTCGATTTTGTGGATGATCGAGCGCGGCATTCGCCGCTGGTTTTACGTGATTTCTACGCCTATTTGCGGTAGTGCCGGAAGTGCTTTCCGGGCTTTGGGCGTCCAACCATAACAAGGGTCTGTTCGAACCAACTAAAATCTCGAGCGAACAACGAGCGGGTGAATATGAAGATGCGAGTTAGCAGTTTGTCGGTGCTGTGTCTGGCGATTGCGTCGGTGACGGCAGGACAAACTAAAAACACCGCGCAAGAGCCCCAGTTGCCCTACTCTCCAAGCCTCAATCTCAGTTCGCTGGATAGAGCTGCGGAGCCGTGCGTGGATTTCTATCATTACGCCTGCGGAGGCTGGCAGAAAAGCAATCCCATACCAGCGGATCAAACCTCCTGGAGTGTCTACGAGAAACTGTACCAGGACAACCTGGACTTCCTGCACGCGATCCTGGAGCAGGCCGCGGCGCCATCGAGTGAACGAAACCAGGTGACAGGCGAAATTGGAGATTACTACACGGCCTGCATGGATGAAGCGCTGGTGGAAAAACGCGGAATCGAACCGCTGAAGGAACAACTGGATGCGATCGCAAAGTTGAAATCGGCCGAAGAACTATCTGCACTGGTCGCGCAATTGCAACTCGTCTACGGCCGGTCCTTGCTGTTTGCCTCGGGATCGATGCAGGATCCCGACAATTCGGAAGTGATGATTGCGGAACTGGATCAGGGCGGACTGGGACTGCCGGACCGGGATTACTACTTGAAGGAAGACGACAAATCGAAGGAGACACGAGCGCGTTACCTGGAACACACGCAGAAGGTTTTCCAGTTGCTTGGCGACAATGCGGCAACCGCTAAGCAAAACGCCGAAATTGTCATGCGTCTGGAAACGGCCATGGCCAAAGCTTCGCTGACACGAGTGGACCGGAGGGATCCCTACAAGCTGAAACACAAGCTGGGGGTGAGCGAACTGGCGGCACTGGCACCGAACTTCGATTGGAAGACGTACTACAAGACGGCGGCCTATCCGGACTTTCAGACACTCAACGTGGATGCACCGGACTTCTTCAAGGAACTCAGTTCGCGCTTGAAAGACGAGCCGCTGAACAACTGGAAGACGTACTTGCGGTTCCATATCGCCGATTCGGCGGCACCTTACTTGACGAAAGCGTTTGCCGCGGAGAACTTCGAGTTTTACCGTAAATACCTGCGAGGCGCGAAGGAAGAACAGGCGAGATGGAAGCGCTGCGTGAGCTATACGAACCGTAACCTGGACGACGCGCTTGGGCAGGTCTACGTGGCGAAAGTTTTCTCGCCGGAACTGAAGCAAAGCACGCTCGAAATGGTGCGGAACATTGAACACGCCATGGAGTTGCGCATTCAACAACTCGACTGGATGAGCCCTGAGACAAAGCAAGAGGCACTGAAGAAGCTGCACGGTATCCGCAACAAGATCGGATATCCCGACAAATGGAAAGACTACGGCTCCGTAAAAATCGCGCGGGAAGACCTTGCGGGCAATACCCAGCGACTGTCGGCCTTCGAACGGCATCGTGAGATCAACCGGATTGGGAAGCCCGTGGATCATGGCGAATGGCAGATTCCCCCGACGACGGTTGACGCTTACTACGATGCGCAAATGAATGACATCAATTTTCCGGCGGGCGTGTTGCAGCCGCCGCTGTACGACCCGAAGATGGACGCGGCGCCGAATTACGGCGATACCGGCGGCACGATTGGACACGAACTAACGCACGGGTTTGATGATGAGGGCAGCCAATACGACGCACAAGGAAATCTGCGGAATTGGTGGACAAAAGGGGACCGGGAGAAATTTGACACCCGAACGAAATGCGTGGAAGACCAATACGCAGAGTACGTGATTATCGACGATATCAAGATCAACAGCAAACTGACGCTGGGAGAAGATGTGGCAGACCTGGGCGGAGAAATTTTGGCTTACCTGGCGTGGCAGCACGCGACGAAGGACAGCCAGTTGGAGCCGAAAGACGGCTTTACGCCGGAACAGAGATTCTTCATCGGCTTCGCGCAGTGGGCCTGCGAGAACGAGCGGCCGGAGGAGTCGCGGATGAGGGCGACGGTGGACCCACATTCACCGGCGAAATACCGGATCAATGGAGTGATTGTGAATATGCCGGAGTTCGCGAAGGCGTTCGCGTGCAAAGCTGGGCAACCCATGGTGAAGCCCGAGGGGAAGGTATGCAAAGTTTGGTGAAGAATTGGAACCATCCGACGAGCACGCTTTTGACGGCTGCGCTCATCGGATGGTTTGCGGTTAGGATCGAAAAAGCCTCCGGCCTGAGGGCCTCAGCCACATTAGGGTTTGCGCTACGGGTGCTTCGGCGCTTTAACTGGATCAGGCGGACGCTTGGGAAGCACTTTCGGATTGGCTTTGAGTTCCTTGGTGATTTCCGCGACGCCGCGCGCGAGCTGTGGATCCTTGCCCCCGATGACCGCAGCGGGGTCGTTTTCGACCACGATGTCTGGATCGACGCCATGGCCTTCAATCACCCACAGGCCAGCGGCGCTAGCAGTGGCAAATTCCGGCACGAAAACCTGACCACCGTCGAGCAGCGGGCCGTGTCCGGTGATGCCGACAACGCCGCCCCAGGTGCGCTTGCCGATCAGAGGGCCAAGGCCGGCTTGCTTGAACATGTACGGAAAGATGTCGCCGTCGGAAGCGGAGGTTTCATTGATCAGGCATACCTTGGGCCCGTAGAAAACGGTGCCCGGGTAAGTGTTGGTGAATTGATCGTTTCTTCCAAATCCGGTGCCGAGCAAATCGCGGCGCAGGCGTTCAATCAACATTTGAGAAACGTTTCCGCCGCCATTGCCGCGGACATCGATAATCAGGGCTTCCTTGCGGATCTGCGGATAGTAATACTTGATGAATTCGCGGATGCCGTCAGCGCCCATGTCGGGGATGTGAATGTAGCCCACTTTGCCGTCGGTAGCGTTGGAGACGAACTCGCGGTTGTGGGTAACCCAGTCAAGATAGATCAGATCTGTCTCGCTGGTGATGGGGCGATAGGAAATGGTGTGTGAGCCTTCCGTGGTTGGCTTGGAATTGACGGTGAGCTGAACGGGGCGATTAGCCTTGTTGCGCAGGAACTGATACGGATTGTCCTTCGCGGTCAGATCCTGGCCGTCGATCGCCAGGATGTAATCCCCTTCCTTCACGTCGACACCGACTTCCGTTAGCGGGGAGCGGTACAACTCTTCTTCGTTCTGGCCGCGATAGATTTTGGCGAGCCGATAGCGGCCGGAAGAAGCGTCAAGTTCGATGCGCGCGCCAGGTAAGGCAACCTGTGGCCGGTTGGGAATTTCGTAATCGCCACCGGCAATGTACGCGTGGGAAACGCTGAGTTCAGCCACCATTTCGCCGAGAACATAGTTGAGATCGGAACGGTGCGCCACGTAATCGACCAGCGGCCGGTATTGCGCGCGCAGGGCGTCCCAATCGTAGCCATGCATATTTTGGACGTAGAAAAAGTCGCGATAGCGGCGAGCTACTTCATTGAACATTTCCACCCATTCCTGCTGCGGAACACGGTCGACCATCAGACCGTCGGTAGCCACGCCTTTGCCGCTGGACTTCCCTTCCGGCTTCAGGTCGTACAGCTTAAAGGTGCGCTGCTGACGGACCAGGATTTTCTTGCCGTCCGCGGAAACGTCAAATCCACTGATGTTTTCAAGGAAGGTGCTCTCTTTGCGGTCTTTCTTGGTGAAAAGAACGAGCGAGGTTTCTGGATAGGAATCACGGCCATAGAAGGGCGCGCCGAGGCGCTCATACACCAGATAGTCCTTTGTAGCGACAAGCGAGGAGAAATTGTCGGCATCGACAGGTACGCGAGTGACGCGGTCAGCAAGCCCGTCGAAATCGATGTGCATGTATTCCTTCTTCTTCTCCTCTTTCTTCTCGTCCTTTTTGTCAAGAGTCTTGGACTTCTCGGAAGCATCCTCGCCGGGTTTGCTGACGGTTACTTCGTCGCTTTCGGGCGGATAGGGATTTTTTCCGTCCTTGCGAAGGGTTAGCGCCAGCAGGGAGCGGCCGCGATTGGTGGCAAAGTTGAATTCGATCTGGCTGAGCTGCGGCGCGTACTCGCGGGTGCTGATGAAGTAGAGGTAATCGCCGTCCGGATCCCAGGCCGGATGGTCGCAATCGTAAAGTTCATCAGAGACTCGATGAGATTGTCCGTCCGCGACGCTCCAAATGTAAACCGAGGTGAAGCCGGCGGAATTGTCCATGGTGTAGGCGAGGTGGCCGCCATCTTCTGACCAGGGATACTCAGGAATGCGGCCGCGGGGATTCTGGGCAATCTGAGTGACTTTTTTGTCGTCGAGCGTGAGGACGTAGAGCTTGCCATCTTTGTCGCCAAAAGCGATGCGCTTGCCATCGGGAGCCCAACTGGGTTGATAGAGCATGGCGTGGAAAGCATGGGTAAGCTCCTCGGGCTTGCCAGAGCCATCCTGATTGATGAGGTAGAGTTCGTCTTCGCCGTCCATGTCGGAGATGAATGCGATCTTCGCGCCGTCGGGTGACCACTGCGCAAATTTGTCGTGGGCATTCGAAGAGTTGGTAAGGTTACGCGTTGCGCCTTTTTCAATAGGAGCAGTAAAAACGTCGCCGCGAGCGACAAACAACGCGCGTTCGCCCTTGGGGCTGAGGTTGGCCCACTCGATCTGTCCCGCGGCGGAAATGCGTGCGGGCCGCATGGCCAAGGCATCGGTGGGCACGTCGATGGAAAGCTTGGAGGACTTGCCGGTGGCGATGTCGAAGATATTCAGCTCGCCATCCGTTTCGTAAATGATGCGGTTCTTGTGATCGGTGCTGGGCCAGCGCAGATCCCACTTGGTGCTGCGGGTCAGTTGCGTAGTGTTTTTGGTCTTGGGGTCGTAGGAATAGAGGTTGAGAGTATCGTCCTTGTCTGACGAATAATAAATCTTGTCGCCGATCCACATGGGATCGCGGTGGCAGCGCGGATCGTCGGTGATTTTTTCGGCGGCGTGCGACTTCAGGTCAAAGATGTAGAGCTGCTGAGCCCATCCACCGGAATAGCGTTTCCAGGTGCGGAAATCGCGGAACAGCGGAGAGTACACGACTTGTTTGCTATCGGGAGAGATGTCGCCGGCGCCGGATTTCGGCATGGGGAGAGCCTGCGGAAGGCCGCCATCGATGGAGACGGTGTACAGACGGCTGTCGCCCAGATCGAAATATTCGCGCAGAGAGCGGAACACCACCGCTTTGCCGTCGGGAGTCCATCCATAGACTTGATCGTCGTATCCCCAGCGCGCGGGAAGCGGGCCGCGAGAAGGATAGAACGTCAACTGCCTGGGAATGCCGCCGGTGGCGGGGATTACATAAACCTGTTCGTCGCCGTCGTATTGTCCGGTGAAGGCAATCCATTTCCCATCGGGGGAGAATTTGGCGAAAAGTTCGAGGCCAGGATGGGCGGTAAGCCGGGTGGCCATTCCTCCAGACGTCGAGGCAGTCCAAAGATCGCCAGCATAGGTGAATACGACGTTATCGCCATGAATATCGGGAAAACGCAGGAGCTTGGTTTGTGCAGCGGCTGGCGAAATGAAAATTAAGACGCAGACGAGCCAGCGAACGACAACCCTGGGCGATGGGAGTAACATGAATGTCCTTTCAGCGGTGAAGATTTTCAGGTGCGCAGGCCAATGGGGCGAAGATGGTACACATCAGTTGTGCAGAATGGCCGCACGATAGTTTACACCACTAGGCGGGAACTGCTGGCGACAGCGGAATGCTAGCCTCGACGGTGGTGCCACCGCCCAGAGTGGACTGCACGGCGAGTTCACCACCCATGCTGCGCAGACGTTCCTCCATGCTCAGCAATCCAATTCCCGGCGCAGAGTCAAGGGAAGCAGGATCGAAGCCAGCTCCCGAATCCGACACCCGCAAATGAAGCGCGCCAGCGACTTCCTTCAACTCCACCACGGCTTCGCGAACGCCGCTGTGCTTGTGCACATTGCGGATGGCTTCCTGCGCGACACGGAATAAGCAGAGAGCGACGTCGCGAGAAGGGCTGGGCGGATGATCAGGATGCACGAAACGGATTTCCATGGAGTTCCGGGAAGCAAAGTCCTTGCAGAAATTGGCCAAGGCGCGAACGAGGCCGAGCAACTCCACCTGTGAGGGATGGAGTCGCCGTGAGACGCTGTGCACGTCCGAGGTGATTTCACTGGCAATTCTGACCAGCGAATCGAGCTGCGGGGTGAGCGCGGACTGAGACTTAACCGAGAACTGTTTAAGTTGCTCAAGGTCGATGCTGAGAAGGGCCAGGCGCTGGCCGGTATCGTCGTGGAGATCTCTGGCAATGCGCGCCCGCTCTTCTTCTTGAGCGCGCGTGAGACGGCTTCGCAGGGCCTGCAGCTTTTCCTCGGAACGCTTGCGTTCGGAGATGTCCTGGTAAAAGGCGAAGGCCCCGACGAACTTGGAATCGGAAAAGAGCCGGACGCCGTGGAGTTCAACGTCCAGGAGTGTGCCGTCTCTGCGGCGGCGTTGCGTGGTAGCATGCACGATGCCGGTTTCCCGCGAAAGTCCCGTTAGATGCGCAGCTCCGTCACGATCATGAGGCGCGATGAGTTGGTCGAGATCCATGCCCTCAATTTCCGATTGAAAGAACTGGAACATGCGCTCGAACGCAGGATTGCAGAAGCGCACGCGCTGATATTCGTCCTTAATGACGATACCGAAGGGACTATTGAAGATGAGCGCGTCGAGGAACATGGCGTGATCGCGAAGTTCGCTCTCCGCGCGCTTCGCCGACGTCACATCGAAGGCGGTCGCCAGGATCGCCGGCTTGCCCTCATATTCCATCACACTGTCAGACAGCTCCAACCAGCGTTCTTCTCCTCCTTTCGTGATGATTTTGTACTGGAAGCGCGTAAGTACATGACCGCTGGTCTGCCTGATCTTGGAACGCTCCTGTAGAACCGGCCTGAATTCGGGATCGACCAGTTCCCACGGATTCATGGTCTGAAGCTCGGCGCGGGTGTAGCCGGTGAGCATCTCCACTTCGCGATTGAGATAAACGAGCCGGTTGCCTTGCAGGATCCAGATGCCGCAAGCCGCGGTCTCGGCAACCAGGCGAAACTTGTTCTCGCTTTCACGCAGCGCGTCTTCGGTACGGCGGCGCTCGGTGATATCTTCACCGGCGGACAAGCGATAGAGCTCATTGCCAATCTGAATGAGCTCCGCGGAATACTGGACGGTTAGAACGCGGCCGGATTTCGTGCGAAGGTGCACCTCACAGCGGGTCGTTCTCCCGGTCTCGCGGATGCGGGCAATGACAGTCGAAAACTCTTGCGGATCGACCCAGATGCCAAGTTCCAGGCCGGTACGGCCAACAACTTCCTCACGGGAATACTCAAGCTGTTTCTCGAAGCTTTGATTGACGTCCACATAGCGTCCATCGCGCAACGAAATGATGGCCATGGCGCTGGGACTGTTGCGGAAGGCAGTGGCGAATTTTGCTTCGGAGAGGCTCAGAGCCTCTTCTGCGCGAACCTTCTCGGTGATATCGCGAGCCATTCCGCGGACAATCGGAGACGAAACACCTTCGGAACGGAGGGTGGAGCTGTATTCCCAGATTCGCTCTTCGCCGGATCGGGTTAAGACAACCATGCGACCGTGATCGGAACCGGTGGAAAGGACGCGCTGCATGAAAGCGGAGAATTCGTCACGCACCCTGGGAGCCAGCAAGTCTTTGATGTTCATCTTCAGGAGGTCGCTGACCTCGTAGCCGAGTCGCTTCGCCGGTGCCGGATTCACGGAGAGGATGCGGCCCTGAAAGTCGTGCGTGGCGATCAGATCTTCGCTGCTTTCGACCAGGTCGCGGTAGCGGCTTTCACTTTCGCGCAAAGCCTGTTCAATGCGCAGGCGCTCTTGAATTTCACTCTGGAGCCTGGAATTCATTGCTACCAGACCGTAACTGCGACGGTGACTTTCTTCCAGGTCGCGTTCCGAACGCTGATACTGTTCGACCAGGAGCAGGACGATGCCCAGACAGATTCCACAGGTGTTCACCAGGTCCAGAAACAGGAGGCGTGACTGAAACAAAACCTCCAGGTTCTCCAGAGGCACCAACGGAGGAGCGAACTGGGCGGCAAATCGCCTTACTAGCATTCCGGCGAACCTTAGCGAATAAAAGAACTGATCCAGAGAGTAGCTGAAGCAGAAAAGCCCGGTGATCAGGCCTGCCCAGGAACGAGTGGCGCGCGATTGCGTCAGAAAAACGGATGCGCAAAAGAACAAAGCACTGGCCAGGAACACGGTTCGAGGAAAATTTCTCAGCGCCATGCTGGTCACGGGTTCGTGACGCCATAGAAATCCGAGCACGAAACAAATCGCGGCAGCGAGCACGGTGCCTGCTACGCCGCGGGCAATCCATTTCCGCGAAAGTTGGCCAGGAACGCGCCAGTCCCATCCGCCGAGAATCAGGAACAGTGGCTCCAGAAATCCGGACAGCAACAGCAGGATGACGAAAACTGTTTTCAGCGGACTCCAGGCAGAGCCAAGTTGCATGGAGAGGGCGGCGCAAGCGAGGTAAACCGCGAAAGAAGTCCAGGCCCAAGCCCACCAACGGAAGAAGTCGGCGCGGCGGAGACGCGAATATAGGGCCCAGAGGAATACAACGAGAAAAACGGTGAGAAGCAGCTGAACGTTCACCGATAGAGAGACGCTTTGATACGAGCTATTCATGAGCGAATCAACGAAAAACTACGAAAAAACGGCACCGGTATCACAAGGTACCCGCGACTGCCCCAACATCAGAATGTGCCTATTTTAGCAGGCTTGGGCCGGGCGTCCAGCGAGAGGGGATCCGCCGGGGCCAATGCAAGGAGCCGCTTTGAGGGGGAAAATGGGGAGCGCCAGAACGACCATCAGGGCAAGCACGGAATCACCGGGGTGTCGAAGGCGCAAGGAAGTTTGCGTGAGGTAATAGACGAGCGGAAAAACTATCGGGTAAGCGGCGATCGGAACGAACAAGGGACTACGAAGGATCAGGAGGCGAGCAAGCGCAGTGACGACTCCCACAAGGACGAAGACATTCCAGGCAAAAATGAATGCCACCAGGGCAGAGCCCGGGTGGAGAAAATCACGCTGCGGCGATTCCGTGCCAAGCCATGTGGCAACAATTCTGCGGCCGAAGAGTTGCACCGTCAGGTCGGGATGAGTGCGGATGAATCGCCGGGCGTTTTGCCATTTTTCGTCGAGGAATGCGGACTCGCCAAGCTGGGTGTAGCGGCGGACCTGTTCGAATCGGGTGATGCGATTCACCCCGCGGGAATGCTCGTCGTAGATCTCGTTGTTACCCATCCAGAGCTCGAATGGGAAATTGGAACGCAAAGGAATCAGGCGATGGAATTGAATGGCGTTGCGCACGGTCCAGGGAAGACACATGGCGACGAGAATGGCGACGGCAAGCGCAAGGTGCGCCGGGCGCAGGGAACCTTGGTGATAGTGGCGGTACACGATCCAGCCAAAGTGGAACGGGAAGAGCGCACCGAGGGCAGGATTCGTGAGCAGGGATAAACCCCAAAGCGCGCCGTAGCCAACAAAATCGCGAGTGCACGAGGATTCTGCCAGTCGCAACGTGGCCCACAGGAGTGTGGCGGCCAGGAGTGCGGAAAGCGAAGTATCCCAAATCCACTCCGTGGGCATCAGAATGCCACTAGGGAAAATGGCCCAGAGCCACGCAGCGCTCGCGGCAGCTGGCAGGCCCGAAACCCGTTTGCCAACGGAGAAAATGGGAAAACAAGCGAGCGCTGAGAAAATGCAGTTCAGCAGGGCGGCGGCATAGAACGAAGCAAGGCTGAACACGCCAAAGACTCTGAAGATGCCCGCGAGAAGACTAGGGTAGACGGGAACTAGCCAGGCCGTCGGGCCGGTGGGCTGTCGGAAAAGGCAGCAGAAGCCTTGACCTTCTGCCAGGGATTTCGCAACACTCCCAACTTCCTGCTCAAACGGGACATAGGCGAGGACGTTCCCCGGGATCACATGCGATTCGTAAACGAGAAATGCCATGCGCAAGCCCAACGCGACAAGGAAGATCAATGATATTGAGGTGGCCAGGCGGCGGAGTCGCGAAAGCACAATAGAGAAGAGAATACTCTGAGCAGCAAGCCAAAGCGAAATGGCAATTCGTGGTTCGAATCCATGCCGGGGAGCCGCCTTTTGCAATCAACAATTTACAAAATAATGGTCCAGTCCTTGTACGAATTTTGTACGGACGCCTGCAAGCCCGTGCGGTCCAACTCATTGACGCTGCTATAAAAGCACGCTGAGCATGGATTCGAAATTGGGAGTTAGGAATGCGAGGGAGCCGTCTCGGGCGCGTATGAAAATCCTTCGTACCCTCCTTACCGAGCACAGCGAGGGCAACGTCATGGACGTGCAAGGATTCGTCATACAGCCTGACTTCGCCTCCGCGGTCAAAGCGCAGCCGGGATCGACGCCGGGTGCCACTGCATAAGAGGTTCTTGTATGCACGCGCTACTTCATATCGATTCCAGCCCGCTCAATCGGTCGGTCTCTTGCGAACTGACCGCCGCGTTCGTCACCCAATGGAAGGCTTACGCAATCAATACTTCGCTGATCGGCACGACCGGCTGAATATTGGTATAGTTCGGCGGCTGTGTGGAGCAAAAGCGCTTGCGAACACCTCAGCGGAGTCGAAGGTGGCGTGCACCATAGCCACGAAGGCCGCGGGCGCTCTCGGCGTACTGCCGCCAATTCCGCGTGATACCCGAATGGTTTTCATCGCCGCGCCCATTCGTTTTTGAAATAGCGGAATGTGGGTCTTCAAGTAGTAGTCCATGTTGAATGTGCGGCCTTGGCCGGCCGGGTAGGCTACGGTTACTTCGATCATCTAATTCTCCTGTGCGGGTTGATCAGGCGTCGAACCGTTCAGCCGCACGGCTGCTAACCATCTGTTACCCTCTTCGTTACTTATTGTTTTGTTGGTTTATTAATACCGATCGATGGGCTTCGATTTGGGCTTGGTAATCCGCATCTCTTGTCGGGTAAAATGCCTTCAATGCCTTTTCCCGGTTCGTGGCAAGTGAAGAACGGTCGGCTTTTCTTAGCCACAACTGAAGTTCCTCCTTCGTCGGATTGGTGCAATAAACAGGAGATCCAGGCTGTTGCCGCCACGATTCAGCGATTGTTCCGGCGTCAACAGAATCGAATCCGATTCGATCAATGAGGTGAGCAACGATTTCTTTTGCCTTGGTGTTGTCTCCAGATATTGGGAGAGCGACACGATCTCTACTTCCAGCGGGACGCCCCGCCGCCATCAATGCCTTTGAGGCAATCGTGTTGAGGGCTTTGACCACGGGCCGCCCGATCTGCCTCTCAACCCACACACTCTCCGTGAGGCCATTTTCAAGTTCATCGATACGGCCGTCACGAAAGGGATAATAATTGCCCACATCAATAACGATCGTTTCTTTTTGGGCTTTATTCAAAAGCCCTTTCGGTAGTTCTGGTATCGCCTTTTGAGGGACAACAATGAAGAGCATATCTACGTCCTGAACGACTTGTTCAAGTGAAGCCGGCATTCCTCCCGTTTTCGTCGCGAGGTCTTTTAGTGACTCTGGGCCTCGCGAATTTGCCATTTTGACTGGGTAACCTGCATCTCTCAGTTTCCTGATAATCACTTCACCAATGTCTCCAGGTCCGATCACGCCGAAGTTCATAGATTCTCCTTTCCCTTAGTGATGCCGGGTCCCCTGATTTGTAAGTTGGCGAGTGAGCGTTCAAATTCGCTCTCAAGGGTCCCTGGCTTTAAGTCTCGTGAACGCCGGGCTGACGCAGTGTTAGCTACCCGCAATTTCCAACAACTCATTGGCATGCAGCTTTGCCCAATCCCGCAGCAACAATGGCTCGCGACCCAGAACGTCCTTTGTATCGTCTGCTACGCTTCCGATGTACGCCATTCTTCCGTGCTCGACCTCGCGGAACAATTCGATTCCTCCCTTTGCATACGCTGGTTCGAACGTTGAACCAGGCGGCAGCGCCATTTCTTTTAGGAAGCGTTCGTGGTCACGAACTGTTGCTGTGAACTTATGACCGGTAGCCGCAGTTAGAGTTTCAGCCACTTGCTGTGGATCAAGTACGTCCGCTGAAAACCAATAGTCCTTTCCACTGTGTCTTTCCGGCCCTTCCAAGAGAATGACGGCTGCAGCTTCCGCTACATCTTCCAAAGCTGTAAACCCAATAGGTTTGGAAGTGTATACGCTGTACAGACCGCCTTTGACCTGCCAACCCGCCAGCAAATTCTGCATAAACATGTTGGGATGTAAATTCGTCCATGCGACGCCGCTGTCGCGAAGATATGCTTCGATCATCTGATGCCAGGCGAAAACCGTCGTGTAGGTGTCGCGTTCCCGCGTAAATGCGCCCAGGTGCACGAGATGATTCACGCCGTTTCGCTTGGCCGCATCGATCAGAGTTTTACTTTGCACAAGCATGTCAACGGTATAGCCAGTTATAAGAAAGATTCCCGTGACGTTTTTCAATGCCTCATCGAAGGTTCGTGGATCATCGAGATCGATGAAGCGCGATGCCCCAAATTGATCCGCGAGCACTTCCAGATTCGCTTTCCTTCGCGTCCCGACCGAAAACTGCGCGTCGCGCCTTCTTAAATTCTTTGCGACAAGTTTTCCTACTTGTCCGCTTACACCCAACACAAGCAGGTTGCTTGAAGTGTTCATTTGAATCTCCTTTGTACTGGTTTTCTTGATGCTTTCTAATCTCGACACGGCTCGACGTCTTCTAAAGAGAGTAGTTCAGCGATGAATAGTACATGCATGAACTAAGTGGGCCAAAAAAAGATCTCACTGGATGGCGTCCAGCGCGCGTTTCAGCTTTTGGGAATCAACTGCGGCCAGCTTGTTGGCGACATCTTGAAGCACCGCGTTGACCACCGGGGTCCCTGCGGCCTGCCGTTTCCGTCCGAGCGCTGTCACTTCCGCGCGGACAGCCCTCCGGTCGGATGGATCATTGGCGCGTTTCACCAGACCCTCCGTTTCGAGACGGTCGACCAACTGGGTGACGTTGGACTTCACGCAGACGAGCTTCGCGGCCAGCTCGCTGAGGCTAATAGGTCGGTCCTGGCTCACCAAGACAGACAGCGTCTCAAATTTCGCAATAGATAGCCCCACGCCCGCTAATGCCTCCTCCAGGCGTGACTCGACGCGGTGAGCGGCTTGGACCAGCGCGGAGGCGGTAGCGTTGTTCATACATGAATGGTACAGCCATGTACTACCGTTGTCAAGGGTGATTGGTCCTGCCGGCCCCACGCGAACCGGCACCCCGGCTTGGGTGGCCCGACACCGATCGGTGCAGTGCATGGAATCGTCCAGGTGCGCGGAGGCCTGATCAACAGGTGGCTGCAATGGAGGAGGAGTATGTTCGATCCTGCCCACCCGCTGAAGATTGACTGACGAGTCGAGGGGCAACAGTCGAATCGCGAACTCTCGGCAAAAAGTTTTGTACCGATTTTGTACCAAATGCCTGATTTTGATGCTTTTAACGACTGCGTCAATTCGTAGAATCAATAACTTATGGACCTTTAAAATCCTGTCAAGTTCGTGGATCGATTTGCGGAAGGAAAGACCAGCGAATCCGCACAAGTCGCTTGCGGGAGTTGTCAGCGCAAACGGATTTCGAGTACAGTGCGGGAGTTCAAGCAGGTGCGTTCCGCGCTCCACTCCCGCCCGATCTTGCGTCTCTCAGAAAGGAAGGATCCGTCATGCTGAAGAAGATGAATTGGCTGGCGTGTGGTGTGCTCGGGCTCGCGATGATGTTGGAGGCATGTGGAGGCGCGGAGAAAGACGCAACAGAAGGTGCGATCAATGCCGCGCAAACCGCGATCAATGCGGCTTCATCGGAGGCAGCAAAGTACGTGCCCGATCAACTCAAGTCGGCACAAGATACGCTGCGAAACGCCAAAGACGCGCTGGCAAAGGGCGACTATTCCGCAGGGTTATCGGGGGCCAAGGACGCGACGAAAAAGGCCAGCGACATGGTTGCGGCTGCAGCGGCGAAGAAACAGGAGTTGATGAAGGATTGGACGAGCTTAAGTGCGTCTATGCCCAAATCGATGGAGCAAATAAAGGCCAGGATGGACGCATATTCACATGGAGCAAGGATGCCGGAGGGCACGGACAAATCCGTGCTGGCAACGGCGAAAGACCAATACGCGCAATTGAAACAGGCTTGGGCGGATGCTACCGCCGCAGCTCAATCGGGAAACCTGGGAGAGGCGATGCAGAAGGCTGCCGGCATCAAAGACATGCTGGCAAAGCTGAAGGAGATGCTGGGCATCAAGTCATAGCAAAGCAGCTTTTCGGGACAACGCTTCGTCAGGAAACGGCAGCTCAGAATGATTCCATGCGCCACAACAGGCGAGACGAAAAAGATGGGTGCACCGTTAAATCGGGGCGCCAAACAGCAAGAATCTGAGAACCTTGATAGACGCGCTCGAAGCCACCTTCCGATTCCGAGACCGTTTCGATGGGAGCAACCCAGAATTCGCTGGACGCGGGCGCGTGAAGCGAGGCACGGATACGCTGCCATCCATCTTCCATGTGAAGCAAGGGACCCGCCAGGGTTCCTGAGAAACGCAAATTTTGGGGGCCTTCCGGCGTTTCAAAAAAGCGATCGGAATCGGCAGGTGCAAGGAAATTGATGACCGATTCGATACCGAAGTGGAGTGGCCGGGAGAGAGTCTTGGAGAGCGATATTTCGACATCGCAACTAACCTCACAACCCTTTGGCGCCGGGCCAAACAAGAAGCGCTTGGTTATGCGCAAGCGAGGAGGATTGGCCGGGTCGGCTGCGTAATCGGGCAGCGCCTGCTCGAGAGCTAAAACAGCATAGTCCGGGGAAGACTTGCGAATTTGAAATGGGCCGGCCGCCACGGAGGCGAGTTCGCCGAGTTGAAGTGCGTCGTAATCAGATTGTGAACGGGAAGGATCGAACAAGAGAATGCGGAAAGCAGTTCGCGCGAAACGGTCGTAGCGCAAGAAGCGTTCGAGATTGGGCTCTTTGACGCGCACCTGATCGTGAATGGAGACGGCGCCGGCGTTGGGCGAACCGGACGCGGCAGCTTCGCGAAGGCGCGCGTGATAAGCCTCTGGCCGGCGAAGCACGGAATTAATAATGGTGGCGGCGGCAGTCCGAAAATCGAATGCGGAAAGCGTGGCGCCATCGGAGGGCTTGAGAAGCGCCTGGTATTCCGGAGCGGTGAAGAGAAGTTCCGGTGCTCCATCGGCATCGTAGTCAAGAAGCTCGACGCGCGGCAGCATGCCGCCGGGAGTCAACTGATCGGCAAGAGTCTCAGCACGAATCAGGTTGCGCCAGACGTCCGTGCGAAGGTGCGGCGCATATAGGCCGCCGAATACGCCGTGCCAGTAGGCGTCGTTGCTCTGACCACGCAGAAGAAGGTCGCGCGCCTCCTGGACCTGCGAAGTGTGTTCGGAGCTGGAGCGGCGCGGCGGAATGGAGGCGACGCGAGCCGAGACACGCAGCATCTTCTTGTGCATCAAATTGGATTCGGGATATTTGCGGAAAAAGCCGCGCCACGCGCCGCCGCGAGAGAAGGCCAGCAGGTCAGGGCGCCCTGCAAATTCCTTATGAATGGCGAAAAATCTCTGACGGACTCTCGTTGGCAACACCCACTCCATCATTTCGGCGTAGGAAGCGGTGGGAAGGTCGGCGCGGTCCAGAGGCTGGTGCGACGAGATGTAGTCGGAGGGCGTGATGGTCTTGAGCCAGGCAGAATTCTCTTCCAGCGCAACGAAGAAAGACTTCAGCCAACCGTCCAAGTAGCAATGCTTGTGAGTGCCCGGCCAGACTCCAAACTTTTCCATATCGTCGCCGAAGAATGCCACGCCGCCGGGCCGAATTTCCGCGGCTTTGCGGAAAAACTCGATGGACTCTCCGACTCTGCGAAACGGAATCAAATAGCGAAGTTCCTTCAGACCTGGGAACAGCCAGACGGTCTTGCCCCGATCTTCGGCGATGTAGGGGCCAAAGAGTTCTTCCGGCTCGAATCCTGCAGCAAGAAAAGGCAGATCGTCCACCAGGGTATAGGCGACATTGGCGGCGGCAAGCGTCGAGGGGAGCTGCGGCTCCCAGACGCGCTCCGCGAGCCAGCATCCGGTCGGCCTTTTGGTGAAATGCTTTTCAATGTAATCAGCCAGGCGATTGAGTTGTTCGATGCGATCGGGTTCGGGGATAGAAATGAGAATCGGTTCGTAAAAGCCGCCGCCAATCAGTTCGATCTGGCCCCTGGTTGCGAGCTGGCGGAGGCGGACGAAATAGCCCGGATGGTGCTTCGCGATCCACAGAAGCAGCGGGCCAGAATAATGGATGGCGACGTGAATGGTGGGATGTTTTTCCAGCAGGTCCAGAAACGCGAGATAGGAGTTGGCGTAGCATTCCTCAAAAACATGTTCGAAATTGCCGGAGGGCTGATGGGCGTGAACGATGAGAACGAGGTGGAAAGGCTGGCTGGGTTGGGGCATAGCTGTCACATTCCATAATACCAAGAGAAGAGACCTTTCGAGTAAGAGAGGGAGAATATCTATTCAATAATATATACGGCTTTAAATGAGGGATGCTGAAGTGTGCTTGGAAAGCGACTAGCGGGTGTGATGGAGTATCCACTCCGAGATGAGTTGCAGGGCCCCCGGCGAGAGCGTTTCTTCGATGGCCGAGTATTCGGCGGGCGAGCCAGAGAAGCAGTGCTGGAACTGGTGGTTAAGGCCGGGGAGTTGAGTGCTTGCGGCGTCTGTGTTTCCGGAATCGGCAAAGGCTTTTTTGACCAGGGGAAGATTCGCTTTGGGAGGGACCTGAAGATCTTTGTCGCCGTAGAGAGCGAGAACCGGAGTCTTGAGCGCTTGCAGGGCGGGGAGAGGATCGTAGTCGAGGAAAAAACGGAACCAGGGCGAACTGAGCATGCGCAACTGTGTTTCCAGAACGGTGGGCGGTGTTGCAGCGTCAAGACCGGTTTCCTTCACCAGGGCATTCAGCTTTTCCGTGAGGACGGCAGGTTCTTTTTCCTTGCGCACCAAATCGTACGCCTGCCGGTCAAACGTGAGGCTGGCAACGAGCTGTGGTTCGGACAAACCTCCCGCGCGCCCGATCATCTCCGATTGATTGACGAGCGTGTCTTCGCCCTTCGTTGCGGGCGGCGCCAGAAGAACAAGCCACGCGATGTCGGTGGAATGCGTGGCCAGATACGGCGCGATCATGGCTCCCTCGCTGTGCCCGATCAGACCGATTTTCGTTGCATCGATGTCCTTGCGAGCTTTCAGATAGGCCAGGGCGGCTTGCGCGTCGGAAGCGAGATCCAGGGTTGAAGCGCTGTCCGCCGAACCGGTGGATTTGCCAATGCCGCGTTTGTCGTAGCGCAGGACGGCAATTCCCTTGCGAGTGAGATTGTCGGCGAGGACCATGAACGGTTTGTGATTTGCTAGCGCTTCATCGCGATCATAAGGCCCGGAGCCAGCGAGGAGAATAGCCGCGGGAAA
This sequence comes from Candidatus Acidiferrales bacterium, assembly GCA_963735825.1. GTDB lineage: Bacteria > Acidobacteriota > Terriglobia > Acidiferrales > UBA7541 > Acidiferrum. Next base: position 436,031 of record CAVTMR010000007.1, read on the forward strand.
GGGCCCTGCGCCCTTTGGAAGAGTTAGCGTTCCGGCAAGGGTGACGTTCGCAGCGGAATTAGAAAAAGAGACTTCTTCTTCACGATAGGGGTACGGCTTCACCGGAGTCTGCGGACGACGGAGTTCCAGCGGCTGATCGGAGCGTTTAAATTCCATTATCTGTTCAGCCCCGGTCTGCGACCAGTTGCCATTGATGGTATTTTTCGCGGGATCAAATGTGCCATCGAAAATTCCTGCCACCGAAGGGATTTCGAAATGGAAGGAATTATCCTCTTTTAAGGAAACGCGCACGGCCGGCAGCCCAATGACGCCTTGATCCAGGTTATCGAGGGCGCCGACCAACTCGCCTTCGGTGTCGTGCGAAACGTGCAACTGGTACCGCAGACGCAGGCCGTGAGCCTCCATGGCGCCCTGCCAATTCCCTTCCACCGGGAAAATCGCTTCGGAAGGTTTGCGCAAACCCGCGTTTGCCGCTTGGCGATGGAATACGACAGGCAGTGAAACATTTCCTTGTATCCACTCGCCCTCGATGGTCTGGTAGTCCGCGGAGACTTTACCCTCGAAGTGCGCCGCGGCAGAAGCAACTGTGAATTTGAGCGTGGGTGCGCTGAAAGAAATCGAAGTGGCGTCGATGGCGTAGACGGCTTGATCCAGGCTGTCGAGTGAGGCGCGGAGCGACCCGTTGGCAGCTTTGCTGAGATGCAGCACCAGGTGGAGTTGTGCATCAGCAGCTTGCAGCGTGCCGGCATAATTGCCCTCAAGGGCGTGCGACCGCGGTGTGGGATGAGCCTTCGCGGTTGGAGGAGTCTGCGCGATGAGAGAAGGGATGGCAGGAAGAGCGGCGACAAGCAACGTTGTGAAGCAGCGCACGAACCGTGGGCGCAAAGAAATCTCCAGTAACGATAAAGAATTGTAGCTGATTGGATGAGCGGGATTGCAAAAAGGAAGCCTGCAGGCATGGGACCTGTGGCACCTGAAACACAACACCAGTGCAACGGTGGAGCGCCAGAAAAGAAACCCTCAGTGGCCAAAACCGGGTTGATTTAGCGCCATTTACGGCATGGTTAAAAACAGACGTTCTCACCGAGACTCGCGAGCTGACCTAGCGTACCAAAGGAAGCGCCCCGAACAAGTCGAGGCGCTTGAGAGAATTTGGCCTACGATGTGGAGGGCAACAGGCCGGTGCGCAGGCAGGCTATTTCTTGTTGTACCAGTCCGCATTCATGGCCGTGAATTGCTGCCACTTTTCGGGAAGATCTTCGAGGGCAAAGATAGCGGTCACGGGACAAACCGGGACGCAAGCGCCGCAATCGATGCATTCGATGGGATTGATGTACAGCATCGTTTCGCTCTGATAGGCCGGTTCGTCTTTGCGCGGGTGGATGCAGTCCACGGGGCAGACGTCAACACAGGCAGTGTCCTTGGTGTTGATGCAAGGTTCAGCAATGACGTAGGCCATACACAATCTCCTTTAGCAGAAGCGAGCGATAACCATACCATGGTACTGCCTGATCGCAAGCACCTGCGTTTAATTCTACGTGGGACCTTCCAGATTCTCAACCCGGGGGCGTCGAAGCTAGAATAGAGGAGAGAGGATAACGAATGAAACGGAAGATAGTACTTGCGGGACTGATGGTAATCGCGGGGGTAATGCTGGCGGCGGCACAATCCACGGCGCCGAAGGATCCGCAGCTCATTGACATTCAGGGTTACCAGAAAATCCTGGACCAGTACAAAGGGAAACCCTTGCTGGTCACTTTCTGGGCTACCTGGTGTGAACCCTGCCGCGATGAATATCCGATGCTGAACGAACTGGCGAAGCAATACGCACCGCAGGGCCTGAAGGTTGTGGGCATCGACCTGGACCAGGATGGCGATTTGATCCTGATGCGCCGATTCCTGACGCGCTACAAGCCCATCTTCCCCAACTACCGAAAAAAAAAGGGCGAGGAAAACGCCTTTTCACAGGGAGTCATGCCTGGGTGGAATGGCGCGATCCCCGCTTCGTTTTTCTATGCAAAGGATGGGACACAGATCGGGCACCTGGTGGGCGCCAGCAGCCAGGAAACGTATGATGCGGCAATTCGCATGCTGCTCTCCAAGTAGACTAGAAGTGATCAAAGAGAGAGACTGGCGGAGCCGTAGCGGAGGAGCGCGATGCTGGACTTGAAGGGAAACACGATTACTTATTACGGGCATAGCACGTTTGCGTTGACCACACCGAGCGGGCAAACGGCGCTCATCGATCCCTGGGTGATGACGAATCCGAAGTGCCCGGATGCTCTCAAGAAAGTGGCGCGGCTGAACGCTATCTTTTTGACGCACGGACACTCGGACCACCTGGGCGACTTACTTGCGCTGGCGAAACAGCATAAGCCCAAAATCGTGGCGACTTTCGAGACGTACCTGTGGCTTGAGTCGAAGAGCACCGGGGCGCAGTGCCTGCCCGCAAACAAGGGCGGCTCCCAGAAGGTTGGCGACTTTGCAGTGACGATGACCCATGCATTTCATTCCAACTCCATTGAAGAAAATGGCCAGCGAATTTATGCCGGCGAGGCTGGCGGCTTTATCGTGGGACTTCCGGGTGGCGTCACCGTTTATCACGCGGGGGACACAGCCGTATTTGGGGACATGAAACTGATTGGGGAGATTTATAAGCCGGACGTAGCACTGCTGCCGATCGGTGATGTGTTCACCATGGGTCCGAGGGAAGCGGCCTTCGCCATTCGATTGCTCGGCGTGAAGCATGTGATTCCCATGCACTATGCGACGTTCCCGATGCTTAACGGGACCCCGGAGGAATTGCGGGCGGAAGGGAAGGATGTTGCGGGATTGCACGTGCATGCGCTGAAACCCGGGGAGACGCTTGGTTAAATATGCCTTTGGCACAACCTTTGGTTAGCAGTTGGGCTGGGGAAGACCTCATCGCTAAAGGGATGAGCTACAGGATGAGCCGGACGGGCGCGCTAGGAGCGGAGGAAGTTGCGCACGAAGAAGGCGAGATTGGCGGGGCGCTCGGCAAGCCGGCGCATGAAATACGGGAACCACTCGGTGCCAAACGGAACGTAGATCCTCACCCGGTAGCCATCCGCGATCAGTTGGCGCTGTAAGTCGGTGCGCACGCCATACAGCATCTGAAACTCAAAGTCATCCTTGGAAATCTTTTTCTCCGCGGCGTAGCGAATGGTCTCCGCGATCATGCGCGGGTCATGCGTGGCGACGGCGTGGTAGAAGCCGCTGGCGAGAAGTGTGCGTGCCAGATGTATGTAGTTGGCGTCGACGTCGGCCTTCTTGGCATACGCGACTTCCGGCGGTTCCTTGTATGCGCCCTTGCACAAGCGAACCCGGCAGCCATAGGAGAGCAGATCCTGAATGTCCGCTTCGCTGCGGTAAAGATAAGACTGAATGACCGCGCCGACGGCGGGCGTTTGTGCGCGAACGCGTTTGACTAACTCCACGGTGCGCTGAGTGTAGAAGGAACTTTCCATGTCGATGCGCAGAAAGCTGTCGTGAGCGGCAGCGCGCTCGGCGATCGACAACACCAGTCCTTCGCAGAACTCGGCGCTAAGATCCAGGCCAAGCTGCGTCAGCTTGCAGGAAACGTTGGCGTGCAGTTTTTCCTGGGCAATGCGGTCGAAAATCTGCAGGTAAGTATCCCGCACCTTCTGGGCGTCCGCAGTCGTGGCTACGTTTTCGCCCAGGCAATCGAGCGACACCATCATTCCTGCGCGATTGCATTCACGCGCAGTCTCAATGGCTTCATCCAGGGTTTCCCCGGCAACGAAACGATGAGACATCCGCCGCGTGGTCCCATTGGAAGTGACCCAGTGCGCAAGGCCTTTGCTATTGGAGAGCTTCAGAAGCGTCGAACGAAGCATGGACGCAATGATTATGCCCGGAGTTGCTGGAAGCCGCCAGTATCGACTCAGTCTTTGTGTTCTTCGAGGAACTTCTCAGCGTCGATGGCCGCCATGCAGCCGGAACCCGCCGCAGTAACGGCCTGACGGTAGCGGTGATCCTGCACGTCTCCGGCGATGAACACACCAGGCACGCCGGTAAGGCTGCCGTGGCGCGAAATCAGGTAGCCGTTTTCGTCCATCTCGAGTTTGCCGCGGAAAAGGATGGAGTTGGGGTCGTGGCCAATGGCGACGAACACTCCGTCGAGCGCAATCTCTTTTGCCGGGCCGTGCTGCGTGTTGCGCAAGTGCACGCCGGTGACATGGCCTTCAGGAGCAATAATCTCATCAACCACGTAGGGGGTGACGAATTCAACCTTGGGGTTGGCGCGAGCCCGGTCAATCATAATTTTCGACGCACGGAATTCGCCGCGCCGGTGAATCAGGTGCACCTTGCTGGCATAGCGAGACAGAAAATTAGCTTCCTCCATGGCGGAATCTCCGCCGCCGACGACCGCGATATCTTTCCCGCGGAAGAAGTAACCATCGCAGGTGGCACAGGTGGAGAGGCCGCGGCCGATCAATTCCCTTTCGCCCTTCAGGCCAAGCAGACGCGCAGACGCTCCCGCAGCAACAATGAGGGCGCGAGCCTCGTAGACTTCTTTGCCTGCGGTGATTTTGAACGGCCGGTTCGTAAGATCGACCTCGGTGACCACACCCGACTTGAATTCCGTCCCGAATTTCTGCGCCTGCTTGCGCATGTTTTCGATCAGCTCCGGGCCAAGTATTCCATCCGGGAAGCCAGGGAAATTTTCGACGTGAGTGGTAAGGGAAAGCTGCCCGCCGGGCTCGTGACCATCCAGAACCAGGGGCTTCAAATTGGCGCGGGCGGCGTAAATAGCAGCCGTCAGGCCGGCACAACCACTCCCGATGATAACGACGTTATGCATGCAAAATTGCTCCCGGAGTTTGATTCTTGATACAGGCCCGGAGGTACAGAGCGAACCAAGATTGTAGCACCACACCGCGAGAGAGAGTGCAGAGGTGCGAAGTGAAGGACTGGGAATCCTGGACTCCCCTGGGGGGCGGGCGTAGGTTTCGAATAAAGGCACTAACTCGCTTGCAAAAACCAGATCCGAAGGAGTGCACACGGAGAAGAAGATTTCTGTGGCGAGCTATTGGCCGGGCATCGCGTGCGTGGTGATGACGGTCATCCTGCGCGGAGCTTGCGGCCCTGGGGATCTGGCCAATCCTGGTGCCGGCAAATGGGGCCGGGATCACCTACATTACCTTTCACCCCGCAGCGGAGTTCATTCTGTTGCTGTCCATCGCCGCGGGCCTGATGAGCCGGTGGCACAGCAAAACTTCATGACGCGTTTTTCTGCGAGTGATTGCTCCTACGCACGGAAGTGTCCCCGCCAACGGCCAATTTGGAAAGGAGTCGCTCCCGCGGCTCCATAGACATTTTTGGGTCGCCCATTTTACAGTGGGAGAGCACGCTGAATCTCTCCAGGAGGCCCAAAAAAATGGACCCTCGCTATCCCGCCGGAAAGTTTGAGAATCCCAAAGAAGTAACGCCCGCGGCACGCAAAGCGGCGATTGAGGAAATTGCCTCGGCTCCCACAAAAGTGCGCGCGGCCGTGCACGGTTTGAACGACTCGCAACTCGATACACCGTACCGCGAAGGGGGCTGGACGGTGCGCCAGGTGGTCCATCACCTGGCCGACAGCCATATGAACGCGTACATCCGGTGGCGCCTGGCACTGACAGAACCGGAGCCGACCATCAAGCCGTATGAAGAGGCGGAGTGGGCCAAACTGGAAGATGCCGCGCATGCCCCCGTGGAGGTATCGTTGCGTTTACTGGACCCGCTGCACGAGCGCTGGGTGAGAATGCTGCGCGCGGTGCAGCCGGAAGAATTTTCCCGAACCTTCCGCCATCCAGAGCACGGTATACGGACGCTGGATTGGATGCTGTTTCTGTACGCATGGCATGGCCGGCACCACACCGCGCACATCACGGAACTGAAAAAGCAAAGAGGGTGGAATTAGCGGAATTAGGCGGCGCGGGTGGCGGTGCTGGAAGGCGTCGTGTACCATACTTGCTGATTCGCCAAAGGAGATTTCATGGCCAGAGCCGCAGGGACGTACGCGATTTTCGAAACTTCGATGGGCAACATTGTCTGCAAACTGTTCGATAAAGAAGCGCCAAAGACGGTGGAAAATTTTGTCGGCTTGGCCGAGGGCACCAAGGAATTCAAGAACGAAAGCACCGGTAAGAACGAAAAGCGCAATTTCTATGATGGCCTGGTCTTTCACCGCGTGATTCCCGACTTCATGATTCAGGGGGGCTGCCCGCGAGGCGACGGCCGCGGCGGTCCCGGCTACACCTTCCAGGACGAATTTCATCCCACGCTGAAGCATGCGAAAACCGGAAAATTGTCGATGGCCAATTCTGGGCCAAATACTAACGGCAGCCAGTTCTTCATCACCGTGGCAGCCACGCCCTGGCTGGACAACCGCCACACGATTTTCGGGGAAGTGGTGGAAGGACAGGACGTGGCGGACAAAATCTCCAAAACGCCACGCGATGGAACCGACCGGCCGCGAACGCCCGTAGTTCTGCAGAAAGTGCGCATCGAGCGGGTTTCCTAAGGATCCTCCGGCAAAAGGATGGAACAGCTGACGCCAGGGCGTATGTCGCAGTCGATCGTGGAACTTGTGTTTGTACTGCTCGGCGCGCTGGTGATTTTCCTCGGCATCACTCAGCGGATTTATTTTTACCGGCACGGCCTCGCGTGGCTGGTGCTGAGCGTTTCGATGATTGCCTGGGGATTGATCGCGCTGGCCAAGCCCGGCGGGTGGTGGGCGAAGTGGCAAAAATGGAACCGCGGCGGATCCTTGATCCTGCTAGGCACCGTGATGCTGGCGATGATTCGTGTTCCATTTCTGTGGGTTCCGAAACTGCTGATGCTTACGGGCGTAATTCTGATGGCCCGCGGGATACTCGGCTGCTTCCTGATTTTCAAACAACGCTAGCAGCGGTTCGGCTATACTTCCTTCCCATTGACGGCCACACCCCGCCCAAGGGCACGCCCATTGGCCGTCGGCAAAACACCCAACACGTTTTAGAGGAGACGAACCGTGCTGAAAGAGTTCAAAGAATTTGCAATGCGGGGAAGCGTCCTAGATCTCGCGGTCGGCGTAATTATTGGTGTTTCGTTCGGGAAGGTGGTTTCCTCGCTTGTTGACGACGTGATCATGCCACCGATCGGGCGGCTCCTGGGCCACGTTGATTTCTCGAATCTTTTTATTAACCTGAGCGACAAATCCTACGCGAGCCTCGCTGCCGCCAAGGCAGCGGGTGCTCCGACGCTCAACTACGGCAACTTCCTGAACACCATTATTAATTTCCTGATCGTGGCTTTCGCGGTATTTCTTCTGGTCCGTGCGGTGAACAAATGGATGCCAAAGCCAGCTGCGCCCGTGACCACGAGACATTGTCCGCAGTGCGCCATGCCCATTCCCGTCGCGGCAAAAAAGTGCGGGCATTGCACCAGCGCGGTCTAGACAGTTAACAACGGAAATGACCGAGATGGGATTGGAAAGCAGGCGAGAACGCGCGCGCTTTACGTTTGCGTAGGTTTCTTTTTCTGGTTGGCCTCCAGATGCCCCTTCAGCCGGTTCACAACCGCGTCCTCCTGGCCATCTTCCAGTTCCTTCTTAACCTCCTCTAGCGCGAAATGCACGACATCATGGTGGTGCAATTCCAGCGGCGCTACGGTCTCACTAAAGCGCAACCACAGGCGGTGAAGGAGGTTAACCTCGTTGGCGGTGAGATTTGGGGCGTGGGGACCAAGAACTTTGTAAACCTTATCGCCGTTGGGTAAATGGATTTCCAGGTTAAATTGCGGCTTGGGGTCGCCAAGTTTTTCCCAGGCTTCCCCGATGTGCAGTGCTTGCTCTTCGGTAGTTTCCTTCGGCGAATGACCGAGAACGATGGTGCTCGATTCCAGGGCGGTAGCGGCGCGAAGAATACCGTCCCACAGATCGCTGGCTGCCACAACCGCCAGGCGGATGGTCTTGCCGCGCTTCTCCGCGATCGATAGCGCCTGTGAGAACAGTTGCTGTTCGATGCTGCCGAACAGCTGTTCCGCTTCCAGTTCGTACTCACCGGATGCCGCTCGGCGTAACAGCCGGACGTGAAGGACGACGACGTCGCGACGCCCCGGCTTGACGCGATCGAGAACATTTCCGAGATGATAGAGGGCATGAATATTGCTGACCGGTACAAGGATATTTCCAGGGCGGGCGCCGACCGCTTCGGGAGTGAGTTCGCCTTGCATGGCCAGGTGGAACTGGTCCATTTCGACGTGCGCGCTGCCGCGAGCATGGTGGGTGTACCGCTCCGAAATCGTAAACACGAGGAATAGGAATATGGAGAAGGTGACGCCGGCAATGGTGGCTTCCTTCTTAGTGAACAAATTGACGATCGCGATGCCAAGGAGCACCAGCGTGATCAGTCCCAGGCCAACCGGAATCTCGACGCCAAAGATCTTGAAGTTAAGCGGAACACGGTACTCGCGGTCGCCCGGGTGCGTGTAGCGCAAGACGAGGACGGCGAGCCCCTTCATCGCGAAACTCCAGATCACGCCGAAGGCATACAGGTTGGCAAGAAAAGTGACGTTGCCGCGGCTGATGATGATGGTGATGACCTGCAGGGCGGCAACAATGTTGATGATGCGATAGGAAGTCCCGAAGCGCCGGTGCGGCTGGCGGAACCAGCTGGCAAGGACGCCGTCTTCCGATACGCGGTTGAGCACGCCGTTGGAGCCCACGATCGCGGTGTTCACGGCGCCAGCGAGGATCAGCGTACCCACCACCACGACGAAGCCATGGAAGATCAGCCTTAAGATCATCGGGCCTTCCAGGTTCATGGCCAGCCCGCCAATCAGGTTTTCAAGGAAGTTCTGGCGCTCGCCGTCCGGTATGAGCATGACCGCAAAGAACGACACCAGCGAAGTGAAGACCAGGCTGTAAATGAAAATGACCAAACCGGTCTTCTTGAGGTTGGGGAGCTTGGGATGCTCGATCTCACGGTACACCTGGGCCAGCGATTCTTCGCCGCTCATGGCCAACACGGAATGGCCCAGCCCGACGAAGACGGCGATAAGGCCCGCGAGGTGCGCGAAATGCACGCCGTAAAGCCATCCCATCGCGTTTGGTCCGAGCTTCAGGTTACGCGGATAGGGAAACGGCGGCAGAGCAGGGTGGCGGATGACCGCCGTATAAATGCACCAACCGATGAGGATCACGACCATCACGGTGGTAATCTGCATGATGCGCATGGCCTTGCCGCTGGATTCGTGCACGCCTTTGACGTTGTACCACCAGAAATAGAGGGTACAGAGAATGGCGAAGAAGGCGGCGCCGAGGCCGGGGTAAATGCGAAAACCCAGATGCAGATAGTCCATCGTTTCGTTAACCAAGCCGACGATGTACTGGCCGGCAGACACGCCGCTGATAGGCCCAGTGAGGACATAGTCGAACATCAGGGCCGAAACGCTGAACTTGGCCAGCGTGCCGCCCATGGCCTCTTTGACCACGCGATACACGCCGCCTCGGACAAACATGCTGCAGCTCTCTACGTAAATAGCGCGAACACAGTAAGAGAACAGCATGATGCCGAGGATGAACCACGGTGCGGCCTTGCCGATGTATCCCTCAGCTTCGCCACCGGCGTAGTAGGCGGAGGAAGCCAGGTCGTTTAAGACAATGGCAGCAGCGCGCCAAAAGGAGATGAAGCTGAGAAGAGCGGTGGTCGCGACTAAAACGCGGGGGATGCTGTTCCCATGGCTGCCCTGCGCAGCCGGCAGATTGGAAGAGTTGCTCATTCGACGGGTTATTGACCTGCAGTAGTAAATGCTCGCATCTTTCGAAATGCAAGTCCAGTTTGCAGGCCACTAAATCGTTATTCCTTCAGGCTTGAAACGTTTATCTGGACTATTTGGACGGTTCGCGAAAGGCCTTGGCGCATTCTTCGCAGGGACAAAGGGTGCGCAAGTAGTCGTAGCTGTAGATCCCGGTAGAATGCCCGTCATTGAAGACGATCTGGATCGCGTAGTTCCCCACCTGCGTGGCGGAATTGGCGCGGGGCTTTGGCTTGTACATGGGCAGCGAGGGCGAAGCCGGAAGATTGAACGAGGCCGCCGCCTCTTTCTTGCCGCGCTCGTCGTTGCACGTGGCGCAAGGGCACTGATCGCGCAGGTAGGGAAAATCGAAATGGCTGGAATGCCCGTCGGCCCAAGTGATATCGACGCCAGCACCAGTCTTCACGTGGACTTTCACATCTGTGGGTTTCTTACGCTGGTCGATAGGTGTGGGCATGGGGAAGAGTCTTCAGTTCAAATTTTCCGTTGACAGTCTACCGCTGCAGTCGGGATTAGGGAAATTGCGGCCAGAATCGCCCGTGCTAGCCTTCGCCGCGTTTCTGGCGACCATCGCAGCAATCGCCGGGAGGGATAGGATTGCCGTGGGGGCAGGTCGTGGGATGGCCGAGGAAGCTGCAGATGCGCTGGTCGAGTTCCGGGCTGATGATGTGCTCGAATTTGCAGGCTTGGGCGTGCGCTTCGTGATCGTCGATGCGAAATGTGTCTTTGAACAAGCGCTCGGCCAGGCGATGGCGCCGCACCACGTCGCGCGCGCGGCTCTTCCCGCGATCGGTTAGCTGAACTTCGTGGTCGCGCACGGATACCAAATGCAGATCTTCCATGCGGGAAAGTGTGCGCACCGGATCGATGCCGCCGGGCGTTCGGATGTGCTCGACCTCAGCGCGAGTCCCCTCTTCACCGCACACCCAAATTTGCTCGAGCAAATGGTCGAAGTGGATACCGTCGTCCATGGTAACGCGCTGGTCGACCGCGAGATGCCCGTGGACCAGTTCGATGCGGCGGTCGGCCTGCTGCGCGATGTCTGGGTCATGCGTGACCATCAGAATGGTGTGGCCGCTGGCGTGCAACTCGCGAAACAGCCCGAGGACGATCTCTTCATTGGCTTCGTCGAGATTCCCGGTGGGTTCATCGGCGAGGATCAGTTTCGGTTGATTGATCAGCGCCCTGGCGATGGCGACGCGCTGCTGTTCGCCGCCGGAAAGCTGCGAAGGAAGGTGCGTGAGTCGGTCGCCGAGCCCGACGCGTTTCAGGGCATCGGCGGCCTGCGATTCATCCGTGACGCTGTGGAAATACTGCGCCAACATGACATTTTCGAGCGCGCTGAGATACGGTAGGAGATGAAACTGTTGAAAGACGAATCCGATTTTTTCGGCGCGGTAGCGGACCAGATCATTTTCGACGAACTTTGCCAGGTCCACGTCATCCACAACCACGTGGCCCGAAGTCAGCGTGTCGAGGCCGCCAAGAATGTTGATCAACGTGGTCTTGCCGCTGCCGGAGGGGCCCATCAAGGCCACCCACTCACCCGACTGAATATCGATGGAGATGCCGTCGAGAGCGCGCAACGTGCCGTACTCCTTCACCAGTGAGTCGATATGGACCTGTGTGCTCACCCTTCACCTCGAAAAACACTCGCGGGACGAATGCTCGCCAGGCGGCGAAGCGGAAACGCACTGGCGATGGAAACCAGAATTGTCAGGCCCACTGCAAAAGGATAGACGATCCAGCGCGGCTCCGCGGCCACACCGAAGACTGCTTTTCCCAACCAGATTGACAAAAGCAGACCAACTGCCGAGCCAACTATGCCGCCCGTGATGCCAAGGATGATTGCTTCAGCTAGAAAGAGGCGCACGACACCGCGCACCGATCCTCCGATGGCCTTCATCAGGCCAACATCGTTGCGGCGCTCGATGGCGACGTTGCTCATCCCAGCCATCACGCACAGCGACGTGAGCAGCAGCACCAGGAGAACGGTGGAGGAGAGCAGTCCGCTGATGCGGTTGTAGATGCGCCCTTCGGCATCGGCAAACTGTTTGATGCCGTGAACGTCAGCTCCCGGAATCTGCCGGGCGAGATCCGTGATGAATCGGCCGATGGAGTCGGGAGTGCCCGTCACGCTAAGTTGGATCAAGCTGATTCGGCCGGGAAGTCCCGCAAGGGACTGTGCTGTTGCAAGACCCGTGAAGATTTGCGTGTCTTCCGCGCCGCCGCTGGCCACAATCGAATAGATTTTGCAGGACGATTCCCTGCCATGGTTGCGAAGCAACAGGGTATCACCAGCATGAACGCCGAATTGCGCTGCGGCCTTCGCGCCAACCTCACAAGCGTCCGAATTGCCTTCCTCTGCTGCGGAAAACTCGGTGCGTCGTCCGGGCCGAACACTCGCGAGGCCTTGGCCTTGCGTGCCCGCAATGACGGCGGGTTGGTAATGGAGCGTGCCCGCTTTGGAAACTTCACCGATGACGTAGAGGAACGCGACGGCGGGGACATGCTTGCCGTCGTTTTCCGCCGGAAGCAGCGTCAGGAGCGCTTGGCCCAACGTCGTGCCATTGGAATCGTGGTTGGAGGTATCACGGGGAGCAACAATTACGTTTGCGCCGAGGGCGCGAAATTCAGTCGTCAGGCGGCGCTTCGCGTCGATCTGCAGATTCAGCAGGGCGGCCGTAACTGCGGCGCCCGCGCCGAGCGCCAGCAGAATCACGAACACGCGACCATAGTTGGCGGTGAGCAGCCTGCGTACGATGCGCCAGAACATAGGAGTGAGTGGCATCATTCGCCTCGCAGGATTGGCGCGGGATCGTATCGGGAGGCGCGCCGCAGAGGCAGAGCGCTACCCAGCAGGGTGATCAGCGCGGCCAGAACCAGAATGATGAGCAGCACAAAAAGCTTCGGCTCGGGAGCAGAGCCGAAAATTCTCTCGCCGAGCAGGCGTGCAAGAATAATGCCCAAGGCATAACCGATTCCGCCGCCAACGAACGCAAGAAGCAGTTGCTCCGCCGCCAGCAGCACGCCAACAAGGCCGGATCCCGCTCCCAGCGCTTTCATCAGGCCAATTTCGGTGCGCCGTTCATTTACGGAGGCAGCCGCGGAAGCGCCCACTGCCAGTGCCGCAGCCAGCAACGCGGCAAAGGTCACCAACCATAGAAGCATTCGCACGCGGGTGAGCACATTGCCTTCGCCCTCGGCGACGCGGCGAATCACGCGCACATCCGTGCCCTTCAATTCCTGGCCGATCTGCAAGGCAATCGAGCTGATGTACGGTGTGCAATACCACTTGTCGAATTCCGCCGGCGTCATGGTCTTCGGATCTTTGCGCGCGAATGCATCTTCCGGCTTCGTCAGCACGCTCACATAAAGCCGCCGGTACTGACCGGGCTTCCCCGCAAGATTCTGCGCGATGGGCAAAGGAGCAACTACAGAATTGTCTTCCGGACCACTTGTGGAGAGCAGGCCGACGACCTTCAGAGCGTGCCAGCCCGGCTGGGTGCCCGCAGCGACGTTCAGCGTATCGCCAATCTTCACGCCGAGTTTCTTGGCAAACGCGGCGCCTACCACACATTCGTCGGAATTCTCGGCAAACCAATTCCCTTCGACGTTCCACCAGGGGTTGGTCTTCTCAATTCCAGAGACGTACGTGGTACCGTCGGGTATTGGAACGGAATGCTGCGACCACGTCCCGATCAGAGTGACTTGGTCTTGGTCCTTCGCGCCGGGGCTGCTCCAGTTTTTCGAAGCGGGCGACCAAGCTTGAATGGGTACTTCCAGGATCGGCGCAAAGCCAATGATGTTGAAACGCCAGAAAATGGTCTTCAGCTTGCCGAGGTCCGCTTCCGGAAGGTATGCGCCGGCATTGACGGGACGATAATCCACGCCGCCAATTTCCAGCGGCAGCGAATCGCCTTCCGGCGTAACCAGCAGATTGGCGCCCAGGCTGCGAAATTCCTGCGCCAGACGGTCTCCGACGTCAAGCGCTACACTGAGCGCCGCGGTTGCCACGGCCATTCCCAATGCCAGAGCTGCCATGGTCAGCAGTTTGCGCCGGGGGCGTCGCGTGAAGGAGTCGGTAACGAGACGAAGGAACATTTCGGATGGTCAGAAAACGATAGCCTCTCCTATCGCGGGATTTCATCTGTAGCTTTAGTCAGCGCCGAAACGTCGATGACGACGTCGTTGCTATGCACTTGGGATGTAAACCCGATGGGATTGCAGCCGCCCTTCTGCCCGATCGAAGGGATATAAATGGCGGAGGCGCAATGGCGGCAGACTACGTTCTGTCCCTCCTGGCGGTAGCCTTCGGCGCCGCAAATCAAGCAGGCATCCAGAGCGGTGCCGTAGCCATTGGGCTTTTTGATGACCATAAAGCGGATGGATTGGCCATTCGCTTTCAGCGTGAACAGATGCAGGTTACCATCCTGCACTTCGGAAACCGGGATGCGCACGATGTTATTTACAGCTGTCACCTCGCGCGCTTGCACCGGAGCAGCGTTCACCTTCGCATAAATGAAATCCGCCGCGAGCGCGAGGATTACCGTGAGGCTGGCGGCCCCTGCACACATCATCCAAAAACGCTGGCGGCGATTCTGAGCTTCCATCAGGCGGCGTTCCGCGTCATTGCTCGGAACGTTGCCGCCTCCATTTCCTTGAGACACTGTGTTCCATTCGCGCAAAATCAACAGTGCGGCCGCGCCAAACACAAAAATGAAGAAGAACAATTCGTTCCGGACGATGGGGCCAAGCAGCGCCATTTCTGTCTTGCTGGAAGGTATCCACCGCGCCTCACTCAACTCGTGTAGGCCGGTGACTGCCAGTTGAATGGCCACCAGAGTCAGCATGGCGCTGGTCACCGCGAAAAAGCGGTGCAACGGCACCTTGAGCGTGCCTTTGAAAAAGAAAAGCCCGACCAGGATAGCCGCCGCGATTCCAGCAATCGTGCCGATCCAGATCTGCAACCCTTCCGTGGACAATTCCACCGCGCGAAGAATCAGCGCGAGTTCCGCACCCTCACGCAGAACCATCAGGAATACAAAGAGAGCAATGCCCCAACCCGCGGCGGAGCCCGCGCGTGAGGCGTAGCTTTCTACCTTATCCTCGATTTCTTTTTTCAGGTGACGCGCGATGTGGTTCATCCACACAACCATCGTCACGACAAACACGGCCGCCACGAGCAGCAACAGACCCTCGAAGCCGTCTTCGCTAATGTTGAAGCGCTCCAGGGCAATGCCAACCGCGAGGCTCAACGCCACCGCCGCCGCCACACCGCCCCAGACGTAGCGTGTAAGATGGCTGCGTGAAGTACGCGCCAGATACACGAAAATGATGCCGACGACGAGGGAGGCCTCGACGCCCTCACGAAGGGCGATGAGGAAGGCGGAAAGCACGGGAACTCCAGTTGAAAATGATTTGCAACAACCAACCAGCTTACACTGCCTCTCTCCCCTCGTCAAGGATGCGCATCTTTTCCCTACCTCACGGTAGAATAGGGGCTTGCGTCTACTCTCTTATATGCGGCCCTTTCCTTTTCGCCAGAGCCTCTCCCTCTTCCTTTCCCTGGCGGTGACGTGCCCCTCTTTGCCGGCCCAGGCGGGCCAGCAACCTCCCCAGGCTGCCGGGCCCAACGCGTCAATCATCAAGCCCGATCCGAAACTAGCCAAAAAGTATGCGGATCAAGGGGCCAAGCTGGAAGCAGCTGGAGACCTTGACGGAGCCTTGGCCGCGTACGAAGAAGCGGCACGTTATGCGCCATTCGATGTAACCGTCGTAAGCAAGGGAGTTGCGCTGCGGTCGAGACTGGTGCGCGACTATGTGAACAAGGCCGAGAGCCTAGCCATCGAGGGAGACCTCAACGGCGCGACAGAAGCGCTGCTACTCGCGCTGCGCATTGATCCCTCCAACACCATCCTCGCCGAACGCTTGCACCAGATCGAGGCCATGAAGGGTGCCGAAACCGAGCGCGGCAGCGGACTGCCTCCGGAAGAGCCGCCTGAGGGTTTGCCCGAGTTGAAGCCTGACAAGGCCACTCACAGTTTCAACTTGCACGCCACTGACGTGCGTGTCGCCTACGAACAGATTGCGGCGACATATGGGATCAAGGCTTCCTTTGACCCGGAGTTGCCCGCGCGGACGGTTCGCTTTCGCGTAGCGGACGTCGATTTCGACACGGCTATGAAAGTCCTCACGGCAGAGTCGGGTACATTCTGGCGGCCGATGACGCCAAAACAGATTTTCGTGGCGGCTGACACGCAACAAAAACGCAAAGACTACGATCCGGAAATTGAACAAACATTTCCGTTGACGGCCTCTGTCGATCCAACAGACATGACAGAGATTCTGCGGGTGGTAAGAGACTTGACGGGCATTCAGCATATCCAGCAATCGGCGAACGCACATTCCATAACGGTTCGTGACACGGTGCAGCGTGTGCGGCTGGCGGGAAATATCATCCGCCAGGTGGAGCAAGCCCGCGGCGAAGTACTGCTGCAGATCGATATCCTCGAAGTTGACCTCGACAAATCAAGGAAACTCGGCATCACTCCGCCCGCCAGCCTTCGGTTGATTACACTGAGTCCCGGCCTAGCTCAACAGGTCCGTTCAGCTTCGAGCATCACCGCTTTGTTGACGATTCTTGCGACTATTTTTGGCACCGTTGCCACCGGGGGCGCTGCGAGCCTGGCTTCGGCAATCCCACCGATCGCGGCGATTGGCGGCGGCAAAACGATGTTTCTGCTTACGCTGCCTAGTGTTTCGGCGGATTTCTCTGAGGCTCTTTCGCTAGTGCAAAGCGGAACCCAGGTACTGATGCGGGCGCAGGATGCAAAACCGGCGACCTTCTTTGTTGGTGAGCGTTACCCGGTCACTTTGTCGCTGCTCTCCGGCAGCCTGGGCTCGACGCCCTTCGTGGCCAATCCGGGAGGCACTGGCGTCACTATTCCTACACAACAATTCACTGTGGGAAAAGGACCGGTGTGCGATGGTGCCTTCGGATATCCTCAACGCCGGAATCCAAGACTTGGCGGTGCTGAATGAGATCGATAACACCATCACGATCTTTCTGAATCAGGGACCGACGGCGGCCTCGCTCTTCGTGCAGGCTACCGGCTCGCCGATTTCTCTCGGTAAGGCACGGAGTTCCGCGCCGCCGGTTCCGGCAGCAATTGCCACCGGGAGCTTCAATGCCAACACCGACTCGTTCGCGGATTTACTGGTAACGGATCCAGACGCCAACACCGTGACGGAGTTATTGGGAAATGGGGACGGCACTTTTGCAATTCAGAAGAACCCCATTGCGGTTGGCAAGGAGCCGAGTGCGATTGCCGTCGGGCAATTCAATACCAATACCAACGCAAACACCGGCTTCGTGGTGACGAATTTTGCCGATAACACCTATTCAGTGTTCATCGCTAATAACGACGGCACGTTTGCGCAGGTGAATGGGTCTCCGTTCGCGTTACCGTCGACGGCACAGGGCCCCTATGCGATTGTGGCAGCGGACTTCAATGCTGACGGGATATCGGATTTGGCGATTGTGAACCAGGTTACGAATAACGTGACCATCCTGAAAGGAAAAGGAGATGGTACGTTCACAGAATTCACCAAGTCGCCGTTGGCCGTGGGCAAATTTCCTGTCGCCATCGCCGCCGGTAATCTCAGCGGGAGCACCGGACCGGGCCTGGTAGTGGTGAATCAGGATGACAATACGGCCAGCGTGTTCCTGGGAGTTGGCGACGGCACGTTTAATGCTTCCTCGCAGTCGCCCCTGGCCACCGGAACCACACCGACCGGCGTGGTGATCGGCAGTTTCCTGCAGCAAGCCAGCAGCGGCATCGCCATCACGAATACGGCGGCGGGAACCGTGCGCGTTTATCTGGATCTGGGAACTGGACTTTATAGTGCGGCACTGGAACCTGAGGCGGGAACGAACCCCGGGGCGATTGTCAGTTCCAACTTCACAAACAGTACATTCCCTGACCTGGTGGTCGCCAACAATATTTCAGATGCAGCGGGCCAGGTGACGCTGATTGTCAGTCCCACGAGTTTGATCTCAAATCCCGCAACCAATCAGCAACCGTACCCGGGTTCGGAATATGTGGACCTGGGACTGAAAGTGAAGGCAACTCCCACGCTGCACGAGAATCATCAAGTAACTCTACAGATGGAATTTGAGATCAAGGCGCTGACGGGAACGAGTATCAACGGAATTCCTGTGCTTTCGAACCGCAACGTCACGCAAACCGTGCGTTTGAAAGAAGATGAGACATCCGTGCTGGCCGGATTGTTGGACCGCCAGGAAACGAAGACCATCACCGGCATTCCTGGCCTGGCTACCATACCGGGGGCCGGTTATGCGTTTGGAGTACGCGACAATACTCTGCAGGATACGGAACTTCTGATTTTGATTACTCCGCGAAGGGTCCGCGTTCCGAAGCGAGAATCGCACACAATCTATGCGGGCCGCGGGGAACTCGGCGGCCGCGGTTCGATAGGCGCCAACGTACCGCTGGCGCCTCAGGCGGAGCCTCAACCAAGCTTACCCAATGAAGAGCCACAATCGGTGCCGGTGCCGCAGCCAGTGCCCGAACAGCCTGTACCGGAGCAGCAACCACCTGTGCAGCCACAGCCCGAACAACCCGACCAGGAAAATCCCCCACGCCCGCCGCCGCCGTAGGTTTGGACAGAGCGAGCGGGTCTTGCGCGGAACGTCGCGAAAAGACGAGGCCGCGATTCGCCTCATCTTCAGGGCAACGGATCGAACACCACAATGGGTTGATAGGTCCGGGGAACCACCGCTTCGGCGATGGCAATCAGCTTATTTTGCTGGCTGAAGACGCGTAGCCGGGGCGGCTGCAAAGCTTCCGAATCGAGTTCCGTCGTTGCGCCTGGTGGGAGCTCCGTGTGACTCACCTGCAACTGCGCAGGAGCTACGTTGAACTTGCCGCCGTGGCGCACTCGCTTCTCCAGCACGGGAAGCACACTGGTGCGCGGGAAATTAGGCAGCAGGTTTTCCAGCGCGATCAATCGTTCTTTGAATTTGCCAGCTCGTGCGGCATCGGCGAGTTCTTCGATGGTGATGGCCTGCTCGAGGGAGAATTCACCGACGGCCGTGCGCGAGATTTCCTCCAGATGTGCGCCGCAGCCCAACTTCTGCCCCATGTCGTGCGCGAGGGAGCGCACGTAGGTTCCCGAGGAGCATTCGACGGAAAACCGCGCGACGCTTCCGGAGATTTCCGTAAGGCGATATTCGTACAGTTCCACGGAGGCCGGCTTCAGCTCGACGACCTGATTTTTGCGCGCCAGTTCATAGGCGGGGCGGCCGTGCACTTTCTTCGCCGAGAACACCGGCGGTACTTGGTCAAAACGCCCGAGCGATTCGGCAGCCCATCGTTCGAGCAGCTCGCGATCCAGAGCAGGAGCAGTATCCGGTCCCTGCGCTTGGCCCTCGGAATCGTAGGTATCGGTGGCGAAACCGAAACGGAAGCCGGCGGTGTAGCGTTTGCGCCTGCCTGCATAAAAGCGAACCAGACGTGTGGCTTTGCCGAGCAACAGAACAAGAACGCCGGTCGCCAGCGGATCGAGCGTGCCAAGATGGCCGACTTGGCGGAATCCGGCCAGGTGCCGCACGGCATCCACAAGGTCATGCGAAGTGCGGCCTTGCGGCTTGTTGATGACAAGCGCGCCGTCGAAGGGTGCAGGTTGTGGTTGCCGGGGCATCTTGCAGTTATCAGTGATCAGTAATCAGGAAGCAATCCTTGCAACTCGTCGTGCACAAGAAGCTTTTTCTCTTGTACCTCGATCTGGCAAGACACAGGAAGGGGAATGTCACACACTCCCAAGGCGCTTAGTCAGAGCTTGCTGGTTTCTCTTTTTTCACTTCCTTGAGCAGCTGTTCGATGCGCTCGACATGTTCTTGAGAAAGGTCCAGCGTAAAGTGCAGCTCCGGGACGCGGCGCAATTGCAACCGCTCCACCAGCTCCCTGCGAATGAATCCCGAAGCGTGTTCCAACGCTTTGATCGCGTCGGTCTGCTCTTTGTTGCTGGTATGAGGAACGCTGACGAACACACGCGCGTGCTTCATATCGGGCTGAACGCGCACTTCGCTGACGATCACGCTCACTTCCAGCCGCGGATCCTTTAATTCGCCGGCAAGCATGACGTTGATCTCATGCGCAATTTCTTCGCCGACGCGTTCATGGCGATGGTTATCTGGGCTCATAACAGTGACGTCCCCTAAAGCAAGTCCACCGAATGCCCGGTTAGCAGCGGTCCCAGGATTTTATCCGCCTCTGCCAGAACCTTCTGGAGCGATTCTTCCACATGATGCTGTTCGTTGGCGAGTGTCACAACCCCAACGACAGAGCGCTGCCAGGTATCCTCAAAATCCAGTTCCGCCACGGCAACGTTAAAGTTCCCCCTTAGCCGGTCTTTCAGGCTGCGGAGAACCTGCCGCTTGTCCTTCAGGGAATGAGCTTCCGCGAGGAACAGCTCTAACGTGAGTAGACCAACGGCCATAGACGATTCCGGGGATTACTGCATACTTCCCGGCGTTATTACCTGCTGCGTCCAGCGTGGGCGGGAGTCTGTCCAGCCGCTTCGGCGGCGGAAACCTTGACGACCTGGAAGCATTCCAGGACGTCACCGACCTTTACGTCGTTGAAGTTGGCGATGCCGAGGCCGCATTCATACCCAGCGCGAACTTCGCTGGCATCGTCCTTGAAGCGTTTGAGCGAACTGAGCTTGGAGGTGTAGACGATCGAGCCATCACGCACCACGCGGACTTGCGCGTCGCGCTTCACCACTCCATCCAGTACGTAGCAGCCGGCGACCGTGCCGGAACCCTTAATGCGGAAGGTATCCCGAACCTCGGCCCGGCCCAGATAGGTTTCCTGGAGCACCGGCTCGAGCAGGCCTTCCATGGCTTTCTGAATCTCGTCGGAAACTTCGTAAATAATCGTGTGCGTGCGGATGTCGACCTTTTCCTGTTGCGCCAGGTCGGAGGCTTTGCGATCGGGACGCACGCCGAACGCGATGATAATCGCGCCGGATGCCGAGGCCAGCAGAACGTCGTTCTCCGTGACGGCGCCGACGCCGGTGCTGATGATCTTCAACTTCACTTGATCGGTAGAAAGCTTCGGCAACATTTCGCCCAGGACTTCGGCGGAACCTTGCACGTCGGCCTTCACCACGATGGGAAGTTCCTTGACCTCTCCGGCCTTGAGCTGCTCGTGCAATTGATCCAGCGTGATGCGTCCGCCGGCACTGGCGCGCAGGGCCGCGTCGCGTTGCTTGGACTGGCGATACTCCACCACGTGGCGCGCTTTCGCTTCGTCGGTAACCTGGAAGTGATCGCCGGCCTCCGGCACACCCTGCAAACCAAGTACTTCGACGGGCGTAGAAGGCGGAGCAATTTTCACCGGACGGCCACGATCATCAAACATGGCGCGAACTTTGCCGAAGACGGAACCAGCGATGAAGAAGTCGCTGGTATTCAAGGTGCCATTCTGGACGAGGATGGTAGCGACCGGGCCGCGTCCCTTGTCGACACGCGATTCGAGCACGGTGCCGGCCGCGGGGGCATCGGGATTGGCCTTGAGTTCGCGCAGATCCGCGACCGTCAAAATGATTTCGAGAAGCTTGTCGAGGTTCTTGCGCTGCTTCGCGGAAACTTCCACGAACTCGACGTCGCCGCCCCATTCCGAGGGCACCAAGCCGAGGTCGCTCAGCTGGCGCTTCACGCGCTCCAGTTGCGCTTCGGGTTTGTCAATCTTGTTGATGGCGACAATGATGGGCACATTCGCGGCCTTGGCGTGATCAATGGCCTCGCGAGTCTGCGGCATAACGCCGTCGTCAGCGGCAACGACCAACACTACAATGTCGGTGACTTTCGCGCCTCGCGCGCGCATGCGGGTAAACGCTTCGTGGCCCGGGGTGTCGACGAAAACCACACTGCGGCCTTGCACCTGCACTTTGTAAGCGCCGATATGTTGCGTGATTCCACCGGCTTCGCCGCCGGCAACATCCGCTTCGCGAATGGCATCGAGCAGACTGGTTTTGCCGTGATCGACGTGGCCCATAACCGTAACCACCGGAGGCCGCGGCTTCAAATTCTCCCGGGTCTCTTCCTTCGCGACTTCCAAAACCATTTCTTCTTCGAAAGAGACGACACTGACGACGCCATTAAAGGACTGCGCCAGATCCGTGGCCGTATTGACGTCCAGGGCCTGGTTGATGCTGGCGAATACGCCGCGATCCAACAGCGTCTTCAACAAATCTTTCGCGCGAATATCGAGCTTCTCCGCGAGTTCGCGAATGGTGATGCCCTCGGTCAAAGTGATGTCGCGCGGCGTGCGTGGTTCGGGGGGCGCAATGGCCGCGATTGCGGTACCACGCCCACCTGCGCCGGGACGCTGACGCGTTGGGTGAAGCTTGCGCTCACCTTCCATCTCGCGCTTATCTGCCGCGGGACGCTGGCGTTGTGGCGGCTTGCGCGTATACAGCGGCTTGCCGGGCTCCGCTTTCGACGGCATTTTGTCGGGCAACGGCGGCAGCATCGCGGGACGGCCGGGAGTACGAGGGCCGGGACGCGAGCCGGTCGGGACAGCACCGGGCCTTTGTCCCCACGGACGATTGGGAACGCCTGTTCCGCCCGGACCACCGGGACCTCCAGGACGAGGTGTAAACGGACGTCCCTGCCCTTGGCCGGATTGTTGCGGGCGCATAGGTTGGCCGGGGCGCGGACCACTGGGGCGTCCGCTACCGGGAACTGTTCCAGGAATCGGCCCACGATTTCCAGTGGGCATCGATCGTCCGAGTGGTGGGCGCGGTTGACCGGAACCGGGCGCACCGGGACGCAAAGGCTGTGAAGGAGAAGCAGGGCGCGCCGCCTGAGGTTGTTGACCAGGTTGCTGTGGCCGTCCTCCTGGTGGAGGGCCGCCTGGCGCAGGGCGTGAAGAAGATTGTGGTGTTGTGGCACTAGGCGCAGCTGCAGGCCGCGGCGGTTGCGCCGGAGGCGGTGCAGGAGCAACGGAGGGAGCCGAAGTAGTAGCTGGTGCAGCAGGTTTTGCAACTGCCGGTGCTGTTGGCGCGGCCGACGGCGGCTGGGGGGCAACTGGCTTTGCAACGGGCGCAGCGGGAGACGGCGGCACGCCCAGAGGTGCTGCAGGAGCAGGTTTCGGAGCTACGGAAGGAGCAGCTGCGGGAGTGGCAGCGGGCGCGGCCGCAGGAGTCGGGTGCGTCGCCACGGGCGCTGCGGGAGCGTGAACTGGTGGCTTCGCCGCTGCAGGCGCAGGATGCGCTGCTTGTGGCGCGTGTGCGGTCGGCGCAGGCCTTCTCGGTGCAGCCTTGGCCGCCGCTTCCTTGGCTTCGCGGTCGGCTTCGGCGGCTGCCTCAGCATCGGCGACATCCTTCAAATGATGACGAACTTTTTCAGCAACTTCGACGGTGATCGAGCTGGAATGTGTTTTTTTCTCGGTTACGCCGAAACCCGGCAAAAGGTCAATAATGGCTTTGGCCTTCACCTCGAGTTCACGGGCGAGTTCATTGATACGGACTTGGGATGCGTCACTCATACTGCTTAGGAGTTTTTCTCTTCCTGCTGTTCCACCGGAGTGTTTCCCGGTGTTTCAGCCGCCGCAGAGTTAGACTCCGCAGCGGGTTCCTGGGTCTCGGTTTGTGCCGGCGCTTCGCTGCCGGCCGCTGCTTCGGCCGCCTTTTCCGCGTTTCCTTCGGCTTCTTCGGCGGTATCTTTCGTGGTTTCGGTGCTTTCTTCCGTTGCAGCCTCTGTCTTTTCGGCGCTGTCTTCCGCGGATTCAGTTTCTGCACCCTCGGCAGTTGCCGCTGTTCCTTCCGGATGCGCACCGGCCGCTCCGGCTTCTCCGCCACCTTCATAGAAGCGATTGACGGCCTGATAAATTTTGTCGACCATTTTTTCGCCGATGCCCGGAATTTCCAACAACTGCTCGGGCGTCATTCCGGCGAGTTTTTCGAGCGAAGTGATGCCCGCCGCCTCGATCTTTTCGATGGTCTTTGGTCCAACGCCTTCCAACACCGTCAGCGGCGTGGTGGGCGCCGTGAGGGCGGTCATCTGCTCCTCGATTTCACGGCGCTTCTCTTCTTCGCTCTTGATATCGATGTCCCAGCCAATGAGCTTGCTGGCGAGGCGAACGTTCTGGCCCTTTTTCCCGATGGCTAGGGAAAGTTGGGAATCCTCGACAATCACTTCCAGCTTGTGATTCTCCGGGTCAGTAATCTGGACGCGAGTAACCTTGGCCGGGCTGAGCGCCTTCTGCGCGAATGCCACGGTCTCCTCGTTGTACGGAATGATGTCGATTTTCTCGCCGCGCAATTCCCGGATGATGGATTGCACGCGCATGCCCTTCATACCAACGCAAGCGCCCACGGGATCGACGTCCTTGTCACGGCTCGCGACGGCCACCTTGGTGCGCTCCCCGGCTTCACGCGCGGCCGCGCGGATCTGCACCGTGCCGTCATAAATTTCCGGGACTTCCATTTCAAACAGGCGCTGCACCAACGCGGCATCGGCGCGCGAAACGATCACTTGCGGGCCCTTGGCAGCGCGGTCCACGGTGCGAATGACGACGCGAATACGCTCGCCAATATTGTAAGTTTCCAGCTTGGATTGTTCGCGCTTGGGTAAACGCGCTTCCGTGCGGCCCATGTCGACGATCAGATCGGGACCTTCGGCGCGCTTCACAATTACGGTTACAAGTTCACCCGCGCGATTGTGGTATTCATTGAAAATGGTGTCGCGTTCCGCTTCCCGCACCTTTTGCAGGATTACCTGCTTGGCGGTCTGCGCCGCAATGCGCCCCAATACATCGGTAGGCTTCGCCGTTAGGATTTCCGTACCCACTTCCGCGCCGGGATTCTTTTTCTTGGCGTCGGCCACGCTAATTTCGCGTTTGGGATCGGCCACTTCCTCGACCACGGTGTACACCGAATAGACGTCCACCTGGCCGCTTTCCGCGTTGAACTTTCCGCGCAAGTCCTCTTCCGTTTTGTAATACTTGCGCGCAGCCACAACCATGGCGTCTTCGATCGCAGAGATCACGACCTCCGGTTCGATGTGCTTCTCGCGGCTCAACATTTCGATTTGTTGATAGAGCAAATTCGCCATTTCTCGTTCCTAAAACTCCACTACCAGATTCGCCTTCTTGATCGTCTCCAAGGGTATCTCGACGATGCGAGCTTCCTTGCCTTTCAATTCCATGCGGACTTTGCCATCCGCAAAACCGCGAAGCCGGCCTTCAAAAAACTTCGCTTCGGCGATCGGCTCGTGGGTCGATATCTTTGCCGCGCGGCCACGAAAACGCTCAAAATCCGCGGCGTTGCGCAAAGCACGGTCCAACCCCGGAGAACTTACCTCCAGGATGTAGCCTGGACCCTGGATAAGCTCCTCAACATCGAGGATTACGCTCAATTGCTTGCTTACCCGCTCACAGTCCGAGTGACTGATCTTGGGAAAAGGATTGGGCGCCTCTTCTCCCTCAACCAACTCCGCAGGTTGCGCGGGGGGTACCCGGTCGATGTACACCCGTAGGAACCGCTGCTTCCCAACCTTCCACTCGACATCCACGATTTCCAAGCCTTCCGAACGAGCGACCCGCTCGGCGGCATCGCGGACTTTCTCCAAATTCACTTAAAGACTCCACGGCCTAAGCCGGTCGAATGCTCATCCCCGCCGGCGGCAACAAAAAAGTGGGCTTGCGCCCACCCTATGGTGCGACCCGATTCAGAGCGAAGAATGAGTATATTCCGAGAGCACCGTAAAAGCAAGGTACCTAGGCCCGGTGGCCCGGCGCCCGAATCCCAACGCAATCGAGGGCCTTGTTTCTCACGACATCGCCGGCGCCTTTTGCTAACTCCAACATTTCCAATAACACAGATTGGTGCAAACTTCTTGCGCGATTCGTCCGCGCGCCAAGCTTGGCTGGTAAATCGTCTGAAGAAGAGACGAAGCTTGACCCGCCCCGTCTGATTGCGTAGGCTTTCATTCTCTTCCGAAGAGCGGAGTTGTGGTATGTCTGGCCTCACCCTTCGTCCCAGTTTGCAATTCAGCCTCGCGCTTATCCTGCTCCTCGCCGCTGGCACCTTCCTTCACGCGCAAAAGCCTGTTCCAACTCCCAGCCAAGGTAGTGGCACCTACACACCACCCCAACCTGTGGCCGTCAAAGTCAGCGTCCGTGACATGCGCGGCAATCCCTTGGATGGGTCAGCCTACGTCCATCTGCATTCGATGGTCAGAAGCTTCGACATGCGACTGCCAACCAGAGAAACTTCGACGGCGGAGTTCCCGAGCGTCATGCCGGGCGATTATGAAATAGAGGTGCGTTGTGACGGCTACCAACCGACTACGGAGCGTTTGAGCGTGGCCGGATTCGGCACTGACGTCTCGGTGTTCATCTACCTTCACCCGGAGTCAGAAACTTCCGGGAATAGCCGTCCTCCTTCGGGCGTTTTAATGACCCCCAAACTGCAAAACGAAATGGACAGGGGCCTCGACGCGATGCGCAAACAGGAATACGAGGCCGCTAGGATTCACTTCGCTAAGGCCGTAAAGATCGCCCCTTCAAATCCCGATGCACTCTATCTGCTGGGCACTTCCGAACTTGCGTTGCATCAAACCGATTTAGCGCGGTCGCAGTTCGAAAGCGTTTTGAAACTCGATTCCGGTTACGAGAAAGCCCTCCTAGCGGTAGGTGAGATGCAATTGCAGTCGGGCGACAGCAGCGGGGCAATCTCCACGCTCGAGAAGGCATTTGACCTGAACGGGGCTAGTTGGCGAACTCATCTGCTCCTTGCTTCTGCCTATGCCAGGGCAGGAAGGTTGGAAGACGCGGAGAAGCATGCGCAGCGCGCTGCCAGTCTCGCCAAGGAAAAGGGCGCGTATCCCACGTTCTTGCTGGGCAAGATTCAGGAAGCGGAGGGAAAGTCGACGCAAGCCAAGGCCACCTGGGAATTCCTTGTGGCGCAATTTCCAAATGACGCCACTGCTGCCAAGGCCAAGGAAAAACTGGCGCAGACCACAGCGACGCCTGCGAATGACACGAAGAATGAAACGGCCAACCTGCCTCCACCGCCGCTGCCAGTTGTCCCGCTATCTCCTGTTGTGGAGCGGCCGTGGGCGCCGCCAGACATCGATAGCATGGAATACCGGTTGGCATCGGATGCGCCGTGCAGATTGAACGAGGTTCTGGCGCGCGCGCAAGACCGCATGAACATGCAACTGGAGGATTTCGAAAAGTTTACGGCTACCGAGCGCATTGAGCACCAGCAAATCGATCGCTACGGCATGCCCGGCCCGGCTGTGGCCCGGGAATTCTCCTACATCGTATTCGTGCATCCGCTTAAAGAACGTTCCGTGTATCTGGAAGAAAGCCGCAACGGGAATTCGGATACCACTGCCTTTCCCACGTCGCTGGCAACCACCGGTCTGAATGGTCTGGGCGTGTCGATCCTGCAGCCGGCGAATCAGAACGGATTCAGCTATAAATGTGAGGGGCTAACGAGCGTGCGTGGTGAAGCTGCCTGGCAGATTCGCTTCCAAGAGAATGCCGCGACGGCGGGATTCACCGGGGTGCGCGAATGGCGCAAAAAGGGAATGCTGTATGACATTCCCATTAAGGGACGGATTTGGGTCGCCTCCTCCAGCTTTGACTTATTGCGCGTCGAAACGGATCTGATCGCTCCCATCGACAAGTTGGAACTCTCTCGCGACCATCTCACGGTCGACTATGGTCCGGTGAGTTTCCAGAACGGTTCCGCGAAACTGTGGCTCCCGTGGACGGCAGAGATGTATATGGAACTGCACGGGAAGCGCTATCACCACAAACATTTTCTGACCGACTACATGCTCTTCGAGGTCGATACCTCAAACAAAGTCCACAAACCAAAACAGCCGCTTCCGGTTGAAGCCGAACCCGGAAGCTAGTGGGTCGTGAAGCCGCTCTGCAATCCTTCCACAAACAAGGCCTAAGGAATCGATCCCTAAAAAAAGAACTGCCCCGACCGAGATCGAGGCAGTTCTCGCTGACTTGAAGCGCGCACCCAGCGTTATGGCTTGGTTGGAGGCGCCGGCTTCGGAGTTGTCGCTGGTGGTTGTGTTGCAGGCCTCGGCGTGGTGGCCGGAGGCTTTGTGGTCGGGGCCGTTCCTGCCTTCGCGGGATAGGCCTGATCGTACAGCTTGATAATCTCAGCGGTGATGTCGATGTTGGCGGAAGCGTAGACCACCGAGGTATTCTGGGCGGGGTATTCGAAGACGGCGACGAATCCGTTTTCGCGCGCATAGCGCTCAACGACGTCCATCATTTTCCTGCCGATGCGGTCGACCACTTCGCTCTGTGCCGCGTTCACATCTTCCTGCAGAGCGGTGTTCTGCCGGTCAAACTTTGCGGTGAGTCTCTGCCCTTGGGCCGCTACACGCGCTTTTTGGTCGTCGCCCCAGGTGGTGGCGTTGGCAGCGAGTTGCTGGCGCAGATCGTTGATCTGCTTGTTGAGCGCCTCCAAATCATTCTGTTGCGCGGCAAACTGCGACTGCAATTCCGCGGAGGCCTGCTTCCCTTCCGCGGTCGTCACAATGGCCTGCCGGATATTGATCGTGCCGATTTTCGTGCCAGTCGCCGCGCCCGCTGCTCCCTGCCCATGGACGGCTGCGGTGCTGAATAGGCACGCAACGGCCAGAGCAGCCGTACAAATCATGTTTCTGGAATTCACTGTGTTCTCCTTATTATTCTTCTCCAGGTTTGCCGTCTGCTTCCGCTTCCTTGCTGGAGGCATGGGTAACCCTTCGGATGCCTAACCGTCTGCCGGTTAAAATTTCTGGTGATCCCAACTGAACGAGGACAACAGAATTGTCGACAAGTCCTTCAGGATGTCCACCTGGTTATGCGGGCGTCTCCACCCCACGGAGTCTCCGCCAGCCATAGCACAAAACATAGCAGTATACCGGACTGGATGTTGTGCCCGCAATTCCAAACCTCACTTCGCGGCGCCGCAGACGGGGTACTTTCGCCGCTTTGCCCGCATCTGTCACGTCTTTTCGTTGACCGCGTCCCGCGCCACTCACTTCGGCATCGGCACGAACAGCACGCGATTGTTGTTCTGGTCAGCGATCACCGCGGTGCCGTACACGTTGTCCATCGCAGCCGCAAATTGAGCCTGGCTGCCGATTCCGACGGTCGCCTGGGTGCTCAGCGTCTGCGAGTCAATCACAGAAATGCTGTTGCCAGTGCTCGCCGCATTTACCGACAGGAGCGTTCCGGTCTGATAGTTGTAGGCGATGGAGAACGGATTGACGCCCACGCGAACGGTCTGCGTGCCTCCCGTATCCGGATTGAACGTAAAAACCGAGTTCAGCTGCGGTGAAGTCACATAGAACACAGCCGGGTTCGGCGCAGGATCGTACACAATTCCGGTCGGTGCGGAACTGATAGTGTTCAAGCTGGAGGAACTAGACTTCGCGGGCGCGCCGTTCAGGGTGACGACATCAAGCACGCCGGAGACCGAGCCTAGCTGCACCTGCTGCAGGGCGGTCACCACAGCGACGCCGCGGTTTGGATCGACGGCAATCGCAAAGGGTTGCGCATCCACAGCGATCGGAACCGCAACCGGAGTGCCGACTGGAGTGGCGAGCAGCGCCGTCAAATCAATCAACGAGATGGTGCTGGAACCGGTATTGGCGATCAACGCATAGGCGTGATCCTGATCGATGGTCACACCGCTGGGTGCAATACCGACGGTAACGCTGCTGCTGGTCGTGCTCCCACTGGTAAACGAAAGAACCTGCGGGCTCAGAGGATCGCTGATATTGATGATCGAAGCAGTTCCGTCCTTATTGTTGGCCACCACGGCGTAACCCAACCGCGGGATGACGTCCACTCCCAAGGGCATGTTACCCACGTTCGCTGTAGCCAGGACCTGTCCGTAAGGCTTGCCGTAGCTGTGAAGCCCCTGGAAGTCCAGATTCACGATCGCAATCATGCCGGTGGTGCAGCCGTTCAGGGTCACCACCCCCACATTTCGTACCGGATCGATAGCCACGGCTTCTGGCTTGGCTGCGGCGCATATCGGTGTCAAATCCGTTGTTCCCACCGCGTAAAAATCGGTGGAGTTGGAAATGTTGTTGCCAACTACAACGTCCAGTGCGAAATCATGCGGCAGCGTGAGATAAGACGCGGGAATGGTGGCGATCAATTGTCCAGAACTGATAAAGGT
Organism: Candidatus Acidiferrales bacterium; assembly: GCA_963735825.1. Taxonomy (GTDB): domain Bacteria; phylum Acidobacteriota; class Terriglobia; order Acidiferrales; family UBA7541; genus Acidiferrum. The sequence goes on from CAVTMR010000007.1 coordinate 466,100, forward strand.
TGTGTTGATGCCCGCGGCATTGCCATCCAGCCGAACTCGGGCTCCTGGCGCGAATCCTGCTCCATTCACTTGTACCGTGGCACTCGCCGACCCAATCAACGCGCCTTGTGGCATGCAGGTTGTCAAGCCGGTGGGAGCGGCTGGATTGCAGGAGATGGGACCGCCGTCCGCTGCGCCCGTCGTGGAATTCAGAGGCGCTTGCGCGTTGGGCACGCCCCCCGCTGCTATCACGAGTCCTTGCACGTGTACCGGTTTAAAGATGCTAGGCGGAGGATCCACGTTCAGATACGTCAGGCTGTTGCTTCCCGCGTTCGCCACCAGCACCAGCCTGGTGTTCGGGTCGTACGCCATTGCGCCATAAACAGTGACCGCAGTTCCGCCAGAAGGCGTGTAGCTTCCTGTTCCCACCTGACCTGTAGGAATCGCTGGAACGATGCGGCCAGGCGAAACCGATGCGGTGCCGACCGGATCGATCAGCGAGATGTCGTTAATGCTGTCCGTGGGATTAAACGCAATGATGACGTTTGTGTATGGATCGACCGCAACAAATCGTATGCCAGGTTCGGGAGCAGTAAGCGTACCGCTGGGGCTGCCCTGATAAGCTCCCTCCTGCAACGTGATTGAACTCACCGTCAGATCCAGAGATTTCAGAATCAGGATTTGCGCTGTTGTCGTTCCCGGATCGGCGAAGACCGCCGCTCGCGTGATTGGATCGATGGTTACGCCGACGGTGGAATTCGCAATGTTGAACGTCAGATACGGGTTGCCGTACTGCACGGTCGCCTGCGTTCCAGAGGTCGGACTTCCGCCGGATTCATTGTCACCCTTGCTCGCATATGTGAAGGTATAAGGATCGATCACACTGGAAACCTGGTAAGAGCCGTCCATGTCTGCTTTATCCAGGCCGCTGATCAGGACCGTGCCACCTACCGACGCATTGATTCCATTCGGTGCCACCGTTTTGATGGTGACGATGTTGTTCGTGCGAACCGCTCCGTTGGGCGTTGCCGCGATGTTCACGCTGGTATTGCTCTGGGTCAGATTCACCACGCTGGTCAATCCTCCTCCGCTCGGACCAGCCCCCGGAGATATATAAGCCACCGGCAGTTGCGGCTGCATCGCAATTTGCGGAGTCGCTCCCGTATTCATAGAAACGGAAGAAATGGCACAAGGAGGCTTTGTCACCGTTGATCCAATGAAACAGTTTTGCGTGGGATCATTTGGCGATGGGTTCTGTGCCGGAATCGGGTTGATGTTCACGATGAATCCCAGATTCGAATTGCTGTAGGCCACTGCGGCCAGGTGCGTGGTGGGATCAACGCCAACCGCGTACGGAGCCGGCTGCACGGTCACGACTCCTGCCGGTTCCACCAACAGTTTGCTCATATCCACGCTGCCCAACCACGTAAACTGCTGATAGTTTGCGTTCGGCAGGGCGATCAGCGACAGCGTCGCGTCTCCGCTGTTTACCACCACGGCGAGGTCGTGGGTGCTGCCGGCAACCGTATCTCCCGGAACGGTAATTCCCAACTGATCATCGATGGCCACACTGGTGGGAGCTTTGCCTACTCCGTGTCCGTTCGAATCCACGGTAAACGGTGGAATACTCGTAGTCGGCGTTCCGGAACTCAGATCGACGTATTGAATCGAGTTGGAGGCCTGCTCCGTGATCACCGCGTAACTCTTCGTGGCGTTCAAGGCGATACTGCTAGGGGCAAGGTTCGTGCCCGTCGCCGCAGTTGTGGGCAGGGGTTTGAGACCGGGGCAGGCAGATTGGGGTAATTCGACTGCACCGCCACGTTCGTGGTCGCACTCGGAAACGGCGGGGGATTGCTCTGAGCATTGCTCAAGACGCTGACCTGGTACAGACCGGGATTTTGAATCTGGCTTCCCGGAAGCGGCTGAGAGAACTTTCGCGCATTCGTGGGAGCAATGCTCACGCCGGGGTTGCCGTTAAAAAGAAGCTTTGCCAATCCTGCCCCCGCCCCATAGTACCCACCATCGGCCGTAAACTCTGTGTTCGTTCCCACCCTGAAGCTGTCGGGAACAGAAGCGACCAGGCCTGGTCTGGCTGGGAAGAGCGTCAGGGGAAAACTCTTGGTAATCAGCGATCCGGTATTGTTAGGATCGGGAATATCCATCGAGATCTGGGCCGTTCCGGGATTAGCGATTTGCTGAGAGTTCAACCGTATGCGCGTAACAATGGAGCTATCGCAAGTGGCCGTGCTACTGGTGGTGCAATAAGCGGTGGTGACTGGAATTGTGAAAATCTGCGTTGGGTCCAGGACAGAGGTGTTTCCCAACGGATCGGTAAAGGAAATCGAGGTGGTGTTCAGCACGTTATGGGCATCCAGCCAGATGTCCTGCTCCACTCCTCCCGCTGCGACCGAGGTGGGGAAGAGGCCACTGAAGGTCTGCGGATTCGTGGAGGAATTGATAAGGGTAATCAATGCCGCCGCGATCGCCGCGGTGTCCTTTTTCGAAGTCACAACCACAGTCACACTAGCGGGATTGGCCGTCGAAGACGTACTGGTGACTGGGAATGTATTTGTTGGCACGGTGGCAGGTGCGGTGAACACGCCATTCTGATCGATCGTTCCGCAAGTAGGGCTGCAGGTGGGGGAACTGGAGCTCGCCGAAGGATTGCCCGTGGAACCGAGTACCGGTTGTGTTACCAGCCAGGTCGCATCAACCCCATTATCATTCAAGAACGAAGGCGTGAATTTGGTTGTCGCCGCTGGATTTAGCCCCACGGGCACTGTCGCGGTCGAGGGCGTAATCGATGCGCGAATGCCCGAATCCAGATTAACCGTACCCGTGCCGCTCTTGTTCTTTTCTGCCGTCGAAGTCGCTGTCAGCGTAATCACCGGCGCCGGCTGCGGGTAACTCGCCAATGGCGGCGCCGTATAGGTAAGAACGTTCTGGGTCTCGTCACTCACGGAGCCGTATTTCGGATAGTCGGTGCTGCCAGGATCGCATCCGCCGGTCTGCGTTGAGGTGGTGACTTTCCCAGTCGAATCTGTGGTGGAGGTGGTCGTCGTCCACGTACATTTCCAGGTCACCGTCAGAACGCCGGTGGGCCCCGTGACGGTCGCGGTGACCGAGGTCGATTGACCTGCCAGCACCGCTGTCTGGGCAGGCGATACGGTAACGACCGTAGTGTTTGGCGAGGAACTGCTGCATCCTGCAACCGCTAGGACTCCTGCGCCGGCCAGCACCAACGCAGCCTCATTAAGCATTCGCAACTTCATGCGGACGTCTCCCCCGTACGGGCGCCGGCGTTCCCGGGCACCCCACTTGCCTAACTTGATGCGGAAACCTGTTCATTCCATTGTTCCCATTGGCCTAGAAGGTACGACTTACCGAGAACCGGAACGTGCTCTGCGGTTCAAAATAGTTCAAGCGACCCGGATTCTGGATCGTCGGTTGAAGCTGCGACAGAATTGCCGAATTGCACTTGGACGGATTCTGTGGATCGAGCAGCCCCAGCGAAGAACACGTTAGAAAGAGAGTCTGATTGTTCAGCTGGTCAAAGGGCGCCACGATGGTTTCATGCAGCCGCAATGGGTTATACGCGTAGTAGATTCGGAACGGCGCCTGCACGATCGGCAAATTGATGATGAATTCGATACCCGTAGACATCCGCATCTTGAAGTTTGTGCCCGGAGCAATTTGCAACTGCGCCTGTTGATTCACCAATGGGAACACCGAATTGATGTTGTCGACGCCCGTAGGATTGAGTTTCAGCGAGCCCGGCTGCGATATACCGTCGGTTCCGGCGTCCACGAATAGAGACATGCTGACTGGCCCGGCAATCGGAATGCGGTATTCGGCGCTGCCGAGAAGTTCGGTGTCACCGCCGGGGAACGTGATGGTATACCCGAGGACCGGAACGCTGAAGCTCGACAGCGTCGGCAATCCACTCGGCCCCAAATTGTGGTTGTTGTAGTAGCTGACGGTCTGATTGAACTGGCTGGGAATGTAGGTGACCGGCGAGATCGCGCGAATGTCGAACCCGCGGATGTCCTGCTCGCCGCCCATGTAGAAGCGGCTGTAGGGCGGCACATCCTTGCCGCCAAAACCGGTTGTATAGGCACCCAGAAAACGCAGGCCGATGGCGTTGCGCTTCTTATTGATAGGATGGAAATACTTGATCTCACCGGTGTTGGTGATGGTGTTAACGTTGCCGCCCAAGGGGCCACCGGTGAACGCCAATGAGTAGAAAATGCTTTTCCCGGAGGTGGCATTCATCGGGTTGTTGATGGTGTTGTAGCTGATCGTGGGCGTGATGGTGCTGGCCAGAATCCCGTTCAGCGCCGCGGGACCCGCGATACTCTGATACTGCAATTGCGTAAACAGCAACTCCGATGCCTGGTTGTACGTCGTGATGTTGGTGCGCGTGAGTCCGTAGGAAACAGCCACGCGCGTGAAAGCGTAACGCCGCAGCGGGTAACTGGCAAAAATCGTGAAGCCCGCGCTGTTCTGCGTGTAATCCTGAATGTATTGCGGGTTGATGCTGACGGACTGTCCGGTGGTCAGCGCCGCCTGCTGCGCCTGGTTGAACTTATATTCGTTCGAGAAAATCGTGAATCCCGTCGAGATAGGCCGGTCAAACAGATACGGCTCCGTGAATCCGAACATCAAGCTTCGCTGCAAGTTGCCGAACTGCGCGGAAAGCGTCAGCGTTTCGCCCAAGCCGAGGAAATTGTTGGTTTGATATGTCAGGCCGATGAATCCGCCATACAATCCGCTGACACCGCCCTGCAAGCCAATGGACTGTTTGCCTTTTTCTTTCAGCTTCAACAGCAGGTCGACAGTGCCGTCCTTGGTGTTGCGCTTGATTTCCGCGGCCTTGTCTGCTTCGAGCTTGTCGAAGTAATCCAGTTGATTCAGGCGCAGGATGCTCAACTCCCACGCGCGCTTGTTGAACAACTGTCCTTCGTCGATCAGCAATTGGCGGCGAATAACCTTGTCGCGCGTGGTGGTGTTGCCGGTGAAGTCTATGCGACGCACATAATACTGCTTGCCTTCATCGAACTTCATGATGATGTCGATGATCTTGGCCTGATTGTTGATTTCCGTTTCGGGCTGCGGCACGAAATCGATGAAGCCGTACTGGCCGTAAATGTTCGTGTACGTTTCCATGGCCTTGCGGATTTTGGCAGCCGAGAAGATGTCCCCCTGCTTCAGAGGAAAGGCCTGCTCCAGCGCATCCTTTTTCAGCGAGAGGGCTTTATCCGGATCGCTGCTGACGATGCGCAGCGTGCCCATCTTGTACTGCTCGCCTTCTTCGATCGGAATGGTGATATTGACCGCTTTACCTTCCGTGCGTCCCGCCAGCGGAATGCCGTAGCGCCATTCTTTGGTGTCCACATTTTTAATAATCGGATCCAGAACCACTACGCGGAAATACCCGTTGTCCTGGTATAGCCCGATGATTCCGACCTGGATGTCTTCGGTCAACTTGTCGTGGTCATAGGTCTTGGACATCACGTTGATTTCCGTGAAGTACAAGGGAATGGCGTAAGGGCGGTCGTGCCGCATCGCGCGAATCAATTTGCGGTTGCTGAAAGCGTGATTCCCGGTGAACTCAATTTTGCCAACCTTTACCTTGGGGCCTTCATCGATCTTGAAAACCAGAATAATGGCGTTGCTGGAGGCGATGCGTTCGTATTGCGGGGTCACGGTCGCAAATTGCCGTCCATGCTCTCCCAGTAAATCCTTCAGCACCACTTCAGCTTTCTTGATGCGCGTAGGATCGAACTGGCTCTCGACCGTCAGACCGACCTTTTTTTCCTTGAAGCGGTCCAGAATATCTGACTCCGAAACCGAATGAGCGCCTTCATAGCGGATACGCCGGATCACCGGGCGCTCCGTCACGATGAAAATGATGATCTTGCCGTTGGGCTTGTTGGGAGAATCCTGCACTTCCAGCTTTACATCCTCGAAATACTGCGTATTCCACAGCGCCTGAAAATCGCGGCGCAAGGTGTCTTCGTTGTAGGGATCGCCGTCGCGACTGAAGATGCGGGCTTTCAATGTGTCTGTGCGGATGCGGCGGTTCCCAACGAAGTCGATTCGCTCGATAAACGCGTTCCCGCTGGACGTCGTGGTGGAACTCGGCGTCTGCGTCGATTGCGGCGGCGTAAAATCTTCAATCTTTTCTTCAAAAGTATTTTTGTTCAGGGAAGCGTGAAACAGGTAGGTGCCCTTGGGACGAGCGTTGCTCTCAGCCGAGCTGCGCGGCGCACCCGTTGCTGCAGCGGAAAACAACGCCACCAGAAACGGCAAAATGAGGAATGGTGCAGCAAGACGAGCGCTGACGGCAGCAAGCCGGGCGGCTGTCCGCGACACAAAACAGACTATGCTTTGAGCGGCCATTGATCGGCTCAAGGCCGCGCCCCCAAACCCAAGATGTTCTTCTCCTGCCAGACCCGGTATGGACTGGCTGCGCGCAGCTCGCTCTGCGGCTTCCCCCAAAAGGATTAACCGCTTGGCGGTCACACGTTGTTGCGTCAGATTCGCTAGTGGACGACCGGGGTTGCCTCAGCAACCGGCCGGAAAGCGAGAACTTCCCCCGCGACGTATATTTGCAGCGTCGCCGGCCTTTGAATCCCACCCTGAATGAGTGCCTCGGACAGCGGGTCTTCTACATACTTCTGCAGAGCCCGTCGCAGCGGCCGCGCCCCGTAATTGCGGTCCGCACACGTTTTTTCGAGGATCCACTGACGCGCTTCGGGCGACAAGACCACCTGCACTTGGCGGTGAATCAGCGTGTCGTTCAGCTGGCCGACAAGTAGATCGATAATGCGAAGCAGGTCCTCGTCACCAAGCGGATTAAACAGGATTACCTCGTCCAGCCGGTTCAAAAACTCCGGATTGAACGCGCGCTTCACTTCACCCATCACCAGGTCTTCCATGCTCTTCAATCCGGCTTCGTCCACACCCGACTGGAAGCCAATGGAGGTGCGCTTCTGCAGGTGCCGCGCACCGAGATTGGAAGTCATGATGATGATCGTGTTGCGAAAATCGACGGTATTGCCAAGACCATCCGTCAATTGCCCGTCTTCAAAAACCTGCAAAAGGATATTGAATAGGTCCGGATGAGCCTTCTCGATCTCGTCCAATAGGATAACCGAATACGGCGTGCGACGCACGCGCTCCGTCATCTGCCCGCCCTCTTCGTAGCCCACGTATCCCGGAGGCGCGCCAATCAGCTTGGAAACCGAATGCTTCTCCATAAATTCCGACATATCAAAACGAATTAAGGACTTCTCTGAACCGAACAGGAATTCCGCCAGCCGCCTCGCTACTTCTGTCTTGCCCACGCCCGTCGGCCCGAGGAAAAAGAAACAACCCACCGGCCGCGATGGCGACTTCAGGCCGGCGCGGCTGCGGCGAATGGCGCGTGCCAGTGCGGTGATGGCTTTGTCCTGACTGATGACGCGCTTGTGTAGCTCAGGTTCAATGCGCAAAAGTTTCTGCTGCTCGTCTTCCTTGATCGACGTGACCGCCACTCCAGTCCAGCGCGAAACGACCTCCTCAATATCTTCGCGGGTGACCACTCCCGTTGAGGCATCGTCCAGTTTGTACCGCTCGCGCAGCACGCGCAGATTTTCTTTTTCCTTGCGCTCCTCTTCCGAGTAGAAACGCGCCTTCTCAAACTCATGCGCGGCGATCGCCGATTCCATGCGGTGAGTGATGAACTTCACGCGCTTTTGCACTTCCCCGACTTCTTCGGGCACGGAGGCCTGGCGCAGTTTCACGCGCGCCCCGGCTTCGTCGATCAAATCAATAGCCTTGTCAGGCAAGAAACGGTCGGGAATGTAGCGATTGGAGAGGTATACGGCATAGCGCAAAGCCTCATCGGTATATCCCACGGCATGAAACTTCTCGTAGCGCTCGCGCACGCCATTGATCACCTGAATGGCTTCGTCCTCGTTCGGCGCGGGCACCTTCACAGCCTGGAACCGGCGCTCCAGGGAGCGATCTTTCTCGACGGACTTGCGGTACTCGCCAGGGGTCGTCGCGCCAATGCACTGAATTTCACCGCGAGACAGGGCGGGCTTCAAAATGTTCGCTGCGTCCAGTGAACCTTCCGCGGAACCGGCGCCCACCAGGGTGTGAAGCTCGTCGATGAACACGATGGAATTCTGGTTCTCCATCAATTCTTTCATGATGGTCTTCAAGCGCTCTTCGAACTGCCCGCGGTATTTCGTGCCGGCAACGATCAAAGACAGATCAAGAGAAAGGATGCGCTTGTCGGCGAGGAACGGGGGAACGTCGCCATCGGAAATACGCTGTGCCAGTCCTTCCACGATGGCGGTTTTCCCGACCCCGGGTTCGCCAATCAGCACGGGATTATTCTTGGTGCGGCGGCAGAGAATCTGGATTACCCGCTCGACTTCATTGTCGCGCCCGACCAGTGGATCCAGCGCGCCTTCGGCGGCTGCCGAGGTCAGGTCACGGCTGAATTCCGCTAACAGGGAAGTTTCCTTCGGCCTCGCCGCCGTGGTTTTTTCACCCGCCGTGCGGGATAGTTCTTCGCGAAGCGCAGACAAGCGCAAGCCCCGCTCCATTAGAATCTCCGCGCCAAAACACTTTTCTTCCCGCAGAATCCCCAATAGCAGGTGTTCGGTGCCGACATGCTTATGGCCCAGGCGCTCCGCTTCCTCGGCGGCCATGTTCAAAATGCGCTTGCACTCCGCGCTCAGCGGCACCTCCACAGACGTGGAGATACGCTCGCGGATGGTGATGCGCGCCTCGATTTCCTTGCGTATGGATTCGATAGAACCCTGCTGGCGCAGAAAACGGTTGGCCAGCGCCTTGTCTTCGCGCATCAAGCCGAGCAGCAAATGCTCGGTCTCGATGTAGGGGCTGCCATACTGGCTGGCTTCATACCGGGCAAAAAAGATGACTCGTCGCGCTTTTTCCGTATATCGTTCGAACACGATTAGCTCGCTTCTCCCTTTGGGGTCCAGTTCGCTTCGGCTCTCACCGCGCGAGTCCGCAGAACGCCATGATCGAGTCCCACCACACGGTCACACCGCTCGGCAAGCGCCAGATTGTGCGTCGCAATCAGCGACGTCAGGCGATGCGCGCGGTGCAGCCGTTCCAGCAACTCAAACACGGCCCAAGCATTCTGCTCGTCCAGGTCTCCGGTAGGTTCATCTGCCAGCAGCACCTTGGGCCCGGTGACGAGCGCCCGAGCGATCGCAACGCGCTGCTGTTCTCCTCCCGAAAGCTCTCCGGCGCGGTGGTCGGCTCGATCTTGCAGGCCCACTTCCGCCAGCCACTGGCGCGCCTTTTCCTGCGCAAGTTCCTGTGGCTCTCCGCGCACTAGCAGTGGCATCGCGACGTTTTCCGTAGCCGTAAAATCCGGCAACAACTGGTGCCGCTGCCAGAGAAACCCCACGACGCGATTGCGAAAATTGGCCAACGCCGCGTCATCATTTGTTTCTATCGCTTTATTTTCAAAGTATACTGCACCGCTTGTTGGAGTGTCTAGCGCGGCCAGCAAATGCAGAAGCGTGCTTTTTCCCGCTCCAGATGGCGCAACGATCGCAACCATCTCTCCTGCGCACAAACTCAGATTTGCATCGGACAAAACTTCCAGATACTTTTCTCGTGCGCCGTAAGTCTTCTTCAACCCGCGCGCTTCCAACAGGGTTGCCGCCGCTTCTTCGTTCCCGGTGTGTTGTTCCGCCACCATGGCGATCGCGTCCCAAGCCTCGCAGGCCCGCGGGTCCATACGATTCGGACCACTTGGTGCCCTAACTTCCTCGTCGCACCCTTTACAACTTTAGATGCTTTTCGAAGGCCGTGCAGTATCCCTTCACCGTCAAACCTGCGTCAAAACTCGCTCTTTTGTGTCCACCAAGCCCAACACTTTTCCTATTTTCAGACCTGCTGTGCCAAGTGCGGTTCTGCCCTGAATTGTTCCTAACTGGCGCTTGGCTAACCGACTACCTTTCAATAGTTTGCAAGGTGCTCTATCGGCAACCGGACGGCAGACCTATGCTTGCGTCCCGATCCTGGGTCACACCACACCCTGATAGGAGCAAATAGCCCTCCAAACAATTTCCGCTTTCCACACCCAAGCGCTCGCACTGGAATCTCACTCAAACCTTAGAATTTCGACGGGCAAAAGGCGCGCTGCTTCCCGCGCCGGCAGAATGGTCGCGATGATTGCGATTCCCATCGCCACCGCGCCGATCCACAGCCCGTCGAGCAAATTGGGATGAAACGGTACATACGGTACGGCATATACCTGAGGATCCAAGGGAATCAAGTGGCGGGAGCCAGCGATCCAGCTGAAGGCATAGCCAAGTGTCAAACCAATCAGCGTACCCGTCGCGCCGATCGCTATTCCCTGTAACAAAAATATGCGCCGAATCTGTTCGCGTCGCGCGCCCATGGACAGCAGCACCGCAATGTCGCGCGCTTTGTCGGTCACCGTCATCGACAGCACGACAAGAATGTTCAGGCCTGCAACAAACGTGATCAGTCCGATGAAGATTGCAGTGACCAGCTTTTCCAGGCGCAACGCCCGAAACAGCGCGCGATTCTCTTCCATCCACGTCGCGACCACGAATCCCTGGCCCGCCGCCTGTTCCACTTTGCGAGCAATCTCCGCGGCCGCCCCCGGATTTACCAGGCGAAATTCCAGAACGTTCACGATGTCTCCGGAACCGGCCAGCGCTTGCGCTGCGGGAAGCGTCACGAAAGTCCAGTTCTCGTCGTAATCGTAAAACCCGGAGTCGAAGATGCCTGCAACGCGAAATCGCCGCGTGCGCGGAATTAGTCCGTAAGGAGTCAGGCGGCCTTGCGGACTCGTCAGCGTGACATACTGGCCTGGCTGCAATTTCCATTCATCGGCAAGTTGCTTTCCCACAAGCAACGCTTCGATGCCATCGGCATCTGGCAAGAAATCCAGTTTTCCGGCGGACAGCTTCTGCAGCGCTTCATCGCTTTTCTTTTCACGGTTGACGTCTATCCCCTTGAGCACCACGCCTCGCGCCTGCCCTGCAAAGGACATCAGCACCGTCTGATAAATCGCCGGCGTCACGGAGCGCACGTCAGGCATCTGTTCCAATTTTTCCGTGAGCTCCTGGTAATTGTGGATCCCACCCGAACCGGGGCGCGTCAGCGAAATGTGGGCGGTCACGCCGAGCAAGCGGTCTTGCAGCGTCTCGCGAAAACCGCTGTTCATCGCGAGGGCGATCACCAGCGTAGCGACACCCGCTGCCACACCGAGAATGGAAAACAAGGTGACCAATCGGAGAATGGTGGGCCGATACGGAGATCGCAAGTACCTGCGGGCCACAAACCATTCGAATCCCATGCCGTGGGCGCCTCTACACTTTCCCGCGTTGCGCTTCGCCTGGCTCTTCCAGATTCGACTCCGGGCGGAGTTGCGGGAACAGGATTACTTCACGAATGGAGTGCGAGTCGGTAAGCAGCATAGTCATGCGATCGATGCCTAGTCCTTCGCCGGCGGTGGGCGGCAAGCCGTGGCAAAGCGCGCGGATATAGTCGGTATCCAGTTGCTTGGGAACTTCGTCGCCGCCCTGCGCGATCTGGGCCAGGAAGCGACGCTCCTGCTCGGCCGGGTCGTTGAGCTCAGAGAAGCCGTTGGCGATCTCCATGCCTGCCACGTAAATCTCGAAACGTTCAGTCACCGAGGGATCGCCAGGCTTCTGCTTCGAGAGCGGCGAAATCTCCGTCGGGAAATCGCAAAGAATGGTGGGTTGAATCAAATGCTCCTCGGCGACCGTCTCAAAGAGCAATCCCGTCCACTCGCCGTCAGAGAGCTTGCCTTTGGCTGCGGCATAAGCGGCATGATTTGCCTTGGCCCAGGAATTGTAGCGCTCCGTGGCTCGCGGTGCTCCGCCGGGCGAAGCAAGTTCTTCGAGCGTCGGCGCCGGGCCCGCGCCTTCCGGCCAGTATTTGATGATCGCCTCGCGCATGGAGAGCCGCGGCAATTTCCCGAAGTCCAATTCGACGTCGCCGAACTTCACCATGGTGCTGCCGGTGATTTCCTTGGCCAGATGCGCGAACAGCTGCTCGTTCAGGGTCATCAGGTCGCTATAGTTGCTGTAGGCCTCGTAGAACTCCAGCATGGTGAACTCAGGATTGTGCTGGGTGGAGATTCCTTCATTACGGAAATTGCGGTTAATTTCGTAGACGCGATCGAAGCCTCCCACGGTCAGGCGCTTCAGGTACAGCTCCGGCGCAATACGAAGATAAAGGTCAATATCCAATGTGTTGTGGTGGGTCACGAAAGGGCGCGCCGACGCTCCGCCCGGAATTGGGTGCATCATGGGTGTTTCCACTTCGATGTAGCCGCGAGCATCAAAGAACTTGCGCAATTCGCTGATCAGGCGCGCCCGCGTCTGAAAAACCTCGCGCGACTTCTCGGTCACAATAAGGTCGAGGTACCTGTGCCGGTAGCGCAACTCGATATCTGCCAGCCCGTGCCATTTTTCCGGCAGCGGCAACAGCGCCTTAGTCAGAAAGAACAACTCCTCCACCCAGATTGATAATTCACCGGTCTTGGTGCGGAAAAGATGCCCTTTTACTCCAATGTGGTCGCCGAGGTCGAGCAACTGAAACAATTGGAATCCGCGTTCGCCGACCACATCCTTGCGTACATAAATCTGGATACGCGCTCCGGATCCTTGTAAATGGGCGAATCCTGCTTTTCCCATTAGGCGATAGGAAATAATTCGTCCCGCGACGCTCACGTCTTTCCGGTTGGCCTCCAATTCAGCAGCGGGTGTGTCAGAAAAGGCGCGGATCAGCTCCGCGGGGCGGTCTGTCCATCGAAATTCGCGTGGATACGCTTCGTAACCGAGTGCTTGGATCTGCTCCAGTTTCTTTTCGCGTTGCGCAAACTGGTCACGTGGCTCGAATTGCAAGAGTTTGTAGGTCCTTTCATTTTCCCGGCAAAGGGAGTATAGATGCCACGGCTCGCAGAGGGCAAGGAAGGCAGCAGCTTGCCGGCCACCGGGAGTTGTCAGAATGCTTGCGGCGGGGCCTTTTTGGTAATATTCTCATGTTAGAACCCTTTGAGATTTGCTATACCCTATCGCTCCTCGGAGGTTCCCCTTGGCTTCCCGCCCATCCCAGCGTGGTGAATCCGTGTCCCGAGACTGGCGCATCCCGTTGTCCCGCGATGAGTCGCAGGTGTACTTGGGAACCGTCCACCGGCTTGAAACTTCCTACTGCATGTTTAGTGTCAACCTGGATGAGGCCCTTGGCATGCGTCGCGCTGGCCGTCTCGGTATGGCGCACCAGTTCCTTGGTGTCGCGCCGGCGCTGTGCCAGAATCTAGTCGCCCCGCTTCTCGGACTAATCCGTGCGATGCAGGTCCATTCCCGCCATTTCGGAACCACTCCGAATCTGGCTCCTCTGAATCCGGAACACTTTCAGAACTCCAGAAATCAGCGGCTCGCTCGCTTCAATGGTCTATTCGGGCGAATGCTCCTCACGAACCGCTCGCAATTCCTTTACAAGCTATCGGCGTTGGCCGAAATGACCGAAGAACTGGAGCAGAATTATGGTTCCGCGGTGGAAACGCTGGAACAGGGCTTAACCGCCCGGCCGGATCACTACTGGGACATAATGGACGCCGCACACTATGACCTGAACACCTGCCTTCGCGAGTCCGTTGTCATCCTGAAGTGCTTTCTTCATGTCTTGCCCGACGACCAACTGCCGGAATTCCAGGCTTCTTTGAACGAACACGTGGTTGCTTCCCCGGACCGCTTTGCCGTGCGCGTCCGGCATCTTGCCCATAGACGGTTAACGCCGATCAAGGGACAATAGGCTCACCTGCGGGCAGCGATCGCCCATGCAACCTATGGAGGGTTTGCCCCCTCTATAGCTGATTATGTGTGCCTCTTCCGCCATCGCAGGGACAACTCTTGGAGGTATCCGGCGCATCAGAGGTACCAGTAGCGCCGCGATTGGACAGTTGGCCCGACAACGACCAACCGAACCGGTTGCGTGGACTGAAGCGGAAGCCATCCGCCGTGCTCAGGCAGGAGACGCAGCGGCTTTCGAGCATCTTTTTCAGCTTCACAGCCGCAGGGTGTACGCCTTATGCCTTCGCATGGTGGGAAATCCCGCCGATGCGGAAGATTTGGCCCAGGAGGCGTTCCTCCAGCTTTTCCGCAAGATAGCAACCTTTCGCGGCGAATCGGCTTTTTCCACATGGCTACATCGCATGACCGTCAACGTGGTGTTGATGCGCCTGCGGAAGAAATCGCTTCCGACCGATTCGCTGGAAGAATCGCTGGAGCCCGATGCGGAGAATTCCGGCCCTAAACGGGACGTGGGTGCTCCGGACTTGCGGCTCTCCGGTGCAGTCGATAGAGTGAACCTCGAACGCTCCATCGAGAAACTGCCGCCGGGTTATCGCACCGTCTTCATACTCCACGACGTTCAGGGGTATGAGCACAACGAGATTGCCGACATCATGGGATGTTCGGTAGGAAATTCGAAATCGCAGCTGCACAAGGCGCGCACGCGCCTGCGCGAACTCCTCCAGGAAGAGATCCGGGAGCAGGCTCGCCAGGTACGCCACGCCGCAAAAACGCAGACTGGCCCATCGCATTGAGCTACTATGAGGTACGGCCTACGTTTTTACGCGCTGCATGGTTTCGAGTGAGATTGACTGGGAGAGCCAACCAGGAGCGCTCCCGTCGGAGTTAGATGTATGCAGTGTAAAGATTTTGAGGCTGTGTTGGAGCAGGAAGGGCTTGACCCGCTTCCGTTGGCGGCCCGGTCGCATCTGGCCGAGTGTTCCGCGTGCCAGAATTTATTCGCTGATTTCAGCGTGATTGTTTCTTCTGCACAGAAACTCCCCGCCGAAGTTGATCCGCCAGAGCGTTTGTGGGTTTCTCTTCGCGCGCAGATGGCGGCCGAAGGGCTGATCAATCAGGGCGCGCCCACCTTGACGGAAAAAGCCGCATGGTGGCAGGCGTTCCCGAGCCTGTTCAGGCCGCGTGTTCTGGCTGCTGCCGGGGTGGGACTGACCCTGGCATTTGCTGCTTTTCTCGCTGTTCACAAGCATCCGGCAAACGTCACGAAAAGCAATTCGCCTAGCCCGTCTGTGGCTCGAGTTCAGACTCCGGCGCAACCCACCGCAGCGCAACAGCCGAGTTCGCCCGCTCCTTTTGCCCCGGCTCCCGCGCCTCAGGTAACAGCTCACGTCAAACCTCGCTCGAATCCAGCCGCGGCCCCATCCCAGAACTTTAAGCCGGCGCCCACGGCTGATCTTTACGGTGGTACGCTGGCCGGTTCGCAGGACCCCCAGAATCTGGCCGGCACCTCTGTTGAGGCCGATGCCACTTTGCGCGAGAATCTCCGCATCATCAACGAAGTTATTGCGGAATGTCAGCAGCACCTGAAGAAACATCCCAATGACGCGCTGGCCCGTGAATATCTTGCGAGCGCCTACCAGCAGAAGGCACAATTGGTCGCCGCGATTCTGGATAGTGGAAGGAGCGAGCAGTGATTCCTCATCTCGAAATCAACGACCGCACGGTCTTATCCGCAGTAGGAGCTGCCATCCTCTTTTGTGCCGCGGCTTCGGCTGTGGCTGCTCCTCCGGACCACAAAGAACAGCATTTCTCGGTGAAGGGCCGGCCCACGGTGGTGCTGCAAAATATCGTCGATGGGCGGATTGAGGTAAAGTCCTCGAAGAATCCGGAAGTGGTGGTGATCAGCACTTCCTCTCCCGAGAAAGTCGCCATTGATTTGGAGCAGGCGGGTGATCGCATCGATATCAGCGCCACAGGACTGGTAAATTCCACGCAACCCCACGAAGTAGAAGCCAACTTCATCTTGACCGTTCCTGAAGAGACCGAGCTTCAGCTGAAGACCCAGACGGGCCTGATTTACGTGGAACAAGTGAATGGCGACATGCAACTGGAAAGCGTTGCCGGCGACGTGAATCTTAAGGAAATCTCGGGCTACATCATCGTGAAAACCACCGGCGGTTCTTTGAGGTGCACACAGTGCACCGGTAAGCTGGACTTTGCTTCAATCGGAGGAGGCGCGCAAGTCCTGCAGTCCTCGCTCATGAGAATCAACCTCATGACCACCACGGGAAATCTTCTCTACGACGGCGAATTTGTGCGCACCGGCATTTACAGCATGAAGAGCACCAAGGGTTCCGTCGAGGTGCATTTCTCTCCCACCGATTCACTGGATGTGGACGCGCGATCTCTTACCGGCACTGTGGACAATCAGGCGAGCGAGTTCCTGAGACCCGATGCCCACGGTGCTCACCATTCCCGGAACCGTGGAAACAGTTTCTTCGGCACCGTCGGCCAGGGACTCGCCAAAGTCGAACTCTCCTCCTACAGTGGTACAATCCGAATTCTGAAGCGTCCCTAAGGGGCGCTTTCCCGAATCGTGAGTCAAACTTTCATCCCGCGTGGCCCTGCGCCGCGAACTCCTGTCCTTTGTCTTGCCGGTTTCATGGGCTCCGGCAAGAGCACGATTGGCTCTCGTCTGGCGCAACAACTTGGCTGGCGGTTCGTTGACCTGGACGAGAAGATCGAGGCAGCCTCTGGCATCGCCATTCCGCAATTCTTCGAACGGCATGGCGAAGGGGCTTTTCGCCAATTGGAAGCCGAACAACTGCGCGCCGCCCTGGGCCGTTCGCTGGAACGCCAGGAACCCACCATCATCGCCCTCGGTGGCGGCACCTATGCGCAACTCGGAGCGCCGGAATTTCTGCGTAACTCGGGCGTTCCGGTCCTGTGGCTCGATTCGCCCATCGAAGTTCTGCTTTCGCGTTGCATGACCATGACTGGCCGCCCGCTTTTCCGCGATGAAACCAGTTTCCGCGCACTCCATGCCCAGCGTATTGCGTCCTATCAGCTCGCAGACTTTCGTGTGGACAGCTCCGGCGACCCTGCGGATGTGGTGGCAGAAATTCTCCGCCGCGGGATCGTCTCCTTTCCCGGGCACGATCCGGAATCCGATTTGGCGGTGGAAAAACCGCGTTCCTGAGGGGGAATCTCATGCCGAATGTTCGAAAACTTCGAGCCAGCGCCTCTTATGCCGGTGTGCTTCTACTGTGCACGATCGCTTTCGGACTGCTGGCCACCGCCGCACAGAAGAAAGTCGCCGCCGGTTCCCTGTTCGCGCCGGAAAAGGGTAGGTTCAACATTCTGCTGGATGGCCAGTCCGTCGGCCACGAGGATTTTGAAATCGTGGCATCTGGCGGGGGTTGGACGGCGCACGGCACCTCCTCGATAAAGCCGCCCCAAGGCGTGGCTTCCACCGTCAGCGGCACGCTTACGCTGCAGCCCGACGGCGTGCCCATGACCTACGAGTGGAATTCGCAAGCCGAAAAATCAAACTCCGCGCACGTGGTGTTCGCCAACGGTGTAGCAAAAATGACTCTTCAATTACAAGGGGCGCGGCCATTCGAACAAGATCTCTCGTTCTCTTCTGCGTTAATCGTCGTGCTGGACAACAACCTCTATCATCAGTATGCGGTGCTTGCCCGTGTCTATGACTGGTCCAAGCGCGGCACGCAGTCTTTTCCTGTCCTGATTCCGCAGGAGCTTACGCCGGGTACAATTACGGTCGACTCGGTCGGTTCAGTCAGCGCCGAAGGAAAATCCTACGAGGGATTGAAGGTCGTCACGAACGATCTGGAAATCGCTCTGTATCTCGACGGCAATCACCACCTGGTACGTATGGACGTCCCTGCCGCGAAAGTCTCTGTGGTCCGCGAGTAGTTAATCGACGTTCAGCCTGCCGCCGCGTATCGTCCGTAAAATTCGCACGCAAAAACAGAGCGGCGTTCCCCTCAGAAACGCCGCTCCACCAAACTCTTCTATTCGAAACTGCTCCTAGCGTGCCAATGGCCGCTGGAACACCGGAACCCCGGGACGCCGCAGCGAATAGCCTTGCGGATCATGGGCGTGAGCGGGTACGAGCCCATTCGAATGGCTGCCATGTCCGATATGCCCGTTCTGCCCGTTGCCATTCGCCGGCACGGGCTGCGGCAGCCGGGCCGGGTTACCGATAGGGCGGAGTGTGATTGGCGCAGCGTTCACGTGATCGCTGATCGCCTGCAAGCGCTTCAGGATGGACTGCCACTGTTCCCAATCCAACTGGCGCAGGAACGGCCGCAATCCCTGAATGAACGGATCTTCCAGCAACGCTTCGCCGTCCGATTCCGGAATGAAGAACCGGTTCAACCCGACGTTCAGCGCTTCGGAGATTTTTTCCAGTGTGCCGAGGCTCGGTGTCATCTGCCCGCTCTCAATGCGTGAAAGATATGAGCGGCTGACTTTCGAACGCGCCTGCAACTGGCTCTGTGTCATAGTCCTCGACTCACGCAGTTGGCGAATCCGTTGGCCGATGTTCTCCACCGTCTCCTGATTCGCAAACTTGGTTGCCACTGCCTCGGGAACCGCTTGCTCTTCTTGCGGAACTTCCTGCGGAATCAGATACTCCATCCGCTGGGGCAGTGCCCGAACACAGCGTCGGCAGTTGCCGGTGCGCGTCCGGTACTGGACAAGTCCACAGGTCTTGCAGCGAATGACTTCCCTATCCATTTCCAACGAATTCATAGTGGTCTCTTTTTCCATATGTGCCGACACCGGGACTCCTCGCTGACTGTTAGTTTTTCCGGCGTGCGGATAGGAGGGAACGTCGGAACGTTCTCGGGGGGAAGGCAGTTACTGGCGCGACTGGAGTTTCGCTTGAATGGCCATACAGTGTCAAGGGTATTTTTGAAAAATATTGGAGGCGAACGCCCGAAATCGCCCCTGTTTACGCCATGTTTTCGCCTGTCCGTCCGGACGGGCACACGGCAAAGCATCTGCCCGTAGCGTCAACGCCGTCTTCACTGTCTACAGGTTGTGCTTTTGTTGCTCAGTGCTGCTGCTTTTCGTTTCGGCACATTGGCACCATTGCGCGCATACTTCCTGGCGTACCTGCCCGCTTGCCTGTGAACATTGGCCTCATCCGTTGTAGGATATTTGCTCTGTTCTTGATCTGCAATATGCCGGGAGTTCCAATGCCGTCCCGCGAAGATGCCTGGAATCTGCTGTGCGAGTACACGAATTCGGAAAGCTTGCGCAAACACATGCTGGCCGTAGAGGCTTGCGTCCGCGCGTACGCCCGCAAACACGGCGCCGACGAGAACGCCTGGGGCATCGCTGCACTTCTCCACGACTTCGACTACGAACGCTGGCCCAACAATGACCACGCGCCCGATCGCGAGCATCCCGCCGAAGGCGCCAGAATTCTGCGCGAGCATGGCTACCCGGAGGAGTTGATCCGCGCCATCCTTTCTCACGCCGATTATTCCGGTGTTGCGCGGCAGTCGCTGCTGGAACACGCCCTCTTCGCTTGCGACGAACTCGCTGGCTTTCTCACTGCTTGCTCCTACGTGCGCCCGTCGAAAAGCATTCTTGATCTGGAAGTGGGCTCGGTGAAAAAACGCATGAAGGACAAGGCGTTCGCCCGCGGCGTCAGCCGGGAAGACGTGATCAAAGGTGCCGAAGAACTTGGCGTCCCTCTCGATGAACACATCGCGTTTTGCATCGCCGCGATGCGCAAAAATGCCGACGAGCTCGGGCTGCGCGGTTCGCTCTGACTAAGATTTCGCTGGCTGTCGCGGCGTCAGGTACGCCCAGCGTTCCACCAGTTGCGGGTGCGCGATCCGCCATTCCGGAAAATTCAAATTCCTTTCCCGTCGCCGCTTCTGTCCCGGCCCAGCGATTGCGCACCACCACTTTGTCATCCTCGGCGATCAGATCGAGGATCTCCACGTGGATATCGGGAAATTTCCTGTAGGCACCGCCTACGTATTGGATCGCCCCGACTGGTCCGAGCGGAGTGCCCGGCGGAACATCCGCGCCATGATCGGCGAACTCCGGAGCAAAGTTCACGTTGCCGTTGCTTCCGTCTGCGTCATGCCGCTCTTCGGATTCACGGATTCTTGTGGCCGCGCGCTCGCGCTCATCCCTGATCTCTCCTTATGCACCCGCAGCCTGGCCGCGAAAGCTGTCTTTGAACTCGTTCAGGAATTGATCAAGCGTGATTGACGGGCGCCCCAACAATTCTGGCAACACATCTGTCACTGCGCCGCATTTGCCCGTGATGTAGTATTCCTGCAGTTCGAGCAGCGCCGTCACTTGCCACTCCGGCATTCCCAGGTCCAGCATCGACTTGCGTTGCGCTTCTTCCGGGATGTCCACATAGCGCACCGTTTGCCCAGTAATGCGGGAAATCCCGGCGGCAATCTCGTCGTTGCTTAGTGCTTCCGGCCCGTTCAACTCATAGGTTTTGCCTGCGTGTTCCGCGGGTGCAATCAGTGCTTTTGCCGCGGCAAGACCCACATCGCGCACATCGATTACACTCGTTTTTGCGCCACCCATCGAAACGTAGAACGCTCCCTGCGCCCGAATGCTGGGCGCATGGAACGCGACGATGTTCTGCATGAAGCCATTCGGCCGCAGAATCGTGTATCCCAGCCCGGAGACGTTCAACTTGTCCTCAACCTTTCGGTGCCAACTGGGAAAGGACTTCGGGTAATCGCCGGCGCCAAGCGCAGAATTCAGAACGATGTGGCGCACGCCAGCTTCCTTGCAGGCGTCGATCATGTTGCCTTCCAGTTCGACCAATTGCGGAATCGGTGAGCACACCACGAAGGCCGTATCGATTCCTTGCAGCGCCTGCTTCAGGCTGTTCTTATCGGCAAAGTCTGCTAGTACGGTGGGAACGCCCGGTGGAGCCTTCTTGGCGTCCTCCGTGTTGCGGTACATGGCTTTGAACGGCTTGCCGGCTTCGCGCACTTCTTCCAAAACGGCGCGGCCAACCGTCCCGGATGCTCCAGTAATCAGAATCATGGTATTTCCCTTCTTGAGCGCGTCCGGGGCAGGGCGCGGCGCTGCGGACTTTCGTCGTGCGCGCTCATACAAGGGCGGCATTGTATAATCGCGGAGAATTAGACGGAAGTACGCACAAAAATGTAAGCGCCGCGGCAACCGGAACCAGCCGCTGGGGATTAGCCAAATGAAAGACCATCACGGGTGTCCGGTCCAAGCCTCCATCACTGTCATGTCGGGAAAATGGCAGGTCCCGATCCTCTGGCTTTCCTTTGGCCCGCAGCGCTTTGCGGAACTCCGGAAAAAGTTGCCGACGATTTCCGAGCAGGTCCTAGCGGATCAACTGCGGCAACTCGATGGCGACGGCGTGTTGACGCGAAAAGTCACGGTGACAAACCCGCCGCAGGTGACCTACTCATTAAACGCGGAAGATAAGAAACTTGTTCCCTTGATGGAAACTCTCTGTAATTGGGGCGGCGCTCCTTTTGGGACCAAGCCCAATCTCCCCCGCCACGCAACGCGTACTTGATTCATTTCTCACAACGGCCGCTATTCCTGTTCTCGCGCTGCAGAATCATTCGATCGAACGCCATCGGCAACTCTTCACGAGGCGAATATGGTCCAGGCGTGTAGGCCCGAGAGCTGATTCCCTGCTGCGACAACTCCGAGATCAGCCAATCCTCGCGGTTTGTCTTGTCCCAAAACTCCAGCGCATCCTCGCCAACAAATTCCGGCTTAGCCATTTCCGCGGGATGAAAATACCACTCGCAGATCACCCGTGTCAGATCCGGAGCCAGCGGCGACAACCGGTGCGCCATCACATAATCCGGATGCAAGCTGAGCAGCAGATTCGGGTATACCGCGTAGTACAAAACCCGGCTACGCTGTTCTTCGTTCAAGCCAGGCAGATAATCCCGCCGGCGCTGGCCGTCCATGCTCATGGTCTGGGCCGTCCCGCGCAACAGCATGGACCCACCAATATAAGTAGATTGCGGTGTATCGTTGTCGCCGCTCATGGTATCGGTGATGCGCGTCAGAAGTGGATGCAGGATGGGACAGTGCAGGCATTCGTTGTAATTCAGCACGATCAGTTTCCAGTTGGCCTTCACCTCGTATTCGTGCCGCTTGTAGACGCGGAGTTCCTGCATCTTCCAGGGCGCGAATTTCTGCGCAAGGTCCGCGAGTTGTTCTAGAAGTGGCGTTGCCTTGTGCGATAGATTTAGGAATATGTTTCCTTGCCAGGCCTCCGCGTGCACGGCGTGCATCGGATAATCTTCGCGTTGGAACGTTGCCTCATCCATGTGCGGAGCGCCCAGCAGCCTGCCGTCCAGTCCATACGTCCAGCCGTGGTATGGGCACTGAATGCGCGCCGCGAATTTTCCGTGGTCTTCGCGGCACATGCGCGTCCCGCGATGCCGGCAGACATTGTAGAAAGCGCGCAAAGCTCCCCCACTGTCGCGCGTTGCGATAATGCTCTCGCCCGCCACTTCGCTCAGAAAATAGTCTCCGGGATTCTCGACCTGCTCTTCGCGTCCGGCGCACACCCACATGCTGCGGAAAAACGTTTCCAGCTCCTGGCGAAATATTTCAGGGTCGGTGTAGTACCGCGCAGGCAGTGTCATCTGTTGCGTGCTCATTGTCGGCTCCAGGTTCAACAATCTAGTCTCACTCTCGCGCGGTTTGCAACCAACGCGACCCGCATTGATCAACAGCCGCACCTCAACGGAATAAAAATGCTGCCCGTTTGGTTTCCTCCTCAGTTGCACTTGCCCCACATAAGAGTCCAAAGGCAAGGAACGGTGCTGGTGAACTTGCTATTTTTTGCCTTCAATTTGCCACGCCTGAATCTCCACGCTCAGACAGTTTCGCTGCCCAGCATCGGAGTGCTCTTGGCCAGAGTTAAGCGCTTTCGGCTACATGCCATACTGCAGTCCGCCGTCGTTCTCCTGAACCTCGGCTTCATCCTGCGCATCATGCCGCCGAGTCTTCGCCATCAACTTCCCGCCTCGTTGCCCAGGACCCGCAAGGACCTTCCCGTTGCAGTCGTTCTGCTACACTCCTTCGTCGGCGCGCTGGCGTAGCTTATGGCTTTCTATGTCATTCTGGTTGCCGGCACGGCGCTTATTCCGCGCCGATTCTACTTCGCGAACTATCGTCGCTGGATGTGGACGGTATTCGTGCTGTGGGGCGCCACATTCCTGCAGGGATGCCTTGTGCATTACCAGTGATATGCGAATCCGTGAGAAGCCGCGAGGCGCAAAGCGCTCCATTCAACGCTTCTTGCTCTTTCCTTTACTCTTCTTGGCTTTCTTCGTCTTCTTATCTTTCCCTTTTTTCTTGCCCTTCGTGTTCAGTGCCAATTCACTTGTAGCATCGATTTTGTGCTGCTCGAGTTCTGCCAGCAAGCCTTCGTCGGTGAGATCCAACGGATGTGAGTGCGTCCAGTCGTGGTGCGCAATTTTCCGCAGTCGCTCCACCACTTCCGGCGAGTGCACTTCAATCGCGAGCTCTCGCCGGCTATCGAAGCTCCCGGGAGCCAGGTTGATAGATCCAATAATTGCGCGGGAGTGATCGGCGAGCAACATCTTGCCGTGGAGTTTCAGATGCTTCAGCTTGCGCACCTTGACTCCGACATCGTCCAGGATCCGCAACCCGCCGACACCCTCCGTCAGCTTCTCTTTCTTCAGCTTATGCGGGGGGCGCGCCATTACGTGCACTTTCACGCCGCGTTCCTTGGCGCGAACCAGGCGCTCGATGATCACGGAATCCTGGTAGCGCTCGTTCTGGACGAACAGCGTGTGCTTGGCTTCGTCAATGAACCGCGCGATGCGATCCCGGCCGTTTCCACTGCACCAGATCAGCAGAGAATTCTGGTCGACATTGAAGGGCCTGCGGTGCCAGTCTGCTTCAAAACACTCAATCACTTCCTTCACTTCGGGCTCGTGCGTGGTGACAATCGCATAGTCGCGAGTCTCCGTCAGATTCTTCACATCCCAATTCAACGACTTCACATAGGCGGTGACATCGTCGACCACCATCGATTTCTCATGCGTCACGTCGAACGCCGGATTGCTATCAATCACCTCGATTCCTGCCGCTTTCAGCTTCTTGTGCGTGTCGGCGTTTTCCGATTGTCCGCTGCGGCGTGCCGGATTCAGCATCACTCGCACGTGCACGCCGCGCTTCTTTGCATCAATAACGGCCTTTAACAGCTCCGGATGGGAAAACAAGAACATCTTCACGCGCAGGGATTTCGTTGCGCCATGGATGGCATCCAGAATAGGCTTCGCGGAATCATCCGGCAGAACGATCAGTGTATGCGACATGTTTCCTCCGAAATCCGCGCTTTACTATACCCGCCGCAGCATCTCATTTTTCGGTCGCCTCACGCCGCCGAACCGCCATCGGTTGACGCGCTTGCGGTGGCCGCGGCAGCAGCTTCCGCCGGCGGTTTGTCGAATTGAATGTGATAGAGCTCCGCATAAACACCGCTCTTGGCCATCAATTCATCGTGCGTACCCTCTTCCGCCACCACGCCGCCCTTCAGTACCACAATCTTGTCGGAGTTGCGAATGGTGCTCAAGCGGTGAGCGATGGTGATAACAGTGCGCCCTTTCATCAAGCGTTCCAGGGCCTCCATCACCAACTGTTCCGATTCCGTGTCCAGCGCCGCCGTCGGCTCATCCAAGATCAGAATCGGATTATTGCGAATGAGCGCCCGCGCAATCCCAATGCGCTGGCGCTGTCCGCCTGAAAGGGTGTCTCCACGGTCGCCCACCATGGTGTCGTATCCTTGCGGCATTTTGGCGATGAATTCATCGGCGTTCGCCAGTTTTGCTGCCTTCACAATCTCGTCGCGCGTGGCGCTTCCGCGGCCGTACGCTATATTTTCCGCCACGGTACCGCGGAACAGCACGGTCTCCTGCAAAACATAGGCAATCTGATTGCGCAGGCCGTGCAATTTATAATCGCGAATGTCCACGCCATCGATAGAAACCTTGCCAGCCGACGGATCGTAGAAGCGCGGAATCAGGCTCACAATTGTGGACTTCCCGCCGCCAGTCGGTCCGACCACACCCACCATTTGGCCCGCCTGGATCTGGAAGTTTACGTCTGTGAGCACGGGAGCGTCCTTGTTATAGGCGAAGGCCACATTCTCGAACTTGATTTCGCCTTTCAGTGGTTGCGGTTCGCGCGCGTCGCCGCGCTCCTCGATCACGTCATTTGCCTCCAGAATCGCCCGCACCCGTTCCACTCCCACGGCGGTTTGCGCGATCGTATTCGTCATCGTGGCCAGGTCCTGGACTGGCTTGAAGAATTTCGACAAGTAGGAAAGGAACACGGTCAGCGCGCCCGTGGTCATGGTGCCTTTCAAAATCAGCGAAGAACTCCGCCAGAGCACGAACGCGGTGCACAGCGAAACGGTTACTGTGACGATTGGCGACAAGAGCGCTTTTACGCGCCGCGCTTTCAGCGCTGCTTCCACGGTCGCCTTGCTGACGTCGCTCAACTCTTCCTGCTCCAGGTCCTGCCGGCCGAACGCTTTCACCACCCGCATGGATTCCAGTCCCTGCTGCACAACCGCAACGACGTTGCTCTGTTGCTTGCGCACTTCGCGCGTCGCTTTCTTCACCGCCTTCTTGAATCGCGACACCATGAGCAACATGAAGGGGGTGACGCCAACCGCGATCATCGTGAAATCCCAATTCAGCCAGAACATGATGACCAACATAGCCACGATCGTGAACATGTCCACCAGGATTCCCAGGGTCGACGACGACGCGAAATTCTGAATGGTCTGCACGTCTGCCGTGATGGTGCTTAACAGCGTACCCATCTCGTGCGTGTTGTAGTAGTTCAGCGAGAGCTGCTGCAGGTGATGATACGTGCGCAGCCGAAGGTCGTTGGCAACCCACTGCCCCACGCTGGTGGTGTAGTAGTTCGCAAGGTAGGAAGCGGCCGCGCCTAAAAGCGCTATCAGAATCGTGGCAATCGCGGCAGCAGCGGCAATCTGCATCTTGCCGCCGCTGGCCATGAACCGGCGCAGGAAGTCGTCCAGCCATGGCGGCAGTTTGCGCTCGCCGACCACATTGTCCAGGATGACTTTGAGCGGCCAGGGCGCGGCCACGCTCATGGCCGTCTGAAGCAGCATCGCAGCCAGGATAATCACAAGGCTGCTGCGGTATGGTTTCAGCAAACTCCAGATCAGTGAGAACACGCGGCCCTCCCGTAACACCGATGGCAGCGGCAGGCGGTCCGCTTAAGCAACTCGAAAGCCGTCTATGGAGGAACAATTTAATCCTACCCGCGGTTCGTGGCAAGGGTCTCCTGGATCGACAGCGCCATTCCGGCCCCGAGGGGCCACCGTATTCCGCGGACGGCTCTTTGGCCGAATCGGCCGATAAGGCTGCGGGCGGGGTGTTATAACGAGTCGCGAGAAACGTTCCCATGAGAAACAAATTGTTCGAAAGGTGGCGATTGTGGCGGTGGCTGCCGCCTGCGGCTGGCTGTACATGTACACAAAAGAGACGAAAGCGGCGCCGCAACTCGGATTCGGACAACCGGCATCCGTCACGTACATTCGCCGCGAACGGGGTGAATACAAAGGCGAATCGCAGCAATCGGGCTGGGCATTCCAGGACAATGCTGGCAGGTTGCGGTTCTCCACAAACACCACCCCCCGGTGTTTTGCCGATGTATGCAAGAAAAAAGGGGATGCCGGCGCGGGGATGCGAATGTATGTGAAACAAAGGGGCATAGGTGGGAATTATTCTGATAATGAGGTTGCCAGGAAGTTTTCCGCGACCGACATTCGAACGTAAATCCGGCATACATGCCGATATATTCAATAACTAGTTCTGTTTATTAAGTGGTATAAGACGACACCGCGCGTCCGCGATGGGAGCTTCAGGATTTGTGGGCGTGGGGGTCCAGGACAAACCAGGCACGCAGCCCGGCGGCGCTGCGAAATGTTTTCGAAACAGCCTTTTCAAGATTGTTTATCCAATAGACGGTTGCGCTGTTGGTCCGGCTGTCGAGGCAGATGCGGTGGTGGGTTTTGGTAACCGCGTCGGGAGTTTGTTGCCTGAGCCAGAGAACACAGCCGTCGTCACATTCCTCCATGTCAACAAAGCCTCGTTCGTGGGCCACGGCTTGAAACTCTTGAAGGCTGTCCATAGTGATCTCAGTATGTGCTTAATCCTCGTGGTTATGGTGAGTAGCGTCACAGATCCTTGAACGTCTTGTTCGAAGGGTAACGAGGGCTTTAAGAGCGGATTCATCATTTGAGCGGGGCTCTCCTTTCTTGGTTTCTTCAAAGGAAGTTTCCTCGAGATTCCTCACTCCGCAGACTCCGTTCGGAATGACAGAACGCGGGTGGAGACGCTGCGAAAAGATTGCGGGTCCTGAAGGAGTAGGGCGCCGCAAAGGCGGAAAGCGGCGCAAAACCGAAATGAAAATAGATGAGAGATCAGCGGTTGGGGGACGCTGGTTAGGTCTATACTACTTTTGAATTATTCATTAGAAAGATTGGTAGTTGCATCGGGGTCTGGAGGAGTGCTGATGAGATGCGCGCTGCAGGGCGTCGGGATGCGGTATCGAGTTTTGTATGTGTGGCTTGCTTTGGCGGTCTTTGGAGGACAGCGAGTGGCGGCCCAGCAAGACGCGCCGAGGGTGCCCATGAAGGAGGTGTATGCAGATGGAGCGGAAGCTCGCTGGCTGAATAAGAAGGTACTCGAGTCGCAGCTGCTCGATTCCATGGAAGACGCAGCGACATGGACGTTTCACGGCGACGGAGAGATGGCGCTGGCGGACTCTCCCGTGAAGGACGGGAAGCACTCACTGCGGATTCGCTCGACGCAAAACATTGGGAAGGTGGGGGGCGCGGGTGAATGGGAAGACCTGATCGCCAGCCGGAAGTTCCCTTCCGAAAATTGGAGCGCCTACAACCGGATTTCGATCTGGGTCTATCCCGACGTTATCGGCGCGCCCGCGATTTCGGCCTCCCTGGTGCTGCACAACGAGGGCGCGCACGTGCTTCCGGACCGTTATAACGAGGGGCGACACGAGTCCATCATTTTGAAGAATCACGAATGGAATCACGTGGTGTGGGAGATCGCACCACTGGATCGGGACAAAGTGACCGAACTGGAATTTGCGTATAGCCTGCCGAAAATGCTGCCGGACCCGGGAGACCAAACGATTCTATATATCGACCAGCTGGAACTGGAAAAGGTCGATGCGGATCACGTGGAGGGGTGGGACGTCGCGGCGGGGAAAATCGCGTTCAGTCACGCGGGATATACGGCGGGCGCAACGAAAACGGCGATTGCGAGCAGGCTGGAGGCGAAGGAGTTTTCTGTGCTGGAGCAAGGAACGGGTAAAGTGGTGCTCACGAAGGCGGCGGAGCAGCAGAAAACCCTGTTGGGCAATTACGAGGTTCTGGATTTTTCCGAAGTACAGGCGCCTGGGAAATATGTGATTCGCGCCGGCGCAACGACCACGCGGCCATTTGAAATCGGGCCGGATGCGTGGCGCGCGAGCATCTGGAAAGCTATCAATTTCATGTATAGCGAACGGTGCGGGACGGTGATCCCCGGAATCCATGGAATCTGCCACCTGGATGACTACAGCGTTCACGGGGATCAACGCATCATCGTGAATGGCGGGTATCACGACGCGGGAGACCTGACGGCCACGGGCAACACTCCGGGGATGGCGTATGCGCTGTTTTCGTTTGCAGAACGGCTTGAGGAGCAAGGAGAAGATCCGGAGCTGCGGGCGCGCCTGCTGGAAGAAGGAACGTGGGGATTGCGATGGGTGCTGAAGACGAGCTTCGGCGACGGCTATCGAACGACCGGGCAACTGATCAGTTATTGGACCAATGGCATCATCGGGGATGCCGATGATCGCAGCGGACAAGCGGTGAACAATCCGGAGTGGAACTTTCGCGTGGCGGCGGTGGAGGCGCTTGCGGCTCGCGTGCTGAAGAACAGCAAACCGGAGCTGGCGATTCGCAGTTTGAAAACAGCAGAGCAAGACTGGAACTATGCGGTGGAGGGGATGAAAACGGCTGAGCCGCTGCCGGAAATTTACGGAAGGCCGGATGAGTTGGAGCGCATCTCATTTGGCGCGATTGCCTCGGTAGACTTATACCGGGCGACAGGAGAACAGAAATATGCGGATGAGGCGTTCCGTCTGGGTGCGCTGATACTGGCGTCGCAGGAGCAGAAGATACAGCCGTGGAGCATTCCGATGACGGGCTATTTTTACACCGGCCCCAAGCGGGAGAATCTATTTCATCGCTTTCATATAGGACAGGAAGAAGAGCCGGTGATCGCACTGGCACACTTATGCGATACGTTTCCCGGTAACGCGAATTGGATGAAATGGTATTCGGCAATTGTGTTGCATTCGAAGTACTACCAACAAGTTGCTGCGAAGGTGGATCAGCCGTTTAACGTGTTGCCTGCCGCCGTGTACAAAGAGAGTGAAGCGCGGTTGATCCCTGAGGGGAAAGACTGGACACCGCTGCGCGCGGGCGATCGCGATTCCTATGTGCAACAGGTGCGTCGCGGCGTGCCGCTGGGAGGGGAATACTACCTGCGGAGATTTCCGGTGTGGTTTGATTTCCGCGGAAATTCCAGTGTGCTGCTGTCGGAGGCAAAAGCGCTTTCGGCGGCGGCACAACTACGCGGAGACGTAGAGACGGAAGATCTGGCGCAACAACAGGCGCAATGGCTGCTGGGACGAAACCCTTTTTCGGCCAGCGTTATGTATGGGGAAGGCTATGACTGGACCCCGCTGTATAGCGTGAGGTCGGGGCAGATGGTGGGCGCGCTTCCGGTGGGCATCGAAACAAGGGAATACAACGACGCGCCATACTGGCCAACGCAGATTTGCTGGACGTACAAAGAGGTGTGGACCCAGCCGGTGGGGGAGTGGATCTGGCTGATGCAGGATCTGCATGGCGCGCCGGTGATTGAGGGTACGGTAGATGGGTCATCTGGCGAGCCAATTGAGTTTCGGGAGGAAAAGACGGGACGCGTGATTCAGGTTGCAGTAAACGCCGCGGACGGCAAATTCCGTACCAGGTTGCCACAAGGTCGATATACGGCGCGACATGGTGCGGCGCGTACGACGGTGGCCGCGTTATCGGGTGGAATCTACCACGTGGAACTGCGGGCAGACCGGGCGTTCGATTTCAAGGTGACGGCCGAGACCACGGCCGCCAATGAAGTTACGCTGCACATCCACGCGGAGGGCGCCGGCGCGCATACGCTGGAAATAAGAGGCAGCAATCTTCAACTGCAAGAGGCAGTGACACAGAATATTGCATTGCGTCCAGGGCATGACGCCGAATTGGTGAGCCGTGGGCGAATCGTTGCGACGGGCACGCCGTGGGTAATCGTGGTGATTCCAGATGGCGTGCTGAGCGCACATCGAGAAGTTACCGGGATCGCCGGCGTTAAAGAATAATGTCGAGCGCACTGCAAGACTGGGTTTTGCAGCTGGCTATTATTTCGTTGCGTTGACGAAGTCTGCCGGAGCCGCGTCAAAGGTGGCTTTGTGATTCGAGCTACAGAAATAGTAGGTCTTACCGTTGTAGATGGTTTTCAGTGCGTTGGCCGGATCGATGGCCATGGAGCAGACGACACAGAGGGGATGGCCATCCACGGAGCTGCGCAGTTTGGCATAGACCGAGTTTGAATCTGCATGCATCCAGCCTTGACCCTGGTATTCCATGTCGAAGGCCGCTTGTGTGGCGACTTCACGGCCGTAATAGCGCTCGACGACTCGAAGAGCGAGGTCAATGCCGGAGGAGAGTCCGCCGGCAGTGGCCAGATTGCCGTCTTCCACGAATCTGGCGCCGCGCTTCATCTGGATATCGGGATACTTCCGAGCAAAGTCAACATAGGAGCCGTGATGCGTGGTAGCGGATTTGCCCGCCAGCAACCCGGTCTGCGCCAAGAGATACGCGCCGGTGCAAACAGACATGGTGACGTCGGCGGTTTTTGCCGATTTGCGAACCCAGGCCATGACAGCTTCGCTGGGCGCGCTTTGCGCCGGGATGACGAGGACCTTCGGCGCCGGAGCATTTTCGAGCGTGTAGTCGGGAACGATTTTCATGCCGCCGCTGGCCTGAATGGGCTTTGTTGCTTCCGAGACGGTGTAAAGCTGGAAGGGCATGTCCATGCGGCCGGGAATCATGACATCCTGGAAAACTTCCCAGGGTCCGGCGAAATCGATGACCACGGCGCCGTCGGAAACCAGAAAGGCAACAGGAATAGCGCCTTCGGCGGGGGGCTTGAGCGGATTCGTAACGGCAGAAGGCCGAGACTGATCGGGGCCGCTCAACTCCGAGGCCGCAACGGAAAGCGGAGCCGCAGCCAGACAGCCGAGCACTGCCGAGGCTTGCAGTAATTGCCTGCGCGAAATGTTTGCGTTTTTCATGAGCGTTCCCCTTTCAAGATTAGATTTGAAGCTGTGGCCACCGTCGCCTCCGGGTCAAAATCTCTACTACTCTGATCGCAGAGCGCCGTTCGGATCGATAGCCGCGGCGCGCCTTGCCGGCAGATAACTGGCGATGACGGCGGCGGCGAGAACCGTGAGGCCAACGCCACAGAAGGTGAGTACATCGGTGGGCAGCACTTCAAACAAAAGAGATTTGACGAGGCCGGTGAGCGCCATCGCGCCGATAACGCCGATCGCAATTCCCAGCAGTGTGAGCGTGAGGCCCTGACCAAGGACCATGCGCAGGATGTTCACGGAGCGCGCTCCGAGAGCCATGCGGATACCGATTTCGCGAACGCGCTGGCTTACGTTCAACGCCATGATTCCGCCGATGCCTGCCGTGGCGATCAGCAGGGCCAAGCCCGCAAAAAGCGCCAGAAGGCTTGCGGTGACGCGGGGATTGGCCATGGAGTCATAGCGAGCCTGCTCGACGGTCTTGATGCGCGTTACGGCGGTCTGCGGATCGATCTCGTGAATCGCGGCCGTGAGAGCCTTGGCCAAACGCGTGGGTTCAGCAGCAGTGCGGACCAGCACTACGCCGGGAGCGGGATTTAGTTTTTGCGGAGCGTAAACCTCGGGCACAGGAGGATGGTCCAGGCCAAACTCGCGAACGTCGCCGACGACCCCGATGATTTGCGCCCAATGCTGGCCGCCGTCATTGGAGACGCGCTTGCCGACGGGATCTTCGTTGGGCCAGAGTTGGCGCTTCATGGCTTCGTTGATCAGGACCACGATCGGTCCCTGGTCGTCATCATTCTCGGTAAACAGCCGGCCTTGCTTCAGCGGGATCTTCAGCGTTTGGAAATAGTCGGGCGAAACCGCGGCGAAGGTGGTGACCGGCGGAGCTTGCCCCGGTTGGATCGGGCGGCCCTCAACTTCAAAGGAAAAGGAAACGCCCTGCTGGCCACCCGCAACGAACTCAGGTTCGAAGGGATAGCGATCGGAAATCGCGACACTGAGAACGCCGGGCTCGGCCTTCAGGCGGTCCAGGAGTTTGGTGATGAAAAGCAAAGATTGCTCGTTGGTGGTGTACTTGGAAAAACTGAGAGTGGTTCTAAGCGCGAGAACACGTTGCGATACGATCCCGGCTTCCACCTGTTGCATCTTGAGCAAGCTGCGGAGCATGAGGCCGGCGCCAATCAGCAGCATGAAGGAGAAGGCCACCTGGCAGACGATAAGAGTGCCGCGCACGCGATTTTGCCTGCGTCCAGTTCCCGCGGCGGAGCTGCCTTCCTTCAAGCTCACGGTAAGATTCGAGCGAGAGAACAAAGCGGAAAGCGTGCCAAAGACGATGGCGGTGCCAAGAGCGGCGACGAGGGTGAACAGCAGCACCCTGGTGTCGATCTGGATTTCGTGCGCGCGGGGAGTCAGGCGGGCAGCAAAATCGGTGAGCAGATGAAGGCTTTGATAGGCCAGATAGAGGCCCAGGAGTCCGCCGATGAGCGCGAGTAGAAAACTCTCGGTGAGAAGTTGGCGAAGAAGGCGGCTGCGTCCGGCGCCCAGGGCGCTGCGCACGGCCATCTCTCGTTCGCGTCGCGCCATGCGAGAGAGAGTGAGATTGGCGACGTTGGCACAGGCGATGAGAAGGACAAAGGCCGCGGCGGCGAGAAGCAGAAGAAGAGTGGGGCGCGCTTCCTTGGTCAACTCGCGTTGCAGTGGCGTGGCGCTGGCTTCATAACCAACATTGTCCGGATAGGATTTGGGATAGGCAGATTGCAAGCGACTGGCGATGGTAGACATTTCAGCGCCGGCCTGGGCCAGGGAAACATCGGGCTTCAGGCGGCCAAATGCCTCCATCATGCGAGCGTCGCGATTTTCGATGAACTTCTTGGCAGAGCGAAAAGGGCAGGCCGAGGTGGGCATGTAAACATCGTTTTCATTGGGATATTGCGGCACTGGGGGAAGCACGCCGATGACGGTATGAACTTTGTCGTTCATTTCAAAAGTTTTTCCAGCTATGTTGGGGTCGGCGCCGAAATTATTCTTCCAGTACTCGTAGCTGAGCAGCAGCACTGGAGCGGCGCCGGGTCCTTCGTCGCCGGGCTGGAAAGTTCTGCCGAGGATGGGCTTCACGCCGAAGAGATCAAAGAAGTTCCAGGAAACAACGCCGGTGCGCACGCGATCCGGATCGCCATGGCCATAGAGGATGAAAGACATGCCGTGGAACTCCACCAATCCGGAGAGGCTGTGGTTCTGCTCGCGAAAATCCTGGATTTCGTGAGCGGAAAACTGGATGTCATCAATGCCCAGTTTATTTTGTTGCTGGCGGAGAAAGATCAACTGACGGCCGTCGGGGTACGGAAGCGGGCGCAAAAGCACCGCATGGACGACGCTGAAAATGGCGGTATTCGCGCCGATGCCAAGAGCGAGGGTAAGGATGGCGATGACGGTGAAGCCGGGATTCTTGCGCATCATGCGAAGGGCATAGGCACAGTCGTTGACAAGGATCTCCCAGTGCTCGCGGGGCGCGGTGGTGAAAATGCCCCCAATCGTTTCTTTCCACAGCTTCAGGACATCCCAGAAGCCGCCGCGTTCCGCCACTTCTCGTTGTTGCTCGCGAAAGACGCCTTCCATTTCGCCCTGGTAGTTGATGCGGAAATCGAAGGGCAGCAAGCGAACTAGAAAGCGAAACAGCCGCTGCGAAAAGGAATCGTTTTGATTTTGCATCGAAGCCTCGCCGTCTTATGCCAACTTGGGTTTCCGGAATAGCTTTTTCGCGCGCGCCTGCAGCAGGGCCTGTTCCATGCGTTCCGCTTCGGCCACCGCGACGGCGCGTCCAAATTCGGTCAGCCGGTAGTAGCGGCGGCGCTCATCGTCGAGGTCAACTTCCGGCCGGTGGCTGGATTCCGCGATGAGCCCCCCGCCTTCCAAGCGCGACAGGTTGCCGTAGAGCGTGCCGGCGCTGAGCTTGACCTTATCGGCGGTACGGCGGGCCACTTCTTTGAGGATGGCGTAGCCGTGCTTTTCACCGTCGGCCAGCGCGAGCAGGATGTGGAACATGGCCGGGGTCAGCGGCAAAAACGATTCGGTTTCTTTGTTATGGGTCACGAACTACGCCTTTCAGCCCGCGAAGCGGGGGAATCGCATGTCTATATCGAGCACGAGAAGACTATATCGTCAGACGTTATAGTTATACGCAGGTAAGCGGCCACGCGTTCCATTTTTCTAAGTTGCGACGAGAGAATGGCTTAGCCGGCGCCCGGGCCGATGCCGGAGGGCCGACGCTGTCCGATTCCGGGACGAGCCTTCCCGCTTCTGGGACGGGCTCATTTTGGACATGCCACCTTCGGCGGCGGTTGCGTCCATAAGAGGCAACGCAACTGCGGCGCTTTGACGTCCAAATGAAACGAAATTGGGCCCGCTTGCACCATCAAGCCGGACGCCTCAACAGGAAGGTGGGAGGCTGAAGGTAACAACGCGCCATGCGGATGTGCTGTCGGCGGGTGTGTTTTCGTTTCGTGCGGGGTGGCGTACGGAGATCCTGCAAGCTGACGCTTCTTGGTTGGAAGTTGTAGTGTTATAATCTGCGCGGTTCCGCCTGGGAGTTTGATTTACCTGCCGAGTGCGAAAACAGATGGCACCGGCCCCGCCCACCACTTGAAATCACTTTGAGCCATCGTGCTCAGGGGAGAAGTTTGTACTTAAAATGCCCAGCCGCGCAAATGCTGTCTGTGTTTTTGTCCTTCTGGCTTATCTCCTATCTGGAAGTATTGCTGCCGCACAGGTGCCCGCGTCGCTCGCGTCCGGACCCCCTGATGTGTTGTACCGACAGTCTGAACTGCTGAGTACCCTGGATTCGGACTGGTCCTTGCCGTTGAATGCGAATATTCCGCGCAGGAATCTGTATGTGGACCTGGCAGGCACCCCGGCGCCCAAGAATCCGAATAGTTCCGGGGCGTCCGCCTCTGGGAATACCACGAACCCACAGGATTTTCCGTCGGAGCGTTCGAAGCGGTTCCGTTGGGGACCTGCGCTAGGTGAGTCGCTGCTGTATACGGGGATCATGCACACATTTGATCTCTGGACCGAAGCGGGCACGCGTGATGCGCTGAACGGGCACTGGTTTCAACAGTACACGCGCTCGGTGTCGGAGCTACGTGGATGGAGCGACAGCGACACGTTCATGGCACCTTATGTGGGCCATCCCATTGAAGGGTCGGTATTCGGCTATATCGAGCGGCAGAACGACCCGCCGTATCGCCTGGTGCAGTGGGGAGACGGGCGGGACTATTGGGTGAGCCTGCTGAAGTCTATGGCGTATTCGGCCGTGTGGCACACGCAATGGAAGATTGGGCCGGCTAGCGAAGCGTCCATCGGCAATGTGATGTTGCACGCGTCGCCGGGATTTATCACCTTGGTGGACACACCAACGCTGGGATTCTGCACCATGCTGGCGGAAGACGCCGCAGATCGCTATCTGATCATGGGCCTGGAGAATCGCACCTCGAATCCCGTCTTGATCATGCTGACGCGGAGTTTTTTGAATCCGGGACGCTCTTTTGCCAACGTGATGGCGTTCCGTTTTCCTTGGGACCGTGCCACTCGAATGGGTCTATTTGGCGCGAATCGGGAAATGCGCGAGGAGTGGGTGAAGGATTTCAAGAATGGCAGCGGGGAGAAACCATTCGTGTTCGTGAAGGACGCCTACAAGCCCGCCGGCGTGGAATTCAAGCACGACTATCCACTCGAAGCGCCGATCGAACTGACCGCGTTCCCGGAATATGAGAGCTTCCTTGGTGGGGGAAGTTGCATTGGGGGCGGGGGAACGGGTGCGGCGCGCATCAGCCCGACGCTGCAAGTCCTGGCGGAAGTGAATGGCTGCCTGATCATGCATCAGCCTGCCTACAATATGAGCGCGGATTCCATTTCTTATTCCGGCGGATTGCGTTGGACTCCGCGAGCGTCGCACCGGTTCTCGCCCTACGCACAGGTGAAATTTGGCGGCAGAAAAGTAACCTACGAGATCGACGACGAAGCTCTGAAAGCGCAGTTGTTGAAGGATTGGAACGACGGCAGCGGCACGCTGCCGCATTACCCGATGCGAAGCGATTGGTCGAAAGAGTGGGCCGTGAACGGTCCGATGCTATCCGGGGGCGGAGGGCTGGACGTGAGAATCACGAGGCCGTTCGCGTGGCGCGTGATCAACGTCGAATACAACCACACGTGGATCGACAATATCGCGGGCATTCATCCACAGAATGGGCTGTTGATTGCGACCGAGGCGGTCGTGCGCATCGGCACGTGGTAAATCCTTAGAATAAGCTACCCTTCCTTTAATCCATTGATGAGCTTGAGGTTGCGGCCTAATTGTTCGCCTGCCTGGGAAGCTTTTGGACTTACATATTCCTAATGGAGTGCTCAGGACTCCTTCAGAGGCTTTTGCTTACCCTGGAATGGTTGTCGCAGGCTGGACTCCGCGCTAGCGCGAGCCAGGGGAGGAGCAGGAAATGTTATGCGGGCCAAAGGGCAGCGAACAGAATGCAAATTCGATGGTGAAGTGCAGCGTATGTGGGCGAGGAACAGAGAGGGAGGAGCTTCCGGGGAGAAGCGAGAAATATTGTCTGGAATGCAGCGCGGACATGGCCACATCGATTCTGCTGATTACCGAAATTGACGCGGCAACGCTGGCGGGGCAAGAGGCGGGAGGATTGGTGGCGGAGTTTGAGCGCTTGAGCAGCCGGATGCTCGAGAGGTCACAATCGGCAGAAGCGTAATTTTTTCCTGGTCGAAAGATCCCGTGACTGAGACCCAGGCTGCACGAGTGTGCCGGACTGTAGTACCCTCCTCTGCTGGAAATCAGACCACAAGCTGAGGGATCGGACGCATATGAGCGTGAGTCAAAGCGAAAAGGCAACGAAATTTCGGAAGCTCCACGAGGGACCAGGTACATTCTTGATTCCCAATCCTTGGGATGGCGGAACGGCCCGGATGCTGACGGCGCTGGGATTCGAAGCGTTAGCGACGACGAGCGCGGGTTTGGCGTTTTCATTGGGGCGGCGCGACGGCGAGGGCCTGGTAACGCGCGAAGAAGTACTGGCGCATATACGAGAGATCGTCGGGGCAAGCGATCTGCCGGTTTCGGCGGATTTGGAGAACGGTTTCGGGGACGCCCCGGAAAAGGCGGCAGAGACCATCCGGCTGGGCGCAGCGGCGGGACTGGTGGGCGGATCGATCGAAGACGCGACGGGAGACGAACGACGGCCGATTTACGATCACGGGCATGCGGTCGAGCGAGTGAAGGCGGCGGTGGAAGCAGCGCGGACGTTGCCGTTTCCGTTCACGCTGACCGCACGGGCGGAAAACTTTCTGCACGGCCGCACGGACCTGGACGACACGATGCGGCGGTTGCAAGCCTTCGCGGAGGCCGGAGCAGATGTAGTTTACGCTCCGGGATTACCCAACCTGGAAGCCATTCGCTCGGTTTGCGCGGCCGTGGCGCCGCGACCGGTAAACGCGCTGGTAGGAGCTGCGGGCCGTTCCGTGGCAGAACTGGCGCAAGCCGGAGTGCGGCGGATCAGCACGGGTTCCGCGTTACATCGAGCGGCGATGGGAGGGTTCTGGACCGCAGCGAAGGAAATGAAGGAGAAAGGAACGTTCGTATTCCTGGAGAAAGCGGTGCCATTCGCAGAGTTAAGCAGCTTCATGGCGGGCCGCTGAAGCCGAGAGAACTACAACGGGAGATAACAGCGATGCGCGCTGACAATCGTGGCTGGCATAAAAGCCAGCGCTACAGAGAAGAGTAAGAGAAACGCGCCTCGGCGCCTGCGGTGCTCGGGATGAAGACACAGGCCGCGAAAATGCCAAGAGAAAGGCGCTCACCCCTGAAGACGGAGACCTTGACGCGGTAGCTGGTTTTCAAACGCGAACCGCATCCCAACGAGAAGTGATTCAAGCGGTTGAGGTTGAGATCCTGCCGGCATCCTCGGCGGATGCCGGCAGGGTCTCAGCTCTGAGTTTTGAAGGAAAGCGCCCGCCTCGGCTCCTCGCTGTGCTGGGGGTAAAAAGGCGGCCGCTGCAGAGGTGAAGAAAAACCCGCGCCCGAAATCGACACACAGGAAGCACAGTTTGCCGGAGTGGTCGAACCGTTGGGGACTATTCTGAGTACGTCCTGCCTGCGTATAACCCCCAAAAGTCCAGCGGACACCGACCGTGGCAGGGAGCAAAGCGCGCAACAGCAGGAGCGACACAAAAAGCCGCTGGGCTGCTAAAATAGAAGGATATGTTGAACCAAATATCAGGCTTTGATGCCGGCGGTTTGCGGCATCCGCGCAAGAAGACGTATGGGGTAAAAGTGGGCCACGTGCAGGTGGGCGGAGGTGCGCCGATCGTGGTGCAGTCGATGACCAACACGGACACAGCCGACGTCGAAACTACGTACCAGCAAACGCTGGAACTGGCCGAAGCGGGCAGCGAAATTGTGCGCTGGACGGTGAACGTGCCGGAAGCAGCGGCGGCCGTGCCGGTGATCAAAAAACGCTTGCTGGATGCGGGCTGCCGCGTGCCGATTATCGGCGACTTCCATTACAACGGGCATGTGCTGCTGACGAAATATCCCGAATGCGCCGCAGCGCTGGACAAGTACAGGATTAATCCGGGCAACGTGGGCGCGGGACAGCGCCGCGACGAGCAGTTTTCTACCATCTGCAAGGTGGCGGTCGATCACGGCAAGCCGGTGCGCATCGGGGTAAACGGTGGGTCGCTGAATCAAGAGTTGGTAATGCAGAAAATGCAAGAGAACACCGACAAGAATCTTGGCAAAGAGTCCGAAGAGATCATCAACGGCTGCATGGTGCTGTCGGCGCTGCAGTCCACGGAGTTGGCGCTGGAGTGCGGGCTGCGAAACGACCAGATCATCATTTCGTGCAAGACGTCGCGGCCGCGGGATCTGATTACTGTGTACCGAGACCTGTCGGCGAAGACGCCACAGCCTCTGCACCTGGGTTTGACGGAAGCGGGCATGGGAATGAAGGGCCTAGTGTGGTCGGCGGCCTCGCTGGGCGTCATGCTGTATGAAGGGATTGGGGACACGATCCGGATTTCGCTGACGCCGCGGCCGGGCGGGGATCGGCGCGAAGAAGTTTACGCCTGCTGCGAATTGCTGCAGGCGCTGGGGCTGCGGTCGTTTGCGCCGAGCGTGACGGCATGCCCAGGGTGCGGGCGGACCACAAGTTCAACGTTCCAGGAATTGGCCGAACGCACGCAGGACTATATCCGCGAGATGATGCCGACTTGGAAGACGCTGTACGAAGGCGTGGAGACAATGACGCTGGCGGTGATGGGTTGCATCGTGAACGGGCCGGGCGAATCGAAGGCAGCGAATATCGGGATTAGCTTGCCGGGAACGGGAGAAGCGCCGCGCTGCCCGGTGTATATCGACGGGCAGAAAGACGTGACACTGGAAGGTACCTACGACGAACTGGCGGCGGCGTTCCAGAAGCTAGTGGACGATTACGTATCGACGAAATATCCGCGGAAGACGGCGGAGGCCGTGACGCGGTAGCTGGCTAGAGCTGCAAAACCGTGGTCCGCATCGAAAAGCCTTTCATATCTGCTTCTGTGCTTGCGACAAATCCAGAAGCGGCAGTTCCCTGCCCAGGAGCAATAACAATAACCACGGCCCTGAACGGCAAATGTTTTCGAGCCTTTGTATTCGTAGGGGAGACCTTAGGCATGCAAAGAGGCGCGATGCGGGGCTTCGCCGATGGTGGGATCGACGGATATGGTTTCGGTAACTTTGGCGAACAGGTCTCGAGGGATGACAATTTGCGGACCACCTTGCCCTTCGCGGCGGGCTTTTACGGCGACTCTTCCGTTTGCTTGGACGGGAGTAGGCGGCATGTCGCCGCTTTGAGCGAAGAGAGCGACGAGGCAGAGGACGAGGATGGCCTTAGGCAAAAACATAAGATCAGTGCGGCCGAGCGCGCGTGCGGCGTGGAGGCTTCCGAAATGGAGCAAATCGCCGCTGTGGTAAACTTGAAGCGTCTCGCACCAGTGAAAATGAGCAATTAAGCCACCACCATGAAAATCTCTCGAGAAGATGTGTTGCGCGTCGCCGATCTCGCGTATCTGGACCTGAGCGAAGCGGAACTGGAAACGTATCGCGCGCAAATTGATGAAATTCTGGAGTACATCGGCAAACTGAACGAACTGGACACCAGCAAAGTGGAGCCAATGGCGCAGGTTCTGAGCGACGACCAGACGGCTGACGCGACATTGCGGGAAGATCTGGTTGTTCCAAGTGCGGTCGCTGAGGACGTTTTGAAACAGGCGCCGGATCCGGAGCCGCCGTACTTCCGTGTGCCCAAGGTGATCGAGCGATGAGCGAGACGTGGACGATCAACTCGGTGCGCGAGGCGATTGCGGCCAAGAAGACTTCTGCGCGCGAGATAGCCGCGGAATATTACCGGCGGATTGCAGCGTGGAATGGCAAGCTGAACGCGTACCTGACGCTTTGCGAAGGGCGGGCCTACGCGCAAGCGGGTCGCATCGACGCGCTGGTAGCCGCGGGCCAGCCGTTGCCCCCGCTCGCGGGCGTGCCAATCGCCATAAAGGATGTGATTAGCACGCGGGAAGTCCGTACCACGTGCGGCTCGAAAATTCTGAGCAATTATGTTCCTCCGTACGACGCAACCGCGGTGTTGCGATTGGAGACGGCCGGCGCCGTAATTCTGGGCAAAACAAATTGCGACGAGTTTGCGATGGGCAGCTCCAACGAAAACTCCGCGTATGGGCCGGTGCAGAATCCAGCGGCGCCGGGCTGTGTTCCGGGCGGATCAAGCGGCGGATCGGCAGCGGTGGTGGCGGCGGATTTGGCGGTGGCGGCGCTGGGCACGGACACGGGCGGATCGATTCGGCAGCCGGGGGCATTTTGCGGAATACCGGCGATGATGGGAAGTTACGGACGCGTGTCGCGTTACGGACTGATCGCGTTCGCATCGTCGCTGGACCGCATCGGGCCGTTTGCGCGGACTGTGGCGGACACGGCCAAGGTGCTGCAAATTATTGCGGGGCGCGATCCGCAGGATTCCACATCCACGACGGCCCCGGTGGAGGATTATTCGGCGGCGCTGAACAAACCAGTAAAGGG
Organism: Candidatus Acidiferrales bacterium; assembly: GCA_963735825.1. Taxonomy (GTDB): domain Bacteria; phylum Acidobacteriota; class Terriglobia; order Acidiferrales; family UBA7541; genus Acidiferrum. The sequence goes on from CAVTMR010000007.1 coordinate 507,569, forward strand.
ACTGCGGCTCGGCATCTCAAAGCAATATTTTGGCAAAGGAATGAACGCGGGGGTGCGGGAAAAGATCGCGGCGGGCATCGAGCTGTACAAGAAGCTCGGGTGCGAAATCCTGGATATTGAGATGCCGCACACAGACTACGCGATCGCTACGTATTACATCATCGCGACGGCGGAGGCGAGTTCGAATCTGGCGCGATACGACGGCGTGCGCTTCGGGCTACGGGTGGATGGCGACACGCTGATGGCAATGTACCGTAAGACGCGGGGCGCAGGATTCGGTTCAGAGGTGAAGCGAAGGATCGTACTGGGAACGTACGTGCTCTCGGCGGGGTACTACGACGCTTACTATTTGAAGGGACAGAAAGTGCGAGCGCTGATTGCGCATGATTTTCGAAAGGCGTTCGAGAAGGTGGACGCGATCGTGACGCCGACCTCGCCGGTACCACCGTTCCGGCTGGGAGAGCGAGTGAACGACCCCCTGCAGATGTATCTTGCTGATATTTATACAGTTACGGGATCGCTGGCGGGGCTGCCAGGGATCTCTGTGCCGTGCGGCCGCCTTGAAGGCCAGCTGCCTGTAGGGCTGCAGATCTTCGGGCCAGCGTTTGGGGAAGCGCGGGTGCTGCAGCTGGCGCATGCGTTTGAACAGGCTGGCGGCGCGACGCTCTGAATCGCTTATGCCACCTAGCAGTGATCGCCGCGCGCTCTATTTTCCAGCTTCCTCGGAAAACACAAAATTGGAAGTTCCTGATAGAGTACGGGCATGCGGCCTCTCGATCCCATTCTTGAAAAGTTGAGTTGCGCCCAAACGGCGTTCTTTCGGGCGGCGGACTCTGTTTCTCCGGAGCAGTGGAAAACAAAGCCGAAAGCAGAGGAGTGGTCTGCCGCGGAACTGGTGGCGCACCTGGTGACGGTGGAGCGAGCGATCATCGGCGGCGCTGACCGAATCACACAAAAAATACCCAAAGCGATTCCGTTTCTGAAACGATTCCATTTCCCAATGTGGCTGGTGGAGGGCAGGATCATTCGGCGCAAATCTCCGATTCCACTGGATCCCAGTCTGCTGAACACGAAGGAAGAAATGCTGGGAGAATTGCGAGCGGCACGCGAACGAACGTTGGCGTTTCTGGAGGAGACGTCGAAAAGGGACTTGAGTACGTATTGCTGGCCACATCCGTTTTTGGGAATGTTAAACGGGTATGAATGGTTTGAGTTGATAGCGAGCCACGAGATACGACATACGAAACAAATGAGGGAAATAATCGCACGTCTCCCAAAAGCTGTAGAAAGTGCCTAAAAGCGGTACGTTTTTGCATACCCTCTGTTAATTGTGACAGGTAGGAAAAAACCGCCGAGAAGACCCCGAAACTGTGGAAAACGTGGGGATTTAAGGGCAAATCGAGAAAGTACTAGAGAATTCGTTTAGTAGCCTTCCAAACGGAATGACTATTGCTCTGGATATTTGCATCTCCTATCCTGTGACGAGCATCTCACCAGCTAGAGGGCAAATCGAGGGCGGCGGAGACATCGAGAGGACAAAGTGGTTAAGGTCAAGTCAAGCCAGAAAATCTTTACCGACTCGGAAGTAGCCAGCCTGACGGGAATCTGCGTGGATCATCTGCACAATTTCGCGCGGAGCCGTCACCTGGGTTTCATCGCGCGAGCCGCGGAAGCTGCGGGCGCGCAAGCGGACCAATGGCTGTTCACGCTGTCGGATCTGATGGTTCTGACGACGTTGTTTCCCCGTTGCACGCACTAGGCAGCGCGATCGTCGCGGAAGAATCGCTACATTTATATTTCTACTCCCAACCAGGTGATAGCCCCCATGCATCCCAAGAGCCTTGCAGCGGTGTCTGCCGCAGCGCTATTCTGAATTGAGGGAAGCGCGACCGAAATTTGTTGCGGCGCGCCATCCCGAGTCGCTATGAACGCGCGCAAAAATCCCGCGTTGTGTTGGCTGGTCTCCTTGCTGGCCCTGTTGGTGGGGTTTTGCGCGCCTGCCGGTTCCTCTACCTACCCTCATTCCCAACAACCCAGCACTTCTTCGAAAGAAGGCGGAGTGCCGGTATTGCCGCGAGGAACGAAGTTGGTTCTGAAGGACGGCACCTTCCAGGTTGTAAGGGAATATCAACGCAACGGAGATCGCGTGCGGTATTTCAGCATTGAGCGTGGGGGTTGGGAGGAGATTCCCACGTCACTGGTGGATTGGGACGCCACCGCCAAAGCCGCAAGCGAGGCGGAGAAATCGTCAGCGGCGGAAGTTGAAAAGATACACAAACAAGAAGAAGCAAAGCGAATGGACAACGTAGCGGACATTGACGCCAGCCTTCAGGTTGGAGGAGGAGTGTTCCTTCCGGAGGGCGAGGGGATGTTTGTGCTGGAAGGCAAGTCCGTGCGGGTGCTCGATCAGGCCGGGACGCGGACGAAATCGAGCTTGTTGAGGACGGCGGGGCAGGTGATGGTGCCGGTGATCCCCGGGAAGAAGACCATCGTGTTGCCGGCAGCACACGCAACGGTGCGGCTGCGAAATATTACGCCGGAGTTCTTCCTGCGGGAGCCGCCGTTTGACCCCGAAGTCCCTTCGCAGATCCAGAGGAGCAGCCGGCCAGGAGAGGCAGGGCCGGAAGTGGAGTTGATCCGGGTGAAAGTTGGACGGAACTCGCGGGAAATCGAATCGATTGGGACATTATTTGGCGAAGAAATGTCCGTGAATCGGAATGCGATTTCCATTCAGCAGTGGGAAGTGGCGAAAAACGTGTACCGATTTACGCTAAGCGAACCGCTGACGCCCGGCGAATACGTGTTGGCGGAAATGCTGCCGGATGGGTTGAATCTATTTGTCTGGGATTTTGGAGTGGATGCGGCGGTGCCGCCGGCGGCGAAGAAGTAGGCTCTGTTTGGCGAAGACCCCAGAAAAGAGAGATTCCTCACTCCGCAGGCTCCGTTCGGAATGACAAATTGAGAGTTCTGCTACAGCCTCTGAAGTTAGGCGCTCCCGAAAAACAGGCGTTCTCACACAGACCGAAGTCTGTGCCACCAATATTTGGGAAGTGCGGGCGACTTGGCCGAGAGCGGACGGCCTCGGATGGCCGCTGCTGCAAAGGCAACCAGGAGGTTAGTGGTGGCTGGAACCGGTGTGAATATGGCTGAAATAATCGACTAATAGGTTCAAGACATCGGAAATGCGGAACGGCTTTTGCAGCCAGCGAGCGGCTTGTGGTTTGGCAGGGGTGTCTTCCCCACGCAATTCTCCGGACATGAAAATGACTTCGGGCTTGTTGGCGCCTGCTGCGACCCCCAGGCGTTCGGCAACGTTGCGACCATCGCCATTGGGCCCGGGAACCGAAAGATTCAAGTCGCACAACAAGATGTCGTACTTACGACCGAGTACGAGACTGAGAGCCTGCTCAGCGGTACCGGCGGAATCCACCTTGAGGCCGTGAGCGGCCAGCCCTTCCGAGAGGAGCATGCGGATGCTCTCTTCGTCGTCCAGGACGAGGACGGTGCGGTGCTGCAGCAAGTCCAAGGAAGGTGGTATCCATTCGCCGCTGGAGGTATCGAGATCGCGGGGCAGGTTGCGGCCGCGCTCCTGAATTGCTATGGGAAGGTAGACGGTAAAGGAAGCGCCGCCACCGGGGAGGCTATCGACTTCGATGTTGCCACCGTGTTCGCGAGCGATGGACATGCAGATACTGAGGCCCAAGCCGGTACCGCCGCCAGGTCTCTTGGTGGTGAAGAAGGGATCAAAAAGACGAGGCAAGGCTTCCGGCTTGATGCCCACGCCATCGTCCTGAACCGTGGCATAGACACGATTGAAGGCCTGGCCAAGGCGGATGCGTATATGACCCGCGGTGCGAACTTCCTTGATGGCCTGCTCCGCGTTGCTGATCAGGTTGAGAAATACCTGGATGAGCTGGTTGGCATCGCCAACGATGTAAGGGAGGTCGGGCTCCTGGTGGAAATCGGCCTCGACGCTGTTGCGCTTCAGGGAATGTTCATGGAGCTGCAGAGTGCGCTCGAGGACATTGTTAAGATCGAGCAATTTCTTTTGCGGGGAGGCCGGGCGCGAGAATTCGAGCAAGTTCTGGACAATGCGGGCGGCGCGGCGAGCCTGGCGGTGGGTCATTTCCAACTGGCGTTTCGTGGCATCGTCGATTCCCTGGCGGTCGCGCAGAAGTTCGCTGACCCCGAGAATGGCGGTGAGGGGATTGTTGAGTTCGTGGGCTACGCCGGCGAGCATCTGGCCCATGGCGGCGAGCTTTTCCGCTTGAATAAGTTGCTCTTCGAGACGCTTGACTTCGGTGACGTCGCGGCCGGAAATGACCACGCCCTCAATTTTATTGCTTTCGTCGTAGAGCGGGCTGAAATTGCACTTCAAGCGACGCCATTCACCGAGCTTGTGCTTTACCTGGATCTCGATGGAAGCGAAGTTGCGCCGTTGTTTGAGCATGTCCTCAAAAATGCCCAGCACGGGACCACGCTCGTCCGGATGGGTGCGCTCGCCGAAAATCATGCCGACGCATTCGCTTGGCTCATAACCCATAACTTCGGGAACTCTGGGGCTGACATAGGTGTAACGCTTCTGGGTATCGACGACAAAAATGAGATCGGGGAAGCTATCGACCAGCCGGCGGGCAAATTCCTGTTCCTTGTACAGACGTTTCTCGATTTCGCGGCGTTCGGTGATATCCACCAAGGCCCCTTGATACCGGATGATCTTGCCGCTGGTGTCGCGGATGGCGGTGGCGGTGTTCAAACAGACCAGGGGCTGGCCATTTTTCTTACGCAGGGTGATTTCGCGGCCCACGGGGGAGGGCTGGCGATTCACTTCACGGACGATATCGGCTCTCTGAGTTTCATCGACAAACACCTCGGTGACCTTTTTGCCGAGTAGTTCTTCCTTGGAGGCATAGCCGAGCATGCGCACGAGAGCCGGATTGACTTCCAGAACGCGATCTTCGGGAGTGACGATGTAGATGCCTTCCTGAAGGGTCTCAAACAGCTCGGTAAAACGGGCTTCATTGCGGCGCAAGGAAGTGATGTCGCGAGCGAGGACGGTGAGGCCATGTACTTTGTCATCGCGCAACATGGCATGAGCGACGCATTCAAAGAAGTGAGTGGTGCCGCGATCCTTGAGGCGCACGTGGACCACACCGGTCCAGTGGCGCTTCTCCAGAAACTTGACCATGCCACGAGCCAAGGATTGTTGGGAGCCATCGCCCGCGCCTTCGTGTTCGAGCAAGTCGGAGAGGGAGCGGCCGATGATTTTCTGGAAGGGTCTGTCGAGGAGATCAGCGAAACTACGATTGGCGGCACGGATCTCGCCGTCGAGACTGAGAGCCAGGAGGATGTCGTCGAACGAGTCGATGAGGTCGCGAAAGCCCTGTTGCGACCTGGAAATCATTTGGAAAAGCTGATCGAGCTGGCGATCGCTCGGCAGCCCGGCTTCCTTCTGGTCGAGGCCTCGCACCAGGCCTTTTAACTCGGCGATCTCCTGAGTCTTTTTCCAGCTATAGGCGCCGAAGAGCACCACCAGAACAACCAGGCCAATAGAATACGCCAGTGCTTCCGCGTGAGGTTTTTCAGTTCGCAGGCTGCCCCAGGCGAACCAGGCAAACACTACGGTGACAATCAGGAGAAGGAAGAGAGTGAGACGCCACAGTTCGGTCTGGCGCTTTTCGAACCTTTCCAAGCGAGCTTCAGCCCCGGTGCGAGGATCTCTCTGCGGAGGAGCCCCGGAATCGCCGGCAGAATTGTGCTGGCCGTTCACGAGTTTTCGCAAGCCACAGGAAAGTGGCTAAGTAGTTTAATTTCTCTCATCCATCATAAGAACAGGGTGGTGTGCTCAGCAAGGCTGGACGTTCGAGATGCGACCTGAGGCATACCTGTACCATTGGACACTCGTAAAAAAAACGGCGCCCCGGGTGTGACCGAGACGCCGTCTGGAAATTCCCGGGCGGGTTATCCGCCCAAGACGGTATTAGTCCTGCCCTTCGGTAGCGGCATCGGCAGCTTCGTCGGCATCCTTGTTGCCAAGGAAATCGAGCCCGGCAGCATCGTCGGCAGCCGCGAATTCAGAAGCTTCGGGCAGCTCCTCAACGGGAGCCGGTGCGGGCATTTCCGTAAGCAACTGAAGGCTACGGTAGTGTTCCAAGCCCGTGCCGGCTGGGATGAGGCGGCCCATGATGACGTTTTCCTTGAGGCCACGGAGGTAGTCGACCTTGCCGGCAACAGCGGCTTCGGTAAGGACGCGTGTAGTCTCCTGGAAGCTCGCGGCCGAGATAAAGGAATCGGTCGAGAGCGAGGCCTTGGTGATACCGAGGAGCAGCGGACGCCCCGTAGCGGGCCGGCCGCCTTCGGCGATGACGCGGTCGTTCTCCTCGCGGAAGCGGAACTTGTCCACTTGTTCTTCGAGGAGGAAGGTGGTGTCGCCGACGTCTTCAACCTTGACCCAACGCATCATCTGACGCGAGATAGTCTCGATGTGTTTGTCGTTGATGTTGACGCCCTGGAGGCGGTAGACCTCTTGAATGGCGTTGACGAGGTAAGCCTGGGTATATTTCTCGCCAAGAACCGCGAGGAGGTCGTGGAGGTTGAGCGGCCCGTCGATGAGCGCTTCACCGGCGCGGACGTGCTCGCCTTCCTGGACGTTGATGTGGACGCCGCGCGGGATGGCGTATTCCTTGGAGGTTTTGCCATCATCGCTTTCGACGTAGATCTTGCGCATGCCCTTGCTGATTTCGCCGTAACGGACGTTACCATCGATCTCGCTGATGACCGCGGGATCCTTGGGCTTGCGGGTCTCGAAGAGTTCAACGACGCGAGGCAGACCGCCGGTGATGTCTTTGGTCTTGGTGGTTTCGCGCGGGATCTTCGCGAGAACGTCGCCAGCCTGAACTTCGTCACCATCCTGGACCATCAAGTGAGCGCGAGACGGCATGAGGTACTTCTTGCGGACCTTGCCGGAAGAATCGCGGATCAAGATGGCGGGCTGATGTTTTTCATCGCCCGGCGGAAGCGTGACGACAAGCTGCGATAGACCGGTAACTTCATCGACTTGTTCCTCGATGGTAAGTCCGGGACGCAGATCGTCAAACTTCACGGAGCCCGCAGTTTCGGTCAGGATCGAGAAGGTGAAGGGATCCCATTCAGCAAGGATCTGTCCCTGGGTAACGGAGTCGCCGTCATTGACGCGAAGGCGAGCACCGTAAACCACGTGATAGCGTTCTTTTTCGCGGCCCTTCTCATCGACGATGGCGATGAGGCCGGAGCGGTTCATGGCGATCGGAGCGCCGCCGCGCCCTGCAACGTGACGCAGGTCAACGAACTTGACGACGCCGGCGTTCTTGGCTTCGAGAGTGGAGCGCTCGCTGACGCGGGTAGCCGCGCCACCGATGTGGAAGGTACGCATGGTGAGCTGCGTGCCAGGTTCGCCGATGGACTGGGCGGCAATGACGCCGACAGCTTCGCCGAGTTCGACCATGCGGCCGGTGGCGAGGTTGCGTCCGTAGCACAGGGCGCAAACTCCCCGGCGCGATTCGCAGGTGAGCACGGAGCGGATGCGGACCCGCTCAATACCCGCGGCCTGAATTGCGTTGGCGAGTTCCTCGGTGATTTCCTGGTTGACCTCGACGATGACGCTGCCTTCGAAGTCCTTGATGCGCTCGAGCGAAACGCGGCCGACAACTCGGTCACGCAAGGGCTCAACTTCCACGCCAGCTTCGATGATGGGTTCGACGTAGATACCGTCGGAAGTGCCGCAGTCGGGTTCGTTAATGATGACGTCCTGAGCCACGTCGACGAGACGACGAGTGAGGTAGCCGGAGTCAGCGGTCTTCAACGCCGTGTCCGCCAGACCTTTACGAGCACCGTGAGTGGAGATGAAGTACTGCAACACGGTGAGGCCTTCGCGGAAGTTGGAGGTAATGGGGGTCTCGATGACTTCGCCGGAGGGCTTAGCCATCAAACCACGCATACCGGAAAGCTGACGAATCTGCTGTTTGGAACCGCGAGCGCCAGAGTCCGCCATGATGTAGACGGGGTTGATGACGCCTTCGCGGTCCTGATTTTCGAGGGCCTTGAACATTTCGTCGGCAACTTTTTCGGTAACGTCACCCCAGATGGCGATAACCTTGTTGTACCGTTCACCGTTGGTAATGGCGCCGTCGAGGTATTGCTGCTGAACCTTGACGACTTCCTTTTCGGCATTTTCGACGAGCTTGTACTTGTCGCTGGGGATGAGCATGTCGTCGATGCCGATGGAGATGCCGGACTTTGTGGCATAGGAGAAGCCCAGGGCCTTGAGGTGGTCAAGCAGGACCACGGTGCCCTCGAGGCCAAAGCGCAAGTAAGCATAATAGACCAGCTGCTGAACGCCCTTTTTCTTAAGCAAGCCGTTGATGTAGGGCATGTGCTTGGGCAGGTTGGAATTCAGGATGACGCGGCCAACGGTGGTCTGAATGAACTGGCGCTGCATCTGCACCGATTCAGTGTGCGTCACGTCCTGGTTGTCGTAAGCGGTGGTGAGGTCGATGACTTCGCCGGTGTAACGCAGGCGAATGGGGGTCAAGAGTTCGACTTCACCTGCTTCGAGGGCAAGCGTAACATCCTCGGGCGAGCCGAATACGCGGCCTTCACCCTTGGCGCCGGGCTTGGACTTGGTCAGGTAATAGAGACCGAGAACCATGTCCTGCGACGGGACGGCGAGAGGCAGACCGTGCGCGGGCGAGAGAATGTTGCGGGAGCTGAGCATGAGCACAGACGCTTCAACCTGAGATTCTGGCGAGAGCGGGATGTGCACGGCCATCTGGTCGCCGTCAAAGTCCGCGTTGAACGCGGTGCAGACGAGCGGGTGGATGCGGATGGCTTTGCCCTCGACGAGTGTCGGTTCGAAGGCCTGAATGCCCAGGCGGTGAAGAGTGGGCGCGCGGTTCAGGAGCACGGGATGTTCGCGGATGACATCTTCGAGGATATCCCACACGACCGGTTCCTGCTGCTCGACCATTTCCTTGGCCTGCTTGATGGTGGTGCAGTGACCCTGGGCTTCGAGCTTGTGATAGATGAAAGGCTTGAACAGCTCCAGCGCCATCTTCTTGGGCAAACCGCACTGATTGAGCTTGAGCTCGGGGCCAACGACGATGACGGAGCGGCCGGAATAGTCGACGCGCTTGCCGAGGAGGTTCTGGCGGAAACGGCCCTGCTTGCCCTTGAGCGTATCGCTGAGGGACTTGAGCGGGCGGTTGTTGGTTCCGCGAAGAACACGGCCACGGCGGCCGTTGTCAAACAAAGCGTCGACGGCTTCCTGGAGCATGCGCTTTTCGTTGCGCACGATCACGTCGGGCGCGCGGAGTTCCATGAGTTTCTTCAAGCGATTGTTGCGGTTGATGACCCGGCGATACAAATCGTTCAGGTCGGATGTGGCAAAGCGGCCGCCATCGAGAGGAACGAGGGGACGCAGTTCCGGCGGAAGGACCGGGATCACGTCGAGAATCATCCACTCCGGCTTGTTGCCGCTCTTGCGGAACGCTTCGAGAACCCTCAGGCGCTTGGCGAACTTGATGCGCTTCTGGAGAGAAGGATCGACCTTCATTTTCTCGCGGAGTTCATCGGCGAGCTTGTCCACTTCAACGCGGCGAAGCAGTTCCTTGATGGCTTCCGCGCCCATCTTGGCGACAAACTGACCGGGATACTCGGTGGTGAGCTTGCGGTATTCCTCTTCCTGAAGGACCTGACGCTCCTTGAGGACAGCGACTTCGCCCTGGTCGACAACGACGAACGCTTCGAAGTAGAGAATGCGCTCGAGGTCGCGCATGGAAATGTCCAGCAAGTAGCCAATACGGCTCGGGAGTCCCTTGAAGAACCACACGTGCGAGCAGGGGGACGCGAGTTCAATGTGGCCGAGGCGTTCGCGGCGTACTTTGCTGAGAGTGACTTCGACACCGCACTTGTCGCAGATGACTCCGCGGTGCTTCATGCGCTTGTACTTTCCGCACAAGCACTCCCAGTCGGTGACGGGACCGAAGATTTTGGCGCAGAACAAACCGTCACGTTCAGGCTTGAAGGTGCGGTAATTGATGGTTTCCGGCTTGGTGACTTCGCCATGGGACCAAGAGCGGATTTTCTCCGGGCTGGCCAAGCTGATACGGATGGAATCGAAATCCGCGATCAGACTGGCACGATCATAGGGGCTGCTGCGATACAAGGTCGTTTCCTCCCTCCCGCACCTTGCGGCGCGGGCCGCGGTCCGATGTTGCCGGACCGGCTGAGACCCAACTACGAATACTTCTACTCAAGACGCGAGTGCCAAGTAGCGGCGCCCGGACAGGCACGCCGCTATGGCTGGATTCTGCTTAGTCGGCCGCCTTCTCTGCGGGCGGCTTCTGGCGCTTCATGAGCTCGACGTCGAGGCACAGAGACTGCAACTCGCGCACGAGCACGTTGAACGATTCCGGGACACCGGGTTCGATGCCAGGTTCGCCCTTTACAATGGCCTCGTAAATCTTGGCGCGGCCATATACGTCGTCCGATTTCGCGGTGAGCAACTCCTGCAAAATGTGCGCGGCGCCATAAGCTTCCAGGGCCCACACTTCCATTTCGCCGAAACGCTGACCGCCGAATTGCGCCTTGCCACCGAGCGGCTGCTGCGTAATCAAGGAATACGGACCGATGGAACGAGCGTGGATCTTGTCGTCGACAAGATGCGACAGCTTGAGCATGTAGATGTAGCCAACGGTAACGGGTTGATCGAACATCACGCCGGTCATGCCGTCGAAGAGGTTGATCTTGCCGGCATGCGGCAAGCCAGCCACTTCAAGGAGATGGCGAATTTCCGCTTCGCGAGCACCGTCGAATACCGGCGTGGCGAAGGGGATGCCGTCGCGGAAGCCTTCGGCGTATTCCAGCAATTCGTCGTCGCTCAATTTGGAGAGCGACTTCCAAATGGCCGTTTCGGTAAAGACTTCGCGGAACCAACGCCGCAGGCCTTCTGCCCTGACTTCCTTGCTGAGCAGGCGCTTCAGGCTGTTGGCGAGTTCGTGCGACGCCCAACCAAGGTGCGTCTCCAGGATCTGGCCCACGTTCATACGAGACGGAACGCCGAGCGGGTTCAGAACGATTTCCACCGGGGTACCGTCCGGGAGATAAGGCATATCTTCTTCCGGAACCACACGCGCGATGACGCCCTTGTTGCCGTGGCGGCCGGCCATTTTGTCGCCGATGGAGAGCTTGCGCTTCATGGCGATGTAGACTTTGGCCAGCTTGATGACGCCCGGAGGCAGTTCGTCGCCCTTCTTGAGTTTGTCCTTGCGCTCTTCGGTGATCTTGCGGAGCACATCGATCTGGCGCGAGGTCATCTCTTCGATCTCTTCGATTTTTTCGATCAGCAGCGGATCCTTTTCGTTCAGTTTCAAACGCTTGAGGTTCCGCGTGGAGATCTTCTCGATGAGATCGCGAGTGAGTTCCACGCCCTTGGTGAGCAGCCGCTTGTTGGTCTTCTCGTCGTGCAAGTCGGCTTGCAGGATCTTGCCGCCGAGTAGATCGCCGAGGCGCTTGAGGCGCTCATCGGTGAGGATGCGGATTTCGTCAGCCAGGTTCTTCTCCAGCTTAAAGACCTGGGAAGCTTCGATGGCCTTGTGGCGTTCGTCCTTCTCTCCACCCTTGCGGGTGAAGATCTTGACATCAACGATGGTGCCTTCGATGCCCGGCGGGCAATAGAGAGAGGCGTCGCGAACATCGCCGGCCTTTTCGCCGAAGATGGCGCGAAGCAGCTTCTCTTCCGGCGTCAGCGTGGTTTCGCCCTTCGGCGTGACCTTGCCAACGAGGATGTCGCCCGGCTTCACAACCGCGCCGATGCGGATGACGCCGCTCTCGTCGAGATTGCGCAGGAACGATTCGCTGATATTGGGGATGTCGCGGGTGACTTCTTCCGGACCAAGCTTGGTGTCGCGCGCTTCGATTTCATACTCCTCGATGTGGATCGAGGTGTAGTAGTCGTCCTTGACCAGCTTTTCGCTGACCAGGATGGCATCTTCGAAGTTGTACCCGCGCCAGGGCACGAAAGCCACGAGCACGTTGCGGCCAAGGCCGAGTTCGCCGCGGTCGGTGCAAGGACCGTCAGCGAGAACCTGCGCGGTCTTGACGCGGTCGCCTACGCGCACGAGCGGCTTCTGGTTGATGCAAGTGTTCTGGTTAGAGCGCTTGAACTTGGTCAACGTGTAGATGTCGGCGCCCACCTCGCGGCTGAGTACGCCGGAGTGATCGCTTTCGACACGGACGATGATGCGCTCCGAGTCAACCTGATCGACGATGCCGTCGCGCTTGCAGAGCACGACCGCGCCGGAATCGCGAGCGGTGACGCGTTCCATACCGGTGCCGACCAGTGGAGCTTCGCCACGGATCAGAGGCACGGCCTGGCGTTGCATGTTCGAACCCATCAAAGCGCGGTTGGCGTCGTCATTCTCAAGGAACGGAATCAAGCTGGCGGCGACGGATACGAGCTGCTTCGGTGAAACGTCGACGTAGTCGACTTCATCGCGATGCTTCAGCACGAAGTTGCCCGCCTGACGGCAGTTGACCAGTTCGGTAGTGATGCGCAGCTTCTCATCCAAAGAAACGTTGGCCTGCGCGATGACGTACTTGTCTTCTTCCCAAGCAGACAGGTAGAAGCAGTACGGTTCGACAGTAACCTTGCGGCGCTTCAGTTCTTCGTTGAGCTCTTCGACACGATCGGATTCCACGATGTCGCCGGCTTTGAACTCGCTGTCGCCTGCGTTCAAAATCTGAACGTAGTCGACAATGCGGCCGCCCTTGACGCGGCGGTACGGCGACTCGATGAAGCCGTAATCGTTGATGCGCGCGAAGCAACTGAGGGAGCTGATCAGACCGATGTTCGGGCCTTCCGGCGTTTCAATCGGGCAGATACGTCCGTAGTGAGTTGGGTGGACGTCGCGGACTTCGAATCCAGCGCGCTCACGAGACAACCCGCCAGGCCCAAGAGCCGAAAGACGGCGCTTGTGGGTAATTTCGCTAAGCGGGTTGGTCTGGTCCATGAACTGGCTCAACTGCGAACTTCCGAAGAATTCGCGGATGGCCGCCATAACCGGCTTGGCGTTCACCAAGTCGTGCGGCATGGCGGTGGACATTTCCTGGTACACGCTCATCTTTTCCTTGATGGCGCGTTCCATGCGGACCAGGCCGATGCGGAACTGATTTTCGAGAAGTTCGCCCACGGCGCGAACGCGGCGGTTGCCGAGGTGGTCGATGTCGTCGACGACGCCGATGTTCTTGCGCAGCTTGAACAAGTACTTGATAGCCGAAACGAAGTCCGTGGTATCCAGAGTACGATTATCGAGTGGCGTGTCGAGACCCATCTTGATGTTGAATTTCAAGCGGCCGACACGGCTGAAATCGTACTTGCGAGGATCGAAGAACATGCCACGGAACAGGTTGGTGGCGGTTTCAAGGGTCGGGGGATCGCCGGGACGCAACTTACGATAGATTTCGATCAGCGCTTCCTTGGAAGAACGGATGGAGTCCTTATCGAGGGTCCGCGACAGCACCAGGCCGATATCGTCGCGCTCCGGGAAGAAGACATCGACTTCGGTGATGCCAGCTTCGGCAAAGGCCTGCCAGAGATCGGCGGTGAGGGGTTTGTTGGATTCGAGAAGCACTTCACCGGTGGTGCGGTTCACGACGTCGGCGACGCTGTAAGCACCTTCGAGGTCGGCAAGGTTGGCACGCACCTGGGTGATCTTGGCCTTGATGAGTTCCTTGAAAAGATTCTCGGTGATGCGCTTGTGAGCGCCGACGATGACTTCTTCAGACTTGGGGTTGCGAATTTCATGCGTGAGTTTGCGATCGACGAGACCGGGCGAAATGTTCCAGTGCAGTTCCTTGTCGCGCAGGGCAATGCGCTCCACCTGATAGAAGGTGCGCAGGATTTCTTCGTTGGACTTCATGCCCAGGGCGCGCAGGAAGATGGAACCGAGGAACTTGCGCTTGCGATCGATGCGCACGTAGAGAATGTTCTTGGTGTCGTATTCGAACTCGACCCACGAGCCGCGGTAGGGAATAATCTTGCCCAGGAAATAAGTGCGGTTGTTGGCGCTTTCAAAAAAGACGCCGGGAGAGCGGTGCAACTGGCTGACAATGACGCGCTCGGTGCCGTTGATGATGAACGTGCCGTTGTCGGTCATCAAAGGAATATCGCCGTAGAAAACTTCCTGTTCCTTGATGTCGCGAATGGTCTTTGCGCCGGTGTCGGGATCCTTGTCGTAAATGGTGAGACGAATGGTGACCTTAAGCGGCGCAGAGTAAGTCATGCCGCGTTCCTGGCACTCGTTGACGTCGTACTTCAACTGCATGGCTACAGGGTCGCCACACTTGTTGCAAAAAGTCGGGGTGTTCTTGTTGAAGGTGCCGCACTTCTGGCAGATAACGTCGCCAGTCTGGTAAGGATTGGTGACGACGGAAGCGCCGCAGTTGCGACAGGTGGCGCGCAGGTGATGCAGACCCTTTAGGTTGCTGCACTTGCATTCCCAGTTCCCGATGGCGTAGTCGACGAATTCCAACTGCGACATTTCACGGAAATCCTTGATCGGGAACACCGAAGTGAAGACCGATTGCAGGCCTCCATCCTCGCGCTCGCTGGGCAGCAAATCCATCTGCAAAAAGCGCTGGTAAGATTTCTTCTGGACTTCGATCAGGTTCGGAATCTGGATGGATCCCTGAATCTTTGCAAAGTCCAGGCGCTGGCGTTCGCGAACGTGCTGGTTGCTATTGGACATGCCTGATATACCTCATTCCCTTTCGGGCAGCGTGCAAAAAAAACGGTTAAAGACACTGAACCGTGATGCCGCGCGACTTGCCCACAGCCGCCCTGCACACGGTTCGTGAAGGTCCCCCCGGGACCCAGATTATGTTGGCAATACCGGTCGTAGCTTGCGTACCTAATTCCCCTGGCGCGGAACTGCGCTGAATCCACCGCGCCGCCGCATCCGAAGCCCAGACCAAGGCGAGCCGGCCGAAGATTGGCCGGCAGCCCACTACTTGATCTCGACCTTCGCGCCCGCTTCCTCGAACTTCTTCTTGATGGTCGCGGCTTCTTCCTTGGTGACGCCTTCCTTGACAGTCTTGGGAGCACCATCCACCAAATCCTTGGCTTCTTTCAAGCCCAGGCTGGTGACTTCGCGAACGGCCTTAATGACGTTGATCTTGTTGCCGCCCACATCGGTGAGAACAACGTTGAATTCCGTCTTCTCTTCCGCCGGAGCTGCGCCCGCCGCTGCCGCGCCGCCGCCTGACGCCACCACGGTGGCCGCCGCCGCGGACACGCCGAAGGCGTCTTCCATTTTCTTGACGAGATCTGACGCTTCGAGAAGCGTCAGGCCCTTGATTTCTTCCAGGATCGTTTCCACTTTCGACATGACAGCTATTTCTCCTCTCAAATTTCTGATTCAAACTTTTCAGAACCGCGGCGGGCAGCGCCCGCTTGGCCCCAAACCCTTACGAACTAAACTTATTGGCCTTCACCGCTTCGCTGACAGTCACGGCGAGGTTACGCGGCAGCGCGTTGAGCGCCATCGCAATCCGCTGCGCCGGAGCGTTCAGCAGGAACATGATCTTGCTGATCAGTTCCTCCTTCGACGGCATCTCCGCGAGCTGCTTGATCTCGGAAATCGAGATCACCCGGCCCTCGACAACCCCAGACTTGAATTGAAACGCAGGAACATCCTTGGCGATCTTGGTTAAGGCCTTTGCCAACGCCACCGGATCGGTTCGGGTATAGGCGATGGAGTGCGTGCCCTTGAGATCCTTAAGGACACCCTCGGCTGCTGTACCCTTGCCGGCAAGTTCCGCCAGGGTGTTCTTAACTACCTGATATTTCCCGCCCGCTGCCTGCACCGCACGGCGGAGCTTGGTGTCGTTCTCGACGGTGATGCCCTGAAAGGTGGTGAGGATGACGGTCGACACCTTCGCGAGCTCGGTCTTCAGGTTGTCCAGGTCCTGCTGCTTTTCGCTTTTCTTCTTCATAATCCTGCTCCCTGCGCCTTGCGGCCTGACTTAGGCCGCGGCTGCCAGCGTCTCCGCTTCTGCCAGATCCACCAATATTGCGGGCCCCATGGTGGAGGTCAGCGTGATCTTCTTGACGTACTTACCCTTGGCTGCAGCGGGCTTGGCTTTGACGACCGCGACGATAACGACGTGGGCGTTTTCCGCGAGCTTCGGAGCATCAAAATTGATTTTGCCCACCGGGCAGTGCACGATCCCGGCTTTATCGACGCGAAATTCCACTTTGCCAGCCTTGGTTTCTTTCACGGCTTTGGTGACGTCCGCGGTAACCGTGCCGGTCTTGGGGTTGGGCATCAAGCCGCGCGGGCCGAGAACCTTGCCGAGCTTGCCAGCAGAGCGCATCATGTCGGGAGTGGCGATGACGGCGTCGAAGTCCGTCCAGCCCTCCATGATTTTCGCGACCATGTCGTCCCCGCCCACGAATTCAGCGCCGGCTTCGGTGGCCTCGCGCTGTTTATCGCCGCTAGCGAGCACCAGCACGCGGACCGACTTGCCAAGTCCGTTGGGAAGCACCACGGTTCCGCGCACCACCTGATCGGAGTGCTTGGGATCCACGCCAAGATTGATGGCGAGTTCAACGGTTTCGTTGAACTTGGTGTGGTGCGTCTTCTTGATCAGCTCCGCCGCATCGGCGAGCTTGTAGGGACGCGCTTCCACCTTCTGGCGCGCGGTCTCCATGTGTTTGCCTGACTTCTTCATGCTGCCACCTCTGCGATCTCCTGACGCCTGTTACTCCCTAGGCTTCCACGACTTCCAGACCCATGTTGCGCGCCGTACCCATGACGGTGCGCACCGCGGAATCCAGATTGGTGGTGTTGAGATCGACAAGCTTGATCTTGGCGATTTCTTCGACCTGCTTCTTGGTTACTTTGCCGACCTTGTTGCGATTCGGCTCCGGCGAACCCTTGGCAATACCCGCGGCGCGCAACAGAAGAATAGAGGCCGGCGGGGTTTTGAGAATGAAGGTGAAGGAACGATCGGTATAGATCGTAACCAGCACCGGGAAAATCATGCCGTCGGCTTCCTTCTGGGTCTTGGCGTTGAACTGCTTGCAGAAATCCATGATGTTCACGCCGTGCGGACCGAGCGCGGTACCCACCGGAGGAGCCGGAGTGGCTTTGCCGGCCGGCAATTGCAGCTTGATAGTTGTCTGTACCTTCTTTGGTGGCATCTTTCCTTTACCTCAATCTCTGTAGCTCGCCGTTGCGGAGCGAGGCATTTATCCCAGCTTTTCCACGCTCGCGAAATCCAGTTCGACTGGAGTCGAGCGGCCGAAAATCGTAACGGAAACTTTCAGACGGCTGTGATCGTTATCGATCTCTTCAACCGTGCCGTTGAAATTGGCGAACGGTCCATCGACGATGCGGACCTGCTCGTTGCGCTCGAAGACCACTTTTGGTTTCGGGCGATCCTGCGGAGTGTGCACGCGGTTGATGATGCCATCCACTTCCGCCTCGGTGAGCGGCGAGGGCGACGTGGCGGAGCCGACAAACCCGGTGACGCGCGGGGTGTTGCGCACGATGTGCCAGGTGTCTTCGTCGAGGTCCATCTCAACCAACACGTAGCCGGGATAGGACATGCGCGAAGCCACGACCTTCTTTCCGCCACGCACTTCCACGACTTCTTCGGTAGGGATCAGCACGCGGCCGATCTTGTCCTGAAGGGTGAAAGCGGCCACACGGCTCTCCAGGCTTTCCTTGACCTTCTTCTCGAAGCCCGAATAGGTGTGAATGATGTACCACTGCATCGACATGGGTCGTCTCGCCTTTAAACGTGAAAATAATTGAGCAGCTTGTCCAAACCGAATTGCGCTATTTTCTCGACGATGGCCAGAAACACACCAAAGAAGGCGACCGTAACGATCACCACGGTGGTGGTGGAGACTACGTCGTCGCGGTTGGGCCAGGTCACCTGCTTCATTTCCACACGAACGTCGTGCAGAAATTCCTTTGTTTCCGCCAGTGTGCCGGTAACTTTCTGTGCGACGCCCGTCGCCGCCCCGGTTATTGCATTTGGTTGCGACTCTTCATTCTTCACTTTAACCGCCTGCGTTGCCATGAATCCTCTTCACTTGCGCGAACCTTGCGGCCCACGCCCTTGAAATTTTTGGCAGGGGAGGAGGGATTCGAACCCCCATACCCGGTTTTGGAGACCGGAGTCCTAACCGTTGGACGACTCCCCTTTACCCTGAGCCCGTCGTTTGGGCGAAGGGTCCATCCCTCCGTCCTCCCTTACGAGCTCAAACTTCTTTTTCCGGTTCCAACCCATTCGTCTCGCCCGCCACCAATTGAGATCCTTCGTCGATCCTCACCGGATCGGCTCAGCATGACGCACGCGCGTTTAGCGCGAACGTCACTTGGCCTCTTTGTGAGCCGTGTGCTTCCGGCACGCCCGGCAAAACTTCCTGGTCTCCAGGCGGTCGGAATGCTTCTTCTTATTTTTTGTGGTGGTGTAATTCCGGTTCTTGCACTCACCACACTGTAACGTAATGATTTCTCGCATCCCTTAATCCTTTTTGCCAAAAACTTCTGGGGCAGAGTTTCGAAAGCTACTCGACGATCTCCGTAACCGCGCCGGCGCCGACGGTGTGGCCGCCTTCGCGAATCGCGAAGCGCAGCCCCTTCTCGAGCGCTACCGGCGTAATCAGCGTCACTTCGCAGCTTACGTTGTCTCCCGGCATCACCATTTCCACGCCTTGCGGCAGCTTCATGTCTCCGGTTACGTCCGTGGTACGGAAATAAAACTGCGGACGATAGCCTGAAAAGAACGGCGTATGCCGACCGCCTTCTTCCTTCGTCAACACGTACGCTTCCGCCTTGAACTTCGTGTGCGGCGTAATCGAGCCCGGCTTGCACACCACTTGCCCGCGCTCTACATCGTCTTTTTCCGTGCCGCGCAACAGCAATCCTACGTTGTCGCCGGCAATCCCTTCGTCCAGCAACTTCTTAAACATTTCCACGCCCGTCACGACTTTCTTCTGCGTCGCGCGGAAGCCCACGATTTCGATTTCTTCCCCGGTCTTCACCTTGCCGCGTTCGATTCTTCCGGTCACCACCGTACCGCGGCCGGAAATTGAGAAAATGTCTTCGATGGGCATGGCGAACGGACGGTCCACATCGCGCACCGGCAGAGGCACATTTGCGTCCACCGCGGCCATCAACTCGTCAATCTTCTTTTCCCACTTCTCGTCGCCGTTCAGCGCCTGCAATGCCGAACCGCGAATCACCGGAACCGAATCGCCGGGAAATTGATAGCTCTTCAGCAATTCGCGCACTTCCAGTTCCACCAGTTCCAGCAACTCCGCGTCTTCCACCATGTCGCACTTGTTCAGGAAGACCACGATGTACGGCACACCGACCTGGCGGGCCAGCAGAATGTGCTCGCGCGTCTGCGGCATCGGTCCATCAGTCGCCGCCACCACCAGAATCGCGCCATCCATCTGCGCCGCACCGGTGATCATGTTCTTGATGTAGTCGGCGTGGCCGGGGCAATCCATGTGCGCGTAATGCCGGTTGGGCGTTTCGTACTCCACGTGCGAAACGGCAATGGTGATGCCGCGCTCGCGCTCTTCCGGCGCATTGTCAATGGTGTCGAACGCGCGGAACTGCACCTTGGGATTGTGCTTCGCCAAAACCTTGGTAATCGCCGCCGTCAACGTCGTCTTGCCGTGGTCAATGTGACCAATCGTCCCGATGTTCACGTGCGGCTTGGTGCGCTCAAATTTTTCCTTGGCCATTTGCTCTCATCCTTTGCTGCCCAAACCGCCTTCGACTCCCGCGGTTTGCGCGAAACTTGGAGCGGGGGACGGGATTTGAACCCGCAACCATCACCTTGGAAGAGTGAGACTCTACCGTTGAGTTACCCCCGCCCAACCTGGGAAAAACTCTCGCTCTCCGTTATACCTCTGCGCTTCCTTTCGGAGACCCAGCTTATCCCTGGAGCCTGGGACCGGGATTGAACCGGTGACCTCGTCCTTACCAAGGACGCGCTCTACCAACTGAGCTACCCAGGCCGAACCCGTTTCACCAATAAGCGATCTTCGCGGCGCACTATTTCTGTGCGGCTGAACTGCCGCGATCTGTACCGCTTTCGAACATCGCGTTTGCGATTTCCTGCGGTGTTATTGCTTCGTCCAACTACCTCGGTCACCGGCTCGAAATTTCTCCGGGACGTGAATCGCGGAGATCGGATGCTGGTGGACGGGGAAGGATTCGAACCTTCGTAGCCCGCAAGGAGCGGCAGATTTACAGTCTGCTGGTTTTAGCCACTCACCCACCCGTCCGCGGAAAACTGTGAGACACCAACAGCGTGCCATTTCGACCGTGCCAATGTTGTCTTCGGGAGCCCTGCAAGCGAAAACACAAAACGGACTCGTGTCCAGAGACACCAGCCCTTTCATGTTACCATGTCGGGATTCGCTCCGCTTCACTCCCCTGCTCGAAACTGCTGGAGCTGGCGGAGGGAATTGAACCCCCGACCCTCTGATTACAAATCAGATGCTCTACCAGCTGAGCTACGCCAGCACTGCTCAAACCGCACAAGAATAACAGATTAGGCACAAGGGATGCAAGTGGAGGGCCGGAGATTGCTAGCAAGTGGCGAGCCAAAACTGTGGAAAACAGGGGCCAACCTGCGAATCGCTAACAATCAACTAAAGCAAGTATTTTCAGTACCTTAGGTCGATTGAAGCACTTGAGGACCCGGGTGCTATCCACAGCCGAGCGTTTGACGCCCGGAACAGGCAATTTCCGGTTGCTCTTTTTTGCGCCCCGCCCCTCACTAATGCGAGAATAGCCGCCATGTGCGCGTGCGGGAATGGCAGTCGAATCCTGATATGAAATCCCGAAAAATTCTGTTGTCCGCGCTGATGGTTTTGCTTGTAGCAGTGGCCGCACTGTTGACGTATCGCCACGGGCATGAGCGCGATTCTTTCACGGGCCGCGCCGAGATGCTTGCGTTGATGCCGGAAGATGCAACAGCGGTGCTGCTCGTCGACTTGGCGCAATTCCGCACGTCGTCTTTTCTGGCGCAACTCTTCGCTTGGGCGCCGCATCCCGCGGTGGAAGAAGATTACGCGCAGTTTGTGAAGGCAACGGGATTCAATTACGAAAAAGACCTGGATCGCTTCGCCGTGGCATTTTCGCAGCAATCGAAAGAACCGCTCCGCTTCGCGATTGCAGAGGGACGCTTCGACCGCAAAAAAATTGAACAATACGCGGAACGTTCCGGGCTGCGCATCAGCCACAACGGCGTCGTCGTCTTTTCTATCAATTGGAAGAACACTGCGCGACCGTCGTTCTTTACTTTTTTGCGCGATGATCGCATCGCGTGGACCGACGACCCTTCTTACGCAGCATTGTTTCAGAAGCAGCGCAGCGCAGCTTCCACCGCTGAATGGGCGGAGCATTTCTCCCGGCTTGCAGGCACGCCGATTTTTGCAGTGCTGCGGCAGGACGGAAGCTCCGTCGCTTCTCTGGCGCAGCAAGCGCCTGGAGGCTTTCGTTCTCCGCAGCTTGCTTCGTTAGTGGGTCAACTGCAGTGGATCACCATCGGCGGAAAACCAGAAGGCGACCTGCTGAGAGTGGTGATCGACGGCGAGTGCAGCAGCGAAACGACCATTCATCAATTGAAAGACTTTCTTGGCGGTATTATCTTGCTGGCGCAGGCGGGGCTGAACACCCCGGATACACGCAAGAAATTGGATCCCCAAGTGCGCGACGCCTACCTGGAACTACTGAAATCTGCGGAGGTGGAATCGCTTGACAGAGGAACATCGAAATCGGTGCGGGTGATTTTTGACGTGACGCCCAAGGTCCTGCAGACGGCGCGAACGGGGAATTTGACGAGAGATCCAGCGCCAGCGGCACCTTAAACCACGACAAATCGAAGAAGGACGCCCTGCTCCGAAGGCGGCCGCTACCAAGCTAGGTTTTGCGGGAAATTAATCGCCAGAACGATTGTTGGAAGGATTGGTCTTCATGTATCGCCACGGATTCACGGGGGCGTTGTTCAAGCGCACTTCGTAATGAACGTGGGGGCCAGTGGAGCGCCCGCTGATACCGGTATAGCCGATCACTTCGCCGCGCTTGACGCGAGTGCCAGCAACAGCAGCAAAGGACGAAAGGTGGGCGTACCAGGTGGTCATGCCAAAACCGTGATCGAGAATCACCACGCGGCCGTAGCCGGAGTGCTGGCCAACATCGATCACGATACCGTCGGCGGTGGCATGCACGGGGGCACCATAATCGGCGCTGACGTCAACGCCAGTGTGGAATGCGCCTTCCCCCGAGAACGGATCGAGGCGCGCGCCAAAGCCGTCGGTGATGTGGCCCAACACCGGCCAAATCGCGGGAGTGTAGTTCGAGTCGGCGAACGCCATGGCGGGCATCATGCGTAATCCGCCCGAAGAAAGAGCGATAGCCGCAGCATTGCGTTTGAGGAAAGTGAACTGTTCGACGGAGCGGTCAAAGGCATCTTCCGGGGTAGTGGGCGAATCCGCCTGATCGAAAGCTGCGGGGTGATATTTCATCACGCCGAAAGTCATGGCCACGTCGGTGGCAAGGGATTGCACAGCATCGAGGCGCTGGTTGGTATCCTGCACGGTAGTCTGCAATTCGCGGACTTGCTTCTTCCAGATGTCGCGTTCCTGGCGCACCGCATTATAGTTGCCGACCTTCCAAAGCATGCGGCTGTAAGAACCGACCGCGCCGACTACCGTAATGCTGCCAATGATTGCGAGCGCCGCCAAACTGTGCAGCACATACGCAGGCACGACAAGCTTTCGAAGCTTGCCTGGCGTAGAAGCTATATAGAACGTGTAGTTCTTTCCGCTAATCACTGGGAAGGCCCCTTTAGGCCTCGCTTTGTTCTTAAATGTTGTGCAGGCCGTCTATCCCTGAACCTGCACGGTGCCCGACAAACTCGATTAATAGGAATCGTGAGCCTTGGTTTGCTGATTAGATATTAGATTTTGTAGGTTTGCCGCGTCAACCCTGTATTTTAGTTTTTTCGGCCAGCCTTTGGAAAACTGCACTCTGCTGTACCTTGGGACAGGTTAGATACCAGCCGTCCTGGGACTGAATAGTAGCCGACGTGTGCGATCTGGCGTGTTTTTGTCTATGCTGGCGATATGGCGCAGATGGCACCTGGATTGAGCGGCGAAAACGAAGTGGTTCGCGAAATAGAAAGGGCTTTTGCGGACCAACGGTCTGGCTCCCTGCTTGTTGGGATGGGCGATGATGCTGCGCTTTGGCGAGCGGGGCGCGGTCAAGAAGCGATCCTAACTTGTGACTGGTTTCTGGAGGGAACGCATTTCCTGCGCGACCAACATCCACCAGACGCGGTGGGCTGGAAGAGCCTTGCGCGAGCCGCCAGCGATACTGCGGCGATGGGCGGCATTCCGAAATGCTTTCTGCTGAGCCTGGCGCTCCCGGCGAACTGCACGGGTGACTGGCTTAGGGGCTTTTTGCGCGGGCTGCGTCGCGCTTCGCGCACGCTAGGGTGCCAACTGGCTGGCGGGGATACCACGCGCCGCAACGAAATTCTCATCCATACAACGGTGATCGGAGAAGTCGGGTCCGGGCGAGCGGTGTTACGTTACGGAGCGCGAACGGGAGACCTTCTGTATGTGAGCGGAACGTTGGGCGAAGCGGAATTGGGGTTGCGAGAATTGCGACGTCAACGGGGCACAGGGGATGCATCAGCGAATGTCTTCGTTCGCAAGCATCTTTATCCCGAACCTCGTATCGCATTGGGCCACTGGCTGGGGAAGAATCGTCTGGCGACTGCGATGATGGATCTTTCCGATGGACTCTCGAGCGATCTGCCGCGGCTTTGTTCGGCAAGTAGAGCGGGCGCACGGATCACGGCGGCTTCCTTGCCCTCTGTGGCGCAAAGCGCTGCAAAGGATGCGGTGGAATTGGCGTTGAATGGCGGCGACGACTATGAACTGTTGTTTGCAGTGCGTCCGCAAAATGCTCGCAAAATTGGGACTAAGTTTCGCGGACTGACTTTGACGCGCATCGGGGTAATCACGCGGGAAAACAAGGTGCTGGTGGAGCAGGATGGAAGATGGCGTCCGCTAATTGCTGGAGGCTGGGACCCGTTTCGGTAGCTCGAGCGTGCACAGACGTCAGTTACTTGGCGGAGGCGCAGCCGGGCTTGGCGGCAGAGCGATTACCGGCGGCTTGTCCTTCGCGGGCGGAGGCAATTCTTCTTCCGGCCGTGTGTCGGGGACATCGACGTGGACGTGATGCTCCTCGGCTTGCTGCTCTAAAGTGACGACATTGGCGAAATCCACCACCGGGATTCCGGCCATGCCTTTGTCAATAAATTCCATCCAAATGGGAAGAGCAGCGAGGGCCCCGGATTCCCGTTTGCCGAGAGAAATCTGCTTGTCGTCGTAGCCGACCCACACGCCGGCAGTGAGCTGCGGTGTGAACCCAATGAACCAAGCGTCGGTGAAATCCTGCGTGGTGCCGGTTTTTCCGCCAGCCGGACGGCCAATCGATTTTGCCTTGATGGCAGTGCCAAACTGCACGACTTCTTCGAGCATGGCGGTCATGGTATGCGCGACTTCCGGAGAGATCACGTCGTGAACTTCCGGATGAGCTTCCTCAAGGAGCGCGCCATCGTAGCTGGTTACGCGACGGATCATGTGCGGATCGATGCGGATGCCGTCGTTGGGGAACACGGTGAAGGCCGAGACATGCTCAAGCAGCTTCATGTCGGCAGCGCCAAGTGCCAAAGGCAAATAAGGAGGCAGAGGCGTGGTGACGCCAAAGCGCTTGGCCATGTCCACAACGGAATTGATGCCAATTCTTTCCGCCAACTTCACCGCCGGAACGTTTCGTGAACCGGCCAGGGCCCGGCGCAAGGTGATGGTGCCTTCAAACTTTTCGTCGTAGTTGTGCGGGGAGTAGACTTGGCCGCCGCTAATGGTGGAAAACGGCGCGTCGACAATGGTGTCGAACGGCGAAGCACCTTTTTCGACGGCGGTCGTGTAAACGTAGGGCTTGAAGGAACTGCCCACCTGACGAAACGCCTGGGTGGCGCGATTGAACTTGGAATCCTCAAAACTGTAGCCGCCGACCATAGCCTTGATTTCGCCAGTGCCGTTGTCGATGGCAATCATGGCGGCTTGCGGAGTAGGTTGCTGCTCAAGTTGAACGCGCGCCGTGGTTTCGCGTAGATCCTGAATCGAGAACTGCGCCAGATCGCCAACGGCTAGAAGGTCAGTGGGTTTCTTGTGACCGGTCCAGGCAATGTCTGAGGCGGTGAGAAGCGCGCGATAGTTGCCGATCTTGACGGTGGCGCTTTTGTCGTCAGCGGCGAGAACCAGTCCGGTGACGTAGTTCCCCTTTTCTATGGCATGGCGCCAATCGTCATCCTCGTAGGTATTGAGTTTGCCGAGATTGTCTTTGAGGATGTTGGCGAGTTTGCCGCGCCAACCGTGGCGGCGATCGTAAATGTGCAGGCCATCGTGAATGGCCTCGTTGGCCGCTTTTTGCATTTGGATGTTGAGCGTGGTGTAGACGCGCAAGCCGCGCTCGTGGACCGCTTCGGTGCCGTAGGTGGCTTCCAGATATTTACGAATGTCCTCGAAGAAGTACGGAGCCAGGTCGTTGCGCGGGTATTGCACGTGCAAACCCAGCGGAGTCTTGCGGGTGGCGGATTCTTCAGCGGGCGTGATCTTCCCTTCTTCCATCATCTGGTGAAGGACCAGGTTGCGGCGTGCCAGCGCGCGAGCGGGATCACCCAGCGGCGAATAGATGGGGCCGCGAATCATTCCAGCGAGCAGCGCGGCTTGCTGCAGATTGATGTCCGTGACGGGCTTGCCAAAGTAGAACTGCGAGGCAGCGGCGAATCCATAGTTGCCATGGGCGAGGTACACCTGATTCGCGTACATGGTGAAGATTTGCGGCTTGGTGTAACGCCGCTCGATCTGGAGGGAAAGCAGGATTTCCTGGGCCTTACGGCGGAAGCTGCGTTCGCTGCGGTCGAGAAAAAGATTGCCAGCGAGTTGCATGGTGATGGTGCTGGCGCCCTCGGCACGCCGCCGCTTCACGAGGTTGCGGTAAGCAGCGCCGGCGACGCGCGGGAAATCGATGCCCCAATGATCCTCGAAGTGCTGATCTTCAATGGCGCAAACGGCGTTGTAGAGAACCTTGGGAGTTTGCTCCCAGGTCATAAGAATACGGCGCTGCAGGGCGAAGCTGCCGACGAGTGTGCCATCGTCGGCATAGATTTCCGTGACCACGTTTGGGCGATAGGTTTCCAGGGCGCGAATTTCCGGGAGGTCACTTTCGTAGACGAAGAGCAAGCCGGTGGCGGCGCCAAGGGTGATGGCACAGAGGAGCAGAAACGCGAGCGCCACGCGGTCAATCAGTTTCCAGCCGCGTAAACGCAAGGTGATCGGGGGCAGGCTCAGCATGAAAGAGAAATTCTAGCGCAAAATTTCAAATGGCAGAGTGGTAGGCGGAGATGATGTTTCCATGGAGGTCTCAAGATGGGGAGTAGTAGCGCTCTCCAGCGCAGGCGCGACAGAGGGTGAGGCCTTCTCTGAGGACTTCACGCTTGAAGTTGATACCTTCGCCGCACTGGGCGCAGACGATGCGCGGGCTCTTGAAGCCGGGCAAATCTTCCGGAAGGATTTCGACTTTCACCCATTCCTTGGAGAACAGAACGTCGTCGGAAAGTTGCGCGTAGGCTTTTTGCTGGCCCTCTTCCCGAGGCAAGTCGGGAAACAGATCCTTGGCGGCTTGCTTGGAGGATTCCTTGGCGGCAATGCGAACGGCGCGGCCGGTCTCGAGGTCGCAGAAGGTGGCGGCGACTTTGCCCCAATCGCGAAACTTCAAGGCGCGCTTCCCCAGGCGGCAGTTGGCCACGAGCGCGACAGCGTCGGTGACGCAGCGATCGATTTCCACATAGGTGACAAGGCGTTTGCGGTCGGCGATGGGATCCGTGATGCCAAGTTCGCGAAGGCCGAGCATGGCCAAGCGAACGCCAAGGACCTGGCCGGCGCAGAGGTGGCCGTGGGCGACGGCGGCGAGTTCGAGGTATTCGCTTAGGGAGCACATGAGAGTGAGATGACCGGGAAAGCATATCAGATATCAGGAATCAGCGATCAGCAGGCCAGCCCGACCGCGACTCTCAAGAATGTTCGGGCGCGGGGGCGGACCAGGGATGCGGTCTGCGAGCTTCCTGGAAGGCGAAGACCGTCATGAGGACGGCGAGAAGGAGCAAGGCGCCGTCGCGAAGCACGGTCCACCCGGTAAGGGGCTCGGGCTTGGCGAAACAGCCGCAATTGATATCCAGATGCAACATATAAGCGCGCAGAACCACGGCGAAGAATCCGCCGATGATCAAAGTGACCAGTGCGGCCCAGATGCGAAGGCCGACGCCGACCAGCAGCAGTAAGCCAATGGCGATTTCGACGATGGGAAGCCACTTCGCGAGGAACAGAACAGCCCAGGCGGGCAACATCTGATAGGAATCGATCTGCAGGGCAAATAAGGAACGTGCAATGGGAATCGGGGGACGCGGGTTCATGTCTGGCCGGAAGAGCTTGGCGTAACCGGCGTAGATGAATACCGCCGCAATGACCAGGCGTCCAATCCAGATGATGAGGCTGCGGAAATTGAATGGGGCGGATTGCATCATGGCTGAGTTCTCGCTGGCTTGCGGAAAAGGCCGTTTCCTCGCTTCGCTCGGAATGACAATTTTTTCTACTTCTGTGCGACCAGCTGGTCCAGGAAAGTCTTCAAAACGTCGTAGTTCACGAACCCAACTACGGGAAATGCCTGACCGCTCTTGGTATGCAGCCAAGTAGTGGGCGTCTGGTTGATGGCGTAAACCTGGCCGAGTTGCTTGTCTTTTTCAATCAGCGGTTCCAGCGCTTTGCTGTCCACGATCGCCTGCACTTTCTTCATCTCTGCCGGCGTCAGAACGGAGGCAACGGTTTCCGCCACCTTGCCGTTGGTCTCCCACTTCTCCTGGTTCTGGAAGAGTGCTACTTCCACTACTTCGTCTTTGCCAATGTGCGCGGCGGCACGGGAATAGCTGGCCGCAACGCGCGAGTAGGCGTGCATGGGAAGAGGAAAGTCGCGATGAACCATATAGATTTTGCCGGTATTGACGTAGTCGTTCATGACACGCTGCGTCGTGGAAGTGAACAGCTGCTTGCACGCCGGGCACTGGAAGTCGCTGAAGACTTCCATGGTGACAGGAGCGCTCTTCGAGCCGAGGGCTTTGTTTGGATCAATGTCGCCGACGCCGTTCACGGAGATGAGGCTGGGGGGAAGTTCCGAGGACTGGGTTGCGGAAGAGGTTTTTGCAGAGACCGCCGTTTTCTTTGGCGTCTGCGACTTTTGGCCGGAGGGAGCAGCGACCAAAAACAGGCCGCCGACGAGGGGAAGCGTAATGGTCAGGGCGGACGCAAGGAGAAGCCGGCGATTCACAGATTCCTCCGAGTCAGAATAGAGATGAACATGAATTCTTGGCCAGAGTATCACAGGTAAAGGGAGGAAGTGAGCGCCAGCCAAGGGGCAGCGCCCGCAAGCGAAACACTTCGCAGGGCTGGGTGGTGAGCATAGTAAATTGGTCGCGGTGGGAGAGCGCAGGGTTCGACAAGCGGCAGCGGGTGAATATGACAGAAAGGACAAGGAAAACAAAGGGCTTACAGAAGCGGCGGGCGACCGAAAAGTCACCGAGAATAATGCGAAACACTGCAAGGAAGGCTTCTAAGTGATAGAGGGTAATGGCATTACATGCCATATCAAACAACTTGACAACGCGCCACTCAACTTGTATATTGAGGAAGATTCTGCCGAGCTGGAGAACGCCGGAGGCTCTCCCGGGCACAGTCTGCGGGCGGGCACAGGTGGCCGGCAAAAGCATCGGAAAGATTTGGATGGGCAAGAGATTCTGAACGAGAAGGAAGGAAGCTATGAGCAAGATTATTGGAATAGACCTGGGAACGACAAACTCCGTGGTGGCGGTGATGCAGGGCGGCGAGCCCGTGGTGATCCCGAACCAGGAGGGCGGGCGAACGACGCCTTCGGTGGTGGCAATTACGAAGACGGGGGAACGCCTGGTTGGGCAAGTGGCGAAGCGCCAAGCGGTAACGAATCCCGAGAACACGGTGTACTCGATCAAACGATTCATGGGGCGGCGCTACGACGAAGTGGCGGAAGAAATGAAGCGCGTGCCATACAAGGTGGTAAAGGGAAACCACGACGATGCGCGAATTGAGGTTTCGGGTAAGGTCTATAGCCCCCCGGAAATTTCCGCGATGATCCTTACGAAGCTGAAGAACGCTGCGGAAGATTTTCTCGGCGAGAAGGTGACGAAGGCGGTCATCACCGTGCCGGCGTATTTCAATGACGCGCAACGGCAAGCGACCAAGCAGGCGGGCGAGATAGCTGGCTTGGAAGTGCTGCGCATCATCAACGAGCCAACGGCGGCAGCGCTAGCCTATGGCTTGGAAAAGAAGAGTGACGAGACCATCGCGGTGTACGATTTGGGCGGCGGCACGTTCGACATTTCCGTACTGGAAGTGGGCAGCGGGGTCGTGGAGGTGAAATCGACCAACGGAGACACGCACCTGGGAGGCGACGACGTCGACCAGAAGATCGTGGACTGGCTGATTGACGAGTTCAGAAAAGAACACAACATCGATTTGGGCAAAGACAAGATGGCGCTTCAGCGGCTGAAGGAAGCCGCGGAAAAGGCCAAGATCGAGCTTTCGCAGATGATGGAGACGGAGATCAATCTGCCGTTCATCACCGCGGGAGCGAGCGGTCCGATCCACATGCAGCAGAAGCTGACGCGTACCCGGCTGGAAGACTTGATGAGGGACCTGCTGGAACGGTCCATGAAGCCGGTAAAACAAGCGCTGGAAGACGCCAAAATGTCGCCGAGCGACATCCAGGAAGTTGTGCTGGTGGGCGGTTCGACGAGAATCCCGAAGGTGCAAGCACTGGTAAGCAACTTCTTCGGCGGCAAGGAACTGCACAAGGGCGTAAACCCGGATGAAGTGGTGGCGGTCGGCGCGGCGATTCAGGGCGCGGTGTTGGGCGGCGAAGTGAAGGACATCCTGCTGCTCGACGTGACGCCTCTCTCGCTGGGCGTGGAAACACTCGGCGGCGTGATGACCGTGCAGATTCCGCGCAACACGACGATCCCGACGCGCAAGGTGGAGACGTATTCGACGGCTTCGGATAACCAGCCGGGCGTGGAAATCCACGTAATGCAGGGCGAACGGAAGTTTGCGAAGGACAACCGCTCGCTGGGTACGTTCAAGCTGGATGGAATTCCACCAGCGCCGCGAGGCGTGCCGCAGATCGAGGTGACGTTCGATATCGACGCCAACGGCATCTTGAACGTGAGCGCGAAGGACAAGGCCACGAACAAGGAACAAAAAATCACCATCACTGCGTCGACCGGCTTGACCAAGGAAGAAGCCGAGAAGATGCGCACCGAGGCGGAATCTCACGCTGAGGAAGATCGCCGCCGCATGGAAGAGGTGGAAGCGCGAAACCGCCTGGACGGCATTGTGTACCAGGCGGAGAAAACGATCCGCGAGAACCGCGACAAACTATCGGAGAGCGACGTGAAACAGGCCGAGGAAGCGCTGGAAGAAGCGAAGAAGGCCATGAACGACGGCGGCGTGGCGCGGCTGCGGTCTGCCACCGAAGGGGTGGAGAAGACGCTACACAAGATGGCGGAAGAGCTGTACAAGAAGACGCAAGCAGCGGGCGGCGAACAGGCTGGAGCTGCCGGCGCAGGTTCGGCTCCGGGATCGTCGAGCGGCGGCGGAAGCGCGCAGCAAGGCGGGAAGCCTGGCGACGTGATCGACGCCGAATATGTGGACGTAGACGACAACAAGAAGCCGAACTGAGCGAAGTTATCAGTCGTCAGTTCTAAGCAATCAGTTAAGCGTGCTGAGGGGTCCAGGCTGGCGGGACCCCCGTGCACGACGACAGAAGAGAAAGTATCGAAGAGCGAGCTGCTCTAAGAATCTGTGCTACGGATGGCGGCGTTGTAGCGTTGTGATAGCGGGCGATCGACTTACCAATGGCGACGGGAACAAAACAAGACTATTACGAACTGCTGGGAGTGCCGCGGAAAGCGACCGCGAAGGATATTCGCACGGCTTTTCGCAAGCTGGCACGGAAGTATCATCCCGACCTGAATCCCGGGGACAAGTCTGCCGAGGAAAAATTTAAGCAATTGCAGGAAGCGTATGACGTGCTGTCGGATACCAAGAAACGGCAGATGTACGACCAGTATGGCTTTTACAGCGAGAATGCGCCTCCCAGCGGCTACAGCGGCGGAACAGACGCGGGAGGCGGAGACGTCAACTTTGATTTTGGCGGATTTGATTTTGGCGGACAGGCGGGCGGCGGCAACGCCGGTTCAAGTTCCAGCTTCCGTGACCTGTTCAGCCAGTTTTTTGGCGGGCATCGCGGTGCAGCAACGATGGAACCGGAGCACGAAGCCGGCGGAGACCTGGAATATCAGATCGAAATCGATTTCTGGGACGCGGTACGCGGCGCGGTAAAAAAATTGCAAATCACGCGGATGGATACCTGCGAAACGTGCCACGGAACCGGCGCGATTGGTAGTCCACAGACATGCCCGACGTGCAATGGAACTGGCTCGATCCAACAGACTGCCGGCAAGATGCGGTTCAACGTACCGTGCAGCCGGTGTGGCGGAACGGGTAAATTGCGGACGCATGTGCCCTACGTGCGCCGGCGAAGGGCGCGTGCGACGAACGGAAACGCATCGATGTGCGTATTCCGCCCGGAGTGGCGAATGGCGGACGTGTGCGCGTGCCGGGAAAAGGGAATTCGGGCACCATGGGCGCGCAAGCGGGCGATCTGTATTTGCGCGTGGTGGTGCGGCCGCACGAGTTTTTCGAGCGGCGCGGAAACGATCTGTACACCAAAGTGCCGGTGACGGTCCCGGAAGCGTCGCTGGGAGCGAAGATTGAGGTTCCAACGATCGATGGCAGATCGCTGGTGCGCATTCCACCGGGCACGAACAGCGGGCGGACGCTGCGGCTGAAAGAAAAAGGAGTGCCGCATGGAAAGAGCGGGACACGCGGCGATCAGTACGTGGAAATTCAGATCGTGGTGCCGGAGCCAACGGATGAACGCGTGCGCACGTTGATGAAAGAGGTGGAAGAGGTTGCGCCGCTCGATCCGCGGAAGGATTTGTTCGCAAAGGCGGGGGTGTGAGCTAGTTATCAGCAGTCAGTTTTCAGTTCTAAATAAGGCCCCGAGGCTTAGGTTTACTTAATACTTAGCACCCAAAGCTTCGAACGAGTAGCGACGATGCCAATCAAGAGCAAAAAACGGGCGAAGGCCGGATACATGATCAGCGCGGTGGCAGAGATTTACAAATTGCACCCGCAAACTCTGAGATTGTATGAGCGCGTGGGTTTGCTGAAGCCGTCGCGGTCGCAAGGAAACACCCGGCTGTACACCGATTCAGACCTGGAGCGGCTGGACGTAATCCTTACGTTGGCACGAGACATGGGCGTGAACCTGGCGGGAATCGAGATCATTCTGAATATGAGAGAGAAGATGATCGAGATGGAACGGCAGATGGGCGAGTTCGCGCATGTGGTGCAGCAGGAATTGTCGCGGATGGCGCGGAGCGAAGAAAAAGTGCCCAACACGGCGATTATCAGGGCGGTGAAGAGAACTCCTTAGTGGTCAGTTTTCAGTACAGCCGAATCGATGGACGCTCCGAGTAATCGGGGCGTTTTTGTTTTGTGCACAGATTTCCGCAGGTAGGAAGGATTGTGGCGCGCTGCGCGGGAACGTATGATGGCGACAGCGAGCAGCGTCGGCGATTGCCACGGTGACAAGCTGACCGTCCGGGCGGCGGGCGAAGGCTGCAAAGCGGCAGCCCTTCGCACGCAGTGCTCAGGACAAACGTGCTGCCGCACTCCAAAGGAAGATCATGGCGAGAGAAGATTGCGCGTTGTGCCGAGGGACGGGATGGAAACTGGTGGCGCGGAAGGACGGAACACCGGGCAACATGGCGGTGGCGTGCGAGTGCGGCATGGAAGAACGCGCGGGTGTCGTCATGGAGCGAGCGCGGATCCCGAAACGGTACGAGCACTGCGACTTTGAGAGCTATGTGGTGGATTTGGCCGACGGAAAGACGTGGACCGCGCAACACGAGCAGTCATTAAAGAATACGAAGTTAACGGTGCAAGGATTCTTGAGCAGCTACCCTGGCACCGAAAAGGGACTGCTATTGATTGGATCCTCGGGAGTTGGCAAAACGCATTTGGCGGTGGCGGCGCTCAAAGAGCTCGTAAGACGGGGACACGCCGGATTGTTCTGCGACTACCGAGAGTTGCTAAAGGAAATCCAGGCGAGCTACAACCCAGCAAGTGAATCGACGGAGATGGCAGTGCTGGAGCCAGTGCGAACGACCGAAGTTCTGGTATTGGACGATTTGGGAGCGAGCAAGCCGTCGGATTGGGTACGAGATATTGTGGGGATTGTATTGAACGCACGCTACAACGAGAAGCGGACCACGATCATCACCACAAATTACCTGGATACTCCGCCGAGCGAGGGAGAAGCGACGCGACTGCCCAACGGCAAGCTGGTCGCAGCCATTCGAGAAGATACGTTGGAACAGAGAATCGGAACCCGGATGCGGTCGAGGCTGTATGAGATGTGCCGCAGCGTGGAAGTGTATGCGCCCGATTTTCGCAGGGAGCGAACGCAGGCGGGACGGGCGAGGGCCTAGGTGAAAAAATCAACGGGGGAACCGCGGCTCGAGGAACTCGAGCGGGATTTCGCGCCGCGACGAATCGCCTGCCTTCGAGAATGCGTTGAGCGATGAAGATCGGGCCTGTTTGGACGAAACGAACATCCAGAAGCTGCGAAATATCTGGATTGGGAAGAGGCCCGTACCCACCAGGGAGGAACGCCGCACTGATCAATAACCCAGAAACGCTGCTGCGTACTGCGTCTCGGGTGACAAAGCTGGGGAAATCTCCACAAGCGTTTATTGCGTGCCAGGCGACAGCGAACCACCAAGCCCAGCTTCTACATTGGACTAGGCCAATCGCAGCCACGAACTCCTGCGCCTCGCACGAACATAAAAACCATGGCCCATTTCGTCGAGCCGCTGGAACAAAGCCACGCCAGGCTCACTAAGCTGCGAGAGCCGGTCGAGGAATGCTGCACGCAAAAGCAATCGGAGCTACGCCAACGAGCATGGAAATCGCTGCAGCCACAAAAAGAAAGATAGAAACGACAATGACGGGTTTGGATCGTGGTTGCATTAACTCGATTGCCTAGGAGTATAGCGGATCGGAAGGAAGGACGCGGGAACGCCAATTCACGCTGATTGACAGGGGGTTTAGGCGGCGGGTATGCTTTGAGGGAACCAAAGGGTGCGGCGACCCCCACAGTTCGCGCAGCATCCAAGTGAAAGTGAACGAGTTACTTCGAAGCAGTAGTGTCCTGCACTGCCCCGTTGTAACCCTCCTTGCATTACCCCGGTAGGGATTCGGCAAGGATTGACTCAACTTAAAACAGGGATATACATCCCGGAGGCGACTTATCATGTCTTTTGACCCAGAGAACCCCACGTCAACTGCAGCCGCAGCGCAAGCCCAGGAAAACGAAGGCACATCGCAAACGGAAGCGACGCCGAACGCAGAACCTCCTCAGGCAGCACAAGAAAGTCACGGCGTGACGCCTCCTACCCCGCCGGTGAAGGTGGAGGAAGCGCACGAAACGGCGGAGGCTCACGCGAAGACCGCCGCAGTGGACGCCGAAGCGGCAGCCGCAGCCGAAGAAGCGGCTGGCGCAGAGGAGATGAGCAAGCTGATCGAGCAGTACAGCGAGCCGCAGGAAGCCGCGTCGCAAAACGAAATTATTGAAGTGAAGGTGGTGGCGTACACCGAGCAAGGCGTGGTGGTGGACGTCGGCGGAAAAACCGAGGGCCTGATCCCCGCGGTGGAGTTCACGGAGACGGATATTCCGCGGCCGGAGCCGAATGCCGTGATCGAAGTGCAGCGCACCGGCGAGCACAAGGACGGCTTCGTCATTCTGTCGTACCAGAAGGTGCTGCGGCGCCGCACGTGGGAACGCATCGACGCACAGTACAAGAACAAAGAAACCATCACCGCCAAGGTAGTGGACCGCATCAAGGGCGGCCTGGTGGTGGATGTTGGCGTGCGCGCGTTCTTGCCGGGGTCGCAATACGATTTGCGGCCGACGCAGAACCTGGATGGCTTGATCGGGCAGGACGTGCAAGTGCGCGTCACGAAGCTGAACCGCCGCCGCGGGAACGTGGTGGTGAGCCGACGCGCGTTGCTCGAGGAGGAATTGCACGCGAAACGCGCGGAGTTGATGGAGAAGTTGAGCGAAGGCCAGGTAGTGCATGGCACCGTCAAGAACGTGACGGACTACGGCGCGTTCGTGGACTTGGGCGGCATCGATGGGTTGTTGCACTTGACGGACCTGAGCTGGGGGCGGGTGCGTCATCCCAACGACGTGGTGAAGCCGGAGCAGGAACTCGACCTGATCATTTTGAAGTTCGATAAGGCCAAGCAGCGCGTGTCGCTGGGCCTGAAGCAAATGACCAAGGACCCGTGGGTTGACGCCGCCGAGCGGTACCCGGCGGGCGGCAAGTACAAAGGCAAAGTAGTGGGCGTGGTGGACTACGGCGCGTTCGTCGAACTGGAACAGGGCATCGAAGGGCTGGTGCACGTCACGGAGATGAGCTGGGCCAAGAAGGCCACACATCCTTCGAAGGTCGTGAAAGCGGGCGACGAAGTCGACGTTGTGGTGCTGGACATCAAGCCGAGTGACCGTCGCGTTTCGCTGGGGATGAAGCAGGCGCAGCCGGATCCCTGGATGCAGGTTGCGGAAAAGTATCCCGTGGGCACGGTGGTCACCGGAAAAGTGCGGAACATCGCGGAATTCGGCGCGTTCGTTGAAATCGAAGAAGGATTCGACGGGCTGGTGCACGTTGGCGATGTGAGCTGGACCGGCCGGGTGAAGAATCCGCACGAAGTGTTCAAGAAGGGCGAACCAATCACCGCGAAGGTGTTGCGGATCGATCCGGAGAACCGCCGGGTGTCGTTGGGCATGAAGCAGGTGAACGACATCTGGGGCGACTGGTTCAAGCAGCATCGCGTGGGCGAGATCGTGAGGGGCAAGGTTTCGCGAATCGCAACGTTTGGTGCGTTCGTGGAGCTAGGCGACAACATCGAGGGCTTGTGCCACAACACGGAAATCGAAGAGCGCAAGCGCCGGGATGATAACGCGTCGAGCTTCCGTCCGACGACTGGGCCGCTGAAGAGCGCGGGGCCGCTCGAGCCGGGCAAGGAATACGATTTCAAGATCATCAAGATCAGCTCGGATACGCGGCGAATCGGATTGAGCTACCGCGCGGCGGTGCGGCAGATCGAGCGCAAGGAGATTGAGCAGTACAAGTCGTCGAAGTCCTCGGCGACGGCAACGATCGGGGATGCGATGAAGCAGAAGTTGGCGTCCCGGTAGTTCCAGGCGGCAATACGCTTCACGCAGGGTGTTTTTCCAGAAAATTCATTTACCTGCGGGTCACTTTAATGATAGGAAGAGGGACAGCCGGGGAGGCGATGTCCCTCTAACTCGCCTCGCTCCAAAGAGTTGTGCGGGCCAGACGGGATCAGACTGAACAGGCAGGGGACGATGACCAAGCAACCGACATTGACGAAGGCCGACCTGATCGAGGAAGTGCTGAAAGTGGCAGAACTTCCCCGAAAGGAGTCGGAGACCATCGTCGAAACAATCTTTGAAAGCATCATCGATGCACTGCAAAAGGGCGACAAGATCGAAATCCGTGGGTTCGGCAGCTTTCGCACCCGGCAGCGCCGCGGCCGCATTGGGAGGAATCCGAAGACGGGCGAAAAAGTGGAAGTGCCGGCGAAGAAGATACCGTTTTTCAAGCCCAGCAAGGAATTGAAGGATTTCGTGAACACGACGGCGACGGCGATCGGAGAAGCCGCGCAGTAAAGCAAGAAGTTGAGCTTCAGGAGAAAAGGCGCCCCGAGAGGTTCGGGGCGTTTGTATTTTCAGATTATCAGTGATCAGGAACTTGTCACGCATAGGGCGCCCGTTGGATGGCAAGGATCAGAGATCGGCAAGCAGGAAGCTTGCCCCGCGCGTGAGGCTGCCTGCGACTCTTGACCATCAGCCGGTCTGCCAGCCGTTGGGTTCCTGATTACTGATCGCCAAGCCCTGCTATCTGACTGCCCGGTCTTAGCATCCAACGCGCTCTCTGGCCATCTGCGATATGCTGAAGACCAGAGAGGACCACACATGGACTATCTGTGGACGCCGTGGCGTTACCAGTACATGGCCGCAGTGACGGCCGGCAAACAGCCAGACTGCATTTTTTGCGATGCGCTGCAACGGAACGCCGACGAAGAGACGCTGATTGTCTACCGGGGGAAGAAGAATTTCGTCATCCTGAACCGGTTTCCCTACACGTCGGGACACGTGATGATCGTGCCGTACGCGCACGTTGCGGAATTGAATTTGTGCGACGCCGCGGGGCTGCGGGAAATGATGGAGCTGGCGCAACGCTTGGAAACGGTTTATCGCGACAACTACAAACCCGATGGGATGAACCTAGGAATGAACCTGGGAAGAGCGGCCGGCGCGGGCGTTACAGGACACCTGCACTTGCACATGCTGCCTCGATGGATGGGCGATTCGAATTTCATGACGGTCACCGCTGAGACGCGGGTGCAGCCGGAAGAATTGCGGACGACGTACGAGCGAATCAAGAAAGCGTTGCAAGCACAGAGCGGATAACGTTCCGGCTCACCGTAGCGAGCGGCCAGCTACACAAGTTCGCAGGTGCCGAGTAGAATTGAAAACCCAGAATGATTGAGATTATTGCAGAGAGGCCTTCGTGGACCTGGAACTTTCGGAAGAGCAGAAGCTGCTGCAAAAGAGCGTGCGGGAATTCGCGGAATCTGAAGTGCGCCCGCTGGCGAAGGAGCTGGATGAGACGGGGCATTTCCCGCGCGAAGTGTTCAAAAAGGCAGCGGAACTGGGCTTGACCGGCGTGGCATTCCCGGAAGACGAGGGTGGCGCGGGATTTGATCACATCGCTTACGCGATCGTGATTGAAGAGATTTCACGGTGCTGCGCCTCGACTGGCGTGATCTTGAGCGTGCAGAATTCCCTGTTTTGCGATCCCATCCACCGCTATGGAAGTGATGAGCAGAAGAAGAGATTTCTGGAGCCGTTCACGCGCGGAGAAAAAATTGGTTGCTACGCGCTGACGGAGCCGCAGGCGGGCTCCAACGCGGCGGCGCTGCAAACCAAGGCAGTGAGGAAGGGCGACAAGTACGTCGTCAACGGAACGAAAGCGTGGATCACGAACGGCGGCGTGGCCGACGCGGCGATTGTGTATGTGAATACGGATCCGCCAAAAGGCGAAA
Organism: Candidatus Acidiferrales bacterium; assembly: GCA_963735825.1. Taxonomy (GTDB): domain Bacteria; phylum Acidobacteriota; class Terriglobia; order Acidiferrales; family UBA7541; genus Acidiferrum. The sequence continues at coordinate 546,120 of CAVTMR010000007.1, forward strand.
AAGGAATCACGGCGCTTGTGGTGGAAAAAGGGACGCCGGGCTTCAAGGTGGGCAAAGAAGAGAAGAAGCTGGGAATCAACGCGACGGCGTGCAGCGAGCTGGTGTTCACGGATTGCGAAGTGCCGGAAGGGAACCGCATCGGGAAAGAGGGCGAAGGATACAAAGTGGCGCTCTCCACGCTGGACGGCGGGCGAATCGGGATTGCTGCGCAGGCCACGGGAATTGCCCAGGGAGCCTTTGAGGCGGCGTTGAAATGGTCGCAGGAGCGCATGGCGTTTGGCCACCCCATCGCGCAATTCCAAGCCATCCAGTTCATGCTGGCGGATATGGCGACAGAGATCGATGCGGCGCGATTGCTGGTGCGCAAGGCGGCGTGGAAGCAAGACAGCGGGGCGCGATTCAGCCTGGAAGCGGCAACGGCCAAGCTGTTCGCCAGCGAAATGGCCACGCGTGTGGCGCACAAGGCCATTCAGATTCATGGTGGGTATGGCTACAGCAAGGAGTACCCGGTTGAACGCGCCTACCGCGACGCGCGAATTACGGAGATTTACGAGGGCACGAGCGAGATTCAGAGATTGGTGATCGCCTCGTGGGTCCTGAAGGGCTGACGCGTCTGCGCAGCACCGCATTTTCTCGGCTCCCGGATTTTTTCCATCACCTCTAGTATCCTGACAGAGTGCTGGAACTTAACTCTGGGCTGGAATTCAATCCAGAAGGTGAGGCAGAGTTCTTCCCTTTTCTGCCGGCAAAGCCTGGCGTTTGCCTGATCGAGCCCCGAGAACAGAGCGCGGAACCATACCTGATTCGCACCGCAGACCTGCGGAGAAGGCTGCAGCGATTGCTCGGTCCGCCGGATCCCGCGAGCAAACGACTGAACCTGCGCGAATTTGCTCGAGCGGTGCGCTACCGCGAGACGGGTTCAAAGTTCGAGCAATTGCTGAGCTACTTTCAGAACGCGAAACAGCATTTTCCGAAGCGCTACCAGAACATGATGAGGCTGCGGCCCCCGGCGGTGCTGAAGGTGAATCTGCGGAACGCGTATCCCCGTTGCTACGTGACGCGGCGAATCGCGGTGGACGATCGCGGCATGCCAACTGGTGGAACATACTATGGACCGTTCGCATCGCGGCGAGCAGCCGAAGCGTTTTCCGAGAAGTTCTTGGATTTCTTCAAGGTGCGGCGATGCCAGATCAAGATCCGGCGCGACCCGAAGTTTCCGGGTTGCCTGTATTCGGAAATGAAGATGTGCCTGGCGCCCTGCTTTGCGGGCTGTACGAAGGAGGAGTATGACGTCGAGGTGCAACGCCTGGTGTCGTTTCTGGAGACAAACAGCGCCTCGCTTCGCAACTCCTACGAGCAGGAACGGGACCAGGCCAGCGAGGGATTAGACTTCGAACGGGCGGCGGCAGTACACAAAAAAATCGAGAAGCTGGATGATGTACTGCGCGGACGTCCGGAACTGGTGAGAAGGATTCAGGAACTGGATGCTGTGATTCTGCAGCGCACGACGGAGGAGCAAGCAATAGGATTGTATGCGCTGCGGGCAGGCAGGCTGGTGGATCCGTTCACACTGCGATTTGGGGACACCAGCGAGCCGCGCTCCGCGGAAGAAACGGTGCGCGACTATCTGGAAGGCGTGATGGGCGCCGCTTTACCCAAGGTGTCAAGCACGCGGCAAAGCACCAGCGATCTGACGGACCACCTGTGGCTGCTGGCACGATGGTTCTACAGCCAGCCGCGTGACGGCGAGATTTTCTTCCGCGACAAGGATTGGCCGTATCGCAGGATTCTGCGAGCGTGCTCGCGGCTGCTGGCGCCGGCAAAAGAAGAACCGCCGGAAACCGGAACTCCTGAAGGACAAAAGAAAAGTGAGGAACTGCAATGAGCCGTGGGGCGACAAAGGAAGGAACTGCACAGTGCGCAGAAAAGTTTCGCGGCGTGGCCGGCAAAGGACATTTTCGCGAGGCGCAGGATCTGGTGGTCTCCTCACTCGGGATTGGCACGTACCTAGGCCAGCCCAATGATGACAAGGACGCGGGATACACCGCGGCGATTGTGGCGGCGGTGCAGGCGGGAATCAACGTGATCGATACGGCGATCAACTACCGGTTTCAACGCAGCGAGCGCAATGTTGGCGCCGCACTCAAGGTGCTAGCCAACAAAGGATTCGGCCGCGAAGAAATTGTGGTTTGCACCAAGGGTGGCTACCTGACGCCCGACGGCAATATGCCCGCGGATCCCAACCGCTATTTCTTCGAGGAATACATTCAGCGGGGCGTCTTCACGGCGAAAGAAATTGTCGGCGGCAGCCATTGCATAGCGACACGATTTCTGGAAAACCAATTGATCCGCAGCTTGAAGAATCTGGCGGTGGAGTGCATCGACGTCTATTACCTGCACAATCCGGAAACGCAACTCGGCGAAATTTCCAAAGAAGAGTTTACGAAGCGCGTGCGCGACGCGTTTTCTTTTCTGGAATCGGCAGCAGCGAAGGGGCGCATCCAGTACTACGGAATGGCGACCTGGAACGGCTTTCGCCAGGAGAAAACTGCGAAAGACGCATTGCAATTGGGCGAGCTGGCGAAAATCGCACGGGAAGTAGCGGGCGAGCAGCACCGGTTCAGATTCGTGCAATTGCCATTCAACCTGGCCATGACGGAGGCGCTGACGCTGGGAAACCAGAAGTTGGACAGCGGCGAAAAAACAGTGATGGAGGCAGCCAGCGAATTGGGTATCACGCTGATCGCCAGCGCTTCATTGCTGCAGGGGCAAGTGGCGCAGAACCTGCCCGGATTCGTGGCGGAGGCCCTGGGGCTGGGAAACGATGTGGAGCGGGCCTTGCAGTTCGCGCGGTCGGCGCCAGGAATAACCACGGCATTGGTGGGAATGTCGCGCACAACGCATGTGGAGGAAAACAGTAACGTGGTAGCAGCGGCGCCGGCGGGCCTGGAACAGCTCAGCAAATTGTTTCAGCGGGGAGAGACCGCTTAAGCGGCCATAAGGTCCGGATGGCGCTGCACGAGCCAGTCAGTGATGGCGCGGTCAAGCAGCGGAAGATGCCCGGTGAAAAAGTGATCGGTGCCGTCGATCAAGACGAGCCGATTTTCTCCAGGAAGCATCGCGACGAGTTCTTCGACTTTCTCCGACGCGCCGTGTTCGTCGTTGGAGCCGCTGACGAAGAGTTTTGGCTTCACGCAGGCTGAAAGGTACGTGAAGTCGGAGTCGTTCACCGGAACGCCGAGTCCGATCAGGTCGGTTACGCGCGGATCGGCGCATCCCCTACGAAGCCCCACCCAACTCCCAAAACTGAAGCCGCCGAGTAGCAGGGGCGTGCGCGGAAATTCCGTGGCAAGAAAATCGATGGCGGCTTGAACATCGCCTTGCTCTCCGCGGCCCGTATCGTGGGCTCCCGCGCTGAGGCCGGCTCCGCGAAAATTGAAACGCAACACCGGAATGCGCAAGGCGTCGATCGATTTGGCCGCCTGATAGACGACTTTGTTGTGCAACGTGCCGCCGAACAATGGATGCGGATGGCAGATGACCGCGGCCAAGTGAGGAACGCGCGGATGGTTGGGAGTCCAGAGGATGGCCTCCAGCCGGCCGACGGGTCCGTTCAAAAAGAGGGTCTGGGAAGCGTGAGAACTCATGGTTGGTTGCGAGCAAAATCCAGTGTAACTGAAAATGGAACGAGCAATTGAGTAGACCGCAACTGTATTCACGCGTAGATGGCGAGAAATATTCTGGGGAACATGGTAGTTCTGGTCCTTCTAGGGCAGGAGGGGGCGTACTAGAGCTAAAAAGTGGGAATTACGGATTGCAGTCTGTCGCTGCCAGTGATACGTTCGCCGTGGTCGAGAACTACAGGGGGGCCTGATGGGCGATCTGTCTGACCGCCGCGAAGCGAGGCGGTTTGTGATGACCCTGCCGGTGCGCGTGCTGGCGCGAGACGCCAGCGGCCCTGAACTCAAGGCACAAACGAGAGACGTAAGCTATCGCGGCTTGTATTTCCTCACCGAAGCGCGATTCGAGGATGGCAGCGAGATCGATTTCATTCTGACGCTGCCGCAGCAGATGATCACCGCGGGCGACGTCAACATAAGATGCCACGGGCGGGTCGTGCGCATCGAAACCGACGAAAACGGCAAGACTGGAATTGCGGCCAAAATCGAAAAGTACGAGTTTGTACCCGTCCGCGCCTCCGCGGCGTAATCCCGCTCGCGAAATACCTTCCTCACCGCCACTCGCTGCACTTCTTTTTGCGTAGAATGGCGAGGGACAGTTTTGCCGCGATGTTGCGGCGATACCGAGGGACAATCATGTACCACTACAATGCAAAACAAGCGCTCGAAGAATTGCAGGAAGACGCGCTGCTTCCGCACCCGGTGAAGTTGCGCGACATGATTCTGCGAAACCAGCTTGGGCCGCAGGAAGCGCAATTGCTCAATTCGGAGTTCCAGGAATATCTGACGCGCTTTGGCGAAATCCAAAAGATTGCGCGGAACATCCTGGAACAGCTTTCCGCCGGCCAGCGCAAAAGCGCTTAGCGCGTCCTGGCGATGAGCGCAGCCCTGCCGCTGAATCACAAACCACGTGTGCTGGTGCTCTCGGCGTCATCGGGCGCCGGACACGTTCGCGCAGCACAAGCGCTTGAAAAAGCGTTTCTGGCACACGGCGATTGCTCCGTGGAGCACATTGACGCACTCGCCTACGTAAGCAAAGTATTTCAGCAACTCTACGACAAGACCTATATCAAGATGGTGCGGCGCGCGCCCGGGCTGATGGGATTGCTGTATGATCGCACCGACCAACCGTGGCAGCACCCGCGACCGCGGCTGGCACTGGACCGGCTGAATACTCAGCCAATGATCCGGATGCTGAAGAAGGTTCAGCCAGATCTGTGCATTGCCACACATTTTCTGCCGGCGGAAATCCTGGCGTGGCTAATCGCAAAAAACAAATTGCAGGCGCGACACGCCATTGTAGTGACCGACTACGACGTCCACGCCATGTGGTTGTGCCGGACCGTGGACCGCTACTGTGTGGCACTAGCGGAGTCGGCCGAGTACCTGGCGCGGATTGGAGTACCGCAGGAAAAGTTGCGCGTAACCGGCATCCCGATAGATCCGGTGTTCGGAAAACGAGTGCATCAAGCGGAAGCGCGCAAGCGCTTGGATGTGGACCCGCAAGCGCAGGTGGTGCTGATTGCGGCAGGCGGCTACGGATTGGGGCCGGTAGAACAGTTGGTGAAAGGCCTGCTGGCGCTAGAACGTCCGTGGCAGATTGTGGCCATCGCCGGCAAATCTGAAAAGTTAAAGAAACGGCTGGAGCGGATTTCGCGGGGCGCGGGGAAATTGGCCGGCGGATCAGAGCGCCTGGTCACGGTCGGCTTCACGCCGGAAATGGATCAGTACATGGCGGCCGCGGATTTGCTGGTGGGGAAAGCCGGCGGGTTGACGACCTCGGAAGCGCTGGCGCGAGAATTGCCGATGGCTATTGTCGAACCGATTCCGGGGCAGGAATCGCGCAATGCCGATCACCTGCTGGAGGCGGGCGTAGCCGTTCGCTGCAACAATCTTCCCGCGGCGCCTTGGAAGATTGCCGGCCTACTGGAATGCCCGGAGAAGTTGGCGGCGATGAAGCGCGCGGCAGCAGAGATGGCGCGGCCGGATGCCGCCCGGGTGATCGTCGAAGACGCACTGGGGCTGCTACACTAATCGGGCTGCCGGATCGCAACGCTGGCCAGAGGAGCACGAAGCACTACACTCATCACGACTATGAGACGCAACACGCTGCTGATTGATGCGGATGACACGCTCTGGGAAAATAATGTTTTCTTCGAAAAGCTGATCGAGGATTTCATCAGCCTAGTCGAGCCGTGTGGCTACAGCCGCGCCTATATCCGCCACATCCTGAATGAAACGGAACGCAAGAACATTCGCCAGTATGGTTACGGCGTGCGGAGCTTCGGGCGCTCGCTGGAAGAAACATACATGAAGCTGGCGGACCAGATGGCCAAACGGGAAATTCTGGCGCAGGTACACATGCGCGTGATGGAACTGGAGAAGACTCCACCGAAAATCCTGGACGGCGTGCCCGAAACGCTGGCGTACTTGACGACGAGGCACCGCCTGATTTTATTCACCAAGGGAGAACCGGCCGAACAAGCCGCGAAAGTGGAACGCTCCGGCTTGCAAGGATTTTTCGAGGCTATCGAAATCGTTTCGGAGAAAGACGCCAAGACCTATGGCCTGCTGGTGAACAAACACAAGATTGTGAAGACCCTGGGCTGGATGATTGGCAACAGCCCGCGCAGCGACATCAATCCGGCGATGCAAGCAGGACTGAATGCCGTGTACATCCCGCATGTAAACACCTGGCACCTGGAACACGAACCGGTGATGGCGGGAAACGGGAAATTGGTGATCGTGCCGGCGTTCCGCGAACTCCGCAATCATTTTTAGGCCCTCCCAATTTGGACCTTGTGTGTTTCCGCCTTTATCCAAAAGATGGACGTAGGTGTGTGGGAGGCGTTCCGTGGCAACAGCAATGACCCCGAGTGTGGATTGGCGGCAAGCGTGGTATGCGAACGAGGCGGTGGTGTATCTAAACGCGGCGGGGCAAGCACCGATGCCACGGGTTTCGTTGGACGCGGTCGAAGCCGCCCTGGAATGGAAAAAGTTTCCGCATGCTTTGACCGATCAGGGAGAGATGGCTTTGCCCAAGCGCGTTCGAACTTCCATTGCGAATCTGATCGGCGCGAAGCCGGAAGAAATTGCCTTGACGACTGGTGCGAGCGCCGGCCTGACGGCCTTGGCTTACGGCCTCAGTTGGAAGCCGGGAGATGAAATCCTGACCGCTCATCGCGAATTCCCGGTGCAAATCACCACCTGGAAACCAATGGAGGCGCGGGAAGGTATCAAGCTCAAGCTGATTGCTCCCCGCGAGCAGTGGATCACGGCAGACGATTTCGTCGCCGCACTGACACCGAAGACGCGCGTGGTTTCTGCGAGCATGGTGCGATTCGATGATGGCGCGATGCTGGGGGCAGCGAAGTTGGGCGCGGCTTGTCACGCGCAAGGGACGCTGCTGGCCCTGGACGTGAGCCAGTGTTGCGGCGCGATTCCGCTGGACGTGAAGCAACTTGGCGCGGACTTCATCACCTGCTCCGGCTACAAATGGTTGCTGGGCCCTTATGGTTCAGGTTTCTTTTGGGGAGCAAGTGAACTGATGGCAAGATTCCGACCGAGTCCGTTCTACTGGCAGGGGATCGAAGGCTTGAACGATTATGCGAACCTGATTTTTGAAAACCCGAAAGCGGCGGCGGGAGCGCGAGGCTGGGACGCCTCGGAAACGGCGAGTTACTTCAATCTGACAGCATGGGACGCTTCGCTGCGCTTTCTGCACGAGGTGGGGGTGGAGACGGTAGCGGCGCACAATCGAAAGCTTATGGCGCAGCTGTTCGAATCGCTGCCACACGATCAATTTGTGAGGACGAGTCCGACTGAGACACAACATCAGGGGCCGTACGGATGCTTTGCGGCGCACACTCCGGAGCGAACGCGGGAATGTCACGAGCGCCTGAAAAAAGAGAAGGTATTTCCCAGTTTGCGCGAAGGAAACATTCGAGTTTCCACGCACCTCTATAATACCGAGCAGGATATCGATAAACTGATTCGGGTGATTGCAGGATGAACGACGAAACAAGGTGGCCGCGAATCGCGGTGCTGGGCGCCGGGGCGGTCGGCAGCTATTTCGGCGGGATGCTGGCGCGCGCCGGCGCTCCGGTGGTGATGATCGGTCGGGCTGCGTTTGTGGAGACGGTGAGGAAATCCGGGCTACTGCTCGACACGGTGCAATTTCGCGAAACGGTGCACCCGGAAGCTTCGACGGAAATCGCCGCGGCCAAGGGCGCGGACGTGGTGCTGTTGAGCGTGAAGACCACGGACACAGCCGCAGCCTCACAGGAGTTGGCAAAAGACATTTCGCCGCACGCGATCGCGATTAGCCTGCAGAACGGCGTCGACAATGTGGAAGAGATTCGCCGAGCTTCCGGGATCGCTGCCCTGCCCGCCGTGGTTTATGTTGCCGCGGCGATGTCTGCGCCAGGACAGTTGAAGCATCTGGGCCGCGGTGATTTGGTGGTCGGGCCAAAGAGCAAAGAAACAGAAATGATCGCCAATCTTTTTTCGCGCGCCCACGTTCCTTGCCGTATATCCGAAAATATTGAGGGTGAACTCTGGACCAAGCTGGTTTGGAATTGCGCGCTAAACGCGGTCTCGGGCCTTGGGCGGGCTACCTATGGCGAAATCATCGCTAGCGCCGACGCGAAGCGCGTCGTCGAAGCGGCGGTCCATGAAGTTCTGGCAGTGGCAAAGGCCAAGGGAATACACCCGCCGGGACTAGAGGACCCGGAAATGGCGGTCGCCGGAGCGTTCAAGATCGCCAAACAAATGAGCGGGACGCGGTCGTCGACGGCACAAGACATGGCGCGGAACAAGAAGACCGAGATCGATTCGCTGAATGGGCATGTGGCGCGACTGGGCGAGGAACTAAAAGTGCCGGTGCCAGTGAATCACGCGCTGTACACGCTGGTGAAATTGTACGAGGCCTGTAGCAAAGACTCGGCTCAAGGCCGGGCAGGTGCGTGGAATGGAATGTAGACGATAGCCTCGAGATCAACCGGCTGGTCTTCTTTCGTGGCGGGTTCGAATTTCCACAGAGCAAAGGCAGAAACCGCGTTGGCATCCAGCTGATCGTCGATGCCATGCACCACCTGGATGCTATCCACGGTGCCATCTTTTCGGATTACGCCGTAAAGAATCACCTGACCCTCCACGTGATCCTGCATCAGCGTCTGCGGATATTTAGGATCGACCTTGCGCAGCGGCACCGGCGCGCTGACATTACCCGAGCGGTGCCGGTAATCGGCAAGATGCAATTCGGAAAAGTGAATCAGCCAACTTCCGGTAACGCTATTCAGGTTCGGCATGTTCACGTTCATGGAATACACGCGCTTCGATGAAAATATCTGCTCCGGCTTCGCATCCGGCGCCAATGCTGCAAAATTGGGCGGCCCAGTGCGTTCGGGTGGATCTTCGTCAGCCAAATTTTGGTCAGGGCGCTTGTAGCCTGCTTGCGCTTTGGGCAAAGTGAGCCTTCCGGGAGTTCCAAGTCCCGATGCACCCGCATTTGGCTTGGGACTTCCTCCGCTGATGCTGATCCCGACGTTGCTGTTCCCAGCCCCAGCGCCGGCTCCCCCGTTCGACGAAGCACCCGTGCCGCCCGGCTTCCCTTCTGGAGAAATAGCGACGCGCGACGCCAGATTTCCTTGGGGCACAGGAATGACGGGCGTTGGGGGAGCGGGTGAATTAGAGAGCGCGATTAACGTGGAAGGAGCGCCACCGGAATTGTTTGAAGATGAGAGTGCCGTATCCGGTGCCGGCGCATTGTCGCCCACTTGCGAGTGTTCAGCAACGCGTGGTGCGGACCCAGCATTGATCTGAAGTTTTGGCCGCTCCGGACCGGACTGCGAAGCGGCCAAACTGATTTCCGCGGCGCGCCGTTCGAAATTCGGCGCATCCGGCGCGGGCACGTCCGTCGTGGCCGCGGCCTTCACTTCTTTCGGACGAAGTTTGCCGAGCGTTTTCTCGCTGATCTCGATGCGCGGCCGCGCCGGAGCCGCTGCGGCAATCTGCACTACGTTCGGCATAGGAGGAAGAAATTTCGGCGCTTCCGGAGGAGCGGCAGGATTCACCAGGGTTTGCCGTGGATGCGTGGGATGCACCGGGTCTGTGTAGATGCGCTGCCGCGGGTGGTAGGCATCCGTATTTTCCTCCGTCACCGGCTCCGGCGCAGGAGCTTTCGGCTTAGCGGCTGATTTCTGTTTAGGGATATTCACTAGCGGCAAATCCTCGATGCGGCCTGACCAGGTCAGCTGAGTATTATCAAACGCGGGATTGTGCAGTGGCGCAGCGGGAAGGTCCGGCCAGGGCATAAGAATCGCGGCGACATAGAGCAGGAAGGACGCAAGAATAGCGCGCCGCGGCATGGCTCGCTCAATGATGCAATCGCGAAAGACCTTTGGCGGCGGCGCACCCTTTGGCAGACGGCCGCTCTGAAAAAGCACGGGAATGCCGCTGAGGAAATTCTGATGAAAACTGTTCCAGGCAATCGTGAGTTTCGGCTGGACGCGGCCCGGAAGTCGTACAGGGTAAGGGTAGATTTCACCCTGGCCCAGCAGATCGAAGGGATTCACACGGAATTTCCGCGAGGGGACAAACAGAGGCGGCTGCTCTCTTTGCCCGAGCACGTCAAGGGAACTGACTTGAAACCTGTGCGCCATTAATCCTCAATTATATCGCGGCAAGCCGTTATTCGCGCAGGCTGGGGGAGACCTGAAAAAAACTCAAAACAGAATAGATGTGCGGGACTAGAAATGGGTTTACTACGATTCCGGTGCCACCGGCAAGTTGTAGGAGGTAAAGCGATAGAAACTGAGCGTGGCGTCGCCCTGGCGCAGCGCGCGCACTCGCGACAGGCTTCCGAACGTTTCCGGCTGTTCGACGGAAGAACGATGCTCCGCGATCACCAGGCTGCCGTCCGCCAAAAAAGGAGCGGCGCCAAGAAAGGTCAGCACGCGGCGGTATTCTTGCGCAGCGGCGTACGGCGGGTCCAGATAGACAATGTCCACAAGGGACGAGGCCGTCGGAGGATTCGCCACCAGTCGCTCGAGCCCGCGCAGGGCATCGAGCACGAGCACGCTGGCGAGTGATTGAATCCCGAGCGTTTGTAAATTTTTGCGAATCAACGCGGCGGCTGGCGCATGGTTTTCGATGAAGATGACTTCGCGAGCACCGCGGCTGAGCGCTTCGATGCCAACGGCACCCGTGCCGGCAAAGGCGTCGACGAACCGGGCGTCGGGAACGCGATCGGCCAGCACGTTGAAGAGCGTTTCGCGTAGACGGTCGCTGGTGGGGCGCAGAGCTAGCCCTTTCAGGCTTTTGAGCGAACGGCTGCGAAATTTACCTGCAATCACGCGCATGGTTCGTTTCGATGCATGCTCAGCCGACATGGGCGAGATGGTAGCGCCGCTGCCACAGAGGCGGCAAAAGGCGCAGCATCTTCTGCAAAGAATCTACTTGCCCGGGATCTTCGGCGATGGAAAACGCTTCCTTGCGTGCGAGTTCCAGAAGTTCGCGATCGCGCAACGGATTCGCAACATGGAAGCCGAGTTCGCCGGACTGGCGCGTGCCAAAAAACTCGCCGGGACCGCGAACTTGCAGATCGGTTTCGGCGATCTCGAAGCCATTGGTGGTGCGTACCATGGTTTCCAGGCGAGTGCGCGCGTCGTCGCTCATCCGGTAGGGGGCAACGAGGATGCAGTGGGATCGTGAGGCGCCGCGGCCGATGCGACCGCGCAGCTGGTGCAATTGCGCCAGACCAAAGCGCTCGGAGTGCTCAATGATCATCACGGTGGCGTTGGGAACGTCGACGCCCACTTCAACGACGGTGGTAGCCACCAGAATCTGTACCTCGTTGCGGCGAAACTTCTGCATCACGTCTTCCTTCTCTTCGTTGGAGAGGCGCCCATGGAGCAGGCCAAGCTTGAGTTCGGGGAAAACGGTTTTCGATAGATGCTCGAATTCCTCGATGGCCGCTTTCAACTCCAGTTTCGATTCTTCGATAACGGGATAAACGATATAGCCTTGGTGGGCGGCTTTCACTTCCCGGCGGAGAAACTCCCACACACCGGGAAGATGTTTTTCCGAAGTGGTGCGAGTTTCGATGGGAGTGCGGCCCGGCGGCAGTTCATCGAGCACCGAAACTTCCAGGTCGCCATAGAGCGTGAGAGAAAGTGTGCGCGGAATGGGCGTGGCGGTGAGCACGAGAACATGGGGAGCGTGGCCATGGCTCGCGGCCTTGTCCATCAACCTCTTGCGCTGTAGCACGCCAAAGCGGTGTTGTTCATCGATGGCGACGAAGCCCAGTCGCCGGAATTCCACGTTGTCTTCGATCAACGCATGCGTCCCGATGACGAGCCTTGCTTCACCCGATTGGATTCGTTCCAGTGCGGCAGCCTTGTCGGTAGATTTCAGGCCGCTGATCAGTAATTCGACGGTGTAGCCGCCGGGCGCAAGGATGCGGCGCGCGGAAAGATAATGTTGCACGGCAAGAATTTCAGTGGGGGCCATCAGCGCCGTCTGGCAACCGTTTTCCGCGGCGATTACCGCCGCTTGCAGCGCGACAATCGTCTTCCCGCTGCCAACGTCGCCTTGCAGCAGGCGATTCATGGGCACACGCTTTTCCAGGTCGGCGGCAATTTCGGCGAGCACGCGTTTCTGCGCATTGGTAGGTTTGAAGGGCAAAATACGTTTCAAGGCTTCACGGACCTGGTCTTCGCGTACGTGGAAAGCAATGGCGTTCTCCTTGCGAGCAGCTTTGCGTCCCAGCGCCAGACTCAACTGGTAGAGGAAAAATTCCTCGAAGATGAGGCGCTGTTGCGCGGGTGAACGAAAGAAGTTCAGCGCTGCGAGAGATTCTCCCTGCGCCGGAAAATGCGTGCAGATCAAAGCGTCACGCCGCGATGGGTAGCGTAGCCGTTCGCGCAGCGCGGGCGGCAGAATGTCGGGAATGTTCGGATCGAGATTCTGCAGCGTGGCGTAGACCGCGCGGCGAATCATGCGCGTGCCAAAGGTGCCGATGGCTTCGTAGATGGGTACGATGCGGCCCATCTCGGCAGAATCGACTTCGCCGGCGCCGAGCACTTCGATTTGCGGATTCACCATTTCGTGGCGCGCCGGCCGCAACTTGTCGATCTCGACTTTGCCGTGAAGAATTAGTTCCTGCCCGGGCTTCAGGCGTCCTTCCAGGTATCCACCATGAAAGAATTTGCAGGGCAGCGAACCGCTTTCATCCTGAACGAGAAGGTGATAGATGGCATCGCGGCCATACCTGCCGCGGACGGCCTGGCCGCTCATGACGCGGGCACGGAGGGTGTAGACGCCGTTGGGCTGAACGTCTTTAATCCTGGAAAAGTGAATGCGGTCTTCGTAACGGAACGGCAGATAGTTCAGCAGATCCTCGAGTGTCAAAATGCCGCGTTTCGCCAGAAGCTCCGCGCGTTGCGGCCCCACTCCCTTCACCATGCGAACTTCTGTCTGCAGACTGATGGACATGTCTCTTCTTTATACCATTCTCCATGTAACCTCCGCCTTTCGTGAAACTTGCGTCCTAGGCCCACGTATCAGTAGAGTGGGCCTTTGGATTGCCCAGCGGTCAGGGAGGCTCCATTGCCGGAAGCTCGATTGACGGGGTCGGACAAGCGCGCGCTCATTCTGTGGATTATCTTCGGCATCATCGGCCTGATTTTTGCTCAGAAATATTTCTTCCGTGCGTTTCCGGAAGCTTCAGTGGATTTCAAAGTGTCGCGCACGGAAGCGCAGAACCGCGCGAAGCAATTCGTGCAAAGCCTGGGCGAGAACCTGAACGGATACCAAGTAACGATCAACTTTGCCGTCGACGAAAACGCGAAAACCTACCTGGAACGCGAACTAGGCTTGCAGCAGGCGAACCGGCTGATGTCCAGCGAACTGAACATCTGGTATTGGGAAGTGCGATTCTTCCGGCCGCTGCAGGAGGAGGAATACCGGGTGAGGTTGAGCCCCGCAGGGAAAGTGGTGGGGTACGAGCACAAAATCGAAGAAGTGCGCGCCGCAAATTCGCTGAATCACGATGAGGCGCTTGCCAAGGCGCAAGCGTTTCTGCAGAACAAGTTCGGCGACGACCTGAACAACTGGGAATTTCTGCCCGAGGAGGCAAACTCTGAAACGCGCCCCAATCGTGTGGACTGGTCGTTCACCTGGGAGCGCAAGGGGTTCAAGGCCAAGGAAGCGCCCTACCGGTTACAGGTGGGGCTCGATGGCGATCGCCTCGCCAGCACACAGGAATACCTGCAAGTGCCGGAAGCGTGGTCGCGCGGCTACCAGAAACTGCGCTCCACGAACACCTTCTACAACGAGATTGCCCTTATTCCTTATGGATTCCTGTTGGGAGGAGCGCTGTGGCTGGGCATTTCGTTGACGCGGCAAAGAAAAACGACATGGGCGCCGGCGCTGAAAATTGGGGCGATCGTCGCGCTGTTGTTCTTTCTGATGCAGGTGAACCAGTGGGATGCCTACCGCGCGGGTTATGACACCCACGTTACGTACGCAAGTTTTGTGCTCAAGACGCTGTTGCAAATTGCAGCGGGCGCGTTGGCATCGGGATTGATGGTCACGCTGGTGCTGCCGGGTGGCGAGCCGTTGTATCGCTCCACGCAGCCTACGCGCATGCGGCTGTATGAAGCATTCAGCCGACGCGGCTTGCGCTCCAAGGAATTCTTCTGCGCGTCGATTGTAGGCCTCTCGTTGGCCGCGGCGCATATGGGCTTCATCGTCGCGTTCTACATGATTGGCAGCAAATTTGGCGTGTGGGCCCCGCAGGACACAAATTATTCCGAGGTATTCAATACTGCCATTCCCTGGATCGCGGGGGTAGCGATTGGCGTGATGGCGGCCACCAGCGAAGAATTTCTCTTCCGGCTGTTTGCCATCCCGTATCTCGAAAAACTGACCGCGTCGCGAATCGTCGCTGTGATTCTGCCGGCTTTTTTCTGGAGCTTCCTACATAGCGCATATCCCCAGGAACCAGGGTACATCCGAGGAATTGAAGTGGGCATGATCGGAATCGTGACGGGGCTGGTGATGCTGCGTTGGGGCATCGTGGCAACACTGATCTGGCACTACACGGTGGACGCATCGCTGGTGGGACTGCTGCTTATCCGTTCAGACAATCTGTATTACAAAGCTTCCGGCATCGTTGTGGGCCTGGCGGCGGTTGCCCCGCTGGCATGGTCTGGCATTTCGTATCTGCTGCGCGGGAGTTTCGAGCCCGTGGATGATTTACTGAACGGCGTCGAAGCGCAAGAGATTAGCATCACCGATCGGCCGGCCACGGAGAACGCAGCCGTTGCCGCGCGGCGTTATGATCCGCTTACGGCGGGGATGATTGGCTTTTTGGCGCTATGCGTGATCGTCGGCGGATTGCTGGCATGGAAGATGACGCACGAAACCATTGGCGATTACCTGAAGGTCTCCGTCAATGCGCGCGCGGCAATCACCCGTGGCGACGCGGTCATGAAGCAACACGGTCTGGAGCCTAATAGTTATCACCGAACCGCGCAATTTGTGGACACCACCAATGCGTTGGCCAATGAATACCTGCGACGCCGCATGCCCATCGCGGAAATCAACAAAATTTATGAACAACGAGTTCCCGGATCACTTTGGCGCGTCCGCTATTTCCGCGATTCCCAGCCAGAGGAGTTTGCCGTCACGCTGCAGCCCGATGGCACTGTGCAGGCCTTCCGCCACACCATGGCGGAAGCCGCGAAGGGCGCCAATCTCAGCAAACAGCAGGCCCAGGCAATCGCAGAGAAATTTCTAAGCGAGCAGAAAAAGATCGACTTGAGCGGATGGAAACTGGTGGAAGCGGATTCGGAAAAGCATCCCAACCGGACCGACCACACTTTGACCTGGCAACAAAAGACGCCCCTCGATGCTGAAAATTCAGGCACGAAGGATTCCACCGACCATGCCTACGCCCGCATCGAGTTGCAAGTTCTCGGCGACGAGCCGGCCAACTACCGCACCTATGTGAAAATTCCGCAGGAGTTCGTGCGCAAGCAGCAGGAGCTGACTTTGCCACGCACCCTCATTTCCGTCGGGCAAGTGATTCTCGGCCTGGGCCTGCTGATCAGTGTGATTGTCTTTTACTTCAAACGCTGGCGCTCCGAACCCGCCGTGCATGTTCCCTGGCGGAGAATGTTCCAGTGGGGACTTGTGGGGCTGGCGGCATTTCTCGGGGATATTCTGCTTGGCAAAGGCATTCCGAATTTAATGGCTCAATATCCCACCGCCATGTCACTGCGTTTGTTTTTTGGAACCGCAACGGTGGGGGTACTCATATTCAGCGCAGTGATTTTGGGCGGCATCGTGTTGCTGTACGGCTTCGCATGGCATTTTGCCGCCAGGGCGTTTGGCGAAGAGCGAATACCCACGTGGCTCGGGATGCCTGGCGACTATTACCGTGACGCATTTTGGATCGGGCTGGGAGGCGCCTCGCTATGGATCGGCCTGAACCGCCTTCTGGGAGTTGTCGCGCAATGGTGGCCGACGGTCCATCGAGGTTACCCGGCTCATTTCGGAGATTCGTTTGACGCGATGTTCCCGGCCGCAACGGTCATTGGCGGGACCCTCCTTCGGGCATTGTTCCTCACGGGAATCTTTGCCTTGGCGTCCTCCGTGCTCGGCGCCGAAGTTCGCGTACGATGGGTGCGCATGGTTCTGTTCTTAGGAGTAGCTGCTTCCCTGGTTTCAAATTGGGGATCACCCACCGACTTCTTTAAGCAATTTCTGCTCCATGCCATCCTGCTGGGAGTCATGGTTATCGGAGTTCGCCGAGTGTCTCGCTTCAATCTTCTAGGACTTCTTTTGGTGATTGCCTCGGTGGACTTGACGACGGGAGCTCTCGAGCTGCTCTCGCAACCGGACAGTTTCTACCACGCCCAGGGTTACCTGGTGGTGGCCACGCTGGCGCTGCTCCTGGGACTGCCGCTGGTGGCTTGGCGATTGAGTCCAGGCGAGAAACTTTTGCCTGCCTAACTTCGTCTTGTCATTATGGGCTGTGCCTGCATCTACGGGCGCAAGGGTGAGCTTCGGTCGGGAAAAAGGGTAACCAGGTCGCGGACTGCTCACAATCGAGTGTAGACCGCGTCGAATAAGGGTATCGGTAGATGATTTTTCGTTGCCGGGGGAGTCCATCCCTTAACGTGTTTTGGTGGAGCGGGATACACCAGAATTGGCAAAGAGAAAGCGAATATGCCGTTACCCAATTTGGCTTTAGCTCTCGCGAATGAAACCAGTCAGACTAGCGCTTCCGCGGCTGGGCTGGCTAGGGTGATCTCGTTGGCCGACCTTGATGATCGACACCTCGTGCAGGAAGCACAGGCGGGTAGCCGTGACGCTTTCGAGGAATTGGTGCGGCGCTACGACCGGGACGTACTGCGGCTGGCGCTGAACCTAATGAAGCGCACGGAAGATGCGCGCGACGTTTATCAGGAAGCCTTTCTGAAGGTCTACCGCAATCTCCACCGCTTCCGCTTTGAGTGCAGTTTTTACACTTGGCTGTACCGCATCGTCACCAACGTCTGCCTGGACCACCTGCGACGCCGCCAGGCTCGCCCAGAGGATCAGGCTCCTGAATTGCACCCCGCGAAGTATGAGGATGGGGGAACGGACTTCTTCGAACGCCAGCGGGAGTATCGTCCTACCCTGGATCCCGAGCGCCACCTGGTAGGAAAAGAAATTCAAGCGCGGCTAGCTGTGGCCATGGAACGGTTGTCTCCGCGCGAACGCATCGTGTTTGAAATGAAGCATTATCAGGGGTTGAAACTCCGCGCCATCGGAGACGCCCTGGGAACCAGCGAAGAAACCGTAAAGAATTCACTGTTTCGTGCGACGCGGAAACTCCGCAGTGAATTGGGAGTTCTGCGATGAGCCCGAAAAATACTTGCGCGGAAGTCGTGCCGCTTTTTGTTTTTTATCTATGTAATGAAGTGGACGACCGGGAGCGCGCGCAGATCGAGTACCATCTCGCCAAATGCGAGGCCTGTCGCACACAACTCTCCGAGGAACGTAGCTTTCAAGATGCCATGGGCGGGGTCTCTCAAGCGGCAGACGAACTGGATACCTCCGGCATTCTCTTAGCGCAATGCCGCAGCGAACTGGCCGAGCAACTCGACGATTTGACGCGGCCGCGCGTGAAAGAAACTCCGCTGCGATTCGCATGGCTGCGCCGCTGGTTGATCGTTCATCCCGCGTTGAGCGGGGGAGCGCTAGTGGCTTTGGGACTTGTTCTGGGGGTGCAATCCACCGAATGGTACGCGAGCCGCAATCCCAGCAATGGCATGGATCAGGCCATCGATGTGCGTCCCAGCGTGCGCTTGACCGACGATCAACTCGCCAAGATGGCCGTCGCCGGAATCAACTTGACGCCCTCCTCTTCCTCAGAAAAGCAGAATGTGCGGTTGCAACTGAGCGCGGAGCAACCAGTCGAGCTGACCGGCAGCCTGGATGACTCGGACGTGCGGCGAGTGCTTACCTACGTGTTAGCGAACGGCGAGCGATTCGATCCAGGTGTGCGGCTGGATTGCCTGGAGGCGCTGAAAGCTCGAGCCAGGGATGCTGCGGTGCGCAATGCGCTGCTTTCCGCGGCGCGCAAGGACCAGAACCCGGCAGTGCGTCTGAAGGCGCTGGAAGCTCTGGGCGATGAATCATCGGATCAAGCCGTTCGCGACACTCTTTTGCAGGCGTTGCAGTATGATACGAACCCGGGAGTTCGCGTAGAAGCTGTGAACTTGTTGGTGCGCTCTTTGCAGAATTCACCGGAAGGGCTGATGCCCATGCCTAGTTTGCCGGAAGGGCACGCGCCGTCAGCAGTTCCGGGTGTTGTGGCCGGTTCTGCGGATGAATCGATGGCCAATGTGATCCGCACGCTCGAGGATTTGCAGCGCAAGGATCCCAGCCGCTACGTTCGCCTACAAAGTGCCGCAGCGTTGCGGCAAATTGCTGCGCGTAATGAACAGTGATCTAACGAGCTGGATTTTCTAACCGCATGCGCATAGAGCCCTGTATCTCGCGTTCTGACGACCAACCGCGCGGAAATTTTCCCGCGTTGGGGGGAGCGCTCCTTCTCACGCTGCTGCTTTCCGTTGCCCCCGTTTGGAGCGGCGAAAACACTCCCCCGCACCTGTCCGCGGAGCGCTCTGGAACAATTCCAACCTCCGAAGGCCTGACGTTACACGTGACGACGGACCTGGGCTCGGTGAATATCCAGAAGCAGCCTCCCGGGTCGCCTCGCGCCATCCACTACTCGGTACACATCGAAACCGATGCGCGCGAACCGCTGGCAACGAAACTACTGCAGAATTACGCGTTGGCTGCCGCGAGTAATGCGTCGGGCGTGACCATCACAGGAACGATTCCTCAGCAACACGTAAGAGCAGGAGGAAAGCAGCAGCAAGCACAGTTCTGGGTGAAATTCCTCGTTAGCGTGCCGGTGGACTACAACGTGGAAGTTTCCACCGGCGCAGGCGATATCGAAACGTCGGATCTGGGTGGACGCGTTGTTCTGGAAACCGACGGCGGCAACATTACTACCGGCCGCATTGGCTTTGATCGACCCGCCGCGATGATCGGGCATCCCATGGCCAAGATCGAAACCCAGGGCGGCCATATCAGCGTAGAAGATGTTTTCGGCGATTTTGATGCTTACACCGCTGGCGGGCACATTCGAGCCGGCAATATTGCGGGTAACGCGAAACTGCGCACCGGTGGAGGGCACATCCGCGCGGGAAAGATCCAAGGCGTCGCACAATTGGAAACAGAAGGCGGAAACATCACGGTAGGAGAAGCCGGCACGCTGGTGACCGTGCGAACCGGGGGTGGCCAGATCGATTTTGGCGAAGTGCACGGATCGGTACGCGCGCAGAATGGCGGCGGCGGAATTCGCATGATGTATGTTGCCGGCCCTCTGGAAGTGGTGACGAGCGGCGGGAGCATCTGCTTGACCAAGGTCACCAATACCGTTCGCGCCGCAACCGGAGATGGCACCATCACTGCGTGGATAGCGCCCGACTCCAACGACCCCCGGCAAACCGTGCGGCTTCCGGGCCCTTCGCAATTGGCTTCTGAAACCGGCGACATCGTTCTGTATCTGCCGCGGAATATTGCGGCGACGATTGATGCCACGGTCGATCGCGGCGGCGTGCATCGGATTGAAGCAGATCCGTCGCTACTATTGAACGCGCGCGCGCGCCCGGATGGTGTGGTGCACGCCATGGGCAGGCTCAATGGCGGAGGAGCGGTACTGCGGCTGCATACGGCTACAGGAAAAATTCGTCTGCAATATCTCGACGCGGACAGCACGCTGCGCAACTCGCTTTTGCAGGAGCAGAAGCATCGCATCGAAGAAAAGCTACAGCAAGCGGGCTTCACGCCGGTCACGATACCGAGCCAAACTGCCGAAGCTCCGCCGGCGATTGCTGCCGGCGGGAGGGGGGACTGGTTCGACACTGTAATTACGCGCCTGGAAATCGGGCTTACGGGCGGCCTTCATGAGGACCAGGACGAGTTCATGAAGCACGTGCTGAATCAGCCGCCTCCGGAATATCCGCAACTGGCGCGCAAGGCCGGCGTGCAAGGCGTTGTAAGGCTGCAAGTACGGCTGAAGACGGACGGAACCTTGGTGGTGGAAAAAGTCCTGGAAGGCGAACCAGCGCTGGTAGACGCAGCGACAATCGCGGTCAGGCAATGGCGGCTGAATCCTGAAGAGTGGGACGGTAAGAAGGTAGATGTAATTTCGACCGTAACGTTTAATTTTCAGCTGCGCTGAAGCTTTGCACGATTGGGGTGGCTGACAAGAGTTTATCGGTGTCCTGGGGGCTCCCGTCGGATGAAAGTTTTCGAAGGAGGTTCGATTATGGCTCGCTCCGCAACCCGTGGCGTCTGCATGGCTATTCTCCTGGCTGTATTTCTCGCTGCTCCGCACTGTTTCGGAGTGACGCGCGAGTTTACGAAAACATTTCCGCTGCAGGCCGACGGTTCGTTCGAACTGTCGAACGTGAACGGTACGGTGCGCATCGAGACGTGGGACAAAGATGAGGTGGAAGTGCGCGCGGTGAAGACGACGACGGAGAAAGAGTCTGCGTTGGATCTGGTTTCCATCGACGTCAACTCGCGCCCCGATGCCCTTTCCATATCCACGCGCTACCCGGAACTAGGTGGGGCGGAAGTGGCCGTGGAGTACACCGTGCACGTGCCGCGGCGCGCGCACTTGAACAAATTAAGCACGGTGAACGGAACACTCCGCGTCATGGACGCCGAATCAATTGGCGACCTGCACACGGTGAATGGCAACATCGAAGTGTATGAGGGCAGCGGAAATGTGCACGCCCACACCACGAATGGGAATGTTTACCTGGAATGGAAGCATCCGGCCGATTTGCACGGGGCTTCCGCGGAAACTACGAATGGCTCGGTGCTTCTGGCGATCCCCGCGGATCTCCGTGCCGACCTGGAGGCGCGCTGCATGAACGGGAGCTTTTCATCGGAGCTCCCGTTCGTAATGCGAGGAGCGGACCAGCCGCGGGTTCTGCATGGCAGGCTGGGGCACGGCGGCGGCGTGGTGCCCATCCACCTGGGCACGGTGAACGGAACGATAAGAATCGTTGCATTGAAGTCCACCGTTTAGTTTTCCTTTCGTCTAAAGGACCTAAGGAGCTGAACGACACCATGAACAAAAAACTATTGCTGACGAGTCTCGGACTCGGGGCGCTAAGTGTTACTCTGATTGCCTTGCCAGGTTCTTCCGCACGAATGCAGGACGGCGACAATTCCACGGTTGCGGCTCTAGCAACGACACTGCAACAACGGAAGGCCGCACCGGTCGTCGAGGCCTCGCCCGCAATCCTGTCGCAAGAAATAGACAACACGGTCATTCAAGATATCGAAGATGATCGCAATGAGGCACAGGGCAATGTGCAAGTGTTCCTGGACAGTGATGGCAGTTGGCTCGGCGTGGAAACGTCGGAAGTCACGCAACAAAAAGCCAAAGACCTGAAGCTGCCGGCGGAACGCGGCGCGGTGGTCGGCAAGGTGCTGCCCGATAGCCCAGCCGCTAAAGCGGGACTGAAGCAAAACGACGTAGTCAGTGAGATCAATGGCCAGCGTGTAGAAGGCACGGCGCAATTTCGCCGCATGATTCACGAAATCCCTGCCGGGCGCCCGGTGCAATTGACGGTATGGCGCGACGGCCGTTCGCAAACGATCAGCGCGACCCTGGGGAAATCGGAAGCTCGCCGCGACAGCGGAATGATGCATGGTCAGGATCGGTTCTCGTTCCGCATGCCAAATATCCCGGAGATGCCGGAAGTCGCCGGGTTGGGAGACCTGAGTAATTTCGTGTTTATGACGCCGGGCCAGACTCGTCTGGGAATTAACGCGGAAGAGCTGCAAGGCGACTTCGGGAACTACTTTGGAGCGCCGGATGGAGAAGGAGTTCTGGTCCGCGAAGTTTTTCCGGACTCACCGGCCGCGAAGGCGGGACTGAAAGCGGGCGATGTGATCACCAGCGTGGGCGGTGAGAGGGTCCGCACGACAAGCGAATTGCGCGACAAGCTGCGAAGCGGCAAAGATGCTAAGTCATTGTCGCTGGGGGTGCTTCGCAATAAGAGCTCGTTGAACTTGAGCGTGGAACTTCCAGCACCTCAGCAATACGTTCGCTCCGAGAGTCATCGAACCAATCTGTAGTGAAAGACCGCAATCTTCAGGAGCCGGCCCGTGATCATTTTGCGGGCCGGTTCTTATTTGAGCTTCCGCCTCACGATAGCCGGAGGTCAGGATTCAGTGGCCCTGCCCTGCCCATGCATCCTGATCCGTCCTAAAGGCCGCCGGAGGGCGTCCCAGAGCCACCAGCGGCCATGCTCCTCACCTTTCTGCCAGTCTTCGTCGGTGGGTGAAAGCGACAGTCGGAGCAAGTAGGCCGCGCCGGCAATTCCTCCCCCACGCATGCTCATGCGGCGTGCGGTACGCTCCCACAGCGCCCGCGGCGCATTCCAGCTTGCGGCAACCATCGAGCAGAGACAGACTGTGCACGGACCTTTCCGGCGTGCGCATAGTAGAATGGCCGGGCTGCTGCGAAGTCGCGCACGCACCACAACGTCTTCTTTGTCGTGTCGCCAAGGGCGAAGCTGAAGTCCCCAATGATTCGTTGCAGGCACGCTTCTCCCCAAAGCCGCCACGCCTGGAGAAGAAGTTGCTCGTCAGTGTTGCTCTCTTCCGGGGACGGCCCGTGTTTCGCAAGGTCCGCGACCAATTCAGAGTGCCCCTCGAGCCGCACATCCCCAAACTCTTTCTGACGGAACACGCCGAGGAAACCGCTCATGATTTTTCCGCCGGCAAGTTAGCGAACTCGCTCTCAAAGGGCGCGTAGTGTCGGTGCAGTTCCTCGGACTGGTTCAGCGCTTCACCTTCATATTCAACCCACGCGTGGGCTTCGAATTTTCCTACTTGTTTGCGCACGCCAATGCGAATGCGGCAACTGATATTCTGCCGGCCTAGCAGGTACCACAAGGCCAGAGACTCTTCCAGGCAGGTGGATCGCGTCAACCCGTGGTGTTGAGCGGCGCGCACCATGCGGCAGGTTTTATGCATGAGTTCGCCAATAGAGCCCGCGTCCAGTGCGGTTGCGTTTCGGCTTTCCAGGCGTTTTTGCAGCCAAGCTTGCGTCTTCTTGTAGCCACGAGTACGTAGCGACATCACGACAAACGCAAGCAACGCCGCGGCGCGAAAAAACAATTTCCGCGCGTCGGGGTCTAGAGCGCTAAACCGCCGGAATCGTTCCCACATCGGCAGGCAACACGTCCAGCAGCCCATTGTCCACCAGGCGGCTCAAAAGTTCGGCAAGATGACCCCGCAAAACTTCACCTTGCACTTCATATTCTTCCAATAGCTTTTCGTACGCGGATTCAATGCAGGGCGAGGCGGTGACCAAAGCGAACATGCGTGTTCCCATGGCATCCAGCCCGAAGTACTTTTCTGTGTTGAGATTCAGGAGCACCGATTCGCCGTCGAGGTGCCGCACCAGCACATGCTCCGGAACAATGGCGCGATTTGCAAACGAAACCATCCGTGCGCTCCTATGCATTCCTGTTGTCAGTGCGCGTCAAGCTATACCGCACGCCGGGGACCGTGAAGAGTATTTTACCGGGGATTGCCCTTCCCCGCCATCGGCGATGCGGGTGAGGCCGGGCGGCTGATTGTTTTCTTTTGCGGGAAACGCTATAAGTTCCAGAGTGATAGCTTCCGCGATCAGCGTCGACTCACTCGAAAAATGGTTTCCTCCGGCTCGCGGCGGCTGGCGAGCCTTCCTTCAGCCATTCGCGACGGCAACGACGCCGGCGTTGCGCGGAATTTCGCTGGAACTGGCGCAGGGTGAAGCAGTCGCGCTGCTAGGAGCGAACGGCGCCGGAAAGACCACGCTGCTTCGCATCCTGGCCACGTTATTACTCCCCACACGAGGGTCCGCGAGGCTGGCCGGCCATGATGCCGTGCGAGAGCCGGCTGCGGTGCGTCGCGAGCTCGGCTACCACGCCGGCAGCGATCGAGGTTTTTACCCCAGGCTCACGGGCAGAGAAAATCTTCAATTCTTCGGCCGGCTGAACCATCTTTCCAACGAGTACCTGGGCGCACGAATTCGCTCCCTTTCGGAACAGTTCAACCTGGGCGAAGCGCTCGATCGTCAGGTGCGTACCCTTTCTTCTGGAACCATTCAGCGGCTTAGCCTGCTGCGCTCACTGCTTCACCAACCCAAGGTGCTTCTACTGGACGAACCCACGCGCAGCCTGGACGCCATTGCCGCGGCGGAGTTCCGGCGCTTCCTGAAAAGGGAAGTCATCGCCGCGCAAGGCACTTCCCTGCTGTTCGCTTCTCATACGTTGCCTGAAATCGAATTCCTGGCCGACCGTGTGGCCATTCTTGAGCAAGGCGCGATCATCGCCTTCGATACGCCCGCGGCTCTCAAAGCCAGGCATTCGGTCAGCACACTTGAGGAAGCGTTTCTTCGCCTAACGGGGCGCGACATGCAACCGGTCGAGGAGACCCATCCGCCATGAAACAAACGCTGCGCGACCTGCTGCTGTTTTTCGTGCGCGACTTGCGAATCGCGAGTACCTATCGCAGCCCGTTTATTTTGGAGGCGATTGAAGCTCTATTCGCGGCGGCAATGTTTTATTACGTCGCTCGATTCGTCGATTCGCCGGAGCTTCGCCAATCATTGCCCCAGGGCAACACGTACTTCGCTTATTCGTTGGTAGGATTTCTTTTTTTCGATTACTTGAACGCCGCGCTCGATACGTTTGAAAGGAGTTTGCAGGAAGCCCGGGACGGCGGGACGCTCGAGTCGCTGCTGGTAACGCAGGTTTCGCTGCCCGTGGTGCTGACCGGCTCGGCCCTCTACCCCTTCGTTGCCACCACTCTGCGCATTGCTGTTTATGTTGCCTGGGGAGCCCTGCTATTCGGTTTTCCGCTGCGCTTCACGAATTGGCTTTCCGTCGCAGTGGTGCTGATTGCCACTTTACTCGCTTTCTCCGGGCTGGGAATTTTTTCCGCCAGCTATTTGCTGCTCTTCAAGCGCGGCAATCCCGCCAGGTGGTTCGTGGTCGGCGTCTCCAGCATTGTGGGCGGGATGCTTTTCCCGGTGAGCATTCTTCCCGCCTGGCTGCAATTTGTGGCGCGTCTGAATCCTGTCACTTACGCCCTGGATGCGATGAGGGCGGCGCTGCTGGATGGCGCGAACCTGTTCGCGATTGCCAAGCCCCTGCTGCTGCTGCTGTTCTTTGCGGCAATTCTCTTGCCTGCCTCCGCGGCAACATTTTCCTGGGCCCTCCGCCGCACAAAGATGACAGGCACACTAACGCACAATTGAATTTACCTTCGGCAGACAGGAAAACAAAACCGGGCCTGCGGGGAGCAGAGCCGGCTCGCCATCGTAGTTTAATCGCGGAGCCTTACGGCTTTTTCTTCTTGCCGGTCTTCATCTCGATGCCGCCGGTCAACTGTTGTACTTGTTCCAGGCCGTCCTTGGCTTGTTTGCCCCAGGGTCCATTAGGATCCAATTCAACGGCCTTCTGGTAGGCCTCCACCGTACCCGGCTTCAGTGTCACTTCCATCTTGTCGCCTACTTGCTTGTAATCTGCCGAAGCTACCAGGCAGGCACCGAGCAAATAAAAGGTCTGGGGATTCTTGGGATCAAGGGTGGCTGATTTTTGGAGTGGCTCAACCGCTTCCTGCATTCTGCCGGCCTGATACAAACTGATACCGAAATTCCTCCAGGCCAGCGCAGCGTTCGGCGGATCAAGCTCAGCGCTTTTCTGATAGGCGGCTTGCGCTTCATCGATCTTGCCGGTGCGTCCTAGCACGTTGCCGAGATTGTTGTAATAACTGGCGTTGTCAGGTTTCGCAACAACGGCTTGCTTGTAGGCGTTAATGGCTTCGTCGTTGCGGCCGGCCAGATCGTAGGCTTCGCCCAGCCGCGCCCAGAACACCGCCTGGTTAGGATCCTTCTCGCCGGCTATCTTTTGGGCTTCCTGGAATTCCGCTACCGCTTTGTTGGAAAGATCAGTGACCTTCGCCTTAGCGGCATCGCGCTGGTCTGCCGTGGCCTTAGAGGCTTCCGCCTTGGCCGCGCGCTCCTGCTCCAGCAAAGCAACGCCGGCGTTGTAGTGTTCCTTCATGCCGGCTGTTTTGCCCTGTTCTTCCTTTTGAGCCTTGTATTTGGCGGCGGCTTCCGGGTTCTGTTTTTCCAGGATTTGCATGAAGTTGATATTCACATTCGCCGTGTCCCCGGAACGGACTTCCGTCACGGCTTCATAAGGCTGCGCCATCTGGGGCACTGCGAAAGCGACCACGTACTTGCCCGAGTGCAAATTCACGAATACGAACTTTCCTTGATCGTCCGTCTTGGTATCCTGCGTAGCACCCTGATCGTTCTTGATCTTCACGGGCAGATTGGCAAAGGGCTTGCCGTCGAAATCAATGACCGAGCCTGCGATCTTGCCGTCGTTGTCTGCGGCCGCCCGAGGAACAAGCGCGAATGCCAGCCCCAGCGTCAGAATCGCGGCGAACGCGAACGCCTTTTTCAATTTCAACATGCTCTACTCTCCTTTGTTCTTTGAGGAGCGCCGGCCCCGGTTCGCTGGCCGGTATCTCTTCCATTATCGCTCATCTGGGCTGGTTTCCAATGGCCAGCAACATTTTTCTCAGGCTTGGCTAGCAGCGCGCGTTTTGTATGCGATGGGGTCTTCGAGGCCCGCTTCAGCAAATGCCCGCAAGCGCAGCAGGCAGCTGTCGCATCTGCCGCATGCCGCGTCTTCCCCCTGATAGCAGGACCAGGTCAGCTGCAGGGGGGCACCCAGCTGCCGTCCCCGGCGAATGATTTCACTTTTCTTCATGCGGATTACCGGTGTAATGATCTCGATTTGCGTTTCCGGGCGCGTTCCAACGCGAATCAGCTCCTGAAATACCTGGTAATATTCGGGCCGGCAATCCGGATAACCCGAACTGTCTTCCGCTACTGCGCCGATATAAATGGCGCCCGCGCCCATGGTTTCCCCCCAGCTTACGCCTACGCTGAGGAAATGCGCGTTGCGGAACGGCACATAGGTTACGGGAATTTCAGGCACGCCGGTTGCGCCCGCCGGCGCGCCCAACTGATTTTCGGGTACGGCAATCCTTTGATCCGTGAGGGCCGATCCGCCGATGGCTCGAAAGTGCTCTAGTTGGACCGTCAGACGGTCTTTCACTCCGTAATAGTCGGCTATTTCCTCAAAGGCACGGCGTTCCCGCTTTTGTGTCCGGTGCCCGTATCCCGCGTGAAGCAACGCCAGATTCCGCTCGCCGTGACGGTCCCGGGCAATGGCGGTGCACACGCAGGAATCCATTCCGCCACTGAGGAGAACAATCGCTTTGCGTTGATCGGTCATGTTTTTCCTTGCTCGCCTGAACTAAACGCCCTTGGTCGCGGGGTGCCAGACAATTTTGTGTAGCTGCAGACCCAAGCGCACGTTCAACCCGTCTTCCAACATCCATTCGACGAGGCTTCTGGGCTCCAGACCGGTCCATTTGCCTTCCGGATCATCATGCACCGGCGAAAAAACAATTTCTTTCACACGCTCGGCCAAGCGCTGCTCTAGGGAAAATTCACGCGCGAATTCATAGTCTCGGCGAGACGTAAGCACGAATTTCACCTCGTCGTTCGAAGAAAGCTCCGCGAGGTTTCGCAGGTCGAAGGTGTCGGGCTCACCGGAGTCAGGGCACTTCACGTCGACAATCTTGATCACTTCTTTGGGCAGGCGACCAATGAAGCGCTCGCCACTCGTTTCGATCATCAGGGTGTATCCCTTGGCAAGCAGGCGATCTGCCAACGGATAGATATCCTCCTGAAGCAGCGGTTCTCCTCCCGTCAGTTCCACCAAGCCAACGACGGGTTTCCCCTCGGCAGAGCGCCCGCTCAATTCATGCACTCGCGCCGTGACATCCGCGACGCTCATCTTCTTCCCGCCATGGAAGGCGTAAGCCGTGTCGCACCACGTGCACCGCAGGTTGCATCCCGTCAGCCGCACAAAGATGCACGGAAGTCCCGAGCGAGAGCCTTCTCCTTGAATCGATTTGAAAATTTCGGTGATGAACATAAGGCCCTGTGGCTGGAATTTCTTCCGTTACTCCCCGGTCTTGGCTTTTTTCCCAGACCGCCGCGACAGCCAGTAAATCGCTCCAAAAAACAGCACCGTCGCAACCGCCAGCCGTGGATAGCCCGGCGCAATTCCCATAAGGCGAAGCACCACGATGTAGCCCGCGGCCACCAGCAAAGCTGGAATCAGAATGATGAAGATCGACGCGTTCATGCCTTTCCCTGCGGCCAATACTTGGCCATGGCGGTATCCGTTTCCCAGATTACGACATCCTTGACCCCGGCGCCGGCGGGCAAGTCTTTCAGTTGAATTATGATTTCGTCGTAGAAATACTTGGCCATATTTTCCGCCGAGGGATTGACGGCGGTGAAGGGCTCGAGGTCGTTGATGAATTGATGGTCCAGGCGTTTGATGATTTCGCGAACCACGTGTTTCAGCTGGGTGAAATCGACGAGCAAGCCAATGTTATCCAGCTGCGGCCCTTCCAGCGTAACCTGCACGCGGTAGTTGTGGCCGTGCGGATTTTCGCACTTGCCCTTGTAACCGCGCAGCGCGTGCCCCGCGGAAAACGTCTCTTCCACACTCACTTGAAACATAGGCTGGCTTTCTTCCCCTTATCCCTGCGCAATCAATCCCCAGCCCGGCCCGTCCGCTTGCTTTGCTTCGTAGTGGATTCTGCTTCCGGCGTGGCGTCCGCGGACAGGAACCGTTCGACCTCCGTCAAATCCTGCGTCGTCCGGTAGCGTGGCAAGGACTCAAGGAAAATTTTACCATACGGCATGCGGGAGATGCGGCTGTCCAGGAGCGCGAGGACGCCACGGTCAGTTTTCGTGCGAATCAGCCTGCCGAATCCCTGTTTTAGCGCCAGGACCGCCTGCGGCACCTGGAACTCCGAAAAGGGATTTCGCCCTTCCTCTTGAAGGGCGCGCACGCGCGCGGCAACGATAGGATCGCTGGGTACGGCAAACGGCAGGCGATCCACGATGACGCAAGAAAGCTGTTCGCCCGGGACATCCACGCCCTGCCAGAAACTGGAGGTGGCGAATAATACCGCGTGCCGCGTGTTCTTGAAGCGCTCCAGGAGTACCGAGCGAGGTGCGGTGCCCTGCAGCAATAAGGGAAAATCAACGCGATTGCGCACGCGCTCGAACAGATCGTTCATCTGCGCATAGCTGGTGAACAAACAGAACGCGCGGCCGCGGCTGTGCTGCAGCAGCGCCACGATTTCTTCGGTTGCCTTGGCGGCAAAGCCGGGGTCGCGCACGTCAGGCATCTTCTGAGGCAGGTACAGCAACGCCTGGGATTGATAATCGAATTCGTGCGGCAAGGCGTTTTCTTTGGTATGGTCCAGCCCAAGGCGTTGGCGAATGTACTCAAAACGATTGCCCACGGTAAGCGTGGCAGAGGTCAGAATCACGGTGTCGAATGCCTCGAACAGCCTTTCGCGGAGAATCTGGCTGACGTCGATGGGCGTGGCCGCGAGAAAGACTCCTTTATTCCTGCGCTCGAACCAGTACACGTAATTCTTCTCGTTCGACTCGAACAGAAACGCCAGCCCCTGCCGAATCTCAAAGCTGCGGCGCGCAATGCGCAACAGTTCTTCGGGCTTTTGCGTGAGCGATGCGAACTCCGTCTCCAGCCCTTTCATCGCGTTCATCAGGCCGTCGTAGGCTTCGCGGTTCTGCTCCAGAAACGCTTCGCGCTCGTTGCGGGTAAACGGAAACCTGCCATCGCGCGGCGGGAAGGTGTCGAAAAACGCGCGGCTCTTCTCGCGGATGCGCTGCGTGCGGCGCAACAGCGATGGTGTGCCCAGGTGCGTCAGCCGCATGGTGTGGTCGGCATCGCGCGCCAGTTCCTCGAATCGGAAATTGGATGTTTGCCGCCCAAAGTAATCGCTGGCGACGTCTTCCATCTCGTGCGCTTCGTCGAACACCACCGCCGAGTACTCCGGCAAAATGCTGCCGAAATCGTCCTGCTTCAACGCCAGGTCGGCGAAAAAAAGGTGATGATTCACGATGATCAGGTCCGCATCTTTGGCCCGCTGGTGCATTTGCGTAACGAAACACTCGTTAAACTCAGGGCATTTCTGGCCGGTGCAAGTGTCGCGGCGGGCGTCAATGCGGGACCACAAATCCGAGTCGTCGGGGAGAAATGTGAGCTCGGTGCGGTCGCCTGTTTCTGTGAGTTTTGCCCACTGGAGAATCTGGCGAAAGGCGTCTACTTCTTCCATGCCGCGCAACATCGGTTGATCGGACATGGCATGAGCCTTCGTCAAACAAAGAAAATTGGATCGGCCCTTCATCACCGCAACTTTCAGGTTTGGCGCGAAGTGTTTCTGCAGAAACGGAACATCTTTCTGAAAAAGCTGTTCCTGCAGGGATTTCGTGGCCGTCGAGATCACAACGCGCCGCCCACTACAAATCGCCGGGAGCAGATACGCCAGCGTTTTCCCGGTGCCGGTTCCGGCTTCAACGATCGCGTGATGATGATTGGCAAACGCGTCGTGGATGGCCTCGGCCATCTGCAACTGTCCCGGGCGATGCTCATAGCCGCCGATCATGGAACGTTCGAGCAAGCCGCCCGGCCCAAAAATATCGCGCATGCTGGGTCCGCTGGCGTCCGCGCGCTGCTGCTCTGAAGCGGATTCCGGCGCTATTTCGTCGAATTCATCGGTGCGGGAGTAAGCAGCCGTTGTCGCCGCTGGCTTCCGCGCAGCATGCTCCTCGTCCAGGGGGACGTACACGCGCTCCATGGCCTCCTGCTTGCGCTTTTGCTTAGCCTCTGAGGAATCCGCCTTGGAGTTACGTTTGACCAGAGAGCCTGCCTGACGGCGTTGCGTTGACGCCCTAGGAATCAACAATAACACAACCGTTTGCAGGCCTCCGCGTAGGCCCCGCCGTTAGAAATTGGGCACCCTTGCCAGTTCTAACGGCGCCACGACCGTCCCATAAGAGCTACAGTGAGACTGGCACTTGAACAACCGCCCGGCAATTGAACGCAGACCTGGGGTGTGTGATGAAAATGAAGGCATTAGCCGTTTTAACTTTATCGGCAGCGGTTTTCCTTTTGGCGTCTTGCAGCGGCCTGAATAATGGCGGATGCACAACGAATTGCGGCGGTGGTAACGCAAACCTGAGTGTCACGCTCTTCGATCTCCCACCGGCCGGCGTCTCGATACTGAGTTTCACGCTCCCCGTTGCCGGGATTACACTCACGCCTTCCAGCGGCACGGCCGTGACTGTGCCGATCACCCCTACGTCGTATGAGATGACTCGTTTGCAGACCGACTCGGCCTTGGTCGGCGTTAACATGTCCGTTCCCGCGGGGACCTACACCTCCATCAATGTTACGGTTACTACTTCGAGCGGGGTGTTTATCAACACCTCGGGCGGAACCATCGGTACGTGTGCAAATGGAGCTGTTTGTCCCATGCCCTCTGGTGCGGCGACAACGATTCAGATACCCATTTCTCTCACGCTCACAGAGAATCAGAATCAATGGGTCGGGCTGGACTTCAGTCTCGCAAACGCCATCACCACCACCAACGGTATTACCGTGGATTTCAATCAGCCCAAGGTCATGACTGCCACAACGACGCCCCGAGTCGGAATCCCAGCCGGAAGCGTGGACACGATCGAGGATTTCATTGGAGAAGTTACAGCGGTGAGTGCGAGTAGCATCACGGTGCAATCTGGCATTACCGGCAACAGCATGACCGCGGTGATTTCTTCCAGCACAGCCTACGATCTTGCGCCGGTGACCTACAGCAATTGCCAGCAAGCGACAGCGGCTGCCTGCATAACGACTGGCAGCACAGTCAGCCTAGATGCCAACCTCAGTTCCTCAGGCACGTTGACGGCGAGCGAGATTGACGTGCTGGACACGATCGCGGTGGATGAGGTGGAGGGCACTATTTATCCCACGAGCGTCGCCGGGGTAGTCGGGCTGATTATTCAGGACAAGGTGGCGATCACATCCACATCTCCATTGGCCAGTTCCAGCGTGACCTATGGCACTGGCATATTCCTGACGGTGGACTCGGGCACGACATACTCGGTGGACACCAAGACCCTCTCGTCACAACCGGGTTTTGCGGCTACTGTTGATCCATTATTTTCCGGAAGCGGCAGCTTGCTTGCCGGGCAAATGGTCCGCGTGCAACTCTCCAACATTATTTCGGGTAGTAACGGAATTGCCGCAGTGGCGACAAATGCGCTGCTGCGGTGGTCGCGGCTGACTGGCACCGTAAATTCAGTGGCAGGAAACGCATTCACGCTTGCCAATATTCCGGGTTACATCAGTACATTGAATCCGACGCTGAGTCTTACGCCCCAGGTCATGACTTATCCCAATGCCACGGCCTTTGATGGAATAACCGACGTAAGCCAGCTCAGTGCAACAACCAGCCAAGTTGCCTCGATACGCGCCTTGTACTTAAATGGCGCTCCTGCCATTCCAGGCCGCCAAGGTACGTGTGCCGTAAACAAGAGTTTTCCCGCCTCCGCAAAGGCAACGGGCCCCGAGAAGTTTCGGGGCCCGTCTTTTTTTCAGAATCAAATCAATGTAGAAGCGAGTCACGTGGCTCTCTATCGTCGCTAGATTCCCCCTACGACCGTGTTGGGAGGCAGAGGCGTTCCCACAGGTCCCACAGGGGTCATGGGCATTGGCGGAATGTTGGGAGCGATCATCGGCTGCAGTCTGCGGTAGAGGGCCAGGGAGATGGCTCCAATGCCCCACAGAATCACAACGAACTTCGCCCAGACACCGATAAAGGGAACACTCGTCACAATGCGCACCAGGATAACGCCGACAGCCATGCGCGCCACCAGCGGCCAGAACTCGCTGGTGCGCCCCATAATCCACTGGCCGACGATGGTGCCAACCACAATCTGTGCGGCCAGAAGAATCACGATCCACAAAAGCAGTGTGGAGATACCGACAAGCAGTCCAATCACAGTAACGCAAACGATTATCGCAGCGAAGGGCACACCGAACAGCACCAAAACACCCAAACCAAACGAAGCTCCGTAGTGCTCACCCATTTCCGCCGTTTCCCTGGCAAAAATCGGGAGCAGACCGAAGAGCACCAGACCAAAAAGAATGTAAGCGGCCGTCCAGATCGCGCGCCACACATAATAACCGCCACCCCGCTCGAATCGCGATTTGTGCTCGCTCTGCTTGAACTCGATCGGCGAGGCCAGTTTGGCACCGGAAGAAACGTCGGGCGGTTTGTTTCCTTCAAACGAGGCTTTTCCGTCGATGACCGCGCCACTGGCCACGGTCAGGGAATCCCCTTTCACGCGCAAGTCTCCGCCAATGTCTCCCGAAATGTTGCTGAAAGCGCAGAAACCCAGGACATCGCGGCCAATCTTGCCGTCAATTGCCAGCGACTTGCTGAAGTCCGTCAGGCTGTGGCCAATCTTGCCGTTGCTATCCAGTGTGAAGTTTTCGTCGAAAGCGGTTACGGCTTTGTCCACCGTTCCGCTGATGATGACGGTATTGGTGAACGCGCGGATGTTGCCATCGATTTGGCCGGTGATGCGGCTGGTGTGGCAGAAGCAAATCAGGTCGCCGGTGATGTGTCCGGGCACATCGACTTGCTGGCCAAAGGCATACACGTCGCCGTCCACTGTGCCTTCAATGCGGATGTGATTGCCGGTGCCGTAGAAATCGGATTTGATGGTTTCGTCTTTCCTGACTTCAACGTTGTCGGACTTGCGGAATTCCGTGGCGGAGATCGCGCTTGGCAAAGCAGCCAGCAACCCCAAGCTCGCGAACACCAAGGCCAGCGCCGATCCTCGTTTCACGTACTTGCGGAAGGCAAACATTCCAAACCCTGCAATTGCGGCAAGAGCCAGAAATTCAAAAAGCGTGAACATGGATTGCCATCCTTTCCAAAAGGCCCCCTGGAAAAACAGGAGGCTTACCAGGCTGCTACTGCCGAATCCCGCGGCATCCAGTTTCTGTTGCATCGGTTCGATATAGTCGCTGTAAAGAGCGTAGACGCCAAGCACCGCCAGGCCGAAGACCACGCCCCAGATCCATTGCATCGATTTCTTCACGGCCAGACGGAATTCCGCCAGCCGCGCCGGAAGCGGTTCGTCCTGCTCCAACATCGCACGGGTCAGCAACCGCGATTCGCGGTCGAGAGCCCGCAGCAACGTCAGGCACTTCTCGCACGTTTGCGTGTGCAGAGACACTTCCTGCGCGCTCTCCCGGTCCAGTTGCCGCTCGACGTATAGCAGCAGCGTCATTTCATCGATGTGCTTGATGGTGCTGTCCCCAGGATTACTCACCGTATCCCTCCCACGGCGACAGCATTGTTTTCGCCCAACGCTTGCCGCAGTTCGTGCCGCGCGCGCAGCAAAACCACTCCAACAAACGCCCGCCGCACGCCGAGGGCGTCTGCAATCTCGTCATAACTCATGTCGGAGTAATAGCGCATCACCAGGGCCATGCGAGCGCGCAGGCCCAGTTTGTCCAGCGCTCTGCGGACTTCTTCACTGGTGCGTTCTTCGATCAGTTTTTCCAGTTGATTGGGCTCCGGCGCTTCCAGTGGAATCTCGGTGACGTCTTCCGTTTCTTTATCTTGGCGGACCCTGCGGCGCCGCAACATGTCCCAGCAATGATTGGCGGCAACTTTGTACAACCATGCCGTGAACGAACGGCTTTGGTCGTACTGGGCGAGTTTGTCGCGCAACTTCATGAAAATCTCCATCGTGGCGTCTTCCGCGTCCTCCCGTGTCGGCATAGCGCGGCGGCAAAAACGGAAAATCGCCGGGGCATACTCCCGGTATAGATCGCCCCAGGCTTGGGTATCCCCGGTCCTTGCCCGGACGATTAGTTCCGTCGGCTCCGTTTTTCCCGGCGCGCTCATTCGCCCTGGTTTCAGCGGTTCCATAACCTAGTACGCACCAACGGCACTAAAACTATCACAAGTTGCTATAGGCCCTTGTGAGATACAGGAGAGAGGCGGAGCCGGGTCTAGACCCAACGGCGACTCGGAGTTATTCGCAAAATGAAACGGCCCGGGGAGAGCGCGCCCGAGCCGTTGTAAGTTATTTATAATTATAGCGTTAGAAGGTAAACTTCGCCGCGATTTGCAGGCCCCGGGGGCCTCCGCTGCCCAGGAACGGATAGCCAATCCCGACGTCTCCCGTAGCCGGCAGGCCATAGAAGCCGGAGGAACGCCCGGTAGACGTGAAACCATGAGGAGCCGCATCGGCGATGAAATTGGGCAGATACGGGTTGGCGAAATTCGGGTGGTTGAACA
The DNA here is from genome assembly GCA_963735825.1 of Candidatus Acidiferrales bacterium. Taxonomy (GTDB): domain Bacteria; phylum Acidobacteriota; class Terriglobia; order Acidiferrales; family UBA7541; genus Acidiferrum. The sequence goes on from CAVTMR010000007.1 coordinate 581,738, forward strand.
GGTTGTAGGCCTCAAAGCGCAGTTGCATGACCAGGCGTTCGGTTAGATGCGTGTCCTTATAAATTGAGAAATCGAATTGCCGGAAATTTGGCCCGATGAGCGAGTTCCTGCCAAGACTCCCAAAATGGCGGGTTCCCGGAACGCACGAACTGGCCGTCCCGTCGAAGGCCGGCGCGCCCCCAGAGGTGACGGGAGTGCAAGGCACGGCGAAGGAACTCAAGTCAAGAAACTGTGTGGGATCGTGCTGGTTGTAGTGCACCGGCCCGACGATATCGGGACGGCCAAAGCCCTCACCGCTGCCGTCAAAATCATCTTCGAAGTTGTAGTTGAGCTGGAAAGGCTGACCGGACTGTAATGTGACAATTCCGTTCACGCCCCAACCGTTGCGGATAAGTTTGTAACGCGAATCCTTGGCATCGGGAATCTGGTAGATAAAATTCCACACGAAACGGTTGCGCACGTCGAAATTGGAATTGCCGCGATTCGCTCCGATGACGGCTTGGCTGTTGTTGGGCTGCGAGGCGTTGGGCACGTAATCTTCGCCGTCGCTGGCATCATCAATTGAATGAGACCAGGTATAGTTCACGCTCGAAGTCAGCCCATGCCAGTTATTGATCTGGTAGCTGAACTGCAGCGAGTTGTAGATCGAGTTCGAAGAGCCTTCCAGATAGTTGATGTAGAAAAACGGACTGGGGTTGGCGTTGCCGGGTTGCGCGAAGAAGCGTGGCACGCTGTAATCGTTGATGCAATCGCAGGCCAGATCCGCCGCCGTGATTTGCGCCTGGGTAGGCTGATTGATGTCGCGGAAACGGAACAGCTTATGCCCTTGCGAACCGACATAGCTCAGTTGCAAGCTCATCGTTCGCGTGAGCTGTTGCTGCACGTTCAGGTTGTAATTCTCCATGTACGGCGTGCGGATGCCTTGGTCCACGCCGAAGGCATCCCCCATCGGGGCGGTGCCGCTGTAGACCGGCAATGTTGAATCCAACGCTCCGCCAAAGAGTCCGACAGTGGAGATCTGGTTCGGGCCGAAGTACCCGTTGTAGGCGGGGCCGGGATCGAAAGAGCTGTTGAAGGGCAAATGGCCCATGAACATATCCTGGGAGAAAGCGTCCTGGAATATGCCGAATCCCGCGCGCACCACCGTTTTCTGTTTGCCGGTGACATCCCAGGCCACACTGACGCGCGGCGCCCAATTGCTGTAATCCGGGTTGTAGAGGTGCCCGGGACCCACGGCGTAACCGATTCCGGTGGTTGGATCCACATTGGTGAAGTTTTGGTGTTTCTCCGTGACGATGCCGAAATAGTCGTAGCGAAGTCCGAGGCTTAGGGTCACGTTTCGGAACATGTGGTAGGTGTCCTGAACGTAGGCTGCTTGGGAATTCTCGGAGGTGTTGCGGTTGGTAACCCCGGCGAGTTGGCTGCCGCTGTCGGGAACGCCACTGAGGAAATCGGCGAGAGACGAAAACGTCAGTCTGCCGCGGAAATTGTTGTTGAAATTTTGCGACACGGTCGTGCGGCGGAACTCGTAGCCGAACTTGATGTCGTGCTTGCCTTTTTTCCAGGAGATATTGTCGATGAAGTGCCAGTTAGAATCGACGCGATTCCGCGGATCGCCGGAATTGGCCCCCAATTGAGGAAACGAACCAACGTTAATGCGCGGCATGCCCAAGTTGTAGCCAGTCCCGCCGGTGTTCAGGCCAATCGAGGCGGGATCGAAGGTCCTATCCTGCGGGAAGAATCCTTCTGCGAAACGATTCCAGCCCAGGCGCGCTTCGTTGACCACTGCTGGCGTCAACACGGAGACAAATGACAGGGAAATGAGCTGCACGCGAGTTGGAGTGTCGGTGCTATAGCCCGGTAGAGACCCTCCGCCGACTAGCGCCAGTGGAAAAAGCTGTGTACTATCGCCGATGTAGTAGCGTCCCGTAAGGCTGTTGTTGGTACTAACGTTGTAATCGACCTTGATGATCCCGCCATTGATGTTGTTCGAGAACGGCGTCGCGAGAACCGTGTTGGTCCCACTCGCTACAGCAGGTCCGTCGACGGGATTTCCGAGACAGGAACCCGAGCCATTCGGTTTCGGCCAGCCCTTCTGCGCCAGAATGTTGGCGACGACCGGGTTGATGGACGTCAAATCGCCCGGGATCGGTGCGTTCGAAAGAATGTCGTTTGCCGTGGGAACACACGAAGCAGTGGCCTGCGCGCCAGTTTCCCGCGTGCCTTCATAATCGACAAAGAAAAAGAGCTTGTCCTTCATAATCGGCCCGCTCAACGAACCGCCGAACTGATTATTGTGAAAGGGATTCTGCGGCAGCCCCACGGTGTTGAAAAAGTTCCGCGCGTCCAGTGCGTTGTTACGGAAATAGTCAAACGCCGAACCATGGAAGGCGTTCGTCCCACTCTTCGTCACCACGTTGACTACCCCGCCGGCGCTTCGTCCGTACTCCGCCTCGAAGTTTGAGGCGACATGCAACTCCGCGATCGCTTCCACAGGGAGAATTGTCGCTGGCGTTCCGAACACGCCCGCTTCATTAATGGCCGGGTCGTTGCGGTAGCCGTCGTTCATATCCGTGCCGTCAAGCAGGAAGTTATTCGAGCGGCCACGGGCTCCATTCACAGAAAAAATGCCGAACGAGCCGGGCGAGTCGGTAATCTGGTCAGGAGAACCGGTGACGCCGGGGACCAGGAAAAGAAGCTTCTGATAGTCGCGGCCATTCACGGGAAGATTCGTTGCCACTTTCGAATCGATCAATCCGCCGAGCGTGTTCGAGGTCGTATCCACCAACGGCAAGTCCTCGCCCATCACTTCGACTTTTTGTGCCAACTGCGCCCGGCTGCAGCACGACGTCCGCGCGTTTTTCCGTGGAAACTTCCACGCGGACCCCGTTTACCACGCCTGCCTTGAAGCCGCTCTTCTCGACCGTCACACTGTAATTGCCGATGGGAAGTTCCGGGGCGGAGTAACTACCGTCGTCCGTTGTCGTCACTGTGCGGCTCAAGGCCCGTGTCCACATTCTTGATCGTAACTGTGGCGCCCGGAACTGCCGCGCCGGAGGAATCTGTGACCACGCCTAAAATGGTGCCGCGAAACGTCTGCCCTGGGGTATGCACTGCGGTCAACAGCGTGAGCACGGTGAATAAACATACCAGCGCACTCAGGTTTCGGATTGACCTGCTCATCTGACTATCTCCTTCAATCGTTGTGAAATCATCTCGATACCCCGAGACTTTTCAGGCACTTCCCCGAAAAGCGCCTGTGGACAACGGTAAGCATTGTCCACAAACACTACCCACATGCATTGCCGGAATCAAGTCGTTGCCCATCAAATGTTCCTATGCCGCGCATCGCCAGTCTTTATCCTTCAAGCAGCGTCTTCACCACCTGAGAAGGAACGCGCTGGCAGCCAAATGCTGGCTCGCCAGTTCCCTGCTGATGCGCTACATTGGACGATTGGACGGTGCGGCGCATCAGGCCCTGTGCGGCAGGCTCTCTTCGAACTATGGATCAAAAACTTCCATCGCTGGTGATTGTGGGACGGCCGAACGTCGGCAAGTCCACGCTCTTTAACCGCCTGACAGGCACGCGCCGAGCCATCGTTACCGACGAGCCCGGCATTACCCGCGATCGCATTTACGGCAAAGCCGAATGGAATGGCCGGGTACTGGAAATTGTGGATACCGGCGGCATCGTGCCCGACGACAAAGCGCTCATCCCTCAGGAGATCCTGCGGCAGGCGCGCGTTGCGTTTGATAACGCGGCGCTACTGGTGCTGGTGGTGGACAGCCAGGATGGTTTGACGCACTTGGATGAAGAATTAGCGCGGCTGCTACGCACCACGGGGAAACCATTCATCGTTGCGGTGAACAAAATAGATTCGCGGCTGCAAGAAGCGAACGCCTCGCCGTTTCACACCCTCGGCGTGCCGGTTTTCCCCATTGCGGCGGAGCACGGTACCGGAGTGGACGATCTGCTGGACGAGGCCCTGCGGCAGATTCAGGGCCACGACGCGAACGAGCAGCCGGAAGAAAAGAAGCTGGTGGAGATCGCCATCATTGGCCGGCCAAACGTGGGGAAGTCGACGTTGCTGAATCGCCTGGCCGGGGAAGAGCGGTCCATCGTTTCTCCGATTCCCGGCACCACCATGGACAATGTCGATACGGAAGTGGAACACAAGGGACGCACCTATCGCTTTGTCGACACCGCCGGCATTCGCCGCAAGGGAAAAACCAATCTGGTGGCGGAAAAGTTGAGCGTGGTGATGGCGCGCCGCGGCTTGGAACGCGCCGACGTGGCCATTTTGGTCATCGATGGCGAACAGGGTGTCACGCAGGGCGATGCCACCATTGCGAGCTACGCGGAGCAGTCTGGACGCTCCGTAATCATTGTGGTGAACAAGTGGGACCTGGCCGTGGCGGCATCGCAAAAGGCCGCCGACGAAGCCGCGAGAACTTCCAAGGGCCGAGCGAGGAAGGCTGCCGAAGGCGCCGTGGGAATTGTGTCGCGGCGCGAAATCGATAGGGGCAAGCTGCTGGCTGAATACGAAAAAATGGTCCAGGAGAAATTCAAGTTCTTGAGCTATGCGCCAATCGTGTTTCTTTCCGCGAAGACCGGCGACCGCTCCCAGAAGCTCTACCCCCTGATCGATGAGGTGGCCGCGGCGCGCAATCGCAAGATTTCCACGGGTGAATTGAACCGCTGGCTGAAGGAAGATGTGGATTTGCAGCGGGCGTCGAATCCCAAGGCACGGCCCGTGCGCATCTACTACATGACGCAGGCGAAAATCGCACCGCCCGTGTTCCTACTCTTCACCAATCAGAAGAAGCCGCTACATTTCAACTTCGAACGCTTTCTGGAGAATCAGTTGCGCGCCAAGTGGGATTTTACGGGCACGCCGGTCCGCTTTATCCAGCGCATGCGCAAGCGCGAAGATCGCTCGCCCAGCGGCGAGGATGCGCGGGACGAAGAGCGTTGACTTGGCACGGTTTTCGCCTAGGATGGAAGCATCCCCGCCCCGGAAAATGATATGAGCGGCGCAGCAATCGAAGTATCGGACGACACCCGCCTCTACCGTATCGGTGAAGTGAGCCGCATCGCGGACCTGAAGCCCTTTGTCCTGCGCTACTGGGAAACGGAATTCCCCATGCTCGAACCGGTGAAGAGCCGCAGCGGACATCGCATGTACCGCCAGGAAGATGTGGACCTGATCCTGAAGATCAAGCGGCTGCTCTATGACGAGGGCTTCACCATTGCCGGCGCTCGCCGCCACTTGCGGGACCTGGAGAATGGTAGCGCCACGGAGCCGGACCCGAGAGAGAGCGCGGCGGCGAGTAGCGGTGAAACCGAAGCAACGCAACTGAACCGCAAGATGTTACTGGATTTGCGCGATGCGCTGCGCAGTTTCTTGACGCTGCTCGAAACCAAGTGATACCGTTGTATCTGTAAGTCGCGGCCCCAAGTCGAGGGGCCGATTCTGTCGGGGCGTAGCGCAGCCTGGTAGCGCGCACGCTTGGGGTGCGTGAGGTCCCCGGTTCAAATCCGGGCGCCCCGACCATTTTCCTGCAACACCGTCACAGTACACCGCCCGGCTATCCCTCCTCGGTAAGACTCTGCGCAGAGAACATCAAGCAACCAGCGCTCGCGCTGGCGTTGTCATGCCGAGGGCGTGGGGCCGTTGCCGCGCCGAAGCATCTCAACCTTTGTCGTGCACGGCGCTTCGTTTGAGATCCTTCGCGGTGCAAATTGACAGCGGGTTGCAGTGACCGAACAAAAGGCGCAATTGTTCCTCGAGAACTTCCGGCTAAACACTCAATTGCGATTACAATGGTAGTTGCGGAGTGGGTGTGAAGAAGGACAAAAAACCGGTTGTATTGTTGACGAATGACGACGGGTACCAGGCTGCCGGATTGCGCGCGCTGGCCGAGGAGTTCAAGGATTTTGCGCAGGTGCATATTGTTGCGCCGAGTTGGGAACGCAGCGGTGCCGCGCAATCGCTCACGCTGCGCCAGCCGATTGTTTGCCACCGGATCGCCGCGAATGAGTGGGCGATCGACGGAACTCCTGCGGACTGCGTGATCGTGGCGCTGCACAGGCTGCTCCAAGAGCCGCCAGACCTGGTGATTTCCGGGATCAACCACGGCGCGAATCTGGGCGAGAACGTGTATTACTCCGGAACCGTGGGCGCTGCGCGCGAAGCGGTGATTCATCACGTACCCGGATTCGCGATGTCGCTTTGCTCCAAGCGCGTGAACGCGGATTTTGTGCCATCGGCGAAGCTCGCGCGGCGCACGACGGAGATGATCCTGAAAGAAGGTCTGCCCCCGCAAGTTTTGCTGAACGTGAACGTGCCGGAGTCCTGGAAAGGCGAAGTGCGCTTTTCCCGCCAGTCGAAGAAAATTACGCGCACGGTGTTACGCGAGGGCGAAGACCCCAAGGGCCGCCCGTATTTCTGGTTGAGCGAGCAGCGCATAGACCGCGACATGGAATTGGATGCCGATTCCGATTACGCCGCAATCTTTGCGGGCGAAGTTTCCGTCACGCCGTTGCATCTGGATCCCACGCACACGGAATCGCTGAACCATTTGTCTCATTGGGCTTCAAACCTTCAAGAATGACTTCGCGCACGCGACGCCGTTCTCGGGGAAATCTACTTTGCCGGACTACATCGAATTGGATAGGATTGCGGCGGGATGACCGATCCCTCGGCATATGACTGTGTGATTGTGGGCGCAGGAGTTTTCGGCGCGTGGACGGCGTGGCACCTGGCCGCGCAAAAGCAGCGCGTCCTGCTGGTGGATGCCTATGGCGCGGCGCACTCACGCGCTAGCTCTGGCGGCGAGACGCGCATCATCCGCATGGGCTACGGCGCGGACGAAATCTACACGCGCTGGTCCTTACGCTCGCTGGAGCAGTGGAAAGGGCTCTTTCGCACGACGAGCCAGGCGCTATTTCTTCAGACGGGCGTCCTGTGGCTGGCATGCGAACACGACACCCGGTTGGATGAGACCATTTCCACGCTGCAGCACTGCGGCGTAAAGGTGGAATTGTTCGACCGTACCGAGCTGGAGAAGCGCTACCCACAAGTGAACTTCGACGACGTGTCGCGCGGCCTCTTGGAACCGGACAGTGGCGTGCTCCTCGCTCGCCGCGCCGTAACATGCGTGATGGAAGACGCAGTGCGGCGTGGTGTACAGTTCCACATCGCTCAGATTTCCCCCCCGCAGCCACATGCAAGCCACAAGCTCGATTTCGTCGAGACCTCAACCGGTGCGCGAATCTCCGCTGGCCAATTCGTGTTTGCGTGTGGTCCGTGGCTCGGCAAGGTGTTTCCGGAATTGCTTGGCCAGCGAATCTTCCCCACTCGGCAGGAAGTATTCTTCTTCGGCGCACCCGCCGGCGATTCGCGTTTTGCGACTCCCTCTTTGCCAACATGGCTGTTCCAGGAGGAAGAGGCCTACGGCATGCCGGACATCGAGACACGCGGCCTGAAACTTGCCCGCGACGCACATGGCGAGCGCGTTGACCCCGACACACAATCCCGCCTGGTCTCGCCAGAAGGTGTGGAGTGGGCGCGGAGTTTTGTCGCACGCCGCTTCCCTGCCCTCGCAGAGGCGCCGATTGTCGAGACGCGCGTTTGCCAGTACGAAAACACCTCGAATGGGGACTTCCTCATCGATCGCCATCCCGAGCTATCCAACGTCTGGCTAGCAGGAGGCGGCTCCGGGCACGGCTTCAAGCACGGTCCGGCACTAGGGGAATACCTGGCAGGACAAATGAGCGGTCAGGGCGCGCCGGAACCGAGATTCAGCCTCGCGAGCAAGTCCACGCAGCAACAACGCGCGGTTTTCTGAGCCCGGCCTTAAATAAAAGGAAACTTTCCGCCAAAAATTGCGTCTTTACCGGGTGTAGAAACTTGTCCTATATCATTGCACAGGCCATTTCGAAGGAACCCTCCAAAGGAGGAGTTATGCAAGCTCAGGCAATACGAGCCGCGCGCCGTGTGCTGGCCGCGCTGCTGCTGGCAGGTTCGTTGGCGCTTCCGGCACGACCGGAACCGGCGGCAGCCGCGGGCGAAGAATTTCACGTCCCGGTGGAATACTACAAGCTCCCGAACGGGTTGCGCGTCGTGCTCTCACCCGATCACACCGCGCCGACCGTGTGCGTTGGCGTTTATTACCGCATCGGCTTCCGCATCGAGCCGAAAGACCGCACCGGCTTCGCGCACTTGTTTGAACACATGATGTTCCAGGGCTCGCAGAATCTGGGCAAAATGGAATTCATCAAGCTGGTGCAGCAGAACGGCGGGATCCTGAACGGCTCAACGCGCTTCGATTTCACGAACTACTTTGAAGTAATGCCGTCGAACAAATTGCAGACCGTTCTTTGGGCGGAAGCCGATCGCATGAACGGCCTGACGGTCACAGAAGCCAACCTAAAAAATCAGCAAGGCGTGGTCGGCAACGAGGTAAAGGTAAACGTCCTAAACGCGCCCTACGGCGGATTCCCGTGGATCGACATGCCCATGGCCGCGAACTCCAACTGGTACAACGCCCACAATTTCTACGGTGATCTGACCGACATCGAAGCCGCCAAACTCGATGAAGTGCAGAAATTCTTCCAGACCTACTACGCGCCAAACAATGCGGTGTTGACCATTGTCGGCGATTTCGATCCCGCCGAAGCCAAGAAGATGGTGGAGAGGTATTTCGGGCCCATCAAGGCATCGCAGCTTCCCGCGCAGCCGGATTTGACCGAACCGAAGCAGGAAAAAGAGAAGCGTGTGGACAAGAAGGATCCGCTCGCTCCGCGCCCGGCCGTCGCCGTCGCCTACCACATGCCGGATCGCAACACTTCCGAATACTACGCCATGGGATTGCTCGAGCAGATGCTCATCGAAGGAGACGACAGCCTGCTGCACGAGGAACTCGTGCAAAAGCGCGGCTTGACCGACTCGGTGGAAGGCGGCATCAACCTCCTTGGCAACATGTTCAATTACAACGGGCCGATGCTGCTGATGGCGAACCTGACGTATGACCCCACCACAAAAACGGAGACGGTGATTGAGGCGATCGACGCGGTTGTGGAACCACTCCGCAACAAACCGGTCGATCAGAAGTCGCTGGATCGCGCGCGGGTGAAGTTGCGCTCCAGTCTGTACGACACTATGGGGCAATTTGGCGGCTTTGGACTGATGGATCTGCTCGCCAGCTTCGCATTGTTTGACGATGACCCGGCGCGAGTCAACACGCTGGTGTCGCAATTCGAAAAAGTGACGCCGGAAGAAGTGCAAAAGACCGCGCAGGAATACTTGCGCCCCACGAATCGCACCATCGTTACGCTAGAACCCGCGCCTAAGACCGCAGCCGAAGCGCCGGCGAAGAACCAGTAGAAAGGGAGCACACAAATGAAAACGACGACCAGCAAAATGAGCATTCTGGTTCTTGCCGCTTTCTTGACTGGCACGGTGCCAGCCTTCGCGCAAAAACAAACCCCGCCCGAGGGAACACCACCTAAACCATTCACCGTGCCTGCCAACGAAACCTACACCCTTCCCAACGGGATGAAAGTAACGCTGGTGCCCTACGGAATTATTCCGAAAGCCGCAATCAGCGTTGCCGTCGACGCCGGCAACGTGAACGAAGGCAAGAATCGCGTCGGCGTCGCGGATTTGACCGGCGAACTGTTCAAGGAAGGCACAGTAATGCTTACCGCTCAAGAGTTGGCGCAGGAAACGGGGGCCATGGGCAGCACCCTGAATGTCGTCGTGGGAGCGGACCAGAGCAAACTCGAACTCGACGTCTTGCAGGAATTCGCGCCCCAGGCCGTGCGCCTGTTAGCCGACGTGGTGGAGCACCCACGCCTGCCGGAATCGGAACTTGCCCGCCTGAAGAACGACAGCCTGCGCAAGATCGCGGTGCAAACCTCGCAGCCGCAAACCATCGCCGCGATGCACTTCCGCAAGATTCTTTATGGCGATCATCCTTACGGTACGCTGCTGCCGACGCCCGATGATGTGAAGAAACTGACCATCCAGGATGTGAAAGACTACTACGCCTCGAATTTCGGAGCACAACGAACGCACCTGTATGTCGCCGGAAAGTTCGATACCGCGGCGGTGAAAAAATCCATCCAGGAAAGCTTCGGCAGTTGGCCAAAAGGCCCTTCACGCATTGAAAACGTGCCATCGCCCAAGCCGAAAAAGATCCTGGACGTCACCGACCGCCCCGGCGCGCCGCAATCGACGCTAATGGTCGGCCTGCCCGTCGTGCCGCCAACCAGCCCCGATGCCATTCCTCTGGGTGTGACCAACTCGCTGCTTGGCGGCTCCTTCAATTCGCGCATTACCGCGAATATCCGCGAACAAAAGGGTTATACCTACTCACCGTTCAGTGAAATCTCGCGGCGGTATCACGACGCCTATTGGGCACAGCACGCCGACGTCACCACCCAGTTTACCGGCCCTTCGTTGAAGGAAATCTTCCTGGAAATCGATCGACTGCAAAAAGAACCGCCCTCTGCTGCGGAACTGAAGGGTATTCAGAATTATCTTTCGGGAGTCTTCGTCATCCAGAATTCCAGCCGCGAAGCGCTCATCAACCAGTTGCAGTATGTGGATCTACAGGGACTGGGCAGCGACTACCTGAAGAATTATGTGCAGAAGGTGAACGCGGTGACGCCGGCAGATGTACAGAAACTGACCACCCAATACATCAAGCCGGACGAGATGATCCTGGTGGTGGTGGGCGATCAATCGAAGATCGCGGACCAGCTGACCCCGTACAAAGCAGCGAACTAGAGAAGCCAGAGGACTAACTCTTTTTCAGGCGACGACGCGTAGCAGAATCGTGCACTTTGCTGACGGCCTTGCGCCGCGCTTTTTCCTCGTAAAGATTCTGGTCCGCTTGCGCCAGCAATTTCTCCACGCGCTCGCCTTCCCCGTGGTACACCGACGCGCCGATACTAGCGGAAATCGGTGGCTGCTCCAGATCGGCCGCAAGGGTCTCATGGAGGCGCGCGACCACGCGCTGCGCTTCGTCCTCACGCGCCTCCGGCAGCACCAGAGCAAATTCGTCGCCGCCATACCGCGCAGCCGTATCGATGGCTCGGCAGTGGAAGCGCAAAATATCGGCAACGCGGCAGAGCGCCCGGCTTCCCACCAAATGGCCATATGTATCGTTGATTTTCTTCAGCCCGTCCAGGTCCAGCAACAGCACGGCAAAGGGCCGCCCCGTCCGCAGAGTACGTTCCGTTTCCGTGTCCAGCACGTCCAGAAGTCTGCGATAGTTGGCCAAACCCGTTAACGGATCGCTGGCCGCCAGGTGGCGCACTTGCTCGAACACCCGGGCGCTATCGAGCAGAGCCCCTCCCAGCAGAATCACGTAGCTCGTCACATTCATGGCTTGCGCGAAAACGAAGGGGCCGTCCAGCAACCGTTCGGACTGGCAGGCGGCCAGTTGCGCTGCAACGTTTAGCCACACGGCAGCGTAGATCGCGCGGTCGAAAGCCGAGTCCAACAGATATTTCCTTCGTCGGTAACCGAACAAGGCCGCAAGAAAAATGATCGCCGGCAAAAGGTGCAACGGGTTAGGGATCGTCGAGCTAGGATGATGCGAAGTTTCCGGGGGTAGGTTTCGCAGCGCCGCGGGAATCAGGTACGTCAACGCCAGGACCGTGAATAGCGCACCGGCAATTTCCAGCTTCGGATGTCGAGAGCGCGGCAGGAAATGCTCCACCAGCAGGGCGACCACGAACAGAAGCGCCAGGAGAATCCGGCTTATCCACCACGCTACCGGAGCCCAGAGCATCCATATCTGCGTCTCGTGGATCAGCTGAAAGAACAAAATGCTGGAGGCCGTTAGCGTGACTCCAGAGACCAGGAACCCCGATCCGAGAATCAACGATAGGCGATCCTGGGTTCCCTGAAAACGCACCAGCGCCACGGCCGCAAAAACGAACGCAAACAGACCGGTGGTGATTTGCAGGTAACCCTGCAAGATAGGATCAGGATGGAGGGGAACCTGGCGCAGCAGTGTTGCGGCCAAGAAGACGAGCAGGAACCCGACCAGATGCAGCAGGACAGGCTGGACTTGTCGGCGATCGGGTATCAGAGAAACTTCTCCCATAGCAGCTGCCAAAATGCCTTTTCTGCGCGGCTGAGCTGGTTGGCCTCTTTCCCCTATTAGACGCTAAAACTCGCAATCCTGTTGCGCCCTGAATTGCGGGTGTTAGTGAAAAGATACCGCCACAGGTGTAGGGCCGGACGGTCCTTAGGTACAGGGTAGCGGCTCACAAATAGGGCTTGCGCGAAAAGCCCCTTTTCCTCACAATATCCTCTATTGAATCGTTTCAATAGAGGGAGCCGCAGTTGGCGAACCGCACCCGTATGGCTACACCCCGCAAAGCCGGCAGCAAAAACTGTCCGGGCGAACACACTTTGGCGGAAATCTTGTCGCAGCCCCATATCTGGGCCGAAACCGAAAAGCAGCTGAAAGACTCGGGCGCCCTCGAGCATCTGGCAGAGATCCTTTCGCCTCGCAGCCCGTGGCTTTTCGTTGGCTGCGGCTCAAGTTACTACCTCTCGCGCTTGATTGCCGCGCTTTGGACCAAGCATTTCTACATTCCGGCGACTGGTGTGCCCGCCTCCGAACTCCTGTTTGCTCCCGAAGAAACGCTGCGCCGAATCGGCGCGGAGCAGATTGTGTTGATGTCACGTTCGGGCGAGACCACCGAAGTGCTGCGCGCAGCCGAATTGCTGCAGTCCCACAAGACCGTGCAAACCCTGGGCGTAACCTGCAATCCGCGGAGTCCCCTGGAGAGGCTCTGCACCCACACCTTCAGGCTCGACTGGGCCGACGAGAAAAGCACGGTGATGACGCGGTCGTTTACGGCAATCCTGCTGGCTTTCCAGCGGCTCGCCTTGCAATTTGTGGGCGACGACCAGCTGTCGAGCGCGCTGGACCAATTGCCGCACCGGGGTCAATCCTGGATGAAGGCGAACGCCCGCAAGATTCAGGAGTTCGCCGCCAAGCGAAACTTCTCTGATTACGTGTTTCTCGGTCAGGGCGCGCACTACTGGCTGGCCCAGGAAGCGGGTCTGAAAATCACGGAAATGTCGTCTTCATACGCCCAGGTGTATCACTCGCTGGAATTCCGCCATGGCCCGCGTTCCATTGCCGGCCCCGAGACATTGATCACCTTCTTCGTCTCCGATGCGGCTGCGCAGGCTGAGGCCACGCTGTGTGCGGAGTTGAAGGAACTGGGCGCCGCAACTTGCGTCATCGTGAATCGCGCTACGCCGGAGTTGAAAAAGAGCAGCGACCTGCTAATTGAACTTGCTCTGGACGGCCCGGAGTTTGCACGATACGCTGTCAGCGCGATTCCTGCTCATCTATTGGGAACGGCAGTCGGCCTGCGGAAGGGTCTCGATCCCGACGCGCCGAAAAATCTGACACGTGCCGTGGTGCTCCGCTCTGTCGGGAGACGCACGGCGAAAAGGAGAGGTGCTTGAGCGCAGATGCCAGCACCATCACTGCGGGTCCTCGCCTGCGGCGCACTCTCACCCTCTGGGATCTCATTCTCTACGGCATTATCGTCATTCAACCCGTGGCGCCGATGTCTGCGTTCGGCGTGCTCAGCAATCGTGGGCATGGCCACGTTGTCACCGCGATCCTCATCGCCATGGTCGCTATGCTGTTCACCGGCATCAGCTACGGGAAAATGGCGCGCGCTTATCCCAGCGCGGGGTCAGCGTTCACCTACGTCGCTCAGGAAATCAATCCCGCCGTCGGCTATGTGACCGGCTGGAGCATGGTCATGGACTACATGCTCAATCCGCTGATTTGCACCATCTGGTGCGCACAACAATCCCACGAATTCGCTCCGGGGCTTCCCGTATGGGGCTGGAAGATATTCTTCGCGGTGGTTTTTACGATGCTTAACGTGCGCGGAATCAAGACGTCGGCGCGGGTAAACACTGCCATGGCGGCGGGAATGAGCGCGGTGATCATCGTCGTTTTTGTGGCTGCGATCCGCTACATTTTTGGCACTCCGCATAGCGCCGATCCTCTCTATTTCACGCGGCCCTTCTACGATCCGGCGACATTCACCTGGGGAAATCTGTTTGGGTGTACGTCCATCGCCGTCCTCACCTACATTGGCTTCGACGGAATTTCCACATTGTCGGAAGAAGCAGAGAACCCGCGCCGCAACATCATGTTTGCGACGGTTTTGACTTGCCTGGTCATTGGCATACTTTCCGCCGCCGAGGTTTACATCGCCCAACTCGTCTGGCCGGCCTCCCAGCCGTTTCCCAATGAAGACACCGCCTACGTCTTCGCTGCGGCCCGTACCTGGGCGCCACTTTTCGGAATTGTTGGCGCCACTTTGGTGGTGGCCAACTTTGGCTCCGGACTCGGAGCGCAAATCGGCGCGGCCCGCTTGCTTTATGGAATGGGCCGCAGCAACGCCCTGCCCAAGTCGTTCTTTGGTAGCATCGACGCTAAGCATCACGTTCCGCGCAACAACGTCCTTTTTATCGGGCTCGTAGCTCTCATCGGCTCGTTTCTGTTGACCTACGACCTGGGACTCAACATGCTCAATTTTGGCGCGCTCATCGCTTTCATGGGCGTGAACGCCGCGGCCTTCCTTCGCTACTATTGGCGCGCGCAAGAAAAGAAAGTCTGGAACCTGATTCCCCCGGTCTTCGGATTCATCATCTGCCTTTTGCTCTGGCTGAATCTCAGCCGGCCAGCCATGAAAATTGGCGCCGTATGGATGTTCGTCGGAATTGCCTTCGGTGTGTGGAAGACCCGAGGGTTCACCAGCCCTCTCTCATTCGAAGTTCCTCCGGAAGACTAGCCGCGCTACTCTTTCGCATTGCTTTCTGAAGCGCTCTGGTTGGAAGATGGGGGCACACGAGGCAACCTCCATGAAAAAAGACGGCAGCAAACGCCGCCTGGTCACCATGCGCGATGTGGCAGAAGCCACTGGTTTTTCACCCGCCACCGTCTCCATCGTTTTAAATAACGCGCCGCTCGCCCGCTACATTGCGTCGACCACGCGACAGCGCATCGAGGAAACCGCGAAACGCCTGGGCTATCGTCCGAACGCCATGGCGCGATTTCTTCGCAGCAAGCGCAGCCAGAGCATCGGGGTAATGCTGTTCGATGTGAACGATCCCTTCTGCACCCCCATCCTGCGGGGCATTGAAAATGCCCTCTACCCGCTAAGTTATCTTCCGATTTTTGCCGATGCTCACAATCAACGCGAGCGCTTTGAGCGCTATCTGGAAATGCTCCTGGAGCGGCACGTCGACGCCTTGATCGTGGTTGCCAACTGGCTGTTCGTCGACATTCACGTGCTCGCCGATCTGAATAAGCGCGAAATCCCCGCCGCCACCATCGGCTGGGAGCTCCCCGGCAACCTCATCAGTTCCGTTATGGTGGACAATGAAGCCGGCGGCCGCCTCGCACTCGAACACCTCCATCAACTCGGACACCGTCGCATCGCCATCATTCGCGGTCCAAAGCGCCTCATCGACAGTGCTCCCCGTTGGCGCGGCATCCAGAAATTTGCGGCCTCCGTGGGACTGAAGCTGGACTCCAGTCTCGTGATGCAATTGCCCGATGTGTTTGATCCCAATGCCAGCTTCGAACACGGCTATCGCTTGACCGAGGAATTACTGCACAGCAAAAAGAAATTCACCGCGTTGCTCGCGTTCGACGATTTAACGGCCCTGGGTGCCATTCGCGCGCTAACCAAGGCAGGGATTCGCGTTCCCGAGCAGTCCTCCGTGATTGGTTTTGATGATGTAGCACTCTCGGCGCTCTCGGCGCCGGGACTGACTACCGTCCGCCAGCCCCTGGAGACAATGGGTAGCGTGGCCGTGAACGTGGTTATGGACGCGATCAAAGCGGGCCGGGAAAGCCGCGACTGGCATTTCGCTTCGCAAAAGCTTCATCCGGAATTGGTCATCCGCGACTCAACCCGCCGCATCTGACGGCGCCAGCGGTCTATTTATTTCTGTCCCGCGTGAATTGTGACCGGGGAAACGTTGTATCCGTCCACCGCCAACTCCAATTTTGCGTCGCCAGCATCGCTCTTGCGCACATTCACCGCGACGTCGCGTTTTTCGCCGGGCGTCAAGCTGAAGTAGTTGTCTTCCCAAAACACCGGAAGAATCTCCGCCCCGCCCTTCTGCTTTAGCAGGCGCAAGCGCACCAGGAAGGCAATACCCGTTCCCGTGTTCTCCACGGTCACATGGCCACCGGCTTCTTCGCTCGTCTCATGCGTTTTCATGGAGGCTTTCACCGTGGCCCTTGGGAGATCCTGCAAGGTCTTGAAGTCTGCAAACGAAGTGAGTGGAGTGTAGTACCACTCTGTCTTGCTGAAATCGAGCGTATCCGGCACCGACGATAACCAGTAGAAATTACGGCTGACCAGTTCCCCGGTTGAACGGAACAGCTGCAGGTTCAGGAAGTAGGTGGTGTTTTCCGCGGGCGGCTCTGGAATCGCGAATGTTTTTGCCACAGCATCAGCGGCAACATCCGTCGTACTTTCCCGGCTGAACAATTCCTTCATCTTCACGTCGTAGGTCTTCGCGACAATGCGTAGTCCTTTCTGCGCCTCTTGCGTGCTGTTCACGACCACCACTCCGCGATCATCGTATGAAAATTGCACGTGCACCGGCTCCAAGGCTTTCTTTGTGCCGAAGTAACCGCCGGCCGGCCGCAGCGAGTAATCGTACAGATGCCAGATCAATCCAGGCCAGGCATTGTTCAGCATCCACTGAATCACGCCGGTCGACTTGTACTTGTTGCGGCTGTAGGCCTCAAACATGGCGCGTTCGCCTTCGTACGTGGTCGCTTGCGATTTCCAAGCGAAGTCGGCCGCGTCTTTGGCTTTGCCGTAGCGCTGCTCTAGGGCGTCAGTGAACACATGAATGTCTTTGAACTTTCCGCCTCCCGCGTGAAAATCCCAAAACTCGTTCATCGGCCACATTTTATCTGACGGGAACATGCCCTGGAGTTCTTCCAGAGGCGGAACGGCAGGCCCGGGGCTGGTTTCCGTGTTGAAGCCATACGCGCCTCCGGCTTTTGTATCCAGCAGCCAGTAGTTCGGCGAAACATATTCGTACGGCCCGGTCATTTTCACGCCGCTGTCGCCGGTTACTTCCGCCTTCTTCGCGGTCGCGGAGGAAATCACCGGCTTGGGCCAATTGATGGCTTTCTCGACGTCCAGGTACGCTTGCTCGCGTTCCGCCGGCGGGGGATTATCGCTGCCGTTCAGCCAGACCAGCACGCTGGGGTGCTGCCGCATGCGTAACAATTGGTCGCGCAGAGAGGCTACAGAGACGCTGCGGTTTTCGTCGCCCCACTTGTTCCAGTGTTCCCAGGAGTCGCAGCAACACCATCCAGCCATCACCAGGATTCCGTCTTTGTCCGCGCGATCGAAAAAGGCATCATCTTCCAGCTTTCCTTCCAGCCGGATCGTATTCATGCCCATTTCTTTCACGTAACGGAACTCCGCTTCGCGCCTCGGTTCCTCTACACGCAGCATCATGTCTGGTGTCCAGCCCGCTCCACGCACCAGCACCGGCTTCCCATTGACCTTGAACAAGCGATAACCGTCTGTGGTCAATTCGGAATCCGTCTGAACGATGCCAAAAGAAATTGCCTGCCGGTCCGATACGCCGTCGTGCTCCTTTTCAAACTCCAGCGAAAGATTGTGCAGGTAGGGCTCGCCCATCTGGTAGGGCCACCACAGTTTGGGCTTCTCCAGGTTCAGCGCCGGCACCGCGTCTGACGAAAGCACTACTTCGCGACTCTCTTTCGGCGCCAACTCCACAGCTTGCGAGAATTCGATGGGTTTCGCCTCGCCAATAATTTTCACTCTCAGCGTGCCCTTCACTGCATCCGACGTGGCGTTCTGCAATTGAGCGCGCACGGTAAGGTGCGCCTTATCCGCACCGGGCAAATCGAGTTTCGTATCTACAAATGCGTGCCGCACCGCCACGGGCCCGCTCTCGCTCAGCACTACTTCCTGCCACAGTCCCATCTCTTTGTCGGGCGCCATGGGATTCCAGTCCACGAATGTCACGCCAAGTTCTCCCGCCTTTGGCGCCGTCACAGAAACGGCCACGACATTTTTGGAGCCTTCGTGCACATACGGGGTCACGTCGAATTCGTAGCGGCGGAACGCTCCCACCAGTTCGTCTGAACCCGCCACCTTTTTGCCGTTGATCCAGATTTCGCCGCGATAGTTGATGCCGCGAAACGCCAACCACACCGTTCGCCCCTTGGAATGCTTCGGCACTTCAAATTCTCTGCGGTACCACCACGGAACGGCATACGGGCTGTTCGCAGGCATATCGATGTTGGCGTATTGGCCGCCGATGGGGTATTCAACGCCGGGCACGGACCGCAGGTTCATGCCGAAAAAAGGATCCTTATACACGCCGTTCTCGACCAGCACGGCAAAAACGGTCTTCGGCGCGGAGGTCTTGTACCACCCGGATACATCGAATCCGTCCTCGGAAACTTTCTCTCCGCCCGCCGTCACTTTTGTGGACGACTGCACGGCCCAACCATCCTTCAGAGTGATTTCCTCGGCAGCGCGCGAGGCCGAAACAAAAACAATGCCGAAAATTGCAAGCGTGACGAAGCTCGACAAAAACGCCGATTTAAATCGATTCATTAGAGTTTGGCTCCAAGGGTCCACACTGCGGAGAGTTTAGCTTGCCCTCTTGCTCATGACAAGACCGCCGCGCACAAAGAGAAAGGGCGCCTCGATTACGCCAAGGCGCCCTCTTCTGGCTCGTTGTGTTGTTCCAGCAAAACCTTATTGAGCTGGTGGCAACCAGATATTCGACGGCGTGAAGAACTCCACGTCCTTCAGTTCCGTCTTCACCTGCACCCGCGCAAACTTCCCTTTCGACCCGCCGTTTCCGGCGAATGACAACAGATGCTGATTGCTCAGATGCTCCCCGATTTCGTCGAAGTACGGCTTCAGGCTCACCGGCATGCCATAACCCAGGAAATAGGATTCCGCGCCAGTTTCCTCAGACAGTTTGGCGATGTTATTCTGCGCCATGTTGCCTTCAAAGAAGCTGTGGCCACGATGTCCGGAACTTGGGTAGTACACCGTCCAGATGTTCGTGTTCTGCTTCTCTGCCCTCTGAATCAGCGGGTCCAGGTCGGGATAAAACGGGCCAAACCCGGAACCGCGGAAATAGTCGATACCGGAGGTAATCAGAAGGATGGAACGGGCCGGTCCGGTGTTCGGCCAGCGCTTCAGCATATCGATCGTTCCAAGATACGGGCTGGAACCTATCCCCGACCGGCCAATCGGTATGCGCAGCGCTTTCGTTACCAATTCCTTATTCTGAGTGAAGTCTTGCGCCACCATGGTGGTGTTGTTGCGAATATAGCCAAGCGCAATGTGCGTGGACTCCGGCTGGGCCATGATGAATGCCTTCAGGTCATTCCATTGCCCGGCCGCGTTGCTATCGATCGAATCATCGATTAAAATCGCCAGAAACAATTGGTCGCTTTTCTTCCAATCGGCAATCTGTTTGCGTTCTTTGTTCACGAATAACTGCACGTCATCCACGGTAATCGCGGAAGCATTCGCATCCTTCTTCCCGACAGCCGTAACCGTGAAGGTCACCATTCCCGCCGAAGGAAGCTTGTTTTGTGCCGCGCTTATTTCCGCAAACACGAACAGTATGGCGCCGAGAATCAGGCCTAACCGAGCAACTCTATTCTGATATTTCATCGCAACTCTCCTATCTCCTTGTTTGTTAGATGTCTCAAAGCGCGCTTTGGCATATACTACGTCCTACCCTGAAAAGTCAGCAATCGCCTGTATCGCGGAAGGGCGCTCGCGCCCGCGGCGCACCGGAGCGAGAAGCTCTGCTTCGTCGCCCAAGGTAACCCTTTCTGCATAACCCCCCGATTGGCGCGGTGGAACGAATCCGGCGTGCGCTACTCTGCTAAAGAATGCTGGATTCCGCCACCATCCCAACCGCAGCGGACGAAAATCCCGCTCCCGGCGACTCCAACGCCGGGCGTGTGTGGATCTATGCGCCATGGATCGACGTGCTGGTCGGCTGCGGCGCTTGGTCCGCTCCTTTGTTGACCTTGACCGGCTACGTCGCCGCTTCCCGCGCCAGTTCGTGGTCGTTTGCGTTTTATCTTCTGGCGCTGCTTTTCAACTATCCGCATTTCATGGCCACGATTTATCGCGCTTATCATTCCTACGACGAATTCACCAAATACCGTTTCTTCACGGTTCACATCGCTATTCTCCTGGCTTTTGCCGGCTTGCTGACTCACCTTTGGTATCCCTTGCTGCCGTGGATCTTCACGCTCTACATCTGTTGGAGCCCCTGGCATTACACCGGCCAAAACTACGGTTTGCTGATGATGTTCGCCCGCCGCGCCGGACTCTCGCCCACGGACGCGGAGCGCCAGGCGCTGCATCTCTCTTTCATTGCTTCCTTTCTTCTGCTGATGCTCAGCTTCCATACCGGACGTTCGGCTGACTCCTTGATCCTTTCGCTGGACCTGCCCGCCAACTTCACTTTGCCGGCCCGTGCGATGCTCGTTGTGTTTTTCCTGGCGGCCAGCGGATGGGCGCTTGCGTCGTTGGCGCGGCGCGCATCATGGCGAGCGCTGCTCCCCAGCGCGACTCTGGTCACCACACAATTCTTGTGGTTCCTGCTACCCGCGCTGATTGAACTGATTAGCGGCCGCGAAGTCTCGCAGACCCGCTATTCCAGCGGCATTCTCGCGGTGCTGCATTCCACCCAGTACCTGTGGATCACCAGCTACTACCAGAGAAAAGAGGCGCGTGCGCAAGGCAATCTCTCCTGGAGCTTCCCGCGCTACCTGCTTACATTGGTGGCCGGGGGCATCGCTTTATTCGTGCCCGGGCCGTGGATTGTCAGCCGCGTGTTTCACGGAGACTTCGCTTCTAGTTTCCTCACCTTCACGGCGCTCGTGAACCTGCACCATTTCCTTCTTGATGGCGCCCTCTGGAAGCTGCGTGATTCCCGCATCGCATGCTACCTCTTACATAAACGCGAAACCGGCGAAGAAGTTGCGGTCCAGCCACGCAGCCGGTTTGCGACTGCCACGCATTGGCTGGCAGGAGCCACGCCTGCCGCGCGCGCGGTGCGCATTGCAGCGGTGCTTGTGCTTCTTCTATGGGGCGGAATTGACCGCCTGCATTTTTACTGGGTGAATGTTTCCACAAGCTTCTCTTCGCTGCGCCGGGCTGCCAGCCTGAATCCGAACAATAGCGTTTTAGAAATGCGCTTGGCGCAGGCCGCAGAAGCCGCCGGCGATCGTGATGCTTCACTGGCGGCGTTGCGACAGGCAGCGACCCTCAATCCCGATCAAAAGAGCTTGCAGGAAGCTTATGCGCGTGGGTTGATCACCGCGGGTCGCGATGCCGACGCTTACGAACTGTACCGCAAACTATTGGCGCGTTCACCCCATGACGTGGATTCCCTGGTGAACTATGGGCTGCTGGCGCAGCGCCTTGGACACACGGAAGAAGCGGTGGACTCCTGGCAGCACGCTGTCGATACCGACCCGCTGCAGACCAACGCGCAGTTGTACCTGGCCGAAGCTCTCGAAAAACGCGGTGAACCCCAGGCCGCTGCGCGCCACTATCGTGCCTATTTGCAGGTCGTCGGTCTGCATACCAACGAGCACCTTGGCGAAGGACCGGCGGCTATTTCCGCGCTGCTGAAAGTCGCAGACGCGGATGCGGACGCGCAACACCCGCAGCAGGCGCTGGTTGGCTACCAAGCCGCCGCGCGATTCGCGCAAGAGCTCGGCAATGTCTCACTGCAAAGCCTGTCCATGGTTCGTGCCGCTGAAATCCAGGAACGCACCGGAGAATCTGCGGCGGCAGCGCAATCGTTTCAAGACGCCGTGACGCTGGATGAAACGAAGGGCGAACCGCGAGCCGCGGCGGTCGACTGGTTCAACTATGGCCAGTTCCTGCGTCGCCAGAAGCAATCAGAGCGGCTGGTATTCGCATGCTTTTTTCGTGCCGAAGATCTAATGAGCACCACGCCCGGCGAGCAACTTTCTGCCATTGTGAAAGCCCGCGAAGAAAGTGTCGCGCGCCTCGGCCAGGCGGCGAATGCCCTTCCCGCACAGCTTTCCAAATTGCTTTCTGAAGCCCTCTCGCTCCCTCCCGCCGCCTTTGCCGCGAGCCATCGCTGAACACCAGCCTTGAAAACCTGGCCTGTCCTCCTGCCAATTCCGGAATCTGCGGTAGAATGTGGCTGTCGATCGGGGCCTCACCGGCTGGCTCCCCAAACCCTGCGCCGGAATGACCGACCGGTATGCTTGCCGCGATCGGAAGAAAAATCATTGAGGAGTCCAACATGCAGAAAGACCTCTCTCGAAGAAAATTCCTGGAACGAGTTGGATTAGGAACTGCCGCTGGAGTCAGCCTTTCGCTCCTCAGCGATTTGGCGGAGGCCCATCCCGCAGGCACCACGCCGCTTCCTACTCGAACTCTCGGGCGAACCGGCGCGAAAGTTTCCATCCTTGCGTTTGGATGCGGAAGCCGTTTTCTGATGTACGACGATGAAGAAAAGGCGCTGTCCGCGCTAAACCAGGCCATCGATTTGGGTATCACTTACTTGGACACAGCGTACTCTTACGGCGACGGAAAGAGCGAGACGCGCGTCGGGAAAGTAATGGCCACCCGGCGCAAGGAAGTCTGGCTGGCCACAAAAATTCCCGATCGCACCCGCGACGCTTTCCTCAAACGCCTCGAAGGCAGCCTGAAACGTTTGCAGGTGGATCACGTGGACCTGGTGCACATTCACAGCCTGGGACAGGCCGACGATCTCGCGAAAATCGAAGCACCCGATGGCGCCATGAAGGGCCTGCTGGAAGCGCGCGAGCAGAAAATGGCACGCTTCATCGGAATGACCAGCCACACAAACGGCGAGGTAATGGCCCAAGCCATTACGCGCAGCGATTTAGATTGCGTGCAAATGGCGCTGAACGCTTCGCGCAACGGGCACTTTGAGGAACTGGCTCTGCCTGCTGCCAATCGTAAGAACCTCGGCGTTATCGCCATGAAAATCACCGGCCAGGAATTTCTCTTGGGCAACGCTCCGGGCAAAGCGGAAATCAGCTCCCTGCTGCGTTATTCGATGAGCCTACCGGTTACGACAGCGGTTGTAGGAATGCCGCATTTGGAGATGCTGCAGGAAAACGTCGCCATTGCACGAAAATTTTCGCCGCTCGGCGACGCGGAAATGCTGCAGCTTCGGCAATCGCTCTCGCCTTCTCGCGAAGGACTAGAGCACCGCCTGGTCGGCCACCTCGACGGCCCAACCGCCAACCCCGAGACGTTTTTCGTCTAGCTTTGATCGACCAGGATTCGTTGGCACAGAAAACCATAGTGTCTTTCTCTACGGTGTGGGTCTAGAATGGGGCCGTTCATTCTTACCTGTTCTTCTCGTTCCCTTCCCGGAGGCTCGGAACGCCCATGGCGCTGATGCGCACGATGCTGCTCGCTGCCTCGCAAAATATCTGGCTACGCGAACACGCCGTAAAGTATCCCTTCGTCAAACGTAGCGTTTCACGATTTATGCCCGGAGAAACGCTCGAGGACGCGCTCACCGCCGCGCAGTCCCTTCGCCAGAAAGGCGTGGGAAGTGTGTGCACGCACCTGGGTGAAAATGTGGCCGACCGCAACGAAGCGCGCCAGGTCACCGAACATTACCTGCAAGTCCTGGATCGCATCCACCAATCCGGATTGGGCACGGAAGTCTCAGTAAAGTTGACCCAACTCGGTCTGGACTTTTCGCCCGAGTTTTGCGCCGACAATCTCGAACAGATCATTAGCCGCGAAAAGAAGGAATCCACGGTGTGGGTGGATATGGAAGCAAGCAACTATGTCGATGCCACCCTCGACATTTACAAAGGCGCTCTGAAACGTCACCCCAACCTTGGAATTTGCCTGCAATCCTATCTGTATCGCACCAAGAAAGACTTGGCGGACCTGCTTCCTCTGCGCCCCGCAATCCGTTTAGTGAAGGGCGCCTATAAAGAGCCGGCGGACGCTGCCTTTCCCAAAAAGGCCGATGTGGATGCGAACTATTTTGCGCTGGCGCAGGAGTTGCTGCGCGCGAAGGCCGCTGGCCAATGTAGGCGGGCTGCATTCGGCACACACGATATCCCGTTGATTCGCTGCTTGGCGAGTCTGGTGAAGAAAGAAGGCTACACAAATTCCGATTTCGAGGTGCAAATGCTCTATGGCATACAGCGCGCCGAGCAGGAGCGCCTGGCTCAGGAGGGACATCGCTCCGTCGTGCTGGTTGCCTACGGCACATACTGGTATCCCTGGTTTGTGAGGCGGCTTGCAGAGCGCCCCGCGAATCTGTGGTTCATGCTGCGAAATGTGTTTGCGTCGTAGCTTGCTCAAAGGAGGTTGTGACTACATGCGTAAGTTAAATGCGCTATTCACTGTGCTCGCCGCTATCTTCTTGATGGCAGCGAAGGCGCCAGAAACACAGTGGAAGCCATTGTTCAACGGAAGGGATCTGACGGGCTGGAAGCACGTCGGCCCTGGTGGCATGACCGCGGAAGATGGCCTGATTAAAACCCACGGCGGAATGGGCCTTCTCTATTGGACCGGCGGGAAAGTGGGGGATTGTCGCATCAAGGTCGTTTATCGCATGCGTGACAATAACGACAATTCCGGCGTGTTCATTCGTATTCCCATCGAGCCGCGCGAACCCTGGATGCCCGTTCACTACGGCTACGAAGTCCAGATCGACAACCACCCCGAAACTTCCAACGAGGACGAGTATCACGTCACCGGAACACTTTACTCCCTCACCAAACCCTTGGCCCTTCCCGGTAAGCCCGGCCCCGAGTGGAACACTATGATCATCACGCTCGATGGCCCGCACACCGTCGTCGAACTGAATGGCGTAAAAGTCACGGACTATGCCGAGGGACAACCCGTGCCCGACAAGAAGTTCGATTTCGAACCGCAGCGCGGGACGCGTCCCAACGAAGGATGGTTTGGACTGCAGAATCACAGCGACAACGACATCGTATTTTTCAAGGAAGTTGCGATTCAGCCATTGAAGTAGCTTTGCCAATGTTAGGAAATTATCTCGTGTAATCAGGGGGAGACTCATGGACAAGAATCAGATGTCACGGCGGCAATTTCTTCATACCGGTGCCGCTACTACCGGCTTTGCAATGGCCATGCCGCGAATCATGCTTAGCGACTCGCGCATCCCATATGGTTGGGAAGCGGCGGCGAGCGACACGATTCGCTTCGGCATTATCGGTGTCGGCATGCAGGGCTCGAATTTGCTCGCCACTGCGGTAACACTTCCCGGCGTCCAGTGCGTTGCAGCGGCAGATCTGTACGACGGGCGGCACACGCTGGCCAAGGAAATCGCGGGAAACAAGATCAAGACCACTCGCAAATACCAGGAACTCCTCGACGACAAGGAAATTGATTGTCTCATCGCGGCGGTTCCCGATCATTGGCACATGAAAGTGGTGACCGATGCGGTGAACGCGGGTAAGGACGTTTATATCGAGAAGCCCATGTCGCATGCCCCTTCGGAAGGTATCGAGATGGTGAACGCGCAGAAGAAAACCGGGCGCATTATCCAGGTCGGCTCGCAGCGAGTGAGCTCCGTGATCTGCGCCAAGTCCAAGGAACTTCTATCGCAGGGCATCATCGGCGATCTGAACCTTGTGGAAGGCTCGCTGGGCCGCAACGATCCCACCGGATGCTGGGAGTATCCTCCGCCGCCGGACCTTTCGCCGCAGACTCTGGATTGGGACACGTGGCAGAACAATGTGCCGAAGGTGGCGTTCGATCCGAAGATTTTCGCGCGGTGGCGCTGCTGGAGCCAGTACGGCACAGGCGTTGCCGGCGACCTGCTCGTGCATCTTGTCAGCGGCATGAACTTCATGCTCGACTGGAACGAACCACCCGGACGCACCACCTCGATTGGCGGAATTCTTCGCTGGCCGGATGGGCGCAACATGCCCGACGTGCAGCCGACGCTTTTCGAGTATGGAAAGATTCCTGTGTACCTACGGTTGAATCTTGGCTGCGAGACGCCGGAAATGTATCGCTTCCAGGGCTCCAAGGGAATTCTGGAGGTGACCGAATACACCATCACCTACTATCCGCAGAGCGGAAAGGACACCGCTCCCAGCTACTACGCCACGGCCAGCTTCCCGCAGCCTTACCGCGAGCAATACGTCAAGCAGTGGCACGAACAGAACGATCCGCCGCCGGGCAAAGAACCTTTGCCGGAAGGCTACGCCTACAAGGGCGATTCCTGGGACGACCTAAAACCGCACCTCTGGGTCTATTTCCAGGCAGTGCGCTCACGCAAGCCTGTCGTGGAGGATGCCGTGTTCGGACACAATGCCGCGCTCGCTTGCCACATGTCGAACACGTCGTATTTCAAGAAGAGCACGGTCACGTGGGATGCCGCGTCTGGCCAAATCAAAACCTGACAGGCGGAGCGTCGCTTCCCTAAGAGCACAAAAAGAGAGGGGCTGAACAGCCCCCTCTCTTTCTTCGATGCTTTTTTCCCATTACTTCGTTACTTCCATACTTCATTGCTTCTTCACTTCGCTCGATGAAACTCCACATAATCGCGCCCGTGATACAGCCGGTACTTTCCAGCTTCAGCCGTCGTCAGAAATTGCAGCGGCACCGGATGCTTGATGTCGGCGTCCTTTGTAGAAGCAGCGGTGAACAGATCGTTTGCGCCCAGATCCATCACGATGAACTTGTTGTTATCGATAAAGCCGCAGCCGTATGCACCCGGCTTTAGCGTCTGGCCACCCAATTCGATGGGAACTTCCGTAATCAGATAAGCTTGATATTTTTCGCGGATGCCGCTGGAGTACCCGGAATTGTCCACCAAACTCGCCAGCACGAAGAAACCGTCAGCGTAACGCACGCCTCCGCTGTTGCGTTCCTGGCTGCTGGCAACCTGGCCACGAAAAAATACCTTATCCGGAAAAAGCTTCGTGCCAACATCCTTGGCGCCCAGAACAGCATCTCCAGCAAGTGGGGCATATTTCTGCTGCGTTTGGGTATCTGGGTTCTGGGCTTGGGCAACCGTGAGGCAAGCCGAGGCCAGCGCCAACGTAAGGAATAACGGACATACAGGGCGAACTTTCATAGGACGCTCTCCAGTTCGAAGCTTCTTAATGAATTCCGCAATTGTACTCCTTCTGAAGGCACCTCGCCGAACGCAATGCCTTGTCAAGCTTCGGCAGTCCTGCGGGGATGACGTGACTGTCAGCGCTATTCCTGCGTGCCGATGCTGATAGCTTTCGGCAGTGTCACCGTTGCGGAGTGTTGAAGTAACCATTCTGCGTTGCGTGCTGGCCGTTGATCAGGTTGTACGAATCCATGATCGCGCCGACGTGCGCCTGCTTCACCGCAGCTTCAAACGAGGGAAGATAGATTTCGCGCAGCGTGCGTTCATCGACAGGGAATCGGAATCATGCCGCAGATATTCGGAATTGTTGGCCACGAAGTGCTTGACAGTCGCGGAAACGTCTTGCGACTGCATTCCCTTGATATACCCAACCGCGATCGAAGATGTGAGGAATGGATCTTCCCCAAAATATTCGAAGTTGCGGCCATTCACGGGCGCACGATAAATATTCACCCCGGGTCCCAGCATGAAATGGATGCCGCGAGGCCGATGCCCATCGCGTACGATGGCGATAGGAACCGCTCGTTGCTGCGCACCCCGAACGACCCGTCGGACATTTCCAACGCCGGCAGTCCGAGCTCCGGAATCGCGCGAACAGCAAAGCCGGTGCCACCGATGCAATCAATCTTCAGTTCCGGCGACATCCTATCGACGTAGGAATCTGCGCGTTTTGTCGCGTCCGCATTCGTCACTGCGGGTGCCTGCCCCTGCGCAAACGCCGGAATACACACAACCAGAATTAGAAGCAGTGTCAGAGCTCTACGCATGTTCGGTATCCTTTTCGATTTCGATTCTCTTTATTGGAGCGAAGGCCGTTTTCCGCCGCCCCTTGCAGCAGGAAAACGCAACTGCTAAACATTTCTCAACCCTCAGTAAGGATCAAAGGGCAGGCCGACATAATTCTCCGCGAGGCTTTGCGATGCTGCCCGCGAACTGGTGACGTAATCCAACTCCGCCAATTGCCGGCGGTGGTCGAAGCTGTTTTCGCCGTGGAAACGGTGGAGCATGGAAGTCATCCACCACGAAAAGCGCTGGGCCTTCCAGACGCGCCGCTGCGCGATCTGCGAATAGCGAGCCAGAAGTGACATGCTATCAGATTTATAGTGCTCCGTCAGTGCGTGTGCCAGTACGCGCACGTCTGCCGCGGCCAGATTCAATCCCTTCGCTCCGGTCGGTGGAACGATGTGCGCCGCATCGCCCGCGAGGAACAGCCGCCCAAACTGCATCGGTTCGACCACAAAGCTGCGCATTCCGGTGACGCCTTTTTGAAGAACCGCTCCGCGCGTCAGCTTCCATCCCTCCACGGACAGGCGCGTGTCGAGTTCCTCCCAGACTCGCTCGTCCGGCCATTGCTCCAGATCCTCTTCCGGCTCGCATTGCAGATACAACCTGCTGATTTTGGGCGAGCGCATACTTAGCAGCGCGAACCCGCGTTCGTGATTCGAGTAGATAAGTTCGTGCGAAGAGGGCGGAGCTTCTGCTAAAATCCCGAGCCAGCCGAACGGATATTCTCTTTCGTAAAAGTTCAGGACCCCCGCAGGTATGCTGGGCCGGCAAATTCCATGAAAACCGTCGCACCCGGCAATGAAATCGCAAATCAATTCTGCGTGCTCGCCTGCTTTTTGATAGTTAATCCGTGGAGTCCGTGAATCGAAGTCCGTCACGCTGACCTCTTCGGCCTCAAAAACGATTTCGCCGCCGCTCGCCAATCGCGCGTTCGTCAGATCCTTCACTACTTCGTTTTGACCGTACACCGTGATGCCGCGTCCGGTGAGCTCCTTGAAATCGATGCGATGGCGCCGGCCAAGAAAGCTCAGTTCAATGCCATCGTGAACCAGCCCCTCGCGCAGCAAACGATCAGCCAGTCCCAAACCCGCCAGCATCTCGACCGTTCCCTGCTCTAAAACGCCCGCGCGGACGCGTTCCTGCACGTGTTGCCGACTATATTTTTCGATGATGATGGAATCAATGCCCTGCTGTTGAAGCAGGTGAGAAAGGATCAGTCCTGCTGGGCCTGCACCCACAATGCCGACCTGCGTTCGCATCGCGCTCCTGAGGAAAATTACAAATCAAAAAAAACAGTTTCGTCCGCGCCTTGCAGGATTACATTCCACTCTCGTAGTTCCTTGCGGCCGCTTACTGATTTCGCCATCAACGTTCCGCGACGCCCGGCATCTATCATTCGAAGCACAAAGTCGCTTTCGTTCAGCGGCTCCTCAGGAAAATAGATGCGCGTAACGAGCCGAGTGAGCAGTCCCCTCGCAAATACAGACACCAGAATATGTGGCGCTTGCCGGGTTCCATCGGGAGCACTGACGGAGCCAGGTTTGATCGTTGAGAAACGGAAATTCCCGTCGGCGCCTGTCGGTATACGCCCAAATCCGAAAAATGCATCTTCGCCCGCCCTGCTGTCGAGACCGGCCTGCTGAGCATATTCGCCACTGGCATCCGCTTGCCATACTTCCAAGATCCCATCCGGAACGCCCTGCCCATCGCCGTCGAGCAGCCGCCCTTGAATGCTGACACGCTCTCCACTCACTCCAGGCCCCGCCAGTTCAGTGCGATACAGCGCAGCGCAGCCCAGGTAAAAGAAGGGCCCCACGGTTTGAGAAGTCGTCGCGGGCAAACGCACCTTACGCCTCCATCGGCGTGGCTTCGCGTCCACGCAACACGATATCAAATCGATACCCAAGGGCTTGCTCCGGAATCGTGCTTTCCCAATCAAATACCGAAATCAGCCGGTCGCGTGCCTTTTCATCCGAAACGCAATTGAAAATCGGATCACTCTGGAGCAAGGGATCGCCAGGAAAATACATCTGCGTAACAAGCCGCGTGGCAAACGCCGGCCCAAACAGCGAAAAATGAATGTGCGCGGGCCGCCAAGCGTTGTAATGATTCCGCCACGGATAGGCTCCCGGCCGAATCGTGACCAACCGGTAGTGGCCCTGCTCGTCGGTGAAAACCTGCCCGCAGCCCGTGAAATTTGGATCCAAAGGCGCGTTGTGTTGATCCACCGTGTGGAGATACCGGCCCGCGGCATTCGCCTGCCAGATTTCGATCAGCGTGTGCGGCACAGGACGATTGCCTTCATCCAGCACTCGCCCGCTCACGACGATGCGTTCGCCAAGCGGCTCGCCTAAGTGTTGCCGCGTAAGATCAACGCCATCAGGCTTTGCTACCCCTGGAGCAAAAACCGGCCCCGTGACTTCCGAAATTGTGTGTGGCAAATAAACCAGCGGTTTATTGGGCGCGCGTTTCCGCGAAGAAACATACGGCGGGTGAAGGGGTTCCGGCTGCGTTCCTGCTAAGGCACGCAAGTAGCGGACAGGCTCACTCATTCTTGTCTCATATGCCTTCTAGGCATGCGCGAATCTGGCAGTGTATTTCATACCTTCTTTTGACAATCCACACAACTGGCCACGTAGTGTTTCAGCTTTGATGGTTAGAATGCAGCTTACACAGACAGTTTCTCGCCATTCACTTCGTGTACTACAATTTCGCAAGGAGTGATCCCGACTACGGAAGCGCGAATATCCGATCAGGTCTGTGTTTGTAGGCGTTTGCTGATTTGGCGAGATGAATCGATTCTGGATAATCATTAGGTTTATTATTTTTATGCCGGTGGCCGCCTTGCTTGTATCTGGCTATGCTTTGGCCGGGGCGCTCGATCTTTTCGTCTTTAGCCAAGAGGGCCGTGACACAATTCGGCGCTTTTGGATGAGCTGGTGGCACTGGGTCAGCGGCGAAATGAGCACCTATGATCTCATCAAATGATTTTGAAATTGAGACACTCCTAATTTGGAAAGGCCTAACGGTGTGAGCATTGAGGGATTTGCGGAGCGTATCTAGCCTGCCAGTTTGACCACAGCATTGAGGTTGTGGAGACTATCCGTGCAACCGAAACTCTGCGTGCTTGCTTTCATGCTCTAAAAGCCAGCGCTTGCGCTCAATACCGCCGCCATAGCCCGTAAGCGAACCATCCGATCCGATCACACGGTGACAGGGCACCACAACTCCCACCGGATTTGAACCATTGGCTAGGCCAACAGCCCTCACGGCGTTTGGCCTGCCGATTCGCGCGGCGAGTTTCCCGTACGAAAGCGTGGTGCCGCAGCTGATCTCCCGCAACGCACGCCACACTTCGCACTGAAAAGGTGTGCCCGCTGTCTTTACCGGCAAGCTGTCGATGGCCGTAAGCTCTCCTGCAAAGTAACGGCCGATCGCGTTCGTTAAACCATGCGGATTACTAGCCGGCTCGAGCGTGAATCCATTTTCCCCGTACTGACGCCGCAGAGCGTCGTGCAACTGTGCTTCGCGATCTGTCCAAAAAGTTGCGCGCAAATTTCCGTCACGATCCGCCACGATCAGCATCTCGCCGATGGGCGTCTCGATTCGATCGACCAACAACTGCAGGTGCGAATCATTTGGGGCAATCTTCAAGGTCGAACTCCTATCGTTCCGCACGAAATGTCTTTCCCAGTTCCCGTTCTGATAGTCACAGTCAGATAGCGCGCGCCCAGCCTCGATAACCGAAGTCAGAACCGGACCATATTCGTCTTTACACATCGCGACAGTGAAGCAAAACTACAATTGGCCGGTCTATGCGTCTACCAGCGATTTATCAGGAACTAGTCAGTGGGTCAGAGTTGGCGGACCTCCCTAAAAATCAAAACGACGGGGAGCTAAATTCTATTCGCAGCGCACAGCGACCATCGGATCGACCCGCGTCGCGCGGCGCGCCGGAACGTAGCAAGCCAGCAATGCAATGGCGGCTAAACCTAGTGCGACCGCGGCGTACGTTAGCGGATCGGTGGGCTTGACTCCAAAGAGGAACGTGGAGATCAAGCGAGTGACGCCGAAGGCCAAGGCGACTCTGGTGGTGCCCGGTCCGTAGGCTTGGCCCTGCCCACCCTCTGGGGCAATTTCCAACGCTCAAGCCCTCGCAGCTGCACTGAAAATATCGACCAAGCGGTCCGCGATTATCTTGTCCTCGCCATCCTTCAGCTGCCAAACCGCAAATCCGAAAGTGTTCGGATCGCTCGGACGCGGGTGATGGTCGGGGTAATTTTCCGCACCCGCCGGCGCGGCGGGATTGCGTCCCCGCATACCGCTGGCACCAGCACCCATGCTGCCGATTCCGAGAGGCCTGGTGTCGGCCAGTTTCTGCATCACTTCCGGGCCGGTGATTTTCAGCCTGGATAGATCGATCTGCCAGCTGTAGCGCGGCGTAACATTGCCGAGCGCTTGCGGGTTGAACTGCCGCGGCAGCGCGGCCACTCCGAATTTCTTCACGGCATCCGTAATTACTTGTGCGCGCTCGTCGTACAACTTCAGGGTGGCATCGAAGTCTTCATTGACGAACAGTTCCAACGCTTTGAGTAATCCGAAAATGGTCTCCTTGCCGACCTTGCAACAACGGCCGATGCGATCTTCTTGCGGACTCATGTTCAGCAAGGAGTACCGAATTAATTCTTCTTTGCCGATGAGCACGCCTGATGCCTGCGGGCCACGGATGTCCTTTCCGCCGCTGAACGTCACCATGTCAAAGCCCATGGCGGGATATTCCCAGAGGCGTTCTTTGGGCGGAACGTCGGCAGCAGCGTCATTGAAGGTGTATAGGTTGTGTTCCTTCGCGATGGCGACGGTTTCCGCGCCGCTCACCTTGCCGTTGGCGGACAGAATGTTCGTGAAGTGGATCGCCACCGTTTTTGGGTTGATGGCAGCGATCATCTCTTCGCGGGTCTCCACCTCGACCAGCTTCGCCCCGGTCTGACGGATCTGGTGATCAAAGGGGTAACGATGGCTTTTCTGGATGATCACTTCGTTTTTGGGGAACTTGCCAACGTCGGGAATGTCGCGCATGCGCGGCTCGAGGTCTTCGGTCATCATGCCCGCATAGCCGACGACCATTGCCGCAGCCGCTCCCGCGGTCACAAGTCCCGTGTAGCCGGCGGGAGACTTGCAGAGTTTCGCGATGAACTTACCTGCGGCGATTTCCAGTTCGTCAATCAAAACGAAATGCTCATTGCCTCTGCGGATGAGTTCCATCACTTCCGGCTTCATCACCGACCCGCCAATGACCGTGACGGTGCCATTTATGTTGACGAGAGGGGTCACTCCTAGCTCGGCGTAGATATCGCCAGTGGAACCGAGGCCGCTGGTGATGGGGACGATGGGGCTGCCGTCGAGGGGTGGCGACGAAGACTTGTGTTTCTTGGCAAGGCTGCTGGCGGCCTCCAGCTCAGAGGAAGCGAGCAAGCTGCCGCTGGTCAATCCAAGCGCAGCCAGAAAGGAACGACGGTTCCAAGCAAGCTTCAAATTCATGAATAGTATCCTTTCGATGCTTTCGTGGATCTATTTTTCAATATGTGGCTCGGCTGCAGCGACCACCAGGGCACTGCCAACGATTTCAATTAGCGAATCGCCGGGAATCCATTCCACCGCCATACACGACCGCGAAGGCGTTTTCCCAGGAGCGAAGTACGTTCCATAGATCTTGTTCAAGGCATCGTACTGGGATTTATGGGCATCGAATCGGGCCTTGCCCGTGGGCAGCGGAATACTGTCAGCAAGCGGCAGGCAGAGAAACACCTGGAGATGAAGGATGCTGTCCATGGTGCAGCCCGCGCGCTCAACTGACCTTTTGAGGGCGTCCATTGTGCGTGTGACATGCTTCTCGAACGGATCCGTCACGAGGACGTGATCATCTTTGGGATATCCGTCGTTGGAACCCGTACCGGAAAAGTAGTAGATCCCGTCATGTACGTGATTGCTGCCGCTGGGACGACCGGACGCATTTCCGCCCGCGGAGGCGGTTCCCGTTGCCGGTGCGCCAGCTGGGGGGGCCTGCTGCGCAAAGAGTTTCGATGCACCCGTTACTACAGCCGCCATTGCCGCGATCCTGGCAAAAAAGTTGCGCCGCGTGTTGATTGCCATTCCATTTCTCCTTCCTATCTTTACGTTCGAGAGCAAACTTAGCTGGCGCCTCTGGCCGTTTCGAAATGGTATTGAAAAAGAGTTGCCACAGTGCGTCAGGGCGCAAAGGACTTCAATCGAGATACAGTGGCGTCGTCAAGCGATTCGATCAAAGCGACCACAAGATCCACAGTCCGGTCGAAGTCGGCGCGGTCGATGATTCCGTTGTGAGCATGCGTAGAGCGAGCCGGGACGAGAATGGTGGTGACGGGGACCCCGATATTGTAGAGCTTGATGGCGCCCGCATCGTCACCGAAACCGGGAACAAAATCGAATTGCAACGGGATGTGCTGGGCCGCGGCGATTTCCTTTACGTGCGCGACGAGCTTGCGGTTAGGGAGTTCACTGAATGTGTAGAGCATCATGCCCGGACCACCGCCAAGAACTTCCTGGGCGGCGTCGGGGCCAGGGCCGGGAACATCGTTGGGAATGCCAACCTCCAAACTGAAACCCAAATCCGGTTTAATTAACCGCGCTGAGGTCTGCGCTCCGCGCATCTCGGCGCTGCCTTCTTCCTGAACGGTGGCGGCGTAGAACACCTGGTTGGGATGCGGTGTTTTTTCCAGCCTGCGCATTACTTCCAACATGACGGCACAGCCGATGCGGTCGTCCCAAGCCTTGGCGAGGTAACGATTGTTTGCGAGAAGGGCGAAGTCAGAAACCGGCGCGACGGGATCGCCGGGCGAAATTCCGAGAGCACTGACTTCGGCCGTGGACCGCGCACCGGTATCAAGAAAAAGATCCTGCTGAGGATGGACCTGCTGCGAATCGCGCGGAGCAATGTGTGCGTCCCAGATGTCTGTGACGGCAAGAACTGGCCCTTTGGAGCCAAGGATGACCCATCGCTGATCCGGAAGAGCTGCACTCAACCAAGCACCGAGCATCTGCATGGAGATGAGTCCGTCGGGACGGATGCGACGAACCATTCCGCCGAGTTCATCCATATGTGCGTCGAGCATGATACGCGGCCCGGACTTGCCTTGCTGCGCGATGATCGAGCCGAGACCGTCATAGAAGATGCCGTCAGCGTACGGCTTCATGCGCTCCCCCATAATTTTTCGAACGGGATCCTCGTAGCCAGGAGGGCCGGAAACTTCCGTGAGTTCTTTCAGAAGCTGGACGACGCGATCTGTGGATGGCGATTCGGGCGCCCGAGTTGTTTGAGCTCCGGCTGGCAGCACAAAGAACATCAAGGCGATGCAACAAAAAGGTCGCGACATGGTTTGTGGTCCCCTGAGAAAGGAGAAATGATAGTGCAAGTCGTTCGACAGGATCCTTATTTCAGACCCCAATGGCTGCCTAACTTTTCAAATATTCGGGCTCACTGTGGTATCCGGTCAGGCGCTGCAAAGATCTGGAATGAAATCATGCCGTGTTTGCGCTCTTGGTTGCAACGCGTTTCTCTCAAGTCTGATTTGTCCGCTTACAGGACATCTTGCTCCCAGTACTTTAAATGTCCGGTTACGGCTCATCATGTGGATTATTTCCGAGTTCTCCGTCATTTAGGAGGAAGCGCGACGGGGATTGCTAAAGCTGTACGTAGCCGGGCTTCGGGTTGGCCAAATTGAAAATATCTATTCCGTCTATACGCGATCTCCCCCGCCAGTCTGGCCAGAACGGAATAAAAAAGGATAGCGGAACTTGAAGAATGGTACTCAGGAGCCACTCGTAGCAGCGCGGGCTGCTTGTTGGCTGGCTATCTGCTCCATCATCTTCTGCTGCATTTCCTTAGGTGTGTATTCTGCAATGTGGGTAGCGACCATCCAAGTGTACCCCTCGGGATCGACAAGGGTTCCACAGCGGTCGCCCCAAAACATATCCATCACGGGTCCCTTGAGCGCGGCGCCGAGCTTTACGGCCTTGGCGACCGTCTTGTCTGCGTTCTCCGTCAGCAGATACAAAGTCGTCGGCGAGGCGCCGATTGTTTTCGCGGCTCGGGAACCCATCTGCGCCATTTCCGGCCCCAGCATTAATGTCGTGCCGCGGAGTGTCAGCTCGGCATGGATCGCTTTGCCGTCGGGACCATTCATGATCCCCCGTTTAGCAAAGCCGAATGCCTTTTGATAAAAGTCGGCCGCCCCCTTCACGTCAGTCACCGTCAGCATTGCCGTTACCGAACCGTACTGCTTTTTATTGATTGGATCGATTTTTCTGGGCATAACACTCCTCTTGTGGCGCGAGTATTCGAGCTAAATTTCGGCTGAAGTTGTTCATGATGCACGTTCGAACAAACTTCTGGGCGGCGGAGAGCAAGAATACTTCCATGAGGAACGTCCGGTCAATGTGTGAGTGGATCACCCGGTGCACCTTGCCGAGCTCTTCGGGTGCCCGAGGGATGCTGACGAATACTGGAGACCAGCAGGAACACGGTAGGCCTGTGGCGACGACAGTTCCTGGCACAGGACGCCAGAGAAGCGAGTTATGTTATTTGAAGTTCTCTGTTAACAGCCGAAGAATGCAAAATCTAAATGCCTTGTTTGGTGTCGCGTACCGGGAAATACAGCGATTTTCAGTCCCTCAGTTGGGCTACTTGGGCTACCAGAGGACAAAATGATCCCGGCCTGTTCACCGCTATTTCAGTGGAGTGCCCAGAAAACCTCGATTTGGGTTTGTTCACAGAACAGACTTGCTATATGCTCAGCGCTAAAATGTTGGTGTCTGAAATGCTCGCAAGGAGGTACCCTCGAGGCACTGCAGGGCGCGCGGTAAGCGTTGCGCCGAAGAAGCTGGCACGGACGTTTATCCTTATTTCAGGCACTTTGGGTCTCAATTTTGTGGGTCAGGGATGCCATTCCCAGAAAAGCACCGATAGTCCCTCCCTGGAGTTAACCAAGATTCCGCCCGCGGCACAGGGTGGCCGGGAGAGGACCGATACGATCGCGGGGCGCGTCAGAAACGCTCACCCAAGACAGCAGGTTGTTATCTACGCGCACAGTGGGACGTGGTGGGTGCAGCCTTGGCCTGATCGCGCGTTTATTTCCATCCGAGCAGACTCTACCTGGAGCACGGAAACTCACTTGGGATTTGAGTATGCTGTACTGCTGGTCGATCCTGAGTACCATCCCCTCCCAACCTTAGATGTAGCGCCCACGCAAGGTGGTCCCGTAGCTCTCGTAAAGATTGTAAAAGGCACCGGAACGCCGCAATTCGCCCCAACAGGATCCCTTAAGTTCAGCGGGTACGACTGGAGCGTTCGGACAATTGCGAGCGACAAGGGAGGTACGAACAATCTGTATGATCCTGACAATGCTTGGACAGATGCGAGCGGCGCGCTGCATCTGCAAATAAAAAGGAAGTCGGGCCGGTGGGCTTGTGCGGAAATATTCTTAAATCGAAGTCTCGGATACGGCACTTATCTAGTAACGGTACGCGACACCTCTCACTTGGAGCCCGCCGTCGTGTTCAGTATGTTCACATTCGACGAATGGGCCGGTGAACAACACTATCGCGAAATGGACGTCGAGGTTAGCCGCTGGGGTAACGCCGCAAGCAAAAACAACACACAGTATGTAATTCAACCTTTCTACATGCCTGGGAACGTTTTCGCATTTGCTGCGCCCTCAGGCACTCTCACGTATTTGATGCGCTGGGAGTCGGGACGTGCGAGTTTCAAGACCTTCCGCGGACGATCCGTTGTCGCTGGGGCGCCTGTGGTTTCTGAGCATGAGTTCACCTCGGGCATACCTTCAACCGGTGAGGAAAAGCTCCGTCTGATATTTTACGTCGTCGCCAGCGACAAAAATCCTCTGCAGAAGCCAAGCGAGGTCGTCATTGAGAAGTTTGAATACCTTCCGTGAAGGCGGTATTGGACGGCGTTGGCAATGGAGATGGGCCACTGCCGGATTCGGCGTAGTGTGCCTCACAGTTTCCGCGTCCGCAACCGAACCGAATCCGATGGTATCGCAATACTCGCACCATTTCTGGGGCACGGAGAAAGGGTTTCCGATCGACACTGTATCTACCATCGCGCAGACTGCCGATGGCTACCTTTGGATTGGCACGGATAAGGGCTTGGTTCGGTTCGACGGCTTGAATTTCCGCCGATTCGAACAAGCCAGCGACGGCTCACTCACGATCGGTCCCGTGCGAGCACTTTTGGCGGACGCACAAGGAAACCTGTGGATCCTATTGCAAAACACCAAGCTCCTTCGCTACCACGATGGAACATTTGACTTCATCCGCGGCGAGGCTGAGAACGGCGTCACCGCAATGGCTCTGGGAGCGAAGGGTGAAATTGTGCTCTCATCACTCACCATGGGCGCGCTCGCCTACGATGGCAAACAATTTCTAGCCGCATTGCCAGCGCCTTTGTTCACTGATCCTGCAAGCCTGCTGCAAGGGGAAACTCCTGACCAACGAAATACTCGCCTCAGTTGGTCCCCCGGCGTTATCCCTGACCGCTTGGCGGTACCGACGTCGGCAGTGATTTCTATAGCGGCGACTACTGACGGCAAGATTTGGCTGGGTACACAGGATAGAGGGCTCTTGTACCTGCGGGGAGGGCGCATTTACGCGGCGACAAAGGATTTACGCCATATGAAAATCAACTGCCTTCTGCCGCTAGAGAACTCTGAGTTGTGGGTCGGAACGACTAAAGGCGTGTGGCGCTGGAATGGAACCGATCTTACCCGCGCCCGTGTCCCATCATCTCTCCTGCATATCGATGTGCTTTCGATGATTCGAGATCGGGAGTCGAACACCTGGGTGGGCACGAACAACGGACTCCTGTGCTTCACCAGCAGCGGAGTTTCTCTCTCTGCCAGGGAAGTTCCGGCAACTGGCGGGCCCGCGACTGCGCTCTTCGAAGATCGAGAAGGAAATCTGTGGGTTGGCAGCCCACGGGGCATCGAGCGTTTGCGCAAAAGCGCGTTCGTTACCTATCCCGTGGCGGGGGTGCAGTCGGAACGCAGCGGACCGGTTTACGTGGACCAGGAGGGGCGCACATGGTTCGCGCCGGTTGCAGGCGGGTTACATTGGCTGAAGGGTGAAAAAAGAGGAAGCGTGACAAGCCAAGGGTTGGACCGGGATGTAGCCTATTCGATCGCCGGAAGCAGAAAGGAACTTTGGATCGGCCGGCAGCGGGGCGGACTGACGCGTCTCCAGTACAGCGACGACAGCACCAAAATTCAGACCTACACAGAAACCGATGGACTTGCTCAAAACAGTGTTTATTCTGTTTATCAGAGCCGCGACGGGACGGTCTGGGCCGGGACTCTCAGCAGGGGAGTGAGCAGATTCGACGGCCGGCGATTCATTACGTACACCAGCGCAAGCGGTCTTGCTTCCGACAGCGTTGCTTCGATTCTGGAGACGCGTGACGGTACCATTTGGTTTGGCGCTTCGAATGGGCTGAGTTCCTTGTCAAACGGGCAGTGGAGAACTTATGCAGCAAAAGATGGTTTGCCTGCCGAGGACGTTAACTGCCTCTTCGAGGATTCGTCAGGGACGTTATGGACCGGAACATCGAAGGGCCTGGCGTTTCTTGGCTCCGGCCGTGCTCAGATTCCTCGAAACCTTCCGGCGTTATTACGCGGACGCATACTCGGCATTGCAGAAGACAAGACTGGATGGCTTTGGATTGCCACCGCAGATCGCGTTCTGCGCGTGCAACGTGACAAAATGGCTGCCGGCACGCTTGGAGCCACCGATCTTCGAGAGTTTGGCAGGGAAGATGGTCTGCGCAGCACCGAAGGGGTGAAGAGAAGCAGGTCGGTGGTTTCAGATCCTGCGGGAAGGGTGTGGTTTTCGCTGAGCCACGGACTGTCAGTGATCGATCCGTCTCACCTCACGGACAGTTCGGCGCCCGCTCTCACTCATATTGAGGGGCTTTCCGTTGATGGCAGTCAGATGGAAATCCGGGACTTGGTGCGCATTCCTGCTTCGCCCAAAAGAATCACTCTTACGTACACAGGTCTGAGTCTTGCAGACCCTGAGCGGGTCCGCTTTCGATATTTTCTCGAAAGTTTCGATCGCACCTGGAGTGAGCCGGTTGCAACCCGAGAAGCCGTGTACACAAACCTGGGCGCAGGTTTCTATCGTTTTCGCGTGGTGGCGAGCAATAGCGACAGCCTGTGGAATGGCTCAGAAACTTCCCTGCAATTCGAAATCGAACCGCTATTC
The DNA here is from genome assembly GCA_963735825.1 of Candidatus Acidiferrales bacterium. Lineage (GTDB taxonomy): Bacteria > Acidobacteriota > Terriglobia > Acidiferrales > UBA7541 > Acidiferrum. The sequence continues at coordinate 622,090 of CAVTMR010000007.1, forward strand.
TGGCAGACCAGGTGGTTCCGGAGCACTTGTGTGACTCTGATTCTTCTTTCGGTGTGGTCCGTTCACCGCTACCGTTTGTATCACCTCACCAAGCAATTCAATATGCGTCTGGAAGAGCGCATCAGCGAGCGCACACGCATCGCACGGGACCTCCACGATACCCTGCTGCAATCTTTCCACGGCTTGCTGTTTCGATTGCAAGCGGCTCGCAACCTGTTTCCCGGGCGCCCTGCAGAGGCAATTCAAGTTCTCGATGGGGCCATTACCAAGGCGGAGCAGGCAATCGCCGAGGGCCGGGATGCGATACAGGGCTTACGCCCCGCGCCAGCCGCTCAAAACGATCTCGCGCACTTGCTGACGGCGATGGGTCAAGAAATCGCGGGCTCTCAGGATACGGGCCGTGATTCGCCGAACTTCAGTGTCACGGTAGAGGGGGCGCGGCGAACCTTGTCCCCGATCCTTCAAAACGAAATCTACCGGATTGCTGGCGAGGTGATAGGAAATGCTTTCCGGCACGCGAATGCAAGTCAGATCGAAGCCGAGATTCGGTACGATGATGGCTTGCTGCGCTTGCGTATCCGCGATGATGGAAAGGGGACGGACCCGAAAGTACTCAAGGAAGGTGCGCGCGCCGGACACTGGGGGTTGCCCGGAATCCGCGAACGGGCGAAGCAAATCGGGGCCCGATTGGATTTTTGGAGCGAGGCCGGAGCGGGCACCGAGGTTGAGCTGACTGTTCCCGCTTCCGTTGCGTACGCGAAATCTCCTGATAGTTCTGGCGGTGATGGCCGTGGCTTCAGGCTATTCCGCAAAAAGAGGAGTCATGAGCAGCGTTCCTGAGCGGATTCGGATCCTTACCGTCGACGACCATCCGCTCCTTCGCGAGGGGATCGCAGCGCTGGTCAACGCTGAATCTGATATGAAGTTGGTCGCGGAAGCGTCCAACGGAGAGGAAGCGATCGAACAGTTCCGATTGCACCGTCCGGATGTAACGTTAATGGATCTGCAGATGCCGGCGATGAACGGTATCGAGGCGGTCACCCGCATTCGAGCCGAATTCCCCGATGCCCGGATTATCGTCCTGACGACATACACGGGCGACGTCCAAGCGTTGCGGGCCCTTAAAGCTGGGGCGCGAGCTTACATCCTGAAGGGACATGTGCATAGGGAACTCCTGGAAGCCATTCGTGCTGTCCACGCCGGCAAAAAGCGAATCCCCCCGGACGTCGCCGCGGAGCTAGCTGACCATGCCGCAGAGAACGAGTTGAGCTCACGGGAGATTGAAGTGCTCCGCCTGATCGCGAGCGGAAATGCGAACAAACTGATCGCCGACCAACTCTCAATCAGCGAAGAAACCGTCAAGAGCCACGTCACGAATATACTCTCCAAGCTTGGCGCTAACGACCGGACCCATGCAGTCACAATTGGGCTAAGGCGCGGAATTATCGACCTACGAATCCCCTAAAAGGGGGATAGCCGCATCCCAGATTTGAGTGTTTCGATGCCGTTGCGAGTCTCTTATCCTGCGTACGGAATATAAAGGACTCATTTGCAACGGCTATTCTCGACGTTCGCTAACGGTTGGCCCGGCAAGGGCCTTCTGCTCCAGCGGGTGGTAACAACCGCTGCGCTAATTCATTGCGGGATCGCCGGTCTTCGTGAGGCCCATCAGTTTGCATCATTCGCCCCGCAAATCACTGCAGCTGGTGCGGGGATATTTCTCCTCGTCGGTTTGTGGACCCCAGTGGTGGGAACGGTGGTAGCCATTGTTGAGGCGTGGATCGTTTTCTCGCGCCCCGGTGAGCCATGGATTCCCATCATGCTGGCGACCCTTGGCGCCACTTTGGCCATGCTCGGACCGGGTGCCTGGTCGATCGATGCCCGGCTCTTCGGCCGGAAGCACATCGATATTCCGAAGTGCTAGAGGCATTTTCATCTACCCCTAAAGTCGTAGCATCAGGTCTCACGATCTAGCGAACCCACGAACCGACCAATTGGGGTTGTGAGCTGACGGAATTGGCTTCACAATCCGCGCAATGAACAAAGAGGTCTAACAAGCGCGCAACATTCCTAGATTAGGGGGCAACTCATGGCTAGTGTCGCTGTCTTCATCCCGGATCAAAAGCAGTCTCAAGAGAGACCCAAATACGAGAACATCGCTCTGAGCGAAGAATTCGATAAGGGATCGATATTCGAGGAGATCGTGGGAACTTCGCCGCCCCTGCAAAGGGTGCTGTCTCTTGTATCCAAGGTCGCTCCCACAGACTCCACTGTTCTGATCACCGGTGAAACGGGGACGGGCAAAGAACTTGTCGCCCGCGCTATCCATAGCCGGTCTCGTCGTTCCTCACGTGCATTTGTGAGTGTCAACTGCGCCGCCATCCCGCGCGATTTGATCGCCTCAGAATTGTTTGGTCATGAAAAAGGCTCCTTCACCGGAGCAGTGCAGCGGCGCCTGGGCCGGTTCGAATTGGCGCAGGGCGGCACGATCTTCCTCGATGAAGTTGGAGAGCTTCCGATGGGGACCCAGATCGCTCTGTTGCGTGTCCTGCAGGAACACGAATTTGAGCGTGTTGGCGGAACCCGATCCATCCAAACAAATGTTCGAGTGGTTGCTGCCACGAACCGTAATTTGCAGGCTGCCATCGCTGCTGGAACCTTTCGTAGCGACCTGTTTTACCGCCTCAACGTTTTTCCGATCGAGATGCCTCCTCTGCGGGAACGACGAGAAGACATTCCTCTGCTGGTCGAACACTTCGTCGATTATTGCGCGAGGAAAGTGGGAAAGAACATACAGGGGATAACCAAAGAAAGCCTCGACTTGCTTCGCTCCTACCCCTGGCCAGGGAACATCCGCGAATTGCAGAACGTGATTGAGCGATCTGTCATCATGTGCGAAACAGAGAATTTCTCGGTCGACAAGACCTGGCTTGCTTGGCTTGCTCAGCAACCGCTTGCGACCGAACCGAAAATCCCGCTGGACCTCTCCGAAAAGCTCGCCGCTCAGGAAAAAGAGATGATTGTGGCAGCCTTGCGAGAAAGCTCAGGCCGGGTCTTCGGACCTTCCGGCGCGGCCGCCAAACTGGGCATGGCCCGATCTACCCTGGAGTCCAAGATTCGATCATTGAAGATCAGTAAGAACAGTTTCAAAGACTTCGCTGAAACGATACCTCGCCGATCTTGTCTGGAATCGGTTCGCTGTTTTCGATAAGCTTCTGCGGTAAACCTCTATCGCCACCAGATTCCCATTGTTGGTCAACCCCCGCCCCATCACGACTCTCCACTATTATCGTGCAGAGAAAAAGGGGGGACGACCAAGGCGACCGAACACCACCGACTCCACGATCCCGTGATAGCCATCGATCTCGACAAATTCGCAACCGCCAGAATGTGGTGTCACGGTGACGATGAGAGTCACGAGCAGGAACAAATCAAATCCGCAGAATTCCTGCCCGAAAACAACGATGCGCCGATGGTGGAATAGGTTTGCAGTCGTTCAGTTCATGGAGCGGACTCGCATGACCAATAAAACGGGCAAGCCTTATGAACTCCTTGAACTCCCCGTCCAAGCAGTTTTTCAAGCGATCGTGAACCAACGCGATGTCCTCGTTCCAGTGCGTGGCACCGTATCCATTCGCCAGAGACAGGCAATCGACGCCCGGTGCCGCCTGTACTTCACCAAAACCGCGAATGCTCTAAATCTCCGGCCTTGTTAACAATGTTACGGGCTTTTCCCCATGTCCTTCTTTTCAAATGTGTTCCTAATTTTGGCGAGGGACAGGTTAGCTTCACTCACCAGGCGTATGGATAACCGGCGGTGAGAGCTTTTTCGAGCGCCGCGTCATACCCGTAAATGTCGTCAAAGAAGCGAACTTGGTTTTCCTCGTTCACTGCGGCCGTGCCGTACACAATCAAAACCGGGATGCGCGTGCCAAGATTCACTTGAAGGTTTTCCTTATCGCCATTCATGGTGGCTTTCACGCGCTCCAAATCCCATCCCGGATTGTTTCGAAGCACCCACGCGACAAGATCGGCGGGTTGGTCCACCCGAATGCACCCGTGACTGAAATCGCGTACATCCTGCGAAAACAATTGCGGCGCGTCCGTCCCATGGAGATAGACATTGTCTGGATTGGGAAAAATGATCTTCACAAGTCCAAGTGAATTCGTTGGCCCTGGCTTTTGCCTTACCATCAAGTGGCCGGTTTTAATTCCCTCAAGGACCTCGGGACTCACAGCATTCTCGGTCACCACCTCGCCTTTCGCCGTGATCACTTGAAAATTGTGCTTCGCGATGTAGTTGGGATCCCTCTGGATGTGCGGCACGATTTCATTCCGCTGAATACTAGGAGTTACTTCCCAGTAGGGGCGGAAGACTACGTACTGAATCTCCTTCTCAAATACCGGTGATTTGTGGCCGTACGCCTTTCCAATGATGACCTTCTTATAAAAGGAAACCGTGCCATCCGGGTTCATCGCACGCAAACGATACTCGGGAAGATTCACAACTACCGGCGGCTGCGCGAACGAATGCGGCAGCCAACGCCATCGCTCTAGCGTGAGCTTGATTTGGGTGATGCGGGCGGCCGCTGGCGTATTGAGCTCATTGATGGTCCGCGCGTCGAGCTCACCTGTGGGATCTTCGCCATGCCTATTCTGGTAATGCTTTACACCCTCTACGAGCGCACCCTCGTAAATCGTTGCATTCGGATCCAATTGCGTGGCAGCAGGAATATCGCCGATAAGTTGGAGGAACCGGCCCAGACGGGCCAGGCTGGCGTAGGGTTGGCCCGGCCGTACCGTCTTTGGGGTCGTTTTCAGTTTCTCTCCATCGTCTTTCTTTGCGTATTGCTCGTACACCGGTAAAAGAGCCAACAACTTCCGGTACCCCGGAAAAGGCGGCTCGAGCTTTTGGAATTCGGCTGCAGGATCGGTGCTGTTTGCGACCTTGTTTTGAACGAACTCCGCAAGGCTGAACTGGCCTTCTCCGTTGTCCAATTGAAAGTTGAATTCTTTCGGGTTCACGCGGCCTACATGGACCGCTCGAATGTAACGCAACGCCGAGACGGTAAGGGCGGTATCGAACAAGACCAGGTCTTCCTCAGATGGACTTTGTCTCAGTTTCGAGAGCCGCATGGGCCAGCGGGAGGCGTCGTAGTCTTCAGGCTCGAGTCCCCTCGAGTTCGCGTTCTCCAAAACCTCAATCACGGCAAGCCCCTGCGGACGCACCTGACCGTTTTGCAGCCAAGCCAGGGAGTAGCCGTTTGCCTCGTAAAATTTGCTGAACTCCGTCTTGTATGGCGCAAAGTTTGGCCATCGAAGATCCTCGTTGCGAGCCGAATCTGCAATGGCGTGGAGGGCAGAAACACCGGCGGGCGTCAAAGTCCGGCCGCCCGAAACAGCAGGTTGCCGTGAGAGGAATGCCGAGGCACAGGTAGGCTCTCGGGTGGCAACGATGATCAAGGTCAGGGCGGAAAATAGGACGATTATGATGAGTCGAAGCGAGCGCATGGAACTCCTTAAAGTGACCGACAAACATGTTTTGATTCAGAAAAGCTCGAACGGTTCCAGAGAATCTTCCAATAGCTGCTATTTTATGTCTAACTGGACTGCTTAAAGGGTGCTTTCAATGCAACTTGGGGTGACCCGATGAGTTTGCCGGTATGGTGAAAAAACTCGTCCTGGTCGCTGCCACGAGCAAGAACTCATTGCGCACCTTGATGGTTGGCAAAGCGCACGGCTTGCGCGCTATGAGAGGAAGGATCGGCGGTCTTGCTCGTCCTTGGATTACGTAAAAAGGAAAATAGCGCTCACTCACCAGCCCCAGCTGATCTTGTTCCGGAAATTGACTTACGACTCTTGCGCCGGCTTTAACGAGCGTCCAAAACAATTCAGGGTCTATATTGGGATCGGTCGCACGATAGAGAGGAACGTCAAAGTGGCTCTGGATGGCATAGCGATTCTCGTCGACTTGGACGGGAAAGGGGCAGTTTAGGGCTGCGCCTTCGCTGATGGCTTTCTTGATCTGGTTTAATTTCTCCGGCAAAGCCTCGGCTGACTCGACGGTTTCAAATAGTCTCAGATTCTTTTTAGCTTGCGTGGGCTCAACACAAACTGAATCGGGATCGGCCACCTGAGCCTGCAATGGCAAAGAAAGGGTCGCGCAAATGATGACAAGTACGATGAGCGCGATAGCTCTGGTCATGTTGCCGTCGGCCCCCAGGCAAGGTCTGGTGAGCTCTCTCCTCCCGTGGTAAGGGCATGTTGCGTTCCAACGGTAGGATGGCGAAGTGCATGGCAGCAGGGAAGTGCCTGGGATCGGGCAATTCCCGATTCGGCAACGACTTACAGGCAGTGGCAGAGACTGAGGCAGGAAGCGAAAGAGCACCAAAGCACGCAATCTTCGATGCCCAGCCCGTCACGAGAGACGGTCCTTTAACGAAGACGTTAAGAATTTGCCGGTGGTTGCCGGAACGAAGCGCTTGACGCTCTTTCAGGATAGCCACAGATCAGCAAGCAGTTGGTCGACAAGGGAATGCGCGAGAACAGCCGTTTAGCTCGAATGGAAGCTTGGTTGCACTGAATGTGCGCAGGAGTATTGCAGTGACACACCCGGTGGCCGGGTGAGTAGGCCGGCGGGATGGCACCACCGGGCCGAGTCGGCCCGGCACCCCGAGCCGCTCACAGATTCCGGACTTGAACCTCTCGATTCATCCGGCTCGTGCCACCCATTGAAGCCACCGCGAATCTCGCCGAGCATGATGCGGTCAGGGCGGTAACGCAAAGCCGCCTTCAACAGATCCCGGATTTCAACAGCGGAAAAGGCATTCTGGGCGCGACGGGCCGCGAAGCGAACCGAGTTTGGGTGTGCGAGCCGAATCTCGGCGGTGGCCTCAATGAAGGCAACGAAGATCAATCCGCCAGCCTCGCAAGCCGTCTAAGGCTTGAAATCAAGCCGCACCCACAAGTTCCTTCTTCGTGACGACGCGTGCGTTTTTATCGCCGCGAAGGTCGGCAGATTTCGCATGACGCACATGGTCTCCTTCCATCCATACCATAATTAAGGAGAGGGTTCTACCTCTTGAACTCGTCCTTTACTCGTTCCAGAAGTCGGCAAGCGCAATTAATTGTTAGGCGTGCTTCTTGCGCACTCCCTTTACGTTGGTAGTCGTGAGCCTCAGTGACCAGTCTCTTCGGGATGGCCAAGAGACGATCTCGCGTTGCTCGGTCGGGGATCTCTCCTTCCAGCTCAACTATTTCCGCCTCCAGTTCCACAAGCGGTCCGCCGTTTGAAATCACCATAGTCTATATGCTCCTTCACTACGTCCTTGCAAAGTAGGACGTGTCGCCAGTTGTCGCGGTAACGCAACGGTTTGCAAAAGATTTGTTTGCTGTGGAACGCTGCTTGAAGATCAGAAAGTTACATATGGCGACTTGCCTGATTCTCGGGGTTCAGGCGTGTTTTTGGCTATAACACGAAGTAACCCACTTGCGTACGGAATCATCCGAGAAAAGGGGTCATTTTGAGACTTCTCGGGAATGCGGCGACGTCAGCATCCTGGATCTCTCTAGGACGATCAACGATCAATGGCAGTGAGAGTGAACTCCTGAGCAAGCACCTGCGAGACTTGACGCCAGTGGTAAACGCAAGCTGTCGCTGAACCTGATGAACCTATCCCAGATCGATAGTTCAGGCGTCAGCATCATCGTGGAAATGTATGTTTCTCTGAAACGTGGTGGTGGCGAGTTAAAGCTGCTGTCTCCACGAGGCCGAGTGCTGAATGCGTTGACCGTGTTTCCGGCTAATCGATGTTATTCCGTGCTTCGAAGATGAGACGGAGGCTGTGGAGAGCTTCCAACCGCGAAATTTCTTCGCGACGCCGTGATGTGCGTTGCGCTAGATTGTCAGTTTTGTTGGAGACTTGCTTGCTTTGGAGGCGGCGTTGACAGCGTGGAGCGCTGCATCTTCCGTTCTTTCGTCGGGTCCTCAGAGAACCGCGCTTGTAGTTGATTCCGGCGCTCAGATCAATGAACTGCTCGACGGCGTTTTTGCGAGCGAAAGCTGGAGCGTTGAACATGTTCCCGACAATTGCGCTGCCCTCCTCACGGCCGCGGCCAACCCCTTCGCCTTGATCATTACAGGGTCGAGAAACCAATGCCCAGAGAACCTGGAAGTCGTTCACAAGATCAGAGCCATTCGCCCTCATGCGCGCCTTATCATACTCGCCGATCAGTTCACGCCGGGGGACGTCCTTGACGCCATGCGGGAAGGCGCCTTCAGTTACTTCTCTGGTCCCTTCGAGCGCGAGGCTCTGATCGAAATGGTGCGCGAAGCCATGAAGTCGCCTTGCTGGGATGACGGCATCGAAGTCCTCTCGGGTACGCCTGCTTGGGTTAGCTTGGCGGCCCGTTGCGACATCGAGACAGCAAATCGCCTGGTCCAATTCCTTCGTGGAGTTAGAGATCCCACCATTCCTGAAGCCGATCGGGAAGCCATCGTTGCTTCTTTCCGAGAAATTCTTCTGAATGCGATGGGGCATGGCGGGCAATTCGACCCGAGCCATTATGTTGAAATTTCCTTCATTCGTTCCAGTCGAGCAGTAGCAATGCGCGTCAAAGATCCTGGTCAAGGCTTCTCGCTCGAAGAGCTTCGGCATGCTGCCATCAACAGTCCGGCTGGCGATCTCTTTAGCCACGTTGCCGTTCGCGAAGAGAAGGGCCTTAGGCCGGGTGGCTTCGGCCTTTTGTTCGCGAAAAAACAAGTCGACGATCTCATCTATAACGAGAAGGGCAACGAGGCGTTGCTCATCAAATATATCAATCCGCCTGCCTCGCAAACTGGCAGTTGATGTTCCGCACTTTCGCACCTACGAAGGCTTCTTCCAGAAGTGAATGGTGGGCTTAGCTGAGTCTAATCTTCATGTTCCGAAAACGCTTGCAGGCGGGCCTCCATAACTAGTTGAATCCACAGCACCCGAACTGAGGATTTTAGCGCTCCGAAAAACAAAGTGTTTTGGGTAAAGCGGCAGATTTCCCGAGCCCTACATCCGTCACAGGAACAGCTGCCCGAAATCGGTCAAAACTCCTGATCAAATTCAGCCATCTAACAACTATGGGTAGCAGCGTTATCCAAACTCCAGCTTGGCTTCGCCAGATGGAGAGTATCCTGGAAGAACTCAACGAGGGAGTGATCATTGTTGACGACCAGCTTCGTATGATCTTCGCGAACGAGGCGCTGATCCGATTAGGTCGCTACGAACGTGGTGAGTTACAGGGCCGTACACCCGATGCCATTTTTCCGCAGGAAGACCTCCCTTACATCATGCGGCAGCATGAATTGGGCCAGCGCTATGGCCGTCATCGCAATGAGTTCTACTTTCCCCGAAAGGGTGGTGAAAAAATCCCAGCGATCTTCAGCGCGCGCATCATTAGGGGTCCCGACGGACAGGAGTACGGCATAGTTACAGTAACCGACATCAGCGCACAGAAACACGTAGAGGAGCAACTTCGGGAATCCAACGCCCTCCTGGAGAAGCGCCAGATGGAAATTGAGGCCGAACTCTCGCTCGCTGCGCGCGTCCAACAATCACTCGCGCCGCGCAGCTTGGTTTGGAACAACCTTGCGGTTGAGGCCTACTACAGCCCCGCGCGTATCATAGGTGGTGACTTCGGCGTGATCCTCCCGCAGGGCGACGAATTTCTAAACCTGGTCATGTGCGACGTGTCCGGCCATGGCATGGGTTCTGCCCTCGTCGCGAACCGCATTTACTCGGAAACTCTGCATCAGCTCGAAGTCAAGACGGATCCCGGCACGTTGCTACAGCGCCTTCACAAATTCGTGTACGATCGCCTCGCAGTGGACGGTTTTTGTTTCACGATGGCCGCAACGCGTTTTTCTCAACATGGACACCGCGTGACCTTTGCTTCCGCCGGCCATCCGCCGGCAATGCTCGTCTCGGACGGTGTTCTTCGCCTGCTCGATTCGCAAAATGGCATACTTGGCTGTCTCGTCGACACAGCGCCGTCCGACTCGGCAGACAACATTGACCTCGCAACCGGCGACCGTCTAGTCCTGTACACTGACGGGCTCGTCGAGGTGTTCAATCAGAGTCACGAAATGCTTGCCGTTGAAGGCCTGGCGAAGTTGGTCCGAGAATCGGCGACACAACGCCTTGCCCAGATGAAACAGACAATCCTCGAGGGCGTAACTACTTGGAGCAGCGGACCCATCGCCGACGACTTATCTCTCATAATCGTCGAACTGCGTTAGGGTCGGTTGTGCCGGTTGGCCGTTAATCTCGGGCTTAACCGCGTGAAACGTTCCGTCGGCACAAAGAAAATTTCACCGGACGGACTCTCCAATTATCTAACTATTGGAGTTACGCACCGGCTGATATAAGCCTCGCGATGGAGGTGGTCATGGCGCTGGGAATCCGGCGATCGTTCAAGATTCTTGCACCTGGCGGGTCTCTGCGGCGCAGAGTCGCCTACAGCCTGGCCATCGTACGGTTGATCCTTGTGCCGGTCATATTCCTGGCGGTGTATTACTTGTTTGCGATGGGCTGGATTGTGGATCGCATCGTCAACGTCGACGCTCCCGCGACAACTATGTCGGAACAGGTGTCGGTGGAGATGCTCGAAGCCCGAAGGGCCGAACGAAATTACCTCTTACTTCGCGACCCTGCGTACGTTGAAGCAAACCGCGCCGCAATCGCGAAGACGCGAGAAATGCTCATTGAGATTGAAAATCTTGTGCCGTCTGACCAGTCAGACGCTCAAAAAGCGCTGGATGAGCTGCACCTGTACCAACAGCGCTTTGACAGGGCAGTTTCGATCTTGGGAGCACCAGGCCAAGCACCCCCCGACCGCATTCAGGCGGTTGTCCGCGCCTATGAAAAGGATTTGAACGAGCTATTCACGCAGGCCAGATTTAGAAAGCGTGCGCAACTTGTCGACGAGTTGCGCAGCCGCGTCGATTCGTTCGACATTCAAATATCGAAGACAGTGCAAGAGCAGGACCCCGAATTGCGACAGGCCACGGTGGATCTTGAGAACTCGAGCCAAGAGATCCTGAGGCGGACTTCGGAGTTGGAATCTCGCAGCTGGAAACGTGTCCAAGAGGATCACCGACAGGCGCGCCATCTAATCAACCAGGCCGAATGGGCGCTCAGTGTTGTTTCGGTTCTTACCTTTCTGTTGAGCGTATGGATCAGTTTCATCTTGCCTCGTCAGGTCGTGAAACCACTGTTGAACCTGAAACACGCGGTTGATCGCGCTGCCACAGGTGATTCCGCAATCGATTTCGACATCCAGGGAAAGGGAGAAGTAGTGGAACTCGCAAACAGCGTGCAAAATCTGGTCGAGCGCATGCACCAGAAGGAATGACCTGGTGAAACGGCTTTTATCGAACGCGCCAGCAACACGCGTACCCTACATCCTTCTCAAATGCGCGCCTCTAACGTTTATCTGCTCGCAGTCTGTCAGATCCTTGGACGTCGTTTCGAGACCGGCCTTGATTGTTGCCTGCACCATCCTTGCCCCTGAGAGCTTAACCTGTATGCGATCGCCGACCTTATAATCGCGCATTGTTGCGGCCTACATCAACCTACCCGCTTTCACCGTGACCGGAGTAATTTCGAATTTTCGTAGATCCAGGATCGAATTGTCGCCGTGCTCGTTCCAGGAACGACAAACTCTCCCTTGATGATGTGCTCCATGCCGCCATTCCTCGATGGGAACTAAAACGGCCGTCTCAACTCTCCGCCGCTTCACGACCTGGGGGCCTTTTTTGATGGTGGCGTTGAGGAACTCGCTGAAGCGAGCTTTCGCATCTTGGACTTGCCAGGAACTCATCCGATGTTCCTCCGTAGTTGGTCTAGCTCGTGGTATTTGCTGGCGTAAATCTCTTCTCACCTGAGTGTCTTTAATCAGACTCAGCTCACTCTCGCAAGGCGATTAGCCGTGAAATCGGCCATCGTATCAGATCACCAGAGACAGGCTTGTCGCATGGATGGGGTAGGCGTATGCTTCCCTGCGACAGAGGAGAAGAACGCAGGGAGCGAAATCCGCGCTTTACGGAGGGAGATGACAATGAAGCGATTGGGATTGGCGATGGTGGGGTTGCTGGCGAGTGGCGCGGCTTGCGCGGCGCAGGATGCGGCACCGGCTGGGCCGGTGGCGAATCCGGTGACGACGACGGTGAAGAGTCAATTGACGCGCTACGAGAAAAATATGGTGGCAGCGGCGGATTTGATGCCTGCGGAGAAATATAATTTCAAGCCGACGCCGGAGATGAACTCGTTCGGGCATGTGGTGATGCATATCGCGCAGTCGAACTATTTTCTGTGCGCAAAGATTTCGGGACAGGCGGCTCCGGACGTGAAGCCCGCGGATACAGATGGGAAGGACAAACTGGTGGCCGGGTTGAAAGCTTCGTTTGAGTTTTGCAGCACGGCGCTGGCGGGCGTGGACGATTCGAAACTGAGCGACCCCATGACACTGTTTGGGAACCGGCAGACGTCGCGCGCGGGGGCGCTGATCACGTTGAGCGACGATTGGTACGACCACTACGGAGCGCAAGCTATGTACCTGCGGCTTAATGGGATACTGCCGCCGACGGCACAGCCTGCCAAATAGTTTGCGCTTTCGGATTCTTGCATCTCCTGGCAGAAGAAGGGGTCTGGGGAAGGGGACGGCATTTGAGTCCCTTTCCCCAGTAGTCCTTTAGAAATCTTCCCGCTGTTTCTCTTTGTTCCGGCGTGTCAACGACCTTGAGACACATGCTGACGGAATTTAGTGAGCATTTCATGTGAGTTGGAATGGCTTGTTGATCCACGCCTCGGTGGGGACGGCGGGTGGCCTTGGGGCGTTTCGCACCAAGCGCTCCGGATGAAGTTGATAAACAGTATCCCCGGTGCTTGCCCTTGACAGTGTCCAGTGTCAGGCAACAAGATACCTGCTCGCGCAATTTGACTCTCCGTCCAATCGATGACCAGTGTGTGCTCTTGGTCGACAATGTCCGTAGCGCGCTCTTAAGTGTTTCCGAATCTCACGTCGCGTGGCACAGGAGATGAAGATGAACAATACCGAACACGTGTATGTGCCACCCAGCGTCCTTACTGCGGGAGGTACTCCCACCGACTTGCGCACTTTGCTCAACGGGGAAGACTTGCTTTCCAAGACGCAAGCATTGCGTCTTTCCACTGTCGACGCCGATGGATGGCCGCGCGCCGCAGTTCTCAGCGCTGGAGAAGTTCTGGCGCTCCCGAATAACCGCCTGCGTTTCGTCATCTTTCCTGACTCGGTGACGGCAGCGAACTTGATGCGGGATGGCAGGGTCACACTCACAATGTCGCTGAATGGCGGCATATGCGAATTGCGAATGCGGGCCCATAAATATAGCGATGGCACACAAGAGGTGCCACTGGCCTTTTTCGAAGCAGAGGTGATCGAGGTGCGCGAGCACCGCGCTCCCTATGCCGAAGTAACGACAGGAATCGCCTTCACTCTACGAAATCCATCAGCTGTGCTGGCTCGATGGCAGCGACAAATCTCCGCGCTACGAGCGATTTCGTAATCGGCGACTCCGCAAAACGGACATCTAATATGACAGCCTTCAAAGATCTGCGTGATTTTCTCCAACTTCTGGAAACACAAAAACAGCTTCTCCGCATCGTCGACGAGGTGAGTCTGGAACCAGACTTGGCTGCCGCGGGGCGTGCCATCAACCAGGTAGCGGGCGAGAACAGCCCAGCGATCCACTTCACCCGCTTAAAGGGTTACCAGAACGCCGAAGTCGTCATGAACGTCCATGGTTCCTGGCCCAACCTTGCGCTGGTGCTTGGGATGCCGAAGGATTCCACTCTCAACCAACAATTTTTCGAATTCATCCGTCGCTATCAGCAGTTTCCTGGAACAATGCAACACCTTAACAGCGCACCATGGCAGGAAGTCGTGGTCGAGAAAGAGATCAACCTTTTTTCTCTTCTCCCCCTTTTCCGCCTAAATCAGGGGGACGGCGGTTTTTATTTGGACAAGGCCTGCATTATCAGCCGGGACCTTGATGATTGGGACAATGAAGACGTCCAAAACGTGGGTATGTATCGCTTACAAGTTAAAGACAAGAGTCGCCTTGGCATCCAGCCGGTTCCCCAGCACGACATTGCAATTCACATCGAGCATGCCGAGGCGCGCGGCCAAGATTTGCCTGTGGTCATTGCTGTTGGCAACGAACCTATCATCGCTATTTGTGCAGCCATGGAGATACTCTACGACCAATCGGAGTACAAGATGGCTGCGGTCCTTCAAGGCAGTCCATACCCGGTGGTCAAAAGCTCCAAGGGGCTCGACGTTCCCTGGGGATCACAATATGTGCTTGAGGGTCGCATTCTTGCTCGTCAGAGGGAATTGGAAGGCCCTTTCGGAGAATTCCCAGGTGAGTACTCAGGTTGCCGCAACTACCCAGTAATAGAAATTGACAAAATTTCTCATCGAAAAAGTCCTCTTTATGAGGCGCTTTACCTCGGCTTGCCTTGGACCGAGTTAGATTACATGTGTGCCATCAACACGAGCGCTCCTATCTATGTTCAACTCAAGAATGAATATCCTGAGATAGTCGCCGTTAATGCCATTATCACGCTAGGGTTCATCATTGTTGTTTCCACCAAGGTACGCTACGGCGGTTTCGCAAAGGCTATCGGTTTGCGTGTGATGAGCATGCCACATGGCCTCGGGTACGCAAAAATGGTCATTGTGGTCGACGAAGATGTTGATCCTTTCGATATGAAGCGCGTTATGTGGGCGGTGTCAACAAAGGTTAATCCGGCAGGAGACGTGATCATCCTGCCTAACATGTCAGTGGATGTCCTAGATCCAGCTTCACAACCACAAGGGATTACCCACAAGATGGTCATTGATGCGACCACTCCCGTCCCACCAGACAATCGAGGAAACTTCGGCGAGGAATTGGCCGAACCCGCGCAGACTGATATTTGGCGCAAAAAGTTGGCCGCTCTGCTCAAGGAGACACACAAATGACCGCACCGCAAGACTTGCAACCCACTCTCCTATGTCCGCGATGTCGAGCCGCTGCTGTTCAAACCCTCGCGGAATCGCCTGTGAAAGATGTCTGGACCGTTTATGGATGCAAGACTTGCTTCTATACATGGCGTTCGACCGAGGCGCCCGAGAACACGGATCCCGAAAAATATCCTGTTGCATTCCGGTTGGATCCAGTAAAGCTGCAGAATTATCCCATAGTCCCTGCCATCCCACCCCTACGAAGGAAATGAGAGTCATCAAGAAGTTCTTCGTCAAGTAGGGCGTCAGGCCTGCCGCAGCAATCCGGCGCGCGATTAATGCTTCCTGAAAGCGTAGGGAATCAAGAAGTAGGAATCAAAGTCGGGACCGGAAGCGTTGGAAGCGCGACCGATCCTTGGCTCACCAACGAGAGGATGAGTTTCGTTATGCACGTTGAAAAGAACAATACCGCAGCCAAAACGTCGTACATCTGCAAAATGAATGAATTTGGGCAAAGCCATCTGCCACGGGGATCAGCGCCGGCTCATTTGCAAATGGAACTGAAGACGCTGCCGTCTGTGTGCTCGACGACGGCGACAGTCGACTCCGCGATTCTGCCGTCCGATAGTTTGACGCGACAAATTGACGTAACGCGTAATTCTCGTTACTCTTAGGAGTGATTCTTAGCTATCGGGATAAGAGGACCAGAGACTTTGCCTTCGGCAAACGAGTTAAGGCATTTTCTGGATTCGAACAGTTCCGCGCGCTTGAAGCTTGACCGTTTAGAGGCGGCCACGTCGCTCAGAGATCTTCTCGTATTGCCAGGCAATCGTTTCGAAGCTCTGATTGGCGACCGCAAGGGTCAGTACAGTATCCGCATTAACGATCAATGGCGGGTTTGCTTCGTGTGGGACGGCCGATCGCCGGGCCCATCAAACGTGGAGATTGTTGATTATCATTAGGAGAATCGATATGGCACTCACCGCTATCCATCCAGGTGAACACCTGGCCGAAGAACTGGGAGCGCTCGATATGAGCGCAGCAGAATTGGCGCGACAAATTGACGTGCCGACAAATCGTGTCACACAAATTCTGAATGGAACGCGCGCCATCACAGGCGATACCGCACTGCGCCTCGCTCATTTCTTTGGCACTAGCGCGCAGTTTTGGCTCAATCTACAGAGCCTCTACGACCTGCGGATTGCCCCAGGAGAAGGCTGGAAAATCCATCAAGGCACTTCCAACACTGAAACG
Source organism: Candidatus Acidiferrales bacterium (assembly GCA_963735825.1). GTDB lineage: Bacteria > Acidobacteriota > Terriglobia > Acidiferrales > UBA7541 > Acidiferrum. Next base: position 638,362 of record CAVTMR010000007.1, read on the forward strand.
GCGTGAGACCGTTCTGCGAAGTCGAAGCCGTCTAGCACGACTTGAAGAGCACTTGCAACAGCATCAGATTGCAAGCTTCCGCAAGCCACGCATGAAAACCGCCGTCTAGCACGACTTGAAGAAACAAAAGAAGATTGGCTTCCCGGGCTAGATTCGAACTAGAAAGCCTTCGGTTAACAGCCTTGAGACTAACTTAATCACGAGTTGCCGGAGCCGAGCAAAATTGAGGGGAATCAGCAAGTTCTGATCAAATGGGGATAACTAAGATTCGCCTTCTCTTTTCATTTTTCATTGTCATTTGCCGTCATTCACCACGATTCGCATGACACCTACATGGCACCGACGAAATTCGAGATCCCTACCGCAAGTCTGGGCTTCTCTTCCGCACCAGCATCGGCAAGCCAGTCCAACATTCTTCGCCGCCATCTCCCCCCGCTTTTGCGGAAGTCGGTTTCGAGAAGGCCGGAACCATGGGTTTCGTCGCTTCCGTGACACGTTCCTTAGAACCACCGAACTGTCCGAACGGCGTTCTTGACTTCTGGCTCGGTTGGAGCAGTGCGGAAATGTCGGGACACTACGACGCAATTAGATTACTATTTCTTTAAGTATTGGAAAAATATAACCGTGCCTTTGACGCGTCACTGGTGCAAGAAACTTGTCCAAACCGATTTGTTGATTCCGGAGAACCTATCAACAAGTTTCTGGTGTTCGCCGGAGCCAAGTCCAGGGACGTGTGGGGGTTATCACGTACATGTCAATCCGCTGGTGAGAAACACCTGCTATCATCGGTTCAGATGCTGCCTCGCCGTCGATCCAAGTTGCTCTCACTATTTGCCCCTGTGATTCTCGGACTCATCTTTGGGACATGCTGTGCCCCCAGTTGTTCGGGTTATTCCGTCCTGACGCATGAAGCAATTATCGACGCCGCGTGGAAAGATAGCATCGTGCCAGTGCTCTTGAAGCGATTCCCCAACGCAACTCCTGAGCAACTGCTCCAAGCCCACGCATATGCATACGGGGGCGCAATTATCCAGGACATGGGCTACTATCCTTTCGGAAACGCGTTCTTCAGTGATCTAACGCACTATGTCCGGAGTGGGGATTTTGTTCTTGCGTTGATTGAAGAATCCCGAGATCTGAACGAATACGCCTTTGCGCTCGGTGCACTCGCACACTATGCTGCTGACGCTTCCGGTCATCCAATTGCGACCAATCGTGCAGTTGCTATGATGTATCCCAAACTGGCAAGGAAATACGGACCGGTCGTTACCTATGAGGATCAGCCCTCCGCGCACGCGAAGGTGGAGTTTGGCTTCGATGTGGACCAGGTAGCCGAGGGAAGCTACGCGCCCAAGGCCTATCACGACTTCATCGGTTTTGAAGTTTCCGAGCCTGTTTTGGAAAGAGCGTTCGCAAGAACATACTCAGTCGAGATCGCGAGCGTTTTTGTTGGTGTGGATCTGGCTATCGGCAGCTATCGCCACGCTGTTTCCACCGTTATTCCGCGTACGACAAAAGTAGCATGGCATCTCAAGAGGCGAGAGATCCAAAACGGTGACCCCAGTGAGACCAAAACAAAATTCATCTACAACATTTCAAACTCTGGGTACCGCAAGGAGTGGGGCGGCGATTACAAGAAGCCGGGCTTCTTCGCGCGCTTCAAGGCGTTCCTTTCGCAACTAGTGCCCAAAATCGGCCCGTTCAGCACCCTCGCCTTTCATCCACCCACACCTGCTGTGGAACAGATATATATGCACAGTTTCAACGAGAGCCTGGACCATTATCGATTGTTGCTCCTTGCGCAAGGGGAAGGCAGATTGCTATTGCCCAACGACAACCTCGACACCGGTGGACTAACCGGGCCGGCTGTCTACCGACTCACAGATGAAACCTACGCAAACTTGCTGGGCACGACGAGCGGAAAGCCTATTTCGGACGCGTTGCGTCGGGACATTCTCGCCTATTACGAGGACCTCGAGAGAGGGTTCGCAACCAAGAAAGATCCGGAGGCTTGGCAAAAAGTACTCAGTGAATTGGATAGGTTGAAAGCCATGCCGACCGCTGGCGAACCCAAGGATTGATTTACGTTTAAGATGACTGTTTGAGACTCCAACGCCTCCTACCGAGGCGCTGCTGCTGCGCACGGCTACCGGCAGGCGAAGCGGCTGTCGAAGCTATATCGAGAGGAAGGCGCTGCGGGGCTGAAGCATCGCAGCGCGGGACGACCGTCGCATCGCGCGTACGAGGCGAAATTTCGGCGGAAGGTGCTGCGGCTGGTGCGGGAGAAATACAGCGGGGCGGTGGGCGAGCGATTTGGGCCGACGCTGACGACGGAACACTTGGAATCGGAAGATGACCTAAAGGTGGATGCGGAGACTCTGCGGCGGTGGACGCTGGCGGAAGGGTTGTGGAGTCGCGAGCGGAAGCGGCGGCAACACCGACAACGGCGCGCGCGCAAGGACCACTTTGGTGAGTTGGTGCAGATGGGTGGTACAACTCCGAGGGTGGGTTGGTGCTCGACCCCGATATTTGCTGCTCTCCGTCGCCGCTACCCGGAGGTTCACCTTCACACGCTAGAGGAATGGCTGCGCGTCGAAGGCTGGAATAAGCGTGCCAGACGTGTACGTGCTCCAAGAGTGTAGATCATCAAGCTCATTTGGTGACGCAGGCAGGGCCTGCCAAATTGCTTCTAAGAGGTCGTCGGGCAAAACCTTCGACTGTGCGGAGCCAGTCTGGTCGCTGTTGAACGGGATCGTGGATGGTTGACGGGCAAGCCTGAAGTTATCGGCTAGACTCCAGTTTCCCGGTTTGCCGGCAATTCGTCCGGAACCTAACCTGACAGTTCCCGCGGCGGTTTATCTAAACCCGCATCTCTATTTCGAAACCCGAAACATCCCCGACGGCTACAACGTCCTCAAGAACGCGACAAGGTCATCCTTGTCCTGCTGGGAAAGGTGAAGATCGAAACGCGTATCGTAGAAGTTGACAGCGTCCATCAGAGTGGCTGCTGATCCGTTATGGAAATACGGCGCACGCCCGGCCAAGCCACGCAGGATTGGTCCTTTAATCTTGCCAACATGGTCGAACTTGCCATCGATCAAGGCCTGCCCAAGATCGGTTGTGGTTTTGCAGTTGTCGGTCGGCAAAACCGAGATTGCATTCTTCTTGCACACGGTGATCTCCGGTAAGTAACTCAGGTCCAAACCTCCGAGGTTGACGGAAGGATTGATGGGCGAGGGATCGCCGGTCCCAATGTTCAGGGGTGTGGGAAAAGAATGGTTGCCGACGTTCGGCGTGTCGTGGCAAGTGGCGCAGTTTCCCTGCAGGGTGGCAATGCCGCCAGCGACCAGGCCCCCGGCGGCAACGTCGTCGTTGATGCCCGCCACACCACTGATGGGAATCTGCAGAGTGTTGAAGAGCTGCTGCCCACGAGCGATGGAAAGTCGCGCGGCGGTTCGTGCATCGTGATCGTCGTCTTCAATCTGGGCCCATTTGTCATAGAGGTTAAAAATGTTGGTAGTGAACCGGCCGTCGCCGGGAGCTGCGAGCCCACCGGGCTGTTCGAAGGCGGGGAGCAGAAAATGAACGCTGGAGTTGACGGTGATGAAAAAGGGCTGAGTGGAGAGAGGCACAGGTCCGCCGTAGACACGCTCGTTGCTGAGTTCGCCGGCGAGGCGGTCCCGCGTCTGCGCGGTGAAAAGTTTCGTTTCGAAATCTACGATCTGTTGTTGCTCTTCTGCGGTTGGCCGGGTTCCGTCGCCTTGCGCGTGAATGATGGTAGCGTCGACGGATTGGTGCGCCAGGTCGGCCATGAGTGAAGCCGGGTAATTTCCGTAAAGGATTTTGGTTGTGTCGGTAGCCGGCGAGGATTCCCGCCCGTCGAACATCACGGCGCTCAAGAAAGGAAGATTCGTGGTCGGTAGAGGCCGGCGGTACATCGAAATTACGTCGGTTGCGTTGCAACCATACTGGTTATAGACGCTCACGACTTGATAGTCTGCGTTCGCTGGGACAGCGATGGGAATGCGGATGAGCCCTCGAGTCAGAAGCAGGCTGTACGCCCGTCGCCGCTCTTCCACTGTGGAGACATCTGCGAGGGGGCAGTTCGCGCCGTCTACGGGACGGAAGATAGGGTCCGTGCCCTGCGTGGCGTTGAAGCGCTGAAGGATATGCGGCGGGGTAACGGAAAAGGCGTCGCTAGGCTGGTGACAGGTTACACAGCTCCGGCCGTTCGTGCCCATGGACTGAAAAAAGGGATTGGTGGTTGTGTCCGTCGGTCCGCCGAGATTCAGGTTGGCAAAGCCGCCGTCGGGATCCGAGAAGGCCTGGTAACGGCGAATAAATCGATGGCCTCCCGCGGCGAAGGCCAAGATTCCTCCGGCACATAGTACAACGAAAAAACTTAGCAGCATGCCAACTGCGAATCTCTTGCGGACAACTCCGCCCGAGGCAAAACGCAAAAAACGGGTCTGAAATTTGGACACAATCTCCTCCTTAGAAACGCGTTCGTTAAGGATCGGTAAGAAGGCCCCTCGCTGGACGCTCTTGTAGGGATAAGACGAAAAGATAAAAACATTTCAAAGGACGGAACCACGCAGTCCAGGCCGCTTATGCCTTATGGCAGGAAGGTCCAGAAATCAGTGAAAAGGCAGATATGGAGGCACATCTTGGCTCGAAGAAGACAACGTTCGTGTTCCGCGCTTCCCGTCGAGATCGGCCCATTCCCCGGCTTCAATGAAGCTCGCCCAATAAAATGGGTGCTCGCGCCCCTTACGCTTCAACATGGCAAGTTGTGCCTCGCGCAACGCTTCGCCGCGTCCGAGGCCGCTCTTCAGTCCCGTGTAATACTGCGTCATCAACTGCCGCGTCACATAGTCGCTGACTGGCCACAGGCTCATGACCAGCGATTCTGTGCCGGCCAGGAAGAATGCGCGGCGCAATCCGTAGACGCCTTCGCCAATTTTCACTTGACCGACTCCCGTGTCGCAGGCAGAGAGTGTTACCAGTTTCGTCCCCCACAGGTTCAACTCAGAAGCCTCCAGAGCTGTGAGGATCCCATTGTCGGTGGTGCCTTTGTCTAGATTTGCCCCGGCCAAAGCCAAGCCGGAGCGCAAAAGCGGATTTTGCAGGCCGGGCGCTCCTTGAGCACTGCGGGTGTCTTTCGTTGCAGATCTCACTGCCGTCTGCGTTGTGTTCTCGGCCATGCCTTGTAAGAAAAATCCGTGCGTCGCAATGTGCAAAAGGCTCGGAGCGTTCACTTGTTTGAGAGTCGCTTTGGATGCCTGCGCCCCGGTCACTACTTGCGCCTCGGGAAAAAGAGACTGAATCGCGTGTGCCTCATGAAAGGTGCCATGCAGAGGCGCAAAGTAAACGGCGGAGAGGTCCGCTGCCGTGGTGATGCTCCTCCGCGTACTTTTTGGGGAGTGAAGATTCGGGTTCGTCTGGTCCGCGCGAGCGATCTGGGTAGGCGTGGGCTCGCCGAACGTCGGATCGGCAACCACGACGGGCCCTCGCTTGCTGGACCGTGCAATCTGCAAGCGCAGCAAATCGCGCCCCGTGCTTAGATATCCAATGAAGTAGTGTTGCACCAGGTAGTGGCCATCTTCATCGAGCAAAGCTTGAAACGGAATCAGGTTGAGGTCGCTATCCGGTGAGATCAGCAGCTGCGTGGCACTGCCGAGCAAGCCGCGAACGGGCTGCATGACGATCGCGTCGAGACGCCGGGACGATTCACGGACATCGGCGTTGAGCGGATCCCGCAGAGCGGCCCGAAACTCTTCGACAACTTCCTGAATGAGCCGGGCTTCTCCGAGATCGACGCCCTGAGGCACTCCGTTTCGGCGAATGACGTAGACCCCGTAGCGCGTGTCGCTGTAGTTTTCGGTGCTGCTGATTGCCTTAGGATTGAATGGCCGATAGGCTACAAATTCGAGCAACGCGGCATTTTCCGGTATTGCGGTCTGCACCGATTTCAGCGTCACGGCGGCCGACTCTGCGCGGAATTTCAGGCTGTGCCGGCTGATCTCGGCTTCCAGCTCTCCTTTTTGATCTGCCAGGTTCGTCATTCGTGCCTTGTATTCATCCAGAGGCATCTTTTTAGGACCATTCAGGCCCAGCCGCGCGAGTTGCGCGGTAGTTTCCTTTAGCTGGTCGAGCAGTGCCTGATCTTTTGGGTCGGAGCGCTGCCGCAATTTGTCCATCGAATCCGTCATAGCGTCGAGTACACGGCCTTTGCGCTGCAAGAGCACGAGCGCCGCCAATGAACTCGCTTTGGGGTCACCAGGTGCCAACTGTAAGTTGAGAGATACGGTTCTGTCTGTTCGCTCGTTGATGGAATTAATGAAATCGAGCTTCTGTTGCTCGGATCCAATCGCGAGATTGTCCGAGAGAGACTGTTCGATGGCCGCATCCACTCTGGATTGAAACGCCACTGCGTTTGTTAAGTCACCCAATGCTGCATACGTTTTGGCAATATTGCCGAGCGAAATGATCGTGACCCACTCGCTGGGGCTGGCCGTCTTCTCCAGGATCTTGAGGGCACGGAGATGAATTTCCAGACACTTTGCATCGTCACCCTCAGAGTGATAGAGATTTGCAATATTGATCAGGTTTCCTGCAATATCGCGATGCTCCGGCCCCAGCACCTTCATCCGAATGGTCAGTGCGCGATCGTAATATTGCGCCGCTAATGCATAGTTCTTTGCCTCGCGTGCAACGATCCCAAGGTTTTGCAGCACGATAGCGCTTCCCAGATAATCTGGTCCGAAGAGTTTCTCTTGCGTCGCCAAACCACGCTCCAGGTGCGGGCGAGCCTGTTCATACTGATGCTTTTCCAGGAAGACCAAGCCCAGGTTGTTCTCCAGTTGGGAATACAGTAAGGATTCGGTGCCTACGGTCTTTTCCGCGATACTCAGGGCAAGCTGTGTGTTCTCTTGCGCCTTGTTGAAATCGCCTCGGGCGTCGTATACCAGGGCCAGAATCTTTAGCGCATCGGCTACCCAGGGGTGTTCCGGACCTAACGACTTCCTTTCAACCGCCAGTGCATGTCGCAGTACCTGTTCTGCCTTGTCATAATCTCCGGCCACGCGATAGACATTTCCAAGAGAGTTCTCGGTATAGGCGGTTTGCGGATGCTCGGGTCCTAACTCCCGCTGAAAAATAGCGAAGGATCGTTCAAAAAGTGGTCTCGCTTTCGTCTCGTCTACCTTTGCCCAGTAGACGATTCCGAGATTTCGAACAAGTATGGCAACGTACACCTGGCTTGCGGGCGAGTTTTCTGCAACCGCTAGTGCATGCTCGGCAAACGGGAGAGCCTCGCCGTATTTGCCGGTAGTCACCAGCAACGAGGATTGTGTCTGTAGTTTCCGAGCTTCAAAAACGCTTCGGTCAGCATCCGTAGCCTCGTGCGTTTCATCGAGTCGCATCCTGTAGGACCCGGACGGCACGCCCTTGAGATTCGCTTTCACTCTAACCGAATAGGTGCCGGCTTTTTCCGCCACAAAGGAGATCTGCTGAGCACCCGTTGGGAGGGCTTCGTCATTAAACTTGGCGAGCAGGCTTTTGTCCGGCCCGAATAGCTCGGCGAGCACCTCGATGCCCCTCTGTTCGAGCGTCAGTTTGGCACATTGGCCCGCCTCCAACGCAATTTGATAGCTCTGCTGATCTCCGGGACCCAGGTCATGTTCGGCCGGAGTGCCCGCGACGAGTGTCGTGATTGCTTCCTGGTTCTGAGAGTTGCCCTTGGCAAAAGCAACTTGCCTCACGAAAAACGCCGGAAACAAGATGCCGATTGACAGTACAACAATCAAGCGTCGCATGATCCATTCGCGATTCACGGTACCTCATTTCATTGTCATTACCGCAGCAGTGCCGTCCGATCGCGGGGCTACTTGAACACAACCCTGAATGGATAGTTGCTCAGAAATTCGGAACCTCCCCGCGCCGGTACACCGGAAACCTCCAGAATGTAGTTTTGTTGCATCAGCATATTAGCGGAAATGCTTATGGAGATTGTTATGTTCGAGCCATCAGACCTGGCCTTCAGGTTTGTGCTGCTCCAGATACTCTGGTTCGTCACAGGATCTTGCAATGTGACCCGATAGGCAGGAAACTCGTCGGCTTCGAGCTGCAATCGCAATGCAAGCTGACCGGTGGAGGGGTGGACGGGAACCGTCTTAATTTGATTGATGCCTCGTGTTGCCGGCAACAGCAGCACTGCAATTGTTTTTGGCGCTGCTGTCGCCAACGATCGGCGCAGGCGCTCTAACTCTCCCTGGATGACGATGTTGACGGAGCGCTCGTCGGTGAGTTGTTTCTCCAATTCGTGAGTACGTTGACCCAGGATTGCCTGTTGCTCGCGCGACTCTGCCTCTGACTTTCGCAAGCGATCATTCTCAACGAAAAGATAAGCGGCGAGAATGCACATCGCCACCGCCACGGTGCCAAGCCCCCATGGAAGACTAGAGAGACCAAACCAGAAACCGGTCGAGCGAGTCGTGAGGGATGTCGCTGGCTTAGGGTTGACGGTCGCCACTGTATGCCCGGATTTCTCGCTCCGTTCGCGAAGCGCCCTGGCGAACAAGATCTTTTCTCGCCCTCGCGGCGACGCCAGAAACACCAATCTGAATCGCTGCAAAATTTCTCCGGAAAGCTCGTCCGCCAGGAAAGAATCCACCAAGTCGTTCTCGACCGCGTTCAGCCACCATGCAAACTCGTCATCCGCAATGCTCAGTTCGTCCAGCCGCTCTGATTCCTCTTGCGGTAGAGAGCCGAGCAGGTAGCGGATCAAGAGATCCTCGCCGTATTCCCTCTTGTCTGCAGAAGACATCGGTCCTCTTATATAAGACTAAATCCGATAAAATCTGTCATGTGCGCCCTGCGACGCAGGCCCTTACGCAAGCCTCGAGTTTGTTGCGAATCCGACAGGCTCGAATGCTCAACGCGTTTTTGCTGAGACCGAGGCGGGCAGCCAAATCCGAACGGTGCTCGATCTTCGTCCGCTGCTGGCCGCGGTAATATTCGAGAATCAGCTCCCTCTCCTCCTTAGTCAGCCTTTTCAGACACTTCTCGAGGCAGCCATGTATTTTCTCTCGCGGCTCGTCTGGCGCAATCTCCGATACTTCGGAAAACGAGGTGGTCTCGGAATCCGAACTCTGGAGTTCCGTTGTGCCAGCGCGAATGAGTTTGGTTTGGCGAAGGCTTTCCAGGAAAACGAACTTGGCCACGATATAGCAATAATGGAGGGCCGACACATCGGTAATCGCGCCCTTTTCTTCGAGTTTGCGCGCGATCCGATTTAGGGTTTCGTCAGCCAGTTCGTCGCAGGAGAGACAGTTCTTGCGTTCGAAATAGGACCTAAGGCGGCGGCGCACCTCGACGTACGTCTCGCCTCCCGAATCACTGCCACCGTCCAGCCAGCTGAGAAGCTGGCGAAACGCCTCGGGCTTTAAGGTCCAATCCTTCTTTAACTCAGCCATGCCGACTGCCAACTCCACTGGCGTGGGGGAGTCATTCTACATGAGTGGTATGGTCGCCGGATGGCGAATCGTTGTTGGCATCGCAGGAGAACGGGAAGACTAGCAGAGCCGAAATCTGGAAATTACCGGTGGCCGACGCCCACGCAAAAGGGAAAGCACAACTGATTGTTTCGGATCCATCCTGCAATCTGTGGAATGGCAACTACTCCTCCGATGGTCGCTGGATTATTTTTCAAGCTGTAGAAGACCAAACCATGAGGTTTGTGTCGACGATCTATGTGCTGGCGGTGGCTGGCGGGTCGTGGATTCGGATAACGGATGGTAAACACCGGGACGACAAGCCCCGCTGGTCTCCCGACGGCAACGTCATTTATTTCCTCTCGGAACGCAGTGGCTTCTTCAATGTCTGGGGGATTCACTTCGATCCTGCGAAGGGCACACCGGCAGGTGATCCATTCCAAGTAACCACATTTGACTAAGCGGAAACCTATGGTTGCGGAGCCCATGAATACAGTTGGGCTCTCGCTCACTCGCGACCGGTTGGTGGTCACCGTGGCACAAGTTTCCGGCAACATCTGGGTGCTGGATAATGTGGAAGGATAGGAACACACTCTCAACTCCTGCTTACGCTATTACTGGAGGATTGGAGGCAAGTACTTCTCCGTTCACCAACTGCGAACTGGGAATCTTATCGTCGGGCAACCACTTATCGAGAACGATTGCAGCGCTGGCATTGACACATTAAAAACCTGTGGCTAGCGAATTGTTATTTCGCTCTTGATTCGGCAACTCGCCATTAGGGGAGACTCCGCCGAAGACAAGAACATGATTATTTTCCAACTATCCCGAGTGCCCTTTAAGCGGCATAGGCGTGGTCCCGGGCAATTTCCTGTTCCATTTGATGTTTTTCCCAGCAGCTTACTTCCTGGCCGGCGAAGAGTTCGGCGTGGTAGCGGCGGTAGTTCGCCTCACCCCCATTGCGCGAAGGGTGGTGAATTTTTTCCCGAATCCATCTTTGCCCTGGCACAATGGAAGATCCGCAGTAGGCGCATTGGTTCGCACAGTAGACGACCATCTTTCCTCCAGTTCCCTAGATGCAAAGAGGCGACCGCAGGCCGCCCCCCGAATGGATTAATGATCTAGCTTCAATCCGAACTTCCCGAGGCAGAGGTGCCGCTGTGTGATCTCGCCGCGGCTTCCATGATTGCCGAACGGGAAACTGGAATGTTGAATACGTGGTCAGCTGTTTCGATCTTGCTGAGGAAGTACTGACCCTCAACTTGTTCGAGACTGATTTGGGCTTTGTCGGCAGGAATGTTTTCGACATCAGTCGCAAGTACTATCGCGCTCGTACGGTTTTCGAAGCTGCTGAAGACGAGCAGCCTTTCGATTGAGTTAGGCACACGGTTCACCCTATAGGTACCTGCCGGAAGTGTTTTGCCAGCGACCACAAACTCGTAGGGTATGTTGACCACGATTTGATCGACAGACTGGCCCTTGGCGGCCTTGGCCAAACCGGCGGCGCCGATTAGGGCAATCAAAATACGCAAGTACTGCTTTCTCATCATTTCCCCTTTGAACGCTTAAAGCGTAATTGTAGATTGTTACCGCTCCGAAGCTTTTACTCCGCCAGAACTGCGCTTAGCGGAATCCATCCTCAAAACGTGTACAGATGATGAGACGCGCTTTTCGCTACGAAGTAACAGAATTGGATGTAAAGACTTCGACACCTGCAGGTCTCGATCATGTCTCGCGCACTGCGCCTGGTTCTCCCTCGGCAGCGCGCCTGCGATAAAACACTAACGCGTTTTTTGCTTTTTTTACCAGGCACCACTCGATGGGAGATCAGATCGGCGAGGCGGGATCAGCTCGATCAACGGTTACAGTCATGCGCGGCCTGGACGATCTCCGCCAAGGCAAGATTCTCTACGTTGGCATCTCGGACGCTCCCGCATGGTGGATCGCTCAGGCAAATACTCTGGCGGAACTTCGAGGCTGGACACAGTTCGTCGGGTTGCAAATCGAGTACAGCCTCATTGAGCGGACGGTCGAGCGCGAACTGATTCCTATGGCGAAAGCTTTGAACCTGGGCGTTTTGGCTTGGTCTCTGCTGGCGAGTGGCGTTCTGACCGGGAAGTATCACGGTGAAGGCAAAGCTGACGGTGGGCGGAGGTCCAACGAGGGAATGAAGGATTCCTTCCCGAGGAGCAACGCGCGACGCGGATTATCTCGGCGGTAAAGGCGGTCTCTGAACAGACCGGTCGCAGCATGGCGCAAGTCGCGCTCGCCTGGTTGCGGTATCAAACGGTGCCAGTGATCCCGATTATTGGAGCGCGGAAGGTATCTCAACTGCAAGACAATCTCTCCAGTTTGGATCTGGAACTCTCCGCCGAACAATTGAAATCCCTCCATGGAGCAAGCCGAGTCGAGCTCGGATTCCCCCAGAGTATTTACGACAGAGAAATGGTTCGTGCAATTAGGTATGGCGGCACGTGGGATCGCTTGCTGCTCTAAGTAGTGCGGCCCTTCAGGCAGAATAGTGATGCAGGTGCCGGCGTTTAAGCTTCCCGATTGCTCCCGAGCTACGGGGTAATCGGAAACGATCCTCTACCCGCACTAAACATCCGAACATGGAATCGATCGAGCCGGGCGAGCATTGGGCTTGGCGTTTTGTGGATGATATGATGGTGGATTGAATGGCACGGAGAATAGTTTGGCGAGTTCCTCTCACTCAACCGAACCGCATCGGCTCTTCATAGATCGTTACTTCGAAGAGCTGCTGGCGCGCGGTATCCAGTATTTCCTGCCCTCCAGCGAACTCACAATCGTAGGACGCTCTGAAGAAGGAAAACCTGAATTGCATTCGCACTTGCGGGACGGTGGGGCGGATCTGGAGTGGCTCGGAGCGAAGTATTCTCTCGTCAATCAGGGCAAAGACTTCACAGAACACGAGCAGAAGCTGTTAAAGGGTATCGGAAAAGTGCTCTCCACGAGATACCAGTTGCTGTTCAACGCCGAAGTGGTGGCGCGGAGCTCAGAGAGCTTCAACGGTTTGCCGGAAGATCACTACGTTTCGGGATTTCTCGATCCGTATGTTTTTGCCGGTACGGCGACGCTGGCCAAGGTCACAGATCGTGTTTCCGAGGCAATCGAGGTGCTGCGAATCAGCGCGCTGAGCACCTACGAAGACCGCAGAATCTCGACGGGCGCACTGCTGTTCGGATTTCAGCCGGATGCTTGCCACGCACTGCCTTCGCAGCCCGTTGGAGCCTTACCTTATTCGAGCGAGTTGACGTCGATTCGAAGTTTTCATCGAATCTGTGATGGGTTGCGCACGGTAGCATTGGTAGATCGCGCGGGACTAATGGTTGAGTTGGTGGACGTCGCGGAGTGGGCGCTTCCGTTCGCCGATTTCGAACTTCCAGTGCCAAGCGCGCGGCGCTACGAAGCACATAATCGCGCAACGTTGTGCGGAGGCCACGTCTGCATGGTTTTGACGCCCAACGGAGAGATCAAGATCTTCGCGGATGGCGCCCAGGTGTTCAGTTTCCTTGACGGGCGCTGGCATTTGACGGACGCCGTCGAGAAGTATCGAGTCTGGGAAGAGGCGCTGGGGAACAAGGAGCTGGCGCACCGGCTGTTTTCGGTCGCGCTCAATCTCGCGGAAGGACGACGTGGGGGATTGTTTGTCATCCTCGACGATCGGCGGAAAGCACGCGAATTGCTGGGCAATCGCGATCTGCTTCATCAGAAACACGAATCGGCGAAAGCCGGATCAAAGAATCAGCTCCACTATCTTTTGCGCTGCCAACGCGTGACGGAGCTTTCGCAGCCCGTCCTGGAAACGATTGCACGTATCGATGGAAGCATCGTGCTTGACCGGGACGGGAATCTGCTGGCGTTCGGGGCGATTCTCCGGCACAGTCCGGTGGTTGTAACGCCGGACGAAGTCGCGGAGGGCAGTCGCACGGCGGCAGCGATCGCGGCCTCGCAGTTTGGAAATGTCCTGAAGGTGAGCGAGGACGGGCGGCTATCGTTTTACAAGAGCGGGCATTGCGTTTGGGACTTTTGAGATGCGCCCGCTCCCTTAGAGTTGCGGTTCGGTGCTGGGGTGGGCCGCTCACGCGGGTACCCAGGTTCACTTTCTTCTTCAAACAATAAATCCTTTCCAAGTAGGCGAGCAACCGGACTACCCCCGGAAGCTACACGTCATGAATTAGCGCCCGCGCGGGAATCAGCCTAACGCAGAGGCAGCCCCTAAGCACGAGGCATCCGATCGACAACACTAGTCACCCCGTATGCCGGGGAGATCGCGTCGAAACACCAGCGGTCTAGCTGGTCAGATTTGGGCCATGCCGCCGTCGACGAAGAGCTCAATGCCAATGACGTAGCTACTTTCGTCGGAAGCAAGAAAAGAGACCACTTTAGCGACTTCGTCCAAGGTCCCCGTACGACCGAGCGGTATCTTGTCCACGGCACTGCCTGTGTATTGTTTGATTTGTTCGTCAGTCAGGCCGAGGGAATTGCGGTAGCCCGGAGAAGGAATCACGCCAGGACTCACAGCGTTCACACGGATTTTGCGGTCTTTTAGATCCGAGGTGAAGGTGCGCGCGAAGGACCGCACGGCGGCTTTGGATGCGCTGTATACGCTGAGCGCGGGCGATCCGGTACTCGAAACGATGGACGCATTCAGAATGATGGAGCTTCCATCCTTTAGGAGCGGAAGCGCCTTTTGCACGCTGAACAGAAGACCCTTGACGTTGGCGTTGAATGTCTTGTCGAAGTGCTCTTCAGTGATTGCGCCGAGCGGGCCAAATTCCCCAGTGCCTGCATTGGCGAAGAGAATGTCGATTTGCCTGTCTCTCGCCAAAATCAAGAGCGCATTTGAAATCAATAACATACGAAGAGGTTGTGTCACATGTTACATGGATGACATTTAGACGTCGCGGCGTTTTGGCGAGGGACAGCGCCTTCAGAATGAACAGCATAAAGCGAGCGGAACATTGTTACATGTCCTGTGGATGACGAAATTACAATTCGCCAGGCACAGGCTTTTTACCTGGTTTGGCGTTCTGGCTTTAACTTCACCATATGCTATGTTGAAGTCAGCACGCGAAGATCGCCTAGAAATGTGCCAATCGCCTTTATTCATGCGGCTCTGACGCACTACAGCGGAATTCTGTTTTTCATTTTTTGACTTATCCGCGACTCGAGCCTGATGTTTTAGACTTGTGTCGGTCCAAAGGGAACTAAGTGACTGCACCTATGCTACATGGCCATTTTGTCGACGGGCGGCATGAGGTCCCAGACACGCCAGAAGGCTTGCATCTCGCCGGGGGTGCCGAGCGAGACGCGGATATATTTGTCGAGAACCGGATATTTCGGACCGATAAGAACATTGTTTTTCTTGAGGTGCTCGATGACTTCGTCGGGCGGGCGCATCGGATTCATCATGACGAAATTGGTTTGCGAATCGATGGCGCGAAGCATGCGCGCGTTGACCTGGTTCATGAACTCTTGGCGGTCGTCGGTATTGCGCTTGAAGCCGAGGCGCACGTAGTCGACGTCGTCGAGCGCGGCAGAAGCAGCGCGGGCGGAGACGATGCTGACGCTCCAGCCTGGGAAGCCGGCGGCAAGACGCTTGGCAATTTCCGGCGTTGCGACGGCATAGCCAATGCGCATGCCTGCGAGGCCGTAAATCTTGGAGAAGGTGCGCGAGACGATAACGCGAGGATCGCTTATAGGGCGGTCGAGAAAGGATTCGTATGCCCCGACTGGCGCGACAAAGTGATGATAGGCCTCGTCGATGAGCACGGCGACGTCTGACGGTAGCTCGCTGATGAACGCTTCGATTTCTTTCCGCGGTGTGAGAGTGCCGGTGGGATTGTTGGGGTTGACGATGTAGACGAGCCCTGTGGGAGTGCGGGCATGATCCAGCATCACCCCGAGGTCGTGCTCGTAGCGTTTGTTGAGCGGAACGTCCACGACTTCGACGGCTGCAGTTTGAGCGAGCCTCCCGAGTGCGGGAAACGTGGGCGCAGCTTGCAAGAGTTTCTTGCCCGGCTTTAGGAAAGCGAGGGCGGCCATGCAGAGAATCTCGCCGGAGCCGCAGCCAACGACGATTTGCTCGCTCTTAACATTGTGCAGCGCGGCAAGCTTGTCGACCAGAGTGTCGTATTCGGTGCGTGGATAACGATTGCCGCTGGCGGCGGATTCGCGCAGGACTGCGAGAACCTTTTCGGACGGGCCATAAGGATTCTCGTTACGATAGAGGAGGATGGGATTTGCTGCAGTAGCGACGCTGGATGGGGGAGCCGCCGAAACGGAGTTCTTCCACTGCGCCGCTGTCGTCCGTGGAAGGGGAAAGGCGCGAAGTGCGGGAGAGGCTCCCACGACAGCACCAACGCCAATGTGACGAAGAAGATTTCTGCGTGAGATAGACAATGGGATTCTCCTCGGTGCAATTGCGCCCCCGCATTCACCACGCTTAACGGAAGGAAGTCAACGCGTATGTCCACGCGGAGCGCTGCGCGATGCAGACGACCGCGGCGCCGGCCGACATTTTACCGCTTTGCGCTACTTAATGGTTAGCGTTGCCTGTTTGCTGTGGGCCAACCCGCCACCTGTGGCGGTGATCGTTAGAGTGAAAACGCCAGTTGGCGACTTGTGATTTGTTTTGATTGTCAGATTGGACGAGCCTGACGTATTGATGGAGATCGGACTAAAGCTGGCGGTGGCGCGGAGCGGCAGACCATTGACGCGGAAACTAACGGTACCTATAAATCCGGTATCCGGCGTTATGGTGACTTTGTAGAGTGCCTGAGAGCCCCGAGCGACCGTGACGTTGGACGGAGCGATGGCAACGGAGAAGTTGATGCTCACCACGAGGGTGACATTCGCGGTATGGGTCAAAGTGCCGCTCGTTGCAGTGACCGTCAGCGGATAACTGCCTGGAGCCGTAGTCAAACTGGTGGAAACACTCAGCGTGCTGGAGCCGGACGCGGAGATGGACGCGGGACTAAAGGAAGGAGTCGCCCCGGCAGGCAGTCCGCTAACGCTAAGCGAAACGTTGCCGGTAAAGCCAGTTCCGGCGGTGGCGGTAGCGGTGAAGGACGTGCCGCTACCTTGCGAAACGGTTTGCGAGGCAGGTGAGGCGGACAGAGAGAAGTCGGGCTGAACCGTAATGGTGCGGGTCGGGGGATTTGGGTCGGTGAGGCCGGCGTTGTCGGTGACTGTGAACGTCGCGCTGAACGTTCCCGGCGAAGAGTAGATCACGTTGCCAGGATTAGCAAGTGAACTGGTGCCCGGGCTGCCGCCGGGGAACGCCCACGAATAGGAAGTGATGGTTCCATCCTGGTCGCTGCCAGTGCCAGAGAAGTAGACGGATTGCCCGGCAGCGACCGTGACATTGCCGGCAGGACTGGTGATGTTGCCGGTAGGTGGAATGTCCCCGGCAGCGGAGGTCAATTGAACAAACTGCGCGACCGAGGGTACACCGGCGGAATTCAACAGGAAGAGCAGGTAGTAACCCGGCGGGGCGACGTTGCTGCTGGAAGGCATGGTCACGTTCAGTACGCCACTTCCCGCGGTGAACACCAGGTTCACGAGCCGCTGCTCCATGTCAAACGCATGCGTGGGTGCGCCCGGACGTATAAGCGCAACCGAAGAAATATTTGCTGCGTCGGGCGTCTGCACTTGAAATGTGGCGTCGTAGCCGATGCCGGTGGAAGGCACACTGGTGATGGACGGGCGGGTAGCGAGGGAGCCGTCAGGATTAAAGAGATAGGCGGGACTGTAGATCTCGATGTGCGGTTCGTAAGTCCCGCGAGCGGGATTCCCGCCGAAGAACATGACAGTAGCGTCAGGAAGCAAAAGGGAGTTCGAGTGATAAAGCCGGGGATAGGCATTCTGGCCAGCGGAGTTAGGTGAATTAAAGGTGTTGGTGCCCGGATCATAGAGATCGGCGTTGAAGCTCGCCGTGGTCGTGTCTTCGTCATTGACCGAGCCGCCCAGGACAATGACCTTGCCGTTGGGGAGAATGGTGGCGTTCATCTCAATGCGTGCCTCGGACATGTTCGGGCCATAAATCCACCTGGGTGATGCGGCCGAGAGATCAATGAGCTCCGTGGTGTTTGTGGCGGGACTGCCTCCGCCCATGATCATGACCACGGGCTTGTAGTTGTTGCTGGGACTCAGAGGAAGCAGGACGGAAGTACCATAGGTGCGCGTGCCGCTGTAATTGGTGGTGGCGACAACGCTGGACCACGTGTGCGCGGACGGATCGAAATAGCGGGAACTGGTGGTCGAACCGGAATAGAAAATATTGCCACTGGGCAGGAGATGCATACGCGGGTAGAGAGGCGGAGTAAAGGGCGAGGCGTAAGTGGTGCTCCAACCTGAGCCGACTGTATAGATCTCAACGGTGGAATTGGTGTTACCGTTTTCGTCGAGGCCGGAAAATGTCAGGAGCGAACCGCTGGAGAGATTGGTGACCGTGGGATACCAGCGGCCGTGCGCCATGCTCTGAACATCAGTGAATTGGTCGATAGAGGGATCATAAACGGCGCTGCGCAACTGCCCGTGGAACGGGTCGTATTGGAGAGTCCCGCCGTTGACGAAGGCTCGGCCATCGGGGAGAACCACCATCCCATTGCAGAACATGTCCCAGTTGACGGTCTGGGTGGTGACGATCCCGGTTGCCGGATCGAAAACGGCGGCCTGCAAGTTGGTGTTGGACGGGAGATTGCCCGAGCCCGAGACAATCAGCACTTTGCCGTTATGCAGAAGCGCGGCGTGGACCGGATTGATGGGCATAAGATTGGGGAGCGTTTGCCACTGACCCTGAGCACTGGCCTGGGCTGCGGCGGGTGGCACGCATGCCAGCAAAAATATGTTCACGAGCATTATGAAAAGCACGAACCCTGTTGCCCTAAATGAGCGTCTGCGGGCAAAAAGGAAAAAAGAATACATTGTCATGGAAGAGCCTCCTGGGCAGAGGTGCCTAACCAAGTACCGAAACGGATAAATCCGGGGAGTGGCCCGCCTGGGCCCCAAGGCTAACGCGCAAAGCGCACAGACAGACTCCCGCCGCTAGCCGAGGGATGGGCCAATCGAGGCACTTGGCGAACCAAAGTCAAAGACCGCACAAGTCTTTTGTTTAACTGGTTCGGTCGCAGAAAGAAGAATGCGTATGGGGAAAGGAGAGAAAAAGTTTTCCACCATTGCGCAGCACTGTGCGCCGACCATGACCTCAGGCTGCGACCCCGGTTACACAACTGCCAGGGGCCACGGGGTCTACATGGAGTGGATTGGATGTATAAAGTGCGAGCAACAAGCCCGGGCCAGCTTTACGTGGGCGCCGTTGGCCTGGGTGCCCGAGGCACGCAGCGCCTACTGACTTATCAGCTGAGACTCGCCCTCGATCCCGAGTTCTCAAGAACCCGGCTAACCACCAAAAGGGATCCCCGGGATGCAATTGAAGCCTTCTTTGTATAGATCGGTCCGGCAGCGTCGGCGAGGTCATACAGTCCTTGACGCAGGTAACTCCGGAGAGTGTACCGACCCACAGACCGCTGTCCCTCGCCAGAATTGTGAGCGCGTTTGAAACGAGCGACATACAGAGGCGTCGTGTAACATCTTACATAGATGAAATTCAGCCGTTGCGAAGTTTTCGCGAAGGACAACCGCCAATCATGAATCGCTTCCTCGTAGGCTTCCTCTTCGCATCCTTGGTGCCCAGCATTCCTTCCATCGCAGTCACATCCCCGGGCACGGTCCAGCACATAAAGGTTCACGCTGCCTCTCTCGAAGGAAATCTCGAGGGCGATTCCGCCGATCGCGACGTCTCCATCTATCTCCCTCCCAGCTACGTCACCGATAAACATCGCCGCTATCCCGTCGTTTATTTTCTCCACGGGTTCACCGACAGCGACGACAAGTGGTACGGCCCGACCAAACATTGGATCAATCTCCCTACCGTCATCGACAAAGCACTGCAAGGCGCCGGTAACCGCGAAGTTATTTTCGTTACGCCGAACGCCTTCACTCGTTATCAAGGCAGTATGTATTCCAGTTCCGTTACCACAGGCGACTGGGAAAAATTCGTCTCTACCGAACTCGTCGCCTATGTCGACGCACACTATCGCACCATTCCTAAAGCCGCCAGTCGCGGCCTTGCCGGGCACTCCATGGGTGGCTATGGCACTCTGCGCATCGGCATGAAGCATCCCGAAGTTTATTCCAGTATCTATATGTTGAGCGCGTGCTGCATCTCGGCCGACTTCCTGCGTACGAAGAATAATGAAGATCTCGCCAAGGCAACCGCCGTCAAAGATCCTGCCGAAGTGGAGAAAGCGCAATTTCTCACCAAAATCATTCTTGCTGCTTCCGCCGCGTGGTCACCCAATCCCAATAATCCGCCCATGTATCTGGATTCACCCGGCACCACCGCCGCCTCACAAACGGAAGTCTTCAACAAGTGGACCGCCAACGCCCCGCTCGCCCAAATCGATCAATACATAGACAATCTGCGCCGCATGAAAGCCATCGCGCTCGACGTCGGTAATGCCGATCACGGCATCAAGGAAGCCACCGAGGAACTCGATAAGGTGTTGACCTCCTACAAAATCCCCCACTTCTTCGAAGTGTATGAGGGAGACCACCTGAGCCACATCGCCGACCGCATCGAAACCCAAGTCGTCCCATTCTTCTCGAAGAATCTATCATTCGACGCGAAATGAGTCAGCAGTGTGTAGTTAGGTAGTCAGCCGCTACTCGGGTGGCAAAGTGACTCTTGACTGCGCTCAACGGGCCTCGCTGTGAGTTAGCCAGCCAACTAGGAAGTCAATATTTCAAACGGCTAGGGACAGCCAGGGCTTCCAAAATTCCAAACAAAAACTGCAGCAGTTGTCCGTGCTGTCCGTAAACTGAAACAAGAGCTCGCGTTTGAAAATGCAGCGTAACGCATTGATCCGAGCGGAGAAAGAATCGTCGTCACTAATGGATTTGAAGCATCGACATCCTGGCGCTGCACCAGGCGCTCCACAACCATCGTGCACCTGTAAGTTGCTGGTTCTAAAGAAGTTGGTCGGGGCGAGTGGATTTGAAAATATCGTATGGTCCGCTTTGCGCCACCCATGGTCCACGGTCCAAAAACGATGTTGTATTCTCCAACACCGTATATCGAGCAAATCGTGGTTTGCGCAGCGGATGAAAGAGAACTGAGAAATACCAGAACGCAAAGATATCCCACTCTCTTCAGGAACTGGAGCACGGAGATTAGAGAGACAGATCTTCCACAGAAGAAACGGGGCGGTCAATATTCATTTTTTGGGTATCTTCTATAGGAAAGGCCGGTCAGGAGCAGAGTTGTTCCCCTCCTCTGTTGGGATTCATTTGCACCTTCCTCGACATTAGACACGTAGACAGATACTAAAAAGATGTCTGGCTTACGCTTGTCTCCATACGCTGATGCGTGTGGTGCGCAATAATTGCGCCAGTTCTGAAGCCTGACCGATCCGAGAGACACCATCCGGTCAACCTTTATATATATACATCGTTGTCTGACAGGAGCGGTCGTGCGCAATTCCTCCAGCGCGGTGAGGACGTAGAGCGATAGGCGGCCAGCAGGCTTGGCGAGGAGCGCGGCGAGTTGCTCTGGGCTGAGAGTTGAGCAGAGAATCCAGCGAGGGCTTAGCGTTCGGGAAGAATCGAAGCATGGGCTGTCAGGATGGCACAGGGTCGGTCCGGCCGAAAAGTATTTAGTGCTCGCAGGATTGGTTTATTGGTTTTCTGAGCATAAGGAAGCCCAACAAACAAGTGCCAACATCCCTGCCAGATGGGGGCCGGATGGAATTTTTGAGATGCCTTGGTCTTTGGGGCTGGAGTGCTGATTGGCAGTTTTTGAAAGTGGGCAGGCCGAGTAATTTTGAGTCTGACTAGCCTTTCTGGTCATCGAAGTGGAAGAAGGCGGAGGACGAATGAGATACGCGGCGACCGCGGTTCGCGACAGAGTTGCGACAGTGAAGGAGGCCTGGCACTTGAATGCCGTCCCCGAATCACCAGTGCGCAAATCCCCCCTAAGGTTTCTGACGGGATCGGCGGGCGCACTCATCTTGTGGCTTGTCGTGCTTCTTGGTCGCCCTTTGCTTCTTTACGCACAGACGATCCACTATGCGAAAACTCCGGATGTGAGGAATGGGGAGAAGGTCTACAAGGGTGGCTGCATCGCGTGTCACGGGAGCGAAGGAAAGGGTGCCCCCATGGCGAGTACAGTTTTCAGGCGGCCAGATACGTTTCCGGACTTTACGGACTGCGCTGGGACGACGCCCGAGCCGAACGGTAATTGGAAGGCAGTGATCGTGCATGGCGGGCCATCGCGTGGACTCTCGCAGATTATGCCTGCGTTTGGGGACCTGCTGACGGACGAGGAGATCAACGATGTGATCGCGTACATGCGGGGATTCTGCAAAAATGTCCACCACGATCCGCGGGGCGAGCTAAATCTGCCACGGGCATTGGTAACGGAGAAGGCGTTTCCCGAGAACGAGATTGTGATTTCTACGGCGGGGAGTGTTTCGGGCGCGCCGGCGTGGACTACAGACATCATTGATGAACGGACGATCATTGACGCCCGGACCCAGCTTGAAACCGATATTCCGGTGAACTACGCGGACCAGGCGCACAACTGGACGGCGGGTTTTGGGGACATTACCCTGGCGATGAAGCGGGAGATGTTTTCCAGCCTGCGGACGGGTTCGATCCTGAGTCTGCAGGGCGGTATCTTGCTGCCGACCGGGGACAGCAAGCGAGGGTTCGGTGCGGGGACGACGCAGTTCGAGCCCTTCGCGGCGTTCGATCAGCTGTTCAAGGAGAACACGTTTTTGCAAACCCAGTTGGGAGCGGACCTGCCGGTGGATACAAGCGTTGCTCCGCGCAGCATGTTCTGGCGGGTGGCGGTAGGGCAGGCGATGGCTCCGGACCATATGCTGGGACGGCTGTTTTCGCCTATGGTCGAGTTTTTGGCGGTACGTGATTTCAAGCCGGGGGCGAGTACCAACTGGGATGTTCTGCCGGAGATGCAGATCACCGTAAGCAGGCGACAACACGTCCGGATAGCCTTTGGCGTAAGGGAGCCGTTCACGAATACACAAGGGCGAACGCCGCAAGTTCTGTTCTATCTGCTCTGGGACCGGGCGGATGGGAAGTTATGGAGAGGTTGGCGATGAGACGCCGCTGGGGTGGTGCGGTTGTTTTAGGGCTCGCACTGATCGGGGTTCCGGCAATGCTGCGCGGCCAGTCGCAGACGGAGAACGCGAAGGGCGACAAGACGCCTCCGGGGACGTTTTTTCGCACCTCGGAACGGTGTGTGGCTTGTCATAACGGGCTCAAGACGATTTCGGGCGAGGATATCTCGATCGGATTCGAGTGGAGCGCGAGCATTATGGCTAACTCGTCGCGCGATCCTTATTGGCAAGGAAGTGTGCGGCGCGAGTCAATGGATCATCCGGAGTCGAAGCAGGCGATCGAGGACGAGTGCTCGATCTGCCATATGCCGGCCGTCCGGTTGGCGGACCGGGATGCGAGAAGGCACACTCAGGTCTTTTCGCGCCTTCCGTTGCAGAAGTTCCCCCATGGGGACCGCGCGGCAGCAGATGGGGTAACCTGTTCGGTTTGCCACCAGATTGAGAAGACGGGGCTGGGGACGGACGCGACCTTCGTTGGGAACGTGGTGATCGCGAAACCGGTCCAGAACGACCTACGGCCCGAGTATGGACCCTTTGACATCGACAAAGGGCACCAGACCGTGATGCACTCCTCGACGGCGACGTACTTCCCGACCAGGGGTGACCATATGCGCGATGCGGGTCTTTGCGGGAGCTGCCATACGCTATTCACTGCGGCGCTTGGGCCGAAGGGTGAAAAGCTGGCGAAGTTCCCGGAGCAGATGCCGTTCCAGGAGTGGCAACATAGCGACTACGCGACCAAGCAGACCTGCCAGGACTGCCATATGCCGGTGGCGAACGAGGCAGTAGCGGTGACGGCGGTGTACGGCCCGCCACGCGAGGGCATGCATCGCCACGTGTTTGTCGGATCGAATTTCGTTATGGAAGGGATGCTGCAAGATCATCGCGATGAATTGGCGACGGAGGCGCAGCCCGAGGAGATGGATGCGGCGATGAAGCGCACGGCCGAGTTTTTGAAAACGCAAGCGGCGAAAGTGACCATTACCCGGGTGGCTGCGACGCCGAGTGGGCTTGCCGTAGATGTGCATGTGGAGAATCTGGGCGGGCATAAACTGCCTACAGCTTATCCTTCGCGGCGAGCGTGGCTACATTTTGCGGTGAGGGACGGCAATGGGCGGGTGGTGTTTGAGTCCGGTGCGCTCAATCCGGACGGGTCGATTGTAGGCAACGACAACGACGAAGACCCGCTGAAGTTCGAGCCGCATTATCGCGAGATTACGAGTTCACAGGAAGTAGAAATTTACGAACCGATCCTGAAGGATTCGGAGGGGAAGGTTACGACCGGTCTGCTCCATGCTGTCGGGTACCTGAAGGACAATCGGCTGTTGCCGCACGGCTTCGATAAGGCCACAGCGAACAAGGATATCGCGGTGACAGGCGACGCGTCCAACGATCCGGGATTCACAGACCGCGGAAGCTCGGTGCGGTATGTGGTCTCGACCGGGAATGCAACGGGACCGTTCAAAGTGGATGCGGAACTTTGGTTTCAACCCATCGGGTTTCGGTGGGCGCATAATCTGGCACCTTATAAGGCGGAAGAACCGCAACGAATGGTGCGGTATTACGAGGCGGCGGCCCGGACGTCGGCTGTGATGCTGGCTAAGGCAGAGGCTACTCGGTAAGGACCGAGCCGGGAAAGCTCGGATGGAAACAGGCAAAGGTGACCAAGGGCAATCCAATCAGGAGAAAACTGGTTCAAACTTTTTAGAGTCCGCCCTCTGGCCCGCGCGGCACTGGCTGGCTCTGCCTAGTCGGAGCCCCTAATGGTGATCTTGCCAAATGACCACCGTCTTGCTGCGCTCAAGGCTATCAATTCGAGGGATCTAGTAGGCGAGACCTTCGTGACCGTGTCGGACACGGCTCCCGTGCTGCGCGTAGTCATCGACAATTACCTGAAGCGGTCCGGAACCAAGATCAGGCCAGCTCACAAGGCCGACCGTCTCGCCATGGGAATGCCCTTGATGGCGTCGACGCACGGCGTAGGGCTGTTAGCGCTTTGTGTTTGAAGGAATCGAAACATGGCCTGTCAGGATTGCACAGGGTCGGCCCGGCTGAGAAGCATTTTCTGTTCGCAGGATTGGTTTTTGGGGCTTTCTAGCGCGGAACAGCCGAACAAATAATTGCCAGCATCTCTGTCAGATGGGAGCCTGATGGAATTTTTGCGTACCACAGCTGGGATTTTAGTGCGATCCCCTCGCGCAGTCGGGCGGCTATAGGGTTCGGTTTGCTAATTCTCCCTGCCCGATTCGCAGCCACCGATTTTCACGTTGTACTTCGCCGAAAGCGCGCGAGGCTCTAAATCTCCGTCCGTGCATTGTTACGGGCCTTTCCACATATCCTCTTCAAATGTCTTCCTAATTTTGGGGGACGGCCCAGCCCACAGAGTCCGGTGAATGCGGCACCGGGCGTCTGATACCCAGTCTGTACATTTTGTGGTAGAGGGTGGTTCGCTTCAGTCCGAGTCTCGCAGCCGCGCCCCGCGAACCGCCCAGCATCCAATTGGCCTGTCTGCAGGCGTTGATGATCTCCTGACGCACCCTTTCTTCGAGCGTGGGATTGGCAATCTCCTGAGCCACTGGTGATTCGAACTGTTCGAGGGGCAGAGATTCGAAAATCCCGTCGGTGGAAAGGATGACAGCGCGGGCAATGTAGTTTTGCAGCTCGCGGATATTTCCGGGCCAGGGATGGCGGACTAGTACGCGCATCGTCTCTTCAGGGATGGATTCTATGCGTTTGCCCATGGACTCGGCGTAGTGCTGAACGAAGTAATTCACGAGCTCCGGGATGTCACTTTTGCGCTCGCGCAACGGCGGGAGAAAAACCGGAAAGGTATTGAGGCGATAGTAGAGATCTTCGCGGAACTCCTTGTTGCCGACCATATGGCGAAGGTCACGGTTGGTGGCGGCGACTACCCGGACGTCCACGCGCGTGGTGCGGATACTGCCCACGGGCTCGAATTCGCGTTCCTGGAGCACACGCAGGAGCTTGGGCTGAAGCTCAAGCGGCATGTCGCCAATTTCATCGAGAAAGAGGGTGCCATGGTCCGCGAGCGCAAATCGGCCCACGCGCGAATTGACTGCACCCGTAAAGGCTCCGCGTTCGTGCCCGAAAAGCTCGGTTTCGAGCAGCCCTGCAGGCATCGCGGCCCAGTTCACCTTGACTAGGTTGCGGCCTCGGCGCGGGCTGAGTTCGTGAATCGCCCGCGCGATGACTTCCTTGCCGGTTCCGGTTTCTCCGGTGATGAGCACGGTAGCATCGGTGGGGGCCACCGCCTGTGCTTGCGCGAGAATGGCGCGCAGGCCGCCGTAACGTCCCACAACCGTGTCCAGGAACGATTCCACGGACCCTGTCTTGCGCGGCGTCGATTCGTGCGGGCCGTAGCGTTTCCGGATAACAGAGACGTTTTCCTGAAGCCCGCCTCCTTGAAGAACGGAATCCAAATTAGTACTCATGAATATACTCCCCCCCTGAATCTCGTTGCTGTATTGCCGGACAACTTTGTCAAGAAGAAAACGTATGACGCCGTTTTGCATTGTCTTCGGGCGTCGCATCAGGGAAAACTCCCGAGCGATTTGATCGAAGAGGGGAATGCGCTTGCGAAATAAATCGGCGATTATTGATCTGAATGGACGGTTTGGGTGTATCTAGGCTACTGAAAAGCAACGGCGTCTCGAGTTAGTGCGTTGTGAAACGCATGCGTAGCCCGACATCGGCAGACCGCGTTGTTAGTCGGCGTGCCCACGCGTTTCCACATTATGCCCACGGGACTAACCTCAAGCTACCCATCTCACGCAGAATTCGGCGAACACATCAGGGATGGCCTGCTGCGCGCAATTCACGGACATGTCTTCGGAGGCCGGCGAACAGATCTTGGCCGAGCATAGTGAGCCCCGGACTGCGGACACGTCGACCTACGACGCCGCACTTGCGCTAGCAAATGACTACGAGCAAGATCGACATCTGCGAGTGGCGGAGACGAACGCACCCGCGTGATGACTACGGCGTTTTCGGCCGAATGAAAGCCCAGGCTGCGAAGGTACGAGCGCTTTCAACGAGATACGAGCAGAGGCGATTGCCCTTTTTCTTTTTGACGAGGCTAGCCATCAAGGGTAATACATAAATTAGCTTGGCATACTTGTCAAGCATAAAATGCGATAATAATCACAGATAAACCAAAATATAAGGGGTAATACGTATTCCAAGACGAAGAATCCTGTTTAAGTGGTACGGATGGAATGATTTAGAAGGAATGCGCAGAGTTTCGGGAGAGCACTCGCAGTAAACTCCCGCTAGACTGGCTTGCGCAGCGTTTGGATCCAAAAAACGAAAGGCCCTTTCTTGCCTACCGGTCGCAGTTGCAATACTTGAGGCAGTGGTGGGTCTCCCGGCCGACAATTGCGAAAAGTTGAGGGCGGCGCTCGCAACAGCAAAGAGGCTGGCACTTGAGTTGAAGGGAGACCCCGCGCGCCTGAACGTTCTTTCGCGCGCGAAGCAAGAGCTTCTACGAAAGTGCGGGACTAACTGAGGAAAAATGCTTGTTCTTGACGTCTGCAGATCTCGAAAACAAGCTGCTCGATTTCACAACCTTCACCGACGCGCTCGCCGAGTAGGCCCGGGGAATTCAAATCATTCCAGAGCCTCCCTGACCTGAACTTGATCGTCGAACCCGAATTGTACATGCTCTTGAGGTTTCAGAAAGGACGTGCGAGGAAATTACGAGAGCCGAAACCAAGCCTTTTCAATGCATTTGAGATTTTTGTCCATACGGCCATCTCCCTATCCCTTTAATTTGGTCCGCCGAGGGTAATTCCATTAGCGCCTTCTGCCCGGTAGTCTTCGAGGATTACCTGTCAAGTACTGGATTGCAGGAGGGGGGGATTGTCTAAGGCTATTATCGAGCGAGCCGCCCCTACCGGTGGAGCAAACTGGAGCAAACAAAAAAATGGGGTCGCCTCCCAGAGCGACCCCTACACGAAGGTTTTTCGTATGGGATCCCTTTTGGGGCAGGCTACCGCCGGGTAGCCCGGTCTGTTGATAGCAACTGAGTTAGGGGCGGAGCCCCGATGTTTTAGTCCCGCCCCTTCTCATTCACCTTCCGCTTTCTTTTTATTGTGCCGAAGCTCCTGCAGCCCGTTCCTCGAGCCTGGTCTCGACCAAGCGCCGGATTAGACGGCGGTTGCGTTCTGCGAAGGCGAGCTTATCTGCCAGGCAGGTCTCCAAAAGTACGCCCACACCGTGATGACCTGCCAAGTCAGCTGCTGCAACTAAAACCTCATACTCGGCCATCCGTAGGTGTGCGAGATGGTTCAGTTTTGCCAATACGAAGAGACGCTTGGCGACTGGGGATTGGATCTCAGCTACTTCTTTGCGGAAATCCTCCAGGAAGGTTTCTTGTAGCTGTCCACTGGATGTTCCCGGCTTCTCTCCGAGAATACGGAAGCATTCGTCGAGTTTGGCGAGAGTCTGTTTGGATGCGAAAGCCCGTGCTTCTATCGCCTCCTTGATCTCGGGTTCCTCAGCGTGCTTACCGATCTCTTGATAGATGCTCGATTGCCGTTCGGTCCTATTTCGCACATTGCTAAGCAGCATCAGGAAAACTTCTTTCGGGGTTCTTACTGGCATTGTCTTTCTCCATTCGGTGAATTTCGGGCCGGTCTCTCTTACTTCACTACGCCTCTGGAGGCACGATAGCAAGCTGTCAAAACTACTTAGTATGGATTTGTGCCGCGGACACGGAGGCAGGTACTTGCGGGATTGCAATCGCTGATCCATAAGGTTCGTGCTGACAACAGTACCGAATCATGCGGAACACGGACACAGCAGGCACCACGTGATCCACGAACTAATCCATGAGACCCGATAGACGTTCCGCATGACATTGATCGCAGCTCGGCGCCTTACGTTCGGATCTAATTGGAGTCATTTGTGTCTGGTGCTTAGTTTCGTTCGGTCAGGCCTGACGAGTCGCGTAGCTTCGCGAAGGGGCAGTTCTCATGCTGTTGAATTGGCTCGACTTTCCCTGTGCAACCCTCTCTTTAATTGCGCTATGATTTGCGCTGCGGCTGGCAACGCCCGCAGTTGACTAGGGCCGAACAGATGACTGCAGGGGGCTGCAATGCATCGAAGCCGCTTCTCCTCCGCAATAATTCCGTACGCTATCCCCACGAGAAAGCTCAGGGATTGTCTCAAGCAAAATTCATCGAAGAAGCTTATTCGAAAAGGGAGCCTGTGCAAAATCCTAAGCTACGCTATTTCAAGCCGTTTGAGTTTTTTGAACACACGGGGTCTCCGACCGCCACAGAGCCCGACGGATGCTCGCTGTTTCGCATTCATCGGTGTGGCCTTCCGCACAATGGAACAGTGTCGGCGCTCCAAAACCGCACATTTGAAGATTCTTTGCACACTCTTGGAAAGTGATTTCCTGCTGGCGGCCCAACATTCCTCGAAAAAGGATCGACGCTTCAATTGTTTCAGCGGGATGTGCCTTTGCGCGTTGGGGTTAGCTCCGTTCTTCGAGGTCGAGATTCAACTCCATACTTGGCATCAAATATGCTCGCTTACTACTTGCGGGCTACTGGTCAGACACCTCAATCCCCATGGCTCTAATGCCAACAGGGAAATCTACAATTAAATAGGTCCAGCCCTGTAGCCCGCGCCAGGTGCTCTTGCCGGGCGGCGTCGGACGCTTCGAAAAAGCGAAAATCTCCTTCGCGGGCTCTCCGCAACTTCCGGGGGCTACAATTCGTTGTGCTTCCCTGCGAACCTGCTCTTCGAACAGCTTTGCCTTCTTGCTCTGCGATAAATAGAAGTACTGTCCGCGAAGGTCGGCATGCGATAGGTCCTTGCCCCTCAAGCACGTCGAGCAGGTCAGAACTCCCATGCCGAACACAACCCTAACGCCCAACCGGTGTTCGTGTCACAAGTGATCGAAGGCGGCTACGGCAACACTTTTTACATCACCTTCTTCCGCAGTTCGCTAGGCGGGTTCGACAAGAATCCAACGCTGAAAGAGATTTTGGGTGAGGACGGCTTGGCCAAATTGGAGAAAACAATCGCGGAAACCGAAGCGAGCTCCGATTCTGCAATTTATCGCTTCTTACCGGAACTCAGCAACCCACCAAAGGAGATCGCCGAAGTAGCCGCTGACTTCTGGCAGCCGAAGGCGGTAACGGCCTCTTCGACGTCACGCTCGAAGGCGAAGACCGCAGCGACCACTGAGCCAAAGCCGTAAGAAACGGTTCCCTGGCGAATTGTTACGGGAGCGGTTGTACCGGCAATCGCGCCGTATCCGGTGGGCGTGAACGATGAGATCCACGAAACGCGCTGCGATTGAGAAATACCGAATGATTTCTTTGGAAGTATTGCCGAGGTCGACTAAAAATCCGTCCCGACCAGAACTTCCATGTGTGAACGGGTAAAGTCTTTCCAGGAAATGGCCTGTTTTCTCTTAGGAGCAGGAGAGAGGCCATGCCGACGGAGAATGTTGCCCACCGTCTGATCCGACGGCAGGAAACCTAGATTTGCCAAGGCACCCACGATGCGATCGTAGCCCCACCCGGGATTTTCTTTGGCCATCTGCACGACTAGCCGTTCTGCTTCCTCATCAATTCGCGGTCGACCGGCGCGTTGGCGAATTCTCGATCCGTCGAATTTGTTGGCGATGAGCTTTCGGTACCAGGCCAGCAGCGTATCCGGCTTCGCGACCGCCGCCAATTCTTCCAAGGCTTTCCGTCCGAGCCGCTGGGCGATCTCAGCCAATGTCGCTGAAGCCGACCCTTGATCTGACCTCTCAGGATCCGGTTCTCTGCCCCAAGATATTCGTTCCGCAACAGGAGTTCTTGATTGACCGTTCCGGTGACGTAGGCCACCATCCGCGCCCAAAGCATCTTGGATTCCCCCTGGATCTACCACCCATTGAAAGCGAGATTGTAGACGCTGTTTTACAGTCGGAGAAGTCCATTCGAGGTGAGCCTGTGGAAAGCTGCAAGTTACGCTATTTCAACTCGTTTGAGTTTTTTGACCATGGCCCGTCTGGACCGGGCGCGTCAGAATTTGTTTCGGCCGATCTGCCAACACGTCGGATCTTCGACGTGACTGAACGGCTTTGACCAGTCCATTCAGTACACCTAAGAGTTACAACCCGTTTGCGGACTGCGTCCGGACCAGCAGGCGCGCGAGGACGTTAGTCAGCCCATCGAGAGCAGTCGCGTCTGGCAGCGCGAAGGTCAGGCGCGGACGGCCGCCATCGTCCGGTTCCATGAGATCGGTGAGGTTCTGTTTCAAAGTTGTTGCCAAAGCAGTCGTCGCCGCCTTCGATTCCGGGGAATCCGATGGCGCCGGCAATAGTTCACCAAGGAATTGAAACGCGGCGCTAAGCAGGTGACCGCCGCTGACGGCGAGTCTTTCGCGGCGGGCACTCCGTTCGGCGACAGCCTGGGCTACGGCGAGTTCACTCTTCTGGCGGAGACTCTTGTCCGATGGGGCATCGGGGCGGGCGCCGAGCAGAACTTCGAGACGCCGGCGGAGTTCTTCGATGCCGCCGGCGAGATCGACTTGATCCACGTCGCTCTCGGCATCCAGGGCGGCAAGGGCTAAATCGTGCTTCGCGGAAAGCGTGCTGAGCAGTTTTTCTTCGATGGTGTCCTCGGTGATCAAGACGAAAACCTGAACCGGCTGTTCCTGGCCCATGCGGTAAGCTCGCGCGATGCGCTGTTCTAGAACCGCAGGGTTCCAAGGGAGATCGACATTGATGACTGTGTTCGCCGCCTGCAGGTTCAGCCCGGTCGAGCCAGCGTTGGTCGTCAGGAACAAGCGGCAGCCGGGATTGCTTTGAAATTCGTGGACCAGCCCCTGCCGCAGTTTTTGCGGCACCGAACCGTCAAGGCGGACGAAGGGAAGGCCACGCTTCTCCAGGAGGGGCTCGATCAGGTCGAGCATTGTGGTCCATTCCGAAAAGAGAAGCACCTTACGGTTCTCTTCTGAAAACAGCCGATCGAACAAATCGTCAAGTTCTTCGAGTTTCGACGAGTACCCGGGCGCCTCCTTGTCCACGAGGAATGTGCTGTTAGCGGACATGCGGCACATGAGCAGGTGCTTCTGCAGCCTAAGCAGGTCCATCTCGGTGAGAAACTTCTTCCTCGTGATTCTGTTGACGAGCCGCATGTGTGAATGGTGCATTTCGATTTGTTCCTGGGTGGGCGTGATGCGGATGATTTCGTTCGTGCGCGGCGGTAGCTGCTGGCTTACGGACTGCCGCGTACGGCGGAGCAGCACCGGCTGGAGTTTTTCGCGCAGCTCAGCCAGATTCTTATAACCGAGCACTTTGCCCTTTTCATCCACGACGCGGTGATGGTTGTAAAAACGAAACGCCGGGCCGAGCCGCCGGTCGTCGATGAACTGCACGACCGAATACAGTTCGTCGAGCCGGTTTTCGAGCGGCGTGCCCGAGAGCACGAGCGCGAACCGCGAACGAAGCCCCTTGATCACGCGGCTGGTCTTCGCTTCCCAGTTCTTGATGCGCTGGCCTTCGTCGAGAATGATGAGGTCCCAATTCACCCGTTCGATCGACAGGATGTCACGAAGCACCTGCTCGTAGTTGCATACGGTAAAGAAGCAGTCGTTGGCGTATTGGGCGCCTCGAGATGCGATGCTGCCGGCGATCAACTGGCAATCGCGGTCACAGAAGCGCCGGATTTCGTTCCGCCACTGCGATTTCACCGAAGCGGGACAGATGACGAGCACCTTCGATATGCCAGCCTCGCGCACGAGCAGCTCCGAGACTCCGATGGCTTGGATGGTTTTGCCAAGCCCCATGTCGTCGGCAAGCACGGCGCGGCCGGCGCCGGCGGCGAACGCGATGCCGTCGAGCTGATACGGCAATAATTCGACCTTGAGTAACTCGCGGCGCAGAGGGTGCGACTCCGGCTGGCGCCGGATCTCGGCGACTCGGCGCGCAATGCGGTCCTGCAGCAGCCGCCATTGGATGAATTCTTCCGCGTCGGGGTAGATGTTGACAGTGCGTCCGCGCCGCTCCAGATCCTGAATACGTTTGAGCAGGTCTGACACGTCCTCGATGTCCCGGTCACGTAGCTTTCCAAGTACCTCGCTGGCCTCCGGATCGAGTCTTTCGGGGAGAAGGAGCCGAAGGGTCGCCTGATCGCGGTACCGCACGTGAACGCCAATCGTCCGCCGGTGGTAAGGCCGCCTCAACTCCGTTTCAGTGAATCTCCTTTTTAGCTTCGCAAGCACGTGCAGGATATGCTTGCAGGTCCCAAGCGTGTTCGTGCGGAAGTCAGGACACGAGCAATAGGAGTCGCCCGGTTCGCGCCCGCGCACCGCGACGCGGTACGTCTTGCCGGAGATCGTGTTGCTCACGGCGTAATCGGTCCACGGCTGTTCCGGTTCCGCTGACTTGACGATCATTCGCTCCGTGCGCGCCCGCTCCCGCCGCTCCGCAATGGCCCGTTCGATAAGTTCCTGTTCACTCAGGCTCTCGACCGGCACGCGCTCGGGCGGAGGCGCAGCAAGGCCCAGCGCCATCTTTTCGTCGAGAATGAACGAGAAAGCCGCCCCGACATGCGCGCACAACGACTCGCACGCTGTGCAGTGCCACCGCAGCCGGCCGTTAGACGTATCCATGAGGCTGATCGTGACGACAGGCGGGGATTCAGTTTCGCCGGGCGCCAGCGGGAACTTAAGACGGAACAAATCCTCACTCAAGCACACGTCTTCCTCGATGCGAAAATCCCAGCTATCCCCAGCCCGCAGCAACTTCGGCGCGTCGCTTCCCAGCAGCTTAAGCGCCTGCTGGTACGACAGCCGTGAGAGCCTGTCGATGAGCGTTAGTTCTTTGCTCTTCTTCGCAGAGCTGGAATCAACTTGCGACATGGTAGATCCACCCTTCCTTAATAAGCGGGCCCTAATCAACTGCTGCAAGGCCGCTGCGAATTTCATGCCCGCGATGCCAATCAGAGTCGCTTCTTTCTGTGGAAATCCTCGATAACTTTCAGCGCTTGCTTATAGTCATGACAATGAATTCCGTCGTGCCATTTTTTGCCAATCACGAGTTTTGCGCTCGATGGCCACCATTCGGCCAGGAAACCTCCGTCTGTGATCTGCCAATGATGCCCTTCATTGGTTATCCTTAGCGTCAGTCCCCGCTGCTCACACCACCGGCGAACGTTGGCCTCCTGTTCCAGATTTGCGCTTAGACGACGCGCATGGCGCATTCTGAAGTCCTCGCCTCGGTGGTACGGAACGACACGGCTCCTGCCGGCGCTCAACCTGTCGGGGATCGATCTTTTTCGACTCATTCGCGGACGTCCCCTCTTCAAGCTTCCTTAGTAACGAAAGTCGGATGAGGTCCAGTCTGCGGGACCAGGGTGAGCTTCTCAAAATAGGACCAGTTCCTATCGATCGGGAGGAGGCCGTCATCGAAAGCGACAGCAGGGCATGGCGCTCTCTCAGCGCTGAGGTGTGAACATTGTGTCACAACGAGCCGTGTTGGCGGCGCGTCAAGGATCGCAGGATTGCATCAAGCATACCGTCAAGATCCTTCGCAACTGCTTCAGCAAGGAATTGCAGCATAATCCAGGTTCCACTCTAGTTTCAAGCGCCGCGAATCTGCGGGATCTGTGGAAAGTGGTGTGCGGAGACCAGCGCCGCCGGCACCGTCGACGCACTGAAAACAAAAGGCGTGGCCCTTGAACTGAGAACCGTGCCAAAGAGCGCCCCGAATCGAAGCAGCGAGTTAGAAAAACACCGCTGGAGAAACATTAAATCGTTTGCTCAATTTCTTGATGTGGGTTTTGTTGAGGTCACGCTTCTTATGCAAGACTTCGGATACGATGCTTTCACAGCCAAAGATTGGAACCATATCTTTCTGACGCAGATCATTCGCATCCATCAACGTGCGGAGGACTTCGACCGGAGAAGCATCAGGAATGGAATGATGCTCTGCTTCGTATGCTTCGATTAGGGTCATCAAGACTTCAGCATACTTCTCTTCTTCAGTTGTTGGATTATCTTTGCTTGCCAGTTTGTCCAAGACGCTTAGGTACTGTTCATGTTGACGCTCGGATGTGATCGGTGTTGGTGAGCCAACTTCGAGTGCGTATTTTTCGGATACTGCAATCATCATTTCTGCCACTCCTTCTCGTCGTATTCAGCGTGACTCGGGATGCGTCGGACGTAAACCATTCTCCATTTGTATTTGATAGTAGCAATCAGCCTGCAGCTATTATGGCTTATATCGAAAACAACATACCGCCCGACAACATCTGAATTTCTCCAACTGTTCCGAACCTCAGCGAAGTTTTTCCAATCCGCGTTCTTCGCGATCTTGTACCAAGCGTTTAGAGATGCGCCCCATTCACTGTGCTTGGCGGTCGTTTCTCTAATCGCCTTCCGGCTGACGATCCGCATGAAGAATCTTCGCATTTTGCGAAGTTTGAGCAAGTCGGAAAATGATGTTTCATTTGGCTGTGCTGCGCAAAAATCTCGCTCTACTGAAAGACAATGGGGACCCGCGTTTCACATCAAAGACCATCGTCAATTACTACCTGATTGCGGCGGCCGTATTCGCCACTGCAAAAGATCGCAAGGGCAAGCAACTTTTCCCGCGTCAGTGGGACCTCAATTACATCGGCCTGCCAGCGGTTGATAAGAAGGCCCAGAATGCACCAACAGTCGAGGCAGCAGAGATCGAAACGATCTTATCCGCTGCCAAAAACCGCTATCGTGTCCTCTACGCTCTATTGGCAGGGTCCGGACTTCGTATTGCCGAAGCGTTAGGACTCGAAATAGGAAAGCACCTATCGGACGGTTGCTCGATAGTTGTAGTTCGTCAGCAGCGAAGCAAGAAGGGGAGAGGGATTGAGCCGTTCCCAAAAACCGACGCAGGTTTTCGGGATGTGGACCTTGATCCTGCCTTAGCGTTGCTCCTGAAAAACTATGTCGGCGGTCGTCAGACTGGTCCCTTGTTTGGAACCTCCAGTGGTCTACCGCTGTCCGCACGGAACATCATGCGGGATAGTTTGCATCCTATCCTCAAAGCGATGGGCCGCGGTTCGGCAGCCTTCCACATCTTCCGTCGATTTCGGGAATCCGTCCTGCAAATGAGCGAAGTCCGCACACTGCTCATTAACTATTGGATGGGCCACGCGAACGGGGAAATGGCAGGGCGTTACGGCAAGCAGTTGTTAGATAACGTCCGATGGCGGCAGGAGTGTGCAGCCAAGGTTGGACTTGGTTTCATGCTACCAGAAGACCGAAGCAAGCCGTTGTTGGAAGTCTGGACAAGTTTTTGAAGTGGACATCGCAGAAGCAGTTGCGCAGTAAGTCTATATGAGAGCGGGAATTAGAAGTGGTCGGGGCGAGTGGATTTGAACCACCGACCTCCTGGTCCCGAACCAAGAATTCAAAAATCCTAAGTCGTTTCGGTGGTGTCGCATACGGACTAAAACCACTTTTCTTCGAACCTTTAATTGAACCTAACTCGAACCTAACTGTACCGTACTGTCAATCACTCGATCGCCCTAAGCCTCCGCAGCTGGCCGCAGTTTGTACCATCCGGTGAACGCGAGATGGAAAAGCAGGTTCGTGGGCACCATCAGCGATAGATAGACAATCGGAATCACGTGGACGTTAGTGCCCGGAAAGCAGTAACGCGCCACGTACAGCACCACAATCACGCTGCGCATGCCGGTGGAGGTCGCCAACACCCGGCGTGACTCGCGGTCGGGTCCGCCGATCAGCCAGCCGATCAACATGGACAGAAGCAGCAGCAGGAGCATCGCAAGGATGGTCCCGCGGCCGCGGATTGTATTAAGGGCCTCACGCCGCACTAGGCGCGTCTCCCACATGAGGTAAAGAAAAGCAACCGTGGCCAGAACGCCCAGAGGCAACACCAGCCGAGGAGCAATTTTCGGAGCGTGTCGCGCCGCCCACAAACCTGCGCACAGTGGCAGCCCGATGTACAGCACGATGCTCATCATCAGGAGGAGGATCGGCCGCTGATTGCGCTGCGCAGTCTGCGGCATCACCTCGACGGCCAGAGGGGTCATCGCGACGCTTACCAGCGAGAGCACGAAAGTCATGGCGGCAGCGAAAGCCAGGCGCGTCTTCGCCTGGCGCGTGAACTGCAGGGCGATGGGCGTTCCCGGTATCGCGGCCAGCAGCAGGATGCCGACACTGGCGTCGGGTGTCAGGGGGAAGATGCGAACCAACAGGAAACCTATGGCCGGTATGAGGACGCAATTCGCCAGCAGGGTACGGACAAATAGGGAGCGCTTGCGCAGGATATCAAGCAGCTCTCCGCCGCTGACACGCAGCCCGATGGAGAACATGACGACGACAACGAACAGGTTCAGCAACAGCAAGGGCGGAATCAGCACGCCTTCCTCCGCTAAAGGAGCTCATCTGCAGCGAACTCTTCAGAGTACAACAAAGCCCTCGCCAGTTAGTCGTGCTTGTCCAACACGTATTTGCGATGAACATACTGCGTTGTCGACGAGCCAGTGTAAAGCTTCGTTTGTATGAATTCTAGACGGGGCAGAGTTCCGCCAAGAGACTTTTTGGTGCGTAGTTGACCATCTGCCCGGAGTGCGACGTGCACGAAACTCGTACGCGCACACCAACATGCTTACGTCGCATCGCAATCGCATATGGTCAAAAAACTCGTCGTGCCCGCTGCCCCACGCACGAACCTCACTCCAAGCGCAGGTTAATGATAAATCAGGCTCGCTAGACCCTTTGCTTGGGCCAGACTGCACGCATCCTTATATATATATGTGTGAGATTGCCACACATGACACGCTGTCCCCACCTCCACGCCACGTCGCCTCGCGCTCGTAGTACTTCAGCAGACCGCCCAGTCGCTCCCGACACCGCACCGCTGCCCTCCTGCAGCGTACCGGCTTCGCGACCGCCGCCAATTCTTCCAAGGCTTTCCGTGCGAGCCTCTGGGCGATCTCAGCCAACGTAGCCTTTTTGGCATCGGACAACAACAACCTGCCTTTGCATTGGGCTCTCAGGATGCGGTTCTCTGCGGC
This sequence comes from Candidatus Acidiferrales bacterium, assembly GCA_963735825.1. Classification (GTDB taxonomy): domain Bacteria; phylum Acidobacteriota; class Terriglobia; order Acidiferrales; family UBA7541; genus Acidiferrum. The sequence goes on from CAVTMR010000007.1 coordinate 676,132, forward strand.
CAGATATTCGTTCCTCAGAAGCCGGGGGCCCGGCCGCTGGCCGGGGCAAAACTGGAAAGGAACGGCAGTCCCATAACCTGCTGTTGTTGCTTAATGTTATGGGCAGTTCCTTGGAAGAAGTTCCTGGTCTTCGATTCCGGTGATGTAAGCAAGCATGCGTGCCCAAAGCATTTTGCATTCCCCCCAAATCTACAACCCCATGAAAGCGAAATTGTAGACGCTGTTTTTCAGTCGGAGAAGTCCATTCGAGGTGAGCCTGTGGAAAGCTGCAAGTTACGCTATTTCAATTCGTTTGAGTTTTTTGACCATACGGTATCTCGACTACCTTCGCCATTTCTCGATATCGACACAATGCATTCGCAAGCTGCATCTGCCTCGGCGTCTGACACTCTGGCTCAAATAATCGCGGGTTCCCGACCACAACGACACTCGTCATCGCCCGCGAGGTCGCCACATTCAGCCGATGCAAGCTGTATAGGAACTCCATTCCCCGCGGCGCCTCTTCGGGTGTCGAAGTCGTCAGCGAATAGATCACCACGGGCGCCTCCTGGCCCTGAAATTTATCCACCGTCCCGATCCTCATCGTCGGCAGCCGCGCCGACAAATCCGAAACCTGCGCGTTATACGGCGCCACAATCAAGATGTCCTCCTCCCTGACGCGTCGGCTATTCCCCGCATTTCGGAACCACCTCACTTCCGGCCGCAACAGTCCGTCTACTATTCGCACCACCACGTCCACTTCCTCTCGAGAGGCATTCCGGCTCCCCTCATGCTCCACCGGGACAAACCACAACCCAGCACCCTCGAACCATGGGTGCCCCTCCAAAACTCGGCTCCGCGCAATGGCATGGGAACTCAGTTTGTCTTCATAAAAAACCTCGGACGTAAACTCGCAAACATGCGGATGCAACCTCCAACTCTCGGGCAGGAGAAACCCCATCTCCTCGGAAATCGTCTTGCGTCCGTCCAGCAGATGCTCGAGAGCAGATTTTTCCGCACCGTCGGGATGGCTTCCCTTCAGCGGCCGCTCGAGTTGCTGCGGATCACCCAGCAGGACCAGTTTCTTGGCGGCTTGCGACACGGCAAGAACATCCGCTAGAGACATCTGCCCCGCTTCGTCGATGAACAACACATCCACCGCCTCGAAAGCCGTCTGGTGTGACCATAGCCACGATGTTCCCCCCACCACATTGGCTTTGCCGGAAGCCAGCGCTTCTAGGGCCTCTTCGTTGTTCTTCTTCGCCACTGCAACGCCTTCGCTTTCCTTGCCCTCGTTTTCCCGATGCAGGCAGCGCACTCCGCCCATATCTCCTTCCTGAGCCGCTTCCACTACCGCTTCCAGCAGGTTGCGGATCACTTTGTGACTCAGTGCTGTCACACCAACCTTTCTCCCTCGTTTCAGCAACTCGCAGATCATCCGTCCGCCCGTATGGGTCTTTCCCGAACCCGGAGGCCCTTGAATCGCAAAAACGGAATCCTCGAGCGCCAATGCAACTCGGCTCGCTGTATTCTCGGGCTTCTCCCCGGCGAGCGGCGTCAGTTTCTCTCCTTCGCGAAGGCGCGGAGGTTTACGCAACAACAGATCTCGCCCGGCGCGATACTTGCCTGCCGCGTCGACTGCGTTTGCGGTGACCCATTCACCGAGACGATAAAGAGCACTCGCTTGTGCGTCCGTGTTGAGCGGGGCGTCCCACATGTAGACCGCTGGAGGGTGGATGTCCGCCGTTTTCTTTGTTTTCTTGATCTCGACGATTCCCTTTGCAGGATCAATGGCAACCACCTCGCCGAATCGCTCGTCTCCGAAGTACAGATCCTTGCCGACTCTCACGTTGGTCGCTTGCGGGTCGAAAAAATAGCGGTCCGTTGGAACCAGTCGTCCTGCAGCGACACGCTCGACGAAGCGCATTCGAGTCAATCCCACCCGTTCGTCCAGCAGCTCTTCCTCGTCCATGTCCGCGAACCGATAGCCTTCCTGCCAGGCTCGCTTGTCCTCGCGCCGGTGCCAACTGAGCAGCTGCGCCAAAAGCCACTTCGCTGACTCTTCCTTCAACCGGACCTTCGGATCGGCGGGAATATTTAGAGAGAGCTGCGCCGTCACTGCGGCCGCGCGGTCGAGCTTTTCTTGCAGTTTCTCGGAAGGGTCTCCACTCCTGTCTGCCGGCCGCGGGACAGGCATGCCTCCTTCTTCCACCTTCCGCCGCTCTTGCTCGAGCCAATCCCGCAATGCGGCCGTCGAAATGCAATCCTCACTGTTGTAGCCCTCCAAGGTGTTGCGGATGCCGGCCGGCAATTCTTCCTCTTTCCACCCAAGCTCCAGGCGATGCTCCACGTAGCGCATAGCCTGCCGCGATTCTTCGAGGGGTGTCCTCCGCTCAAATCCGTAAAACGCCTCCACCTTCTTCAACGAATACTCCTCGACACTTGCCCGCACGCCTTGCTTGAACGCTTGATGCAAGTCCACCAACACGCCCGCTCGCAGTAACCGGTCGATCTGGTCTTCCCTCGTCGCGTACATCCCCATTAACCTCTTCAGTGCTCCCGGTTCATACGCTCCGAAGTGATATACGTGCATTCTTTGATTCTCTTCCTTGCGCCGCATGATCTCGTCGACTAGCCATTCAAATCCCGCCTTCTCTTCCTCGCGATCGAAGGCCCATCGCTTTTCGTATTTCATTGCGCCGGTTGCGTCCCGGAACGCGAATCCAAACAAGTACTGCAGCCCCGATTCGCCGACGAACGGATCGCTTTCAAAATCCAGGAATACGTCCCCGGCCGAGGGCTCCGGCAACCGGCAAAAACCCATCCCCTCTGCCACAGGCAAAAGCGGTTCATGCACCAACCTCTTCTCGGTGCGTCCTGTGACTTGCACACGCGCCTGCTCCCGCACGCGCTCGATTCCTTCTCTTGATCCTTGAGTGGGCCTCTGTTTCAGCGGGATCGGCAGCACCGCCAATTTGGCCATTGTGCCTGCGTCCCATTGTTCCAATTGATTGCGTTGTTGCCGTCGAATCCCCGCCACTAGAGATAGGTGATCATCTCCCCGTCGCCGCCCCTCGCATTCGCGGAACCAGCGGCACACATCGCAGTGTGCACAAGGCTCCGGGTACGTAGCAGGCGGGCTCCCGTTCTCGCAGGCCTTCTCGAGCTGCGCTTTCACATAGCGGTAGTAGGCTGCGTACTCGGCTACGCGATAGGCTTCGCCAGCAAAATCGCTTCCCGGCGGGACGACCCACATCCATTCCGGATGCACATCCTGAAGCGCTCCGAGCAGCTCCGAATAAAAGGCAAGTTGCAGGATCGTTGTAGCCTTCGTTTCCCGCGCCAGCTTCGTGTCGTATGCCTCATACGACCAATTCCCCAGCCGGCTTGGCCTCGCGACCTTGCGCAGAACGTCCGGCCGGCCAAACCAGCGTCCTTGGCTCAACGCGCCCTGTGCAATCACCTCGACGCCCTTCTCCATCGCTCTTCGGGTCTCGTCGAGAACGTATGCCTCATCCCCACCCTGCGCTAGATTCCGTATTTCAAGTCCATTCTTCGCAAGAAGCGCCAAGTACGCCGCTTCATGACGCAATCCGATTTCCCGGATCACCGCCAGGTCGGGTGCCCTCCACTCCGGTGCCAGCCGCTCTCCGTGTGCCACGCTCAATTCCAAATTGGTCAGGTGATGACAGGCCAGATGGTTACTGACATCAGTCGCCGAGAACCGGATTTGCTGCGAGGTGAGTTTCACGGAATGTTCTCGATCGCTAGTTCGAGCCCTCGTCGAAACCTTCAAAACGAAACAGCTCGCATAGAAGGTGCGATTCGTGAAGGACGTGTTTTTCCATATACCCGGATTTCAACCACTCCTTGAGAATGACTCGATCCTGTTTCGTGTGGCTTCTGAAAAAGCTGCTTAATCCAGCCCCAAACCGACTTTACCAGCATTCTCCCCGTAGCTGAACGAGCAATGGATAGAGTCGCGATTACTCCGCCACAAGAAATCAATAAATTCAAACTCATCTGTTTCTCCCCTGCGCTACACAGAACGACATTTTTTGCGCAGCACAAGTCATCAGTCAGGACATTGACCTGTTCAAAATGAACGTATTCTTGAACCAGAATCTGATCGTACTTCGTCAGCTGGCCAGAAAGGGTGGACAAGGTCACCTGGTTCATAATCCAGGCAGTCTTCGGACCAAAGTACGCCGCGTTTAGTTGAGCAAGCGCAGCGTTGAAATCCAAACTGCCAAGACTGTTGGCACCGGTTCCGGATGTACCCACTTCTCCGTACGCGACGCAACGCATTCCCCATCGTGTATGAAGCCGGGCAGAGCGATCGCCTCCGTCCTTCCATATTGAACAATCATGTGAAGGTCGAAAGTGTAGGGTTTCGTGGGTTCGTCTGACGTTCTTGCTACGATGCTTTGAATCAAAACGTTTGAAAGGCCGAGGTTGGAAACACGTACCTTCAGTTTAAGAGGATCTCGAAGGACAGAATGAACAGCACAATTCCTACGATGAACACAGCTGCGATAATGGTCATACGGTTTGGGCTGATTGGCTGGCTTTCCATGCGCCGAGACTACCACAGGACGCCTCGTGAACGACAAATGCTGACTCTACTCAGAATTGTCTTAGAAACTGAAGCAAGTCGTCGGTAATGTTATAGACACGGATTCCCTTATCGTACACTTTGCCTGGATTTCCCAGCAATATCCTCAACTCTCGCCTGCAAGTTCTTTGGCCACGGTGCGTGCGTCCTTGTCCTCACGTAGACCAGCGAATTTCGAGTGTCGGAGATGATCTGATTCGGTCCATTCCAAGAACTCGATCTTTGCAACAAGCTCAGGGCGGACCCAAACGCATTTCTCCATATCCTTGGCAGTCAAGCCGTCGCCCCACCGCCCTTTGTGAGTTTCGGGAAGATTCACAAACGGACAACTCCGCATGAGTAGAGGGTGTAGCTTCTCGAACACCTGACGCCGCGAAGCTGGAACAAAGCCGTTTCGGACCCGCGCCACGTAAATCAACTCCTCCCCTCGGTAATAACCAACGATGATTGAATCAAGGCTGTGTGTTCCAGTCACGTATCCTCCGATAACCAACTCTTGGCCGGAATTCAGGCGGTACTTGACCCACGATCCGGTGCGCTGTCCGGCTTGATAGGTGCTGTCTTTCCGTTTCGCAACGACGCCATCAAGTCCTTGTTCACGAGCTGCGCTGAGGATGTTTTCAGCAGACGTTTCGAAATATTCGGCAATCCGAATTCTGGGCGAGCCAAACTTCAACACCGAATTCAGGATTTGCCGACGCTTAATAAATGACAACCGTGTGAGATCTCGATCATTGTAAACGAGGAGATCAAAGACGAAATAGTGGATGCGCGAGGCTTCAGCTCGGAAGTGCTGTAACAGATTGAAATCCGGACGACCTGATTCATCTAGCGCAACCACTTCAGTATCCCGCCACCGTAAGTTTCAAAACCGCCAGCACCACAGAAAGGAAGCCAAACATCCAGAACCCCATGGCCTGAATCGGATTATGAGTATCACTACCTGCTTTTCTGCGCGACGATGCAACTCAAAGCGACGTTTAGTGAGGAAGTTACTGCATATTCATTGATTTAATGAATTGGATTGCTTTGCTCAGGTCCAAGCAGCCAGCGCCGAGGGAGCCGTCTGTGACGCAAAGGTTCGCATGTTTGAGTGCGCGGACGATATCGGCCTCCTGAAGTTGCAAGACAACATGATCGTTTGCAGCGTTGAACATGAGGCTTACCGCGCCCGCCACAAGCGGAGCGCTGAAAGAGGTCCCGGAAGCAACAGCGTATTGGTCCCCGGGGAACGTCGTGACCAAATTTTCTCCTGGCGCGGCGATCGTCACCAGATCCGACCCGCGGTTAGTGAACGACGAAGGTTGGTTCTGGGAGTCCACCGAGGCGACGCCGATCACATTGCCGAACGCCGCGGGGTAGACGAGGGCGGTTTGGGCGTCGTTGCCAACTGAAGCGACGCAAATGACTCCCTTGCGGTTAGCATAATTGATTGCCTTCATGAGCGCATCGGAAATATTCGGCAGCCCAAAGCTCATATTGATGACGTTGGCTTTGTTATCGGCGGCAAAATAAATTGCACGTACGATATTCGCTTCGTCGCCGGAACCATCGGCGTTAAACGCTTTGAGAGGCATGATTTTTGCGCTCGGGGCAACAAGGTGGATCAAGCCCGCCACCATCGTGCCATGCCCAAAATCATTGGGCAGAACGGTGTTGGCTAGCGCCGCGGCCGTAGTTGCGTCGAAGGCGGCGGCAGACGAGTTGTTCAGCTGGTGCAGAATGTGCGCGGTCGATTGATGCAGGATGTGCGCTGTGGACTGGTGCAGGATGTGCGCTGTGGACTGATCGACATCAGCCAGATCCGATGCAAAGCCTGGAATGTCCCGAGTGAAATCGTACCCAGGGATCACGACCGGCGCCAAGATCGGGTTTTGTTGATCAATTCCGGTGTCGATAACCGCAACAATTCCGGTTCCCTTGAATCCGGCTTTAACGCCTGCCGAATAGGTTGAGCTGGAGAAGAAGGCCGGCTGCTGGACATAGGCGACGATTGCGCTATTCCCATAGATCGCGATCAAGTTATTGTCGGTTAGATACGTTGCAAAAGGCGACGACGTAGGCGCGGTGGCCCCTGGTCCTTTTTGGTGCGATTGCTTGAATTTCTTATCTATTTCGATGTGCTTGACGTTAGGATCGTCGTCCGTCCAGTCACTTAGGGACTTGGGGTCTACCGAGGCGCTCACCTGCACCAAGTAGGTGTCAGGATCGTGGATCGTGCTTATGAGCGTCATACCGTACTTTTGACATGCGGCTTGCGCCTGTGCGAGGCTGGGGGATTGCAGAATGTAGGAGTTCTGCTGCTGGGCCGGGCTTGGCAGTGGGCTAACCGATACAGCCAAAAGCGCTAGGATCAGAATTCTCCCATAAATCTTCATTGTGCACCTCTGCCCGGCTCATTCTCTACCACACCGACCACTTTACTGTTCAGTACGTTCGGAACCCATAGAACTCCCGGTACATTCTAACGAACTGTAGTACTAAGGAATCCTAGGGCCTATGGCCAGCTTGATTGGCAATTCCAGGAAATCGGGAATGGACTCTATGCTCAGACTGGGGACTCCAACGGAAGCCGCTCTTCGTGAAAGGAAACGGCGGCTACGATCGGTTCGGAAACGGGTTCCGCGTCTTTCCTCCTTACTAAAACCGAGGGAAGTAACAAAACGAGTGGGATTGTGATGGCGCAAACGGCGCTATTCGCCAATACCACGGAATTGAACGACCAGTGGAATTGGTCGATCAGTTTGGAACCAAACCAATCGGTTCCTAAAAGCGCGATGTTCCGCACACTCATCATGAGCGAGAAGCCGAGACCTTCACTGCCCTTCGGAGTCGCCCGGATGGCTAGATCCATGATCGCCAGTTCGGCCAGAGCATATCCGAAGCCGTTAAACCCCTCGATGAGTCCAGCCCTCGGTACCGATGTGTAAGCCAGGTACGCGAGATTCGCAGCGGTACCGAAAGCCAGGCTCCAGAAAAGGAGCGTCCGCAGATTGACACGACGGCATAAAAATCCATATCCTACTGCCGCCAGGATACCGCACACGCCGCCAATCAGCTCAAACAGCCCCTGTGCCCGAGTGCCCAGGTGTAGGTCATTTTGCTGCTTGTAGAAAAGCGCTGTCTGAAGGCCTGGAGCCAGATAGAAAAAAGCCATCAGTCCGGTTGCCGCCCACATAGCCCCGGCCTGGCTGATTTGGACCACTTGCCTACCAGCAGTTTGGATCTGAGCGCGGGAATCGATGTACGTGGCCCGTTCATGAATGAGCAAAAAGGCCACGGGCACAATCAAAAACATCACCCCGCCGCATGCGGCGGCGGTCCAACCAAGAGCTGCACTTGCCAGGAAACCTGCGCCTGGCCCAGCGATAATCAAGCAGACTTGTTCAACGAAATTATTTATGGCGGTTAGGCGGCCCGATCCCGAGAAAGCCTGTGCGATTTCCACCATATAGGCGCCCACTACGGTGCTCGCGATGACCATAAAGACGTTAATCAGAATCGTCAGCCATAGAAGCTTGTTATATTCATGCGGTGTGAAATAGAGACCAACCCATGACAGCACGGCCAAGAGCGCGCTAATCACCAGGTAACTCTTGCGACGGCTGTGAAATAACGGGAACGCGTCGGTGATCACACCGGCCAGCGGTTTGAAATACCACGGTAGGCTAGCCCAGAAAAAAAAAGCGGCATTCGCGGCGCGATCGACATGCAGTTCGTTCTTAAGGAGATTTTCGAGAGGAATTCCCGCTAGGATTTGCGGTTGTGCCAGGGAAGTGGCAAGGACTCCAACACTCACAACGATTGCCGCATGAGTGAGCGTACGCTGGGTGTGATCGCGCTCTTGGTAGGGGATCACGAGTGCCATCTCCCCTCCTTTCCTTCGAAGTTTAGCAGCCCGAAGTCCGGTCCTTCAGATTAAGCCACAGCGCTTTGACCCAAGTGATAGACCTTTAGTACTAAGACAAAAAACCCTTTCCGGCCCATTGTCCTGAACGAATGAGGATGAAATGCTCAATTGGCATGACTTCTTCTTCCTCAGAGCTAACCGCATGGCTTGCCGAACTCGACGGCGGCCTTTGCCCGCGAGATATCGCGGAGAAACACCCGGAATTTTGCGAGCGGGATGCCGTTCTCGGCGTGGCAGATGAGGTGAATCGTCTCGCCAGGGAGGATTTGTCTCGCGCCGAGCGGCTGGCGGATGTCGTCGTTTGGCTAGCCGACCTGATTAACGATGATTTTTGCCGGGCGCGTGCGTCTCGATGCGTGGGCAACATGAAGGTCCTGCGGGGTAAGCATTCTGACGCGCTCAATGAGTTTTCCCGCGCTTTAGAGCTATTTCGCAAGGTGGGGGCCTCAATCGAGGAGGCCGCCACATTGAGTGGCTCCCTACAACCGCTAATCTACCAGGGGAACTATACTGAGGCTCTTCAGCGGGCGGAGAAAGCGAAAGAGATTGCTACAAGACAAGGGGACCGACGCCTGCTCGCCCGCCTGGAGATCAACTTCGGAAACATCCTGCACCGCCAGGATCGTTTTAAGGAAGCGGTCGACTGTTATCAGGAGGGGCTCGCGAAACTAACCAGTTTGGGGGAAACGCGCGACTGTGCGATCGGCTTGATCAACCTGGCCGTCTGTCACATCTCGCTCAATGATTTCCGCCGTGCCGAACAGGCCTACACGAGCGCCCGCGAAGTGGCCGAGCGGGAGAACATGCCGACGATCGTCGCTCAAGCGGACTACAACATCGCTTACCTGCATTACCACCGAAACGAATATACAAAAGCGATCGAGTTGTATCAGAAGACGCGACTGTACTGCGAGAAGGTAAATGACAGCTATCACGTCGCGCTATGCGACCTCGATCAATCGGAGATGTTTCTGGAATTGCATTTGCACGAAGAGGGCATGCAGCTAGGTGAGCGGGCCATCGGCGCCTTCGAAAACATGGGCATGCGCTACGAGGGGACTAAAGCACTCATTTGGCTCGGGATCGGGGCATACCAAAGCCGGAAACCTTTTCAGGCTCTGGAAATATTTGCAAAAGCGCAAGAGCGCATGAAGCTGGAAGCAAATTCCTCTTGGACCGCGACCCTCGATCTATACCAGGGACTGGTGTTGCAGCAGGAGGGCCGGTACTACGAAGCGATGCGTTACTGCCGGCGCGCACAAGAATCTTTTGAACAGTCATCCCGCCCTCTGGGAGCGATGGATACGGATTTGCTGAGAGCGAGATTGCATTTGGACCTGGGCGAAAAGTCCGAAGCAGCGATTTGGGTAAAGACCGCTACGGCGACTGCGGAAAGCCTGCGGCTACCCGTGCATTTAAAACGTGCATGCTTGCTGAGTGGTTTGTTGGCGGAAGCTGAACTCTCTATTCCACAAGCGTGTTCCGCCTATCGGGAGGCCCTGCGACATCAGGACGCGATACCCATGCGGTACCACGTCGGCGGACCAAAAATCCCGTATTCGAAGAACCCATCTGAGCTTTACGAGGCGATCGTCAGCCTGGAAATGACAGGACGCCAGCCTGACCCAGAGGCCATATTCGAAGTCATTGAAAAGGCAAAGTCCCGCGAAATCGCGGAGCTCATTAGTTTTCGCGCGAATTCTCTGCCCACGCCTTCGCGCAGCAAGAGTGCGCTGGTCGAGCAATTGAAGAGCTTACGCGAGGAACTGAACTGGTACTACCGGGCCGCTACTATCGTTACTCACACTCCTCAAATGTCCGGCCCAGGCGAGGAGGAGCTACGAACTCACATTCGGCATCAAGAGAACTCTTTGCTCAAGACGCTCGGCGAATTGCGGACAACGGAAGAAGAGTTTCATTCCGTTCAGAGCTCCAGCACCATACCGATCCACAAAGTGCGCGAACAGCTCTCGGATGACGAAGTCATTCTGGAGTTCTTTAACGCTCGCGGGTTAACGTACGTATGCCTTCTCAGCCACGACGATTTGTACATTCTGCCTTTGGCCCGCGTTGGCGCTGTTTGTGACCAGCTGCGGCAACTCCAAATTCTGTTCAGCAACGCGGCGGCAAACGACCTGCGCACGGGTCGTACAGATGAATCGCAACTTGGTCGAATTTTAGCAAGTCTTGAAGCTTTGCATTTTTCGCTCATTGAACCCTTGCGAGATCGCATTGAGGGACGGCGGCTGATAATCGTACCTGACGGCCCACTTCACTATGTTCCTTTTCAAGCGCTCTTTGATGGCACGCACTTTCTATCTGAACGGCATGCTCTGTCCTATGCGGGGAGTGCCAGCTCGCACTACCTTTCTTGCACGAAGGCCGTGTGCCCAGGTACTGAGGACTTCGTCCTCGGCGAAGTGGCCGCGTCCGATCACACGTATCCAGGAGTCGACGGTCTCGAGAATGTTTGCTCCACATTCGCAACGCTATCAAACCTGGAGAGTCTCCAAACACACAATGAGGGAAGCCGATTCGTGCTCTTGAAATGCACTCTTCGGGCGAGAGCTGACAATCCGGTGTTTTCTTCCTTGTTTCTGGGCCGCACCCAAATCTCAATTCTTGACGCGTTCCACCTACGCATTCCTTGCGATGTGTTAGGACTGGCGGGCAGCGGGCCGGGAATCCATGCAGATGGTTACGGCAAAGAATTGTTGACTCTAGCGCGCGGTCTTGAGTATGCGGGTGCGGGCGCACTCCTCACGCCGCTATGGAATTCGCATCACCATCCCACAGGCTTGCTGCTCGAGCGGTTTTACGAACGAGCCGCATCGGAGGCTGATCGAGCCGTCGCTTTCCAGAAAACGATGGCAGAAGTTCGGGAATACTATCCTAACCCCTTCCACTGGGCAGCATTTACATTCCGAGGCAGGACTCGGAGGAGCGATCCGAAAAAGGTTGAGGGTTCGGATATCCCGTTGGTGCGCGGAATACGTGGCAGCTCCCCCTTCAACAGCGAAAAGGCATCCTTGCTCGGACGTGGCTCATGAATTCATTCTCGCCGTTAGCGTCAAGGGCACAACGAGCGGCTGTTTGTAGTGAGGATCGGTTGTTAGTGCAGGAATTACAAGAGCAGATCTCACGGCTACGCAACGCCACCATATTTGCCTTGAATGAAATGTTGGACTTGAAAGACATAGACACAGGGTTGCATTCGACTCGGTTGGCAGAGTGGGCGGTCAGGGTTGGAGGCCTATTAGGCATGTCGGATTCCGAACTGCGCGATCTGGAAGCGGGTGCCATACTTCACGATATCGGCAAGAATGGTGTGCCGGAAGCAATCCTAAACAAGCCAGGTCAACTCGACCACGAAGAGCGAAAAAAAGTTGAGAGACATTCGGAATACGGCTGGGCGATCCTGAGGACCATCCCCGGGTTTGAAAGGACCAGCTTGCTGGTGCTCCATCACCATGAGCGCATAGATGGAAAGGGATATCCTTCTCAACTATCAGGCTTAGAAATCCCTGTGGGATCACGCGTCATCGCAGTCATCGATTCGTTTGACGCAATGGTTTCTGACCGACCTTACCGAAAGGGACTGCCTTTGGAAGAGGCAGTTCGTAGACTCAGTTCAGGAGCTGGATCGCAGTTTGATGCTCCGATTGTAAAGCTCTTCACCGCGATTGCCGAGCGTGATTTTGCCGCTGTCAATGATGCCGCTGGGCTTTCCTGTCTGCGCTGATCGAATGGTCTTTCTAGTTTTAGGGTTTTAGGCAACTTTCAGAGAATGAATATTACGTATCCGACCGGATGTACTCGCCCCTTCTCGCTATTGAGTAGGTTAGACGGCAAAACTAGGAATTGTCAGGTTGACCCTGCAAGACGAGTGGTCGAACCTCAGCTCTCACTTGATTATGTCCGGCTGCCTTAGCTGCGTATAGCGCGTGATCGGCTCGAGTGAGCAACTCACGAAGATTCGGTTCTCCGATACCACAATAGCCCGCGATGCCGAAGCAGGCAGTGACTTGAAGTTCTCGCCCATTAAAAACGAAGCGTTCTTTTTCCCAGTCAGCGCGCAAGCGTTCGATGGTTTGCACTGTCGCGTCTTTCTCACCGTGACTCATGACCAACAGGAATTCATCTCCTCCCAACCTTCCGCAAATGTCACAAGCCCGCGTATTTGCATTAAGAATCGATGCAAACCGTTGGATGGCCTCGTCGCCCGCAAAGTGTCCATGCCTGTCGTTGACCAACTTAAATTCGTCCAAATCGATTCGGTAGACCGGTTAAGTGGTCCGTTCTCGCGGCTCTTTCGATCCATGCAAAATCCTGTTCAAGCTGGGTCCAAGAAAAATCGTCGTTCGTTTCTCAAACAACGCGTTGTGGGGGTCGGAGCGGTTGGGGTCGGTGTCGGCCTACTACCTACCAATTTGGCTGCCCAGAATGGCCCTCAGAAGCCCACGAAAGGCGACATCGCGATTCTGACGTTCCTCAGCGCCTTGGAAGAAGTCGAAGCCGATTTGTGGATACAGTACGCCGAACTGGGGGCGCCACAAATCAGGTCCGATTCTGACAGGTAAGCATCAAGCGGCCTTGCCGAACTATATTCGGCGCTCGAGGTCCCATGATTTGTGGATATCATGTAACAATGTTCGCGAAACTTGGGCGGCGCCACAAATCCAGGGACTATCCTTCGCTGTTGTAGTGCACCAAAAGCGCACCAAGCAAAATCGATGTGCTAAGCTATTGAAAAGACTCAGCGGAGAGGTGCCAGAGTGGTTTAATGGGTCGGTTTGCTAAACCCACCTGCCCTGTTTGCGCTCGCCGATTTTCACGTATTTTCAGTAATTTAAGCTGCTCTCATTTGCACTGGGATGGCCTCATTTGCAGGTTATAGTGCACCAAGAAACTGACGCCGACTGTTACTGATCCGCCTGCTCCCCTGAATCGATCTCCTGTAACCTGTGGCTGGCAATATCGGCAGGTGAAGAGGTGCCCTCCACCTTTGCTTTGACGACTGCTCTGTTGATCTTCCAGGTCTTCGTCACCGATTACGTAGCCTTTTTGCCTCAGTCTTTGCTCCCGCTGTGGTCTTTCTGTCTTTCTTTCATTCCTGGGGAGGGAACGGCAACAATTCGTAGTCTTGCAGAGTTGGGCAAGATTGAGCAAGACTGTTCACGATTCCACAGGATGAGAACAATGAGAACTCGGAACTGGATGTGTCGTCCGTCGATCATCGCTGTCTTGTTGCTGGGGTTGTTCGCGTACAGCGCCGCGGCTCAGATGAAAGCGAAGAATGTTCTTGTCTGGCAGATAGGAGAGTTTGATCAGACCTCGCGCGAGTTCGGCCACAATTTCGATCTGGAAAGCGAAACGCTGAAGCCGATATTCACTGTTGACCAGAGTAAGAACGCCGATTGGCCGGCGTGGCAAACCACATGGGTGAATGGCGCGGGCGGCAAACGCCCGACGCCATACACGATTCTCTTTTCGTTGCCGAAACCGCCATCGGGAGTCTACCGGCTCACCATTTCCGTCTTCCTTGTGAATCCGAGCGCGCCGGATCTGATGATTGAGGTGAACGGCCACAAGGGACGTTTTTATTTCGACCGCAAGATCAGCTACTACCCAGGCGATGATCGCATCGACTCGCCAATTTATGGGGGAGATACGCTGGAAATCGATTTGCCCGCGAAGTTTCTCAAGGCCGGGGAAAACAAACTGGTTCTGACGGCCGTCGAAGATGCGGATAACCCAGACACCCGCGCCTCGTTGATTTATGACGCATTGAGACTGACGCAATGTCCCAGCAGAAGAGTCCAGCCGTCGGCTGTGGTGAAGCCTAGCGTGTTTTTCCGGCAAAAAGAGAATCAGACATACGAGGTAACCAGGGTGACGGTTACCGTTGCGGACAAGCTCCGGCCCAGCTCTGTAGACCTCTCGATAGGGGGAAAGGACTTTCGCGCGGCGCTGGCGGGCGCAAACGACTTTGGACAGGAGCGAATTGATTTCGACGTGCCGGAATTCTCTGGACAGGTCATGGCGAACGTGGCGATTCACGCCAGCAGGAAGACGTATCGATCAAGCGCGAAGGTCAGCCCGGAGCGAAAATGGTTGGTCTATTTCGTGCCACACGCGCACCTCGACATTGGCTACACCGACTACCAGGCGAAGGTTGCGGAATTGCAGAACCGCAACATTGACAAGCTGTTGGATTTCTTGCCGACACATCCCGAGATGCGATTCAGTCTGGACGGTTCGTGGGTTGCGCAAAACTATTTTGCGACGCGCAATGAGGCGGCGCGGAGACGACTACTGCAGTACATTCACGAAGGCGAGGTCAGCGTTCCGGCGCAGTACTCGAACTTGTTGACCGGCTATGCAAGCCTGGAGGAACTGATTCGTTCGCTGTCATACGCGCACACGCTGCACCGGACGGAAGGTGTTCCTTTTGACTACGCGAATATCACGGATGTTCCGAGCGTGACTTGGTCGTATCCCTCCGTACTGAATGCCGCGGGCATTCGGTATTTCGCGGAGGCTACAAATAGTGACCGCGGCCCAATCGTGTTGTACGGGAAATGGAATGAAAAGTCACCATTCTGGCGGGAAGGGCCGGACGGATCGAAAATCCTGATGGCGAATACTCGGCAGTATTCGCAGCTTTGGTTCGTATGCGAGCTGCCGCCGGATGTGGGTAATTGCCGCCAGGGGCTTCCGGCCTACCTGCAACAATTTTCCGCGCCAGAGTACATGCCCGATGCTGTGCTAATGTTCGGCAGCCAACTGGAGAACACGGACGCTCGGTTGGGCGAACCGGAATTTATTGCGAGCTGGAATGCCACGTACGCTTATCCGAAATTCATTCTCAGCTCGTTTCCAGACTATTTTCGTTACATCGAGCGGAAATACGGCTCGCAACTAGCGACCGTTTCCGGCGACGGCGGCCCGTACTGGGAGGACGGGGTAGGATCGGATGCAAAGAACACAACGATCGACCGCAACAGCCAGACGCGGGCGGTTTCCGCCGAAGAACTGTCGACGATTTCGCGCTACCTAAATCCGACCCTGGCTGTCCCGCGGCAACTCCTAGACCGCATTTGGATAAATCTCATGCTCTACGCGGAACACACTTGGGATTCGTGGGATTCTGTGTACCGCCCGGATAGCCAGGAGTCCGTCGGGCAGCTGGCAACAAAGGATGAGTACGTCGCGGAGAGCCAGCAGGCCGTCACTGCACTGGCTCAGCAGTCGCTCAGCCAGATCGCGGACCAGATTCACATGCCGGCCGGGTCGTTCATGGTCTTCAATTCGCTGAGCTGGCAGCGCAGTGGGCTTGTGGAACTGGATCTGAACCATAACACTATCGTTACGGAATATCCCGGAAAGACGCCGGTGCCGTTTGAAGTTCTGAGCGAGGGGCCGGGTTACAGGCACGTGCGGTTTCTAGCGACAGACGTCCCGGCAACGGGTTTCAAATGTTATTCCCTTCAGGAACAGAAGGAGGAGAGTGGAAACATTGCGGCTGCAAAGGAACGGCAGGCAGTGATGACCGATACTATTGAAAATTCCTTTTACCGCGTTCAAGTGGATGCCGCGACAGGCGCGGTGAAGAGCATCTTCGACAAACAGCTCAACCGTGAGTTGGTGGATGCCGCAAGCCCTTACCGCTTCAATCAGTACGTGTACGTAGAAGGCGGAGGAAAGACGCCAACACAGATCGTTTACATGCGCAAGTCACTGCCATTTGCGGAATTGAAAGTTTCGCCATCCCGCGACGGACGACTTGTCGGGGTCAGGAAGACTCCGTTTGGGCAAATCCTTGAGGTCGAGTCGAAGGGAGTGCACACGCCATCGGTGCGGAGCGAGATTCTTCTGTATGATGCCGAGAAAAAAATCGAGTTCGTGAATCATGTTACGAAGGAGTTCATTCGCGACAAAGAAGCGGTCTATTTTGCGTTTCCGGTGGCCTCGGCCAAGCCATCTTTCAGCTACGAAATCCAGAACGGCTGGGTGGATCCGAGCAAGGACATGCTGAAGGGTGCGGGCCTCGAGTGGTTCAGCGTCGGCCACTGGGTGAAGGCTTCGGCCGGCGATGCGGAGGTGGCGATCGTTCCTGTGGATGCGCCGCTCGTTACACTGGGCGACATCAACCGGGGCGTCTGGCCGGAGGCGTTCTCTGTTAAGAGTCCGACGATCTTTTCCTATGTGATGAACAACTACTGGCACACGAACTATCGTGCCGAGCAAGGCGGCGAAGCCACGTTTCGCTACGTGATGACCAGCGGCGCGACACTGGCGCCCGAAAGTCTGGCGCGATTCGGCCGAGCGGCGATGACACCGCTGGAAACGGATCAGGTGATCGATCAGGATAAGGTCGGAAATCCAGACCGGCCCCTGGCGCCTGTGCCACTGAGCTTCCTGCAAGTGGATGCACCGAATGTGGTCGTCGAGGCTTGGAAAGCGGCCGACGATGGTAACGGGACAGTGCTGCGTCTGCTCGAAACCGGTGGAAAAGAAAGCACGACAATGCTCCGATTCCCCATGCTGCAGCTTCAAGGAGCGCGGCTGTGCAATGCCATGGAAGAGGATTCAAAAGAGCTTGCGGTCGAGAATTCGTCGGTGGAGGTTGCGCTGCGGCCACACCAGATCGTAACGGTACGCGTGCTTGGGCAATTTCAGCGGCCAGGACCATGAAGGCTGAGTGAGGCGCGCAATCACATGTGGGGCTATGATTTTCGGTCGAGATTCTGGCCCTGTAGTTCGCCAAAACTTCAGCCGAGGCCCGAAACGGGGCGGTTCTGGTGGAGTAGGCGTGAATACGATTATCGACTCGGTACAGCAAGAAGGCCTTAAGAGGGCGAGCCCGGTGCGCTCGGAGCGCGCATATATACGCGCGCATATATAAGGATCAGCCGAAAGCCGATCCGAACTATGCAGCTCGATTGTAACGATGGTGCAGCCCTCCGAGTCGCTCCTGTGAAAGGACCCGACCCGAAGCTTCGGAACGAATTCTGCCCTCAGGTGTTCCCCTTCGGTCAGGATTTATAACAAAACTGTGGTGAGATGACAGCAGCTATGTTATTGATTTCACGGTCGGCTGGAGTCTTGGCGAACCACAGCAATAAGTCTTAGCATTGTTCCATCTCAGGCGAACCTTTCTGCCGCAGTCTCACGGGCGTATGATTGCCACATCGCTCAGACGCACGCACCGCGTTTTGGGACGGCCAAACGTCTGAAGCTTGCCTTCTCAGAAGGTCGCTCGCTGGGTGCACTCCTACGGTTCCTTGGTCTCTTTTCTCTTCTCGGGATAATCAATGGCGTGCTCGGTGATCGGTTCCTTCGCTGGATCGGCCATCCGCCGAAGGACTCACAGCCACTTTGGTTCACAATTCTTTGTGCGGTGTCCTTTTTAGTGGTTGTTGTACTCGACTTGATTATCTTTTCCGAGCGCGAGAAAAGCTGACGCGGAATCGATTGCGAGAGAGCTTCTGTTTCGTGGGGTGGAGGTGCGCCCGTTCGCGATGGCGGCACGCGGCAGAACAATTATGGTCGATTACGGGCGAATCACGCCAACACAAAAGAGTTATGCCATGAAGCAACAGCCTTTTTCAATTTAGAATCGTCATGTTTCGCGCCTGCTGCATCCTGCGCTCGCTCATCACCACCGGCCGAGGCAGGACTCCGCTGGTCCCTCCTGGCTGACGTTCCTGGGCCACACGAAAGACAGCCTGTGGAGCATGGATCTGTTCCACTGCGAGTCGGCAACGTTGCGGACCCACTGGGTCCTGGTCCTTATGGATGTTCCATGCGACTGGCGATCTCGAAAACAAGCTGCTCGATTTCAGGACCTACTTCAACAACCATCGCAGGCATACCTCACTGGAAGGGCGAACGCCGGTTACGCCGGTGTCACGACCGATCAATCTCGGCTCGTTTCGATGGCAGCCCCACTGCCGATCCTTGTATCAAACCCCAATGGCTGCCTGACTCTCTCGAAGACTCGGGCTCACTTCGGCATCCGGTCAACCTCTAAAAACGACTGGAACGAAATCATCCGGTATTTGCGATCTTGGTTACAGAGCGTTTCGCGGATCCGATCGTTTCACTGCCACCAGATCGGTTCTAAAAGGGAGAGACATCTCCCTTTCGCGGCGAGATTTGCCGGTAATATCGGCCCTCGTAGCAATTCGCCAGCCACAGGAGGCTCCCTCCTTCTGAAATTGGGCAGCCCTGATTTCTGAGACAGCTGGCCGGCCCGTAAATTGATTGCGTCCAAGATTTATTTTGCGCATCAAAAGGTTTGGGGGGACTGCATGCGACACCAGGCGCAGTATTGGCTCACCTGTCCAGAGTGCGGACACCGGATGGAAGTTGACAGCGAAGGCGGACTGATCCGCGCCAAATACTGCGACAAGTGCAATTTGCTTTTTTCTCCCACGAACGAGGAACTGGCAGCCGCGGAAAGTGTCGA
The DNA here is from genome assembly GCA_963735825.1 of Candidatus Acidiferrales bacterium. Lineage (GTDB taxonomy): Bacteria > Acidobacteriota > Terriglobia > Acidiferrales > UBA7541 > Acidiferrum. The sequence goes on from CAVTMR010000007.1 coordinate 695,110, forward strand.
GGCCTGCGGAAGGACCCGACCCTTCCGGCAATCGCAAGCCCTTCCTCAGCGTTGAATGTGCCGAGTCAACAGCCGAGCAATGTGGAAATTGTCCGTGTAATTGTCCGTGAACTCGGTACAAAACCAGCGGCGCTCTTGCCTGTGGCTGGCGAATTGTTATTTCGCCCACGATTCCTCAGGATTTTTCCCTTCCCTGCTACGATTCTGCGATGGGCAATCAGCTCGTTCTTTTCACAATCGAGCGCCTGTCCTATGACCAGGCACTCCACGCCTCGTCACATGCCTGTGAATTGTTGATCGCAAAAGAAATGGTCGGGGCGAGTGGATTTGAACCACCGTCCTCCTGGTCCCGAACCGTACGACAAATTCACTAAGTCATGGCTTTGGCGTCAGTTACAAAACTCGGAGCACCGTGGAATTGGCCAACTTGGCCAACCGTACTTAGGAAGATTTTCTTTCCCTCGAGTTAGAGGTTCTTGTTGGCTCAGCCTGAGCCGACCACTTCCAACGACCACCTGCATCCTGTGCACTGGATCGGCAGAGAACACAAGGAAATGATACGTTCCCACATCCAGGACCTCGCCGAGCACGCCAATCTGCTTGCAAAACGCGCCATGCGTCCCGCTTGTAGCCGTGGACTTCCTTTCGCCAAACGGAAGATCGAAGTCGTCCGAAACTGTCTCGTGTCACGCCGCGGTGGGCTTGCTAGAGGGACCAAGCAAAAGTTCGCGCACAGGTCCAACCACCGAGTTCCTAGCGCAACGGTCTCGTGCGCGGCGCAAAAAAGAGTTGACAAGCGCGGACTGTATGTGTATATACATGTATTGTGAGCAAGCAAAATTCAGTTACGGACTTCCGAGCGGCGCTGCCGACGCTACCTTGCACGTGCGCCAACCTGCGGCGCGCTGCCCGAACAGTCACCCGGTTGTACAACCAGGAGCTTCGGTCAGGAGAAATCGAAATCACGCAATTCACCATCCTGACAGCACTGGATCGCGCGGGTGAAATCTCTCAGGGGAAGCTGGGTAAGCTATTGGCGCTGGACTCGACGACACTAACGCGAATGCTGGCGCTTTTGAGGAAGCGTTGCTGGATTCAGGAGAAGGAAGGCGAGGACCGGCGTTTTCGGCTGATCCGGCTGACGAGCGCAGGACGAGCCAAATTGCAGCACTCTCTGCCGCACTGGAAGCGGGCACAGGACCACATGCAAAGCGCACTCGGCGAAGACACGATGAGGCAACTCACGGGTCTTTTGGCGCAGGTTACGGCAATGGCTGCTGAAACCTAAGTTTTTTTGGCTCTATAGATGCATATACATGTACGTGAAAGGAGGCTTCGATGGGGCAACTGGCTGAACACCCAACGGTAAAACAATTTCACGCGAGAGAAAGGCAAAGCAACGGGAGCGCCCGGCCACAATCGCTTGATCGTGAGTGGTTTCGTCAGGTGTGCCTCGAAGCTGGTGCGGACGATGTCGGCTTTGTCGAGATTGATCGCGCGGAGATCGCCGACCAAAAAGCAGACATCCTCTGGCTCCTTCCCAAAACAAAGACACTCATTAGCTTTGTGGTTCGCATGAACCGCGAGAATATTCGTACCCCGGCACGCTCCATCGCCAATCTCGAATTCCATCACACAACCGACGAAACCAACGAGGCTGCCCGCAAGATTGTCGCGGAGCTCGAACGAATCGGTGTCCGCGCGGTGAATGGCGGAGCGGTGGGTTTCCCCATGGAAGCGGACCGCTGGGGATCGAAGATGTGGGTCGTTTCTCACAAGCCTGTGGCTGTCGCTGCGGGTCTCGGACGCATGGGGATTCATCGCAACGTGATTCATCCGAAGTTCGGTAATTTCATTCTGCTCGGAACGGTGCTCATGGATGCTGAAGTCTCCGACTACTCGCATCCCATCGATTACAACCCTTGCCTAGAATGCAAGCTGTGCGTTGCGGCGTGCCCGACGGGAGCCATCGGCGCGGATGGCAGCTTCGACTTTTCCGCCTGCTACACACACAACTATCGCGAGTTCATGGGCGGATTCAATGACTGGGTCGAGAAGATCGCGGACAGCTCAAGCGCGCTGGACTACCGCAAGAAAGTCTCGGGCGCGGAGACGGTGTCCATGTGGCAAAGCCTGTCGTTCGGCGCGAACTACAAAGCTGCTTACTGCCTCTCGGTTTGCCCTGCCGGCGAGGAAGTCATTGCGCCGTTCCTGAAGGATCGCAAGGAATTTCTCAAAGACGTGGTGAAGCCGCTGCAAGACAAGGCCGAGACGGTCTATGTGGTTCCCGGCTCCGACGCCGCGGACTATGTGGCTCGCCGTTTTCCCAACAAGAAAACGAAGCGTGTGTCGAATGGACTCGCGGGGCAGGGTACGATTCGCGCCTTCCTGCGCGGGCTGAATTTTGTGTTCCAGCGCGGTAAATCCGAAGGTCTAAACGCGACCTATCACTTCACATTCACCGGTCAGGAAGAAGTGAAGGCGACCGTAGTTATTCGGGACAAGAAGCTCGAAGTATCTGATGGGCACACCGGAACGCCGGACTTGCGACTGACTGCAGATAGCCAAACTTGGGTGCGCTTTCTGCGCAAAGAAGCAAATCTAGTTTGGGCTCTATTAAGGCGGAAAATTCGGATTCACGGATCGCCCAAGTTGCTGCTTGCCTTTGGCCGATGCTTTCCGTCGTGAAAAGTGGGTCAAAGAATCTCGGGAGAGTAGGCCCGCGGAATGTCACCGCGAGCCTCTCGCAGAACCGGACATGAACCTCTCGGCGCATCCGGCTCCCGTCAATTAAACACTCCGGTCATGCCAATATCCCAATGTACGAAGAGAGCCCGTTGTGCCTTGGCAAGCCTTTGCAGGAACTGGCTCGCCCGGACTGTATGGCCTTTAAAGCGCTTGAACTTACGCATCACCCAGGCCACCAGCATCTGATTGATGTGCCTGAGCAAGGGTACAGTGCCGATGAGGCGTAGCGCCCGTAGTACTCGATCCAACCCCGCAGGAGTGGATTGAGCTGCCGGGCGATGTCCTGCAAAGACAGCTGTGTTTGATGACGAAGTTTCAATTCCCGAATTGGGCGATCTCAGCCAGCGTCGCCTTTTCACCTTCTGAAAGCAGCAGTCGACCCTTGATCTGACGTCTCAGGATCCAGTTCTCTGCCGAAGATATTCGTTCCGCAACAGGCGTTCTGATCGAACGTTCCGGTGACATTCGCCACCATCCGCGTCCAGAGCCTCATGCATTCCCCCTAGATCTACTACCCATTGCAAGACGAGAATGTAACGCTATTCTTCGGCCGGAGAAGCCCATTCGTGTTGACTGGCGGAAACTGACTTCTTCAGACGCTATTTGGTCCTTTGTTCCAGGCTGGCGCAACTTGCTTCACTTGCTTGCAATATTTGCAGTGGGTCCTTGGTTTGACAGTTCCCTCGGTACCTCGCTCTCGTCTGGCCAATCTTGATGGAGGCTTTGAATAGGGCGCCGACCGGGAGTATGCCGCCCAATTTATGTGCAGCAACTGCTGTCAAGTACATGGATGCAACGCATCCGCAGGATGTGCAATCCGGATTTCCGCCAAACTGGCAAGGGGTGATGTTGGTCTTCAGGTCGGCCGACAAGGTCTGAGTCGTGAGCGCGAATACACAATCCTGCGGACGGTGTGGTGGCGAGGCAAACTGCCGGATCACCTTCTCCGCCATGTCCAGCTTCGGATATTGCTTTCGCAATTGCACCAGGTCCTCGATGGCCCGTTGCCGCTCATCCAGGCTCAGGATTTCCGGCATTTCATCTCCCACTTGGGGGGTGAACATGCTGAACCATACCTTCTTGATCTCCGGGCGAGGTGTCCAGAATTCCAGGAATTCTGGCAGGTATCCTGGCCTCTTCATCATTTGACCTGTGATCGTGCAATGAACTGTGACCCTCTGCCCCACAATGTTTTTTAGAATGCGTTCGTAGGTTGCCGGCGCCCGCCGGGCATCATGCTCAGGTTGCAAGCCGTCGATGGACACAGCTATGAGCAGCCGCTCCAGGCTTGGCCACGTAGGACCCAATTTTCGGAAGGCGCTGGTTACAATCTGCACGTGTATTCCGCGCGCCAGCAAAGGAGGAATCATCAACTCCAATTCACGATAGCGCACCAGCGGGTCACCGCCAACGATAGAAAGGTGCAAAGGCTTGAGGCGATCAACAACTTCAAGGACTCCATCGACCAGCGCCTGACCACGGCGATCGCTCAGGTCCCGTAATGTTTGTCCGCCACCAAGATGCGCGGCGTCGTAGGCGTAACACCCAGGACATTTCAAGGGGCATTCCTTGGTGATTTCTATGGAAAGGGAGGGTGGTTCCCCCTTGAGGATTTTGCCCCATGCTTGAAAAATTTGAGAGGTGTGCACCCGAGACCCTCCTTCTCACCGTACACGAAATGTGCGGTTTGTGAATTGGATGCGAGTCCAGCCGGAGAGGCTACTGGTCACCGATTCCGTTTCAAAGCAATATCGGTCACCACGATTCAATTGGTGCTAGGAAGCCGCCTTTAGGTAAAAAAAGAGGCGGAAACGTGTTTTTGCCTTTGTCCCTAGCCAAAATTCTATCCCGCGCCAATGTCTTTAGAATCAGCGACCACCAACTCAATCCGCGCTAACCCGAGGACAGGATGCAATGTTACATGAGCTGCGGCAGGCGAAATAACAATTCGCCAGCCACACCTGAGTTCAGGCTGTTGACCGTCGCGCATGTACAAATCGCACTATTTTTGGAACGGATGAGATGTTGGCGAGGAACACGTTTCCGAAAGTGGACCCATCGAAGCGCGGCAGGAGAAGTATTCGCGGGTTGCGACCCACACCCACCGCATGATATTAACGGAGTCTGCGTCGTGTTTCTCAAAGCGCGGCTTGAATCCGGCAACAGCGGCCAATTCGTTCAGGCGCATCATGAAGAAAGCATCCACTTGCGAGTTCCAAACTAAAAGCCTTTCTGAACCTCGACCCGCGCCGCTCAACGCCCTCGAATTCCCTCGCTTCGCCGGCGTGCCCACGTTTATGCGTCTCCCGCACATTACCGATGCAAGCCGTCTGGACGTTGCTCTGGTCGGCGTGCCGTTTGATTGCGGCACCAGCTACCGTCCCGGTCCGCGCTTCGGACCACGCAACATCCGCGTCCAATCTGCGATGATCCGGCCCTATAACCCGGTGCTCGAAGTCAGCCCTTTCGATTGCCTGCGAATCGGCGACTATGGCGATCTCTCCGTGAATCCTCTTTCAATCGAAGATACTTACCGCCGCATCCAGCAAGGGCTGAAGCCCATCCTCGACGCGGAAACGATTCCTCTTTGCGTCGGTGGTGACCATTCGATTTTGCTCCCCATTTTGCGCGCTATCCATGCCAAGCATGGGCCCGTGGCTCTCGTGCAGCTCGACGCGCACTCCGATACCTGGGATCAGTATTGGGGATCGAAGTATTCGCACGGCACGCCTGTGCGACGCGCCATCGAGGAAGGCCTGCTCGCCGAACCGCACATTCTGCAAGTGGGGCTGCGCGGGCAGCTCTACGGTCCTTACGACATGGACTACGCGCGGGAACACAAAATCCGCGTGATCACTTCGGAAGAGTTGCATGAACACGGGCTCCGGCTCGTGCGCCGTAAGCTGAAAGCGTTTCAGAGCCGAAAGACGTACCTGTCGTTGGACATCGATGTTGTCGATCCGGCATTCGCTCCGGGCACAGGTACGCCGCAAGTCGGGGGACTTTCCAGCGCGCAGATTCTGGATCTTGTCCGCGAGCTAAAGGGATTGAATCTCGTCGGCTGCGATTTGGTGGAAGTCTCCCCGCCCTATGACAGCGCGGAGATCACGTCACTGCTGGCTGCGAACCTGCTCTTCGAACAGCTTTGCCTTCTTGCTCTGCGATAAATATGTCGTATGGCGAAAAAATCGTACCGGTCACTTGCCCTCCGCAATAATTCCGTAAGCTCATATAGTCAAAAAAGTTGTGCGTTGGGCTGAACTCCTCAAAGGTCACCCTCATGGTTTCAGGTTTCAGGTTTCAGGTTTCAGGTTTCAGGCGTGCTCTTGATTGAGGCCACTGACAATCCGCGACCAGTACACAAGCTGTGCCACCAGACTCAACATCCCAAACAGGACCACTACCTCGAATCTCCCCGAACATGGCCAGAACCCTTCCAGCCTTGTCCTCATCTTCTTCATGTTTCAGCCAACAGAAGCATAGGAAGCCAGCCAGAAGATACACCGCGTTGTGGCCCAGAAACGCCAGCAATGGCAGCATCACCCTCCACCACGACCAGTATCCCGCCACCGTAAGTCTCAAAACCGCCAGCACCACAGAAAGGAAGCCAAACAGCCAGAACGCCATGGCCTGAATCGGATGTTCTTGTTTGCCGCTCATGCCGCCTCGCGCTCATAGAATTTAAGCAGGCCGCGCAGCCGCTCCCGACACCGCACCTCTTCCTGTTCTCCACGGACTGCTCGAGTCGGCAAAGGGAATAACAGTACGTTGTCTTTGCCTTGGTGATTTCTCTCCTCATGATAGTGGGCTTCGTAGTGGCGCAGCGCGCGCCGCAATGAGCCTTCGCCAAACAAGATCAGCTTCGCCAGGCATTCCTCCTTAACCGACCTTACCCAGCGTTCCGCATAGGCGTTCAGATTCGGACTTCTCGGTGGTAAGACAAGAGTCTTCACGCTTCCTGCTTCGATCACCTGACCAAACGATGAGCAGTATTTGCTGTCGCGATCATGCAGTAGGTACCTGCGGTTGATCAGAAAACCAGAATCCTCCATCGTCACATTGCGCGCCATCTGCTCCATCCACTCTTGATCCGGATGACGTGTGATTCCGGCCAAGCATATCCTGCGGCTCTCCAAATGAACGAAAAACAGCACGTAGGGATTTGGTGTTTTGCCCATCGCCAACGAAAACGACACGGTTTCAACCGCAAAGTTCGAGACGGTCAGTGACAATTCTCCCTCCGCGGCCTTCAGTGATAAATGACCGGCTGGCCGCGCTGGTCAGTGGTAGACGCTCGCATTCTTCTCACGAATCTCGAAGGACTGACCGCCTTACAAGTACAAGCTCTGTGGAAACGGCCACATCGTTGCCGATTACAGCAGCGGCGTCCGGCATTTCAAACACAAATCTCTCTGACCAAAGGAATAGACTGGCTGCCTCAGCGCCAGGCGGGATTAAAAGTCCTTACGTGCGGCGATCGTGACACAGTGATGATAGCCGAGTGTATTCTTGGATGCTCAAGGCACCCGTGCAAACGCCATTTATGATTCTCGCAGTTCTCCTCGGCGCACTCGCCCTGCCGTTAATCGCGGGTGCGATCTACCAGGTAATCGGAACATGGCAGGACCATCGGCGCTTTCCGCCCTCTGGGCGCCTCGTGCGAGTCAACGAGAGGCGAATGCACATCCACGTAACCGGAGAAGGTACACCGACTGTGGTCTTCGAGTCAGGCATGGGAGCGTCCTGCTTGAGTTGGACGCTGGTGCAGCCGCAGGTGGCGCGGTTCACTCGCGCGGTAAGCTACGACCGCGCCGGACACGGATGGAGCGATCCGGCGCACGAGCCGCGCACGGCACAACAGATCGCACAGGAGCTACACACACTGCTGGATGCGGCAGGTGTGCCCGGGCCATACGTTCTCGTTGGGCACTCGTTCGGGGGATATGTGAATCTGGCGTTCGCACACACGTATCGCAATGAGGTCGTTGGCATGGTGCTGGTGGATTCAATTCACCCTGCCGAATGGGAGAATCCAACTCCGAAGCAGTTACGCATTTGCGAAGTGGGCCTGCGATACGCTTGGATTGCGGCGTGGCTCGCACGATTGGGTGTTGCTCGGTTTTGTCTCGCCCGGCTGGCGCGAGGTTCGCCCAAGCTGGGATGGGCGGCAGTGAGTGCGTTCGGCGGCGACACGGCAGTAGCGGCACAACGGATTGTAGGTGAGATTCGTAAGTTGCCCGCACCGATCCTGCCAATTGTCCGCGCGTTGTGGTCGCAGCCGAAGAATTTCATCAGCCTGGGACAGCACGTTGGTGCGCTGCCGGTCAGTGCCGCGCAAGCGGCTGCGGTCAGCTCGCTCCGGGATTTGCCGCTGGTCGTCCTTTCGGGAGAGCATCACGCGGCACCGTACATCCACTGGCAACGCGACCTAGCGCAGCTCTCTTCGCGTGGGCGGCATGTGGTGGCGAGCGACAGCGGACACTGGATCCATCTTGACCACCCCGAGTTGGTCACCAGGGCTGTCCGCGAAGTTGTTGCCGCTGCATGTTCCCTGAGATTCCCCTCGTCAAACCTCTGAAAACAATTCTGTCGGAACACTTGGTATCGTTTTATCTCCTGTAGGCTCGCCAGACTATCTGAATGCAGTGGGTACGCGGAGAATTAAAGTTGTGGCTGGCGAATTGTTATTTCGCCAGCCTAGCCCGACCGAAAATGCCGTCCGGCGCGAATGCCTTTGAGATCTGCGATCAGTGACATTCAAGAAGAGGAAACTGAAGTCTAGCCGGTCAGGTGAACTGAATGTAACATTGTTACATTGGTTGAGAACTTGCCACCGTATCAATTCGATAGGGACAATTTGCTTCGCGAACGGCAGATCCTCTGCCTCCACAGAAGCATCCCTCTTCGTGTACGCTGTCACTTCCGTGCCTTTCAATACCATGCTATCTGGCCGTGCGTCAGCAGGAACACAGGTGCGACAGGCGGATAAAACGCTGCGGTGACGGCCATTCCCACGGCGAGAGAATGGATGCCAGCTTCGACTCTAAATGCTAACTCGCCAAATTCTCGCCATCGTAGCGCCCACGATAGCACGCAGCATGCGGCGCTGGGTCTTCCACCTCGGTGGATTGGGCTTTATCCCGCTCGGACTGCTCGACGGCTCCGTGATTCCGCTTCCGGGAAGCATGGATGTACTGACGATCGTCTTGTCGGCGCGTCAGCGAGAGTTATGGTCTTACTATGCATTGATGGCGACGGTTGGTTCGGTCATCGGAGGCTACGTCACCTACCGGCTAGCTCGCAAAGGAGGGAAGGAAACACTTGAACGCAAGTTCCCGGCCAAGAGGCTCAAGAAGGTTTACAGGATCTTCGGGCGATGGGGTTTTGGAGCCATCGCCGTCGCCGCCTTATTGCCTCCTCCAGCGCCTATGGTGCCATTTGTCTTTGCCGCCGGCGCAATGCAATATTCCGTGAAGAGATTTCTGGTAGCGCTGACGCTCGGTCGAATTGTCCGATACTCCCTTCTCGCGTATCTGGCCGCCCATTATGGGCGCCAAGTGCTCACGGTAACCACGCAACATGCACATCCGGTCGTCATCGCGGTCGTAAGCCTGATTGCGGCAGCGATGGCGGTACTCATCTTCTTCGTCGCTCGTAAACGCAAAAAACGAGCGCACAGTTAGCCGATTTTAGAGCTATTGAGAGCAAGTGGGCGCGTATCGTGCTTGCGGGCGCTAGTGAATGTCTTAAAGTGCACAGACGGTACGTCGAAGAATGACGGTTCCCCGGCGAGGTTACCGCTTGCAGTGTGTAGCGGACCCCGAGGTCGCGGCTTCAGTCTCGACCCGCAGCGCACTTGGCTGGAGAAGGCGGAACACCACTGCCGCCGGGCTCTGACGCTCGACCCGGCATTGCCCGAGGGACATTTGGCCCGGGCATGGATCCTGTGGAGCCCGGCGAAGAATTTCCAGCATGCTGATGCCATCGCCGCGCTGGAACGGGTTTTGGCAGCTCGACACAATTTTGAGCGGGCCCATAACCGGATGTCCACGATTTGACCCATATCGGACGGCTTCAAGAAGCGCGTGTCGCCCACGAGCAGGCGCAGCGGTCGAATCCAAAGACTCGGAGCCTTAATCTAGAGGTTTTTTATCTCTATAGCGGGGACTTCGCGCGCGCAGAAGAAGCGGGAGAGGCCTACATTGGAGAGAGACCGGGGACCAAATATGCGCTCGGTTTTCGCCCACTGCCCCCGCTTTACAGCGGAGACTTGGATCTGGCCGAGCAACGGTTGGCGACGGCTCTAAAACAACTGGGCGACGAGCCCTTGGTCGTGAGCATGCAAGGTATGCTGCACGCCCGGCGCAACCAGAGCGACCCTGCGGTCGAGTGTGTCCGCAGGGCTCTCGATTCGCCGCGCTCCTTCGGGCATACTCACCACACTTATTATCAAATCGCCTGCGTTTATGCCGTACTGGGGGAAACGGACAAGGCGATGGCATGGCTGGAGCGCAGCGTCGAAACGGGTTTCGCGTGCTGGCCCTTCTTCCAGATCGATCCCCATCTCGAAAGCCTGCGTGAGGAGCCCGAATTCAAACGATTGGTCAGTGAGCTTGAGCAAGAATACGCGGCCCTAAAGATCCAGAGGCTATAGCAAGTGTTAAGAGCTCAGACGGCGCGTCGCGTCGTCCCTACCAAAAACGCTGTTCTGACTGAACTGGTTGAATTTGGGCGGCCGTATCTGTAGCTTTTCGGCGGCATGCTCACGATCATTCTCTCGCTGTTTTCTTCTGTTTGGTCCATTCGAGGCGAGCCTGTGGAAAACTGCAAGTTACGCCATTTCAACTCGTTTGAGTTTTTTGACCATACGCCAGATTCGACAAACTAGAAGTTAGAGTCTACGGTTCGACAGCGATAGCCAATGGAATCGTCGAAGCAAGTGACAACCCAGAGGTCAAGCTTCGCAAAACTATTTTCACCGACGTGTTTGTCTATCGCGATAACCGCTGGCAGGCCGTGAATGCGCAGGAAAATGAGATCGGCAATGGTCGATAGTGGGGTACGACAGACTGGTCATTCGGCAATCTGTTAGTCAAACGAATTCAAGACAGCCACTATCATTGCGAAGTATTTATTGAGAAGCTACGCCCTACGAGGCGCCTGCGCGCATTTGTCCGATGAACACATTATTGCAAGACGTGCGTTACGGAATTCGGATGCTCCTTAAATCGTCGGGCTTCGCCGCAATCGCGATTTTGACGGTGGGGCTGGGAATTGGCGCGAATACGGCGCTGTTCTCCGTGGTCAATGGCGTGCTGCTTAATCCACTACACTATCCAAATGCGAGTCAACTCGTCGCGCTGTACGGGAAATATCCCGGGGACGATCAAGCGCCGATTGCTTACCTCAATTTCCTCGATTGGCGGCGGGACAATCAATCGTTCTCATCCATTGCTTTGTACCACAACGAAGACTACAGCTTCACCGGAATGGGTGAAGCGGAGCGTGTAAGCGGTTACATGGTTTCGGCCGATTTTTTTGAAACGCTCGGCGTGAAGCCCGTTCTTGGCCGCCACTTCCGAGCAGACGACGATCAGGTGGGGGCGGCGCCGGTTGTAATTCTCGGCGGTGGTTTCTGGAAGCGCAGGTTCGGAGCTTCGCCTGACATGGTGGGGAAATCGATCAACCTGAATGGCACATCGCACACGATTGTGGGCGTGATTCCCGCGAGCTTCAGCTTTTATGGCCACGACCGAGATGTCTACACGCCTATCGGCCAATGGAACGATCCGTCCTTTCACGATCGCCGTATCGTCTTCAGCTCAGGAATGGTTGGGCGGTTGAAACCAGGCGTAACGCTGTCCATGGCAAAAGCGGATATGGGGAACGTCGCACGAAATCTCGCTGCTGCGTACCCGGAGGCCGATAAAGGATTAGGCGCCACGCTGGTTTCGATGAAGGAAGACATGGTTGGCAATGTTCAGCCAGTTCTGTTGGTGCTGCTGGGTGCGGTCGGGTTCTTGCTTCTGATTGCGTGCGCCAACGTCGCGAACCTCCTGCTGGCACGATCGATAGGCAGATCGCGTGAGTTCGCGATTCGCGCGGCGCTAGGCGCGAGCCATAGACGTGTGATTCGGCAGCTTCTTACGGAAAGCGTCCTGCTTGCCGGCCTGGGAGGAGCGCTGGGTCTCTTGTTTGCTTTTTGGGGCACGAAAGCGGTGCTCGGTACTTTGCCAGCCGCCTTGCCGCGTGCAAGTGAAGTCTCTATGGACTCGAGTGTGCTCCTCTTCACACTCGGAGCCTCGCTCTTTGCCGGAATTTTGTTCGGGCTGGCTCCTTCGCTGAAAGCGTCGCGCGTCGATTTGCAAGAGGTTCTCAAGGAGGGCGGCCGAGGCTCCAGCGGCGTGCGCCACCGGCTTCAGGAAATTTTCGTCGTGTCCGAAGTGGCGCTGGCTTTGGTCTTGCTCGTGGGTGCAGGACTGATGATTCGCAGCCTGACGTCGCTTTGGCGCGTCAATCCCGGCTTCAACCCCAACCATGCAGTTACCTTTAGTTTGTCGCTTCCAGCATCTCCTGCGACTCGTACGGCGGAAACACGCGCCCGGCTGCGCGCCTTTGACGATAAAATGATGTCCATCCCTGGCGTGGAAGCGGTCTCCGTGACGCTAGGCTCGCGCCCGATGCAGCACAATTCCTCCGAGTCCTTTTGGATTGAGGGGCATCCCAAACCTGCAAACCTAAACGAAATGAGCCCGGCGATGTTCTATCTCGCCGAATCGGGTTTCCAGCAAGCCATGGGAATAAACCTGCAGCGCGGACGTTTCATCACGCCGCAGGACGACGAGCACTCTCCGGTGGTGATCGTGATCGACGACGTTTTCGCGCGCACCTATTTCCCGGGCGAAAATCCGATCGGCAAGCACGTCCATCTTGCGACCTTCGAGGTGGAAGCTGAGATCGTTGGCGTGGTGGAGCACGTGAAGCAGTGGGGCCTCGATGGAGACGCAAAATCAGCTATCCAAGCACAATTTTATCATCCGTTTATGCAACTCCCGGACAACATCATGCGCCTGGCGGCGACGGGCGTGGCGGTCGTTCTGCGCAGCAAAGGTGATCCCTCTACGTTGATGGGACCCGTCCGCAAGGCCGTCCAGGAAATCGATCCGCGCGAAGTGATCTACAACGTCGCGACGATGAACCAAGTGGTGGCCAATTCGTTGGCGGCGCGGAGATTCTCAATGATCCTGCTTGGCGTGTTCGCGGCCTTGGCGCTAGCACTGGCGTGCGTGGGAATTTACGGGGTGATTTCCTATCTCGTGGGGCAACGCACAAACGAAATTGGTGTGCGCATAGCTCTCGGTGCGCAACGCGCCGACGTGCTGCGGCTGATTCTCGGGGAAGGCACTCGCACGGCACTTATCGGAGTGGTCTTCGGGATTGTTGCAGCGCTGGGCCTGACGCGGCTCATGAGCAATCAGCTCTTCGGGGTAAGTGCGCAAGATCCGCTGACCTTCGCCGCCGTAGCGTCGCTCCTGATGATTGTGGCCATTGCGGCCTGCTACGTTCCGGCGCGCCGAGCCATGAAAGTCGACCCCATAGTTGCTCTTCGCTATGACTGACACCTTTGAGAGTGACGTATCTCTGACCGAAATTGAGTCGTCCGATGGCGGCAGGAGTGTAGTGTGCAGCCAGGCGAAGGCCAACGCGCACAAACGCATTGAAGACGCACAGCAGCGGCAGCGTCATCTTGCAACCCAACTGTCAGAAAAGAAAGCACTGCGCAACTCTCTCATTGAATCCAAGCTTCGCGGTGAACTGAAGCAGGAAGAGTTTAGAGACATGGCTGACACGATTGCCCATGACATTGAGGGCATTGAGGCCGCGCAGCGTGCGTTCGTGGCTGAGGCAGAGGCCGCTCTGCAACTGACTGCCGATACAACGCGCACCACGGTTCCCGCTAAAGCTCTGTGGGCCAGTGCCATCTAACTGACAAGCTCACGGTTCAAAGTGCCCTCTTTCCTGAAGGGATTTTGTACCGCACGGATATTGGCTTCTTTGCACCACCAGATGATGAGCTGCAAGCCCTTGTATTTAGGATGCTTCTCGCAAGCGTGGGAGAAGAAGAAGGGGAAGAAATCCAAAGTGGTCGGGGCGAGTGGATTTGAACCACCGTCCTCCTGGTCCCGAACTATGAATACCAATTCCATAAACGCTTTATCTGGCGTCGCTTACGGGACGAAGAGCCTCATTTCCACTCTTTTAGTTGTCCGTAGCTTGTCCGTAGCCCAACGGCCAGGAGCCGAGGGCATTCGCTTATTAAGTTAGCAGCCGAGATGATCAGCGTTTATCGTCCCCCCGGAGCAAAGCGCCGCCGTAGGCTCCATTTTGGACTTCGCCGCTGGGTCTCGATGCTGAGTTAAGCCACTGCAATCTCGCAGATAGGGAGACTCGCCCCCCAGGACCCGATCCGATCGATCCAAACCCTCCCTTGAAAGGTGATGTCATATGCGATATCATCTCTTTTTGCGCCTCGTGCTCGATACCGATGTCCTAGTCGCCGCAATGCGCAGCCGCGGGGGAGCCTCATGGCAACTAGTAGATCGAGCATTGGCCAGAGAGTTTGCGCTACTGTTGTCGGTTCCCTTAGTTCTCGAGTACGAGGCTGTTTTGACGCGCGAGGAACATAGAAAAGTTCACGGTCTTAGCGTTCCGGAACTCGACGAGATCATTAATGCGCTCGTCAGAGTCGCTGAAGCAGTGCAGATAAGGTTCCTCTGGCGGCCACTTCTGTCCGATCCGACTGACGATATGGTGCTAGAGACCGCTGTCAACGGTCGGGCCGATCTGCTGGTCACCTTTAACCAAAAGGATTTCGCGGCTGTAGCGAAGGGTTTTGCGCTCAAGATATTGCGGCCATCCGAGGCTCTGCATCGATTACGGGCGCCTGGGAAAGCGTGACACAAGGAGAAAGGTTGTGAGACAAAGCAGCTTTCCATTGCGGTTGGCCTCTTCCTTACAGGAGGAGGCTCGCAAAACAGCCGAGAGTGAGGGAGTATCCCTCAATCAGCTCATCAATCTAGCGGTCGCAGAGAAAATTTCTGCCTTGCGCACGGAAGAATTCTTTCGTGAGCGAGGAGCCCGTGCAAATATAAAGAAAGCACGAAAGATTTTGAAACGGACAGGCAAAGAACCACCTCGAGAAGGCGACGAAATTCTCTAGCTCTTTAGCGATGGGGTGACAACTCTAGCGTAACTTAACTTATGGGTGGCGAATTGTTATTTCGCTCATGATTCCTCAGGATTCCCCGTCTTGCTACCATTCTTCGATGGGCCATCTCCGAGTAGAGGAAAGCTCGACGGGCGGTAGGTGTTCCTTGGCTGTATCCGCCGTTTCCAGCTGCGTGCCCGTTTAGGTCCACCATGGCGTCGTCGGCTCTCCCCCCTCACAGATCCCACCGAGCAGGATTACCGCAGTGGGTTCCTCAAGCGTGACTCCCCGCACCAAGCCAAGAATGCCGGATATGCGGCTGCAACAAGGGATGTTTCCGTAGGATGGCTGCATATTTCTCCCAGGTCATCCCGTTTCCACGAGTGCGCCGGCTGAGCCACTTATGCCAGGTATGAAGGACTTCCCGAAAGAACCGCCCGATACTCCGGTAGTTCGTCGGTCGCCCGTAATACTGGTAGTGGCCCCGGAGTTTGGCGTTTAGGGTTTTCTGCTGCTTCTCCACAGGCAGGTGGCGGTTCTCCTGGCACCATTCGGCAATCGCCTTCAGGCCCCGTCGGAACCGCTTCTTCATCGTTCTCACGTGCACAGTGAATTTCCCTTTCCGGCTGCGGGCACAGACGTATGTGAAGCCGAGAAAATCGAACGTGGCAGCTTTCTTCCCCTGCCGCTTCGCATTTTCCTCTGCATATCGTCCGAACTCCAGTAGCCGCGTCTTCTCCGGATGGATCGTCAAACCGTGTTTCGCGAACCTCTTCGGTAAGACCTCCATCACCCTTTCCGCGTCTTCCTTGTATTGGAAGCACAGCACGGCATCATCGGCGAAGCGGATCTCGTGAGCCGCACCCCTCAGTCGGGGCTTCACTTCGTTCTCGAACCATTCATCGAGCAGGTTGGTAGGGACGAGGCTTGTTGGCGGTAGCCCGTGCGGAGCCTTGCGGTCGTAGGCGCTTTCGCGCCCACGCCTCACCGAGTAGGCATGGCCTCTTGCTCTCGTCTCCCCAAGCAGAACCCGGCGTGCAGATTCCCCGCACCGGGCTCCCCAGATGACATTGTCGAAAGTAAGCATCGCTCAGACCGTCGGGTGTAGGTTCTGAGCAAACGGCAGTTTGAACCACGGTCGATCCTTCAAGCGCGTCCAGTTCGTCCGACGTCTCTGTCCGCGACGATTCAGGGCGCTGATCCACTGGCGCTGCACTTGTTGCCGCACCCAGTTGAGCTTGCGCTCACAGTGATGCAGCCCGAAGTACTGATAGAAGCCCCGCAACATCTTGGTCAGACGTTCCTGTTGCTCCCATCGTCTCCAGTGTCTGTTATGAAGAATCCACTCCCGCGTCCGGGCTAAGAATTTCCGACAACTCTTAGCGCTGGGGATACGAATCAGAGCAAATCGCCCCTTCCGATCCACCCCACAGACATGTTTGAAGCCCAGAAATTCAAAGGTCTCTGGTCTCCCCAGTCCGTGCCGCAGACATGTCATGCCTGCGAATCGCCCAAAGAGTATGCGCCGAGTTTTCTCCTCGGCCAGCTCCAGACCGAATTCCGCGAACCGCTCCTGCACTTTCTGCTGGAAATGGTCCGCATCCTGTCGGAACTGGAAACTCACCACGAAGTCATCAGCGAAACGCACTAGATACGCCTCGCCTCGACACTTCGGTTTGATCTTCTTCTCAAACCATAGATCGAGAACAAAGTGGAGGTAGAGGTTGCTCAACACGGGTGAGATCGATCCACCCTGTGGAGTCCCTTCCTCTGCGTAGGTGACAACTCCGTCTTGCATCGCACCGGCTTTGAGCCATTTTCCGATCAGGCCCAGGATCACCGGGTCGGCAATTCGATGAGCCACCATCTTGCGTAGCCACTGATGACTGATACGTGTGAAATAGCTGCGGATGTCAGCTTCAAACACCTGCCCTACCTTCTTCGTCACGATCTGCTCGCGCAGAGCTTGCAGCGCGTGGTGAGGATTTCGGCCAGGCCTAAAGCCGTAACTGCAATTCAGGAAATCTGCTTCGAACACGGCTTCCAGAATGCGCGCTACCGCTCGTTGCAGCAGCCGGTCCGCGGCCGTTGGGATGATGATTTCATAATGCACTTCCCTCCAATCACGTTAGGAATCCGAATGAATTCTGCTTGAATTGCGCACCCAATCGCGCAGTTTTTGCTCGTCCGCTGCAGTGAGTGTAATCCAACAAGGCATTCCAGGGTTGAGCCGCCGTGCTTGGATCACCTGGTGCTCGACCCAGTAGTAGACCACACCATCGCTAACACCGAACTGTTTGGCGACCTGTTGAACAGTCAACTCCTCAGACTTCTTGAGCTTTGCAAGTGGAATCTGATAGCGCCAACGGATCCACCGAATCATTTTTGCAGTATACGATTTACCTTTCGCACTAATGCAGCCTTCTCGATTGAGTTGGTCAGCGATCTGTGCATCGAGCAAACTGCACGCCAGGTCGCGGACGCGATCGACAATCGGAGAACAATAACGATGACGACCCGCTGCACTTGGTGGAATCTGCACGAGGAAGTCGGTGCAAGCGCCGCCCTGCCAGCGGATGTGAACGGAGAGCTGTCTTTGCTCGACCAATTTGTTGACCGTAATGTCTTTGATGAGTAGCCGCAACATCCTCTTGCGGTCCTTGGCTTGCGTGCTGGGTGCATGCCACAGACGCGGGAAATCCCTAGCCAATGCGAGCACCTTCGCTTTTTGCTCAGGTGTAAAGACTCGTGCTTCTTTTCGTTGAAATTCCTCAGCTTGCTTTTTCAGATCCTGCAGTTGAAGCAATGTTTCATTCCAACGACGTTCCAGCGTGTTGGCTACAAGCCGATTGGATGGATCTACCTCCTGATAACGCCGTTCGGCAAGAGCAACTTCGTATTCAGCGCGCTCGAGTCGCATCTGCCATTGACGCAGAATGGCTTGATCGCGCACTTCGAGTTCCTGCAGGGCGGCGAGTGCGAGCTCGAGTTCGGCTGGTTGCAGCGCTTTCAACACTTCCTCCGAAACGGCGGCATCGAGTAGGCCACAACGAAAGCTCATGCAATCCTTGGTCGCCAGTCCTTCGCGATGCTGTCGGTTGCAAAGGTAGGTCGGATAAATGCCGCCGTTGCCGGTGTAGCGGACGGTGATTGCGTGGCCACAGTTACCGCACACGAGCAGCCCCTGAAGCAAGGCCAAGCCTTCACGAGCCGGGCCGCTTAGCATCGTCGCTTCCCCATTGGTGCGATTCTTTTCCAAGCGCTTGCCATTTTCGATGAATTCGTCCCAGCTGATGTATCCGTCGTGATGCTGTTTCAATTGGACGCGCCAGTCGGGCATAGCGACGGCATGCTGTTTTTTCTGAATCTCGCCGGTCGTGCTGATTTTCTGATGATACTGGTAGCGACCAAAGACATACACGCCGGCGTAAGACGGATTTTTGAGAATGCACAACACCCGTGTGTGAGTAAGACGACCCCATATCAGCTTGCCGTTCCAGGCCCCGCCGTAAGCGCGTTTCGGAAAACGCAATGCGCGCTTGACAAAGTTCTGCACTACGGCGAAGGCACTGCCTGTTTCTCGAAACAAGCGAAACACCAAGGATACGGCGCCGCGCACTTCTTCGTCGGGGTCAAGAACGATATGACCATCCTCGTCGTGACAGAATCCAACGGGTAGGGGAAACCGCAATTCCCCTTTTTCGCTTTGTTGAGTTTACCGCCCAGGAGGCGCGCGCGTAGAAAGTGCAACTCCGCTTGCGCCATCGTGCCCTTGAGTCCCAACAATAAACCATCGTTGAAGTCCTCCGGATCGTAGCAGCCATCCTCGTCGATCACGAGTGTCCGAGTCAGCGCACATAGCTCCAGGAGTCGGTGCCAATCGGCATTCGAGCGCGCCAGTCGGGAAGCTTCCAAGGCAAACACCGCGCCCACCTGGCCCATCGAAACATCCGCTACCAGGGTCTTGAAGTCCGTGCGTCCCGTCGTATGGGCACCGGATATTCCCAAATCCCGATCGAGGATGCGGATCGACGATTCGCTCCAGCCCAGTTCCGCAGCTTTCTGCCGCAGCGCATACTGACGCTCGGTACTCTCTTGATGGTGGCGCACTTGGGCAAGCGTCGACTGACGCACATAAATGTACGCCGGCTTGCTCTGTTGCTGTTCCGAGATTTTCGAGTTCATCGGTCACCTCCGCAGTTGTCCAAATATTGGATGGAAAGTCCAGCCAGTTCTCGAGCATGTTGGCGACGATCATGCTTGCTAATTGGAAATCCGTGGGCACGATGAGCGAGGAAGAAGCGGTGCTCATCGTGCGCTCTCAGAGCGCCTCTCGGCGGCGCAGCAACTCGCGGTTGATCTCGCAGATCTGCTCTAAGACTTCGCGAGCGCGCTGATAATTGGCGAGGTATTTCTTGGTCTGCGCAAGACGGTTCTGCGGAACATAGTCCATTTGCGGCCGCAATTTCGGGAAGCTCACGGACAAGTAGTACTTGGGGCCATGACCGCGGCCCTTGGCGCATTTGCAGCCAGGCTTGCCACAGGGCTTGTAGCGTTCGATGAGAGAACCGCGAAGGATGACAGCGAGGGGAGGCAGCTTGCCTAGTAGGGCCTGACGGCGCTTTCGTAGGGCGGCGGAGGATTTCTTCTTCATAACTAGCAGACCATCTAAAAGACTGGTCTGACCATATTCCAAATGAATTCATAAATCAACCCTTTTCTGTAGATCGCTGGGTTAGCGAATCAAGGAGGGTAACCAACGCAAGCAGGGAGTCGGCATCGAGTCGCCGCAGGGGCAGCTGCAACGAGTCCCCCGGGGAAGGATCGCCCCAATCGGTCCACTCCCGCGCGACGCTGAAGGTGCCACAATCCAGTCCACGGAGAATGAGAGTGTCTTTGCCAGCGATACGTCGCTTCTTGAGTACGGGGAAACGTTGGCCGCGCAGCGGATGGTACGGGTGGCAGATCTCCGCCCATCCCAAATGCTCGCTGTGCTCAAGTGCAGTTTGCGTTAACCGTCCCTACGATCAAAGATCGCGTGGCGCAGACGGCGGCAGTTCTGGTGCTCGAACCGATATTCGAGGCCGACCTGCAGCCGGAACAGTATGCCTATCGGGCAGACCGCAGCGCGTTGGATGCCGTGAGGCATGTTCACAAGCTGCTCAACACCGGCCATGGACAAATTGTAGACGCGGATTTAAGCGGTTACTTTGATTCGATTCCACATTCCGAGCTTTTAAAGTCGGTGGCTCGACGGATCGTCGACGGAGCCATGCTGCATTTGATCAAGATGTGGCTGGAAGCTCCGGTCGAGGAGACCGACGAGAAAGGGAATAAGCATCGAAGTACGCGCAATCGGGATGAAGGAAAGGGAACTCCGCAAGGGGCTCCGATCAGCCCGTTGCTCAGCAACT
This sequence comes from Candidatus Acidiferrales bacterium, assembly GCA_963735825.1. Classification (GTDB taxonomy): domain Bacteria; phylum Acidobacteriota; class Terriglobia; order Acidiferrales; family UBA7541; genus Acidiferrum. The sequence goes on from CAVTMR010000007.1 coordinate 715,480, forward strand.
TGTACATGCGTCGATTCGTGCTGGGATGGAAGAAGCTCGGGCACGAGGAGCGTCTTGCTGCACACATCGTTAACTACGCTGATGACCTGGTGATCTGCTGCCGTGGCCAAGCGGAAGAAGCGCTGGCTAGGATGCGAGACATCATGACGAAGCTGAAGTTGACGGTGAACGAAACGAAGACGCGGGTCTGCAAACTGCCGGAAGAGAAATTCGACTTTCTAGGGTATACGTTTGGTCAGTGCTATTCGCCGAAGACAGGGCGCGCGTACATCGGTACGGTTCCCTCGAAGAAGCGGGTGATCCGCATCTGCGAGGCGATTAGCGAAATGACCGGACGGGATCAAACTCTGCTGGACCAGGAGATGGTGGTGGCGAAACTCAACCGCACCATGATTGGGTGGGCCAACTACTTCTGTCTCGGGCCAGTCAGCAAGGCCTATCGGGCGGTGGAAAAGCACGCCTGCAAAAGGCTGCGTCAGTGGTTGTGTGCCAAGCACAAAGAGGTGTGGCCGGGGACCAAGCGGTTTCCGGAGTCATCCCTGCATGACGTGCTGGGTCTCGTCTGCATTACCCAGCGGACGCGCAATCTCCCGTGGGCGACATCGTGAGTCTTTCTCCGAGAGCCGGAAGCGGGAAATCCGCATATCCGGTTCGATGAGCGGGATGTGGAAACGGAAGCATGGTGAGGCTAGTGAGGCACCGGCATACGAAAGGGCCGGCAACAGATAGGCCGCACCTACACCACCGCGCCACATCTCGACTCCACCAATGTGAAGTATTACTTCACATCTGCGATTATGCGACGCACTTAAAAATTGTCGGGGGCACTTTTTGAGAGACCTACATCGTCCATCCACGGAACTTCTGCATTTCTCAGACTTGTAAGTCGGCTGGCCAGTAGTTGCGATAATTCACGATTTGTTGATATCCGAGTCGAAGGTAAACGGGTGCACCCATTTTCGTCGCTTCTAGAGAGGCAAACCTTGCACCAAGCGCAAATCCAGCACGAGTTGCCGCCGCCGTAGAAAGCCGACCGAGGCCGCGCCCGCGAGATTCAGCACGTGTTGCTACCCAACCAATCCAGGCTACGCCTTCCTTCACCATTGTCATGGCGACCGCAGCGGGTTTGCCGTGATCCCAGACAACGAAAGCGGCCGTGTCATCTGCCAAGAGAGAGCGCGAATTCGAAAACGTGGCACGAATAAGTTCCGAAATGCCGGGTCCTTCTCCGTAAGAATCCATCCGCGGCAACGTTTGTGAAGTCCCGTACGCCTTGGATGTCCTGCACCTGACGCAGCTCTACTCCCGCGGCACATTCCGGCAATTCCGGCTTTCGATGAATCACCATTCCCGTCAGTTCTGCTGCGAAACGCATCCCGACCGCCATTGCGGCATTTTCCAGATCGTCGTCTACTCCGGTGCGAGTCCATATCTCGTAGCTGTGCCCGCGTTCGGCGAAGAAAACCGCGGCGCGACGAAGGACCTCTTGAGCGTCCATCGGACCTATCCGCAACACACTATTCATTAAGACCGGACAAGGATGATTTCCCGCGACAAGAAGAAGGCCACGCTCCTCAAGCGCTGCACCGCCGCAACGTCGCGCCATTTCTTTGACGACTTCCGCAAAACACCGTTGCGCCAAACGCACTCGTCTTATCTCGCTCGTGTTGCAGGTCATCCTTCATTCGTTTGTCCGAAGTTTTCGTCTGACCTTTAAAGCATGCCCTCCGACCGGCAGCGCGATCTTTCGTCGGAGAAGATACAGAGTAGCGCCGCTGAAAACAATAATTCCTACTACCGCCAACTGTCCGGGGAAATTCCTCCAGTCTCGCAAGGTCGCTACCAGCACCAATAAAGCTACCGAGAAGAACGGAACGCATACGCAACTTATGCCCAACCAGCCGCCGGGCACGCGGAAGCGGCGGTGAGCGTGAGGACGACGAAGACGTAGAAGGAGGAGCGCAAGGAATTCAAGAGTAATGAGCGGCTGTATAGAGAATGCATTGGATGACGGCGAGTCCGCCGAACGAGAGAGCGGCAAGGAGGGCGGTGAGCAACGAGATGCAAATAATGGAGATTTGGGGAGAGCCGTTAACTGGAGAGACGCGGGCAAAGATATCGGGCAGCCAACGGTCATGAGCCATGACGAGAGGGAGGCGGCTGACGTAAAGAAGCTGTGCATTAAACATGGCCCAAGTGGAAACTAGTCCTGCGATGGCGAGTACAGCAGCCGAGCCAGGGGCCACCAATCAATTTGGCTATTACAGGCCATCCAGCGTCGGAACTCCAAAGCGCAGGATCGGTAGTGACGCTGATGCCAGCGAGAACTGGAAGGACATAACCGGCAACAACGAGTAGGAGGGCGAGGCCGATGGCACGCGGGTAGTTGCGCTGCGGTTGCTCGACCTCATTGGCATAGGTGGAAGCGTTATCCCAGCCAGAGTAATTAAGCACGATCAGACGAAATGCCAAGCAGCACGGCATCCCGGTGGCTGGTACGAAGGTCGTTAGTGAGAAGGTGAAAAGTCGCGGCCGGGTTAGGGCGTGCAGCAATCCAAGTGAGAACGAGAGCAGCAAAAGCGCCGCACACGATAGCGATGCTAAATTTGGCGGAAAGACCGACATCACGTGCACCGCGCAGATTCAGGAACGAGGCGGAAGCGATGAGGAGAACGGCAATGAGCCATCGCAGAAGCGGGCCGAGAATTGGATGCTGAAAGTCTGCGTCTGGTGCGATGACTGGGATGAAATAGGAGAGGTAAGAAACGAAAAGCACAGGGAAAATCGCCAAGAGGACGGTGGAATAAGCCATGCTCCACCACGCTTCCTGCACGGCCCAAAAAGGGCCAATTGTTTCGCGAACCCAAATATAGTACCCACCCTCCTCAGGCATGAGCGAGGCGAGTTCGGCGACCATCAAAGCCATAGGCAGGCTCCATACCAGCGGGGTGAGGAGCATAAGGAGAACTGCCCAGCCCGGACCAACAGCTCCTACCAGAGGCTCAAGGCCGAACGCGCCGCCAGAGGTCGTGAAGAATATGAGAGAAACGAGCGCGAGCAAAGTGAGGCGACGTTCCCGAGGAACGCAAGGAGAATCGCTTGGCATGGATTGAGGCGCTGAATTGAGCGAAGGAGTGCGACTTTCCAGAAGAGTCTCCGTGATAGTGGCGGAAGCTTGCAACGTGTGGGGATGAAGGTCAAGTCAAATTGTCTTCTGGTTTCAAATCGAGCTGTGAAATTGATAGCAAGCGACTCACGCGGTTACCGGACATTCCGTACTAGTCCCCACTTTGTCGAGTAACCGGGCGATACTGACTTGCTGCCGATTCGCACGGCAGAGGGAATTTCCCCTGCCGTGTGTGAAGCTGCACCAACGGCTTGCGCCGTTGTCATTTGCTTTGCTTCCGCATCGGTTCCTCAAACGTTCTCGAGTTGAGCACCAACAGGAAGTCAGCTCCGTTTCCGGCGAGGTGATCTTGTCCCAACGAGGCAACGCAACCTCTATCTGCCCGTTACAGGGCAGCCTTCGCTTGCTTCCATTTCCGTTACCCGCAGCGCCGTCGGATTCATCTTGCGATGGTCCTTCCCCTTGCGGGGAGCGATACGGGCTTACCCTGTTCCGCTGAAATGACGCGATCGGTTAGATCTGCTCTTATACGCCAGCAGTGTTGATTACCCATGACAGAGAAACCGGAAGCCCCTGTACTCACTGCAAGAAGAGCCGCGCAGCATTTTAGGCCCTCAGTCCCTCACGACGCTTACGAGTATTTGTGTATTCTGACCATACTACCGAGAGCCTAGGCCCGTCTCCGCCTTTTGCTGGCAGATACACCGTCGCCTCGCGGTTCTGGTGCCAAGTTCGCACTTGTGGGTACATTGTCGAGGGCTTCGAACGGTCTGTTGCCTCGCCGCTCCTACCTCGTAGGCTACGCGCAATGAGATGCGCGGTTTGATCGGTCCTCTGTCTCCAGCAGCTTTCCAGGTCGCAGCGTGCGATGGGACGCACGGTCTGATCGAGTTCCTCCTCTCCAGACAATCATGTTCAGCAGTTTTACAGGTCGCACTCCGATTTCGCGACTAACGGGGCACTAACCGCGATTCCGCTCCACATCGTGCGCGAGGAGAACGTCTTTGGCGCGAACTTGCAAATTAGGAACAAGCCAGCGAAAGACGAGTGTCGCCGTAAAGCCACCTAAGAACTGAGCGAACACGAACCAAGGGACATCGATGGGCCGGATACCTGCGAACGTGTCACTGAGGCATCGCGCAATTGTGACAGCGGGATTCGCAAATGAAGTAGAGGCTGTGAACCAATAAGCCGCCGTGATGTAAGCTCCTACGGCAAATGGGACAGCACTTGTGCGCGTTCGCGAGCAACCCCAAATCACCGAGAGCAGCCCGAATGTTGCCACAAATTCACTAAACCATTGGGACAGGCCGAGCCGAGCATGCTGGGAGAGCGACACTATTGGAAGCCCGAACATCAAGTGAGCGACAATCGCCCCGCCGATTCCACCGAAGATTTGAGCCAAGACGTAGTGCGAGGTCTCCGCCCATGGAATTCCGCCTTCCCATGCGTCCGCAAGCGTGACCACAGGATTAAAGTGGGCACCCGAAATTGGACCGAACGTCAAAATTAAGGCAACGAGCGCCGCTCCAGTAGCAATTGTGTTCGCCAGAAGCGCAATAGCAACGTTCCCGGCAGCCAATCGCTCACCCATAATTCCTGAACCTAAGACGGCTGCAACGAGAAATCCCGTCCCGAGAAATTCCGAAGCGATGCGAGCACGCAGAGAGGTTTCATTGGTGGCCAATGTCGTCGATTTTCTTCTGAATGGCTAGTTTGTCGAGGCTAGAAAGCGGCAGGCACAAGAGGAGACTTATCCTGCGTTCGAGAGTCATGAATGCATCGCGGAATGCTCGTTCGATTTGCTCAAGCGAGCCTGAAACTGCAGCGGGGTCCGGCACACCCCAATGCGCTGTCATTGGTTGGCCAGGCCAGATTGGACAGACTTCTTTGGCCGCGTTGTCGCAGACAGTGAAAACAAAATGCAGCTCAGGGGCACCCGGTGTTGCGAACTCATCCCAGTTCTTACTGCGCAGACCTTGCGTGGGCAGCTTTGCAATTTCGAGCTGTCGTAGAGCTTGAGGGTGAACGCGCCCTGTCGCGTGACTTCCCGCGCTATATGCGGTGAAGTTTGGAAATCCCTTTTTGTTCATTATCGCTTCGGCCATGATGGAACGCGCAGAATTACCGGTGCAGAGAAACAAGACATTGTAGCGTTGCATTGTTCACCTCGATGGCTCACAACCTCCGCGCCCACCGCAGCAATTCTCCATGAGAAAATCCGTGAGTCGATTTACATTCTCCAGAATTGCAGAATACGAAATAGAGCGACCGTTTTTGTGCGGCTGAATGAGTTCTGCCGCTGCCAGCACGTTGAGATGAAACGAAAGTGTCGGACCCGGCAGCCGGAGACGACGAGCAATTGTTCCTGCCGGAAGGCCGTTCGGGGCGTGTCGAACAAGCAGCCGAAAGATGTCGAGCCGCGTCTCTTGTGCCAATGCGGCGAGCGATGTGACTGCGTTAGATGTCTTCATGTTTCCAGAACAATCGAAATGTAAAACAACACGTGAGCTAAGTCAAATGCCTGGTAAACGCCGTACGCGTCCATGGATTTCAAGTTTCCGAGAAACGTTCAGGAGTTACTGCAACGAAGACAGAGGCGGAAGCGAAGAAGATGCAGTTCTTGGCCGAACTAAACGGGCGCAGTTTCACCGTACCGTCGTCCAAGGTTTTCGCGGACGCAGTAAAGCAGTACCGAGAGGTTTTCGCTCATCGAATGCTACGAACTTCAACATTCTCGGTTGCGGAAGGTCACTTAAAAACCCATCTGGAAACAGACTGGAATAACGTGCCAGTGGACCACATCACGATAGAAAGAGTGAACGAGTGGGCTTGGAAGAAGCGAAAACAGGGTCTCTCTTGGGTGACGGTAAAGAACATTCTGCGCACCATGCAGCGCGTCTTATCGTCGTCCAGCAAAGACCAGAAGGTCCCCTTCTCTCAAGACGGTCTTGCAATCCCAGAGAAGGACAAACTCCGAATGAGGATAGAGTCTCGGGAGAATGTCTCTTACTCTTGGGAACACGCGTTGCAAATCGTGGAGCACATCAAAACGATGGACACCCTGGGCGCGACTAGGCGCGAACAGTATTCGGCACTGTTCTTGCTCGCTGCGGCTTCGGGGTTGCGCATCGGTGAACTGCTCGCGCTACGCAAGGATGACATCGGCGAGAACACAATTCGCGTCGATGAATCCGTGGACCGCGCAGGCGTAATCGGACCTTGCAAAAATGTTGCGGCGTACAGGACGGTCGTCCTTGCTGACCAAGAAGGACAGACCGCGATGAAGATGCTGAGGCGTTTTGCCAAGCACGATGGTCTAGTATTCCACTCGAAGAATAACGGAACGCTAGCGGAGACCACAATTCTTACGCAAGGCTTGCACCCTGCGGTTAAGGCACTCGGTTTGCCAACAGCGGGGATGCACGCATTCCGTCGCGGGTGTAACCGTCGATGGGAACTTGCGCGAATCTCCTCCGCAGTGATTCGTCAGCAGATGGGCCACGCAACTGCCGACATGACGGCTCTCTACGCAGGCGAAATTCCAGTTGAACAAGTCACCAAGCATTTTCAATTGGAGCCAAATGGAGCAGCCGAAACGGCGTTTTATTTTGTTGGAGCGGGCGATGGGAATCGAACCCACGTCCGAAGCTTGGGAAGCTTCTATACTGCCATTGTACGACGCCCGCTCATTCCTGTAGTTCGTTGATTATACACAACTAAGCGGCTGCCAGTACAGCGCGGCCGTTTTCCAATAACTTCGATATTTTCCCCTACCCGTTCGGCCAACCCATCTTCCGCCTTAAATCGTAAACAACAATAATGTCCGGCGCGGCTCAATGTGTCGCGGAAAGGCGGAGGTGTGGGATGAACCGAAAGCACGATGTCGAGAAGCAGTGGTATTGGCGGAGGACGATTGGGGATGCAGCGCGGAGCGGTCAGCCAAATTCTCATCCACTGCGACGATTCGTGCAGGAGATCGATTCAAGAGGAGCAGGTGGATCAGTAACAGTCGGCGTCAATTTCTTGGTGCACTCTTGGTGCACTATAACCTGCAAATGAGGCCATCCCAGTGCAACTGAGAGCAAGTTAAATTACTGAAAAGACGTGAAAATCGGCGAGCGCAAACAGGGCAGGTGGGTTGGGAAAACCGCCGCACTAATTCCTGCGCTTCGCCCTAAACATTCGGGTACTCGGTCAAGTTACTGGGATCAGGCCTTCTGTGAAAAGCCGAACAGATCAAATTGTGGACGTCGAACGGTCCATAACCAACCGTGCTAACCAACTCCAAAACAGAATGACGTCGCTTCTCCGGAGCATCTTCCCAAACCGTGAATCTCTTCGGGTGAGATCGATCGCCGTGGCGCTTCGAGAATGGTTTCTTGGGTGGGTCAGTCGCCATTACAGGGACTATTATACTTCTGTCGAGCAGCCATTCACATGTTGAGCGCGAACCTCCCCCTGCATTCCTGCCTAACATGTCAGCCCAAAGCAGCACATCCCGCACGAGAATTTCGTCAGCCATTTTTGATCGCTGCGCCCCTCTCTTCGATTGCAGCTTTCATTCCATTCAGGGTGTCTTGAGTTTCGCGGGCAATTCTTCGTCTCGCGATTAGGTTCAGCAGCTTGGCTTTCAGAGTCGGTGTGGAGTAGTAATGGCTGATCTCTATCTTCGTAGAAGACTGCGCGACACGATGAAGCGTCGTTTCGACCACGTAGTCAGGCAAGACCTTGCTTATTCCGAACGTGTCCTCCGGCAGTACAGTGACCAGCTTCTGCATTGGAACGATTTCGATGTCCTTCTCAACGCACGTGTGTTTTCCGCCTGAGAGGTGACATTGGTACGAAACGCCCGGCTCACGGAGAGCTTTTCCTGAGAGTAGCTCCACTTTGACTACGCGAGGATGAAATGTAGGGATTTTCGTAATATCCATGTTGAACGCCCACACCGTCTCCAGCGGAGCGTTGATGATCACTTCTTGTTTGGAACGAAACGGCGGTCTCATGTGTTTCTCACGAAATTTTCTCACACACAGGCGCACCAAGCCGAACTTGCTAGTTCTCAGATAGCCTTTCCGAAGATCGCCAAATACACGAAAAGGAGCAGCGCCAACCCGCTTAGGACGCTCCTCACAGCGTGGAGCCTCCCCCACCGTGCGAGTAGGCGCTCGGCTTCGGCTGACCGCCGATCCAGTTCCGGGCTGAGCAACCGCTTGTTGGTGGGCAGGATCACGATCAGCGTGAATGGCATGACACTGCCCAGCGTGGTTCCAGCAACCAACCACCAGAATGTCGCTCCGGCGAGCCATGCTGCGATGGAGGCTACCAGACCCACGGCTGCGCAGGTCGCCTGCATGACTGTGGCTCGACGATAACTTGGTGCAAATTCAGTGGCAGCTATTTCCACCCCACACAGCATCCTTGCCGGATGCTCGACAAAGGTGATGTAGACGGCGGCTCCCGTGAACAGGGCGCAGGATAGAACTGCGATGAACTCCGCAATTTGCCGCACTGTGCCTCCAGCGATCGACGATCTAAGAAATGGAGACGATCACACGCCCCGGGTTCTGCAACACTCGATTCGCACCCTGGGAAGCCAATCTCACCGTGCGGAATGGTCGGTAAAGGCATTGTGGCAACCGTCGTGCGCGTTGACCAGCGCCCAGTTCCACTTCACCGTGATGCTGCGCACTGCATCCGGGAGAGTAGGTGTGCCTAAACCCAAACTTTTCCTCTCTAAACTAGAAGGTAAGAGGCCGACCGGCGAATTTCTCCAGGATCGCGAGTGGCGAGCGGTGTGGAGAGACAAGCGCATTCTGCGGAATCAAAAATGTCTGCTCGAGGGCGAATTGGCCGGAAAGCACAGCGTGGCTCACACAGTCGGTGAAGGCAATCCAGCTGGAGTTGGGGGCAAACTCCCATCGTTGCTTTGGCGTATTCTTCTGGAAACTCTCGTCCTCTTTCATCAGGTTGTGGCAACAGTGCATGAGTTCGTCGTAAGGCGGACGAAACGAACCGGGAAGATGCAGGACACGAGCGATGTGCCGCAGGCCGCGCGCAAAAGCTCCAAAAGGTGAGGAGGCACCAGCAACCGCAGCGGCGGCAAAGCGCGGCCCCAAGGCTTCGAAAGTCTGTGAAGTTACCCAAACGCGGCTGTCTTGGGGGTTGATATTGGTAAAAAACCGGAGAATTCGCGCGCCATTGGTCGGGCGTGTAGGAAAGGAGTCGAAGTGAACTAGGTCATTGCGAGCGTGCAGCCGGGCAGGGCGCGCCTTCTCTTCGATCGGCCGGTAGCTGACGTAATCCAGTTTCCAATTTCCGGCGTAAGGTGGGAGAAAAGCGGAGAGAAACTCCGCGGCCCGTTGCGAGTAGGCGCGCAGGATGCGGCGCAGTTGTCCGGCTTCGCCCTGCTCGGAAGCCTCCAGACCGGTGAGCCGGTCTTCCAAAGGACGATAAGCAATATTTTTGTGATAAGGAGAACTAGCTTGCTTCCACGCCAAGAGGAGACTGCGATGCTCATCCGGAATCACGATAGGAGAGCGGGGCAACACGACGAGGTTGCCGGATTCAAGCTCGGCGCAGAGCTGGTGGCTGCGCTCGCTCATTAGTTCATCGGCGTGAAAGGGGTCTTCGACCGTCACGAGGCGGCTGAATCCCTGCGCCATGAGACTCGAGGGAGCGGAAGCAGCAGTCATCGGAATTGTCCTCTGGCGAAGAATATAATTGGGTGCGGATTGGCGTTCAAGGGTCTCTCCTGCAAGATCAGGGCAGCGCATCAAACACCACGAATCGGCTGGAACTCGCACTCTATCACTCACTTGGCAAACTACCAGAGCCGGAGCTTACCCATAAATTCTTCTGACGATTTTGACCATAGTGCCACGAACCTCCAAGATGCGAAAGGTACGAAAGCCATAGGATCTTCATATTTTCTAATTCCATCTTGGAAAACGCCTCTTGCACCTTGTCGAGTGGAACTTCCCCACGTAAATCCACCTCCCGTCATTTTGGGATTGTGTATATATCAATTGTTTTTTTGAAGGGACGCCCGTAGCTTCATTTTGAGGGCCTCGTTGATAAGGCAAGGTTGCATTTGGTCAAGTCCGACTAACCTGGTACACCATTGGTAACACAGGCGTTGTTTATACTTTCCTGATCAACTGTTATTAAGGGAGCATTAAGGTAAGCGCGTGGTCCCGCAACTTCTATTTTAGATTAAGCCTAGCCAAGTGTTTCCTGTTCTGGCTCGGAGGCATAGGGACCCGATGCATGAGGGAGTGCAGCTTGACAAAAAATGTTCTTCACTCCAGAAGGCACCACAGACGCGTTGAAACGCCCGAAGGTGTGTGGGCCATCTGGCGCTGCGGCCGAACTGAAGACACCTCGCGAGTTAGAGATCTGAGCGTGGGTGGTCTTTTTATCGAAACACGTAAGGTGTGCCCCGTCGGCGCGACGGTTGAACTTCATTTTCTTGTGCAGGATGGAGAGATCAGGGCTAATGCTATGGTGCGTTACGTCAAGGCTGGGAGCGGGCTTGGTCTGCAATTCGAGACTGTTCGCAATGAGGACCAGACGCGATTTGCAAGGATGGTTAAAAGGCTAATGCAGGCAGAATCTCCAGCGAAACCCACAACTAAAGTCTTGACATAACCGCATCTGAGATAAGGAAGCTAACCAGACCCGACGATCAACTTGATTAATGCCGTTACCGGTAAAGACCTGCATAAAGGGGCTCTGAGCGAGAATTGCGCACGAAGCCTTGCGGAAGGATATGCGGCAGGAAGCGACACAAGAACTTGTCGAGCGATAGCGGCATGAGTTTCCTGTTCGTTGTTGTGGGCCGAATCGCGAATCGATGTGGCTATCAATCATTCGCAGCAAGTGGGAATCTGCTCTTCCAACGGAAATTAATAACCCAGCGACGCAGTCCGGCTCTGCTGACCCATCATCGGCGTTGTTCCTCCCTGCTGTACCCGGTAGTACAACAGGCGCTAGTCAACCCAAATGAAATCTGTTCCAAACCGAGTTTTTCAACAGACTCAGAGGTCTGTGGGCAACCACTCTCTGAGACTTGAGCTCAGCTTCAGTAGCGTGCTCCACTTTACCGGTAACCGATGCGAAATTGCCCGACAATTTGAGAGGGTAGTCGCCTGGCGTGAAAGCCTAAAATACAAACATACGGTCAAGCCAAACGGTTTACGGAAATCGGTTGCATGGGAGGTCACGTGAGCCAATCACCCCTCGTCAGTACTTCTGAGAATTTCGTCGCGACAGGGTTGCGCCGCAGCACGCGCCTCGAAAAATCCGTCCCGCTGATCGTTTTAGGTCAGAATCGGATGGGAGAGCCCTTCGTGGAGCGAACGGTCGCGGTCAGCCTCAATATGCATGGTTGCAGGTATCACTCGCGCCATGATTACGGCGTCGGAACATGGGTTACGCTGCAGATGGTAGGATTGATCAGTTCCGAGGAAAAACCTGCGACAGTGCGCGCGATGGTTCGGTCGGTCCAGCCGCCCGGGAGTTTGCGCGAACTCCAACAGGTCGGCGTGGAACTGGAAACCCCTGCGAATGTGTGGGGGATTGTGTCGCCGCCGGCGGATTGGCTGAGCACCGACGAAAAGAATACGTCGACGGCAAAACTCGCAGGGGTGATTGCCCCCGCGAACGAATCTGCGACGAAGAAAGCAGGCGAAATCCTGATGAAGCCAGAGCCTAAGGAATCCGAGATCACCAGTTTCCCGTCTCCGGCTGCGTCTCGCCCCCCAGCCGGACCAGCCCCAAAAGTACCGGAGGCTCCCCGACCACCACGTGTCGTGGTCACACCCGATCAGCTTATTTCCGCACTGCAAGGAAAACTTCAACAAGAGGCGGAGAAAGCGGTGCAGGCTGCGGTAGCGAAGCAGGTGAGCGGCGTAATTCGGGAGGCGGTCAACTCCATTGATGATGCTCGCCGATCGAGCATGCGAGAGATGCAAGAATTTTTCCCGAAGCAGCTAGCAGCAATGAAACTGTCGCTAAAGGAAGAATCCGCCGGAGAACTGGTCGCGCAATGGCAAAGGGACATGCAGATGTATCGAGGCCAGGCTGAGGAGATCGCTCAACGCCTGGAAAAACAGGCAGACGAATTGCGACGCGAGTTGGCGAATGCGCAAGCATATGTGGACAAGTTGACGCGGGACGTTGAATCGTCGATTCCGGCCAGCCTGAAGGAAACGGTGAACCAAGCGACATCGGATTTTGAGAGTGCGGCAGCCGTAATTGCAGACCGCCGCCACGAACAGCTGCTGGAGAATGTGCAGATGGTGACACAAGACGCGCTTTTGAAGCTGAATGCGCGCTCAGCGGAAGTCCAGGCGTTCGTGCAAAGTGCGGTAAATTCCGGGCTGGAGGAATTTCGGCGGGAGACGGAACTGCATGTGAATATGACTCTTGCGGAGACGAAGGAACGGGCAGTTTCCGCGCTCTCTTCGCTTGACGCGGAAAGTCGAACCATCTGTGATACACGCCGCCAAGCGCTGGAGACAGAAGTGGCGAGTTCCGCTGAACGGGTGGCGGAACAATTCCGCAAAGGAATCAAGGCTTTCCTGTACACCTGCTTGGTTGCGGCGGTCGGCGTCATGGACGAACACTCCAAATCGACGCTCGACGGGCTCCTGAAAGATGAGGGAAAAACTCCGGACGAGACACTCAGCAGGTCACAGGTTCACGATGAAGAATGAAATTATTCCAGACGTGGACGGCGGTTCCGTGGCCCATTAGACAAGCACAAACCGAGCAAAGAAAAACCGACCTCGTCGGTGCCAAATAGACAATTCAGGGTTTCACTCGGAGCTCCGCTGAAGCAGCCGTGGGCTACGGGATTTAACGGAAATTCCGAAAGACCACCACGTCGCCAGAAGTTGTCGAACGGGCGACAGCTAAACGATTGCCGTCCGGCGATCAAGCATCAGCGATGACATCATCCGGAAGATGAGTGAGCTGATGAGGTGGTCCGCCCGCGATTTGCTGAAGCCATAGATTCGTGCTGACTCCCTCCCTGCGACCGTCGGCATCTCCCATCAAGATGTACTTGCCGCGAGTTGCGGCGATTCCGCCGCGTAGCGCGTTGCCCTAGCCACGGATCTCAATTGGCACGATCCGAGCGCCCTGTTCGGCGGCAATGCGTTGCGAGCCATCGGTGCTGCCGTTGTCTGCGACCAATACTTCGCCGCGAATGCCGTTCGCGCGCATGGCTTCAAGGGCTTGATGAACGCAGATGGCGAGCGCGGCACTCTCGTTCAAACAAGGCATCAGAACGGTGAATTCCAAGTGATTATCGGTCAGAGGACTGAGGGACGTAGAGGACTCACTCATACGAAATCAAGCCCGTCAAACGTGGGTTTGGCATAGTCACTCGCGGCACCGTCATGTCTAATTCTAATAAGGATGGCAAACGACGCAAAAGGTCACTGTAGAGTCTCATGCAAAACTGGATTCCGGCTCCACGCGATTAACCCAAGATCCACCCTTGCGTGAACGAAAACCGCAAGGATGGGCCACCCAACTGCTTCCATTGGGAATCGCGGGCGTCAGGGAAGGGCGACACGCCGCAACAGGTCCTTGAAACGCGCGTTGTAGCGCAGACTGTCCATGCTGGGATCTATATGAAGATAGATGAGCCAGTGAGAGCGCTCTTCGTAGGCTTTCTCGAGGTATTCGATCGCGCAGTCGTCTTCTCCCAAACCGATGTGGATTCCCGCGAAGAAGTATGGTGACACATACCTCTGTTTTGCCAGTTTTTTGAGATCATCGAGAGTCTGAAGCGCTTCCTTTGTCCTGCCAGCGGTGGCCAGAGTGTGCGCCAGTGCCGCTCGTAACAGTGGACTGCCGCCTGACAGCTTCACGCCCTTCTCGCCCTCGCGGATGGCTAGTTCGTAGTGACCCGTTTTCCTGAGCAACAGGCCGAGAATCCAGTAGGTGACGGGGTAGTTGGGGTCCAGTTCGAGGGTTCGCCGTAGTTGTTCGATGGCTGCTTCGTATCGGCGGGCATGGTACAAGGCCCACCCGACGGCGACGTTGATGATTAGCGACAACGGATCGAGCTCTTGGCCGTGCTCTATCCGAGCCATGGCTTCTTCGTTTCTTCCCATGGTCATCAGATACTCGGCGTACCAGTGGTTGGCGGTGGCGTAGGTGGGACCTAGTTGCAGACTGCACTTGAATTCTGTCTCAGCGTCTTTCCACCGCCAATCGTGAAGCCAAAAGAGGGCGGCTAAGGCGGTGTGAGCTTCGGCAAGATCCGGATCGAGACGCAGGGCAGTCATCGCGTCCGCTTTGCCTTTAGAGAACGCTTCTTTCGGGGGCAGATAGCAGTTCCATCCCAAGAGCACGTAGGAGTCGGCCACACCAGCGTAGGCCAACGCGTAGCTGGGATCCTTCTCAACGGCGAGTTGAAAGTACTCGATGGCCTTGTAGAACGCTTCCTCGGTCCACCTGTTCCAGTGATGACGACCTTTTAGATACAGCCGGTACGCCTCGGGATTCTCTGTGTGGTGTACCGCTAGTCGCTTCTTTTCGGCCTTGGTCAACTGCAAACGCAATTTTCCCGAAATCTCGGAGGAAATTTCGTCCTGGACCACAAGGATGTCGTCGGGCTTGCGATCGTATTGAGCGCCCCAGAGCTGACACCCTGTGGCCACGTCGACCAATTCAGTGCCAACGCGCAGAGAGCCGCCTCCCTGCATTATTCTTCCCGTCACCACGGCACGCACATGAAGCTCGCGGCCGATGGCCTGAGGGTCAATCTCCTGGCCCTTATACCGAAATATTGTGCTCTGCGCCATAACTCGCAGTTTCGGTATTGACGCCAGCGTATTGATGAGACTCCCGGTGATGCCGTCACTGAGATATTCCAGTTCAGGGTCACCGGTGGCATTTTTGAGTGGCAAAACGGCAAGAGAGTTAATGTGCATGGAGACTCGCTGCGGCTGGGGATCTGCGGCGGGCACAGAAGAAGTCTGTGTGACACGCCGCTTCATACAAACTCTCCGTTTGAGCGAAATTCCGATTTAGACATCAGACTCGCGCATTATAGGCTTCCGCCGCTCTCAGAGACAATGACGATTCGGCCAACCTGGACGGCCAGCTTACTCGGATAGGAGCGTTTCTGTGGAACCATTGGGCACTTCCATCCGTAGAACGAGTTGAGGATTTGGGATGGATGTTGGCAGGGCGCGGAGGAGGTGTCCGATTCTGGGATGGGCATTCCCGCAAGTGACCAGTGCGCCCTAGGTTATGCGGCTTTCAATTTTGAGTAAGGTGTTCCAGATCAATGCATTAGCGACCGTGGGAACTGGCCTTCGGGCTGCGAACATTGCGATATCAGAAAACAACGGTCCAAACAAGGGTTTAGGATGCGTGGAAACGGGGGGTTGCGATCCCTATGGAAATCGAAACGTTGCAGCAGCGAATCCTGATTGCCGACGACCAGCAGGATATTCTGGATGCCCTGCGCCTGATGCTGAAAGGGCACGGTTACACGACGCGAGGCGTGACCTCGTCGTCGGATTTGCTGGAAGCACTTGCCAAGGATGAATTCGATGTGTTGCTGATGGACTTGAACTATGCGCGGAATTCCACGTCGGGCCAGGAAGGTTTGGACCTGCTGGCGGTGTTGCAGAAGAACGAGAACTTGCCACCGGTGGTGGTGATGACGGGCTGGGCAACGGTGGGGCTGGCTGTTGAGGCCATGCAGCGCGGCGTTGCCGATTTCGTGGAAAAACCCTGGACCAACGAGCGGCTGTTGGAGATCCTGCAAAAACAAGTCACGCTGGGACGCGAACGTCGGGAGTCGCGACGGCGGGCCGGGCAAGAAAGCCAGGCACGCGCGGAGATGATTTCGCAGTTGCTGCGCCAGAAGCAGGAAGTCGCCGATGCGCGTGCGATCCAGCAGGGGCTGCTTCCGAAGGAGATTCCGCAACTCGCCGGCTACGAGATTTCGAGTGCGTGGCAGTCGGCGTTGACGGTGGGCGGCGATTACTTCGACATTTTGCCGTTTGGCGAAGAAGCGCTGGGGTTGTGCATCGCGGACGTCGCGGGAAAAGGACTTTCCGCTGCGTTGCTGATGTCCAATCTGCAAGCCGCGGTGCGCGGATTGGCTTCTCCCTCGTTGTTGCCCGATGGTTTGTGCGCACGGCTGAATGCTCTACTATGCCGGAATATGACTGCCGACCGGTTCATTACTTTTTTCTACGCGCAGCTTGACGGCTCCACGCGGATGTTGCGATTTGCCAGCGCAGGACACAATGCGCCGTACTTGCTGCGCAGCGATGGAACCCACCGGCGGTTGCGGGAAGGCGGCGGCGTGCTGGGTGTCTTCCCGGACCAGAAATTCGAATTGGGATGCGCGCAACTGGTGCCCGGTGACCGCGTGGTCCTATTCACCGATGGGGTGACGGAAGCCAACAATGCGGAGGGCGAGGAGTTTGGGGAAGCGCGGCTGCTTGGCCTTCTGGAGCAAAACCGCGAGTGCTCCGCCGGAGAATTGCAGAAAAGAATTCTTGAGGCCGTGGCCGAATACTGCGACGGGCATTGGCACGACGACGTAACGCTGCTGGTGCTGGCCGTTTCGTGATGTTTCTGACGATCAACAGCTGTAGCCTGCTCCGGCCGGTCCCGATACGCGCCATGGAGTAACAGGACTCGGTTCCCCGCCGGAAAATTTCTCGCATGTGCCCGCCCTAAGAAACCATCTGTATCGTATTACGATGTATCGGAGTGGTGCGGGTGTAACCTGCAGGTGGGGCGATCCGTCCAATATAGTGGCGGGCGAAGAACACCTTCCGCCGCCAAGCAGCGCGAGTTTCCTCAGGGGCGCTGAGGGAACGCGCACACGCCGCATGATTCCTCATTTTCCTGAGTTGCGACCATGCGGATGTGTGTGTGCGCAGTCGAAAAGAGGCACGCCTATGGATGACGCGGGAGCTAGCGTTCTGCTGGTTGGTGACTGCGCGCGAAAGTCATCTGCGCTCGGACGGCACCTGTTGAAACGAGGTTGCAAGCTGAGTTTGGCAGCATGCAAGAAAGAAGCGATCGAAGTCCTGCAACACCGACGGTTTGATGTGGTCCTTTGCGGATTCCTGCTGCCCGACGGATCGGCCTACGAACTGATGACTCCGTTGCGTAACACTGATTCAACAATGTTTTTCTCCTTCGCGGTCGAAGACAGCTGTTGGTGGATTACCGCCGTGCTTCAGGGGCAGGACCGCTCGGAAGAGGCAGGAATGCGGCCGAGGGAGTTCACGATGTTTTTGGATGAAGTGCTGTCGAAAAAATTCTCAAAAAGTGATCCACATACTGCCAGCGGGCGTCTGAAGGCGGATTATGCGAGTGGTCCCGCGAATCAGCAGGCGGAGAGAGAGCTACGAGCCCGGGAATCAAAGAAGGAGCAGAACCATGCGAACCAGACGTAATGCGCGACCATATTTCCTGGTACCGGTGAAAGCGAGTCAGGAGGCGAGCTTCCGCCGATGGAACCGCATATTAATGGTAATGCTTGGACTGCTAGTTGTGGGATTGTTGCTGATCGCCTTCGTCCCGGAAGCAGGAAGCGGGTCGTCTGCCGGCAGTCATTCGGTGGCCGGGGAAACTGCCCGCTAGTCATTCGAACGAACGAGCCCGCACCGACTCCTGCCTCTATGTGTCCAACCTTCACATTCTTCACGTTAAGTTCATCGCTGAAGCGGCTGCAGCTCATCCCTTAACGGAGTGACGGTTTTCGCACCACCGCGAGCACGCCGCGGCACGAACAAACCTCAAGCCTGAAGACCTGAGCTACAGGAATATGGCGAGCGGGATTGGGGCTATTTGTCGGTGCAGCCTTGGGTGAAGGATGTGAGCACGTTGTTCTCAGAGGCGAGCAAGCAGGAGTAACGCCGGCCACGGGTATTAAAGGAATTGTAGCTCTGCGACGATTTTGCTCCGGTATTGCCGGCGAGGGCACCGGATGAATCGAAGTTCAGTGTGTCGGTCGAATTCACCTCATTTTCGACAAAGCCGGCGAAGAAGGGTGAAAGGAGATCGAGTTTGAATGCCTGAGAGACGGTGGTTTGCTGATCGAAGGAGCCATCGGGGGCGAAATTCAGACCGATATTCATGGTGAGAGGGTAGTGAAAAGTCTCGAGTGAGACAAAGGAACCGAAGCCGGACCAAGTGATGGTTTGGGATTCCACGTCGGTATCCTGGGAAATGTCCTGGATATATTGTGCGGTATTGATCGTGAAGTTCTGGATGTTTTTGAAATTGATTGTTTGACGGACTTCCGTGTTGACCTTGCCGTGCGAGGTATTAGTGTAGCCTTCGACTTTGAAATTGCGCGAGGAGAAGGTGGTGACCGATCCGGTTATGGCGCCGGAAGAATCGGTGACGAGATTTTCATTGACCGAGGGAGTGGGAGCGTTACCGATGGTGTTCTCGGTGACCGCACCGGTGACTTGCTGGGAACTGTGATCCTGGAAGATGAGCAAGGTGGCGGTGGCGGAGAAGTAGTTGTTGGAATTGAAGACGCTGAGAGCAATGGTGTGGGGCTGGCCGTTGCTGAGGATTCCGGCGAAGGGCGTAAGGTCAACGCGATAGGGGACAAAGTTCAAGGTCTGAACGGCAGGAATCGGTTCCCAGAGAAAGGGATCCACACCGCCGGTGTAAATCCAAGGGTAGACGGGGGCAACACCGGCAGGTTGGCCATCGACGCTGACTTCCGCCTCGCGAAAAGCGGTGCCGCCACAGCTTTGCACTTCGCTGGAGACGTCGTTGGGCACACAGGTGTACCAGAATTCATCGCCAATCTGACTTTGCGTAATTACGTCGAGGTAGGCGCGCTCGACGTTTGAGGGAAGGGAAAAGGTGGTGGCAAGCTGGTCGGTGGGAGTGAACAAGAAAGCGGGTTCATTAATGCCGCCCTCGGCGTTGGATTGAACGAGGGGAAGAACGTGGTCGGGAGTGCGGGCGGGATCGTCCTGGCGGCGTTCGTGCTTGGCGGGATAGAACTCCAGCGCGGCGCTACCGGAGATAACGCCGGTGAAGGTGCTGTTCACGATGTTGCCGAGAATCACCTGGCCGGACTGCGGGCTCTCGAACAGGGCGCTGTAGTCGGTTTCATCGCGCTCCACATGCCAACTGGGAGACAGATTGTGACGGGGCTCCGGAGTGGTACCGAAATAAATGTTTACGTTTCCGAGGTTGATTACGGCGGTGCGGTCAAACTGCCTACCGGCGGTGACATTGAAGTCCGCGGTAAAGACGACTTTTTCCCAAGGGCCGGGGCAGGCGGCAGGTGGCGTGTATTGATAGATGCGTATGGAGAAGTCGACAAACTGAAAACCTGAGAAGAGTTGGACGATGCAAGGCTGCTCGTGAGGACGAGTGACCGGCGGGTCTGCCGTGACGGTGTTCTGCGAACCGATGACGGGGGGAGGGTCCTGCGCCTGAGTAGGGGGAGAAAGAAAGAGCGAGAAGGGCAGAACGAAGGCAAGCGAGGCGAGGCGGCGGCCGGGACGCAAGGCCAGGAACGTCGACATGAGAGACCTCCTAGAGCAGCAGATTCTCCCAACGAGACAAGGCCTGGATTTTTGCCGTGAACAACTTTTCGCATCGTGGCGAGAGAATGTCAAGAAAGATTTGGTTGCGTGGAGCGAGGTGGGTGGACGCTGGACGCGCTTGAGAAAACTGAAGCCGATTTGAGCGATGTTCCTTTAGAGCAACGTTTATCTAACCTTGACACTCCTGGGCGGCTATTCCAAACTCAGCGCGGAAGAATCGGTGAATTCGTGTGTGGAGAGTGGGGGAAGGGTGAGCGGGCATGGGTGGATTGCGGGAGCGGGTCGAGCGGGAATTGCGTGGCGACATTTTGCCGTTTTGGCTGAAGTATGCGGTGGATGATGAGTTTGGCGGGTTTCACGGACAGATTACAAATGACCTGAAGATTAATCCGTGCGCGCACAAAGGGCTGATTCTGAACGCGCGTATTCTGTGGACATTTTCGAAAGCATACAAGGTTTACGGGTATGAGTCGTACCTGGGAACGGCGCGGCGGGCGTACGAATATTTGCGGCGGTATTTCTGGGATACAGAATTCGGGGGCGTGTACTGGATGGTGGACCACCGGGGCAAGCCAGTGGAAACCAAGAAGCGGATTTACGGGCAAGCGTTCGCGGTGTATGCGTTGGCGGAGTACGCGGCCGCGAGCGGGGAAGAGGAATCGCGGGAAAGGGCGATTGCGCTGCAGCGAATTATTGAAAAGGTGAGCTACGACGAAAAGAACGGCGGATACTTCGAGACGTACGAGCGCGATTGGAAACTAGCAGAGAAGCAGCAGTTGAGCGAAGTGGACATGGATGAAAAGAAATCCATGAACACGCACTTGCATCTGCTGGAAGCGTACGCCAGTCTGCTACGGCGATGGAATGACGATGTCTTAAGGGAGCGCTTGCGGGAACTGCTTGGTATTTTTCTGGCGCGCGTCATCGATCCGGAGACGAACCATTTCCGGATGTTCTTCGATGAAGTGTGGCGCGACCGCTCGGACCGGTTTTCGTTTGGGCATGATATTGAAGGGAGCTGGCTGATTTGCGAGGCGGGTGAAGTATTGGGAGACAAGAAGCTGCTGGAGGAAGCACGGAGAGCGGCGGTGAAGATGGCACAGACGGTATACGAAGAGGCCGTCGATGCGGATGGCGGCCTGGTCTATGAGGGTACGAGCGAGGAAATCATCGACACAGATAAGCATTGGTGGCCGCAGGCGGAGGCGGTGGTGGGTTTTCTGAACGCGTACGAGCTTTCCGGCAAGGATTATTTTCTGAAGGCGTCGGAGCGGAGTTGGGAGTTCATTGAGAAATACATCGTTGATCACAAGCACGGGGAGTGGTACTGGAAGGTGTCGCGCGAAGGAACGCCAAGCAACGACAAGTGCAAAGTGGACATGTGGAAGTGTCCGTATCACAACAGCCGGACGTGCTTTGAAGTGATGGAGCGGCTGGACCGGTTAAGCAAGAAACAATGGGTGGGATGAATATGGTTTTTTTTGCGTGGCCCTTACGAAAGGCAGATCTCTCGTTCCGCCCGGGATGACAACGAATGGTATGCTCGTAACGTGATTTGCCGGGAGCGTAGGTCATCGGCAGAGCTTACCGCAACGTGGCTTTAACCGAGACGGTTTTGGTGTCCAAGGGCGGAAGCGGCACGAGATTGCCGTCGATGGCTGCGCCATCAATTTCAAGAGAGACCTGGTTGCCGTCGCCCGACCGCTGCACGTCGATCTGGTAAGTGACGCCGCGGAATTTACGACAAACCTTGAAGCCTTTCCAGCTCTTTGGGATGACCGGCGCGATCACCAGGCCGTCGTTGGAAGTGCGGATGCCGAGGATCCATTGGGTAATGGCGTAGTAGTTCCACGCGGCTGTGCCGGTGAGCCAGGAATTCTTGGCCTCGCCGTGGGTGGCAGCGTCGCGTCCGGCGATCATCTGGGCATAGACATAGGGCTCGCAGCGGTGAAGTTCGCTGATTTCCTCGCGAGCGGAAGGATTGATGCGGGAGTAGTAGTCGTGTGCGCGATCGCCATTGCCAACGCGCGTTTCTCCGATGATGACCCAGGGATTGTTGTGGCAGAAGATGCCGGCGTTCTCCTTGTAGCCCGGCGGATACGAGGAGATTTCGCCGAGTTCGAGATAATACTTCGAGTAGGCAGGCTGTTGCAGGACGATGCCGTGTTTCGTGGCCAGGAGTTTGCGCGTGGATTCGAGAGCGCGAGTAGCGTGACAATCCTTGAGACCGATGCCGGCTAGTGTGCAGAACCCCTGCGTCTCAATGAAGATTTTGCCCTCGGCATTTTCGTGGGAGCCGACCTTTCGGCCATAGTCGTCATAAGCGCGGAGGAACCACTCGCCATCCCAACCGTGGTTGAGGACGGTGGCTTCCATTTCGGCGACTTCGGTGAGATAGCAGCAAGCCTCGTCGGCGAGACCGCGATGTTTGGCCATATCGGCGAGTTCGCGGCCTGCGAGCACAAAGAGGCTGGCGATGAACACGGATTCGGCAACCTTGCCATCCTTGTTAGTTGTGGTCTGGAAGGATTGCCCTGGCGAATCGGAGAAACAATTGAGATTGAGGCAATCATTCCAATCGGCACGACCGATAAGGGGCAGGCCATGGGGCCCGAGACGTTCGCGGGTGTAATGGAAGCTACGCTGGAGATGTTCGTACAGTGGCATTTCAGAGCCCAGCACATTATCGTAGGGCACGGGCTCGTCGAGGATGCTCCAGTCACCGGTTTCCTTAAGATAAGCGCCGACGCCGACAATCAGCCAGTGAGGATCGTCGTTGAAACCACCGCCGACGTCGTTGTTGCCGCGCTTGGTGAGCGGTTGGTATTGATGATAGGCGCCGCCGCTCGGCAGTTGCGTAGCGGCGAGGTCCAATATGCGTTCGCGGGCGCGGCCGGGAACCATATGCACAAAGCCGAGGAGATCCTGGTTGGAATCGCGGAAGCCGAGGCCGCGTCCGATGCCTGATTCATAGAAGGAGGCTGAGCGGGACATGTTGAACGTGGCCATGCACTGGTAAGCATTCCAGATGTTGACCATGCGATTGGTGTGCACGTCGGGCGTGTCCACCTGGTATCGGCCGAGCAGTTCATTCCAGTACTGGCGGAGCCTTTCGAAAGCAGAGTCGGCCTTGGCCGGCACGAGATATTTGGCCATCACCGCTTTCGCCGCTTTCTTGTTGACGGTCTGCGAATCGGGTGGATCGAATTTCTGTTCTCGCGGATTTTCCTGATAGCCGAGAACGAAAACGATTTGCCGGGATTCGCTGGGCTTCAGGGAGAGCTTGACGTGATGAGAGCCGGCCGGAGCCCAACCGTGGGCCACCGAATCAGCGGATTGTCCGCTCTCGACGACGGTGGGTGAGTCCCAACCCCGATAAGGTCCAAGGAAAGTGTCGCGCTGGGTGTCGTAACCGGCGAGTTTTTCGGAGCAAGCGAAGAACGCGAAGTGATCGCGGCGTTCGCGGTATTCGGTCTTGTGATAGATGACTCCATCTTCGATTTCGACTTCGCCAATACTGAAATTCCGCTGGAAGTTTGTGGAATCATCCTGCGCGTCCCACAGACAGAACTCGATCGCGGAGAAAACTGAGAGGTCGGCGGTGTGCATACGATGATTGGTAACGGTGAGTTGCCAGATTTCAAGATTCTCGTCGAGAGGCACGAAGTAACGGGTGCTCGCCGCAATACCGTTATATTTCGAGGCGATGGTGGTATAGCCCATGCCGTGACGGCAGGAATATTCTTCCAGTTTGCGGCGCGTGGGTTGCCAGGAGGGAGACCAGAATTCTGCGGAGCGATCATCGCGCAGATAAATGTAGCGTCCGCCGAGGTCGAAGGGAGCATTATTGTAGCGGTATCGGGTGATGCGTCGCAGGCGGGCGTCGCGGTAGAAAGAATAGCCGCCGGCGGTGTTGGAGATGATGCCGAAATAGGCCTGGCTGCCGAGGTAGTTGATCCAGGGCAGTGGCGTGTCCGGCCGCGTGATTATATATTCACGATTCCGATCGTCAAAATAACCAAATTTCATACATGCGGCTCCCTGGGCGGGACTGCGTGCACGGACAGGAAGGCTTAGTATAACGATATTTTAGTGGAAAAAAACAAGTCTGAGGTGTAGATATGAAGCATGTTCACAGGGAAGGGGAGTGAGAGCCGGGCGGAGAGGTGTGCTCGGAGTTACGTTCTCGGGTGAGAACGGTCACTGCCGTAATTGACCCCGCAGGGAGAGGCTTGCAGCCTTGAATCGCACACTAAGAGGGAAAGGTCGCGGTGTGACTGGGTCCGGGAGTCGACTCGGTGTTGGTGTGGCAAGTCTGTTGATCTGGCTAGTGCTGCTATTGGTGTTCAGCCTGGGAGTTGCGGGAAAGTCTGGCGGCGCGGAAACCGGAAGCGTGCAGATCAAGGTCGACCAGGTGGGCTACCTGCCGGATGGCGAGACGGTGGCGGTAGTGACGGCGGCGGCCAAGACATTTGAAGTGAAACGGGCGTCGGACAATGTGGCGGTGTCCAGCGGCGCGCTTGGGCCGGCTAGCGCGGATGCGGACAGCGGCGATTCCGTGCAGATTGCGAACTTCACCAAGCTGCGCGAAGCAGGAACTTACTATCTGGACGTGCCGGGAGTGGGACGGAGCTGGACGTTTGCGATCAAGCGGGACGTGTCTTTGCACACCGATTATTTGGTTATTTGGCGATGAGGGCGTTCTATGGGCAACGCTGCGGGACCGCCGTCGATCTGGGTGCGGAATTTCCGGGGTATACCCATGCCGCGTGCCACATAAAGGGAGAGTTTCATTCCTCGCAGGGGAAGCAAGTCGAGCGCGACAATATCGGCGGCTGGCGCGACGCGGGAGTTTATGGCCGGTACGTGGTGAACTACGGAATTACGACGTTGACGCTTGCGTGGATGTGGGAGGTTTACGGGCCGAAAGTGAAGAACATCAAGCTGAATGTTACGGAGAGTGGCAACGGAACGACATTTTCACTTTCGTGGATGACGCAAGTTGGGATGAATCCCTACCGCACCCGCGCCACCGGCCGAGCGGAGCGGACAAGAATGCCGAGCCGTGACCGGGATTGCTGTCCGGCGGTCCGAATGCCGGGCGGCAAGATGATGCGGTGAAGAAGTTGCCGCAAGCGCTGCCGCCGGCGAAAGATTACGTCGATGATCAGGCTTCGTACGCGAGCAATGAGATTGCGATCAATTGGCCAGCGCCGCTGGTATTTTTGCTGGCGGGCACGCTTCCTAGAGCTGAATGAAGTGTCACGCAGGCACGCAGAGCAAAAAGGTGGTGGCGGAAGAGTTTTCGGCAGTTGCAGCCGCGGTAATCAGTGGAAACTCTTGCGGAAAACGAACGACAGACTGACCGCGTAAGTGAACGAATTGCACGGCAGGCCGGCCCGATTGGAGTGTACCTTGCACCTGCATGTCATAGACATTGCCATCATCATCGCGTACCTGGCGCTATCGGTCCTGATCGGTTACTGGGTGTCGCATCGCGCGTCGCGGGACATGAAGGCGTACTTTCTGGGCGGCAACGTGCTGCCGTGGTACGTCCTGGGGATCTCCAATGCTTCGGGGATGTTCGATATCAGCGGAACGATGCTGCTGGTGTACTGGATGTTTGTGTACGGCGTGAAGAGCGTGTGGATTCCGTGGCTGTGGCCGACATTCAACCAGATATTCCTGATGGTGTATATGTCGACGTGGCTGCGGCGATCGAACGTGATGACGGGAGCGGAATGGATTCAGACACGCTTCGGGAAGGGGCGTGGCGCGCAACTCTCGCACATCATCGTGGTGGTCTATGCGTTCATCAGCATCATTGGATTTTTCACCTACGGATTCAAAGGTATCGGGAAATTCGCGGCGACGTTCCTGCCATGGCGCCTGAGCGTAAACCAATATGCGCTGATTCTAATTGCCATCACTGCGATTTACGTGATCAAGGGCGGAATGTTCAGCGTGGTGATCACGGAAGTGTTGCAATTCTGCATCCTGTCGGTCGCGTCGTTCGCGGTGGGGATCATCGCGATGATGAAAGTGGCGCCCGGGACGCTGCAACGATTCACCCCCGCGGGCTGGGACAATATCTTTTTCGGATGGCACCTGAATGTGGACTGGTCCAGCCTGGTGCCTTCGGCCAATGCGCGCGTGGCGCAAGACGGTTACGGGCTTTTTGGATTCTTCGTGGTGATGCTGCTGTTTAAAGGCATTTTGATCAGTTCAGCTGGCCCTGCGCCGAACTATGACATGCAGCGCGTGCTCTCATGCAAGAACCCGCGCGAGGCGTCGATGATGAGCGGTTGGGTGAATATTGTGCTGAGTTTTCCGCGGTACTTCCTGATTACCGGACTGACCGTGCTGGCGCTGGTTTTTTTCAGCGACCAGATCCGTACGATGGGCACGAACATGGATTTCGAGCGAATTCTTCCGTCGGCACTAGCGCTGTTTGTGCCGGCCGGCTTGCTCGGAGTGTTGATCGCGGGGCTGTTGGCGGCATACATGTCTAATTTTGCGGCGACAGTAAACGCCGCGCCGCCGTACTTTGTGAATGACATTTACAAGCGATTTATCAATCCCCATGCCAGCGCGAAGACGTATGTGCGGCTGAGCTACCTGAGTTCGTTCATGGTGGTGCTGCTTGGCGTGCTCATTGGCTGGTATGTGACGAGCGTGAATAATGTGGTGATCTGGATCGTCACGTCGCTTTGGGGCGGGTATACCGCGTCGAACGTCTTGAAGTGGTATTGGTGGCGGTTCAACGGGTACGGCTATTTCTGGGGCATGGTGGCTGGAATGGCTTCCGCGCTGACGATTCCCACGATGATCACAAAATTCGCGCCGCTGCAGAATTTGGCGCACGCCCACTCGTTGAATCTGGAAGTTTCCGTGGGATTTGGGCTGGTCTTCCTGATCTCGCTGATTGGGTGTTTCGCGGGCACGTGGCTGACTGTTCCGGAAGATGAAGAAGTGCTGAAGGACTTCTACCGGCGAGTGCGGCCATGGGGCTTCTGGGGACCGATTTTAAAGAAGGTGCAACAGGAAGATCCGTCATTTCAACCGAACAAGGATTTCTTCCGGGACATGTTCAACGTGGTGGTCGGCATCGTGTGGCAGATCTGCCTGGTGGCGTTGCCTATCTATATTGTGACGTGGAGACTGCGAACGGCGACGATCACGTTTGGCATCGTCGCGGTTACGTCGCTGATCTTGAAGTTCACGTGGTACGACCACCTTACGGAACTCGAACACATCAACCAGTACGGCGGTCCGATCAAGGATGCGCCAGAGCCTGTGCCTGCGACAGATTGAGCGCCCATAACTCTCAATCTGATTTAGGGAACGCCCGCGTTTTCCACACGATTGGACCCGCTTGCGGCGCCGTCGGCAGTGGAGTAAGACTTCCGGCGAGGAGTAGGATAGCTGGGAGGTTTCCATGACGCACGCCGCTGGCGATCGGCCGGAGTGCTGGCCCAGTCTGCCTTTGAGCTCGTGGAAAGAGACGTACGCAACGGTCCACATGTGGGCGCAGATCGTGGGCAAAGTGCGGCTGCGTCTTACGCCGCTCGTGAACCACTGGTGGAATGTGCCGTTGTACGTAACGACGCGCGGATTGACGACATCGCGTATCCCGTATGGCGAAAGAGCATTTGAATTGTGGTTTGACTTCATACGGCATCAGCTTGTGCTGGAAACGAGTGAAGGAGTTGTGAAGACGCTGGTGCTGGAGCCGCGGTCCGTGGCGGAATTCTATCAGGAATTTATGGAGTTGCTGCGATCAGCGAAAATTGAAGTCCAGATGTGGACAATGCCGGCGGAAATTCCCGATCCCATTGCTTTCGATCAGGATCGAGTACACGCCTCGTATGACCGCGCGTCGGTTGAGAAATTCTGGCGCATCCTGTTATCCGTAGATACGGTCTTCAACCAGTTCAGAGCCAGATTCATCGGCAAATCCAGCCCGGTACATTTCTTTTGGGGAAGTTTCGATCTCGCGGTCACGCGGTTTTCAGGGCGTCGCGCACCGGAGCGGTCTGGCGCGGAT
This sequence comes from Candidatus Acidiferrales bacterium, assembly GCA_963735825.1. Lineage (GTDB taxonomy): Bacteria > Acidobacteriota > Terriglobia > Acidiferrales > UBA7541 > Acidiferrum. Next base: position 743,228 of record CAVTMR010000007.1, read on the forward strand.
GTGATAACTCGAGAAGCCTATTCGCACGAGCTGAGCAGTGTTGGGTTTTGGCCCGGCGGTGGTAGCGTGCAGGATGCGGCGTTCTATTCGTATGCGGCGCCCGAGCCGCAGGGGTTCAAGAACGAGCAGGCGCGTCCCGATGCGGCGTTTTACGATCGGCAACTCGGGGAGTTTCTGTTGATGTACGACGATGTGCGGAAAGCGGAGTCACCCACGGCTTCGTTGCTTGGGTTTTGCCAAAGCACGTACGAAGTTGCGGCAACACTCGGCGAGTGGGACCGCAGTGCACTGGAAAGGTAATTGCCCTGGGTGCGCGATTCCGATCAGTGAGGAGTCCAGTGTGGGTGAGAACTGAACAAGCCATCTACGAAACCAATTTGATAAGAGAGGAACAAACCGAATCCCAGGCTCAACAAGCCTGAGGCGATGGCCATGCCGCGGTTCCAGCCAAAAAATGCTCTGCCGGTGAAGGCGAAAGGCATTGCCAGCAGCGCGGTGATCAACATCATTCCTGCGATGGTTCCTATACCGAACAGAAGAAGATAGGCGATGGCCCACCATGAATTGTGGATCGTGGTCATAACTAGCAGAGCCACAGCTGCTGAGCCGGCGAGGCCATGAACGATACCGATAACGAGTGGGCGCAAGACGTTGAAGCGGCCCAAGCCCTTGAATATTGCGGTTAAGCGGAGTTTCGGAGTTGGGCTTTCCGACTTTGCTGCTGATTCGGAGCGCACCCTGTCTGTCGCGAGGAGCCGTAGGTTCGGGGCGAGGTTTTCTTGTAACCATCGTAGTGTTCCGGTTAGATTCAAAACTCCGAGAAGAATCAACATTGCCGCGACAGTCAGTTCCATAGACAGACCAACGCGCGGCGGGATAGTCACTTGAAAGAGGATAATCATCGTTCCGACGACAAAAATAGTGAAGGTGTGGCCGAGTCCCCAGAGTATGCCGATGAGGCCAGCCTTGGCGATTCCGCGCTGCCTCGTAACGATGGTGGTAATGGCGACCACGTGATCCGGATCGGTGGCATGACGCATGCCCAGAAGAAACGACAGAATCAAAATGGCGAATAACGAAAGCACTTTTGCCTCCTTGGATCAGGACAACAATCGAATGTGGACGATGCCCGCAGCCAGCAAGCCGCGCACTGCGATGCCGCAGCCCAAAACAGAAATCAGCAACGCGGAAGCCATGGGCAACCAGCGCTGGATGAGCGGCGCGTCGAAGGGCAGCCGGGACATCGCGCGTCCGGCATAAACGGCGGTGAGGCCCATGGCGATGAGGACCGCCGCGAGCCCAATGCTGAAAGCGACGATTAAAAACAATCCGAATGCGGTGCGGTGCAGGGTGACGGCGCTGAGGAGCACCACTAATGCGGCAGGGCAGGGAATCATTCCACCAGTCACGCCGAGGACCAGAAGGCGCCACGCGGAAATGCGGGCAGGGGTTTGGGAAATTTCTGGCACCGAGAGTTGGGCGCTGGAGGAACTGTCTTCGTGGGAGTGCGCGAATTCGCCGCCGAGATAGCGTTGTAGAAATAAAAAGCAACCCGTTCCGGCGATGAGTATTCCTGAGAGCACGCCGAGAAACGGATAAATGCGGTCCGGCAGAATGTGCTTCTGGGCGTAGAGCGTGATGCCGCCGAGCAAATAGACTCCTGCTGTATGGGAGATTGTGACGACCGTCCCGAGCAGTACAGCGTGCCGCACGGTGCCGCTGGAACCAACCAGATAGGCCGCGACGATCGTTTTGCCGTGGCCCGGTTCGAGCGCGTGCAGCGCCCCGAGTCCTGCAGCGATGAGGGCCGCGAGTAGTGCGATACCGAAGCCGACTTGCTTGGTGGCGATTAGCTCCGTAAAGGCATTGCGCGGCGTCGCTGGGCGATTGGGGGTGACTTGGATGTGTCTATCAGCGCTATTAGCGGGCACGTCTTTGGGCGACACATTGTTGGGAACAGCAGCAGACTGATTGCTGGATGGCCCCGCGCCATGAACCTTGTGGGAGCCGCCGCTTGCGGTCGCGATGCGGGAGGAAGGAGGGTCCGCAAATGCGGCCAGCATGGAAAAAATGAGACTGGCTTGCAAGAGTTGAGGTGGGCTATTGAGCAAATCGCTGGGATAGTTGGAAAGGCGCTCGCTGCGATCGTAATTTGGTGCGGTGCTGCGAATCACGGATAGTTCCTGGCCGGTTGTGACAACGACTTCTTTCCAGCCAGCACGGCCGGGGAAATTCGTATCCTCATAGTCGAGCTGACAGGGAGCTGACGCGCAGTCGACCGAGATTTCCGCGCGGTAAACGAAACCAAACTTCATGGTCGGGAGATTTCCCGCGCCGGTCGGAAAGATCACGTCCTGAGAGACAACGCGAAGCGGCAACGCGCGTCCGTTGAGTGTTACGCGTAGACCTTGCGCAAATTCGCCCGCCTTGGCGGAGAGATACGCAGGCAGGCGGGGATCCCCCGGGCGAGCCTCGATTCCGCTTTGTTGCATTTCCTGGAAGGTAGGAATTTCCGCGATATCAATGAGGTAGTAGAGTTCGACGACACCTCGTCCAACGGTTATGCCGGAGTAGTGGCTGATGCTGAAGTTGCCCATGGGATGCGCAGAGGCGCACGCAGGGAAGAACAGGAGCATGATCGCTGCCAATACGGAAAACAATCCTTGCAGCAGGTGCGCAAAGCGCGTTCGCCGATGAATCGCGCTAGTGCGCATTGCCAACCTCTCGAGCGCTAACTTGCGACTGGCGCTGGTTTATGTGATCCAGGGCTTGTCTTGCTGTTTCTGCGTAAGTGACATGAAACTCTGGATTCATTTCCAGAGCGCGCCGCAGATATTCCTGGGCTTTCAGGAAATTACCGAGTTTTTCATAGATCATGCCCGCATGGAAGAACAGTTGAGGGTCTTTCGTTCCTTGCTCCAGGGCGTGAGAGATTGCTTCGTTGGCCTCCTGGAGTTTCTCATTTTTGAGCAAGGACCACGCCAGCACGTCCCAGGTGTAAATGTCACGGCGGACTTCCAGCTCGTTTCGGGCGAGGGCGAGAGATTCGGACAATTTCACATCGTGGTCGGCATAGAAGAGGGCAAGATCGCGATTATGGATTTGCCGATTGATTTGGCCGAGATAAGCAATGAACTCCACGAGGTCGTACTGTTTCTTGGCATCGTCGAGTTGTCCGAGCTGGCGATAGATATCACCAAGCGCGGCGGCATATTCCGGGTACGGCACCTTGGCGATGGCTTGATTGTAGAGTTTCACCCCATCGAGGTATCTGCCCTGAGAAACGCGAACTTTGGCGAGTCCAGCGAGAGCGCGATAGTAGCCGGGACAGTTTTCCAGTGAGGCAAGGTAAGCGTTCTCCGCGACGTTGGTTTCTCCGGCGAGGAAGAGTTCTTCGCCGAGCTGATATTGACTCCATGCAATGTTTTCCGTCGGCATGTGTGTTTCGATGGCGGTGCGCACCGCGCTGCGCATGAGCTCAATCGCCCCCTGCGTATCACCAGCCACGAATCGAAGAAAAGACATGCGACTATCGCGTTGATACGAATACGCCAATTTCTCGTCTTCCGAGCCATACGCGCTCTTTAGACGTGTGTACGCTCCGGCTGCACCTTTGTAATCACCCAGGTCCGCCAGCGCGTCTCCTGCGATTGCCCATGGAGATGGATCGCCAGAACCCAGCGCCAGAGCCTTCTGAGACCAAGCCAGCGCGTCTTCAAAGCGGTGCTCAACCATGCAGAGAACCGCCATTTGCGTGGTCGCGAACGCAGCGGACGGATCGTTGGAAACCAGATCGAGCGACTTCTCGAGCGCGCCCTTGGCCAACTCATAGTCAGCGGCGTCGGCGGTTTCTCTGCCCTTCTGCAAGTAGGCCGCACCGAGTGCGGCATAACCCGCGTGATCTTCCGGGTATCTTTTGACGCGAGCTTGGAGACTCTTGATCAAGTCGTCGGTGGCGTTTTGCTGAGCGCGCAGATGAGCAGGTCCCGCCAAACAAGCCATAAGGAAGAGAAAAGACAAAATCTTGCGATTCATGTCATCACTCCCGTTGCAAGGTTACTTCTCGCCGCGCGCTGCGGCCGAAGTGGGCACGAGCTGCTGTAGAGCTTCACGAGCTGCGGCCGCATTGTCGGAAGACGGATTGAGTTCGATCGACTGCTTAAAATAGCGAGCGGCTGAGGCGTCGTCATGCAACCTCGTGGCGATAACGCCGGCGTGGTAAAAGAATCGTGCCTCGCGAACACCAACCGCGAGAGCCGCAGCGATTTGTTTCTGCGCGCCTCCATATTGCGCGTTGACACAGAGCGCCCAGGCGTAGGCATCCAGAGTACTCACATCGTGACGTCCGGCGATTTCGAGCCGAGCGATGCGAAGGGCTTCGATGGGATTCTGGCCGCGCCCGAGGTAGTAAGAGATGAGCTCGGCATTCGCGTTATCGCTGGCGTCGATCAGCGCTCGAGCACTTGTTACGAAGTCGCGGTAGGCAACGTCGGCTTCTGTGGACTGACCGGCGCGCTCAAGAGCCTGTGCCAAGGCATAGCGGCTTGTGGCGGTTGGAAAGCTCTGATTGCGCTGACGGAGCAAGTCCACCGCTTCGGAATAGTGCTGGCGGGCGGTTTGGACTTTGGCCAACCCTTCAATAGTGGCGTAATAACCCGGGAATTGTTGGACCGCGGAACGAAGGAGTTGCTCGGCGCCGTCGATATCACCGGTGGAAAGCTGCAAATCCGCCATTTGAGTTAGCGTCCAGGCAAGTTCCTCCGTTTGCGTCGGAGCCATCTGCTGATACGCCTGGGAGAAAAAATCTTTGGCGCCACGAACGTCTCCATAGAGGCGACGCAAAGTGGCGCCGCGCAAAAGGCCTGGGACATTTCCGGGGCGCATGTCCAACATCCACTGAGCAGCTGCTTCCGCTTCGCGGTAGTCACCCAGGGCGATGGCGGCATCCGCTATGAAGCCGTAGAGCAGGACATCGTCGGGGGTCTTTTTGTTTAGTGCTTTCGCAAGACTCAGCGCTTCGGCAAACTCGCCGCGGCCGAGAGAAATCATGAGCCGCGCTTTCTGGCCTTCGAGATTGTCGGGTGTAATTTGGAACGATTTCCGCAGAGCTGCCTCAGCTTGGAGGTAGTAGCTGGGATCAGCGCTTTCGCGAACTCGCTGCACATAGGCGAGCGCGAGATCGTTGTACGGCTGACTCTTATCGGGGTGCGCCTTGATGGCCGCTTCGGCCCAAGAAATCTTCTGCTGAGCAGGCGTGGCAGCGTCGCGCGGTGCCTGAGCACAGACAATTGACGCCACGAAAAGTGAGAGAACCGCCAAGTGAAAGGCTTTCATTTCTTCTCCATTTTGCTGAACAAGGATTCGGGGCCGCGCAGATGTTGCCGCACGGCCCCAAGATCTCATTGACTACGAAATGGGCCCGCCTCCGGGCTCTCCTGGATCGACGTGACGGCGATTGCGTCCGCTGGGGCAATCCGCGAGGTATGGAAACTGTGTGCGAAACGGCGCATCGTTCACATTCACGCCGTCGCCGAGATGGTTGTTAGGGAATTGGTTGAAGCCGGGAACCAGGACGCCGCCCACGGCGACGCGAAGGGTGATATCAACGGCGTCGTCCATCAAGCGGCGTCCGTTGGGATAGCCGGCCGGATCGCCTCCGATCAAACCGAGACGGCTGGCGCTGTCGGGAGGCGTGGCGGGAACGCCGGTGTTTAGGCGAAGCAAGTCTGCGATGGGACCCGTTGGGGTTCCCTTAGCGGCGATTGGCACGGCATAGGTGACGAGCGGAAACAAATCGGTTCGAGGCGCCGGAGGAATTTTCAAAGCGCCTCCGTATAAGGCTTCCGCGATGTGGGCGATGGCCGGATCAAGGTCGAAGTGAGCAAACTGTTTGTCGTTCACGGGCTTGTCCATGCTCCAGCGGTCTTTCGAACCGATTCCGATCACCAATTCGTTGATCAGGGGGTTGCCCATTCTTTGCACCTGTCGATACGACCCAAAATTGGTGGCGGGGTTTGGAGAATGACGAATGGTGACGCGCGGGCGCGAAGTGGTTCCCCAGACGCCGATGGTTGCATTGGGCGACGTTGGCGGTTCAACTTTTCCGGTGCTGGTTAGCATCGTGATGGGAACCTCAAGTGCAATGGTGTTCACGGCGTAACCGGAAACGGTGTCACTGGCAAAGTTCTGCGGCGCGGCATCCTCGGCGTCGGTGAGGACGCCGGGAATGCCGCTCGAGAGAGTCCGGTAATTGATTGTGTCGAAGGTAGCGCCGAGGTCGATGTAGAAAGGATCGTCGACGGTACCGGCGAAAACGGAAATGCCATTGGCGAGATGATAGGTGCCCGCATCGAAGAGCTTGTCGTAGTCCATGGTGCGAGGACCGTTATTGGCGGGCACGGCAAAAAACGGCGAGCCGTCGGAGTTTCGGACTTGGATGGCTTCCGCGACATCATCGCGATCATCACGATCACCATCACCGTCGTGATCTCCGCCTTTGCGGTGGCGAATCATGGTTAGCGTGTAGGTTTGCCGAAGATTCAGACCTGGGTTGTTGAAATCCTGAATCTGCGGCGGAACGACGAGGTTCGAAGTCCCCGGCTGATTCGCTCCGTTGGGACCGATCCCGGCGAGCCCTACGGGTATGCCGGGAATCTGGAACTGGGTCTGGAAACGAATCTGGAAGCTGACGTCGGCCAGAGCGTCGTGGTCGTTGTCCACGTGGATTTCGTACAGGATGTCGGGATCGAAAGGGAACCAGTTGGGTCCATTGGCAGGCTCCAACAGAGGATCGACGTTGAGGATAAGCGTGACCTTGGATGGGGTGGTGTTTGGCGCCTGGTTGGCACTGTAACTGACAAATGCGTAGAGGTCGGTGATGTCTGCCTTATGATCGAGCGCGGTGATCGGAGCCTCGCGGTGGCTGGAAGCAAACAGGCCGGAGGGTATCGCGATGCCGATCGCCAGGAGCAAGGCAAGACAACTGCGGAACAATTTCATAGGCAATCTCCTTTAGGTTGCTGCCAATCGCCCATTCTCCGGAGGACTCGCCGGCGGATGGCAGATAGGTAAAGGTAGACTGCGCGCGCTGCAGGTCCACCCGAACCCGTTTTGACTGGAGTTCAATTGGAAGTACGCGCGGAAACGAGGATTCGGATGTGCGTGGCGGAAATATTTCTTTCTATTAACGAAAAATGTGGAATCTCAGGAACATTCGGAGAGTTGTGAGGTTTGGTCGCCTTTAGTGAGCCCGTAATTCGGATTGAGGTGCCTACGGAGACCCGCAGCCGTCAGTGTTCCGGCGTTCTCAAGGGCCAAGCACTTGTGACACATGGATGAGCCTAGCCGCAGCTTTTTCGCAGGACCCCGCAACTCCGCGAAGGAAATGATGCGACCGAAGCCTCGCATGCCACAGATTGAGACCAGCCGGTGAGGGGGCGTGAGGGCTTACGCGTGAGTACCCTCCGGAATAATCTCCGCATCGAACGAACATCCCGGGATAAAAGAAACCCGGGGAGTTTGTTTCGTATCGCGGGTTGAAAGCGGCCGGCTGGGGTAGGTCTGCGAATTTGATCCGCGGCGAACAAATTCGTTAAGCAATACAGGAAACTGCGAAATCGTTCGAGGTACTCAAGCGTATTAAACCAAGAGAATGAAAAGAAACCTACAAACACGTTCTCTCCGGGGCTCCAGCCCATTGCTGATGATTGCTCGAGTGCGATGTCTCCGCCGAGCCCCCGAGACGCTTGGACGAACGGGTCGGAAACCACTCAGGTCTCTGAGATAACCCAGCCACACACTACGAATTTAACGGGACCTGAAAGGCAAATCGACCTGCGGGGAGGTTCTATCGAACAGGAAAATCTGACGGCAAAAAAATCTATAGACCATGGAGAAACCGAAATGGGGCGTGTGCGTAGTGTCACCTACAGAAAAATCAGGTCAGCGCTGCCGGGAACTGCAGGGCAGTCGGCGCTGCGTGGCGGAGCCTTCGGAATGATTTTGCTGACGCCGCTGCTGCTGGTCTGTGTTTCGTGCAATCGGGGAAGTGCGCGGGCTGACAATCCCGCCACCCTGCCTCCGCCTGCGGTGACGGTGACGAAAGCAACGGCGCAAGATGTGCCGCGCTATCTGGATGAGATTGGGAGAAACGCGGCCTTTGAATCGGTGAGCGTGATGCCACAGGTGGCAGGGCGAATCACGGAGAGGCACGTCCAGGACGGAGAAAATCTGCAGAAAGGGCAGCTGCTTTTCGTGATCGATCCGCGGCCCTACAAAGCGCAACTTGATTCCGCGCAGGCCAACTTGGCACAAGCCAAGGCGGCGCTGGAACTGGCGAAAATCCAGTTCGCGCGCGATCAAGAGCTGGTAGGAACGCGCGCGATTTCCAAACAGGACTACGACACAAAGAAGAATACGGTGGACGTGAACGAGGCACAGGTCGAGGCCGCTAAAGCTGCGATCGAGACCGCGCAGATTAACCTGGACTACTGCTATATTCACTCGCCGATCGACGGCCGCGCCGGTGCGCGACTTGTTGATGTGGGAAATGTTGTGCAAGCCAACACGACTTCGCTGCTGTCGATCCAGCGGCTGGATCCAATCTATGCAAACTTCACTATCACCGAGCGCGATCTTCCTGAAGTGCAAAAGGAGATGAGCCGGGGCACGCTGAAAGCATTGGTTCGGCTGCCAGGCGATGCGGAAAATGTGACGCGGCCGGGGAGAGTGGAGTTTCTGGACAACTCGGTGCAGAACGCCACGGGGACCGTAAACCTGCGGGCCACGATTTCGAATCCCGATCATCACTTCTGGCCTGGGCAATTTGTCAATGTAAAGCTCGTGCTGGCCACGCAGAAGGCGGCGGTGCTGATTCCCAGTCAGGCGACGCAGATCAGCCAACAGGGACCATTTGTTTTTGTGGTGAAGACGGATGATACGGCTGAGTTGCGTCCAGTGACGTTGGGGCAGCGACAGGGTAGCGATGTTGTGATCGTGAGCGGGCTTGCATCCGGCGAGCGCGTTGTTCTAGCGGGCCAGCTGTTGGTGCGTCCTGGAAGCAAAGTGCACGTCGATACTACGGGCGAAAGTGGCGCAGCGCCGGTGCCGAGTGGCGATCAGCAGAAGAAGGCGGAAAGAGGACGATCGTGAACCTGTCGGAACTCTTCATACGCCGCCCGGTAATGACGGTGGCGCTGACCGTTTCAGTGCTGCTGTTTGGCGTATTTGCATATTCGAGATTGCCGGTGAGTGACCTGCCCGGTGTGGATTATCCGGTGATTCAGGTGCAGGTGGGTTATCCGGGCGCGACGCCGGAGACGATGGCGAATAATGTGGCCACGCCGCTCGAGCGCCAGTTCATGCAGATCCCTGGGCTCGAGATGGTGACCTCGAACAACGGCCAGGGGCACTCCAGCTTCGTACTGCAGTTTGACCTTTCGAAGAGCCTTGACGGCGCCGCGACCGACGTTCAGGCGGCCATCACAAGGGCGACTGCGCAACTGCCTGTCGATTTGCCAAGCCCGCCCACGTTTACGAAAACAAATCCAAACGACCAGCCGATTCAGTACCTGGTGCTGGTAAGCGATACGGCGACGGAAGGGCAGCTGTACGATTACGCCAACACGCAGGTGGGTGAGCACATCAGCATACTGCCGGGCGTCAGCCAAGTGGCGGTGTACGGCACGCAGTCCGCGGTTCGCATCAAGGCCGACCCATCGGCCATGGCGGTCCGCAACATTTCCTTGGAGGACCTGACCACTGCGATCAAGAACGGCACGAGCTACACGGGAGCCGGTCAGTTCGATGGGCCGCATCGGACTTTCTTGCTGCAGCCACAAGGGCAGCTGAGCACCGCCGAGCAATACGAACAACTGATTGTTGGGCAGAACAGCGGCGCGCCTGTCTATTTGAAGGACGTCGCCACCGCGAAGCAAGGTGTGCAGGACGAACGCATCGATATGCGTTTCTGGGCGCGTGGATATCCAACACCGGGCGCGACGGTGGTCGTGGCTGTGTTCCGCCGTGCGGGAGCGAACGCCGTAGAAGTGACGAAGGCCGTTCGCGATCTGCTTCCGAGCATCCAGAGCCAGCTTCCTACGTCGGTGAGAATTGTTTCAGTCTATGACCGCTCGCAAACCATTGTGACGGGAATCAAAGACGTGCAAGCGACGCTGTACATCGCATTTTTTCTCGTGGTCATGGTCATTTTCGTATTTCTTGGCCGCGCCACCGATACGCTCATTCCCGCCGTCGCTTTGCCGCTTTCGTTGCTACTTACGTTTGTGGCGATGAATGTTCTGGGATACAGCCTCGACAATCTGTCGCTGATGGCCCTGACGCTGGCGATTGGATTTTTGGTTGATGATGCCATCGTGTTTCTGGAGAACACCGTTCGCTTGATGGAAGAGGGGCAGAACGCGCTGGAGGCCTCCCTGAATTCGGCCAAGGAAATCAGCTTCACGATTTTAACGATGACGCTATCTCTTGCGGCCGTATTTATTCCGTTGGTGTTCATGGGCGGGCTGGTGGGACGCATCTTCCGGGAGTTTTCGATCACGATCGTAATTTCAATTCTCGCCAGCGGAATTGTTTCGCTGACTCTGACTCCGCTGATGACTTCCCGGCTGCTTTCTCAGCGCGGCGAGGGGACGAAAAAGACCTGGGTGGAGCGAGTGATCGGTAGGGTGGAACAGCGTGTGCTTGGTGTGTACAGCCGACAACTGTGGTTTTTCCTTCGCTATCGTTGGATTTCCTTGCTGGCCTGGTTGGTTTGTCTTTTCGGGACAGGCTATTTGTTCTATACCGTGCCGAAGTCCTTCCTGCCGGTAGGCGACAGCTCATTCATTCGCGGAGTGCTGGTTGCGCAAGAAGGCTCATCGCCGGAACAGATGCATAGGTATCAGGACGCAGCGGAGAAGATCATGCACGCCAATCCAGCAGTGGCATCGACGTTCACGATGAGCGGAAACGGCCAGTTTTTACCAGCGAATCAAGCGTTTTTGCTTGCGTTTTTGAAAGAGCCCTCTCAGCGGGCGCCCATCGATCAAGTCGCGGGGCAACTGATGGGAGGGATCATGTCGACGGTGCCAGGAGCGCTGGCGTTTCTGCAGCCGAACCCGGTGCTGGAGATCAGTACCGGCGCAACGGCGAACGTGCAGGGAGAATTCGCGTACGCACTCTCCGGGATTGACCCGAACCAAGTTTATGATTCGTCGAATAAATTGCTGGCGAAGATGCACGAATATCCCGGTTTCCTGTTCGTGAACTCGGACCTTTTCAACCATACGCCGAATCTGCAGGTGGATATTCTGCGCGATCAGGCCAAGCTGTACGGAGTTTCCGAGACGCGAATCTTGACGCTGTTGCACGACGCGTATTCGCAGAACTACAGTTACCTGATCAAGAAGACTACCGATCAGTATCAGGTGATTCTGGAGGTGGCTGACGACTCAGCGCGCCGACCCTCAGGATCTGAGCAAGCTGTATATCAAGAGCGATGACGGGCAGCGCATGGTTCCGTTGAACGCGGTGACTGACTCGCACGCGCTGCTGGGACCACAAGCGGTGAACCACATCAACCAGTTCACCAGTGTCACGCTGTTCTTCAACATGAAACCCGGCTACACCGTTGGTCAAGCCACCGATTTTGTTGAGAAGAGCGCCAAGGAGATTCTTCCCCCTGATGTACGGGGAAGTCTGCAGGGGCAGGCTCTGACCTTTCGCAACACGGCTGCGGATCTCGTGGTGTTGATGCTCGTTGCCATCTTTGTCATGTACGTAATTCTGGCGATTCTCTACGAGAGTTACCTGCATCCGATCACGGTGCTCTCTTCGTTGCCCGTGGCGCTGGTGGGTGGATTGCTCACCTTGTGGCTATTCAAGGCAGAAGCTTCGCTGTACGCGTACATCGGCATGTTCATGCTGATGGGCATTGTGAAGAAGAACGGCATCATGATCGTGGACTTTGCGGAGCAGCGGGTACGGCAGGGAGTCAAAGACGATCAAGCGATTCACGATGCCAGCATGGAGCGTTTCCGTCCAATCATGATGACAACCATGGCAGCACTACTGGGCGCTCTCCCTATCGCCCTCGGATATGGAGCGGATGGTTCGTCGCGCCGGCCCCTTGGTCTCGTGGTGATCGGTGGCTTGATTGTGTCGCAGTTTGTGACGCTGTTCGTCACGCCAGCGATTTATCTGTACCTTGAGGAATTCCAGGAAAAGGTCCTGGACCGTTTTTCGTTCTTCCGGTCGACGCGGAAGCATTTCCCTCAAGTTCCCGCACCGAGTCCGGCGTATGCGATGCACGAGCGCAATGGAGACTAGGACAATGAAAGCTACGTTCATACGTAGTCGTTTGGGGTTTTTGTTGAGCGCGTTGTTATGCGGAGCTCTGCTTTGTTTGGCAGCGTGCTCGGTGGGACCAAACTACAAAAGGCCGGCTGTGACAGTCCCGGCCGCTTATCGCGGGGCGAGCGCGTCCGAGCCGGCAACTACCGAGTCGGTGCCAACGTCACCAAATGTCGCTAGGTCGTTGGGTGACGAGAAATGGTGGGACGTTTTTGAGGACAAAGAACTGCAAAGTCTGATTCGCACAGCTCTGAAGAATAATTACGATGTGCGCATTGCGGCTGCGCGAGTTCTGGAAGCTCAGGCACAACTTGGCATTACGCGGGCGGATCAGTTTCCGTCTCTCAGCGCCGGCGGCAATGTTAACAGCGTGCGCAATCCCAAGATCGGCCCGTTCCCTGGTTACGAGGTGACTCAGGGAGAGCTGACGGCGTCCGCGGCCTGGAACCTGGACTTCTGGGGAAAGTATCGAAGAGCGACGGAATCTGCGCGCGCCACTCTTCTGGCGAACGAATGGGCGCAAAAGGAAGTGATGGCTACGCTGGTTGCGAGCGTTGCGAGCGACTACTTTCTACTTCGCCAGCTGGATCTGGAGCTGGAGATTTCGAAGGGGACACTAGGTTCCCGCCAGGACTCTCTGGACTTAACCAAAACTCTGGAGCAACACGGAATCAACTCGCTGCTGGACGTGCGGCAGTCGGAGCAGTTGGTGTACACGGCCGCTGCAGAAGTACCCGACCTGGAACGGCAGATTGCGCAGGAGGAAAACGCCATCAGCATTCTGCTGGGGAACAATCCGGGGGACATTCCCCGCGGCTTGAAGCTGACCGAGGAACCTCATTCGCCCGAGGTTCCTGTGGGACTTCCGTCTGCACTCTTGGAACGGCGCCCCGACATACGCCAAGCCGAGCAAAATCTGATCGCCGCCAATGCGCAGATTGGCGTGGCGAGGGCAGCCTATTTTCCTCAGATTTCATTGACGGGAACTGCTGGATTCGAGAGCGCGGCCCTGACAAGTCTATTCACTGGCCCAGCCGGAGTCTGGACGTTGGCTGGGAGCTTCACACAGCCGATCTTCGAAGGGGGGCGGCTGAAGTCCGGAGTCCGTTTGGCTGAGGCGCAGCACGAGCAATTGCTTCTGACCTACCAACAGACCATTCAAGGAGCTTTCCGCGACGTATCGAACGCGTTGGTGGCTTATCGCAAAAATCGTGAATTCCGCATCCAGCAACAGAACCTGGTGGAATCCGCTCAGGATGCGGCGCGACTGTCGCAAATACGTTTCAAAGCGGGGACAGCGGACTACCTTGAAGTTCTGACGAACGAAACAAACTCTTTTTCCGCTGAGCTGGCCTTGGCGCAGGCGCAGGGAAATGAATTGAACGCGTTGGTTCAGCTGTATCAGGCTCTGGGTGGAGGCTGGGAGTAAGAAGTCCCCGGAGCAAGCAGGATCAGGCGCGCCATTTAGCGGACTCTCCGCTTTGACGTTTGCTTGACCTTTCCCAGATCCCCAGAGCCTACAGTAAATCGTGAAAGATCGGCAATCGGAAATCACGCAATCAACCGTCAACAGATGAAACATGCCACTTGCGCCCCTGGGGTTCCAATAGAACGATTCACTGCGCCTCTTTTGACTATGGTGACGAAGCCGAACGAGATATGCCCGGCAGACTGTGACAGAATGTCTATCGAGAATGCGCTGGAGAGACTCATTGGGGAGTTGGAACAAGATCGTTCGCTGAACGAACCTTGGCATCTGCGTCAACGGGTCGAAGCCCTCGACCAGATTGATGTCTACCTTTCGAATGGGCAAGCCATCGGAACAGTACTTCGTCACCGGGCGAGGACCATTTACACTAAGTTCGAGTCCGTTAATTCCAGACTCTACGAGGGCATCCGTCGAGATATTCAGCGCGGCGCCGGCGGGGTTAGGTTGCGTGAGTGGATGCCCGATTGGAACGGTGCGGCCAATCTCGTCAATTGCAGCGGCTATGACTATCTGGACGAATTGCTCAGTGGATTCTTGCAGTTGGAAAAGCCATCGGCTGAGGTCGTCCAGTTAAAGCGCGAAATGGTGTCTTACCAGCCGACGCCTGCGCGCCATATTTTTGATTTCATCGGCCGAGCGGCACTTACTGAACGGGACTCTCTAATCGATCTCGGCTCCGGGCTGGGGCATGTAACATTGATCGCTGCCATTTGCAGCAGCGCGAGGTGCACTGGGATCGAACTTGAGCCGGCCTATGTCGAGTGTGCCCGGAAGTGCGCTCGGTCGCTAAACCTGAAGAACATGAGATTTGTTCAGGGCGACGCTCGCGCGGCAGAGTTGTCCGACGGTACGGTATTCTATTTGTATTCGCCCTTTACCGGTACCATCCTGCGAGATGTGTTGAACTTGCTTCGAGGCGAATCCGTTAAACGAGAGATTCGAATCTGCACATTTGGTCCGTGCACGCCAGTCGTCGCCGAAGAGCAGTGGTTGAGCGTCATTGGAAGGCTCGAAACAGAGAGACTCGCTGTATTTCGCTCTCGCGGTTAGACGGCGGGACCCAAGCCAGGTCACGTTAGCACGGCAGCAAAAGGAAAGGCGGGGATGAAGAAGCTCGATCTCTGCCGTGACAGGTCACCTTTGTAGTGCTCCCCTCTACAACTGGACGCCTCATATATTTCTGGAGTCACTTCTGACGCCGTTGTATTAGGCGATCCGCAGTTTAGGGCGAACCGGCGAGGCTTCGCTGGTCCGCGATGCACCCTTGTTCTGTTCACCTAACCCTTTGGCGGGATTCGAGAGCAGCAGCTCAATCCACGAAGTCGAGGGTCATGCCTTCGTGGCGGTAGAGAAACCCGAGCGAACTTGCCATAGCCGGGAGATGTCACGTTGTTGTAGACGGTGCTGAAGTTCCCATGATTGGTTACGTTCAGCGAGTAGGCCCCAAGCCGGAAGTGATGGTCTTTTCCGTTCTTGCTTTTCCAGAAGGGTATCAGAAACGTGCGATAAGCCTTGAGGTCCAGCGAGAAGAACGTCGGGAAGCGCTGGCCGTTCGGCGTGCCCACATACTGTTGCGTGACGTCGATCGGCGACCAAGGGAAGCCGGAGTGAACGTCGACCAGCGGACTGAAGGTAATCTTCCAGGGCAAGGCGAAAATTCCCCAGGCGACAAAGCGATTGGGAATATCGGAAGCCAAAATGCCGTAAACATTGGGGCGAAAAACTGGAGCGGCGAACGGGATCATGACGCTGGAAAGATTGTTCAGGTCACCGCGCGCGTGGCTCCAGATGTAGGAAGCTTTCAACTGGTCGCTGACGCGAAAGGCGTAACGCACCGAAGCCTCCAGTTCGTGATACTTCGAAGAGCCGGTGTTGGTTAGCCCCATGTAGGAGGTGTTCGTGGGCGAAGCGGCGGTGAAGGGTTCGACCACGAAGAGATAACTTGTGCGGCTGTTCAGGTAGCTCACGTCGAGCCGCAAGTTCTTGTACAATTCCCGAACCGCGCCGACATTCCAGGTTAGGTTGCGGGGAGCGGTGTCCGGTCGAGGAGGCAAGCCGGGGGAGACCAGTGGATTCAACCCTGCCGTGTACACGTTCGTATAGGTGATCGACGGCCCAATCTGCAGGCCGGAGGCGTCGAACTCAGTGGTCGTTCTGGCCGGATTTGCCGCCCAATTCGCCGCCAGCAGAGGCAGCACACCATAAAAAAGGCCCGCGCCGGCGCGGATGACGGTTTTTTCATCCTTACCCGGCGAGTAGGCTAAACCCACGCGCGGCGCCACGCCGGCTGACCAACCAGTCGTCTCGGTGGAAAACCGGAGACCCAGGTCGGCGCTCACGTGCGAACCCAATAGCCAGTGGTCCTGGACGAACTCGGCAAAAACGCTGTCGGAAGGCGTTTGCGCTGGCGCGGCGCTGAAATTGATGGTTTCGGCGAGCGAATTATCCCCTCTCAGGATTTGAATGGGATGCGATTCGGTGGTTCCGAAAAAGCTGCGCCAATCGATGTCGACGCCCGCCCGAATTTCATGCGACCCGTGCCACTCTTTCTTCGCGAATTCGTACGTTGACAGAAGCTGAAACTCTTTGCCACGACGGGACCAGGTGTTGAAGTAATTTCCGCCGTAGCCTTGCGGAGTAATCAGCATGTCTTCCGGGCCATAACCGTGGGCATTGCTGTCGAATCGCGTGTATTGCCCCACGGTGGAAAGGATGGCGTGGGACGCGAACTCGTATCGATCCGACAAGGCGATGGTGACACCACTCTGATTCAGGCTGTTGGAGGCGGGCTGCGGAATCAGAGCGCTGATATCAATATGGTCGGTTCGAAGCGGAAAGGCATTGACGGTTAACGTCAACAGGTGGTTCGTTCCGAGAATCGCCTCCAGGGTCGAATAGGAATTAAACCCCTGCTTCTTGCTGATGTCATCCGGCCAGGGCAAACCTTCTACCGTGGTTTTCTTCATTTCGTACTGGAAGGCTTCCGAGAGGAGCAATTTATGGGCGATTAATGGTACGTCGAAGGAGATAGCAGGATTTGCGCCGCCCAGTCCGGAGATGTGCCCATTTTTTCCCAAAACGGTGATTCCGAGCTTGGTCAGATTGAAGTCCAAGCTATCGGCCGGAGATTTTGTGGCGATGGTGGTCAATCCACCGGAAAAACTGCCGAGGCTCGCGTCATAGGGTGTCTTGTAGACGGCAAAAGACTCAACCGCATCGGTTGGCACCGTAATGCCGAAACTGCCGGTTACGGGGTCCGTGTTCCGCGTTGAATTGATGATCAGCAGGCTCTGATTCTCGTCCGAGCCTTTGAATACGAGTTTGCTGTCGAGTGTCCGCACCACGCCCGGAGTCACGGGAATCACTTCCTTCACTTGTTCCTGCTGAGTGGGCAGCGTGACCAACTGCGTGTTGGTGACAACGGAGACCGGCGCGGAGGAGCTCTCGGTAGAGATGATCGTCGCCATTCCGGTCACCTGCACGGTTTCCGCGACGGTTTCGACGTCGAGACGGAAATCCTGAACGTTCTGCTCTCCGTCTTTCAGGAGCACGGCTTTTTCGGTTCTTTTGAAGCCCGCGGCCTCGACAGAAATCGAGTAGTTTCCCGACTGAAGATTGTGGAATTCGTACTGTCCGTTCTCGTCGGTTTCTGCGGTCGCCGGAACGCCTATGGGTGGATTCTTGGCGAGCTTTACGGTAGCTCCCACCAGTACGTCACCATTTTGTGTGGTGACTGTGCCTTTCAGAGAGGCGCGCGGGCCGTTCGCGGCCGTGGGCGTCTTCTGGGCAAACGCAGCGAGCGGCGACAGGAGAAAGAAGAGTGCGGCGGCCAATGGGAAGAGCAATTGCCAGGGCACGCCCAAAACACAATAGCTTGTGCGGGCAAGCCACGCAAGGGGGCAGCGACTTGGGGACTGATTCATTCTTCGATTCACACGAGCTTATAGAATAAGCCAACGCGCAGGCGTTTCGTGCATTCATAGCAAAAGAGTTTCTTGGCCACAGCTTGGGCGGGAGAATGCTCCTCTGCCTTCATCCCTGCTGGCATCCATCATCGGGCGAAATCGGGGTCCGATATCACCGCGGCTTGCCATGTGCGGAACTCTGGCGACGCGACTGGAACCATTTCCTGACAGGGTCGTTGGAGCCGCTTCAAGGCCTTTTTAGTCTCCCGAAGGCGCCTAAGACTCGAGGTTGTCGTCCCGAAGAAATCGGTCAGAATACTGCTACTGCTTCCATTTGTTCCCGCCGAACGGTCAAAAAGTTCCGCACACGCTTGCGGCGAATAGCCAGCCGCTGCCGAGGCATACAGCGCCACGCAATCTGCCTAATGCTGGATCCCTTCCTGCCGGTCGATGATTTGAGCAGCTTTCCTCGACAACTTTGTATCGCGGTCGATGCTGTTAAACATGCGCATTAATTTGTCAGAAATATCCTTGCGGTCGCTGACAACGTTAACACGCAGAATTTCGTGAAATAATTGGTTCACGATGATGGCGTTCTGGTGCACCAGGATGTGGCCATCATGGCCCGGTAACCCGGCAGGTTCGTCGTCATTCCTAAGCAGGCAACCATTTTTCGCGTGATATGGATTCGTTCTCGAGCGACACTGAGTGACTCCGCTTCAGGCGTGTCAATCACGATGACGTGAACCAGCACCTGATTGCGCGGGAATTGAGATAGAACCCGGCCGGCGACAGCGTTGCGATGAGCCGCGAGTTCCTCATCGTGAGCGGCGTGGTGATTGCTTTCTACCAATTCCGCTTCACCGAACACCCGTTCCTGCTGAGCGCTGAGAATATTAGCGGCTGTCGGAATTTTCGTCGGCAGGGTAACCGAGCACGACTGTTGTGCTCGAACCGTGCACCCAACAAAAACGAAGAGGGCAACCATGCAGATGGTTGAAACGACGGGCGTATTGAACATACTTCGGTGCTCTGAAAGAAGACGGGGCTTCTGACGACGGTAATTCTGTTGAATCGGAGCATCAATTCCAAGTCTGCGGATATTTGCAAAGGCATATATGTTATCGCCGGTCGCATATTGTGGCAAGAATCCTATTTTCAGGGACGCGAGCGTGGTTTCGGCGTCCAACGTTTCTACCGCTGAGCCTGACGGTAACTTAGTTATTCCGTGCGCATCTATGTGGCACAGACGGCCCCGATAGTTTAAGATTGCGTCTTTTAGCCGCGGGTGGCATCTATTGCGCAGAGGGTTAGAATGACGACAAATGCAGCTCAAGCACCAAATGCGACAGCCAGCTTCGCCGGCCAATCCGATGCGGCAAAGGGCTTGGCATTGGTTCGCGTGACAATCGGTGCGATGTTCGTGTGGGTCTTCTTCGAGAATCTGGGGAAAGGGCTCTACTCTCCTTCAGCCTACAGCGACCTGATCAACTATTACATTCAGAAGGGTCACTCGCCGGCGGCATGGAAAGCGGTCATGGCACTCGCTGCAAGCCATGCGCACATGGCGGCTCCCATGCAGGCGGCGACGGAGATCACGCTGGGAATCCTGCTGGTCATCGGTCTAGTGACGCGTCCAGCCGCCTTTGTCGCATTCCTCTTCCTCGGCAGCCTTTGGGTCTCGGAATTGGGTACGTCATGGATTTGGGAACTACTGGTTCCGGTGCTCGCATCGCTCGGACTCGCGGTGGGACGCGCAGGTCGTGCCTGGGGCATTGATGTGTTGCTTGCACGGCGGCACCACGCGTCCCCCTGGTGGTGACGAGGGAATCTGCGTGCGAGTATCGGTCATCATTCCTACCCATAACGAAGCGCAGGCCATTGGCCGTGTGCTTGCCGATCTTCCTTGCAATCTCGTCACGGAGGTCATCGTTGTCGACAGCAACTCGACTGACGGAACGCCCGATCTCGCGCGAAAGATGGGGGCGCAAGTAATCCACGAGCCTCGCCGGGGATATGGGCGCGCTTGTTTGACAGGGCTTGCGAATACGCAAAATCCTGACGTGGTCGTTTTCCTCGACGGAGACTACAGCGACCGCCCTTCGGAGCTGCCGATTATCTTGGCTCCGATCATCGAGGGGCGCGCTGACATTACGCTCGGTTCGCGCTTTGGGGGCAAAAGCAACCCCGGTGCGCTACCGTGGCACCAATCATTCGGCAATCGCCTGGCCGCCGGTCTGATCAGGCTTTTGTACGGCGTGAAAGTCAGTGACCTCGGTCCGTTTCGCGCCGGCCGCGCAGATGTGCTACGCGCCCTCGTCCTCGAGGAGGCTAGCTACGGCTGGGCGGTGGAAATGATCGTGAAAGGGGCCATCGCGGGATTTCGCATCGTGGAAGTTTCTGTAAGCTACTACCCGCGCATTGGAAAGTCCAAAATTAGCGGTACGCGTGAAGGGCACGGTAGGAGCAGCGTGGTTTATCCTGAGCCGGATCGTGCGCTATTATTTTCGACGTCAAAGGGCGGGAACGCCGCGACCGGCGTAAGTTCCGATGGACCAATCTCTCATGGAATCCTCGAGCCAGGCCACCGCGAGTTTTTCTCAGCCAAACCGCACGTTAGTCATTATGGCGAAAGCGCCTAAGCCCGGCATGGTCAAGACCCGGCTCATTGAGAGCCTTCCTTCTTCCGCCGTGACGGCATTGTATCGCTGTCTTTTAGAGGACACCCTCGCGTTGGCAACGTCATTGACGAGCGTGGAGGTCGCGGTGATGTGCCCGGAGTCGGATCAGGACGAATTGGCGCAACTGTTAGGCAATAAAGTGCAGGTCGTGGCGCAAAAAGGCGAAGGTCTCGCCGCAGGACTCACTTCTGTTTTTCGACATTTCACTGCCGCCGACGGGCAGCACGTCATCGCATTCAATAGCGACAGTCCACATCTCGCGCCGTCGGTTCTGGACCGCGCGTTCGAAATACTCGCCACGCATGACGTGGTTGTCGGACCAACCCACGATGGAGGCTACTATCTGGTTGGCGCCAAGGCCGTTCACCCGGCGCTCTTCGAAAGCGACCCTATGGGAACAAGGAGTGCGCTCGACAGATTGCTGACGCGCACGAAGGCCCTTGAACTCTCTACCGGCTTCACGGAATCGTGCTATGACATCGACGTTGCAAATGACTTGATTCTGCTGGCCCGGGAATTGCGGCTCGTTCCGGCGAAGGCCCCAAGGACCGCAGGCTGGTTCGGCGAATGGCAGCAAGCAGTCGCGCAACTTCGTCATTGCACGGGAGGCCTGTGAAACTCACACCGTCGCACAGGCTGTGCGGACGCGGCGCCATTTTGCTTGTGGCGCCTGACGATCGGCCGCACTGCAATGCTCAGCGGACCGGATAGCGTGAAGGCAACCGCACCACATGCGATTTTACGTATCCAGGGACCTTTGTACGTCATCCAACGCCACATTCGGTCATTCACTGAGGAGGAACCTTCATGACAAAGTTGCGCCGTTCCATGACGATCGGTTGCCTGTTTTTGGTGGTGCTGCTGGCGGGCACTTCCCGGGCACAGACGCGCCCACCCGTTGTCGAACAGCTTGCCAAGACCTATGGGCTTGATTCGTATGGGCAGATTGAAGCGATCCGCTATACGTTCAACCTGGAGCTCCCGGCCTTGAAAGTGAATCTCAGTCGTTCCTGGGAGTGGGAGCCCAAGACCGGGCAGGTGTCCTATGAATCGAAAGATAAAGACGGCAAGCCGGTGAAGGTAACATACCTTCGCTCGCAACTGAACAGCGCGCCCGCCAACGTGAAAGATGACATTGAGCCGGCCTTCGTCAACGACAATTATTGGGCGCTCTTCCCGTTCCACGTTTACTGGGACACTAGCGCGAATGTGGAAGTGAAGGACAACCAAAAACTGCCGATTGGAAAGGGCACCGCCGAGCTCGTGTCGGTGAAATATCCAGCGGAGGTTGGCGGCTATACGCCGGGAGACACATGGGACCTCTACGTCGGGTCTGACGGTCGAGTCAAGGAATTCATCTATCATCGGGGCGGACCCAAAAAGCCAAGCAACGTCACAACCACATGGGCGGGCTATAAGAAGGCCGGTGGTCTGCTGTTCTCGACCGACCATCGCGGAACGGCGGACGGCAAGCCGGCGCGGATTTTCCTTACGAATGTCGCCGTCAAGCTAACGGGCTCAGACAAGTGGATCGACGCGCAGTAGGAAGCGGGCAGCTGATTGCGTGCGATTGACGAAAATCTTCACGACTCGGACTCGCGGGCAATGACGACGGTGGTGCAGGAACTGCTCAGTTTGGGCAGATCGCGATTTGCGGCCATGCGGATGTCGAGCCGTGGGCGCTCGCCCCGAATGATCGGACAATAAAAATCCGGCTGCGGTAGCGCCCCTTGCAGCCGCCGTCGGCCTGCGCATCCTCCGTGACATGTTTGTCGAAACTCGCAAGACTGGCACGCATCTGGAACTGTGCGGGCCTGCTCAAAAGGTGCGGAGTTCAGAATCTCGGACCCAGCCAAAACCAACTCGGACAATGGCTCTCCGGGGCCGGGCCAATAAACGCAAGGCTGCGTTGTGGCGCGGGGCGTAACTCGCACTGTGCTGACGCCACATCCTCCCTCGAGTGGCGGTAGGCCGGCCATCGCCCGCACCAAGGGCTCCCCGATGGCGATTGCGTCGGTGCTCTCGAAAAGCTCACGGAACCCCTGCCAGTATTCTTCGTACGTGAGTGCGTAGAGATCGGATCGCACTGCCTGATAGACGTTCACACGCAAGGGAGCGCCAAACCGTTTCGCGACTCGTGCGACATCCGCCAGCCTCATGTAGTTTGACTTCATCATTACCGCAATGATCGTCACGGGTACGCCCAGGCGAACACAACGCTCGGCCTGTTGATGAATCAGTTCCCAGTTACCTGGGCCGCGTTGGGCATCCTGTTCCGCGTGAGTTGGGTAATCGAGAGAAAACTCGATGTCATGGAAGGCACGCAAGTCATGGTCTTCCAGAACGGCAACACTGTGACCATTGGAAGTGATTGTGAGCTTCACCGGTCGAGTTCGCAGGTAAGCCAATATAGTCTTGTAGTCCGGATGCATTCCGTTCTCACCAGTGCCCAGGTTCACCGAGCGGACAGGAAGGCGTTCCATGACGGACTTCACTTGATCCAGGGAGAGCCGATCCGCGCGAGTTGGATCGCGGTAGCAAAAGGAACAGGCGAGATTGCACTCGTTGGTGAGTCCGAGCCCAAGCGCGATGGAGGCGTCGGCTTTGGCAGTCATCCGCATGCGAACCTCGAGCGAGGTCGTTCCCAATCCAGTCGCTCGTAAGAACCAGCGCCTGAATCAATAATCGTACTCAAGGCGAGGGTAGAAACCAAGCTGCACGTTGCTTTGGATTGTCCCAGGCCGCCCCAGCCGACCAGCCCCAGAACGGTGGAAGCGCATAGCTGCTCAGCAGGGGCCTCCCCGAGCCGAAAGACTCTGTTAGAATTCCACCGGTCTCATGCGTAGACTTCGTTCGGTCATCTTGGCTGCTCTGGCGGCATTCACCTCAATCGCCTACCCGATTCGATCGTCCCCGCTCGACGCGCGCCTAGAATGCGGGATTGCTCCCGCTCCGACCGCGCAGAGCAACGGCACAAGGAAGAACTTGACTACTATTCCAAAACCTGCAGTCCATTTCCAAGATATCGCGATTCGAGCAGGCCTTCAAACCGTCCCCCACTCCCGCTCGGAGCGGCACTATGTCCTCGACACCATGGCTGGTGGCGGGATCGCCCTTTTTGACTGCGACAATGATGGAAAGCTCGACATTGCTGTCGTGAACGATTCCACCATCGACCGGTACCTGAACGGCGGAGACTTGATGGTTACCCTCTACCACCAGGACCCGGATTCTCCTACACCGCATTTCACTGATGTTACAAAATCCGCCGGCTTGACTAGCAAAGGATGGGGAATGGGAATCGCCGTCGGGGACTTTGACAACGACGGACTCCTCGATCTATACGTGACCGGATACGGCCACAACGTGCTCTATCGCAATCTGGGTGGGTGCAAATTCGAAGATGTGACAAAGAAAGCTGGCCTTGAGGTTGGTGGCTTTTGTACCGGCGCCGCCTGGGCTGACTACGATCGGGATGGATTCCTCGATCTGTTCGTCGCTCGTTACGTTCACACGGATGTTCGGCATCTGCCGCACCCCGCGCAATCCATCGGCTACAAAGGCGTTCTCGTTGAGGTGCCGGATACCATGGAAGGGGAGACCGACTTCCTGTTTCGCAATCGTGGCGACGGGACTTTTGAAGACGTATCCGAGAAGGCTGGTGTCAATGACCCTCATAAGCTCCATGGCATGGGTGTTGTTTGGGGAGACTACGACAACGATGGCTGGCCCGACCTCTTCGTGACCAATGACTCAGGCAGGAACTTCCTCTACAACAACAAACACGACGGTACCTTCGAAGAAGTAGGAATGGAGTCCGGCACGGGTGTCGGACCCTCTGGACAAAATTACGGAAACATGGCGGGAGATTTCGGTGATTTCGATCGCGACGGTAAGCTCGACCTCGTCGTCACTCGTTTCGGGAATCAATCCGCTAGTCTGTTTTGGAATCGCGGTGAGGAGTTCGTCGATATCGCCGACAAGGCGTTGATTGCGAGACCGACTCTCGCCCCGATTAAGTGGGGGGTAGGTTTCGGTGACTTCGACAACGATGGATGGCCAGACATTCTCATCGCCAACGGCAATTTTTCAGCTTCGATGGACGCGCTCCCGGGTGAAGCCCGCTATGCCGAACCGTTGCAATTTTTTCGTAATTTGGGAAACCGAACGTTTGAAGATACCTCAGACAGCGCTGGGCTGAACGACCTCCGCCTGCAATCCCGCAGGGGAACCGCATTTGGCGATATCAATAACGATGGCAACCTGGACGTTGTCGTTTTTAATGCTAACGGACCACCATCGCTGTTCATCAACGAAACGCAGAATTCGAATCATCGCGTACTTTTCCGGCTGGTCGGGACCGAAAGTAATCGCGCAGCCATCGGAGCGCGTGTCGTCGTTACCACCGCGAAGATGACCCAGATTGACGAAGTGCGGGGAGGCGGCAGTTACAACTCAACAAATGATACCCGGCTGCATTTCGGACTCGGAACGGATGCCATTATGAAAAAGGTCCAGGTCCGATGGCCAAGCGGGTTGAACCAGCAGTTTGTTGAGCTGTCCGCGGACGCCATCTACGAAATCACAGAGGGGCAACCGGTTAAGAAGGTAACGACCTTGTCCCTTCGATAGCGCAGTTTTCTGAGGTGTTCATTCTTGGTCGCCGCTGGTTGTGACGTGTGTCAATTCAGCGCGTCGTTCTCCGGTGGCGTAGAGCGTCATCAACCTCACAACGTCCTTACTTTTCTCGTGGCCGGTTGTGCAACCGTTTCCTTCCGAGGCGCGTTGGCCTCGCTGGTCCATGCCTCTCTACCTTTTCCTTGGAACGTCGCCCGGCGGGGCGCTAGGTGCATTTCTTGCCTTCTCCGATCGTGTCCTCTACCCTTCGTACAATGAAGCTCCCTCGCTCTTCGGTATTACTCCGTTGCAGGACCAAGTTTTTGCTGGTGCTCTCATGTGGGTCTTTGGACTCTTCGTGTGTATGGTTCCCGCGGTCTTCATCACGCTGAAACTGCTATCGCTGCGCCTCATTCAGCCAACCTCTTCGATTTCTCCTCCTCGAAGAAGCTTGACCTAAGTTTGATCTTGATCTCGCTGGCTATTGCCGTCGCCACATCGCTTTGGATCGCCAGAATGTCTCCCACCCCGCGCTCGTATTTGCTCGCCCAAAGGTGCGTCTGATCGCTTACTTGAATCAGCTGCGCCGTGATGCGTACTCGCCGGCCTGCACGGAGTACGCTGCCTTCCAGCCGGTGCGCCACGCCAAGCTCCTGACCGGTACGGCGAACACTCTTGCCGCTCTCCTGTGAGCAGTCACAGCAAGTGGGTTGTTGCCGAGTTGCCCGTATGCAACAGCTGCACGAAAATGCGCCTTCTCATCTCGCGGATAAGTTTGGGCCCACTCCTGGGAGGTTCGCAGCGCATTTTGCAGATCACTGAGCGAGAATTTCAGCGAGGACATAGTGCGCGCTTAGCGCAAGACCTTCAAGTCACAGTCGTCGCCGACCGCAGTCGCAAAACATTTCTTGGCTAAAGCAGGATGCCTCGCAAAATGACGCTGGCCACGCTGAAATAGATGATCAGCCCGGTGACGTCAACGAGGGTAGCAACAAACGGGGCAGAGGCGCTCGCGGGATCCAATCCACAACTGCGCAAAATAAACGGCAACATCGAGCCTGCGAGCGTGCCAAACATGACCACGCCGATCAGGCTACAACCGATGGTAAGAGCGATCACCAGATAGTGCTCCCCGTAGGTCCCGCGCAGCGTGTGCCAAAGAAGAATTCTTGTGACGCCGATGACCCCGAGGATTGTTCCCAGCACGATGCCCGCGAACAACTCCCGCCGGATCACTCTCCACCAATCCCGCAGCCGGATTTCGCCGAGCGCCATCGCTCGAATAACCAATGTTGTGGCTTGCGACCCTGAATTTCCTCCGCTGCTGATAATCAACGGAATGAACAGAGCAAGAACCACAGCACGCGAAATTTCGTCGGAGAAATAGCCCATCGCCGTTGCAGTCAGCATCTCACCGAGAAATAGAATGGCAAGCCAGCCAGCTCGCTTTCGCACCATCTGCGCGAAGGTCACGTCCATGTATGGACCTTCGAGCGCTTCCATACCGCCGATTTTCAGAATGTCTTCGCTGGCCTCCTGCTGGACGACACCCGCCAAATCCGTGCTACTGACAATTCCCAGCATGCGGCCTTGGCGATCCAGGACGGGCAAGGCAATGAGCCGGCGCTTGGCTAAGAGTTGTGCGACGACTTCTTTGTCCTCCTCCTCGGAAACGGATGCGAAGTCGGTGCGCATGACATCGCGGACCTTTTTCGATCTGTCGGCGGCGAGCAGTTCACGGAACGAAACCACACCGATGAGATGTTGCGCTTCGTCGAGAACGTATGCGTAATAAATCATCTCGATGTGTCCCGCGTGCTGGCGAAGCTGGCTAATCGCATCTTCTACCGTGATTTCCGGCGATATGGCGACGAAGCCCGGATGCATCAGGCCTCCGGCTTCGTCCTCCGGATACAGCGAGGGCCTGTCTCCTCCTCGACTGCGTTCGGCCACAACCGTCACTTCGAGGTCTCGCGCTTGGTACAGCACCTGATCGGTGAAATCCAGTCCTCTGAACCAGCGTTTCGGCGGTCCAACCGTAGGGCCGATGAATATCTGCGTTACTCCATTTTTGTGCGCGTAATCCACAAGCGCGCCCGCACGATTCTTGCTATGCACGATCGCGGTATCGATACGGAGATTTTCGGCGAAGCGAAGGTGACGCTCGATGGCCTGTCGCTCAGGCGCGGGCAAATTGGAAAATTCACGCTCAGGGCTGACAAACACCGCCACACATGCAGCGTGAAGGTAGTCCGCCACGCGGCGGGCGCGCCGCAACAACATGGCGGTGGAAGCCTCTGCGGTGACGTGCACTAGGATTTTCTCCGCGTGTGGCTCCGCGGGCCGCTTTTTGGCTATCGCTCGCGCTTCCAGCGCCTGTGCGGTCTGTCGGATCGCAAGCTCTCGCAGCGCCACCAGCGTTGGTTCTTGAAAGAGTCTTCCCGATTCAGCCTTCGCCCTTTCCGGAGGGTAAATTACGCCGCGTTCCAACCGGTGAAGCAACGCGCGCGGCGTAACGTCTACCATCACCACCTCATCCGCCTCCTGAATGACCCAGTCCGGCACTGTCTCGCGCACTCGCAAGCCAGTGATATGCCAGATCTGGTCACTGAGACTCGCCAGATCCTGCACATTCATCGTCGTAAGAACGTCCACGCCACCGTCGAGCAAAACCTGAACGTCCTGCCAGCGTCGCTGCCGTTCCGACCCGGGCGCGTTCGTATGTGCCAGATCGTCCACGATGCACACTTTCGGGCGACGCTGCAGGATACCGACTATGTCCAGCTCCTCGATGTGACTGCCGCGGCACGCCACGCGGAGCAGCGGCACCATCTCAAATTCTTTGGACCGCTCCATCAGATCACCGCGACCCTGGGACTCAAGAAACGCGAGGACGACGTCCACACCGCGCGCTTTGAGCTCTCGCGCGTCCACCAGCATCTGGTAGGTTTTGCCCACGCCGGCGGCGTATCCCAGGTAAATCTTCAATCGGCCTCGGCGTTTTTGGTGGTTCATGATTTCCGCTCGCGATCTAGTGCGGAAAAACCCGCACGTCAATGCCTCGTGCCGCTCGGACCAGGCGGCTCACGGTGCTTCCGAAGATCCGCGTTGCCAGGTCTTTTCTTGCGCTGTGTCCGACAAAAATCTGTGTGACGCCATGTGAACGCGCGTACCGTACGATCGTCCCGACAGCATCCTCGCCTTCGAGCACTTCCACTTGTGCACCGGCTTCCCGCGCCTTCGCCAATCCGTGCTCCAATGATGTTCGGTCCGCATCCGAGAGATCCGGCTGCCTTACATACGCGGCCAATACGTCGCAGTGAAAACGGGCGGCGTTTCGTCGAGCGGTTGCCATCATGCGCTCGAAGTTTGCTCTTGGCGTAAGACAGAGCAGGAAGCGCTCATGTGTGCCCCAAGTTTGTTCGATCCCGTGCGAGTGCATATACCGCTGTAAACCCGCGTCAATCACATCGGCCGAAAGAACCAGGGCCATTTCTCTCAGCGCGGAACGCCGTTCCGTAGCCGTTTGGGTGGGTGCGTCCACGATCACGATCTCGTCCGCGGTGTTCAGGAATTCGCGCGGGATGGTCTGTGTCACCCTCTTGCCGGTGAGTTTCTCCACCGCTTCACGCTGGTCCTCGATATATTGCAGGTTCACGGAAGCAACGATCGTGATTCCCGCCGATAACAATTCTTCGACATCTTGCCAGCGATGTGCATTACGGCTGCCAGGCGGGTTGTCGTAGGCGAGTCCGTCAATGAGGCAGACTTGCGGGCGCCGTTGGAGAATCGCTTGGACGTCAATGACGGGGACACCTTTGATGTTGAGCGTCGGAATGATCTCGAGCGAAGCTTGCAGCGGCTCAAGCTCCGCCGGAATTTTTGCCTGCAGAGCCCCAACCACCACATCCTGTCCACGGTCGCGCCGCCGCCTGCCTTCGTCGAACATCCTGAAAGATTTGCCGACCCGGGATGCGTAGCCAAGAAAAACCTTGAGGCGGCCCCGTGTCGAGTCTGAAGTTTTTTCCTTGTCCGGCATAGCCCGCTGATTGTAACCTCAGCGCGTTCCCTATGACATTCGGAATCGGCGAATTCATTTGGTAACCCATGTGTCCGGGCTGGAGCCAAGGGAGTTGGCTCCCCGGGGAGGATTCGAACCTCCCACATTTCGGTTAACAGCCGGACGACCCACTGCATCAAGGCTTGCCGAAACCTGCAGCCGGGGCCCACCCAGATGGTGGCATCGCGCGGCGTCCGATTCTTCCCCGACCAGGAAGCGGCAAACATCATCAGCGGCGAAACCGTCACGCAGGATTTCGTCCTGGTGACGAAGGGAACGACGAGCTTGGAAAAGGCACGAATCGACAGGCCGTAGCGAAAAGCGAACCAGGGAAACCCCGAATTGATTTCCCATCGGAAGCGGATAATGGGGTAAATGGGAGAACCGAGTCGGTAATGTTACGATAAGGAACGAACAACGAAAGCACGGAACCAGTCGAAGGCACCGCTGTACGCCGGCAGCAATGTGATAGCCACGCTGACATCCAGCCAAAACTGGAATACCGCTCCCGTTTCAGGCACTACCGACTACACCATCTGTTGGAAAACACTCCCTTGATTTCTTGTTTGCTGACAAGGCGTGGTTCTCGGAAGCGCGCCAGATCGTACCGGAAAGCAGTGACCAGCCAATTGCTGGACGGAAGGCCGACTGGCGCGTTTAGCGCGAGCAATCTGCCAAACAGAAGGCATTACTGTCGCGGTAGGGATGACCATCGCTGATCGGCCCTACCGCGACTGCTTACCCAAAACTTCGTTGGAGTTGAAGGCTGCCCAGAGCGGACAGAAGCTGCCGGCCTACTAGATTCCCTGTATTGCGGCTTTTCGGGCATTAGTTGAACGGTACTCTTTGTGCTGATGATCAGCATTCTTGAAGGAGGGTACTGAGAGTGTCTACTGCACGATCTGGTGTAGCTCCGGAGTTGAGCACTGGCTTACGTTCGCGAAATTTTCAGAAATCTGGAATCCGGAGATGGTAAAGGGTTCTTCGATCACGTCTTGGACGACGTGGACTGGATCGTCGAGGGGACGCATCCTCTTGTCGGTCACTATCACAGCAAGGCCGAGTTCCTCGCACATACATTTGAAAAGCTGGAGAAGGTTCTACCGCAAGGCGCAGAGTTGTATGTGGAACCTGTACTCGTCAGTGGCAACTGGGCGGTGGTCGAGCTGCGTTCTGACGCCACCGCAAAGAACGGGCTCAGGTTCGACAACCGGTACTGTTGGATATGTCGCTTTGTGAATGGCACGATCGTTGAGGTTCGAGCGTATCTCGATTTCGCCCGCGTTGCTCGCCTTTTCGAGGAGAATCCGATTTAGCAGGAATAAAATTTCTGCGGCAGCTCGGCCGCGAGGTAGTCATCAAAGCCGACGCTGGCAGCGCGAGGGTCGCTGCCGGGCTGATTGACCACTCGAGAGGAAACGGCCAAATGAATACGTCACGCCGGTTGCCGCATATATTTATCTTCGCGATCACGATTATTGTCGCCTTGCCTTCCCTATCGCCTGCCCAGGTCAGAGTCCTGATCTCCGGCGGCTTCTCAGCCGCTTATCAGGAACTTCTGCCCCAATTCGAGAAAAGCACCGGCATTACAGTCACCACGGCGCGGGGAGCCTCTCAGGGCGATGGACCCACCACGATTGGCGCTCAGCTTCGCCGCGGTCAGCCCGCCGACGTGGTCATAATGTCGAGGGAAGGGCTCGCCGAGCTATTAGCGGAAGGCAGAATCGTTATAGGTTCAGACGTCGACCTCGCCCGCGTCCCGCTGGGAGTTGGTGTGCGTGCCGGCACTCCCCGTCCGGATATCAGCACGGTGAAGGCCTTCAAACAAACCCTGCTTCGGGCGAAATCCATCGGCATTCAAAGCACCTCCGCGATCTACCTCAAGGCTAGGGTATTTCCGCAGCTCGGCATCGCTGGCGCCTTGGCGGATAAGCTCTCAAATGCGGGAGCGGCCGAGGTCGCCAGCGGAGGAGTGGCGATGGTCGTTCTGCCGGTAAGTGAAATCCTGCCCGTTCGAGGCGTTGATTTCGTGGGCACGATCCCCGCCGATCTTCAGTTCGTCCAGGTATTC
Source organism: Candidatus Acidiferrales bacterium (assembly GCA_963735825.1). Classification (GTDB taxonomy): domain Bacteria; phylum Acidobacteriota; class Terriglobia; order Acidiferrales; family UBA7541; genus Acidiferrum. Next base: position 774,402 of record CAVTMR010000007.1, read on the forward strand.
GCCGCCGCTGTGGTGAAAGATGCTAAGAATCCCGAGGCATCCAAACGCCTCATCGACTTTCTCGCGTCGGAAAAGGCGACTCCCACGGTCGAGAAGACAGGGATGAAGCGGCCGGCACCGCGGTGACCATGATGAAAAAACGGCACAGAATCGCAGAGTCACGTAATCTGCTCGAAAATCTCTGTAACGAATCGTGGCCGAAGGTGCTAGTCAGCGATGAATGACCTGAATCCGGCTAATTCACCGCGTCAAGCTCACTTGGAATGAGTTCCTCGCATTGTTAGCGGTTTGTCGGCTACCCTGAGCATGTCACTTCGTAGGATCGCGTTGTGAAACGTAGAACTGACCAGCGAGCGCCGCTTGTATCGCGGGCACCAATTGGTATTTCATGTGGCGCTTTTGCACGTATCCGAACGCCCCCGCTCCCATGCAACCGTCGACGAACTCTTTATCCGAATGAATCGTTAGAAATACGAACTTTGCTCTGGAACCAGACTCCCGCAGTTTGTGCACAGCGTCAATTCCGTTCAAAATCGGCATGCTGATATCAGTCACAACGACGTCAGGACTGAGACTATGGGCTTTCGATACCAATGCCGCACCATCTGCTGCGGTCCCTACAACATCAAAATAGGGAGACAAGAGAGCAATCTCGGCTTCCAGCATAGCTACATGGTCATCGGCTAATAGGATGCGTGGGCGAATCAGAGTGTCCCCCACAAAGTATTATTAAGGTGCACTCGGTCTAATTTCAGAGCGGCGAACCGGGCAGCGTGATTAAGGGTACGTGCGGGAATGAATGCCGGGCTACTAGGGAAACCCCTAGCTGCTAGCTACAGTGACGCCTGAATACAAGAAAGTAAGCCGCTTCTTTGGTCGACATTCAGGACGGTTCGGCATAAGGCGGCCTACTCAATCGATGCGATAAGCCATTGGACAATTGCTTGGTCGCCGTTCGACAGGTCGGGAAGCCTTGTTTTCAGAGCTTGGAGGAGTTCTTTATCGAATAGTTTAGCGCGGGGTTTCTCTCCGCTCTTCTCGAAGAGTTCACGATACGCACGTGCCAAAGCGACTACCCCTGCGTCAGACGCTAGCGCGCATCCTCTAAATGCTTCAATGACGAACCCACCACTTCTGACGTCATTCCCCCCAAAGGAGGCGAGTCCGGACCAATAGCGAATTGCCGATTCGACATTAGTGGGGTCGGAATCGAGAGTTTTCTTTAGGTCGGCGAGCTCTTGTTGAATTGGATATTTGTCGTCCGCCATAGTTGTCTACCGACTCCGCCGTTAAATTTGACATTCTCTCACAAATAACCCAAATCTACGAAATGCCTTGGCATGGACGAGACAGGACTCCGCTCCCTAGTTCAATCTTTGACTATAAACACGGATTCATTTTCCTTCGCAAAGAAGATAGCGATTTCCGCTATCTGGCCGCCCATGATTGCGGTGGACGCGGGCCTATGCAAATTCACTTGAGGGAAGAGGCGGTTTTGAGACTGTAGGTTTCCATCTTTTTGGTCGTGACTGTGGCCCCGCGGAATTTGCTGTTCCTGGCAAAACATGCGGGGTGCGTAATTTCGGGAAGGCTAAGGTCTTTGATGGCTAGCCGAGTAGAAAACATGCTTTGTGGTCATCTTTCGGCCACGCCTCCTAGGACTACGCATCGCGTCCAAGAACACGAACTGCTTCGCCTGTGGTGGTCTCTTTCTTGTTGTCGATTGATGTCATTTTCGGACTCGCTTCTGTATTGCCTTCTACGACACAGAGCCAAGGCTGTCGCTTCTGCCTCCTTCGCATCGCTTCGAGTAAAGAAAATGAATAAATCCTTTGCGAGGACAAATTGTTAGTACGGTAGCGTGCGGTGTCACTGGGTTTTACCTGGTAGGGACTGCCGTAGACCCACCGGCGTGCGGCGGTAGACCGAAACACTTTCGGGCAACACTCTCGGCGGGGTGACCATGAAAGCGAAACTCATAGCCGCTTCTGTGGCGGTATTCGCGCAGGACGGTTGGGCTTTAGCGAAATCAATCCTTGCTTCAAGGCAAATATGACCATGGCGGCGTTGCTCCTAAGGTTGAAAGCTTCCATGACGTGATGCTTGTGAAATTCCACAGTCTTTTCACTTAGGTTGAGCAATCCCGCGATTTGCTTTATGGTCAGGCCTTCGGCTAACAACTGAACGATTTCCCGCTGTCGTTGGGTCAATTTTCTGGAAAACTGCCGCGCTCTAGCTTCCGTTGCAGCCCAGTCTTCAGCTCTCAGCTTGGGCGTTATATAGGCATTGCCATGCATGACATGCTCGACTGCCTTTAACAACTCCTGTCCGGTCGAGTGTTTCAGCACAAATCCGATTGGGCCAAGCTCAAGAGCCGCAGCAGCAGCAAGATTTGGGTCTTCTCGCATCGTCAGGAAGATGAACTTGATGTCGGGGGCTTGTTCTTTGATTCTCCGGGCCGCATCTAGCCCATTCAAGAGCGGCATACCGACGTCCACAACAATCACGTCCGGCCGCAGTCGCATGGCTTCCGCCACCATCGCCTGACCGTCCAGCACCAGCCCTACAACGGTATAAGTCTTTTCCAGATAGACCCGCAATGTTTCGGCAAACAAGGCGTGGTCATCTGCGATTAAGAATCGCGGCCCTGTCCCGTGAGCAGACGTATTTGCCATCTTCGTGCATTCTGGGCGGTCAACAAAGGTCAGCAGCGAATACGGTACTGCAGGCTTATACGCTGGTCTCTGACGGCTAGTCAGTCACCGGGCGGCGACCAGAATTACGCCCACAGCCTATTCCATCTGGCGTGCCGTGTCAGCAGAAAAGAATCACGCGTGTCGCTACCCTTCGCTGAACGAAAGTGGCACCAGCGAATACGCGTACTGTCGTGGTGGCTGGATTATTCATATCCGACGCGTCGTCAAAGAGGCTCGTTGACTACGTATCCGGCGTGGTGGTAGTGGAATCTGCGACAAATAGATCAGCGCCGTTTCGTCCCCGAATGAAACTTGAGACGGACACCATCTATCCTGACAGCGGGGCAGGTGATGGAACAAATCTCTGACGCTCCCGATAGGATTCCGCAGGGGATTCTCGATCAAGCGGATTGTGTTGTGATTGTGCCTTCTGTACTGAAGTTCGCGGTCGGCAGTGCAGGCAGCTATGGGCCTGGTGTGATGACTTGCCGCGGCGGAATTGGATTTTATGGTCCTTGGGGCGCACCTGCAATGGTCGCGCTCGAGGGTAGCTCCGCCGAATCACAACTTAGCGGAAGTGCGACCGAATTCGTTCTTCTCTTGATGTCACCACGCGCTGCGGATCAGCTGCTTGAGGGTAAAGTTAAGCTCGGTGGGGCTGAGTCCTCCGCCGCCGGCCCCGTAGATAGCACCAGTTCGAGGGAAACTGATGTCACGGTGCGAACCGAAATTCTTTGCTATTCACGATAAAAAAGTGAAGGCTGAACCGAAATGAAGACCAAAGCGAACGCAGACGATGCCTGAACTCGACCGTTTCCAGCAGCAAGGTTATTTGTCGCTGGTATCCAGTGGTCCCGTATTCCACCTACCCCGGAGGGAGCAAATGGCGGGTGACAGACTAGCACTTGTAGAGTGACGATCTAACGCCTTTACTGGGCAAATAGGTCGCAGTACTGGCAATCCGACGGGACTGAGATTTTACGGTGTCCGTGAAGGTGACGGCAGTCTTCTGATTCCTTTTGGCGCCAATCGATTATTGAGCCCTAAGGAAGCTAGGCCACCGTTCCGAACGAACGTCAGGGATTCGCTAGTTGCGCAGCAGTGGAGTTAAACCTATGCTCATTACAGGAATTGTCGTGCTGGAACAACTGACCTGCAATTCTTACGGATGAAGGAATGACAACACAATGAACCCGCAAATGCCGACTTTGCCCACGGAAACCCGTGCAACAGAATCTCCCGTTGACATTCAGGAGCAGGTCCGCCGTCGCGCCTTCGATCTATACGAACAGCGAGGGAGAGAGGACGGGCATGATCTGGACGATTGGCTGCTAGCAGAATCGGAGTTAGTTCAGAAGCGGACGAAAGCAGTGGCTGCGTAGGGCAAAAGTTTGGAATTTTGGCGCCCGTCGAGTTCTCCTGAGAATCCTCACGCAGAGCGCTCTGTGGACATGCGTTGGAGGTCTGATCATGCAAATGCGTAGCCCCGCGACCGACGCGGCGTCATCGGTCATTTGTGCCCTGATTTTTATGCTTTCCCTGCTTTGTAGTGCCAGCGACGCACAGCAATCACTGCCGGACTCCCCGAAACCGAAGAACACCAAGACACAAACGAAGGCACCGTCGGATAGTGGTTGGCCGCGCACCTTCATCAGCGGCGCCGACACCTTCATTATTTATCAGCCTCAGGTGGATAAATGGGATGAGAACCTCATTGACCTTTATTGCGCTGCCGAGCTGAAGTCGGGAAAGAGAGTGCTGCCAAGTACGGAGTGGTGTGGTTCCAGGCTCGGACCGAAGTGGACAAGGTCAACCGGTTGGTGACGCTCGACCAGGCGAACATCACTAAGGTGAAATTTCCAGTGGCTCAGGACAAGGAAGCCGAACTGACTGCGCTTTTGGAAAAGAAATTGCCGGGGGCCACTAAAACCATTTCGCTCGATCGACTGGAGGCGGAGCTGGACGCGGACAACGAACTGGTCAAGGGTGTCGATGTGAACAACGACCCGCCCAAGGTGATCATTGCGAGCAAACCTTCACTGCAAGTGCTGATTGACGGCATGCCGCAGATGCGGGAAGTACCCGGCACAAAGCTGCTAAGGGTGATCAACACAAGATCAGTCATTCTTTACGAGGCCGACAAGCAGATCTACTTCCTCCGCGTGCAGGACTGGTGGCTTCAAACCCAAAAATTGGAAGAGCCGTGGGAGTACGCCAAGAAACTACCTGCCGATATGAAGAAAGCTGAAGAATTTATTGTCAGCCAGAACCAGGTGCAGAATCCTGAGGGCGAACAGACCAAACAGCAACCCTCGCTGAAAGAAAGTGGGAAGAAAGCAGAGATCCCAGTGGTGTTCGTTGTCTTCGGGCCAGCGGAGCTGATCGAAACCAAGGGCGAGCCAAAGTACAATCTCATCCCCGGCACTGGCCTTGAGTATGTGATCAATACTAGCGGCAACATTTTCCGGTACAGCGCCGAGTACTACATCCTGATTTCGGGCCGTTGGTTCAAAGGAGCGACCCTCGACGGGCCTTGGACTTTTGTAAACGCGACGGACATGCCCCCGGACTTTGCGAAGATTCCAAAAGATAACCCCAAGGTCGCCGTACTGGCGTCCGTACCTGGAACCCCCCAGGCAAAAGAGGCGTTGATCGCCAACTCGATTCCGCAAACGGCGACCATCACGCGTTCGGAGGCAAAGGTCACCGTGCAGTATGACGGCGAAGCGAAATTTGTCCCGATTCGAGGCACTTCAATCGGCTACGCTGAGAACACGAGTGCCGCTGTCATCAAGGTGTCTGACGACAACTATTACTGCGTCGAAGCAGGAGTCTGGTTCAATGCGCGGTCTCCGCAAGGTCCGTGGATCGTAGCCGGCACGGTGCCCGCACAGATCTACGACATTCCGCCCAATTCTCCGCTCTACTACGTGACCTATGCGAAGGTGTACGGTTCTACACCTGAAGTGGTGTACGTCGGTTACACGCCCGGATACTACGGCACGGTGGTCTCAGCCAACACGATGACCGTGGTTTACGGAACAGGTTGGTATTACCCACCGTACATTAGTTCCACAATGTGGTCCGGCTGGTCCTATACCTACGGTGTAGGAGCAGGGTTCACCTATAACGAGGATACCGGGTGGAGTTTCGGCTTTGGTTACGGATATGGCTACTATCCCGGGTATTACCCCTGGTGGGGACCAATGGGCTACTACGGATGCTGCTGGTATCCGTATTACGGATGGGGCGCTTGGGGAGGGGCCGCCGTCGCCAATGTGTACGGAGTCTGGGGCAATACGGCGTATTCGCGCACGGGAGCAGCCTGGGCAAATCCCTATACCGGCAATTATGGGGCTGCAAGCCGCGGCGCCTACTACAACACTCAGACTGGCCGGAGCACAGTCGCGGGACGCGGTTACAATACCAACATCTACACTGGCAACACCGCCGGCTATCGCGGCGGAGCAACCTACAACCCGAACACCGGAATCGTCGCCGGAGGCGGCGCAGGATACGTTGGCAACATCTATAGCGGCCAGGGCACGGCAAATCGCGGTGGCTTTGTTTACAACACCAACACGAACACAGGTATCGCTGCTGGGAAGAACAACGTCTATGCGGGCAAAGATGGCAGCGTGTACCGCTACAACAGGGATAGCGGTAGTTGGTCGAGCAACAGTGGCAACGGCTGGCAATCCGTCAACAAGCCGGAGCCAAAGCTGCAAACCCAACAGCAAATGCGCAGCAAAGGCACGCAGCGTACCCAGAACTTCAACTCGATGCGCAGTTACGGCGGCGCTCGCATGGGAGGAGGTAGACGGCGGTAGCTGACATCCGCCCAAGGCGGGCAACATGCCAGTCTTTCCCCGTACTCGTTCCGGTGCCACAAGACATGCATCGCGCCCGCCTATCCCTTTGCTTTGCCGCTCATGGAAACGAATCTGAATTGAGACTATATGCCACGCAGAAGAAGGTAGATGTCGAAGACGGTATACAGCTTTGTAATTGGCATTAGGTCAGCGGCTTTCTTGTTTGCTAGCCCTGTTACGCCTGCGCAAGCGGTGTATGGGAGCGCGTATTGATAGCGATCCGTTTGGGGATTCGGTTTGCGAGACAGTAGAAGAGGACCGGAGTCACCACAACCTAGTTCCACGTATAGGCAGTGTAAGTTTGGCCATAACGTATCACCCCCCTGAGCCAACGGAACTCACGAGAGACGAAATCCATATGTACGATTACCGTTAATCAGAGTTTGGCTAGCGCTTGTTTAGCTGAATGCCCTATACAAATCGTGGTGCTCACCAGCTTCGGAATCTGCCGTCTAAACTGACACAGTTTCCACCAAAAGAGATGATCATGATGAAGCGAACTATGGCCCAGCTCTTTGTATTCACGTTTTTCATTGCATTCAGTTGGGGAGTCGCCAAGGCACAGACGACTTCTCCCCATCCGGACGCTGCGCCAGCGAACGCTTCGTACGTGGCGAAAGATTGGGCAAAGGCCGCCGAGCTTTACGGTCACATCACCACAGCCGAACCAAAAAATGGCCGGGCGTGGTACCGGCTTGGTGTGTCGCTGCACGGAAAGGGTGAACACGAGCAGGCAATCGAGGCATTAGCAAAAGCGATCGAGAACGGGGCCGCTAATTTTCTGGGCGAATACGAAATTGCCCTCTGCTACGCTTCGCTGAAGCACAACGACAAAGCGAAGCAGTATCTTGAGCGGGCTGTGCAAGACGGATTTGGCCAGCCCGAGCTAATGATGTCTGATACGGAATTGGCCGGAATGCGGAGTGAGGCCTCGTTTCTCAAGCTTGTCGAACAGGCCAAACGCAATCAGAACCCATGCACCTACGCCGCGGAAAATCGCCAGTTTGATTTTTGGGTTGGGGAGTGGAATGTGGTTACAACACACGGCGGCATGCCCGCAGGAACGAGCAAGATCGAGCGAATACTCAACGACTGCGTGATATTGGAGAACTGGACGAGCCTGAATACTCCCTATCAGGGCAAAAGCTTTAACAGCTACAACACAAGCTTGAAGCGTTGGGAGCAATTTTGGGTCGACAATTCTCAAGGGATGATCTATTTTTGGGGCGAACTCAAAGACGGAATCATGGATTATTGGACAGATGAAATCCCTCAAGGCAACGGCCAAAAATTGAAGCGGCACCTGCAATTCATTCCCCAGGGACCAGACAGAGTGAGACAGTTTAGCCAAGGCTCAACAGACGGCGGGAAAACTTGGACGGTCGAATACGACTTCACGTACAATCGAATGAAATGAATGCTGAGCCCACTAAGTCGCCATCCGTTTCTAAACCAACTTCGCAGTTGCGAACTAATTTCGGTGTTTTTGGTATCATTTGTGTAGTTAAGGCGTGCGTTTCCATCGTCGAGTTATGAAAAACAGCAGAGTGGAGACCACCAAGTGGCTTCCTTTTGCCTTCGGACTTCTGGCAATCTGGCGTCAGCATGTTTCTACACAGCAACAATCGCAAAAAAGATGGCAAAGATCATCGCTACTTCAGTGTTGTAGAAAACCAGCGAGTCGCTTCCGGCAAAGCGGTGCAGCGAACCGTTCTCTATCTCGGCGAGATCAACGATCAACAGCAAGTGGCCTGGCGCAAAACGTTGTCGGTGTTTGATGAACAGCAGCAAGAGTATGAGAGTATGAGAACTTGTGTTTGTTTCCTGACGATCGCGAGATTCCCGCCGATGCAGTCGATACTCTGCAAGTAAAACTGAGCGGTCTCGAGCTGCGGTCCCCGCCCATGTTCGGCAGCTGCTGGCTGGCGTGCGAGTTGAGACGAAACGTCGCTGCGGTGTGACGCTACACCCATCCGATGGGGGATCTCGGTAAGGATACAAAGTCGAGCCTTGGCGACGGTTACCTGTACCGTTTCGACCAGTTTGCGCTGGATTCCCGGAAGCGGACGCTGTCTCGCGCCGATTCACCGGTCTCTCTCACCCCCAAGGCCTTCGACGTCCTGCTCTTCCTGGCTCAGAACCCCAACCGCTTGGTCACCAAGGAGGAATTGCTGCAAGCTGTGTGGGGCGACACGTTTGTAGAAGAAGGGAATCTGAAGCAATACATCTCGCATTTACGTAAGGCACTCGGGGACAACTCAGGGGACACTCGCTTGATCGTGACCATCGCTCGCAAAGGCTACCAGTTCACTGCGGATGTCACAGTTGACGAAGCGGTAGACACCGCAAAACAATCCGCGGTCCAAGTCCCGACCGCCAAAAGTTCGCTAGCCGATAGG